>NZ_CP109487.1:5827500-7027500 GCF_036227605.1 Streptomyces sp. NBC_01439 | reverse complement strand
CTTCGTGCCGGGGGCGTAGACGTCCTCCCAGTGGGCCAAGGGGCCGTCCTCATCGTGGAACGTCACCTTCGTGACGAGCACCGAGACCGCGACGTGCGAGGGGACGTCGATGTCCATAGCGTCGAGCTCGTCCTGTGACGCCTGCCGGGATTCGGCCGTGCGCTGCCCCTTGAGGACGTCCCGGCCGGTGCGCTCCATGTAGAGGTCGCCGAAGAAGTCCCCCATGGGGACCTCGTCGGTCAGCTCGGGCACCGCGGCCGTGGTGCGAGGCGGGTACACGGAGACGCCGACAGACGTGGGACGGCCGTCCTGCCGGAACGTGCGGATACGGATGATGACCTCCTCGCCCGGGTCCATGTCGAGGGCCTGGCACACCTCCAGGTCATGGACCGACCGGCGCATCACGCGGTGCCCGGTGGAGTCCTCGCCCCGGGCGTACCGCAGCCCGTTAAGGGTCATCCGGTCGACGCGGTCGGCTCCGGTGATGACCAGCGGCGACTTAGCCACAACCGTCCCGAGCGAGCCGCGTGAAGCCACCAGGCCCTCACTCTTGAGTACGCCCAGGGCGCGGCTCACGGTCTTCGCCGCGACGTCGAACTCGGCCCGGATCTCCGCGACGGAGGGCAACGGGTCACCGGGGGCGAGGTTCCCGGTCTTGATGAGCTTCCGGAAGTGGTCGGCCACGTCGGCGTACCCCTTCCCCGGTGTCTTGTATGCCACGACTTCTCCAGTTTCGTCGGGTTGAGCGGTACCACTTGAAGGTACATCAGCACATGCGGAAGGTACAACACTTGCCAATCCGAGTACCTTCATGTACCTTAATGGTGTCGCCAAGGTACACACCAGTACCTAAAGCTTCGATCGGCATACCTACAGCCCGGACGGCGCCCACGCCTCGCGTGGATCACGTCGAAAGAGAGCGCCCGGCAGGACTTGAGAACTCCATATGCGTGCAGCCCAGCCCAACACCACGGCCCTACCGGTCGTGGCACCACTCGTCGTGAGGCGCGTGGACGTGAGGGACGTAGGGAGGAAGGCGTGCACGAGAAACGGCATCGGCGACAAGCCGGCCCCCGAACCGCCTGGCGGTGATGGGGCGAACATCGCGCACCACCTTTGATTCGACGGTTCCGAGCCGTCGACGTCCGGCATCCCCCGCTCACCGCGGCGGGTGCCGGTCGTCGGCCCCTCGGCCACCCGGGCCCCGGACGCCGCTACCAACGGCCCCGGGGCCTTCGCACGCACCAGGCACAGAGCAACCGCACAACACGGAGGCCCACATGTTCCGTACCGCTCTCCAGCTCGCCCGCATCGCCACCGCCGCCGTCACCGGCACCGTCGCAGGTGTCGTGTCCGGCACCGTGACCGCCCTCACCGGCGGCACCGACGACCGCGACCGCCTCGCCCCGGACCCGGCCGACGTCTTCAACCCGGACGAGGTCCCCACCGACGAGGAGATCAGCGCCTCCTGCGCCTCCTACGCGAAGTCGGCCGACCAGGCCCGCGCCGCGGAGCGCAACAAGAGGGCCGCGAAGAAGCTGATCGGGAGGCTCCCGGCCGGCCTGTACGGCGGGCGGTGGCTGGTCGAGCGGGTCGTGTCGACCCGGCAGAGCCCCGACATCGACTCGATCCGGGCCACGTACAAGCGGCTCGGCCTCGGGCCGGTGCCGATGAAGGAGGTCGCCGCCAGCCTCCGCGTGACGGACATCGCCCCGGTGGAGATCCCGGCCCCCGCCGAGATGACGGCGCCGATGTTCACCGACGCCGACATGGATGTGGCGGCGTGACGGCCGCCCGGCCCGCCCTCGGCGGGAACGACGACGGGGAGCAGGGCCCGGTGCTGGTGATCCGGGTTTCCAAGGACGGCGGCGCCACGTACGGGCCGCCGGTCACGGTCAACCCCGACCGCGACGTGGTCCCGCAGATCGAATCCCGGTGGCCGCCGTGCCGGTGCCCCCAGCACTGCCCGGCCCCGTCGGCCCCCTGACCCTCCCAAGCCCCCCCCCCGCCCACCGCTTCACCGCACCACGGAGGACCCCATGATGACCACCGTCACCTACGCCTACGCCCAGGTCGGGGCCGGCCGCACCCGCCACCAGGTCCGCACCGACGCCTTCCACGCCAACAGCCTCTGCGGCCGCCCGGCCGACCGCGTCCTGAGCGACCGCGACGCCGAGAAGCTCCGCGACTGCACCCGGTGCGTCAAGGCCCGCGAGGCCGCCGACGCCCAGGCCGCCGAGATCGTCGAGGCGCCGGCCGCCCCGGCCGCCGAGACCGACCGCCCCGCCACCATCACCACCCGCGTCGTCGAGGGCGTCGTGGTCTCCCACAACGGCACCGCCCGGGGGAGCCTGCCCAAGCACACCGACAACCCGGACGTGCACGCCGCCCTCGCCGCCCTTAAGGGCCTGCACCTGGCCGTCCTGACCGATGAAGGCCATGAGGAGGCCACTGACTACGGGTACATGGTCGAGCCGCGCGGCGATGGCCGCGTGGCGGTCTACTGGGTCCGCGCCTGTGACATCGTCGAGGCCGACGGCCGGCCCTTCCGCGTGGAACTCCAGATCGCCCGGGACCGCCTCGCCGACGCCGGGTGGCTGGTGGAGGCCATGTCCCGGAACTGCGTCTTCGCCTGGACGCCGGGCAGCGTCGAGACCGCCCCTGCCGAGCCCGCCGGCCGCCCGGCGGCCGTGGAGGCCCCGGCCGAGACGGAGCAGCCCGCCGCCCCCGCGCCCGCGCCCGCCATGAACGCCGTTCAGGCCCGCGCCGCCGTCATCGAGGCATTCCCGGACGCCCGGAGGTTCGAAATCCACCGTGGCACCGGCGGGGAGCTGCTCGGCTACACGTTTCAGGTCGACCGCCTGCACGCCACACAGTACGGATGGGTGACCCCGGCGGCCACATGCGCCAGGACCCTGGAGCGCCAGCGCTCCGAGGCACGGGCCATGCTTCCCGCACAGGTCGCCGACGACCGGCGCACCACGGACCGCGCGGCCGCCCGTGCGGCCGTGGCCACGCTCCCCCTGGACCAGGCCAAGCGGACCGCCCTCCGAAGCCACCCGAACGCGCAGGAGTTCCGCGCCTGCAAGACCCCGGCCGGCGAATTCCTCGGCTGGACCTTCAAGGCGGGCAGCAGGTTCCGGGCCGTATTCGGATGGGTGAACGCGGACGGGACGCTCGGCCAGGCCACCGAGTCCTACCGCGGGACGATCGAAGACATGCTCGTGAAGTACGCCGAGCTCAACGCCCGCCCGGCCCTGCCCAAGCGGACCCGCGATCCGCAGCGCGACGCGGAATTGACCCTTCTCCGCGGACTCCTGGGGGAGGTCCGCACCGCCGCCCGCCACGGCGACATGGACGACATCCGCCGCGCCCTGGCCGACTTCGACCAGGACATCGACCACATCACCGGCTGACCCTCCAGAGCCTTATTTCACAACAAGGACGGCCCGTCCGGCGGTGCTACCAACACCGTGAGCCCGGACGGGCCGTCCCTCGCACTCAGCACAGACCCCCTCAGTGAGCATCACCTGACCGAGAGGACCGCACCAGCGTGAGCGACCGTACCAGCGCCGCCAGAGCGCCCCGCACCTACCCCGCCGACCCGATGATGGACGAGATGTTGCGCAGGGCCCGCGCCGCCGACGCCGCCCGCGCCGCCGCCCGCACGGTGCCCGCCTCCTCCGACCTGGACATGGACGAGGCGTGGCGCCAGGTCCGGGCGGGCCGGTGACGGCCGCCACGGTGTACGGCACCGGCACCTCCTCCGGCCTCCTGGCCGCGCTCCTCCCCGGCCCGGCGCTGCTGCCGGTCGCCGAGGCGGGCGGGCTGACGGCCGAGTGGTTCCGCGACCTCGGCACCCCGGGAGCCCCGGCGGTCGTCTCGGTCTGGTCCGCCGGCCTGGACGCCGAGTTGGACGGGCCCGGCCTGGACGTCCTCCTTGACCGCCTCGACGCGTTCGGCGCGGGCCTCCGCCGCCTGCGCGCCCTGCTCCGCCCCTGACCACCCCGCCCCGGCCCCGCCCGATCCGGCGGCGGCCGGGGCGTTGCCTCGCCCCCAGTCACCAGCCCCGCCCGCGCGGCGGGGCGTCCTCGAGAACGGGAACCCGACACATGGACGCGAACAGCAGCCAGCAGGAGATCGAGGCCGCGCTCATCCGCGCCGCCGAGGAACTCGCCGCCGCCTCGCAGCGCCTCGCCGAGACGATCGCCACCCCGTCCCCGAGCGGATCGCAGCAGTGAGCGCCCGTACCGCGCTCCACACCGCCACCGCCCGAGTCGAGGACGGGCTCACCTCCGTACTGACCTCCCCGGTGTCCCCGGCCGTCGCGGCCGTCGTCGCCGTGGGCTGCCTGGTCACCGGGCGGCACCTCGACGGGGCGGCCGCGCTGATGACCGCGGCCGGCCTGACCGGCACGTGGGCCAGTGAATGGCTCGGCCGCCGCCAGGACGCCCAGGACGCCGCGCAGGACGTCGCCCCGGCCGTCCGTCCGGTCCCTCCGCCCCCGGCCCTCACGGGGCCGCTGACTGGGCCTGACGGGGAGCCGGTGAGTATCCCGCAGCAACGGAACCGGGCCGCCGACCCGACGGCCTCGGACCCCTGGTGACGACCCCTCACCCGGCCTCGACCGCCCCGGCCCATGCGAACCCCGTGTTCCGGGCGGTCGTGAGGCGGGCCGGCCGCCTGTGCAGCGCCCTCGGGTGCTGGGAACTCGCCACGGTCCTGACCCCGGCGGACCCGACGGTGCGCCTGGTCGACGCCGTCCACCTCCCGACGGACGCCCTGACGGCCGTCTGCGCCCCGCACGCCGCCGACGCAGCCAGGGCTGGGCGCCGTATCCGCGAGGAGGCCGCCGCGGCCGCCCTCGCCTCCGCACAACTCGCCCTGTTCACCACCTGACCCCAGGAGACCCCGCATGATCTTCCCCCGCTTCAAGCTCTACCCCGGCCCCATCGACGTCGACGTTTTCGGCTGGGAGTTGGAGGGCGACAGGGAGGACGGCACGCCCGTTCGCGACTGTCACGAGGTCTTCCACCCGACCGACTTCGACGCCGACGTGGAGGCCGCCATGGACTGGGCGGAGCAGGTCATCGGCACCCGCCAGGACTGGCGCCACGTCCGCGAACGCGGCTTCGACCGATGGGAAGCCGGTACCCGCTGACCCGCACCCCTGCTCCACCGGCCCCGCCGCCACCCGCCAGACCGGCGGCCCGAGGGCGGGGCCGGCCTGCTCCACCAGCCGCACCACACCGACCCGACCGAGGGGGAACCTCACGTGATCCGCATCATCACCAGCAGCACGTACGCCGCCCTACTCTCCGACCGCGACGAACTCGCCCGGACCCGCACCGCCCTGGACACCGCCCGCCGGGCCACGGACGAGGCGGACGCCCTCGCCGAGGACCGCCGCAAGACGAACCTGATGCTCGCCCGTGAGTTGCGCGACCTCCAGCGGGACACCGCCGGGGAGCGCCTCGACGTCGAGGTCCGGGTGCAGCGGCTGACCGGCGAGCGGGACACCGCCCGCAAGGAGGCGGGCGCACTCGACGAGGTCCGCCAGGACGTGGCCCGCCTCCGGGCGTTCGCCGCAGACCCCGCCAACGGCAACGCCGTACGCGGCGCGGTCTCGTACGCGGTCCTGCAGGACTTGATCCGCCGGGCCCGCCAGGAACGGACGGAGGCCGGCCAGGACGGCGGCCTGCCCCGCCCGCTCGACCTCGTCGCCCTGGTCCTCGGGTACGACGACGACGGCCAGGACGACGAGGACGCCGCCGCCCCGGTCCGGGAGGAGGCAGCCACGGCCGGCACCCAGGTCTGCGCCGCCTGCTCCACCCGCCGCCCCCTCGCCGACTTCGACCGCGGCGCGATCTGCCTCGGCTGCCCGGCGATCACCGCCAGCCGCTGACCCCACCGACCCGCTACAACCGACCGACCGCCCGCCGCGGTCGGACCCCTCGTCCTCAAAGGAGGCCCCTTTGATGAATGCTCAGACTCCGCAGCGAAAGCAACTGTCCAGCCTGCAAATCACCGCGCTCCGCGTGATCGGCGTCGCCGTCGTCCTGGTCGGTGCCGGCGGCGCGTACGGCACCTTCCACAACATGGCCGCCGTGTTCGGGAACGACGCCGCGTGGGGCATCGTCGCCGCCTCCGAGGGCGCCACCCTCATGGCCGCGATGATCGCCGTCGGCCTGACCGTGTTGGAACAGCCCGTTCACTGGCTGGTCCGGTTCGCCATGATCGGCGTTCCCGTCGCGGCGGCCTCATCGGCCTTCTTCGTGGCGCCCACCCGGTCCGCCGCCGTCGCGTTCGCCGTGACGCAGCTCGCCATGGTGGTGGCCGCCGAGGGCGGCGCGCTCCTGGCACGTAGCGCGGTGACCCACGTCACCGGCATCGACCCGACCGCACTGAAGCGCAACGCCGACATTGCGCAGCGACTGAACTACCACTTCGCCGCCTCGGAGCAGCACCCGAGCCGCATCCGTCGGTGGCTGTCGCTGCGTGAGGCGTGGCGCCTCGCCCGGCACGCCGGGGCCGGGGACAACGCCCTCGCTGAGGGTCTCGTCGTCGAGCAGCGGGCCCGGATCGTGCAGGGCGCCGGCGCCGCGCTCGGCGCCATGTTCGGGCACGCCGGGTCAGCCGTGGCGGCGCTGCCCGCCCCGGCCGCCACACCCGCGCTCACGGCAGGTGTGGCGGATGGGAGCGCCGTAGGTGTGGCGTTTGGTCGCGACCAGCACGAACGCGGCGTCGGCCGCACCGTGGCGGATGGAGCCTCCGCCCCGTCCGCCGCACCCGCCGAACCGCCCGCCGCGACCATGGCGGACGAGGTCGACCACGGCGCCGACGACGTCCAGGAGCCGCCCGCCGCACCCGTGGCGGATGGAGCCGAGGACGTCGACGGCGACCAGGACCAGGAGCCGGAGCAAGAGCCGTCGGACGAGGAACCGGCCGACACTGACCGGCCCCGTCCGCCGCTCCGGCAGCCCGCCGCCGACGACGACGAGCTGTACCGGGCCGGGTTCGAGCTGTACCGCCGCCTCGGCCCGCCCCGCACGCAGAACCGCTTCGTGGAAGCGATGCGCGCGGACGGCCACAAGGGCGCCGACAAGCGACTGATCGCCCTCTACAAGCGGATCCAGCACGAGGTCAACGAACTGAGCGTCGAGGCCATCACCGGTGGCGCCGAGGCACAGCCCGGGTCCTGAGCACACAGCACGGCCCGCCCCCGGGGCACGGGGGCGGGCCGCCTGGTGAACGTACCGCTTTCTGGCGCTCGCCCTGCCGGCCCCGGCCTCTCCGCCGGGTTCGGCTGCGTGACCACCAGCACCACCCCCTCCAGCACAGCACCTGAGGAGAGATCCCCCGTGGATGAGCGTGAGTACATCGATCAGCGGTTCGCCCACCTGACCTCGGGCGTCGGGTGGGAGCAGCCCGCCCCCACCCCCTACGGGCCGCCCGCCAAAGTCCCCATGAGCGGCCAGGCCAAAGCCGTGATCGCCATGGCCGGGCTGGTCATCGTCGGTAGTAGCGCCGTCGGTGTCGCCGCGTTCAGCGCCTCTTCCGGCGAGGCCGAGGTACGGGCCCAGGAAATCGCCCTCCAGGCCCAGCAGCTGGAGGTGGAGAGGGCCAAGGCCACCGTCCCGGACGCGAAAGCGGAGGAGCGGCGCATGGCCGGTTTCCAGGCCTGCATCGAAAAGGCCGGGATGAATTCCGATGTCTGCGCGGAGGCATTCCCGCCGCCCGCCGGCGTCGCGTTCTCCGGCTCCCTGGGCGCGGTCAACGCGGCCTCCGCTTCGGACGGCAGCCAGGGCGGCGGGATCGGCGTCAGCGGCGGGCTCATCGTCGCCGGTCTCGCCGTCACGGGGGTCGTCTTCATGGTCCGCAAGAACAACAAGGCCGGTAACGCCGAGTAACTTACTTACTTACTTCCCCCTACCGAAAAGGCCTGCTCGCGACCCCCACGGGGCGACGAGCAGGCCTTTTCGGCGGGAAGTTAGGAAGTCAGGAAGTTACATACAGTGAGGAGAAGTCGTTGACGACGCCACCCGCCCCGCCTCCCCCGCCCACCCAGCCGCCCACCGGGCCGGCCGCGGCACCGACACCCACCCCGCCCTCCACCCCCGCGCCGACACCCCCGGCCGGAGGCGGGATCCTCGCTCCGGTTGCGCTCGCCCGCCCCACCCGGGACGCCTCCGGAGGCTCCGCCGCCTATACCTCGCAGGAGGAGAACGACAGCGCGGACGGAAAAGCCGGAAAGGCCGGGAAGAACAACGGCAACCCCGGCATGTGGAAGGGACTCGCCGCCTTTATCGCGAACCGCCCGCAGCAGAAGGTTTCGGTTCAGCACACGATCAGCGAAATCCGCGGGTCGTCCACCGATCGCAAAATCAATCACGGCATCACGGAGAAGAAGGGCGCCACCTCCGACACCAAATCGGCGCGCACGGCGACCACCACGAACGCCAGCAAGAGCGACAAGTCCGCGAAGACCGCTGACACCCGCGACGCGAAGACGGCCGATACCCGGGACGCGAAGACCTCGGCGACCACCGCCAAGGCCGACAAGAACACCCGGGACGCGAAGACCGCTGACACCCGCGACTCGAAGACGGCCGACACCAGGAGCGCGGCGGACAAGAGCAGCCGCGACGCCAAGACGGCCACGGACCGCAAGGACCACGACGTCCGCCAGCAGGCAGGCAAGACCTCCTCGGACACACAGGACCGCACGGCCCGGGACGACAAGACCAGCCGCAAGACGGACGACGCGAGGCAGCAGCCGGAGGGCAAGCCCGCTGCCCCGGGGGCGGCCACTGTGCCCGCCCCGGCCAAGGCTGGGGACAAGACGTCCAAGGCTGGGGACAAGACGGCCGGCGCTGGGGACAAGGCCGACGGCAAGGCCGAGGACAAGACGTCGTCGGCGAAGCCGGATCCGGCCGCCACGAAGCCCGGAGCCCCGGCGGCCGGCCCGGCCGCTCCCGCCCCGGCCGGCAAGGAGTCCAAGGCCAAGCCGAGGAAGGGGCCGTACACCGCGCAGCCCGCCCGCGAGGACGGGTTCAAGGCGGGGGCCCAGCAGGCCGCCGACGAGGCGGACAAGGCCGCGTGGCGGGACGGCTACGAGGACGGCCAGCAGGCCATCCGCGACAAGGCCGCCCGCGACAAGCAGCTGATGGACGCCACCCGCGACCGCACCCGAGGAGTCCCGCCCGTGCCCGCCAAGCCCACCGCACCGCCTGCTCCGCCCGTCCCGCCCGCGCCGGCGGCACCGCCCGCACCCGGGCCGACGCCACCGGCCGCGCTGGGGGCGAGGGTGTCCGGCGACACGGTGCAGCTCTCCAACGGCGCCACCCTCACCCGCGGCGAGGTCCGCAGCCTCCGCGGCTTCACCCGCTACCTGGCCGGCAAGCAGGCCGAGAGCCACCAGATCGCCGACGAGTGCAAGGAGGCCAAGGAGGTTTCCGCGGACCGCGTCAACGAGATCCAGGAACTGATCGAGCGGTGCCAGGACCCGAAGACCAAGGGCGGCAAGCTCCTGATCGGCGCGCTCCAGCGGCTCCACGAGGCCACCGTGCAGCAGGCACGCGAGGCCGACCTCATGCACGGCAGCGCGCAGCGCGGGATCGAGGCGCTGCGCACCCTCAGCCACAACGCCGAGGCACGGCACGGCGGCGTGTACCGGGCTGTCGTGGACAGCCCGGAGACCAGCCCCGCCGAACGCGCCTTCTACGCACGCTAGGAGACCCCCTCATGGCAGAGACCACGTACCGCGAGCTGCGCGCCCGGGTGCAGCAGCTGGCCCGCTCGGTGGCCAGCGACGGCGAGACGATCCGGCAGATCGGCCAGCGCGCCGACCGGAACGCGCAGGACGTCGCCCGGGTCGCCGACAGCCTCGCCGCCCTGGAGGTCGACACCCTCACGACGGGTGAGGCCAAGGACGTGGCGCGGATCATGCGCGGCCTGTCCACGGCCGCCATCGCCACCGCGTCCGCCTCGGACAACGTGCTCGGCGCGGCCCGCGCCGCCGACGCCCAGGCCCAGCAGTCCCACGAAGGCATCGATGAGCAGGTCAACGCCATGCCCGTCCGCATGGCCCGCGCCGTCTTCTACACCGAGGAGTAACCACTCATGTCTGAGATCACCGTGACCCGCCGCCCCGACATCGCCGACCAGGTCCCCGCGCTGGTCTCGGTGATCGCACCGCCCGCCCTCGGAGCCCTCGCCCCGCTCCTGGAACCCGGCCTCGCCGCCTTCACCGCCGCCGCCACGGTGTGCGGGTCGGCGGCGTTCGCAGCGCACTACGTGGGCCGCCTCCCCGCCGGCGTCGTCAACGCCACCGGCATCCCCGACGTCCTGACGGCCCAGCGGGCGACCCTGCTCGGGTCCAGCCTCCTGACGTCCATGGCCGTCGTGCCCGGGGCGTTCCTCGGCCCCGCGTACGTCGACGCGCTCATGGTCGGGTTCCTCGACCCGGCCACCGTGTCCGGCATCGTCTCCGTCGCCTGGTGGTCGGTGTGGGGCGGCCTCACCTACAAGCTGCGCCCCGCCCTCGCCGCCCGTAAGGTCCGCGTCCCCGCCCCCGAGCCGGGCGCTGGCCTGGTCAACCTGCCCGGCCCGGGTGGCCTGTACCGGATTTGGGCCGACCACATCTCGGGCGAGGGCGGTGCGCACCCCGGGCAGCACCTCGTGGGCGTGACCGATGCCGGGGAACTGTGGGAGGGCATCATCGAGGCCCCCCAGGGCAAGGCCGTGAACGTGAGCGCCGAGGCGGTCGGCTCTGCCTACCGGGTCCCTGCCGCGTGCGTCACCTTCGCCCCCGGCGCCCACCCCGGTGAGCAGTACGTGACCGTCCGCCGGACCCCGCCGGCGGAACTCGACCCGACCACCATGGAAGGGATGTGGGCCCGGCTGGTCCGGCCGAAGGTGATGCCGGGTACCCACCTCAAGGACGCCCAGGTCGACCCCGCGACCGGCGGGTGGGTCGCGTGGGTCGTCGCCGACGATGACACGCCCTCCCTCCCCGTCCCTGACCGCAAGCAGCTGGTCGGCGCCCTCCGCAGCAGCATGACCCTCGTCGACTACCAGCCCCACGCCTCCGACCCCCGCCGGGGCAAGATCCGCATCATGGACCGGAACCCGTTGGAGGACGGGGTGCCGTTCCCCGGCCCGCAGGCACTGGAACCGTCCGCGGGCGGATACATCGCCATCGGCCGCGGCATCTCCGGCCGGGTCGCCCGCCTCCAGCTGTTCGACCCCAGGTTGGGCGCGCAGCACGTGTTCATTGCCGGGGTCACCGGCTCCGGCAAGGGCGGCGTCGTCCAGATCGTCGCGCTCGCCGCGCACCTCGCGGGGATGGCGATCATCTACGGCGACCCCAAGGGCTCCAGCAACCCCGACATCGAGAAGATGGCCGCCTACTCGGCGACCGGCGATGACGCGATCAAGACGCTGCGCCTGGCCTACGCCATCCTCCAGCACCGGATCGCGGAGTCGGCGCGCCTGGGCCGCAAGAACTTCAAGGCGACCAACGACTGCCCGTGGGTCATGACGATCATCGACGAGACCCACATGATCACCGACGTGGCCACCGAGACCGGGAAGGAGGCGGTGTTCATCCTGGACAAGCTCGCCTCACTGGGCCGCAACCTGGGCATGACGCTGCTCATCGTCAACCAGGCCGTCAACGCCGCCAAGCTCGGCGGAGACACCGCGATCCGCACGAACGTCATCCAGGGCGGCGCCATGGTCATGCTGCGCACCGACAGCGCACAGTCCAACCTCGTGACCGTGGAGGGCTTCGAGGGCATCGACCCCGGCGCCATCCCGGCCGCCTGGTCCGCCGAGGACGAACCCCTCGTGTGGTCGGACCACATCCCGCTGAACGACCCCAAGAGGACGTACGGCCTCGGCTACGTCGGCTCGCCCGGCGAGCCCGTCCAGATGATGCGCAGCTGGATCCTGGAGTCGGCCGCCCCCTACATCCGCCACGACGCCATCATCTGGCCGGCGGACTGGCCCGGCTGGGACGACCGGCACGACATCGCCGAGGTGCCCGCCACCGGGGACGCCGACAACTCCCCCAGCAGCAGCGGCGGCGGCTGGAGCGGCGGGTACTCGCCCCCGGCCGGCGGCGGGTTCACCAAGGCCCAGGCCGACCCCGGCGCGGACGTCGCCGTCCTGGCCTGCCTGGACGAAGCGGTCGGCCTGGAGGTCACCAAGGACGACCTCCGCGCCTTCACCGGCCTGAACGAGAACACGCTGTCCAACACGCTGACGACGCTGGTGAAGGCGGGTTCTATCGAGCGCGTCAGGAACGGCGTCTACCGCAAGAACTCGTAAGGGGGAGCAGCAGTCATGATCGGAAACCTGGAAGGCGCCGTACACCGCGCGGCGCCCCTCCGGCCGGACCCCCGGGCGGTGCAGGCCCTGGCCGCGGAGGTCGAGGGGGTGTTCGCCGCCGGCCCTACCGGCTACCCGGAGCCGACCGTCCGCCGCACGCTGCGCACTGCCCGCGAACTGGTCATCCGGTACGGGTGGACCCGCGGCACGCTCTGCGACCGCAACGGCCTGTGCCTCCTCGGATCCGTCCAGGCCGCGGCCCTCCCCTACGACCCGGCCGTCTGGGAGTGTGAGGTCCGGGCCGCGGAGGCGCAGCTCATGGCCGCCCTGGGCACCGTCGACCCGCACGACCTGCCCCGCTTCAACAACCGGCAGACGTGGGCTGGCCCCGTACTGGACCTCCTGCTCCGCGCCGCGCACTGACCGACCAGGCCCGCCCGGCTGCTGGGCGCGCACGCGCGATCTACGCTTTCATGAGGCCATGGACGACGCGACCGACATTCAGGCGCCGTGCAACTGCGGCGAGTTGGGCGACCACCCGCGCACCACGGCCTGCACCCACAGCTCCATCGTGCAGATCGAAATCACCGGCGACCGCTCGGGCTGCCTCCAGGCCATCGGCGTCCTGCGCCGCAGCTACTACGTCTACGTAGAGCACGAGTGGCAGAACCCGGAAAGCGGCAGCTGGGTGTTCCAGCTCGGCGCCGTCGAGAACCTGTGGAAGACCCGCGGCCGCCGTGGCCGATCAGGCGACTGACCCGCAGCACAGCACCACTCCCACCCAGAGGGCGGGCCCGGCACCACGGGCCCGCCCTTTGCCATGCACCGACCACAAGGAGCCCGCCATGACGACGAACCTCGACCCCACGCGCCTATACCGGCACGCACCCGACCTCCTCGCCGAGGCCGCCGAACTCCTCACCATCTCGTCCGGGCTGCTCACGCGGACCCTGGCCGGGACGCCCGCCGATGAGGAGGAACAGCGCGCGTTCCGCCTCCGGTGGGCCGTGCAGGCGGACCGCAGGCACCTCGCCCACCCCGACCCCCACACCGCCGGCCAGGCCGACGAGGCCGCGCACACGCTCGCCGACCTCGACCGCGCGAACCCCTGGCTCATCCCGGCGGGACTGACCGTCCCGAACCCGGGCGACGACGACGGCGCCCGGGCATACGTCCGCGAGTGCTTCGACGCCGGCGCCTGGGCCTGACACCCGCCACCCGGGCCGCCGCACCCCGCGGCGGCCCTCCCCGCGCACCACAACCGAAAGGACCCCGTCATGACCGACACGAGCCGCTTCACCGCCGCCGAAGGGCAGTTCCTCGCCTTCGCCCTCGACCTCGCCGCCGACCACATGGCCAACCGCGGCGACGAGTTCACCGCCGAGGACGAAGCCGCCCTGGACCGTCTGCGCCGCACGACAACGGACCCCGCCATGACCGACGCCGAGACCTTCGAAACGATCCGCTACGCCGCCGACGTCGTATGCGTCCGGGGCGGTGACGTCCTCCTGATCGAGCGGGGATGGGACCCGCACAAGGGCCTCCTGGCGCTCCCCGGCGGGCACGTGGACCCGGGCGAGACGTCCCGCGCCGCCGCGGCGAGGGAGCTGGAGGAGGAGACCGGGGTACGCGTGGACCCGGCGGCCCTGGTCCTCGTCGGGGTCTACGACGAGCCCGGCCGTGACTCGCGCGGCCGGTACGTCAGCGCCGCGTACCGGGTGACCGTGCCCGAGGGCACCGAAGCCTGTGCCGGGGACGACGCCACCGCCGTGCGCTGGGTGCCGCTCGCCGCGCCCGGCGTCCTGGCCTTCGACCACGGCGCGATCGTCGACGACGCCCGCCGGGCCTGACCGGCCTTCCACCCCCGGCAGCACGTTGGGGGCCGGCGCACCGCCGCCGACCCCCAACGCTGACCCGCCCCGTGGAGGAGCACCACCATCATGAACCCCCGCCGCGCCCCGCACACCGAACCCGCCCTGCCCTACGCCGTCCCGGCCCCCGCCGCGCCGCTGACCGCCCGTACTGCCCGACCCGCGCCACCAGAGGAACCCGCCATGAGCCAGACCCGCACCGCTACCGACCACCTCGCCGAGGTGCTGCGCCTCGCCCTCCCCGAGGCCATCGCCGACTATCACCGGATGCTCGGCCCGCGTCTGCGGCACGCCACCCTGCCGTTCCCGCTGATCGACGCCCTGAAGTGGCTGTGCGGGGAAGACCGAGCGACCGCCGTGCGGGTCCTGGCCCTGGTCCTCGACGACGTCCGCGCGCTCCGCAGCAGGCCGCCCCACGAGTACGTCGTCCGGTCCGTCGTCCTGTCCCTCCACCTCACCGATTCGGGATGGACGCCCGAGACCGCGGCCGCGTTCGTCCACGAGGCCGAGCAGGTTTCCTGACCACCGCAGTGCACGACCAGGCCCGGCCGCCCCTCTCACTCCGGTGAGCAGGGGCGGCCGGGCCTTTTTGCGTTCCGGGGCCGGTCAGTCCCCGGCCGTGCCGTCGTCGCCCTGCTCCTGGTCGTCGACGTCCTCGACGTCGGGGTGCCGGCCGAACGGCCCGGCCTCACCCGGCACCCGCGCGCCCAGCAGCGGCGCCCCGCCCTTGACCCGGTACGGCGCAGCGATCACAGCCCCTCCACCCCGACGTCGAACCAGTCGCCGGGCCCGTCCCCGCGGTCGGGGTTCCCCGCCAGAGGCTGCGGACCGGCCCGCCCCGGGAACCTGGGCAGAGGCACCTGCCGCTCGTGCACGAGGCGGTCGTGAGCCGCGTTCAGCCCGGCCGGCCGTACCCGGGCCTGCGTCCGCACCCGCGCCTCGCCGGTCTCCCCGTGCTCGTACTGCTCCGTCCGCAGCACCATCCAGCCGCGATCCACCGTCCGCTGATACGGCCGGCCCGAGGGCGTCACCCACCCCCAGCGCTTCATGTCGTCCATCAGCCGGTTCTGCCCGGTCCGGATCCCTGCCCGGCACAGCGTCTGTGCGGCCTCCGCCACGGTGAAGTCCCCGGCGCGGTCCGGCGAGGCGAGGAGTTCCCACGACCGCGCGGCCGGCGCGAGTTCCTGCACCTGCTCCTCCGCCTCGTGGCAGGCCCGCACGCTGCCCAACAGGGCTTCCAGGGCCTCCCGGTACGACAGCGGCAGATCCAGCGGGTTCACGGGGTCCGTGGCCCGTGGCACCCGAACCGGAGGCGGAGCCCACACTGGCACCGCCGCCTCGGCCTCCTGCACCTCGGCCTGCCGGGTCCGCACCACGAAATACGCCTGCGCGGCGGCCACGAGCGGTTTCTTGACGGGGTCCCCGTTGAGGGCCACCAGGTATGCGCCGTAACGATTCAGCAGGTAGTCGGTCCGGGGCGCGCCGCCGGTCCCTTCTTCCCGCAGCCGGTAAAAAGCCTCCGGAGTGAAGGTGCCGGTGTTCTCGGCCGCTCGGATCGCCCGCTCGATGGCGGTCTGGAAGTTGTGCCACCTGTCGTAACCCATGAGCAGCATCAGCGCCCGAGCGGACCAGACTTCGGAGCCGTCGGGGCGTACTTGACGGATCGCGTCGAACGGGTTGGTGACGGCCGGGACTCCCGGCCGGGGGGATTCAGGCATGATGTGTGCCACGCGAACTCCTCCGCGTCAGCAGGGTCGCCCGGCCTACCACCAGCGGCGATTCACGGCCCGTCCCTCGCTCGGGGCGGGCCGCACTACGTTCTACCTCACCGGCGGCGCACACCCTTGGTGATCTTCGCGCTACCGGCAATCCGACGGGCCGACCGTACGGCCTACCGGGCCTCCGGTGCTTGCACGGCGGACCGGTGGATGCGCCATCGGCCTCCGTACCGGCGTGCCGGGATCTCCTCGCGGGCGGCCTGTTCCCGCACGACTCGCTCGCTCATCCGCAGGAGGGCGGCCGCCTCGTGCACGAGGAGCCATTCCGGCAGGGCCTGACCGCCCGTCACGGACACGGCGGCCTCCGGGGCCTCCTCGGCCGCGTCAGGGCCGCACGCCACGGTCACGGCCTCCGAGCGCCCGAGCCCGGTCCGCTTCGCGGCGAGGACTTCCCCGGAGTCGAAGCGCAGGTCGCCATTCGCGTTCCGGTGAGCCGGCAGCTTTCCCGCCGTCACGTATCGGCAGACGGTACGGGTCGACACCCCGAGCGCCTGGGCGGCCTCGGCGG
The DNA here is from genome assembly GCF_036227605.1 of Streptomyces sp. NBC_01439. Taxonomy (GTDB): domain Bacteria; phylum Actinomycetota; class Actinomycetes; order Streptomycetales; family Streptomycetaceae; genus Streptomyces. The sequence goes on along the minus strand of NZ_CP109487.1, from coordinate 7,011,010 downwards.
TGGTCAGCATGCGGGGTGCGGGCATGGCGGGCTCCGGGACGTTGTCACGTGGGGGCCCGGCCTAACACCAGCGGCGGCGAGCAGCGTAGACCAGCGGGGACGGTCGCCGCCCGCACGGCAGGGTCCTGCGCGCGCCGCCCCCTCCCCACACCGGCACGGCCCCCCGGTGCCCGGCACGGCGACAAACACCCCGCCCGGGCCCTCCCGGCCGCCCCGTCCACCCTCAGGCCCGTACGAGGGCACCGGCGGCCGCGGCTGCCAGAACCGGACCTCGAACCGGCTAACGGCCGCGCCGACCTTCCTCGCCTCCCGCCGACCCCTCCGGCCGTGACTGCCCGAGTACGGTCATGCACGCCCCGTCAGGGCCCGTTCACCGCCCGCCGGGTCCCTGACACCGCCGAGACCGTGCGCGCCCACACAGGGCCGCACAGCGCCACGCAGGAGGCACCCGTGCCCGGCACCCCCGACACCGCCCCCGAAGCCACCGAGTCCGAAACCTGCAACGGCAGGTTTCGGGAGGCCGGCCCCGCCCGCCCCGACGCCACCGCGTCCGAGACCTACATCGGTAGGTTTCGGGAGAGCGACCCTGCCCGCCCGGGCGCCTCCGCGGGTCCGAAAGTTGCAACGGTAACTTTCGGGGCCGACCCTGCCCGCCCGGGCGCCTCCGCGTACTGCTCCTGCGGCGCCTGGTGGACCGGCAGCTCACGCGCGCACTGCCCGGCCTGTCACATCACGTGCAGCTCCGACACCGCCGCCGGCCGCCACCGCCGCGGCCGGTTCGGCATCGACCGCCGGTGCATCGATCCCGCCGAGGCCGGCCTCATCCCGACCGCCCGCCCGTACGGCACCCTGTGGTCCCTGCCCGGCGCGGCCGCCCCGCACTGGGACCGCGACGCCGAGTAGCACCACCTCGCCCCCGGGCACGGTGACCGGCCTTCACGCCGCCCGGAGCACCGAGCGGAGGGCTTCCTCCACCCATGGATGGAAGGCCGCCAGGAGATGCGGGCCGGGCGAGGTCGAGAAGCAGAACAGGAGCTCGCCGCGGTCCTCGCCGTCCTCGCATAGGGCGTGGTCCTCGACGAACAGGACGATGTCCGGCCCGAGGCCAGGCATGGGGCTGTAGGTGATCGAGCGGCGCCCCGGCCGTGCCTGTTCCCGCTCCAGCGCCGTACGGACGACCGTCGCGCACGGCTCCGCGAACAGCTCGTACAGGCGAGCATCGCTGTGCGGGCCGACGGCGACACGGAGTTCCGCCGCCTCGACGGCAAGGGCGAGGTGAACGCCCCTGTCCACGAGCACGAGGGGGTGTTCCAGGGCGGTCACGGTGTGCCAGCCACCGACGGGGGCAGCCATCTGCCGGCCGTCGGCGGCCGGCGCCATGGTGACGTAGTCGACCGTCGCCGCATTCACCTCCGCCTCCGCGTTCTCCTCGGGCGTCTGGCACTCGGGGCACAGGTACCCGACCGGGCGCCCCTGCGCGAACTCGATGTTCCAGCGCAAGGCGTCGGCCGCGCCCTTCCAGCAGGCACGGGTACAGCGGATGCAGTGGCCCAGCGGGCGGACCTTCGTGCGTCCCATGGCGTCCTCTTCTCGGTCCCGGAGCGTGGTCGTGCCGGCGGCGTCGGAAGCCGCCCTCCGGCCGGGGACAACGGGGCAGGGCCGGGAAGGGTGCGAGCGCGCGGACCGCGCAGGCCGCGCGGCTCACGACGCCCGTAACACCGGTCAATGGGTAGCCGAGTAGCACCCGGCCTCGCCCGGGAACGTTGTGCGTACCACCGCCAGCAGCGCGCCCCCGAGGAGGACCCGGTGCCCGACAGGAACGGCCGCAAGTGGATGAGCACGGACGAGTATTTCCGGCTCATCTCGGCGGACTGGGCGTCCGTGACGCACACCCGGCCCGGGCAGGGCCTCGACCGCCGCCCTGGTCGCGCGGCCGCCGACGGGGACGCCTTCGACGAGGCCGCCGCCGAGGCCAAGGAGCGGCGCGCCGGCACTCCTCGGCCCACGCCTGCGGTGATGCGGCCAGTGAAGCCGCGACCCCGCTGACCCGGGCTCCGGTGTGACGGCCGTCACACCGGCCGGTGCGCAGCGCGCGTCAGGGGGTGGGGAACGGCTCGCCCAGGCTGTGGCCGCGGCCGGGGTCAAGGCCGCCCGGCCGTGTCCCTCCGCGTCCGCTGCTGTCCGCTGATCGTCCGTCAGCGGTACCGTGAGGGCGCGGGTAGGTCTCCCCCGCCGCTCGCTGGTTATGGGCCGGAGCACCTCTCAGCATTCGTGCGGAGGTCCCGCCATGCCGACCAGCCGGCCCAAATCCGACGACGTCACCCCCGGTGCCAGCCTCACCGCTGCTGCAACGTTCCTGCGCGAGCTGCCCGAGCCGTGGGCGCCGTGGCCCGGTACCGCGTGGGCCCTCGCCCCAGCCCTCAGGGACACCGCCCACGCCCGCGGCTGGACCCTCGGCCCCGCCCTGCGCGACTTCCTCACCGCCTGGCCTGACGACGTCCGCTCCTATGAGGCGGTGTTGGCCGCACGCATCCGCCGACTCCCCACCCGTACCCGCGCGGCCGCGTTCACGACGACGACGGCCAGGAGCACCAGGAGCACCAGGAGCACGGACACCTCCGCGTCGCGCTGCGCCCGGTGCGGTGCGGCCGGGTCGGTCGTCCACGCCTCCGCCCGCTGGCCCCGTCCGGTCTGCATACGGTGCGCGACATCCGCAGCCGGGCCGCCCGCCGCCGACCCCGCCTCGCACGCCGCCGCCGCACGTGCTGCCCTCCGGTACGGCCGGCGCATCACCTCGCCCTGACCCGCACACCCGACCCGCCCCCGACAGGAGTCCCCACGATGACCAGCCCGAGCCCTGCCCTGGTGGACGCGATCCTCGCCGCCGCCCACCCGACGGACGTGGAAGAGCAGCTGCTCGCCGCGGACGCCGCGACGATTCAGACCGTCCTCGACGTCCTCGACGCCGAGCGCCGGGAGACGCTCCGGATCAGCGCCGCGTGGAAGGGCCTGGCGGACGAGGCCGGCCCGTACTCCACCGGGCGGGACGACACCCTCGCCGCAATGTTCGCCCGCATGCCCGCCGACGTACGGGCGAGGGCGATGGAGCACGTCCGGGTGCTGGAGGCCGCCGGAGTCGCCCAGGCCGGCCCGGGACTGTAACCGTGCCGACCCATCACGCCCCCGCCCGCCCTGCCGCTGGAGGTGCCCGCACATGCCCGCGAATGACCTGACGGCGAGCAGAAAGGAGCGCGCGGCGGTCCTCCTCGCCCGGGGCCTGAATGCCGAGCACGTCGCCCGTGAGGTCCAGGTGACCGGCCGTACGGTCCGCCGGTGGCTGGAGAACCCCGAATACGCGGAACGCGTCAGGGAGCTGCGGCGTACATCGCTGGGGGAGACCCTGCGGGTGCTGGAGACGATCAGCCGCAACGCGGTGGGTGTCCTCGGCGGGATCATGACCAACAGCGCCGAGTCGTCCACGGTCCGAGTCCGGGCAGCCATCGGTGTCCTGACGCTGCTGCCCCGCCTCGCCGAGCACGTCGAGCTGGAGGAGCGCGTGGCGTTGCTGGAGGCGGCGACGTCGTGCCGGGACGAGGGCGGGACGTCGTGAGCCTGACCCGCCGCGTGCAGCGCCTGGAGCGCGTCACCGCCCCCTCCCGCATCCCGTACGACGCCGAGGAGGAGGCCGCCCGCTACGGGCCGCCCCTCACCCCCGCGACGGCCCTGTACCGGTCCTATGCGTGGCTGGACGCGGAGCGGCTGGAGCTGACCACCATCACCGGCGGCCGGGTCATCCGGTACGACGTGCCCGGGGTCGACGGGCGCGCCCTGCTGTGAGCGCCGGCCTGCATGCCCGGCTGCTGCGGCTGGAGCGCCGCCGCGCCGAGGTCGTCGCCCTGGGCGCCGAGGTGCTGGCACTCCTGGCCGAGGTGGAGCGCGACGACCCGCCCGCGTACGAACGGCTCCTCGCCGAACTGCTCCCGATCATCCGACCCCCCGAGAGGATCCGCTGATGTCTCGTATCCCCGCCCGGCTGTCCCGGCTGGAGGCCGGCGCCCCGGGCTGCACCGACCTCCCGCCGCTGCCCGAGCTGGCGACGCTCGGCGCGCTGATGGACACCCCCGACGCGACCGACGCCGAGCAGCGCATCCTGCTGAACGCCCGCCTTGAGACCCTCCTCGCCCGCGTGTGGCCCAAAGCCATGGGCGGCGACGTGACGGCGGCCGGGCTGGCACTGCGGCTCATCGACCGCCAGGCCGACCTACTCGGCCTCACCGCGGCCGCGCCCGAGCCGAAGGGCGGGACCGTCACCGCCGAGGACTTGACGAGGCTCATCGAGCAGGGCCGCGAGGCGGAGGCGCGGGCCGGGCAGTGAAAGGCCGGCCCCCGTCCGGGCGCTCACCACCCGTGCGCCCCGCACACCCTCACCGCAGACAGCTGACCCACCCCTACCGAGAGGAACCCACGATGCCGACCACGACCGCCCCCGCCAATCCGGTGCAGCAGGCATGCCGGGAGATGACAACCCCCGAACTCCTCGCCGATCTCCTGTCCACCGCCCGGCGCACCGTCAGGACCGGCGAGCAGCACGCCCCGTTCATCACGGCCGCCTGCTCCGTCCTGCAACAGCGGTGCGGCCGCTCCCTGCCGTCCCGCTCGTTCAACCACGAGGACCCGGCGCATCAGCTCGTCGTCCAGGTGCTCACCGCCGGGGGCGTCATGGCGGTATCCGCCGAGAGTGTCCGCGAGGCGATGATGCCGACGCTGCGCGCGCAGATGTGGGCCCGGGAGCAGGCCCCACACGACGGCCGGACCGTCAGCACGCACGAGGAGATCCTGAACGGCCTCGGAACGCACGTCTTCCCGGGGCCGAGGATCCCCACCGGCCGGGCGATGACGGTCCTGTACGAAGAGGACGCCCTCCTCGGCCGCCTGCTCGCCGCCCTGGCCGCCGGCGAGGACGTCGACACCCTGGTGGACGAGATCACCACCGCCGCAGGCTGACCGGCCCGCCCGCGTGGGGCGGATTTCAAGCCTGATGACATCAGACTTGATTCGAGCGGCTGGCCCTCGCCCGAGTGGGGCGGACCAAGCGTGACATTGTCACGCTTGAAAGCGGCCGGGCTGGCCCTCGCCCGCGTGGGGCGGACCCTGTACGACCTGCATTGACAGACTGCGGCGCCCCCGTTCCCTGGCGGGGAGCGGGGGGCGCAGCTACGCGCCGGCAGGTGTGACGGCACGGGGCCAGGACCACCTGCTACACCCGGGCCGGGACCCTGCGCCACGGCCCGTCATAGCGGCCGCCGCAGTCCGCGCACCGGGCTGTCAGGAACGCCGACGCCGGAGTGACCTCCTCGCACGGCTCGACCTCCTCGGGCCCGCCGGGGAACTCGACGACCGGGCGCGGCGCCTCGCAGACGCAACGGCCGGCGGTCCGGGCGGTGCCGGTCGGCTGCTGCGGGATGGACACCCGCAACGGGGTCGCCGCCGGGACGACCACGGCCGCGGCCGCCGGCGGGACACCGTCGAGGGTGAGGGTCACGTATTCGTCGGTGACGTCCCACGGGGCGGGCGGGGCTTCCGCCAGGAACCGGTCCCGCAGCTCCCACCCGGTGAACACCAGCACCGTCGCGGCCAAGACTCGGGACCCGGCCCGGGCGGGGGCGGGGTCGATGACCGCGACGGGATGGGAGCCCGCCCCCATCAGCGGGAGACCACCCGCGTACCGGTCATCGGCGACGCTCCGCCCGATGTGCTCCGCCAGAAACCCTTTCCGCAGCAGGGCATCCCTCGCCAGGTCCACCGTCTCCTGCCCCGCCGGCGGGAGGTAAGGCAGCGGCAGGCCGGCGGCCCGGTGCTTGCGCTCCACCACGGCGAGGATCCGGCGCACCATGCGCCGGGTGACCTGCTGGAGCCGAAGGCGCCGTTCCTCCGCCCCGGTCAGCCGCCACGACGGGCCGGCCACCTCCTCCTCCTCGTCCAGCCGGGCGTCCAGCACCGCGTCCTCCTTCACCCGGCGGGCGTCGGCGGCCCGGGCCTCCTCCTCCGCCTGGCGCTGCTCCGCGTCCTCCCGTGCCCGCGTCTCCTCTTCCCGTGACCGCTCCGCCTCCTGCCTCGCCCGCGCCTTCTCCTGCGACTTCCGGTAGTCGGCCTCCGCCCGCAGACACCGGCCGTCCACCCACAGCGTGTCGAGGACGAGGCCCCCGGCCCGCCGCTCCGGGCTGTACGGAACCATCTGCCGGTCGAAGACCAGGCGCAGGAACTTGACCAGGGTCATCGGGTCACCCTTGACCCACACACCGCCCGCGAACCGGGCCAGGCCCTCCAGCACCACGGGCACACCGTGGGCGTCACCCAGCCGCACGGACGGCACCACACCCAGCCACGGCGCCCGCCGGTAGCAGAACCAGATGGACGGCACCCCGTCGACGAGCATCCGTTCCGACCGCCCCCGGATCTCCTCCGCCGTCTTCACCGCCAACTGCGCCTCCAACGCCATCCGCCACCGCCCGCCCGGATCACTCGCGAGGACGTCGGCCTTCCACGCCCCGCCCGGCCCCGGCACCTCGTCCGCGGCGACCGCGCCGGCCTCCTGCGCCGCCACGAGCAGGCACCACTTCAGGTAGAGGTGATCGGGTGACTCCCCGCCGGCCTCGCACTCCGGCGCCCCCGGCTGGTGCGCAAAGTGCGGCACCCGCCGCCGCGACAGCCGAGCATGCATCGGCCAGGCACACTCACCACACGCGAGCCGCGACGGCTTCACCTTGTAGACGTCCTCCCACCGCCGCCCGCACCCCAGATCAGGCAGGTACGAGTGGAGTCGTCCCCACTCGGCGTGTTCAGCACGGAACATGACGCTCGCTCCCCTCAGGTCCCATCTCGCCCGCAGCGTCCCGTATCGGCAGACCGCGCGCAGCTGAGCCCCTGCACTCGAATTTCAGTCCGTGTCGGGCGGCGTGCTCGTCAGGACGGCGGTGCGGGGACTGCCCAGAGTCGGGACAGGTGGGGACAGGGAGGGGCGATTGGCGGCGCCTATGTGCGCGTAACGGCCCCCAGCGTCGGTCAACTCGCTATAATTTCCCTTATACCGAGTCGAGATGACGGAAGGTCAACCATGCCGAACGCCCGCCTTTCCCCCGAGGTCCGCGAGTTGCTGTCCGTCCTCCGCGACGTCCTCGACGTTCCGCCCGGCGAGGAGCCATACGACGTCCGCGCCCGTGCCATCCTCGGCTGGTCCGCACTGGGGGCACTCCTCGACAACCCGAACGTCAGCCCGGCCGATGCGACCCGGGTCCTACGCGTCCAGGGCGCGCGCCACCTTCCCGAGCAGGCCGACCAGTGACGGCCGAACCGGCCGACACGGAGGTGGTCGACGCCGAGGTGGTCGAGGACGGTGAGGGACTGTTCCCGGTGCCGGCCGACCCGGGCAAGCACCCGCGCCCGTTCATCGACGTGGACCTCCTGCCCGCCGTCGCCGACCCGGCCCCGGCCGCCCGGCCGCTGGTGAACCGTCACACGATGCTCCGCCCCGGCCAGGCCGTGCCGACCACGGCGGACGCCCCGACGTACAGCGAGGCGGATTTCCGGATCTCCCAGGAGACGGCCGAGCTCCTCGACGACGCGCCCCCGGCGAACACCTCCCGCACGTACACCTCCGCATGGAAGAAGTTCGGGGAGTGGTGCGCCGCCGAGGGCCGGGTGCCGCTGCCGTGCACCACGGCGACGTTCACCGAGTACGTCGGGCACCTCGTGCGGGCCGACGCCTCGCCCGCCACCATCCGCGTCCACATGTCCGCGATCCGCTCCCAGCACCCGGACGACCAGAAGCCGGGCACCAAGGAGGCCGGGAAGATGGTCCGGAAGCACGCCCGAAGCCGGGCCAATCGCGCACCGAGGAAGGCCCCGCCGGTCACCCCGTCGCTCCTCGGCTCCCTCGTGGCCACCTGTGCCGCGCCGACCCCGGGCGGGCAGGTCGTCGCCCTGCGGGACGCCGCGCTGCTCACCCTCGGGTGGGGGATGCTCTCCCGCCGCTCCGAGCTGGCGCACCTCACGATCGAGCGGCTCACCGTCGAGGAGGACGGCGTCACGGTCCACGTCGCGTACTCCAAGACCGACCAGGAGGCCGAGGGCGAGGACACGTTCGTGCCGGCGGACCCTGACAACCCGGCCGTCTGCCCGGTGCGCCGCATGTCCGCCTGGCTCGCCGAGCTGCGCCGCCAGGGCCACACCTCCGGCCCGGTGTTCCGCGCCGTCACCAGGACCGGCGCCATCCCGACCCGCAAGCGCGGCGACTTCCTCACCCCGGCGACCATCGGCGACATCGTCAAGGCCCGTGCCGAGGCCGCCGCTGCGCCGCTGCCGGACGACGACCCGGCCCGCGCCGTCCTGGCCAAGCTGACCGCGCATGGCCTCCGCCGCGGCCCCGCGCAGTACCTCGCCCGGCTCGGCCAGGACCCGACCGCACAGGGCCGTTGGAAGCCGGGTTCCCGGACCGTGGAGAAGCACTATCTGGCGCCGGCCCGGGGCCGGACCGACAACCCGTTCACTGCGGCCCGCGCCGCCGCCGAGGAGAGCTGACCCGTGACCGAGACGATCGCCGGCCTTTCCCTCGCCCCGTTCACCGCGGCCGCCGCACACGCGGGCCGGTGGAAGGCCGACCGCGGCCGGGCCCCGCACTACGCCTTCGGCCACCGGCAGTGGTGGACGTGCCTCGCCTGCCCGCTGGACGGCTGCGACTGGCACCACGACGACCGGCACGACTCCCCGTCGGCCCCGGCCGTGCTGGAGGCCCTGGTGCGCGAGCATGTCGCCGGGCACGACCTGGCGGACGTCCTCGCCGCCCTCACCACCGCCCGGGACGCCACGGCCGCCGTGAACGCGTCGAATGACCGGGCATGGGACGTCGTCCGCCTCCGCCGTCAGCAGGCCGCCGAGCGCGGCGAGCACCCGCACTCCGACCCGGTGGCACAGCAGTTGTCCGCCGCGCTCGTCGGGCACGAGGACCACCAGGCCGTGCGGGACCTCCTCGCCACACCGTCCACGGCCGCCCCGGCACCGGGCCGTTCGTCCTGACCGGGCCTGTACACGGCTGCGCCCCCGTTCCCGTGGTGGGAGCGGGGGCGCAGCCGTCGTCGGGGTCAGTCCGTAGAGAGCGCCGCCGCGGCCTGGGCGATGAGGGCGAAATAGTCGGCGTGGTCGTGCTCAGCTGACTCCGCCAGCCGGTAGCGGCGTCCCGGGTACACCTCCACGTAGTCGAGGACTCCGCGCTGTGTGAGCTTGGTGAGGACTGCCCGGACCGTTCGGTCTGCGGTGTTGGGCGTGAGGGCGTGGACCTCCCGCGAGCTGAGCCACTTCACCCGGCTGCGCTGGAGCGTGCGGAACGTTTCGACTTCCTGGACAGACAGCTGAGATGCCATGGGGCGCCCTTTCTTGGCATGGAGAACCGGGCGCCACGCGATCCAGTTGTGGAGACGCCTGTCTCCGCGCAGCGCCATTCCGCGCCAAGCCGTGCCCTGGACTGCCCAGCAGCCTACCCACGTCTTCCGCTGACCGCGGCCGGAAGGCCGGCGCCCCCGTTCCCAGGTGGGAGCGGGGGCGCGGTCATGCCGGGGTCCAGGGCGGATCAGGGGTCTCGTTGGTTGCCCCGCAGTTCCAGCAGTCCCATTCGTTCGGGACCTCGAACAGCTCCACCCAGAAGCCTTTCGGCTTGCCCCACACGGTGCAGTCGGCGCCGCAGCACCAGCACACGAAGGCGAAGTGCACGTGATCCTCCCCGAGTCGCTCCGGGGGTCAGAGTGCCCGGTGCCGGGACCGGTGGGGGCTGGTATCGGTCAGGATCACCGTGCTGAGGCCGACAAGCAGCAGTGGCCCGTGCCGGCCCTTGGCGCTGGCCGGCTGGACGAAGGAAGTCCCGAGGTCGAACGCGGCGGCGTGCGGTCGTCCTGCTGGTGGCCGCCACGGACGCGCCGGAGGCCCCCTCACACCGTGCAGTGAGGGGGCCTCCGGTCAGCCACGGGCCCTTACGCGGGCCCGCCGTCGCGGCCTGCTCGCACCGTACCCGCCGGCGCCGCCCGCCCGTCCGGCTGGTGATCCCACAGGTTCACGGTCTCGCCGACCCGTAGCGGCTGATCGGCCGGGCCCTTGATGTGGCCGGGCACGATCCGCTCCTCGTGCTGGCACCCGCCGTCGCCGTGGCCGCGCGGGTTCAGGCAGGTGTTGCGGCGGTAGGGGCGTACCGGCCATCGGCAGGACCATTGCGGGGCGCGGCGGCCGGTGGAGCCGTCGGCGTCCTGCTCGGCGGCCTCCCGGGCGGGGCGGTGCGCGGTGTGGACGTTGACGATCCGTACGGCGCCGGGGCCGGTGATCCCGGCTCGGGTGTCGCGCTTGCGGCCGGCCCGGTCCCGGGGGACCTCCTCGACCTCGACGAGCTGTGTCCGGCCGGTCTGGCTCATCAGCTGCCACGCGGTGTAGACGACGTGCGTCCACTCCGCCGTGGTGTCCGGCTCTGCCTCGCCGAGCGGTACCCCGAACGCGAGGGCCGTTTCGTTGTCCCAGTTCAGCGGGGCGCTGTGCGGGTGCGCCTGGATGTCTCCGGCGGTCATCGCGGAGCCGTCCTGGAACGCCCCGACGATGGTGTCCGGTGCAAGGCCGCCGAAGGCCAGGCCCGGGGCTGCATAGAACGTGATCCACACCCCTCGGAATTCCTCGGGGATGGGGAGGAGGCGGCCGTGCTGACGCTGGTTGAACCAGCGGACGGGCGGGCCGCCGGCCACGTTGACGTCGTCCGGCGCCCACGGCCCCCAGCTGACGGCGACGATCGGCGTCGTCACCGTGGCGTGGACACCCTCCCGGCCCATGGGGGTGCCTGCGAATACCTGGCCGATGTCCTGGGCGTAGCCGCCGATCGGCTCGGCGAACACCAGCAGCCCGTACGGGGACGGCAACCGGGCCTCGCGCACCGGCTCCGCGATCGGGGTGGAGGCCGCAGCCAGGGCGAGCGAGGTCATGTCGGCCGTGGCGTAGTACAGGTGCGCCTCGCGCAGCCGACGTTCCTCGGACCGGGAGAGGATCACGGACGCCACCGCGCCGGGTGAGGCGTTCATCCCGGCCACGGTGGGGAATACCGCTGTCTGCCCGGCGTTGACCGCGTGGGACAGGGTCCGCATGCCGTTCTTGCTGGTGACGTGGTCCCGCATCCGGGCCCGCCACTCCGGTAGTTCCCGCGGCTCCGGTGCCGTCCACGGCGCGGCCGTCAGAGCTGTCGTCATCGCTGCGCCCCGGTTTCCTGCTGTCCGGCGAGGGCGGCCTCGTCGGTCTTGACCCGCTCGCTGTCGAGGAGTGCGCACAGGCCCCGCACCGCGGCGTGCTGCTCGGAGTCCAGGCCGAGCGGGCGGGGCCGGCCGTCCTGGATGTCGGAGCGGTAGAGGTCGTGCTGGCCCCGCGCCCAGACGCGCAGCAGTTCCCGTGCCTCGTCCACCTCGACGCCGAGCGCGGCCGCGGCCTCGTCCCAGCAGCCGCCGCGTTCCATCAGGTCCCGGAGCCAGACCCCGCGGCCGGACAGTGCCGTACGGCGGATGGACTCCTGGAGGGCGAGGACGGCCAGGGCGTCATCGGCGGTCTTCCCGCCGGCGTGCTGGTCTCGCCTCTCCACCTTCCACGACAGGGGCGTGGCGGGAGGGACGTCCTCGGGGCGGCGGATCGCCAGCTTCTTCCACCGGGAGTACTGGTCAACGGTCATGTGCTGCTCCTTCGTGGTGCGGCCGCGTGCGGGCCGCGTAGGGGTGGGCGGGTCTCTCGGGGCCCGGGCCGGGCCGTTCGCCGCCGTACGACCCGTGTGCGGCCGCCTGCGGGCAGTGACGGCCGGAGGGTGCCCGGCACCCGTGGTGGGGTGCCGGGCGCGGGTGGGTCAGGTGAGCTGGCGGGCGCGGTCGTAGGCGGTGCGGGCGGCGATGAACTCGGCGTCGGTGCCGCCGCGGTCCGGGTGGGCGTCCGCCATGCGCTGACGGAGGGCGCCGAGGTCGACGGGTGGCTCGGTGCGACGGCGCTCGTCGAGGTCGGGCGGGGCGGCGTAGAGGGTGGTGAAGTCCTCGCCCGCGTACCGGGACGCGCGGCGGACCTTGCCTGCGGCCTCCAGCTCCTGGCGGTCCACGTACCGGGTTCCCTGCTCGCGTTCGGTGCAGTGGTTGTTCAGGTAGTAGATCCGCCGGGCGGTGCGCCGGATGATCCGGAACTGGACGACGGTGGACGTGAAGTCGTTGTGCTCGCCGCCGTGGTCGATGCCGTACAGGTACTCCACGGCCTCCGCGGCCTGGCCCTCGGCCGGCGGCCGCTGCTGGCGTTGGGCGGCGCTCACGGCCTTGAGGACGTCGGCGGCAACGCCGTGTTGCAGGGTCAGGTGGACGGGCCCGCCTCCGGTGATCTGCCGGGCTGCTGCCTCGCCCTCGCGCAGGGCCTCGGCTTCCGTGTCGGTGCGTCCGTGCTCGATGTGCTCCTGCCACGTGGCGCTCTCGTACCAGCGGGCCGCCCAGAACCAGCGCTTGCCGGACCGGCACCGGCCCCACGTGACCAGCTCGGCCCGGTCGGGCGCGGTCATCGCTGCGCCCCGGTCTCCTGCTGTCCTTCGGTGTCCGCCGCTGTGCGGTACGCCTCCAGTCCCTCGCCGTCCGGGCCTGCGGTTCCTTCCATGAGGCTGCGTAGGTGTCCGGCTTCCCAGGATCCGGAGCGGTTGCGGAGGACTTCCTCGATGCCGCCCTCGTCGGCGGCGACCTGGCACAGGGCGTGGGCGATGAGTTCGGCGACGTCGTGTCCGTTGCGCAGGGCCTCGGTGATGGCGGCGGCGGCCTGGGTGGTCGGGTCGTTCATGATGCTCCTCCTGGTCGTGGTGATGGTTCGGTTCGGTGCCCGGCGCCCCGGGGTCGAGGTGCCGGGCTGGTCTGTCTGTGCGGGGCTGGGCGGTCAGTGCCGGTCCTCGTCGGGTTGGTCGCGCCAGCTCCAGATGTCGCGCTTCTCGGACTCCTCAGCCATCCGCTGCACCCGCCACTGCACCGGGTCGATGTACTCGCGGATCGCGTCGGCGAGGAGTTGCCGGATCACGTTGGGTTCCATCGCCTCGGCCTCGACCGCCTCGTGCGGGATGCCGTGCTGGTCGCAGAGGTCGAAGAAACGGGCCCGCTTCGCCGCCGGGATCTTCGGGTTGAGCCCGTGCCCGGGAAGCTGCATGTCGTGGACTTGCTGGGCCGTGACGCCGATCCTGCGGAACTCGAAGTCGACGTGTTCGCCGCGTGGCATGTAGCGGCGCAGCCGCTCGCCCGCCGAGTCCCCGATGTCGAGGCCGGCCGGATCGAAGTCCCCGACGTATAGGGCGACGACGGGCTTCCTGAAACCGGGGTAGTTCTGGGCCGCGCCCCACAGGAAGCCTTTCCCCGCCTGGCCCCGGCACGGGTACAGGTCAACGCCGTATTCCTCGCACGTGTTCAGGAGCACCGCGGCCAGTGAGCTGCTTTCGCACCAGACCTCGACCCGGTGGGTCTGTGTCTGCCACAGGTCGCGTCGGTACTGCCTGTGCCACTCGGCGAGGGCGGCGTCCTTGTCGCGGTGTCCGGAGTTGCGGTGCCTGGCGCGGGTGTCGTCGGTGATCCACCACATGGGCAAGACCCGGAGGTACCGGTACAGCTCGCGGTCGCGGGTGGCCTTGTCCGGCTGGCCGAGTTCCAGCCCGGCCACGATGCGGGACACGGCGTCGGGGTCGTGCAGGGTGTCGCAGTCGATGAAGGCTTCCCGCATGTCGTTGAGGGCGCGGCCGACGGTCGATTCGTTCTTGCGGCTGCCGGCGCTGTCCTTGTCGATGAGTCCGGCGACCACGGCCCGGTAGTAGATCTGGCGGCCGGAGCACGGCTGGTGTTCGGCGGCGATGTCGTGGATGGCGTCGTGGAATGCCTGGAGCTGGGCTTTGGTGCGACGGGTGCGCTTTACGGTGCTAGCGCGGTAAACGGTCAAGGGGGTTCTCCTGTGCGTCCTGTGCGGCTGCGTGCTGGCCGTGACGGCCGGAGGGTGCCCGGCACCCGCGGCGGGGTGCCGGGCGGGGCAGGGCTAGCGGGCGGCGGCGACCTTGGCCGCTTCCCGGTCCGCGCGCCACTTCCTCAGGGACGGAGGCGGGCCGGAGCCCGGGCGGTATGCCCGGTCCGGGTCGTCGTCGGCGGCCGGGACGGTGTCGTGCTGATCGGCCGGGGCCTCCGGGTCCAGGGCGGCCCACGCCGCCTCGACGTCCGCAGGTGCCGGGTCCTCGGTAGCGCCGCAGCAGTCGGCGGGCCCGTCCTCGCCGGCCGGAACCGGCTCGGGGGCGTCGTCGTCGGCGTGGCCTGCCTGCCGGGGCACCGGTACCGGCCGGGGCGCGGCCTCCGGCTGGGGGTTCCTGCTGCACCAGCCCGCCATGTGCTTGCGCACCAGGTGCTCCAGCAACGCGCCGAACTTCCCGTTCGCGGTGAACACCTGCCGGATCCGGGACTCCTCGGCGGCGTTGGCGTCGGCCCACGCGTCCAGGACGGAGGCGGCGGCCGTTCGGGCCTCCTCCTCGCCGATCAGCCACGCGGTGGCCGCGTCGATCCGGGCCTGTTCCCGCTCCTCGGCCCGCAGCCACTCGCCCGCCCGGCGCTGGCAGTCCCGGCAGGGCGATGTGGTGCCGCTGATCAGCCCGTCCTCGCACGAGAAGTTCGGGCACTCCTGGGCGCGGAGAGCGATGGCCAGGTACTTGGACGGGGAGAGGATCCTGTCGCACCCTTCCTCGCCGTCGCGGGTGCTGCGCGGGGCGTCGCACCCGGCCTTCGTGCACCGGTCGCACCCGACGTAGCCGCGGGCGGCCCGCTCCTCGCCCCCGACCCGGTGCCACCGGCGATTGATGCGGGCGACGATCTCGGATACCGACCGCTTCGGCACGCCCGCCGCCTCCGCCGAGCCGGTCAGCAGCTCATTGATCGTGTTGTGGAGGTCCTCGAAGAGCAGGCCGCGGGGACCGGCGACCGTGCGCGGGATGGCGTTGCGGACCTCGTCGAAGCCTGGGGCCTTGAACCGGGGGCGGGTCTTCGTCGTCCGAGGCTGCGGCGAGCGGGTCCGGGCCTTCGGGGCGACCGGTGCCGGGTCACCTGATCCGGGCTGCGGCCGGTCGGCGAGCGCAGCCCAGTCAGGGCCTCCCGCTGCTGCTGGCGCCTTTCCCTCAGCCACCGGGGCGGCCGCGGCCGGCGAGGAAGCCGCACTCCGTCCGGCCGGCCCCGTGCGGTGCCCACCGGCCCCAGCCGGGTTCATGTCGTCGGGGGAGGAGGGATTCGTGGTCGACGCGGCGGAGCCGCAACCGGCCGTCTGGATTTCCTCCGCCGCGGCCTCGCGCGCACCCGCACGTGCGTAACCCCCCGCACCATTGCCTACGGCGTCAGCCCCCCCATCTTTTCCACTCACATTGGTCTTATTGATGTTGGTCTTGTTAGGGCCCCCTTTTTGGGGGGAGGGGTCACCCCCTTTCTGGGGGGAGGGGTCACCCTCTTTTTGGGGTGACCCGTTTTGCCCAACATCCTTCGCCGGGGCTGTGGCCATCGACCAGCCCGCCCAACGGCTGTCCACCTCGTCCGTGCTGGTGCCGTAGAAGCCGGAGAGGCACGTCGGGCCCGTGTACCCGCGCGGCGGGTTGAACCGGAGGATGTACCGGTACGCCCGGCCCTTCGGCGTTGGGACCTCCTCGATCCGCACCGCGCCGACCGTGACAAGGTCCCGCGTGTACGGCGTGACCTTGTCGCTGCGCCCGAGCTGGAGCGCCCGGGCGATAGAGGCCTGACCGGGAAAGGCCACCTTGCGCCGGCCGTCCTGCGGGACGTGCATCATCAGGAACGCGTACTCACGGACGGACTGCGCCCGCAGCTCGGGGTGCAGCGTGATCCAGTCCGGGACCTGCGCGAAGGTGGCCGGCCACTCGTCATCCACGCCGATCTCGTCGCCGGTGTAGGGCTCCCTGGGCATCATCCAGCACCCCCGGTGGCCAGGAGGCCGGCGCGGCGCACGACGGGACGGGGGGCGGGCTGGCACGGCATCATGTCCTCCGTGTGGAGAGCGCCCGGTGTGCTGGCGGCACGGAGCCGGGCGGTGTGCGACCCGGCGGCCCAGAACCAGCCCGGAGTGTTGGCGCGGGCCGCAGGGCCCGCTAGGGTGTGGCGCATCGAAGGCGCTCCTGTGGGGTGCTGAGAGAGGCCCGGCGACTGTGAGAGGGAGCCGGGCCTTTCGCATGTCTGGGGACGGTTAGGCGGCATCCGTGCTCGCCTCGGTGAGCCGGTCCGCGGCCTCCGCCATGACCTTCGCCACGGCGGGCCGGAAGATGGCGCGCAGTTCGGCGATCTCCGCGCCGGTGAGCGGAGCCCGGGACTCGACGAACTCGTCCAGGAACGCGTCGATGTCCTGTCCGGGGGACGGCCTGCACCGGCCGCGCGCGTCGACGATCACTTCTTGTGCTCCAGCACGTAGGGCGCCAGCTCGCGCTCCAGCGCCTCAAGACCGATGGCCTTGGCCAGCCGGTACA
Source organism: Streptomyces sp. NBC_01439 (assembly GCF_036227605.1). Taxonomy (GTDB): domain Bacteria; phylum Actinomycetota; class Actinomycetes; order Streptomycetales; family Streptomycetaceae; genus Streptomyces. The sequence continues at coordinate 6,994,455 of NZ_CP109487.1, read as the reverse complement.
GCGCGGGGAGGCTCACGTGCTCCTGACCGCGCTCGAAGCGCGAGAGCGCTCCGGTGTCGACGCCAGCCATCGCGGCGGCGTCCTTGAGCATGAGTCCGCGTGCGAGTCGTGCCTCACGCATCGGCGTCATGGTTCCCTCCCGGGTGCATCGTCATCGCTGAACGATCCTTAAAGTTCCATGGTGGAACTTGAGTGATCCGCAACGTACACACCGGTTGAGCGTTCCGCAAGTGATCAATAGGGTTCCCTCATGGAACACGAGGCATCTCCCCCAGATGGACCAGTCGCGACCGTCGCTCGCCGCGTCCGCGAGGTGCGCAAGCGCCGCGACCTCACCGCCGAGCAGCTCGCGCAGCGGCTCCAGGCCGTCGGCCTGCCGTGGGAGCGGGGGACCGTGGTCAAGCTCGAAGCTGGCTACCGGCAGAACGTCGGCGTCGCCGAGGTGTTCGCCCTCGCGGTCGCACTCGACATGAGCCCGCTGCACCTACTGGTCCCGCTCGATGACCGGCCGTGCCAGGTCACGCCGAACCGAGTCGAGTCCGCGAACACCGTCCGCGCGTGGGTCCGCGGCGAGCAGCCGCTCCCCGGCATGGACGCCCACGCGTACGGCACGGAGATTTCAGTCCAGGACATGAAGTGGCAGGTCCACGGCCGCCGCGGACACCTGGCAGAGCGCAGCGAGGACGAGCAGAACGCCGCCAACGAGGCGTTCGCCGCGCAGCTCGAAGAGATGGCCCGCCGGATGCGCGGGCAGCTCTGACCACCCCGCCGCCTATATCGCCGCCGACGCCGGCAGGCCTCACGCGCCCTCTGCGGCCCCGACAACGCCGAAGCGGCCCCGGGGATACCCCCGGAGCCGCTTCCGCACGCGTGTCACACCCTGTCGGCCGTCACGACCACTCCAGGTCAATGGTGGTCTTATCGAACCCCGGACCGCGCCGCGCGACCGGTTGCACCGTCAGGCGCAGCCCGAGGCCGTCCAGGACCCGCCGCTTCTGCGACACCAGGAGTGCCTTCCACGCCTCCTCGGACCCCGGCCCTACGAGGCCTTTGAACGCGTCGAGGTCGAAGGCCGGCCGCAACCTGCGCGCCTCGTTCTGCGCGTCCGTGATCTGCTTCGCCAGCTTCGCCGTGATCCGTCGTAGCTGCTCGCGGGTAATGATCCCGTCCGCGTAGTCGTCCGCCGCCGCCTCCTGCCGGGCCTTCAACCCCTCCGCCCGCTCCAGGGCCGCCAAGGCCGCCGAGTCGTCACCGCGGAACACGTCGGCCGCCGCAGGCTTTGACAGCAGCTTCACCACCACCGTGCCGACGTACTTGTCGAGGGCTTCCTCATTCCGGCCGACGCAACCGCTCGCGTCGCAGACGTACGTCGACTGCTTCCGGCCGCGCGTCGCGTTCCCCTTCAGGGCGACCCGGAGGACCGATCCGCACGGCCCGCACGTCGCGACCTGGCCCCACGTCAGCAGGTGTTTCCGCGCCCCCGGCAGCTCACGTACGACGGCCCGCTCCGCGAACAGGTTCCGGAGCTGCGCGTACTGCTCGTCCGTGATGAGCGCCGGCCACGCCGCCTTGTACTCCACGCCCAGGTGAACGCGGATCCCCACATTCCCCGGGCGCAACGCGAGCTTCTTCACGCTGGTCTTGTTCCACAGCGACCCCTCCTCGTTCTGCCCGACCGCCCGCCGCTTCAGCCGCATCCCCGCCCCGGGCGCCGGCACCCCGCGCTCATTCAGGTCCGCCGTGATCCCGATCAGGCTCGCCCCGGACAGCAGCCGGGTGACGATGTCACGGACGACAGCAGCCTGTTCGGGGTCCTCGACATCATGGAACCCGTCGACCTGGCCGCGGGCGTCGTACTCGTACTGACGCCTCCACCCGTACGCCACCGGCCCATTCGCCCTGCCCTCCTGGGCACGCTCCAGCGCGGCCCGGGCGACGCGCTCCGACTTCACCTCAGACTCGGCAGTATCGGACTCACCGAGGTTCGCAAGCTGGCTGCGGTCGCTGGCCTTCGCCATGTTGAACAGGCCGCCGCGCTCCAGCGCCACCCAGCACCCGGCCCGCCTTAGGGCTTCGATTGCAGATGCTCGTTCTACCCTTCGGCGCCACACGCGGGATGTGTGGTAGCCAACCAGCACCGCGCGAACGGTGGGGTCCTCGGCAGCAGCGATGACGGCCGCCATTGCTGCGTTGTACTCGGGGCGTTCCTCACCGGAGTGGGCGCTGACGTCGTTCTCTACAAACCGGCCAGCTACCTGCCACCCGTTCTCCCCGGCGAAGGCTTCAAGGTCATCCATCTGTCGCTTCACACCACGGCGCTTGTCCCCCGGGTCTGAAGAGATCCGGGCGTAAAGGATGGCGAGCGTGCGGATCGGCAAGGTCAGTTGCATGGTTCGTCAGTCCTCCGTGAGGCCTGAGACGCGTTGAACACCCCTTCGTCGATCTGACGGAGCACCACAGAAAGCGCCCCGGGGCCGAAATACTCCCGACCCCACACGGGCTTGTGTCCGGCCTCCGCGAGTGCGCGGAGCGTGCTGGCCTCCAACGCCTTAGCCACACCGTCAGGCAGCGCTACGTGTAGTCGAACGACTTCGGACAGGCCGTACGCATGCCGGTGCTTCCTGAGCCGGCCCTTAGGGTCCCCGGAGGTGACGCCGATCTTTACGACACTCATCTTCGGGTCAGTCACGACATAGACCACGTCCCACGTCATCCCCGCACATGACGCACAGAGTCCATTGCCCGCGACAAGGCTGTCTGAATTGGGGTAGCCGACGTGTCCCAGGCGGCACCTGACTTCTACCGGGGTGCGACTGTTCACGTACGTCCCGACTACGGTGCCTCCCAGCTCAGCGACGCGAGCGCGGAACCGGCGCTCGTTTTCGACCGGGCAGCTTCCCCCGCAGACTCGACAAAGCCCGTTGCCCTTCAGAATGCCTTCCGGCTTAACCGAGAGTGCGTGCCCGCTTGAGCAGTGCAGCCCCACCGGCGTCTTACTGTTCACGTACGCCCCGACTACGGTGCCTCCCAGCTCAGCGACGCGAGCGCGGAACCGGCGCTCCGCCTCGGCGGAATCGTGGCCAACGCAAGTGGTACAGAGCCCCTGCCCCCGCAAGACACCGTCCGGACGTGGCGAGCAGCGGTGCCCTCGGGCGCACAGCAACTCCACGGGGGTGCATCTGTTCACGTACGCCCCGACCACGGTGCCTCTAAGCTCAGCGACGTGAGCATAAAACCGGCGTTCAGTGTCAACGGGGTCGCGACCAACACAGGTGCGGCAGATTCCTTGGCCGCTCAGGACGCCGTGTGGCCGGGGAGAGCAGCGGTGTCCTCGGGCGCACAGCAGCTCCACGGGGGTGTAGCTGTTCACGTACTTTCCGACGAGTACCCCACCCAGTTCCCCCACATGTGCCTGAAACTTACGCTCCGCACTTGCTGAGCTATGACCGACACATGCCGTACAGAGCCCTTGTCCACTCAGGACGCCTCTCGGTCGCGGAGCGCACCGGTGGCCGTTGACGCAGATGCACCTCACGGGGACCGACGCTTTTACGTACTCGCCGACCACCGTGCCGCCCAGGAACGCCACATGCGCCCGAAATGCCGCTTCGGTCTCTGCCGGCGTCCGCCGCTTCCGTTTGGCGGGCGGCATAGAGTCATCCATGTCAGCACCTCTCATCAGGTCTGATCACGCCCCGGGGTGTTGACGCACCGCCGGGGCAATTTCGTGCCGATCTTAACCGGCAACGGTGGCATAGGTGTTGGTCTCTACAGCCCCCGCCTCTTCCCGGGCGGCGTGGGCAACACCCACGACGACCCGAAGGCCTTCGCGAGCCTGATCGACGACGTGCAGCACAAGCTCTTCGAGCAGCTGCCGGACGAGACCTGGGTCTACCCGGGCCACGGCAACGACACCGCCCTCGGCGCCGAGCGCCCGCACCTGGCCGAATGGCGCGAGCGGGGCTGGTAGGCACCGCAACGCGCCAACTTCCCGGCGCGACGCACTCCTTCCGGTCGCTTGCGGCCGAACCCACGCCCTGAGCGGCGGGGAACGGGTATCTGGTGCGGCATGCCACACGACCCGTCCCCGCCCCTGGCCTCCGCCGCCCCCGAGGCCTCCCCCACCCCTTCCCCCGCACCTCCCTCCGTGCCTTCCTCCGCCACGCGGCCGGAGCCCCCGCCCGCCGTGGCCGACGACTCCGCCGGGCCCGGCATGCTGCGCCTGGCCACGGCCTCGCTCGCCGGGACGGCGATCGAGTTCTACGACTTCTTCGTGTACGGGACGGCCGCCGCCCTCGTGCTCGGCCCGCTCTTCTTCCCCTCCTTCTCCCCGCTCGCCGGTACCCTCGCCGCCTTCGGCACCTTCGGCGTCGGCTTCCTGGCCCGCCCGCTCGGCTCGGTGGTCTTCGGCCACATCGGCGACCGCTACGGCAGGCGCCCGGTGCTGCTCGCCTCCCTCCTGCTCACCGGCCTCGCCACGGTGGCCGTCGGCTGCGTGCCCTCGTATGGCTCGATCGGCACGGCCGCGCCGGTACTCCTGCTCCTGCTGCGCTTCCTGCAGGGCCTCGGACTGGGCGGGGAGTGGGGCGGCGCCGTCCTGCTGACCGCCGAACACGCCCCTGAGCAGCGGCGCGGACTGTGGTCGAGCTTCCCGCAGATGGGCCCGCCGGTGGGCTTCCTGCTCGCCAACGGCCTGATGCTGGGGCTGTCCGCGTCACTGACCGATGCCCAGTTCACCGCCTGGGGGTGGCGGGTGCCGTTCTGGGCGGCCGGGGTGCTGGCGCTGGCCGGGCTGTGGCTGCGCCGCTCGGTGGAGGAGACCCCGCAGTTCCGGGCGCTCGCCGCGACGGACCGGCGGGCCGAGGCCCCACTGGCCGAGGTCTTCCGAGGCCACTGGCGGTTGCTCCTGCTGACCGGCGGGGCGCTCGCGATCGGGTACGCCGTCTTCTACGCGGTCACCACCTGGTCCCTCGCCTATGCAGCCGATCACCTCGCGGTGGGCCGCACGGCGATGCTGGCCTGCATCATGGTCGCGGTCGCGGTGATGGGTCTGGTGACCCCGGTGGTCGCGGTGCTCGGCGACCGTTACGGACGGCGGCCGCTGTGCCTGATCGGGTGCACGATCTGCGTGGTGTGGATGTTCCCGCTGGTGGCGCTGTTGCGGACGGCCGATCCGCTGCTGATGACGGTGGGCTTCGTCGGTGCTCTGGTGGGCATGGTGACGATGTTCTCGGTGGTGGCCGCGTACCTGCCCGAGCTGTATGCGCCGCGGATCCGCTGCACGGGCGCGGCCGTCGGCTACAACCTGGGCGGGGTACTGGGCGGGGCGCTGACCCCGATCGTGGCGACGGCGCTGGCGGACGGTTCCGGTCCGCCGTGGGGCGTCGCGCTGTACCTGACCGGGATCGCCCTGGTGAGCCTGGTCTGTTTCGCGGTGCTGCCGGAGACCGGTCCGGCGGCCGTGTCGAAGCGGACGGCCGCGGGTCGGGCAACGGAAACGGGGGCGGCCGAAACGGCCGCCCCCGCTTAGGTCCTTCGATCCGGTTACGCGTCGACGTTCTCCGGGCGGGCGGCGGCCTCGGCCGCCGCCTGCTTCTTGGAGGCGATCAGGCTGGTGATCGTGGTGATGACCAGGACACCGCAGATGACGCCGAGGGAGACCGGGATCGAGATCACCGGAACGTGGACGCCGCTCTCGTGCAGGGCGTGCAGCACCAGCTTGATGCCGATGAAGCCCAGGATGATGGAGAGGCCGTAGCTGAGGTGGACCAGCTTCTTCAGCAGGCCGCCGATGAGGAAGTACAGCTGGCGCAGGCCCATGAGGGCGAAGGCGTTGGCCGTGAAGACGATGTACGGGTCCTGGGTGAGGCCGAAGATCGCCGGGATGGAGTCCAGGGCGAACAGCACGTCGGTGGTGCCGATGGCGAGCATGACGACCATCAGGGGGGTCAGCACGCGCTTGCCGTTGTTGACGATGAAGAGCTTGGTGCCGTGGTACTGGTCGGCGACGCCGAACTTCTTCTCGACGGACTTGAGGAGACGGTTCTCCTCGAACTCCTCGTCGTCCTCGTCCTTGCGGGCCTCCTGGATCAGCTTCCAAGCGGTGTAGATCAGGAACGCGCCGAAGATGTAGAAGACCCAGGAGAAGCTGGCGATGATCGCGGCGCCGGCGGCGATGAAGACCGCGCGCAGGACCAGGGCGATCAGAACGCCGATGAGCAGCACGCGCTGCTGGAGGTGGGACGGCACCGCGAACTTCGCCATGATCAGGACGAAGACGAAGAGGTTGTCGACGCTCAGCGACTTCTCGGTGATGAAGCCCGCGAAGAACTCCTGGGACGCCTGGGGGTTGCCGAAGAACCACAGGCCGAGGCCGAAGAGTGCGGCGAGGACGATCCAGACGACCGTCCAGGTGCCGGCCTCCTTGATCGACACGTCGTGCGGCTTGCGGCCGATCAAGAAATCGGCACCGATGAGGAGGGACAGACCAAGAATGGTCGCGACCCAAAGGGCCCAGGAAACTTCCATGGTGAACACGCCTCCGGCGGATGGCTCAGCACTTCGTCAGCGTCATCGCTGCCGGAGGTCTCTTCCACCCGGACGGCCTGGAGGCCGTGGGCCGACGCCCCGGGACCGACTGCGCACGTGTGGCCGCAGTGGTCCGTATTGACGGGTACGTCGTAGCAGGAAAGCAGGAATACTCCCCTCCGCACGTACGAGCTTACCCGCCGGAAGCGGTAAAGGTAAAGGGAACACCAAAGAATGGTCACGGACGGGTAGTGCGCCGGGCCTCCGCCACCCGGTCCAGTGCCTGGTCGAGGACCCTGCTGCCCTGCGGGGGCAGGTCCGGTTCGAAGGTCCAGGCGTGATGGACCCAGGGGTCGGCGAGGTGGTTGTCGGGCACCGGCGAGAGCCGCATCAGGGAGCGCCACAATGGATCGAGCAGCGGCCCGTAGGCCGAAGCCTCGTCGCGGTCCGCGACCATCAGCAGGTGCACGCCGACCGCCGCGCCCTCGTCGGCGAGGTAGCGCAGCTGAGTGACGGCGCGGTCGTCGAAGCCGTGCGGGAAGTCGTGCACGATCAGCAGCTGGTCGGACGTGTCCACGTCCGGCGGCAGGTCCTCGGGGGCGCCGGCCCGCAGCGCCATCTGTACGAGGTCCACCCGTCGGGTCAGCAGCGCCAGGGTCTGGGTGACCCCGGTGGCCCCGGCGGCGGGCGGGCCGGCCAGCACCCCGGCGCGTACGAGCGGCGCCAGGGAGGCGGTTCCGGCCCCGGCCGCATCGATGACGTGCACGGAGAACCGGTCCGCGGGATGGACGGCGAGCAAGCGGACCGCCAAGGCGACGGCCATGTCCATGGCGGCCCGGCGCAACCGGTCGGTGTCCATGGTCATCGCGGCCTCGGATCCGGTGCGGCCGTTGTCGATCCAGAGCCCGCGCTCCAGCGGGACCCGGGTCAGCATGGGGACGCGCAGATCGGGCCGCTCGGGCAGGTGCAGGTCCCCCAGGCGCAGGGCCAGCGGGCTCTCCTCGGGCGCGCGGTGACCGTGCCAGACGGGGTTGTCCCAGCGGGCGTACGCGGCCGGCAGTGCGGGCTCGACCACCTCCGACTCGGCGATCAGCTGGGCCAGGTCCCGGTCGAGGACGGCTTGGGCCTGGGCGACGAGCTCGTCGCGGCGGGCCCGCGCGGTGTCGCGGGCCGCGTTCCCGGAGCCGCCGAGGCGGTGGCGCGGGTCGGACAGAGCCTCGTCGAGCTCGCGGTCCATGCGGGAGTCGGCGAACTCGACGGCGCTGCGGTAGGCGGCGACCGTGCGGGCCAGGTCCTCGAACATCCCCCAGACCTGGTTGTAGAGCCGCTCCTCCATGGACCAGCCGCTGGCGTCGCCGGCGACGGGCCGCGGGTGCTGTCCGGGTTCCTCCGGTGCGGCGGCCCGCGGCGCGGGCTCGGGCGGCTCGGCACTGGTGCGGCGGCGGCGCGGGTGGGCGTAGCTGATGGTGGGCGGGGAGCCCGCGGTGTCGCCACCGGACGCTGGTCCGGGCGCACCGGCGTACGGGTGTCCGGTGACCGGAACGGGGTCCGGCGGTTCGGGGGCGGGCGCGGGGGCCTGCGGCGGGGTCTGCGGGGCGCACAGGTCGCCGACGTGGGTCGGCATGGTCGCCAGGGTGGCGTCGGCCCCCGCGGTGCGCGGGGTCGTGCCAAGCACGGCGGCTGCCAGCTCCGCGGCGGCCGGGGCGGACAGCCCGCCGTCGGCGAGCAGGGCGCCGAGGCCCTCGGCGTAGCCCTGGCCCACGGCGCGGACCTTCCAGGCACCCTGGCGCCGGTACAGCTCCAGGGCGACGACGGCCGTCTCGGCGTCGAGCCCCGTCAGGGTGTAGCCGGCGAGCTCGCCGCCGTCCGGGTCGGCCACGGCCACGTAGGAGGCCGGTACCGCGCCGAAGCGGACCGGGCCGCCGGGCGGGAGGACGAGGAGTACGCCGAGCCGGTGGACGTCCGCCGCGACCTCGTCGAGGTCAACGGCGAAGGTGTGCCGCTCGGCGAGCTCGCCCGGCGATTCGACGCCGGGAAGGGACCTGGCGCCCGGGTGGGCGAGTGTCCCGTTGCCGGCGAACCGGCCCTGCTCGTCGGCGAGAGAGGCCAGGGCGAGCACGGGCGTGCCCGCCGAAACCCTGATCTCCACCCGACTCTGGGACACGGGGTGGTTCTGCCCCCGGACCAGTTCGGCCGTCATCGTGCAGCCCCTCCCCCGTGCCTTCTTCTCTTGTCCGGTACTGCTACAGGTGCGGCAGGATCGCCGGCATGAGGTCCTGGAAGGTGCGGCCGTTGGCCGGGTTCCCGAGGGCCGTCATCTGCCAGCCGGAGCCCACGCGGGACACCTTGGCCATGATCTGCGCGGTGTACTGACCGCCGCCGTCGAGGGTGTAGCGGGCCAGCTCCTGGCCGTTGGTCTCGTCGACGATGCGGCAGAACGCGTTCTGCACTTCCTGGAACGTCTGGCCGGTGAAGGAGTTCACCGTGAAGACGATCTGGTCGATGTGCACCGGCACGCGCTGGAGGTCGACGAGGATCGCCTCGTCGTCCCCGCCCTGGCCGACGCCGCCGACGAGGTTGTCACCGGTGTGGCGCACCGAGCCGTCGTCGCTCTGCAGGTGCCGGAAGAAGACCACGTCGACGGGCTGCTTGTCGGCGAAGAGCACCGCCGAGGCGTCGAGGTCGATCTCCCGCGTCCGCGAGCCGAACAGTCCGCGACGCTTCGCCGCCTGCCAGCCGAGGCCCATCCGGACCGCGGTCAGCGTGCCTCCGTCCGCCTTCTGCAGACTGATGGCCTGACCCTTGGTCATGTTGACCGTCACGTACTGTCCCCTCTCCCTGGCCCGCCCGATGACGGGTGTGCAGCATGTACCTGTGGCTGTGACCCAACCCTACTGACCGGCCCCCGGTCAGGCGAGGCCCGCTTCCTTCATCTGCCGCAACTCCTTCTTCAGCTCGCCCACCTCGTCCCGGATCCGGGCGGCGACCTCGAACTGGAGCTCGGCGGCGGCCCCGCGCATGCGTTCGGTCATCTGCTCGATGAGGGCGGCCAGTTCGGCTGCGGGCCGGTCGGTGAGCACCTCGGCGCCCGCCGCCCCCTTCGCGCCCTTCGCACCCTTTCCACCCGTCTTGCCCGCGGCCGACCGGCCGCCGAGCGCCGGCACCGGGGCCTTGGCGCCCTTGCCGTCCTTCGCCTGCCGGTATCCGGTGCCGAGCAGCTCCTCGGTGTCCAGTTCCTCGCGGGCGATGGTGGCGACGATGTCGTTGATCTTCTTGCGCAGCGGCTGCGGATCGATCCCGTTCGCCGTGTTGTAGGCGATCTGCTTCTCGCGGCGCCGGTTGGTCTCCTCGATGGCCTTCTCCATCGCCGGGGTCATCTTGTCCGCGTACATGTGGACCTGGCCGGACACGTTGCGCGCGGCACGGCCGATGGTCTGGATCAGGGAGGTCCCGGAGCGCAGGAAGCCCTCCTTGTCGGCGTCGAGGATCGCCACCAGCGACACCTCGGGCAGGTCGAGGCCCTCGCGGAGCAGGTTGATGCCGACCAGCACGTCGTACTCGCCGGCCCGCAGCTCGCGCAGCAGCTCGATGCGGCGCAGGGTGTCCACGTCGCTGTGCAGGTACCGCACCTGGATGCCGAGCTCCAGGAAGTAGTCCGTGAGGTCCTCGGCCATCTTCTTGGTGAGGGTGGTGACGAGGATCCGCTCGTCCTTCTCGACCCGCTGCCGAATCTCGTGGACCAGGTCGTCGATCTGCCCCTCGGTGGGCTTGACCACGACCTCGGGATCGATGAGGCCGGTGGGGCGGATGATCTGTTCGACGAAGCCGTCGCCGCGCGAGAGCTCGTACTTTCCGGGGGTCGCCGACAGGTAGACGGTCTGGCCGATGCGCTCCTGGAACTCCTCCCACTTCAGCGGCCGGTTGTCCAGCGCGGACGGCAACCGGAACCCGTGGTCGACCAGGGTGCGCTTGCGGGAGGCGTCGCCCTCGTACATGGCGCCGATCTGCGGCACGGTGACGTGCGACTCGTCGATGACCAGGAGGAAGTCCTCCGGGAAGTAGTCGATGAGGGTGTTGGGCGCGGAGCCGCGCTCGCGGTCGTCCATGTGCAGCGAGTAGTTCTCGATGCCGGAGCAGGACCCGATCTGGCGCATCATCTCCAGGTCGTACGTGGTGCGCATGCGCAAGCGCTGCGCCTCCAGCATCTTGCCCTGCTTCTCCAGCTCGGCTAGGCGCTCGGTCAGCTCCGCCTCGATGCCGCGGACCGCCTTCTCCATGCGCTCGGGGCCGGCGACGTAGTGGCTGGCGGGGAAGACGTACAGCTCGCGGTCCTCGCTGATGACCTCGCCGGTCAGCGGGTGCAGGGTGGAGAGGGCCTCGATCTCGTCGCCGAACATTTCGATGCGGACGGCCAGTTCCTCGTAGACCGGGAAGATCTCGATCGTGTCCCCGCGCACCCGGAAGGTGCCGCGGGTGAAGGCGACGTCGTTGCGCGTGTACTGGATGTCCACGAAACGGCGCAGCAGCTGGTCCCGGTCAATCTCCTCGCCCACCTTGAGGGAGACCATCCGGTCGACGTACTCCTGCGGGGTACCGAGACCGTAGATGCAGGACACGGAGGCGACGACGATCACGTCGCGCCGGGTCAGCAACGAGTTGGTCGCGGAGTGGCGCAGCCGCTCCACCTCTTCGTTGATCGAGGAGTCCTTCTCGATGTACGTGTCCGACTGCGGTACGTAGGCCTCGGGCTGGTAGTAGTCGTAGTACGAGACGAAGTACTCGACGGCGTTGTTCGGCAGGAGCTCGCGGAACTCGTTCGCCAGCTGGGCGGCGAGCGTCTTGTTCGGCGCCATGACCAAGGTGGGGCGCTGGAGCTTCTCGATCATCCAGGCGGTCGTCGCCGACTTACCGGTGCCGGTCGCACCCAGCAGGACGACGTCCTTCTCACCTGCACGGATGCGCTTTTCCAGCTCGGCGATGGCCGCCGGCTGGTCGCCGCTGGGCTGGTAGGGGCTGACGACCTCGAAAGGCGCCACCGTGCGTTCGATCTTCGATACGGGCCGCATGGGTCAACCGTACGACCCCCCACTGACACTCACGCGCCCCCGCGGGTCGGCGGCGCGCTCCGGCCGCTGCCGGCCGCCCGAACCGCTGTCATTCGTTCTGGTCCGTTTGTCGTAGTTCGGTGGCGGCTCGGTGATCTTCAACCCCATGATCGCCGTGAAGTGCATCGCCACAACGTCTGCCGCTCCGCACCCGTCTGACGCAGGAACAGGGCTCACGACCCGAGGAGAACGCACATGTACGTCCGACCCGCCGCCGCGGCCGCCGCCGCATTCCTGGGCTTCACCCTCACCCTGCTGGGCGGGACGGCTTCGTACGCCGCCGCCGGACCCGCCACCGGCACCGGCACGGGAATCGACACCGGCGCCGGAGCCGGCCGCGCCGCGCTGGGGGGTCCCGTCGTGTACGCCCACCGGGGGGCCTCCGCGTACGCCCCGGAGAACACCCTCGACGCGATCGACCTGGCGATGCAGATGGGCTTCGACTGGGTCGAGAACGACGTGCAGCGCACCAAGGACGGCGTGCTGGTGGTGATCCACGACGACACCCTGGCCCGGACCACCGACGTCGAGCAGCGGTTCCCGGACCGGGCGCCCTGGAAGGTCAAGGACTTCACCTGGGCCGAGATCTCCGTGCTGGACGCGGGCCGCTGGTTCGGCGACGAGTACGCGGGCGCCTCCGTGCCCAGCCTGCGGCAGTACCTCGACCGGGTACAGCGCAACCGGCAGCGGCTGCTGCTGGAGATCAAGAAGCCGGAGCTGTACCCGGGGATCGAGGAGCAGACCCTGAAGGTGTTGGACGAAGCCGGCTGGCTCGACGCGCGCCACGTCGCGCAGCGCCTGGTGGTGCAGAGCTTCAGCGCGGACTCCGTGCGCATCGTGCACGGGCTGCGACCGGACCTGGTGACGGCCTTCCTGGGCACCCCCACCGTGGCGGACCTGCCGCGCTACGCGGAGTTCACCGACCGCATCAATCCGTGGCACACGACGATCTCGGCCGACTGGGTCTCGGCCGTGCACGACCTGCGCGGCGCCCACGGCAAGGCCATGGAGGTGGACACCTGGATCGTGGACGACGCGGCCACCGCCCGGAAGGTGCAGGCCATGGGGGTGGACGGGATCATCACCAACGCCCCGGACGTGGTCCAGGACGCGGTCGGCGGGTTCTGACCCCAGGCCCCGTCCGGACGGACGGACGGGCAGGCGGGCGGACGGACGGGCGCGCGGACAGGCGATGTGGCCAACATCCACAACCGTGACCGCTCCGTCGGTGCGTGGTCGTACCGTAAAAGCGTGGACAGCACCGAGCGGCCCCGCGGGCCGCACCTCGAATGGACCGTCGTCGCCAGCGACATCGGGCCCCTGCTCCTGGCCGCGACCCCGGAAGGGCTGGTCCGGGTCGAATTCCATGCCGAGCCGGACCGGGTCGACAGGATGATCCGCTCGCTCGTCTCCCGGCTCGGCGCCGACGCCCGGCGTCCCGCGCCGAGCGAGGAAGTGCTGCTGGCCGAACCGATACGCCAGCTCACCGCATACTTCGCGGGGTCGCTGCGCCGCTTCGAGCTGCCACTGGACTGGCGCCTGAGCTCCGGCTTCAACCGACAGGTGCTCCAGGAGCTGGACCGCTCCGTGCCCTACGGAGCGGTCGTCGGATACGGGGAGCTGGCCGCCCGCGCCGGACAGCCCGGCGCCGCCCAGGCCGTGGGCAACGCCATGGGCTCGAACCCGCTGCCGCTGGTGGTGGCCTGCCACCGGGTCGTGGGGAACGACGGGGGCATCGGCGGATTCGGCGGCGGGGTGGAGACCAAGCGGCAGCTGCTCGCACTGGAGGGCGTGCTCCCGCAGCCGCTGTTCTGATGCGGGGCCCTGAGCTGCGGATCTGGCTCGCGGAGCGGGCTGCGGACCGGACCGCGGACCGGCCGGGCTCCGGCACGGTTCCGCCGGACGGTAAGGGCTGGCACACTGCGGCGGTGACTACTCCTGCCGCCGCACCCGGCCTCCCCGCGTCCCCCGCGCCCCGTGCCACGCACCCGCGCGGCCGGTGTACGCCGTGACCGCCTCGCCCGACACCGACCGGCCCGTGCGTCCCCTCGGCCCGCCCGAGCTGGCCCGGCTGCAGCGCCGCACCTCCCGGGTGCTCATGGCCGGCCAGGTCCTCGGCGGCCTCGGCGTGCCGATCAGCATCGCCCTGGCCCCCGTACTCGCCACCGAGGTCAGTGGTACCGAGGCACTGTCCGGCGTCGCCTCCACCGCCGCGGTGATCGGTACCGCCCTCGTCTCGCTGCCGCTCGCCGCGCTGATGAACGCGCGCGGCCGGCGCCCCGGGCTGGTCCTGGCCTACGGGATCGGCGCCGTCGGCGCGGGACTGGTCGTCCTCGCCGCCACGATCGCGAGCTTCCCGCTGCTGCTGCTCGGCATGGCCGCCTTCGGCGCCGCCTCCTCCGCCAACCTGCAGGCCCGGTTCGCCGCTGCGGACCTCGCGGCCCCGGACCACCGCGCCCGCGCCATCTCGGTCGTGGTCTGGGCGTCGACCGTCGGCGCGGTGCTCGGGCCCAACCTGTCCGCACCGGCCAGCCACAGCTTCGCCGGCACCGCGATACCCGAGACGGCCGGCCCGTTCGTCTGGGCCGCCGTCGTCTTCCTGCTCACCGGCACGCTGATCGGCGTGCTCCTGCGCCCCGACCCGCTGCTGACGGCCCGGGCGCTGGCCGCGCCCGAGGAGCAGACCCGCGAAGGGCGCTCGCTGCGGGCCGGCTTCGCCGCAGTGAAGGCCTCGCCGCGGGCCCGGCTCGCCCTGCTCACCGTCGCCGTGTCGCACACCACCATGGTCTCGATCATGGTGATGACCCCGATGGACCTGGGTCACCACGGGGCCGGCCTGGAGCTCATCGGGCTGGTGATCAGCGGTCACATCGCGGGCATGTTCGCCTTCTCCCCCGTGATGGGCTGGCTCGCGGACCGGCTCGGTCGGCTCTCCGTGATCGGACTGGCCGCCGGGCTCCTGTCCGTCGCCGCGCTGCTCGCCGGAACGGCCGGGCCCAGCCACGGCCGGAGCGCGCTCGGCCTCTTCCTGCTCGGCCTCGGCTGGTCCGCCGGGATGGTGTCCGGCTCGGCCCTGCTGACGGACTCGGTGCCGCAGCCCGCGCGGGCCGCCGTACAGGGGCTGAGCGACCTCACGATGAACGCGGCCGCCGGCGTGGGCGGAGCGGCCGCCGGGCTCATCATGTCCGGGGCGGGCTACGGCTGGCTGAACGCCGTCGGCGCCGCGCTGCTGTTGCCGATGGCGGCGCTCGCACTGTTCACCGCGCGCCGCCACCCCCTGCCCGGGGCCGCGTCCACGCCCGCGCCCGCGTCCGGGTCCGCGTCCGCGAAGGGCGTCAGTAGCTGATGTGGTAGGCCTTGCGCAGCGTCTCGTGCACGGTCCAGGTGGTCCGGTCGCCCTCCCGGAGCACGCAGGCGGAGCCGGGGCCGACCTCCAGGGTCCCGCCGCCCTCGACCTCGACGGTGGCGCGGCCGCTGACCACCACGAAGAGCTCGTTCGCCTCGATGTCGGTGACGACACCGGGGGTGATCTGCCAGATCCCGCGCACCTGCTTGCCGTCGGCCGACTCCCACAGGACCTTGCCCGTCACGACGGGGTCGCCGGAGACGATCTGCTCGGGGTCGAGGTCGTCCGCCTCCAGTTCGACGTCCGCGACGGAGACGGAGAAGGAGGCGGGGGCGGTGGGGTGATCACTGGTGCTCATGCCGCGCCAGCCTAGTGCGGCCCGCCGCGCGAAGCGGTGACCACAGCGTCCAGGAACGGCCCGCCGGACGAGTCATCCTGTCCAGCGCCCGCCCCGTTCACGGCCCTGCCGGGCGCCTGGCGGCGAGTACCGGCTGGTGGAAGCCGGTGTCCGCCGGTGCGTGCCAGAGCGGGTCGGCGAACCCGGACCGTCGGACGTACCCGGTCGTCTCCTCCTCCGGCAGCGCCCAGTACGTGGCGCTCGACGTCCGCGCGGTCCAGGTGTCGCCTGTCGGCAGGAGCTGGAAGAGCTCCACGTCGTACCGCTCCCCGTCGGCGTGCCAGTGCCACAGCTGGAAGGTGATGGTCCGCCCGTCGGGGCCGGTGCGGACGCGTGGGGCCTCGCTCTGCGGGCGGGCCCGGAGCAGCTCGCCGTACGGACGGGTGGAGAGCAGCAGCAGCCCGCCGGGCCGCAGCACCCGCCGGGTTTCGGCCAGTGCGGCGCGCACGTCCTCGGCGGTGAGCAGGTGCGGCAGCGCGTTGTCGGCGCAGACCACGGCGTCGAAGGAGGCGTCCGCGAAGGGGAGGGCCCGCATGTCGGCGACGGCCGCGGGGAGCGTGAGCGAACGCTGTGCGGCCTCGCGGGCGGCACGGGCGACGGAGGCGGGGCTGAGGTCGGTCCCGGTGACCCGATGGCCCAGCGCCGCAAGGCCCAGCGATTGGGTTCCGATGCCGCAGGCGTTGTCGAGCACGGTGTGCGGTCCCGGCCCCAGTGCGGCGGTGAGCAGGGCGTCGAGGGCCCGGCCCTGGCGGGCGGTGCTCGCCTCCCAGTCGGCGTAGATGAGGTCGTAGCGGTCGGCCAGCTCGTCGTAGAAGGCGCGCGTGTCCATGGGGGAACGCTACTCGGACAGGTTGGGACGGGTGTGACGGGTGAGAGTTTGGGGGCGCCAATCCCGTGCCATGGATGGGGACATGTCACAGCACAGAGCATCTGAGATCCCGGTCCTGTCGGCAGAGGTACGCGAGGCGCTGGCCCGGGGTAGGCCCGTGGTGGCCCTGGAGTCGACGATCATCGCGCACGGTCTGCCCCGCCCCCGCAACCTGGCGGTGGGCCTCGAACTGGAGGCCCTGGTGCGCGCGGAAGGCGCGGTTCCGGCGACGATCGCGGTCCTGGAAGGGGTGGCGCACGCGGGCCTGGACAAGGCGCAGCTGGAGCGGATCGCGGGCGGCGAGGGCGTGCGCAAGCTCGGCCACCGGGATCTGGCTCCCGCGCTGGCGACGGGGGCGACCGGTGCGACGACGGTGTCCGCGACGGCCTTCCTCGCCGCCCGGGCGGGCCTGCGGGTCTTCGCGACAGGCGGGCTGGGCGGCGTGCACCGGGAGTGGGCGCAGACGCAGGACGAGTCGGCGGACCTGGCGCTGCTGGCGCGGACGCGGATCACCGTGGTGTGCGCGGGGGTGAAGTCGATCCTGGACGTGCCGGGCACGTTGCAGCGGCTGGAGACGCTGGGGGTGGGGGTGCTCGGCTACGGAACGGACCGCTTCCCCGGGTTCTATCTGGCCGACTCCGGCGAGCCGGTGGACTGGACGGTGCACGGGCCCGAGGAGGTCGCCGCGGTGATGGCCGCTCAGGACGCGCTGGGCGGTGCGGATTCGGCGCTGCTGGTGGCCAATCCGGTGGCGCGGGAGGAGCAGCTGGATCCCGAGCTGCACGACCGGGTACTGGCGCAGGCGCTCGCCGAGTGCCACGAGCGCGGGATCACGGGTCAGGCGGTGACGCCGTTCCTGCTGGGGTTCTTGGCACGGGCGACGGCCGGGGCCTCGCTGGAGGCGAACCTGGCGGCGGTGCGCGGCAACGTGCGGCTCGGTGCCCGGATCGCGGGGGCCTGGGCGGCACGGGCGTGACCGGGCCGGGGGCGCTGCTCGTCGTCGGGGACGTGGTGACGGACGTGGTGGCCATACATCCGGAGCCACTTGCTCCGGCCACCGACACGGCTGCCCGCATCCGGACCCTGCCGGGCGGGGCCGGGGCCAACGCGGCCTGCTGGGCGGCCCGTACGGGGACCGCCGAGGTACGGCTCCTGGCGCGGGTGGGCGCCGAGTCGGCGCGCTGGCACGAGCGGGCACTGGTGGACGCGGGGGTGCGGCCGAGGCTGGTGGTCGACGCGCAGGAGCCGACCGGGACGGTGATCGCGCTGGTCGGCAAGGACGCGGAGCGGACGTTCCTGACCGACAGCGGGGCCTCGCTGCGGCTGTGTCCGGCCGACTGGAGCCCCTCCCTGCTGGACGGGGCGGCCCATCTCCACCTGTCCGGTTACCTGTTCTTCGCCGACAGCAGCCGGGAGCTGGCCGTGATCGCGCTGCGGGCGGCCCGGACCCGGGGGGTGCAGGTGAGCGTGGACCCCGCCTCGGCCGGATTCCTGGCGGCGCTGGGGCCGCAGCGCTTCCTGGACGCCGTGGCGGGGGTGGACGTGCTGCTGCCGAACGAGGACGAGGCCCGACTGCTGGCCGGATTGCCGGAGCCGACGGGGGTGGCCCGGGCGGCCGCGGAGCTCAGCCGGCGGGTGCCGCTGGTGGTGGTGACCCGCGGCGCGGCCGGGGCGCTGATCGCCGAACGCGGCCGGGTCACCGCAGAGGTCGCGGCGGAGCCGGCCCTGGCGGTGGACTCCACGGGCGCCGGCGACGCCTTCACCGGGGGCTTCCTCGCGGCCCGGCTGGAGGGCGCGGACCCGGCCGGGGCCGCCCGTGCCGGATGCCGGGCGGCGGCCCTGGCGGTGACCCGGCCGGGCGGTCGGCCGTAGGGGCGTCCCGCCGGTCGGCCCGTCGGTCGGCCCGTCCCGGCCCGTCAGCGGCTCCGGATGCCGGTCCAGGCGGGGTGGCGGGGGTCGTCGGCCCGGACCGCCGCGTCGGCGGCCGACCCCGGGTCGGTGTCGGCCTCGTAGCGCGCGAAGGCGGGCAGTGTCCAGCGCGCGGATTCCTCGGTGCGGCGGGCGAGCGCGCCGGCGGAGAGCCGGATGTGGACGCTCAGGTCGAAGGGGAACCAGTGGCCCAGCAGCAGCGGGCCGTGTACGAGCAGCACGCCGCCGGGCGGGAGGGTCACGTAGGGACTGCGGGTCGCCCGGTCGGTCACCGGGTCCCAGAGGTCCGGGAGGACCCGCCCGCTGCCGCCGGGGTCGGTCGGGCCGAAGACCTCCCGCCAGAGCGCGGCCGTGTCGTACCAGGCGCCGAGGTAGGAGTCCACGTCCTGCCGGCCGAACTCGAAGCGGAGGGAGGCCGGTCGCAGGAAACCGTCGGCCGGCACCACCAGGGACGGGTGGCCGCGCAGGCGCAGTGCTTCGGCGAGCTCGCCGGCGAGCACGCCGGTCCCGGCGGCGGGGGCGCCGTCGATGCCCACCCGCTGCCAACTGCCCGGCGCGGGGGCCCGGCCGGGGTCGTCGAGGTGACCGGCGAGCCGCTCGGCCATCCGCTGCCATGTGATCGCTTCCCACTGCACGGGCCCATTGTCAGTGGTGGGCCTTAGAGTTTTTCACGAGGGATCACCGGCCGAAAGGGAGCCGGCGGCGCTGCCTTTGGGGAGGGGTTTGTCATGGCTCGGGAGACGACGTATCTGGAGCTGTCGCAGGACGACGGCGCGGCACACAAGTTCTACGAGGTGACGGTCGACGGCGCGTCCGTGTCCGTGCGGTACGGGCGCATCGGCGCGGACGGCCAGCTGCAGACCTCCGGTTTCCCGAGCGCCGAGAAGGCCCGCGCGGCCGCTGCGAAGAAGATCGGGGAGAAGGTGCGCAAGGGGTACGCCCCGGCCGTGCAGGGGCAGCGCGCCGCCCGGTCGGTGACCCGCCGCCAGGTGGCCTCGGCGCCCTCGACGGCGCGCGCGGTGGCTCCGGTGCTGTGGCGCTTCCGGACCGGTTCGTCGGCCTTCGGCATCCATGTGGACGAGGACCGCTGCTGGGTGGGCAACCAGGCGGGCGACGTGTACACGCTGAGCCACGGCGGTGAGGTGCTCGCCCGGTATTCGCTTCCGGACGGGGTGAAGTGCCTGGTGGCGGACGAGTTCTGGATATACGCGGGCTGTGACGACGGCACGGTGTACGACCTGTCGTCGAAGGTGCCCTTCGGGGCCTACGCGATCGCGGCGGACGTGGACATCTACTGGCTCGACATCCACGAGGGCGTGCTCAACGTCTCCGATGCGAACGGCGGCCTGACCGTCATCGACCACGAGGACGAGCACCAGTGGTCGCGGAAGTCCGGCGGGACGGGCGCCTGGATGGTCCGGGCGGACGAGCGGGCGGTCTTCCACGGGCACAGCGGTGGTGTGACGGCGTACGCGGCCGACGGCAGCGGGCAGTTGTGGCACACCAAGACCCCCGGCGGGGTGCTGTTCGGCTGGCAGGAGGAGCAGGCGGTGTACGCGGGTACGGCCCGCAACACGGTGCAGCGGCTCTCGAAGGCGACGGGGGCGGTGGAGGCCTCCTACGCGTGCGACGCCGCGGTGTACTCGTGTGCGACCTCGCCCGACGGGCGGCACGTCTTCGCCGGCGACTCCTCCTCCTCGGTCTACTGCTTCGACGCCGACGGCCGACGGCTGTGGAAGCTGGGGACGGGCGGCGGGTCGGCGCTGTCCATGCAGTACCTGGACGGGCGGCTGTACCTCGTCACCACGGACGGGTCGCTGGTCTGCGTGGACGCGACCGAGCAGGCGATCGCGGCGGCCCAGCAGGGCTCGGTGCCCGCGCCCATGGACGTGAAGTCGGCGGCGGCGCTCCCGGTGTTCACCCCGGCCGCGTCGGCCTCGGCGGTGGCGACGGTTTCGATGGCCTCGGTGGCCGCTTCACCGGCTGGCGGTGTGGTGGTGGAGTGCGTCCAGCAGGGCGGCCGGATGCGGGTGCAGGTGGTGTCGGAGGGCTTTGAGTCCTCCTGGAACGTCCAGTTCCCGCGCGGGATACGGGAGCCCGGCGCCCGGTACGTGGTCGAGGGGCTGCACGCCGCCTCAGGGGGCTTCTACCGGGTCCGCGGAGAAATACGTCGGCTTGTGTGAGCGACAGGCCGCCTGCGTGGCACCGGCCGGTGCCGGGGTGGGTATCGCGAAGGGAACCCCCACCGGGAGCGCGGGCGTGACGTGGAGCACGACCGGCTCGGTGCCGAGGTTGTGGCCCAGGTGGAGGTGGCCTATGCCCGCGGGCTCCACGAAGGTGGTCCCGGTCGTGTGCACCACGACGGTGCGGTCGTGCAGGACCCGGGTCAGGGTCCCGGCTATGACCACCGCCTCGAGTCTGACCCGGTGGAAGTGCCAGCCGGTGCAGCCGCCCGGCGGTATGACTATCTCCCGGCCAGTCGCGGCCGTGGCGACGCTTGCTCCGCCCGGACGTGCCGTCATCTTCAGCTGCCCACCCATGTGACCCCCCTCTACGGACCGCCTGCGGTCCACCGCCCCACGGCAAAAGGGCCGCCGGGCATCCAGGAACGGTCAACGAAACATCAACATACCTTCTTCACCAGGTGATATGAGGGTCATACAGCGGTATCACACCTCCATGAGCCTGGTGGTTTTTGAGTCGCTGAAGCAGATCCACTGCGCCGACTGCCGGCAGGGCCCACTCCGGCACCTCGTCCGCGAGTCCGGTGTACCCCGCTGCCTGGACTGCACGGATCTCGGCCATCTCGTCTATCTCCCGCGGGGGGACACGGCGCTCACCCGCCGCTCCCGCGAGGCCAGTTCGCTCTGCGCCGTCGTCGTGCGCTTCAACAAGCGCCGGCACCGCTACGAGCGCCTGGGCCTCCTCGTCGAGGAGGCCGCGCTGGCGCGCGCGGAGCGCGCCTGCCTCGCGGACTCCGAGGCGCGGGCGCGCCGCCGGGAGCGCGACCGGCGGCGGCGTTCGGCCGAGGACATCCGCTTCACTGCGGCCTTCGCCGCCGAGATCGTACGGCTGTTCCCCGGTTGTCCGGCCGACCGGGCCGTGGCGATCGCCACCCACGCCTCGGTGCGCGGCAGCGGCCGGGTGGGCCGCACCGCGGCCGGCCGCGCCCTCAACGAACTGGCGGTGTCCGTCGCGGTCCGGGCGGCGGTGCGGCACACCGACACCGAGTACGACGCCCTGCTGATGGCGGGTGTCCACCGGTTCGCGGCCCGGGCCCGGCTGGCCCCGCGGATCGACGCCATCCTGGACGGGTGGCGTACGCCGCCCCCGGGGCCCGCGGCCCCGCCGGATCCGGACCTGTCGGCCTGACCCCGGTCAGTTGAGGCGGAAGCGGCGGTAGAGGAGTACTCCGCCGAGGAGGAGCGCGCCCGCGCCGGGGACCAGGTATCCGACGCCATCGGCCCCGGTGTGGGCGAGAGCCTCGTGCCGCGGGGCCTCGGGCGGGGTGACCCGCGTGACCTGCGTGACCGGCTTGGTGGGCACGGCCGGGACGACCGGGGTCACCGGCTTCTCGACGACGGGCGGCTGGACGGGCTTGCCGCCCGTGGGCTGCTCGCCGTTGACGGACGTGTTGCCCAGCGAGGGGTTGCCGATGCCGACCACGTTCACGGAGTTGCCGCTGACGTTCAGCGGGAGGTCGACCGGAAGCTGGAGCCCGTTGCCGGAGAGCACTCCGGGAGAATCCTTTCCGCTTCCCTGGGCGTGCGCCCCGCCCCCGTTGGCGCCTGCCGGTTTCGAAGAATGCGTCGAGCTGGCGCCGGACTGCCGGCCACCACCGCCCCCCGACGACGCGTTGCTACAGCGGTTCCCGGCGGCCGGGTTGAGCAGGCCGACCACGTTCACGGTGTTCCCGCACGCGTTCACCGGGAGGTTCACCGGCAGTTGCACGAGGTTTCCGGACAGCAGTCCCGGCGAGCGCTCCGCCCCGCCACTCGCGTCCGCGTCGGCGTGGGCGAACCCGCCCACACCCGCGACCGCCAGTCCGCCTCCCGCAACCACTGCCGCGATGAAGCCATTCCGACGACTGTGACGCATCAGTTTCCCTGCCTTCCGGATGAGTTCGCGGGTAATGCCCCCGCACCGGAAACAACGCTCTGACCCCATTCGAGTTATAGGGGCAGTAGACATTTCACTCAATCGTGTACTGGGTAATGGTCACTTCATGACCGATCGCCCGCTGCTCCTCCTCGACGTGGACGGCCCCCTCAACCCGTTCCGCTCGCCCCTCGCCGGTTTGCGCGGATACCGGAGCCACCGGATGTGGCCCGACGTCTGGCTCTCCTACCGCGACCCGGAGTCCCGCAGGGCCCGGCGCGGTGCCCGGGTGCGCCTCCACCCGTCCCACGGCGCCCGGCTGCTGGCCCTGCCGTTCGAGCTCACCTGGGCCACCGCCTGGACCCACCAGGCCAATACGATGATCTCCCCGCACATCGGGTTGCCGGGTGACCTCACCGTCGTCGAGTGGCCCGAACTCTTCGCCGATGACCCCGACGGCCTCTCGTGGAAGACCCGACACCTCCGCGACTGGGCGGCCGGCCGGCCCTTCGCCTGGGTCGACGACATGATCACCCCGCGCGACCGCGCCTGGGTCGCCGCACACCATCCGGCCCCCGCCCTGCTGCTGCGCATCCACCCGCGCCACGGACTGCGCGACCGGGACTTCACCACCCTGACCCGCTGGGCCGCCGGGCTCAGCGCGTAGCGACCAGCCGGTCCGGCGTCCCCGTGAGCCCGCCGCCGGTGAGGAGGTCCCTGACGTCCGCTTCGAGCGCGCTGCGGATGTCGGACCCCATGCGCTTCCAGCCGAAGAGCTCCCGAGTCTGCTGGAGCAGTTCCTCCGTGGTCATCCCCGGGCATTCCAGGGCCAGCTCCCTCATCGCCAGCTGCCGCTCGGCCGGTGAAACATGGGCGATCTTGCGCGGTTGGTCGTCCAGCGGTGTGCGGGCACCCCGCAGCTGCCGACCGACGACGTCCGCGAAGCCGCTCTCGTACTCCGCGATCCCGGCACGTACCAGGGCCTCCAGCACCTGCTGGGCGTTCTCCACCATCCGCCTGCCCGACTTGCCGAGCCCCCAGGCCTCCCGCGCACGCTGGACCAGGAGGTCCTGATGGATGGGCCCCTCCACCTCGATGATCTGCGCCAGCACCCTCCGCAGTACGGGACGCGCTTCCGGCGTGTGAAACTCCGGAACCGCCCAGGCGTCCACGCGGACCTCCGCGAGCACGTACCGCGTGCTCCAGTCGCGCACCGGCGCCCGGTCCACCAAGAAGATCCGCTCCGGCTCCGGTCGGGGTACCGGGATTCGCGTCTCCGCGGGCGCCGTCACCGCGGGCGTCGCCTCCGCGCCGAGGGTGCCGCCCTGAGGTACCCGAACCGCCTCCGGTCGTGCGAAGGGGTCGATCGCCACCGCCGCATCGACCGCTTCCTTCAGCCTGCGCTCCGCCTCCGGACGGTTGCGGTACCAGTCGGTGCCCCAGATCCGGTGCAGGGTCCAGCCGAGGCCTTCCAGTACCTGCTGGCGCAGCCGGTCGCGGTCGCGGGCCGCACGTGACGAGTGGTACATCGCCCCGTCGCACTCGATGCCGAGCGCGAACGAGCCCTGCGCCGCCGGGTGCCGCAGGCCCAGGTCGATCCGGTAGCCCGCGACGCCCACCTGCGGCTGCACCTCGTACCCCCAGTCGCGCAGCACCGCCAGCACCGACTCCTCGAAAGGGCTGTCCGGCTCGGCGTCCGCCACCACGGTGTCCCTGGCGAGGACCGCGGGCCCGTTCTCCGCGTATTCGAGGTAGCGCTTGAGGTGCTGCACGCTCTCGTTGGGGCCGTCCTTGAGCTGGGATCCGTGGAACGAGGCGACCACCTCCACGCGGAACCGGGCGCGGGTGACGGCGACGTTGAGTCGTCGCCAGCCGCCTTCCTTGTTGATGGGGCCGAAGTTGAGCCCCAGCACCCCCCGCTCGTCCGGCCCGTAACCGAGCGACATGATCATGACGTCCCGCTCGTCGCCCTGGACCGACTCAAGGTTCTTCACGAAGAATCCGTCGAGGCGGTCCTCGGTGAAGCAGTGATCGAGGTCCGGGCGGGCCAGCCGGGCCTGCTGCACGCATTCGTCGATCGCGGTCGCCTGGGCCTGGGAGAGCGCCACCACACCGAGGCTGCGGCCCGGCCGGGTGTCGAAGTGGTGCAGCACGCGCTGCGCCACGGCCTCCGCCTCACGCCGGTTGTCCCGGCGCCCGCCCCTGTCGTAGCAGCCGTCCGCCTTGAAGAACTCCACGCCGATGTCGGGGCCGCGTTCCAGCGCCCCCGGGAAGGTCACCATGCTGTTGCCGTAGAAGGACCGGTTGCTGAAGGCGATCAGGTCCTCGTGGCGGCTCCGATAGTGCCAGCGCAGCGCAAGCTCGCGCATCGCGCCCGCCTTGCACGCATGGAGCAGCGATTCGAAGGCGTCCGGCAGTTCCTCGTCGTACTCATCGCCCTCGTCGCCGACGGCCGAGTCGAAGAACGAGGTGGGCGGCAGCTGCTTCTCGTCGCCGGCGACGACCAAGGAGCGGCCCCGGTACACGCAGTTGACCGCGTCACCGGGCCTGACCTGCGAAGCCTCATCGAAGATCACCACGTCGAAGCGGTAGTCGGCCGGCAGGTACTGGCTCACCGAGAGCGGGTTCATCATGAAACAGGGCTTGACCGCCTGGACCACCTCCCGTGCCTTGCCGAGGAGTTCCCGCACGGCCAGGTGGCGGGTCTTCTTCTCCGCCTCACGGCGGATCAGCGAGGCCCCGCCCGCACCAAAGGCCTTGGGCTTGCGGCTGTTGCACGACGCGATGACGGCGCCGCTCGCCGCGGCCACCAGCATCCGGTCGGCCTCGCGGAAGCTCCGTACCCGGGCGTCGAGCTCCGCGGCACGCGCCGTACGCAGCCTGCCGTCGGCGGCGAGCAGCGTGTCGGCCCAGAGCTGGAGCAGGGCGCGCTCCACGACCGGGGGGAAGTCCTCCGCGTCGATGCCCCGCTCCGCGGCCCGGGAGACGAGGTCGTCGAGCCCGCGGCCCCTCAGCACCGAGAGTGCACTGCGGTACGTCTGCCATTCCCCCGGGCCCGACGGATCCGCCGCCAGGACGGCGAGGGCGCGGGCGGCCTCCTCCAACGTGCCGCCCAGGGCCGGCAACAGCTTCAGCCGGCGCCCGTCCTCGAACATCGCGGCGAGCCGCGCCGAAGTCTCGGTCCACCGTGCTGCGCGCAGGTCCACGGCATCGCACCAGTCGGCGAGGGCACCGCGGACGGCCTGGACCTGTAGCCCGGCGTATCCGTGCTCCGTGTCCGCTCCGTGCGCGAGGCGGTCGGACACGGCGCCGCGTTCGTTGCTTTCCGCGGTGAGCTCCGCGATCCGGGCGGCGTTGGCCAGAGCCTCGTCGAGCGCCGCGAATCCGTCGGCGCCACCGGGCAGGTAGGGGCCCAGCAGCTCCCGGTGCTCCTCGGTCAGCAGCAGCACCCGGTCACGTGCCTGCTGCCAGGCGAGCGCCTCTGCCAGTCTGCCGGGCAGGCGCTTGTCCCAGGCCCCGGTCACCGTGAGGGCGGTCGCCGCCTCCCGGTCTGCCCGGTACTGCCCCTTGAAGCGGGCGGTGAGCCCGTGGTGGTCCTCGGCGAACCGGCGCACCAGATCGGCGAGGGCCCCGTAGGTCAGGACCTGGGGTCCGAACACGTCCTGCGCCGCGCCGCGCGCCACGTCCTCCTCGTCGAGAGCCGCCTTGAGCTGCTCCGCCGCGGCCTGCGCCTGACGCAGGTTCGCCGCGTCGAACCAGTGCGGCAGGGGCCGGTGCTCGGCACCCTCCAGGTCGATGAGCTCGAACAGCGCGAGCAGGGACCCGATGTCCCGCGGTGCACCCAGGCCGAAGCCCTCGGCGAGCTGTGCGATGACGGGCGAGTGGTCCTCGAACGGAGCGTTCGTCGAGCCCGAGGTGCGTACGGGCAGCCCCGCGCGGAGGCCGTCCGCGATCCGCCGGACGTCCCGGACCGTCTTGGGAAGGGGTGTGTCGGCAGCGAGGGGCCTGTGCTCCGCGGCCGCCCGGAGCGACTGCAGGGCATCGTCGGCAGCGGCGAGCGCCGTGGTCGCCGAGCCTCCTCCCGTCGCCTCGGGGTCACGCAGCCCCCACCAGGCGAAGGAGTCGCCTTCCGCGACGGGCCGCCAGGACCGGGCGACCGAGCGGGCGGCCGCGAGCACCTCGTGCAGTGCGGCGGCGCTGAGCGTGTCGGTGACGGCGGCCACCCCGGAGGTGAGCGTCAGCTGCGGAACCTCCTGCTGGCCGAGCAGTGCGAGCCGGCCCAACACGTCGTGCAGCGTCCGGCCGAGCGGCTGCCGCTCCTCGTTCATCGCGGCGGCGTAGGCGGACAGTTCCTCGCGCAGCCGCCTGGCCTCGTCGAGCTCGTGTTCGGCTGCCCCGGAGGCCCGCACTTCGGTCGTCAGCGCACGGTCCAGTTCTTGGGCCACGGCCTTCTTGCTGGTGTCGCTGCTGTGCAGGGCCAGGACGAAGTCCCCGAGGCCGACGTCGGTCAGCCGGTTGCGTACGACGTCCAGGGCCGCGGCCTTCTCACTGACGAACAGGACGGTGCGGCCGGAGTGCATCAGGGCCGCGATCATGTTGGTGATCGTCTGGCTCTTGCCGGTACCGGGCGGGCCGCTCATCACGAACGACCGGTTCGCCATGGCGGCCGCGATGCACTGGCGCTGCGAGGCGTCGGCGTCCAGGACCAGCGGGGTCCGCTCGGGCAGCTGGACCTCGTCGATCCGCTCGATCGCGGGCGGATCAAAACCGATGACGTCGTCCGGGAGGCCCGAATCCGGTCCCAGCCCGATCGCCCGGATGAGCGGGCTGGCGAGGATCGCCGCCTCGTTCTCCTTGAGGTCCTGGTACATGGCCTCCTTGTGAGCGGCGAACATGGATAGGACGACGCTGTCACGGACCACCCAGCCGGTCTGGCCCGCGGCGGCCGTCCGGGCCCGGGCCAGCACGGCGGCCGCGTCGAGGCAGTCGGTGTCCGCCACGGGCGTCCAGTCGACGCCGAGCTGGGCGAGCTTCACGGCGAGCGCCGGATTGTGCACCGCGTCCTGCTCCTCGGCTTCCTGCAGCCGGATCTTGCCCGTCCGGTCGCGCACGAGCTGCACCGGGACCAGCACGAGGGGCGCCGAGCTGCTCTCGTGGGCTCCCTCTTCACGCCAGTCGAGCATTCCGACGCCGACCCAGAGCACCCACAGCCCGAAGTCGTTGAAGGTCTGGTTCGACTTCTGGCGCAGCTGCCGCAGGGCACTGTCCAGGGCCTGCTGGGTCTGCTTCTGCGTGAGGATCCCGCCCGCCGACCGGGCTCGGGCCGACCCCCGCGGCGCCTTGTCCAGGGTGACGCCGGACGGCCCTTCCCCGAACCGCTCGGCGTCCTCGGCGTCCTCGACGGGAGCGAAGTCCCACCCGCGGTCCAACTGCGCCAACAGGGGGCCGGCGCTGGGCGCGGTGATCTCCAACGTGGAGGACCTGGTGTGGCGGAAGTTCAGCAGCCGGTTGCGGCCGCCCAGGTCGATGAGCGACTCGCGCCAGCCACCCAGTACGGCCCTCAACCTCTCCTGTCCCGGGTCGGCACCTGTGTCGAAAGGCTGGGCATGCGCCGTCCGGCCGTGCATCTGGGGGTACCTCCGGGGCAGAAATCGACAGGACCGGGCAGAAGAGCCCGGCGCTTGTCACGTTCCGGATCACCCAATCACACCCCGGCACGCGGAACGTCCTGATCTCACGGATCAGGTCGTTCGGCCCCGCACGTCCGGACCGTTCCGGAGCCGCTCACGCATCTGCACGCGGGGCGAGAGCGGCGACGGGATCCGTGGAGGGGCGGCCCACCGGCCACCAGTCCTGATCGCCGTGGCGGTCCTCGTAGGAGTACCAAAGGCCGTCGCGGCCGAGGCGCAATTGCCGGGTGTGGATCGTCAGGCGGTTGCGGTCGGGGCGGAAGGAACCCTGGCCTGCGGCGAGGAGGGCCGGGCGGGCCCGGTCGAAGGGCCCTGCCGGCGGGTCCCAGGGTTCTTCGAGGGCGTCGAGGGCCGGGCGCCCGCCCTGGCGCCAGGCCGCCGCGGCCCGGGCGAGATCGGTGGTGCTGCGGCCGGTGGCGCGGGCCAGGTCCCGGTACAGGACGCGGGCCGCGCCCGTCAGCCCCGCCGTGGGGTGCGCGGAGGCCAACCGGACGGCGTCCTGCCACAGGGTGAGCCCGGCGATCGGATCCTCGCCGGTGGCCAGCAGGGCCAGGGCGCGGGCGGCCGCGTCGGAGGCGAGCTGGTCGAGGGCCAGCGGGTCCGGCGCCGCCGGGTCGGCCGGGTAGGCGGGCGGAAGGCCCACGGCGGCGGGCACGGGCAGCGGCGCGGGCAGCGGAGGCAGGCTCGGGCGGGCGAGCGCCGCCCGGGCCGGAACCCCGGGGAAGCCGGGTGCCGTGTCGGGCTGTTCGCGCGCGGCGTGGGCGGCGTTGCGACGGGAGAGTTCGTCGAGCAGCTCCCGCTCCCCCCGGCCGCGCAGGAGCAGCAGGACGAAGGGGTCCTCGTCCAGGAGCCGGGCCGCCCGGTAGCACAGGGCCGCCGCGTGCTTGCACGGCGGACGCCCGAAGTCCGGGCAGGAGCAGTGCGGGACCAGCTCGCCGGCGCCGGGCAGGACGGCCCCCGCGAGCGACTGCGGGACCTCTCGTTCCAGCAGGGCGGCGAGCGCCGTGGGGTCGGCCGCGACCGTCTCCAGCAGGTCCTCCCACTCCGGGTCGGCGAAGGCGGGCAGGGTCAGCTCGGTGCGGTACGGGCGGGGCCGGCTGCCCCGGACGTACGCCACGATCCGACCGGGGGTGACGGTGACCGCGCTGACGCGTCCTCCGTCGGCGTACGTACGTCCCCGGGCCAGGCGGGCCGGGTCGTGGGAGACCTCCTCCAGCGCCGAAACCCAGGCCCGGCCCCACCAACTCACCGCCTCGGCCCCGGCGGGCACGGTCTCGAAGGTGCGACGGCGGTCGTCCCGCGCGGTGATCATCCGGGCCTCCGCAGGGAAACGAGGTCGGCCAGCTCGCGGTCGGTCAGCTCGGTCAGCGCCGACTCGCCGGAGCCCAGGACGGCGTCGGCCAGGGCCCGCTTCGCCTCCAGCATCTCGGCGATCCGGTCCTCGACGGTGCCCTCGGCGATGATCCGGTGGACCTGTACGGGCTGGGTCTGGCCGATGCGGTAGGCGCGGTCGGTGGCCTGTTCCTCGACGGCCGGGTTCCACCAACGGTCGAAGTGGATGACGTGTCCGGCCCGGGTGAGGTTCAGCCCGGTGCCCGCCGCCTTCAGGGACAGCAGGAAGACGGGGACCTCGCCCGCCTGGAAGCGGTCGACGAGCTCCTCGCGGCGCGGCACCGGCGTCCCGCCGTGCAGCAGTTGCGAGCTGATCCCACGGGCTTGCAGGTGCCGTTCGATCAGGCGGGCCATCGTCACGTACTGGGTGAAGACCAGCACCGAGCCGCCCTCGGCCAGGATCGTGTCCAGCAGCTCGTCCAGCAGGGCGAGCTTGCCCGAGCGGTGCGGGATCCGGGGCTGCTCCTCCTTCAGGTACTGCGCGGGGTGGTTGCAGATCTGCTTGAGCGAGGCCAACAGCTTCATGATCATTCCGCGCCGTTCCATGCCCTCGCTCGACTCGATCACGGCCATCGCCTCGTCCACCGCCGCCCGGTAGAGCGAGGCCTGCTCCCGGGTGAGGGAGACCGGATGGTCGGTCTCCGTCTTCGGCGGCAGCTCGGGCGCGATGCCGGGGTCGGACTTCTTGCGGCGCAGCAGGAACGGCCGCACCAGCGCGGACAGCCGGGCGACCGCCGCTTCGTTGCCGCCGTCCTCCTCCTGCTGGTGCTCCACCGGGCGGGCGTGGCGGGCCCGGAAGGTCGTGAGCGGGCCCAGCAGCCCCGGCGTGGTCCAGTCGAGGAGCGCCCACAGCTCGGAGAGGTTGTTCTCCACCGGCGTTCCGGTCAGCGCCACCCGGGCCGGCGCGGGCACCGCGCGCAGTGCCTTCGCGGTCGCCGAATGCGGGTTCTTGACGTGCTGTGCCTCATCGGCGACGACCAGGCCCCAGCTCTGTTCGGCGAGCAGGGCGGCGCTGGCGCGCATCGTCCCGTACGTGGTGAGGACGAACCCGCCGGCGCAGGACGTCAGGTCCTCGATGCCGCGGCTGTTGCCGTGGAAACGGCGGACGGGCGTGCCGGGGGCGAACTTCTCGATCTCCCGCTGCCAGTTGCCGAGGAGGGACGCGGGACACACCACGAGGGTGGGCTCCGGCCGGTCCCGGTGCAGGTGCAGCGCGATCAACGTGACCGTCTTGCCGAGGCCCATGTCGTCGGCGAGGCAGCCGCCGAGACCGAGCGAGGTCATCAGGTCCAGCCAGGCCAGGCCGCGCGCCTGGTAGTCGCGCAGGGTGGCCTTGAGGGCGGCGGGCTGCGGCAGCGGGGTCTGCTCCCCCGTCAGTCGGTCCCGCAGGGCGGCGAGCGCTCCCACGGGCACCGCCTCGACCGTCGCACCGTCGATCTCGGCCGTCCCGGACAGTACGGTGGCCAGCGCGTCGACCGGGTCCAGGACGCCCAGCTCCCGCTTGCGCGCCTTGCGCACCAGCTCCGGATCGACCCGCACCCACTGGTCGCGCAGCCGGACGACGGGCCGGTGCGCCAGGGCCAGCGCGTCCATCTCCCCCGGGGTGAGCCGGTCGCCGCCCAGCGCCAGTTCCCAGGAGAAGGCGAAGAGGTGCTCGGCGTCGAAGAAGGCGGTCCCGTCGATCGCCGAACCCGGGGCGGTGGACCGTACGACGGCGGTCGCCGACAGCGTGCGGGCCAGCTCGCGCGGCCAGTGGACCAGGACCCCGGCGGCGGCCAGCCGGCTCCCGGCCACCCCCAGCAGGTCCTCCAGTTCCGGGTCGGACAGGGCCAGCGCATCGGGCACGGGCTGGTCCAGTAGGCGCAGCAGCGGGGGCCAGACCCGCGCGGCCCGGCGCAGCGCGAGCACGGCGTCGATCCGGGCGCGCGGGCCGAACCCGGCCGCCGCCGCGCCCGCCCACAGCTGCCCGGCGTCGGTGATCAGGGTCGGGTCGGCGAGGCTGTGCACCTGGACGACGGCGGCTCCGGCGCGCCGGGTGTCGGCTTCTTCGGCCTCGTCGAAGAGCCGGAAGGAGGACAGGTCGAGGCGGAGCGAGATCCCGACGCCGGTGTCGGAGCCGGCCGCGACCTGCGCGGCCCAGTCCTGTATCCCCGGCACCGGCTGCGGTTCCTGCGCGGCGAACGGCCGCCCGGCGGCCACGGCCGCGGCCGGGGTGCGCGGCAGGCCGTCGGCGACGGCGTCGAGGAACGCCCGGACCAGTGCCTCCGGTTCGGGCAGCTGGAGCGGACGGCGGCCGGCCAGGGGCGTCGCGTACCCCTCGTGCGGCAATGCGGCGGCGACCGCGCGGAGGTGATCGACGTCGGCGGCGTCGAGCGGTCCGGCCCGCCAGGCGTCGATGCCCTCGGGGGTGAGCCCGGGGAGGAGCCGGCCACGGGCGGCGAGGGCGAGCGCCTGCCGGGCGGCGGTGCCCCAGGCGCGGGTGGCGGGATGCGCGGCGGGGCTGTGGGGCGCCCGTGCGAGCAGGGGCAGGGCGGCGGCGACCGAGAAGGTCACCGCGGGCACGGTCCGGCTGCGGACCCCGTCACCGTGCGGGCGTACGACGGTGAGCGCCGCCGCCGCTCCCGCCTCGGGCAGGGCGTCCCCGTCGGGCGCCCAGAAGGCGACCCGCCCTTCGCGGGGGACGGCGGCGGGCAGGAAGACCGCGGCATGGCGGAGCAACGCGATGGCCTGCGGCAGCAACGGGCGCTGCGGCTGCGGCTGCGGCTGCGGCTGCGGCTGCGGCTGCGGCTGCGGCTGCGGTGTCATGGTGCGTCCCCCTCCCCGTCGGTGTCCCTGCACATCTGCCGGTCCCCTCTGCCGACGAGTTTAGGCGCGACCACCGACAACGGCCCCTGACCTGCGGTTCAGCGGGCCCAGCGGCCCTGTTCCAGCGCGTACCCGTACACGGGCCGGCCGGTGGCGGCGCTCGTGCGCAGCGGCCGCCCGCCCTCGTCGATCCGCAGGGTGCCCGACCCGGACGGGCCGGTCCACCGCAGGTCGAGGTACCAGTCGCAGTCGCATCCCGTGGTGGCCGCCGCCACCCGCAGGACGGCCGGTTCGGCCGCCGAGACGCGCAGGGGGAAGGAGGGGGCGGGCAGCGTGTTGCCGCCGTCGTTCCCGGCGACGGGCCGGGCCTGCGGGCGCGGCGCGTCCAGATTGACGGCGAACGCGGCAGGGGTGAGCCCGCCGCCGCAGCCCTGCGACATCTGGTAGACGTTCCAGGCCGGCGGCTTGCGACGGGCGGCCACCCGTACTTCCAGGTCCTCCAGGACCACGGCGCCCCCGCCCGTACCGTGCAGGGTGACCTCGACGATCTGCGTCCCGGCGTGCACGGCGTGCTGCGCCGTCGCCCAGGCGGGTGCGTCCGCCTCCACGGGTGGCGGGGGCACCGATCCCGGACCGCGCTCGGAGAGGTAGGCGTGATCACAGCCCGCGGTCCACACGTGCGACCGCACCGCCGCCTTGAGGGGCACGACCGGGCCCCGGCCCGGGGCGGACGCCGGCGGTGACGCGGAGGACTGGCCGGGCGCCGCGGCCGTCGCCCCGGCCGAATCGGTCGCCCCTGCCGCCCCTGCCGCCTCAGCCGGTGGTGTCGGTTCCGGTTCCCCCGTCGATGCCGGTGCC
The DNA here is from genome assembly GCF_036227605.1 of Streptomyces sp. NBC_01439. GTDB lineage: Bacteria > Actinomycetota > Actinomycetes > Streptomycetales > Streptomycetaceae > Streptomyces. The sequence continues at coordinate 6,961,439 of NZ_CP109487.1, read as the reverse complement.
GGGGCGGACCCCGATCCCGCGGACGGCGGCGCACTCGTACGCGCACTCGTACCCGAGCCCGTCCCCGTGCTCCCGCCCGCATGCGGTGCGCCGGGACCGGGGCCGGCCGCGGCCAGCAGCGCCACCGCCACCGCCCCGGCCGTCATCCCCGCGGCGGTGACCACGGCCGCCCGCCGCCGGTACCAGGCACCCCGGGCCACCGGCCCCGGCTCGGGGTCCGGCGTCACCACCACGGTCGGCTCCGGCTCCGGCTCCGACTCCGATTCCGGCACGGGCTCAGGGACCGGCTGCGGCTCCGCCACCGGCCCGGCCCCCGCGCGCCGCCGCGCGTCCGCCAGCAGCCACGCCCGGTGCAGGTCCAGTGCCTCCTCCCGCGTCGCCCCGCAGGCCCGCGCGAAGCGGTCCACCACCGCGAACTCCGCCGGCAGCGCCTCCCCCTTGCAGTACCGGTGCAGCGTCGACGTACTCGTGTGGAGCCGGCGCGCCAAGGCGCCGTAGCTGAGCCCGGCACGCTCCTTCAGCTCCCACATCAGCCGTGCGAAATCCTCGGCCTCGCTCACGCTCTCTCCCCCCATTGCGCGTACCGCGTCCCGCGACCGCGTTCCATGCATGAGGTGTTCCCCCAGGTGACGGCGCGTACGGCCGTTCCAGCGTCCCGGATTCGCCGTGATCCGTCGCCCGCCACGCCGTCCGGGGAACAGGCTCGTCAGGCACACACCACCACGGCACTCACGGGGAGAACCGACCATGTTCCGACGTGTCCGACGTTCCGGCACCGCCACCGCCACCGCCACCGCCACCGCGCTCACCACCGCACTCGTCGCGGCGGCAGCCGCACTCGTCCTGACCGCCTCCACCTCCACCTCCGCCGCGGCCGCCACCGCGCCCGGTTTCCTGGCCGGCACCGACCTTCCGCCGCACCCCACCTCGCCCTGGTACCCCGGGGCGGTCACCGCGGGGCTGCCCGAGTCCGCGCCGTTCTGCCTGGAGGGCGTGCTCCCGGCCGCGGGCAGCTGGCACCGCGTCTTCGGCACCGAGTACGACACCGGCGCCGTGCAGGTCTCCGTACGGTCCTCCTCGCCCTCCGCGGCGGCCAAGCTCGCCGGCGTCCTGGAGCGCAAGGTCGCCGCCTGCGCCGCCGACTGGCTGCGGGCGACTCCGGGCGGCACCGCCTCCTGGCAGGACTACGGCGCCCTCCCCGTCGAGGAGGGCGCGCACGTCTACGGGGTCCACACCTCGATCCCCGAATCCGAGCCGGGCGTGCACCTGTACGGGATCGGGCGCGACGGCTCCACCGTGACCGTCGTGCAGTGGGGCGAGATGGGCGACCTGTCCCACGCCCCGGTCGCCGCCTTCAAGAAGACGACCACCAAGGCCGTGAACAAGCTCAACCCCTGACCGGGCCGGGGTGGGACCATGGACGGAGGAGAGGCGATGGCCATGCGTTCCGGGAATGAGCCGGTGACCGCGCGCAGTCCGCTGCGGCTGCGGTTCTGGCTGGGTGTCTGGGGCCTGGTCTGGGCTGCCGCCGGCACGGCCCTGTTCTCGCTGGTGGGCCGTCCCGGATGGGCGGCCGCCTGCGGGGCGCTGGCGGTGGTCGTGGTCGTGGACCTGTGCATGATCGTGCGCCACATCCACCAGGGGCCCCACTACCAGCCCGGCCCGGACATCCCTCCGTACGTGCCGCCTCGCAGCCGGTGACTCAGGCCGGGTCGGCTCCGGCCGGGCCCTCTGCGGCCGGGCCGTCGAACCGGGCCGCCGCCAGGTAGTCGGGCCGCGGGTCGAGGGCCGCGGCGAGGCGGAAGTGCTTGCGCGCCTGCTCGGGCCGGCCCGAGCGTTCGAACGTACGGGCCAGCGCGAAGTGGGCGAAGGCGTTGTCCGGCTCGCGCTCCAGGACCAGCTCGAACTCCAGCTCGGCCGGCCGCAGTTGCGCGGCCGCGAAGAAGGCCCGGGCGCGCAGCAGCCGCGCCGCCGTGTTCTCCGGGTGGGCGGCTATGACCGAGTCGAGCAGCTTGACCGCGCCGCGCGGGTCCCGGGCGGCGAGCAGCTGCTCGGCGGCCCTGTAGTCGATGACGTGGGTTTCCGGGCTGGACGGGGTGGGGCGCGTGGTCTCGGACACGTTCGAAATCCTTCCCTCTCCGGGCGCGTTCAACGCCCCCGCCCCACCCGCTATTCCATGCACACGTCAGAAGCACACGTCAGGCGGACACGTCAGCAGGACCCGTCAGCAGGACCCGTCAGGCGGCCCCGCCCGCCGCCCGCGCCCTGAGCTCGTCCCACACCGTGCGCACCTGCGGCTCCAACGCCTCCAGCGGCCCGTCGTTGTCGATCACGAGGGTCGCCACCGCGAGCCGCTGCTCCCGGGTCGCCTGTGCGGCCATCCGGGCCCGCGCTTCCTCCTCGACCATCCCGCGCAGCGCGGTCAGCCGTGCCAGCTGGGTCGCCGGGGCCGCGTCCACGACCACGACCAGGTCGTAGAGGGGTGCCAGGCCGTTCTCGGCGAGCAGCGGTACGTCGTGCACCACGATCGCGTCGGTCCCCGCGGCGGCTTCCAGCTCCGCCGACCGGGCCCCCACCAGGGGGTGCACGATCGCGTTGAGGGTCTGGAGCTTCGCCGGGTCCGCGAACACGATGGACCCCAGCTTCGGCCGGTCCAGCGTCCCCTCCGCGGTCAGCACCGACTCCCCGAAGGCCGCCACGACGGCCGCGAGCCCCGGCGTACCGGGCTCCACGACCTCGCGCGCGATCCGATCGGCGTCGACGACGATCGCCCCGTACCCCGCCAGCAGTCGCGAGACCTCGCTCTTGCCGGCACCGATTCCGCCCGTCAGGCCTACTTTCAGCATGCCCCGCAGCATAGGGGGCCCCGCCCGTACGTCAGTTCTCGCCCTCGCGCTCCGCCAGGAACCGCTCGAACTCGCGGCCGATCTCGTCCGCCGACGGCAGCTCCGCCGGCTCGGCGATCATGTTGCCCCGGGTCTCGGCCCCGGCGGCCGCGTCGTACTGGTGCTCCAGCCCCTGCACCAGGCTGACCAGCTCCTCGTCGCCCTCCCTGATCTGCCGGTCGATCTCCGTCTGCGTGCGGTGCGCCTCGGTCCGCAGGGCGTGCGCCACGGCCGGGAGCACCAGCCCGGTCGCCGCCGTGATCGCCTCCAGCACCGTCAGCGCGGCGTCCGGGTACGCGGAGCGCGCGACGTAGTGCGGTACGTGCGCGGCCACACCCAGTACGTCGTGCCCGGCCTGGCTCAGGCGGAACTCCACCAGGGACTCCGCGCTGCCCGGTACCTGGGCCTCGTCGAAGGGGCTGCGGTGGCCCGGCATGAGGTCGGTGCGGTTGCCGTGCGGGGTGATGCCCACCGGCCGGGTGTGGGGGACGCCCATCGGGATGCCGTGGAAGTTGACCGAGAGCCGCACGCCGAGGCGCTCGACGATCTGCCGGACGGCGACGGCGAAGCGCTCCCACTCCACGTCCGGCTCCGGGCCGGACAGCAGCAGGAAGGGCGCTCCGGTGGCGTCCTGGACCAGCCGGACCTCCAGTCGCGGCTCCTCGAACTCCGTCCAGTGGTCGCGCTGGAAGGTCAGCAGCGGGCGCCGCGCCCGGTAGTCCACCAGCCGGTCCGCGTCGAACCGGGCGACCACCTGGTGGGGCAGGGTGTCCAGCAGCCTCTCGACGATCTGCTCGCCGGCCTCACCCGCGTCGATGTACCCCTCGAAGTGGTACAGCATGACCAGCCCGGCCGAGTCCTGGGCGACCGCCAGGTCGGCCACCGCCAGGCCCTTGGCGTCCCATTCGTACAAACCCTGTGGATCAAGCACCGTCACCACTCCTCCTCGCCTCGTTCTCAGCCAAGAACGTCCAAGGCGGTCCGGCCATTCCCCAGTTGGCCGCATTCACAGGAACGCAACGGATCACGAGGGGACCGGACGGGGAGCGGCCGTGGGGAACGCGGCGGGAAACGCGGTAAGGCCCGCCCCCGAAGGGGACGGGCCTTACCGTTCAACGCAGTTCAGCTCGGCTCACACCGGAGTGTGATGCGCGCTGCGATCAGCTCTGGCCGCCGGCCAGCTTCTCGCGGAGCGCGGCCAGGGCCTCGTCCGACGCCAGGGCGCCGGAGGTCTCGTCCGACTCCGAGGAGTACGAACCACCCGAGATGCCCGCACCGGCGTTGCCACCGGCGGCCGGGGCGGCAGCGCCCTCGGCGGCAGCGGCCTCGTCGGCCTCGCGGCTCTTGATGACCTGAGCCTGGTGCTGCTCGAAGCGCTGCTGCGCCTCGGCGTACTGGGTCTCCCAGGCCTCGCGCTGCTTGTCGAAGCCCTCGAGCCAGTCGTTGGTCTCGGGGTCGAAGCCCTCGGGGTAGATGTAGTTGCCCTGGTCGTCGTAAGACGCGGCCATGCCGTACAGGGTCGGGTCGAACTCGACCGACGCCGGGTCGGCACCGAAGGACTCGTTGGCCTGCTTCAGCGACAGCGAGATCCGGCGACGCTCGAGGTCGATGTCGATGACCTTGACGAAGATCTCGTCGTTGACCTGGACGACCTGCTCCGGGATCTCCACGTGGCGCTCGGCCAGCTCGGAGATGTGGACCAGACCCTCGATGCCCTCGTCCACGCGGACGAACGCACCGAACGGAACCAGCTTGGTGACCTTACCCGGGACGACCTGACCGATCTGGTGCGTACGGGCGAACTGCTGCCACGGGTCCTCCTGCGTCGCCTTCAGCGACAGGGAGACACGCTCGCGGTCCATGTCGACGTCGAGGACCTCGACGGTGACTTCCTGGCCGACCTCGACAACCTCGGACGGGTGGTCGATGTGCTTCCAGGACAGCTCGGAGACGTGGACGAGACCGTCGACGCCACCCAGGTCCACGAAGGCACCGAAGTTGACGATCGAGGAAACGACGCCGGAGCGGACCTGACCCTTCTGCAGGGTGGTGAGGAACGTCTGGCGAACCTCGGACTGGGTCTGCTCCAGCCAGGCGCGGCGGGACAGGACCACGTTGTTGCGGTTCTTGTCCAGCTCGATGATCTTCGCCTCGAGCTCCTTGCCCACGTAGGGCTGGAGGTCGCGGACACGACGCATCTCGACGAGAGAGGCCGGCAGGAAGCCGCGGAGGCCGATGTCGAGGATGAGACCACCCTTGACGACCTCGATGACGGTACCGGTGACGATGCCGTCTTCTTCCTTGATCTTCTCGATCGTGCCCCAGGCACGCTCGTACTGAGCGCGCTTCTTGGACAGGATCAGACGGCCTTCCTTGTCCTCCTTCTGGAGAACCAGGGCCTCGATCTCGTCGCCGACCTTGACGACCTCGTTCGGGTCGACGTCGTGCTTGATCGAGAGCTCACGGCTCGGGATCACGCCTTCGGTCTTGTAACCGATGTCGAGCAGGACCTCGTCCCGGTCGACCTTCACGATGACGCCGTCGACGATGTCGCCGTCGTTGAAGTACTTGATCGTCTCGTCGATCGCGGCGAGGAAGGCTTCCTCGTTACCGATGTCGTTGACCGCTACCTGCGGAGTGGTAGAGGTGGTCTCGGTGCTGCTCGTCATGTGGGAAAGGGCTCCGGTTACGGACAGAAAGTCGTAGGTACTGCTACGCCGGGAGCCCTTATCGGCATCTGCCGAAGAAGCCGGACAGCCAAGGAGACCCCCTTCCGCGAAGAGCGGCGGGGCCTCGAAAACCGAGGGGACATCAACAGATGCAAGCGCAGCCTGCTAGGTCTGAGGAGCACAGGCTCGCAGCGCAACTTGTAGCATACGGGGGCAGCCGGACAGGGTCAATGCGCGAAGGCGCACACCCCGGGCGGATCGCCGCACAACCGGCACAATTCATGGGCGGGAAGCCCCTCCTGGCGCTTCCTGCCACATTCAGAAGACATTCGCAGACTACGACGACGGGCCCCATGAACCAAGAGGACTACGCCTCCGAAGTAGCGTCCGAGGCCGATCCGGTCTCCGTGGAAGACCCCGAGGCCACACGGCGTGACGCGGGGGAAGCGGAGAGCAGCCGGGCGAGCCGCAGCTGGTGGGACCGCAACGCCGACGAGTACCAGAGCGACCACGGCGCCTTCCTCGGCGACGACCGCTTCGTGTGGGGACCCGAGGGGCTGGACGAGGCGGAGGCGGCCCTCCTCGGCCCCGCCGCCTCCCTCAGGGACAAGGACGTCCTGGAGATCGGCGCCGGCGCCGCCCAGTGCTCGCGCTGGCTGGCCGCCCAGGGCGCCCGCCCGGTCGCCCTCGACCTCTCCCACCGCCAGCTCCAGCACGCCCTGCGCATCGGCGACGACGTCCCCCTGGTCGAGGCCGACGCCGGACGGCTGCCCTTCCGCGCCGGCTCCTTCGACCTGGCCTGCTCCGCCTACGGAGCCGTGCCCTTCGTCGCCGACCCGGTCAACGTCATGCGCGAGGTGCACCGCGTGCTGCGCCCCGGCGGCCGCTGGGTGTTCTCCGTGACCCACCCCGTCCGCTGGGCCTTCCCCGACGAGCCCGGACCCGAGGGGCTGTCCGTCGCCGCCTCCTACTTCGACCGCACCGCGTACGTGGAACAGGACGAGCAGGGCCGCGCCGTATACGTGGAGCACCACCGCACGATCGGCGACCGGGTGCGCGACGTGGTGGCGGGCGGCTTCCGCCTGCTCGACCTGGTCGAGCCCGAGTGGCCGGAGTGGAACAGCCAGGAGTGGGGCGGCTGGTCCCCGCTGCGCGGCAACCTGATCCCGGGCACCGCGATCTTCGTCTGCGAGCGCGACTGACGTGATCCGTACCGCCGCCCTCGACTCCCTGCCCGTGCGGGAGGCCGTGCCCGCGCTCGTCTCAGCGCTGGACGGCCACGGCACTGCGGTGCTCTGCGCCCCGCCCGGCACCGGCAAGACCACGCTGGTGCCGCTGGTGCTGGCCGGACTGGTGGGCGGCGGCCCGCGGCGCCGGGTGGTCGTCGCCGAGCCCCGGCGGATCGCCGCCCGGGCCGCGGCGCGCCGGATGGCCTGGCTGCTGGGCGAGCAGGTCGGCGGCGCGGTCGGCTTCACCGTGCGCGGGGAACGGGTGGCGGGTCCGGACACCGTGGTGGAGGTGGTGACCACCGGAGTGCTGCTCCAGCGCCTCCAGCGCGACCAGGAGCTGACCGGGGTGGACGTGGTGGTCCTGGACGAGTGCCACGAGCGGCACCTGGACGCCGACACGGTCGCCGCCTTCCTCCTCGACGTACGGGAGACCCTGCGCCCGGAGCTGCGGCTGGTGGCGGCCTCGGCGACGACGGACTCGGCCGGCTGGGCGCACGTTCTCGGCCAGGGAGGCCCGGGCGGTGCGCCGGTGGTGGAGGCGGCGGGTGTCTCGTACCCCGTGGAGACGGTCTGGGCCCCGCCGGCCAAGCCGGTGCGGCCCCCGCACGGGATGCGGGTGGACCCGGCGCAGCTGACGCACGTGGCCTCGGTGGTGCGGCGGGCGCTGGCCGAGCGCGACGGCGACGTCCTGTGCTTCCTGCCCGGCGTCGGCGAGATCGCCCGGGTCGCCGGGCAGCTGGGCGGGGTGGACGCGGAGGTGCTCCAGATCCACGGCCGGGCCCCGGCGGCGGTCCAGGACGCGGCGCTCTCCGTCGCCGATCACCGCAGGGTGATCCTGTCCACCGCCGTGGCGGAGTCGAGCCTGACCGTCCCCGGGGTGCGCGTGGTGGTGGACTCCGGGCTGGCCCGCGAGCCCCGCGTGGACCACGCGCGGGGCCTGGGCGCACTGGCGACCGTACGGGCGTCCCGCGCGGCCGGGCGGCAGCGGGCGGGCCGGGCCGGGCGCGAGGCGCCGGGCACGGTGTACCGCTGCTGGGCCGAGGCGGAGGACGGCCGGCTGGCCGCGTTCCCCTCGCCGGAGATCCGCATCGCCGACCTGGCGCAGTTCGCCCTGCAGGCCGCCTGCTGGGGCGACCCGGACGCGACCGGGCTGGCCCTGCTGGATCCGCCGCCGGCCGGGGCCATGGCCGCGGCGCGGGAGGTGCTGGTGGCCGTCGGCGCGGTGTCCCCGGCCGGTGCGGTCACCGCGCGCGGGCAGCGGATGGCCCGGCTCGGACTGCACCCGCGGCTGGCCCGGGCCCTGCTGGACGGCTCCTCGGCCCTCGGTGCCCGCCGGGCGGCGGAGGTGGTGGCCCTGCTGAGCGAGGAGCCGCCGCGGGAGTACGGGGACGACCTGGCCGGCGCCTGGCGGCGGGCCCGGGCGGGCGGCGACGGCTACGCGGCCCGCTGGCGCGCGGAGGCCCGCCGCCTGGAGCGCGCCGTTTCCCCTGCGGGGCGCACCGCCGGAACCGGGGCCGGGGCTGCACCCCGCACCCCGCTCGGGTGCGGCACCGCTGCCGGGGGCCAGCCCCCGGACCCCCGCGCCTCAAACGCCGGCGAGGCTGATTCTTCAGCCCCTCCGGCGTCCGAGCCGCGGGGTCCGGGGCGGAGCCCCGATCTTTCAGCCTCGCCGGCGTTTGAGGCGCGGGGTGCGGGGCGGAGCCCCGGCGGCGCAGCCGCACCCGATGACCTCGCCGCCGGGCTCATCGCCGCCCTCGGGTTCCCCGAGCGGGTGGCGAAAGCCAGGGGCGAGGGGGCCCTCCTCATGGCCAACGGCACCGCGGCCGAGCTCGGCGACGGCTCCCGGCTGCGCAGCGCGCCCTGGCTGGCCGTCGCCGTCGCCGACAGGCCCCCGCATGCCGCGTCCGCCCGGGTCCGGCTCGGCGCCGTCATCGACGAGGACACCGCCCGCGCCGCCGCCTCGCACCTGCTCACCGCGGGGGAAGAGGTCCGCTGGGAGGACGGCGACCTCATCGCCCGCGCCGCCGAGCGCCTCGGGGCGATCGAACTGTCCGCACGTCCGCTGCGCACCCCCGACCCCGCGCTCGTCCGGGCCGCTCTCCTCGACGGGCTGCGCGCCGAGGGGCTCGGCCTGCTGCGCTGGTCCCCGGACGCGCTGACCCTCCGGGCCCGCCTCGGCTTCCTGCACCGCACGCTCGGCGGAGCCTGGCCCGACGTGGCCGACGACCGGGCCCTGCTGGAGCGGGCCGACGACTGGTTGGAGCCCGAACTGTCCCGGGCCCGGCGCCGCGCCGACCTCGGGCGGATCGACGCCGGGCAGGCCCTGAACCGGCTGCTGCCGTGGGCCACCGGGGAGGCCGTCCGACTGGACGAGCTGGCTCCGGAACGCCTGGAGGTGCCCAGCGGATCCCGGATCCGGGTGGACTACGCCGCCGAACACGGCCAGCCGGTGCTCGCGGTGAAGCTGCAGGAGCTGTTCGGGCTGGCCGAGACCCCGCGGGTGGCGGGCGTACCGGTGCTGGTGCACCTGCTGTCGCCGGCCGGCCGGCCCGCCGCGGTCACCGCCGACCTCGCCTCCTTCTGGCAGGGCGGCTACCGGGCCGTGCGCGCGGAACTGCGCGGGCGCTATCCCAAGCACCCCTGGCCCGAGGACCCGGCCACCGCCGAGCCCACCCGGCACACGAACGCCCGGCTCAGGCGCTGACGCGGCGGCCGCGGGCCTCCAGCCACAGCGCCACGCCGAGCAGTACGAGCCCGCCGGCGGCCAGGCCGATCGGCGCGTAGGTATGCAGGGCGAGGACCTTCGTACGGTTCGACCTGACGAGGTCGACCGTGTAGTCGGAGTAGTCCTCGCGCATGGTGACGTGTCCGGCGAAGGCGGTCAGCTTGCCGTCGGGGCCGCCGGCCGCGATGCCGCCGCGCATCTCCTGCTGGATGTCCTGCTCGGCGTTGACGGGCGCGCCGGTCACCGGGTCGACCCAGAACCTCGCCTTGACCGTGTACCAGAGGGTGGTGCCGGTGGCCGCCTCGATCGTCGACGGGTCGATGCCCTCGATCGGCATCTTCTTGGGCATGGGGACCTTGGTCCACGGGACGGTCTGCTCGAAGTAGTAGACGTCCATGCCCTTGAACGTGCGCGGCCCGACGTAGTGGATCGGCGAGGAGGTGCGGGTCTGCGCGTCGAAGTAGAGGTAGTCGCGCGGCTCGGTGAAGAAGGGCCACTTGAACTCGATGCCCTCGCGCTTGACCGGGTCCCCGTCGACCGTCTCCCCGGTGGCGTGGACCGGGTCCTGGGTGTGCGCGTCGAAGATGTAGCGCTCGGGGATCTGGGAGACCATCTTCCCGTCCGGGCCGATGATGTAGGACAGGGTGTCCCAGACGACGACGTCCTTGCCCGCGCTCGCCTCTATCTCCTTCGACGCCTCGACGTTGCCCTTGAGGGTCTGGACGATGGTGACCTTGTCGACCTTCTTCGGCTGCATGCCGCCGGTGTAGTCGAGGAGCGTGGCGTCCTTCGCCTCCAGGACCATCTCCTGGTACTGGTTCGGCGGGATCTTGGCGAGGCGGGGGTACGCGTACCAGCGCAGCAGCGGCGCGAGGGCCGCGCAGAACACGGCGAGGGCCAGCAGGACAAGGCTCGCTCTGCGTCGCACGGCCGGGCCCTCCTCTACTTTCCGGGCGCGGGGGGCGCGGTGGTGAGCAGGGGCTTGGGTGAGGTCTCGCCTTCGGGCACCCCGAACGCCGTGATGGCGAACACGAGGGCCAGCGCGGCCGCGAGGCCGATGGCGGCGGCGACGAATGCGCGCATGCCGGGGCTCCGAAATCTGATGAGGCGTCAGAGATGGGGCACCGTAGCAACGCGGGGGCGAGATGAGAACCGTTCGGGCCACAGATCACCACTGGGCCGCCCGGGGGATCTCGGCGCCCGCCGGCACGCCCGCCCCCGCGTTGCACGCGGCGGGACACCCACCCCATGGAACACTGATCATCAACGGAAAGTAATCAAACGATTGCACACGATGATCGGAGAAGTGATGCAGAGACGTCGACTCAAGGCAGCGGCCCTGGTTGTACCGGTCGTGGCCGCGCTCAGTCTCGGCAACACCGCGGACGCGACCTCCCTGGCGGCCATTCCCTGCGACGTCACCGCACTCAACAACGCGATCGACGCCGCGAACAACAACACCGGACCGCACACCATCCGGCTCGCACCCAAATACGTCTACAACGTCCTCACTCCCGCGTCGACCGGCGGCCTCGGCCCCAACGCCCTGCCCAGGATCACGGGCACCGTCACGCTGCTGGGAGACAAGACCACCATCCGACGGGATCCCGACGCGACCGAGGGCTTCCGCATCGCGGAGATCGACGGCCCCGGCGGGCGCCTGACGGTCGAGGGCATCACCGCGACCGGTGGCGGCTATCTCGACTACGCCGGCACCTACCTGCCCACGGACGGCGGGACGCTCATCCTCAAGCACAGCACCGTGACCAACAGCACGGCGAACCAGGGGGGCGCCATCTATGTGAACCAGAGCAGCACCCTTGAGATCCACGACAGCGTCGTGCGGGACAGTGCTGCCCAGCGGGGTGGCGCCATCTACAACGGGCCGGGAAGCACCACCCTGCTGAAGAAGACCAAAGTGGTGCGGAACCAGGCCACGGAGCTGGGAGGCGGCATCTTCACCGCCGGGGTCTCCCTGACCATCAAGAACTCGCACATCGAAGGCAACCGCGCCTTCCAGCAGGGCGGCGGAATCTACAACGACCGCTCTCCGATGGACATCTCCTCGACGACCATCGCGGACAACCGCGCGGGCCAAACGGGTGGCGGCATCGCCAATGACGGCACCACCACGCTGACGGACACAAAGGTGCGGCGCAACATCGCGCTCAACGGCGGCGGCGTCTGGCAAGGACCCTCTGGCGGCTCCCTGACCCTCGTCAGGAGCCGGATCGTCGAGAACACGCCCAACAACTGCCGGCCCGTCGGGGCGGTTCCCGGCTGCACGAACTGACCCCAGACTCGATCCGCGAGCCCGGCTTGATCCACAAGGCGCGGCCTGGTGCTGTGACCCGGTGAACCTTCCCGGTCACAGCACTACGTGTGTTGCCCCGGGGTCGGCCGGGGCACCGTCGGAGCGGAGGCCGGAGACGCGGTGGGCTTCGGCGTGCGTGACGAGCTGGGCGTCGGGCTGGCCGTCGGGGTCGGCGAAGGCTTCGGGGTCGGGGTCGGCGTGGGTGTGGGCGTCGGGGTCGGCGAGGGCTTCGGGTCCGGGGTAGGTGTCGGCGTCGGCGTGGGTGTAGGCGTAGGCGTAGGCGTAGGGGTGGGAGTCGGGGTGGGCTTCGGGTCCGGCGTCGGGGTCGGGGTCGGCTTCGGGTCCGGCGTCGGGGTGGGGCTCGGCGTCGGCGTCGGCGTCGGCGTGGGCTTCGGCGTGGGAGTCGGCGTCGGCTTCGGCGTGGGGCTCGGGGGCTGCGTCGTGGGTGTGCCCGGTCCCGTAGCGGGCCGGTCCGGGACTTCGTGCGTCCCCTTCAGGTAGTACGTGAACCAGGACCGCACCGTGCGCAGGTACTCCGTGGAGCGGTTGTAGGAGAGCACGGCCCGGTCCAGGTCCGCGTCCACCCGCAGGTCGCGGCTGCCCGCGCACAGGTAACGGGCGGCCGCCAGGGCCGCGTCGTGCACGTTGTTCGGGTTGCGCCGGCCGTCGCCGTCCGCGTCCTGGCCCCACGCCGCCCACGTGGAGGGGATGAACTGCATCGGCCCGACCGCCCGGTCGTAGCGGGAGTCCCCGTCGTACGCTCCGCCGTCCGTGTCCGAGATGTTCGCGAAGCCGTTGCCGTCGAGCACCGGCCCCAGGATCGGCCGCAGCGTGGTCCCGGCCGCGTCGACCTGCCCGCCCCGCGCCTGCCCGGACTCCACCTTGCCGATCGCCGCGAGGAGTTGCCAGCGCAGTCCGCAGCCCGGGGCGCTCCGCCCGACCTTCTGCTCCGCGCCCTGGTACGCCGCGAGCACGCTCGCCGGTATCCCCTGCGCCCCTTCCGCCGGCCCGGTCACGACCGACGCCGGTGCGGCCTGCGGGCCCGTCGGGGCCTGGGCCTGTGGTTGTGGCTGCGGCGCCGCCCCCTCCTCCGGCAGCAGTACGTCCGGTGGCTGCGGGCTCACCAGCGGCGGGAGTTCGGTGAAGTACGCGGAGTCGCCGCCGGCCGTGTCCGCGGCCGGCGGCGACTGCGGCCTCGGCTGCGCGGCTGACTCCCCGGCGGCGGAGAGCCGGTCGGTGCTCCCGCCCGCCGGGCCCTGGGACGCCGTCACCGCGGCGACCACCAGAGCGGAGACCAAGGCGGCCGTCGTTCCCCTGCGCAGCCTGCGTCCGATTATTCGAGCCGACATGAGCCGGACCCCTCCCCCTCGACGTCCGCGTGACCCTACGTCAACTCCCTGCACACAGCACGCAAGGAGGGCGGGAATTCACCACATCCCCACGTTCCGAGGCAGGTCACGGATACTGTCTGGACCCTTCGGGAGCATTGGCCCGAAGTAAGGAACGTCCACAGCACGTCACAGGAGAGGTGTCATGCCGTTCACTCTCAGCCACGCGGCCGCCGTACTTCCGGCCATCCGTCGGACCGGGCGTGCGCGGGGCCCCCTCGTCGCCTCGGCGCTCGTCCTCGGGTCGTTCGCGCCGGACACCTTCTACTTCACGGACGCGATCGTCGAAGGCGTCCTGACGTACGGGGCCTTCACGCACTCGCTGCCGGGCGTCCTCACGCTGGACGCCGTGCTGACGGCCGTCCTGGTGGGGTTCTGGCTCCTGCTGCGCGAGCCGCTGATCGCGCTCCTGCCGCGCGCCTGGCGGGGCAGGGCGTACGCCTTCGTGCGGGGCGAGGCATGGCGCGAGCGTCCCCGGCCGGCCGTGCTCGTCGGCTGGTTCTACGTCTCGGCGGCCCTCGGGTCCCTCACCCACGTGCTCTGGGACAGCTTCACGCACCACGACCGCTGGGGCACGAACGCGCTGCCCGATCTCGCCGAGCCGCTCGCCTACGGCCTGCCGGGCTACTCCTTCCTCCAGTACGGCACTTCGGCCGTCGCCGCATGCGCCCTGCTCTGGTTCGCGGTGACCGCCCTGCGCCGGCTTCCCACGCTCCCGGCCCCCGCGTCCGTGCCGGTGCTCTCCCGCGCGGAGCTCTGGGGTGCCCTCGCCCTGCTCGTGGTGTGCGTGGCGGCCGGGGTCACCCGGCGCGTGCTGCGCTTCTTCGACTTCTTCGACCGGATCCGTACGCCGCTCGACATCATCCCGACCATCTGCTTCGGCGCGGGCGCCGGACTGACCGTCGCGCTGCTGGTCTACGGGGTCCTCGTGCGGCTGCGGCAGCGCCGCGACCGGACCGGGCGCCCCGCGGACGAGGAAACGCGGACGCCCGTCCCCACCGCCTGAGCAGCGGGGACGGGCGCCGGGCGGGCCGTACGGCGATCAGTGCGCGGCGGACTCCCAGTCCGGGCCGACGCCCACCGACACGTCCAGCGGGGCCCGGAGCTCGACGGCGGCGCCCATCTCGCGCCGCACCAGCTCCTCGACCTGCTCGCGCTCGCCCGGGGCGATCTCCAGCACGATTTCGTCGTGGACCTGGAGCAGCATCCGCGAGCGCAGACCGGCCCCGGCGATCGCCTTGTCCACGCGCAGCATCGCGACCTTGACGATGTCGGCGGCGGTGCCCTGGATGGGGGCGTTGAGCGCCATCCGCTCGGCGGCCTCGCGGCGCTGGCGGTTGTCGCTGTTGAGGTCGGGCAGGTACCGGCGGCGGCCGAAGATCGTCGCCGTGTATCCGGTGGCGCGGGCCTCGTCAACGACCCGGCCGAGGTAGTCGCGGACCCCGCCGAACCGCTCGAAGAAGGTCTCCATCAGGCCGCGCGCCTCGGCGGGCTCGATGTTCAGCTGCTGGGCGAGGCCGAACGCGGAGAGCCCGTAGGCGAGTCCGTACGACATGGCCTTGATCTTGCGGCGCATCTCGGCGTCGACCTCGGACCGCTCCACCCCGAACACCTGGGAGGCGACGGTGGTGTGCAGGTCCTCGCCGGTCGCGAACGCCTCGATCAGGCCCTCGTCCTCGGAGAGGTGGGCCATGACGCGCAGCTCGATCTGGCTGTAGTCGGCCGTCATCAGGGACTCGAAGCCCTCGCCGACGACGAAGCCGCGGCGGATGGCACGGCCTTCGTCGGTGCGCACCGGCACGTTCTGCAGGTTGGGGTCGGTGGAGGACAGCCGGCCGGTCGCGGCGACGGTCTGGCTGAAGCTGGTGTGCACCCGGCCGTCGGCGGCGATGGTCTTGACCAGGCCCTCGACGGTGACGCGCAGCTTGGCCTGCTCCCGGTGCCGCAGCATGATCACCGGGAGTTCGTGGTCGGTCTGCGTGGCCAGCCAGGCCAGCGCGTCCGCGTCCGTCGTGTAGCCGGTCTTGGTCTTCTTCGTCTTCGGCAGGTCCAGCTCGCCGAAGAAGACCTCCTGGAGCTGCTTGGGCGAGCCGAGGTTGAACTCGTGGCCGACGGTGGCGTGCGCTTCCTTGACGGCCTGCTGCACGGCCCCGGCGAACTGCTGCTCCATGGCCTCCAGGTGGTCGCGGTCGGCGGCGATGCCGGAGCGCTCCATCCGGGCGAGGAGTTCGGAGGTGGGCAGCTCCATGTCGTGGAGCAGCTCCGCGGCGCCGACCTCGGCGAGCTTGTCGGTGAAGGCGTCGCCCAGGTCCAGGACCGCGCGGGCCTGCGCCATCAGGGCCTCGGCCTCGGCGGTCTCGTCGGCGCCGAAGGCCAGCTGCCCGTCGGCGGCGGCGGGCGCCAGCTCACGGTGCAGGTACTCCATGGACAGGGCGTCCAGGGCGAAGGACCGGCGGCCCGGCTTGACCAGGTAGGCGGCGAGCGCGGTGTCCATGGAGACGCCGGCGAGCGTCCAGCCGTGCTCGGGGAAGACCCGCATCAGGCCCTTGGCGTTGTGCACGACCTTGGGCTTCGTCGCGTCGGCGGCCCAGGCCGCGAAGGCCCGCTCGTCCGCCTCGTCCAGCTCGGCGGGCGTGAACCAGGCGGCGGCTCCGCCGGCCGCGGCCAGCGCGATCTCGGTGACGTTGCCCTGGCCCAGCGCCCAGCTGTCGACGGTCGCGATGCCCAGCGGGTCGCCCGCGTGGCCCTCCAGCCACGGCGCCAGCTCGCCCGTGCCCAGCACGGACGCGTCCAGCTCCACGCCGGCCGCCGGAGCCGGGGCCTCCGGGGCGGCCGCGCCCGGGTCCACGGCGAGCAGCCGCTCGCGCAGCGAGGCGTTGCGGATCTCCAGCACGTCCAGCACGCCGAGCATGGCGGTCCGGTCGTAGGGGGCGCGGACCAGGTCGGCCGGGGCCTTGGGCAGCTCCACGTCCTTGACCATCTCGGTCAGGACCCGGTTGAGCTTGACGGCCTCCAGGTGGTCCCGGAAGTTCTGCCCGGCCTTGCCCTTGACCTCCTCGGCGCGCTCCACGAGCTCCGCGAACGACCCGAACTGGGTGATCCACTTGGCCGCGGTCTTCTCACCGACGCCCGGAATGCCCGGCAGGTTGTCGGACGGGTCGCCGCGCAGCGCCGCGAAGTCCGGGTACTGCTGCGGGGTGAGGCCGTACTTCTCCACGACCTTCTCCGGGGTGAACCGGGTGAGCTCGGAGACGCCCTTGGTCGGGTAGAGCACGGTGGTGTGCTCGGAGACGAGCTGGAAGGAGTCGCGGTCGCCGGTGACGATCAGCACGTCGAAGCCGGCCGCCTCCGCCTGCGTCGCCAGCGTCGCGATCACGTCGTCGGCCTCGAAGCCGTCGACCGCGAACCGCGGCACGTGCATCGTGTCGAGCAGCTCGCCGATCAGCTCGACCTGCCCCTTGAACTCGTCGGGGGTCTTGGAGCGGTTCGCCTTGTACTCGGGGAACTCCGTCGAACGCCACGTCTTGCGGGAGACGTCGAACGCCACCGCGAAGTGCGTGGGGGCCTCGTCGCGCAGCGTGTTCGCCAGCATCGACGCGAAACCGTAGATTGCGTTGGTCGGCTGCCCCGTCGCGGTCGTGAAGTTCTCCGCGGGCAGCGCGAAAAACGCCCGGTAGGCCAGGGAGTGCCCGTCCATGAGCATCAGGCGGGGGCGGTCCCCTGCGGTCGTCTGGTCCGTCTTCTTCGATGCTGAATCTGCCACGCACCGATCCTAGGCGCCCCCACCGACAATTCCGGCCCGTCGCCTCCCCCGGCGCATCCTCCCCACCGGACGCCCCCGGCGCACCCGACCGGGGTGCGGTGAGCACCGGACCGCCCTCCCCTGATTCCGTGGTCCGTGCAAGGATCGAAGGACGCGGCTACTTGTGCTGCATACGTACGTACGCTCGAAGGGGAGCGCGATGGCGACCAAGCCGCCCACAGGTGATCCGGTACAGGACGCACCGCAGGTCACACCGCCCAAGCACGCGGCCGCAGGGCTGCCGGCGATCGGCCACACCCTGCGGATCGCCCAGCAGCAGATGGGCGTGGCCCGGACCGCCCGCACCCTCCTCAAGGTCAACCAGAAGGACGGCTTCGACTGCCCGGGCTGCGCCTGGCCCGAGGGCGACAAGCGGCACACGGCCGAATTCTGCGAGAACGGCGCCAAGGCCGTCGCGGAGGAGGCCACGCTGCGCCGGGTCACCCCCGAGTTCTTCGCCGCGCACCCGCTGGCCGACCTCGCCACGCGTTCCGGCTACTGGCTGGGCCAGCAGGGCCGCATCACGCAGCCCATGCTCCTGGAGACCGGGGCCGCGCCCGGCGGCGACGACCGGTACGAGCCGGTCAGCTGGGAACGAGCCTTCGCGATCATCGCCGAAGAGCTGACCGCCCTCGACTCCCCCGACGAGGCCCTCTTCTACACCTCGGGCCGCACCAGCAACGAGGCCGCGTTCCTCTTCCAGCTCTTCGCCCGCGAGTTCGGCACCAACAACCTGCCCGACTGCTCCAACATGTGCCACGAGTCCTCGGGCTCCGCACTGACCGAGACCATCGGCATCGGCAAGGGCAGCGTCTCCCTCGAAGACCTCCACCAGGCCGACCTGATCATCGTCGCCGGACAGAACCCGGGCACCAACCACCCGCGCATGCTCTCCGCCCTGGAGAAGGCCAAGACGTCCGGCGCGAAGATCATCTCGGTGAACCCGCTGCCCGAGGCCGGCACGGAACGGTTCAAGAACCCGCAGACCCCCATCGGCATGTTCAAGGGCACCGCCCTCACCGACCTCTTCCTACAGATCCGCATCGGCGGCGACCAGGCCCTCTTCCGGCTCCTCAACAAGCTCGTCATCGAGACGGAGGGCGCCACCGACGAGGCCTTCATACGCGAGCACACCCACGGCTACGAGGAACTCGCGGCCGCCGCGAAGGAAGCCGACTGGGACGAGACCCTCACCGCGACGGGCCTGACCCGCCCCGAGATCGAGCAGGCCCTGGCCATGGTCCTGGCCTCCCAGCGCACCATCGTCTGCTGGGCCATGGGCCTCACCCAGCACAAGCACGCCGTCGCCACCATCCGCGAGGTCGTCAACCTCCTCCTGCTGCGCGGCAACATCGGCCGCCCCGGCGCCGGTGTCTGCCCCGTCCGCGGCCACTCCAACGTCCAGGGCGACCGCACCATGGGCATCTTCGAACGTCCCGCGCCCGCCTTCCTCGACGCACTCGACCGCGAATTCCAGATCACCTCGCCGCGCGGGCACGGCTACGACGTGGTCCGCTCCATCCAGGCCCTGCGCGACGGCAAGGCCAAGGTCCTCTTCGCGATGGGCGGCAACTTCGTCGGCGCCACCCCCGACACCGAGGTCACCGAGGCCGCCATCCGGAGGGCCTCCCTGACCGTGCACGTCTCCACCAAACTCAACCGCTCCCACGCGGTCACCGGCCGGCGGGCCCTGATCCTGCCCACCCTCGGCCGTACCGACAAGGACGTACAGGCGAGCGGCAAGCAGTTCGTGACCGTCGAGGACTCCATGGGCATGGTCCACGCCTCCCGCGGCAACCTCGCCCCCGCCTCCCCGCACCTGCTGTCCGAGCCCGCCATCGTGGCCCGCATGGCCCGCGCGGTCCTCGGAGCGGCCTCCGCCACCCCGTGGGAGGAGTTCGAGCGCGACTACGCCTCGATCCGCGAGCGGATCTCCCGCGTGATCCCCGGCTTCGAGGACTTCAACGCCCGCGTCGCCCACCCCGGCGGCTTCCAGCTCCCGCACGCCCCGCGCGACGAGCGCCGCTTCCCGACGAAGACCGGCAAGGCCAATTTCACCGCCGCGCCCGTGGAGTACCCGCGGGTCCCGGCAGGACGGCTGCTCCTCCAGACCCTGCGCAGCCACGACCAGTACAACACCACGATCTACGGCCTCGACGACCGCTACCGCGGCATCACCGGCGGCCGCCGCGTGGTCATGGTGAACCCGGCCGACGCGGCCGAGCTGGGCCTGGCCGACGGCTCGTACACGGACCTGGTGAGCGAGTGGAAGGACGGCGTGGAGCGGCGCGCGCCCGGCTTCCGCGTCGTGCACTACCCCACCGCCCGCGGCTGCGCGGCCGCGTACTACCCGGAAACCAACGTGCTGGTCCCGCTGGACTCGACCGCGGACACCAGCAACACCCCAGCCAGCAAGTCCGTCGTCGTGCGCTTCGAACCGGCCTGATAGAACGACCTCAGGACAAGACGGTTAACGAGCGTTGACGAACGGAGCCTGACCCATGGGTGAGCAGCACGCAGTGAAGTTCCCGCAGGAGGTCCTCGACGAGTACGCGGCCCTGGGCATCGACCTGCCCGCGCTGTTCTCGGCCGGAGACCTCGGCGAGCGCATGGACATCCGCATCCTGGAGGCCTCGGCCGACCGCGTCGTCGGCACCATGCCCGTCAAGGGCAACACCCAGCCCTACGGACTGCTGCACGGCGGTGCCTCCGCCGTACTGGCCGAGACCCTCGGCTCGATCGGCGCCATGATGCACGGCGGCATCACCAAGATCGCCGTCGGCGTGGACCTGAACTGCACCCACCACCGGGGCGCCCGCTCCGGCATCGTCACCGGCGTCGCCACCCCGGTGCACCGCGGCCGCTCGACCACCACCTTCGAGATCGTCATCACCGACGAGCAGGACAAGCGGATCTGCACCGCCCGCCTGACCTGCCTGCTGCGCGACGCCGACCAGGTGGCCGCGGGGGCCTGACCCCCGACCGGTTTGGGTGCCGTGACGCAGGACCGCCCGGGCCCCGGGGCTCAGGCGGTCCCTTCCCGGGCGGGATGCAGGCGCCAGCGCAGCTCCTTCACCGCGTCCGCCGCCTCCCGGCGCACCCCCGAATCGTGGTGGCGCAGGAAGCGCCCGACGGCCGGGAGCGCCGCCCGGTCGCCCGTGGCACCGAGGACGCCCAGGACGTACTCCAGCAGGAGGGGTTCCATGCCGTCCGCCGCGGCGAGCGGCGCGACCACCCGATGGGTGAGCTCGTAGGGCGCGGTGGCCGTGCAGAGGGCGTGCAGCGCGGACTCCCGCAGCTCGTAGCCCTCGTCGGAGAGCGCGACCGCGACGAGGCGTTCGACGACCCGTACCGCGTCGTCCCGTGCCGCGTCGTCCCGTGCCAGGAGGCCCGTCTCCAGGACGTCACTGACGACTTCGAGGCAGCTGTCCCGACGCCCCGCATCGGGGGCGTCCAGCTCCTGCCGGGCCGATTCGATCCATGCCGTCGGGCTCTTGGGTCCGGTCACGGCCAGAGCATAGGAGACGACGGCCGGCCGCCCGGCCGACAGGCGCCGGACGGCACGGCACCCGCCAACCGCCCGGAATCCGCCAGTCCGCACGCTTCGCCGTGACATCTGTTGTGTCACCCGTGGTCACCGCCTACCGTCCCCCCATGGGGACCCTGCCACGCACGGCCCGGTACGCCGCCCACACCCTGCTCGCGGCGCTCGCCCTGACCGGATGCTCATCCTCCGCGCCACCCTTCGCGGCGGGCTCCACGGCGGGCTCCACGGCGGGTTCCACGAACCCCTCCAGCCCCGCTCCCCCCTCGCCCGTACAGGTGTGCACGAGCCTCGTGTCCTACTGGGCGAAGGAGACCCTCATGGGCACGAAGTGGTCCGGTCTCGACTGGGAGCAGAAGGGCCTGTCCAACGACCAGTACGCGATCCACGAGGACGCCGTGGCCGCAGGGCGCACCGAGGAGCGAACTGCCGGGCGGGACAAGGCACTTGAGTTGATCGACCGGTTCGTGGCCCAGCGCTGCGCCGACGAGGGCGGCGCGATGCGCAGTTCGGAGAACTGGCGCCCGCCGACGTGACCGAGGTCACCGCATTCCCGAGCGCACTGTCCGGCTTCCGGGCACATCCCCCCGTAGGACCGAAGCGCAGGTGAAAGGCCGTGCCGCCATCCGAACAAGATCCATCCGGATTCGAAAGTGCCCTCTTGACGGTCACCCTGCGTAATGCACGCAAGGGTTGGAATCCGCCTTTTCCCTTAAGAAAGACCACTCGGAGGGTTCCTTTGGGCACGCGCAGCCACATTCGGCCGAAAATGATCTAAGACAGGAGCATGAAGGCCTCAAGCCCCTTAGGAGAGCAGGCAATTCTCAGGATGCGGACACCCCCCAAGGTAAGAAAACGTCCGATTTGTCCACACTCCCGCTACACATTCTTGGCCTTGGCATAACAAGAGCGTCACATCCTCCTTTCCCTGCTCCCCGTGCTCGCCACCTCGGGCCTAGAGTCACGGCCAGTCACCGCGCCGCAGGGCGCAATCAGCACGGCCGTGGACCTCCCAGTGCGGCCCGGCGACCTAACGGCACCTCTCCACGAGAGAGCCGCGCCAGGGAAAGGAAGAATCGTGCGACACCGTTCTTTGCTCGTCCTCACCACCGTGATCACCACGGGAGCACTGACCCTCACCGCTTGCGGATCGCGCGACGGCGGAGACTCCAAGGACAACGGCGGCGGCAAGAAGACCACCGTCGTCATCGGTGTGGACGCCCCGCTCACCGGCTCGCTCTCCGCGCTCGGTCAGGGCATCAAGAACTCCGTCGACCTCGCGGCCAAGACGGCCAAC
Source organism: Streptomyces sp. NBC_01439 (assembly GCF_036227605.1). Lineage (GTDB taxonomy): Bacteria > Actinomycetota > Actinomycetes > Streptomycetales > Streptomycetaceae > Streptomyces. The sequence continues at coordinate 6,939,586 of NZ_CP109487.1, read as the reverse complement.
AAGAACAACGAGGTCCCGGGCATCGAGTTCAAGGTCGAGGCCCTCGACGACCAGGCCGTCCCCGCCTCCGGCCAGGCCAACGCCACCAAGCTCGTCGGCAACAAGGACGTCCTCGGCGTCGTCGGCCCGCTGAACTCCGGCGTCGCCCAGCAGATGCAGGGCGTCTTCAACTCCGCCAACCTGGCGCAGGTCTCCCCCGCCAACACCAACCCCGCGCTCAGCCAGGGCGACAACTGGGGCAAGGGCGAGTTCAAGCGCGGCTTCAAGACCTACTTCCGCACCGCCGCCACCGACGTGGTCCAGGGCAAGTTCGCCGCCCAGTACCTCTTCCGCGACGCCGGCAAGAAGAAGGTCTTCATCGTCGACGACAAGCAGACCTACGGCGCCGGCCTCGCCGCCATCTTCGCCGACGAGTTCAAGAAGCTCGGCGGCGAGGTCGTCGGCACCGACCACGTCACCGTGAAGGAGACCGACTTCTCCTCCACCGCCGACAAGGTCAAGTCCTCCGGCGCCGACTCCGTCTACTTCGGCGGCCAGTACCCCGAGGGCGGCCTGCTCGCCGACCAGATCAAGAAGACCGGCGCGGTCGTCCCCCTCATGGGCGGCGACGGCATCCAGGACCCGGCCTTCATCAGCGCCTCCGGTGAGGCCAACGAGGGCGACCTCGCCACCTCCATCGGCTACCCGGTCGAGAAGCTGGACACCGCCAAGAAGTTCATCGAGGACTACAAGACCGAGGGCTACAAGGACCCGTACGCCGCCTACGGTGGCTACTCCTACGACGCCGGCTGGGCCGTCATCCAGGCCGTCAAGGCCGTCGCCGCCGCCAACAACGGCAAGCTGCCCACCGACGCCCGCGCCAAGGTCGTCGAGGCACTCGGCAAGGTCTCCTTCGAGGGCGTGACCGGCAAGGTCGCCTTCGACGAGTACGGCGACACCACCAACAAGCAGCTCACCGTCTACAAGGTCGAGGGCGGCAAGTGGGTCGACGTCAAGAGCGACACCTTCAACCAGTAAGCCCGTAGTCCCCAGCAACACCCGTACCACCTGAACCAACGCCGCGCGAGGGCGCAAACAGCGCCCTCGCGCGGAGTCTTATCCGACACGCTCATCGGAGGCCCTGCGGTGCACGAACTGCCGCAACAGCTGGCCAACGGCCTGGCCCTCGGTGCTCTCTATGGTCTCATCGCCATCGGGTACACCATGGTCTACGGCATCGTCCAGCTCATCAACTTCGCCCACGGCGAGATCTTCATGATCGGCGGCTTCGGCGCGCTCAGCGCCTACGCCATCCTCCCGACCGGCACCTCCCTGCTGATCGCGATACCCGTCATGATCATCGGAGGTGCCGCCACCTCCGTCGCCGTGGCCTGCGCAGCCGAACGCTTCGCCTACCGCCCACTGCGCAGCGCCCCCCGGCTCGCACCCCTCATCACCGCAATCGGCCTCTCGATCGCGCTCCAGCAGCTCGTCTGGCAGTTCTACCCGGACGCCAAGAAGGCCGTCAGCTTCCCTGAGTTCAAGGGCGCCGCCTTCAAGCTCACCGACAGCCTCTCCATCCAGCGCGCGGACCTCTTCGTCCTCATCCTCGCCCCGCTCTGCATGCTCGCCCTCGGCGTCTTCGTCCAGAAGAGCCGCAGCGGCCGCGCCATGCAGGCCACCGCGCAGGACCCCGACACCGCGAAGCTGATGGGCATCAACACCGACCGCATCATCGTCATGGCCTTCGCCATCGGTGCCGCGTTCGCCGCCGTTGCCGCCGTCGCCTACGGCCTCGACAAGGGCCAGATCAACTTCGAGATGGGCTTCATCCTCGGCCTCAAGGCCTTCACCGCAGCCGTCCTCGGCGGCATCGGCAACATCTACGGAGCCATGGTCGGCGGCGTCGTCCTCGGACTCGCCGAAGCCCTCTCGATCGCCTACATCGAAGACATCCCCGGCATGTCGCAGCTCGGCGGTGGCGCCTGGTCCAACGTCTGGGCCTTCGTACTCCTCATCGTCGTCCTCCTCGTGCGGCCACAAGGCCTGCTCGGCGAGCGCGTCGCGGATCGGGCGTGAGAACCATGACCACCAACACCACCCCGCAGACCGCAGACACGGTGAAGCAGGGCCCCGCGCCCACCACCCTCCTCTACGCGGTCATCGCAGGCAGCCTCCTGACCATCGTCAGCGCCTTCCTCGCGTGGACCTGGACCGCCGACTTCCCCGGCGACCTGACCTACTACGGCAGCCCCGCGGGCCTCCAGTACGTCACCCTCGCCGGAGCCGCCCTCACCCTCGCCCACGCGCTCTCCGCACTCGGCGTCAAGGGCCTCGGCTGGCTCACCCCCAACGGCTCCCGCAAGGCCCTCTTCTTCCTCACCCTCGGCAACCTCGCCGCCACCTGGTTCACGGTCATCGCCATCACCGTCGTCCTCGGCGGAGTCGTCAACCTGGAACCCGGCGCCTACGTCGCCCTCGTCGGCTCGCTCATCCCGGCCCTCGCCGTGAACAAGCTCCCCGACGACACCCGCAAGGCGGCCCCCGCCAAGCAGCTGCCCTCCTGGGCCGAAATCCTCATCATCACCGCCGTCTTCGCCATCGGCCTCTTCGTCATCACCTACGGCATCGACACCGATGACAAGGAACCGCAGCTCTTCGTCGCCTACCTGATCACCGTCGGCCTCGCGGCCTTCGCGCTGAACAAGTCCGGCCTCTTCGCCCGCCTCGGCGGCCTCACCGCCAAGTACCGCCAGGTCACCCTGATCGGCACCGCGGCCGCCGCCATCGCCTTCCCGTTCATCCAGCAGAGCGGCGACACCTACACGCTGATCGCGGTCAACATCCTGATCTTCGCGACCGTCGCCCTCGGCCTCAACGTCGTCGTCGGCCTCGCCGGCCTCCTCGACCTCGGCTACGTCGCCTTCCTCGGCGTCGGCGCCTACGCCGCCGCCCTGGTCTCCGGAAGCACCGCATCCGCCTTCGGCATCCACCTGCCCTTCTGGGCAGCGGTCATCGTCGGCGCCCTCGCCTCACTCATCTTCGGCGTGGTCATCGGAGCCCCGACCCTGCGCCTGCGCGGCGACTACCTCGCCATCGTCACCCTCGGCTTCGGAGAAATCTTCCGCATCGCCATGGGCAACCTCGACGGCACCTCCGGCCCCGACATCACCAACGGCCCCAACGGCATCCCCAACATCCCCCACCTCGAACTCTTCGGGTGGAACTTCGGGGAATCCCACGTGGTCGGCGGCATCACCCTCGGCGCCTACGCCAACTACTACTTCCTGATGCTGCTCGTCATGGCCCTCGTCGTCGTGGTCTTCGCCCGCGCCGGCAGCAGCCGCATCGGCCGCGCCTGGGTCGCCATCCGCGAGGACGAGACCGCCGCCGAAGCCATGGGCATCAACGGCTTCAAGGTCAAGCTCATCGCCTTCGCCCTCGGTGCCACCCTCGCCGGCCTCGCCGGCACCGTCCAGGCACACGTCAACAGCACGGTGGTCCCCGAGAACTACGTCTTCGCCGGGCCCGTCCCGCCGAACTCCGCGTTCCTCCTCGCCGCCGTCATCCTCGGCGGCATGGGCACCATCCGCGGCCCCATCCTCGGCGCCGCACTGCTCTTCCTGATCCCCGCGAAGCTGGCCTTCCTCCAGGACTACCAGCTCCTCGCGTTCGGCATCGCCCTCATCCTGCTCATGCGCTTCCGCCCCGAAGGCCTCATCGCCAACAAGCGCGCGCAGCTCGAGTTCCACGACGACACCGCTGACCAGGCCCCCGCGGACCTGGCCACCGCCAAGGCGGGGGCGTGAACAACATGACGACCACCACGGACACCACCACCAAGACCACGGTTCTCGAAGCCAAGGGCGTCACGATGCGCTTCGGCGGCCTCACCGCCGTCAAGAACGTCGACCTCCAGGTCAACTCGGGCGAGATCGTCGGACTCATCGGCCCCAACGGCGCCGGCAAGACCACCTTCTTCAACTGCCTCACCGGGCTGTACGTCCCCACCGAGGGATCCGTCAGCTACAAGGGCACCGTCCTGCCTCCCAAGCCCCACAAGGTCACCGAGGCCGGCATCGCCCGCACCTTCCAGAACATCCGGCTCTTCCACAACATGACCGTGCTGGAGAACGTCCTCGTCGGACGCCACACCCGCACCAAGGAAGGCCTCTGGTCCGCACTGCTGCGCGGCCCCGGCTTCAAGAAGGCCGAAGCCGCCAGCGAAGCGCGCGCCATGGAACTCCTCGAGTTCATCGGCCTGGAGAACAAGGCCCAGCACCTGGCCAAGAACCTCCCCTACGGCGAACAGCGCAAGCTGGAAATCGCCCGCGCCCTCGCCAGCGACCCCGGCCTCATCCTCCTGGACGAGCCCACCGCCGGCATGAACCCGCAGGAAACCCGCGCTGCCGAAGAACTCATCTTCGCCATCCGCGACATGGGCATCGCCGTCCTCGTCATCGAGCACGACATGCGCTTCATCTTCAACCTCTGCGACCGCGTCGCCTGCCTCGTCCAGGGCGAAAAGCTCATCGAAGGCACCGCGTCCGAGGTCCAGGGCGACGAGCGCGTCATCGCCGCCTACCTCGGCGAGCCCTTCGAGGGCGACCCGGGCGCCGCCGACGACGCCGCGGTCGAGGCTGCCGAAGCCGCCGCCGAAGCCGCAGCACCGGCCGAGGCCGAGGCTGAGGCCGAAGCCGAGACGGAGGCCGTCGAAGCCGAAGCCACCGAGGCCGACGCCGCGCCCGACGCGGAGGCGGACGCCGACGGCGACACCGACGCCCCGGCCGACACCGACTCGGACAGCACCACCAGCACCACCAGCACGGAAGGAGAGGCCAAGTGACCGCACTGCTCAAGGTCGAAGACCTCAAGGTCGCCTACGGCAAGATCGAAGCCGTCAAGGGAATCTCCTTCGAAGTCAACGAAGGCGAAATCGTCTGCCTCGTCGGCACCAACGGCGCCGGCAAGACGACCACCCTGCGCACCCTCTCCGGGCTCATCAAGCCCAAGAGCGGCAGCGTCACCTTCGACGGCCAGCCCCTCGGCACCGTCCCCGCCCACAAGATCGTCTCCCTGGGCCTCGCCCACTCCCCCGAGGGACGCCACATCTTCCCCCGGCTGACGATCGCCGAAAACCTCCAGCTCGGCGCCTTCCTGCGCACCGACAAGGAGGGCATCGAGCAGGACGTCCAGCGCGCCTACGAGATGTTCCCCATCCTGGGCGAGCGTCGCAAGCAGGCCGCCGGCACCCTCTCGGGCGGTGAGCAGCAGATGCTCGCCATGGGCCGCGCGCTCATGTCCCGCCCCAAGCTCCTGATGCTGGACGAGCCCTCCATGGGCCTGTCCCCGCTGATGATGCAGAAGATCATGGCGACCATCAAGGAGCTCAAGGCTTCGGGCATGACCATCCTGCTCGTCGAGCAGAACGCCCAGGCGGCGCTCTCGCTCTCCGACAGCGCGCACGTGATGGAGATCGGCAAGATCGTTCTCTCGGGCACCGGCCGCGACCTCCTCCACAACGAGGACGTCCGCAAGGCCTACCTCGGCGAGGACTGACACAACGTGTGAGGCCCGCCTCCCCTCGGGGGGAGGCGGGCCTCACGCATGTCCGGGGGCGGCTACTTGCCGCTCTCCTTCTTCTTCGCCTCGGCGTCCTCGATGACCACCTCGGCGACCTGCTGCATGGACATCCGGCGGTCCATGGACGACTTCTGGATCCAGCGGAAGGCGGCGGGCTCGGTCAGCCCGTACTGCGTCTGCAGGATGCTCTTCGCCCGGTCCACCAGCTTGCGGGTCTCCAGCCGCTGCGAGAGGTCGGCGACCTCCTGCTCCAGGGCGCGCAGCTCCGCGAAGCGGGAGACGGCCATCTCGATGGCCGGCACCACGTCGCTCTTGCTGAACGGCTTCACGAGGTACGCCATGGCCCCGGCGTCCCGGGCCCGCTCGACGAGGTCGCGCTGCGAGAACGCGGTGAGCATCAGGACGGGCGCGATGGACTCCTCCGCGATCTTCTCGGCCGCGGAGATCCCGTCCAAGACGGGCATCTTCACGTCGAGGATCACCAGGTCGGGACGGTGCTCGCGCGCGAGCTCGACGGCCGTCTGGCCGTCGCCGGCCTCGCCGACGACGGAGTAGCCCTCTTCCTCGAGCATCTCTTTGAGATCGAGACGGATGAGCGCCTCGTCCTCGGCGATGACGACCCGGGTCGTCAGCGGCGGAACGTGCGACTGGTCGGCGTCGGGCGTGGGCGTCGACTCGTGCTCGGCGGTCACGGATGCTCCTCGGTGCAAGGCGATTAAGCTCCCACGAGCCTACCTAGCTCCTGTATGTTTGTGACACGGAGGGTCTTAGGTATCCTTCGTTTCGAAGGAGCCCCGGTAGCCCAGCGGTAGAGGCGATGGATTCAAAACCCATTCAGCGTCGGTTCGAATCCGACTCGGGGCACTTCTCCTTCCATTTCAAGGTCGCCGAGCCAATTTTGCGATCTTCACTCGTCACGGTGAACGAAGCTTCGAATCACGACCAACCGGACGATTAGCAGCGATGCTCCTGCTTCGTGGAGCACAATCCCGCGATACGCGAAGAAGCAGTTCTACTGTTACGCCGAGGCGTGACCAATCGGGACGTGGCCGAGAACCTCGGCGTGCCCCGCGGCACTGTCGGCTGGTGGCGGTATCAGGACCGGAAGCACCGCGGCGAGACCTACGAGCCGCCCACCGACTGCCCGAGGTGCACCGGCCTTGGCTTCGAACGACCCGCCTACGCCTATCTCCTCGGCCTCTATCTCGGCGACGGCCACATCATCTCGAAGTACAAGCAGCACCACCTCTCCATCTTCTGCGACGCCACTTGGGCCGGCCTCATCGACGCCGCCGAGGAAGCCATGCACCTCGTGATGCGGATGCCTCGCGTAAGCCGTCGGCAGCGACAGGGATGCGTCGAGGTGCAGTCCCACTCGACCCACTGGACATGCCTGTTTCCGCAGCACGGGCCCGGCAAGAAGCACGAGCGGCGGATCATCCTTGAGGACTGGCAGCAGGAGATCGTCGACGCCCATCCGTGGGACTTCCTGCGGGGGCTGATCCACTCCGACGGGTGTCGGATCACCAACTGGACCGTCCGCAACGGCAAGCGCTACGAGTACCCGCGGTACTTCTTCACCAACAAGTCGGACGACATCCGGAAGCTCTGTACCGACACGCTCACCAAGGTCGGGGTCCAGTGGACCGTGCTGGCCCGGGGCAGCGATCCGTTCAACGTGTCCGTCGCGCGGAAGGACTCCGTCGCCCTCATGGACGCCCACATCGGGCCGAAGCACTAGCGAGGGCCCGCCCGGCGGACCAAGCCGGTCGGGAAAACGCCTCGACACCGGTCGTGGTCATCGGGGACGCTTCGCACGATGACCAGAATCGACGACACGCCGCCCGCGTGGGACGAGCGCACGCAGCTCACCACGTTCCTCGACTATGCCCGTGACACCGCCCGCGCCAAGTGCGACGGCGTCTCCGCGGAGAACGCCCGCAAGGCGCTCCTGCCGGGCTCACCGCTGATGACGATGAGCGGTTTGATCAACCACCTCCGCTGGGTCGAGTACTACTGGTTCCAGGTGGTCTTCCTCGGTGAGGAGGACCGGGGACCCTGGACGGAGGAGGACCCCGACCGCGAGATGCGCGTGGCCGTCGACTTCCCGCTCGCGCAGTTGCTCGACGAGTACGCCGAGCAGAGTGCCGGGTACCGCGAGCTGGTCGCCGGGAGCGGCCTGGGCGACCGGGCGAAGCGGGCGGTCCGCGACGGCCTGCACGTCGACCTGCGCTGGATCCTCCTTCACCTCACGGAGGAGACGGCGCGCCACAACGGTCACTTGGACATCCTGCGCGAGATGCTCGACGGCACGACCGGCGACTAGAGCCGGAGCGGGCCGGACTGGCCCTGGGTGCCTGCTGGATAGGGTGGCCGCATGTCGCACATGCTTCCGCCCCTGGTCACCGAGGCGGCGGCGCTGTCCGTCGCGGGGGCTCTGGTTCGGCGGTACGAGATGGGTCCGGCGCTGATCGGGGTGGGGTCGGAGGCGACCGTGGTCGTGGTCGTGCCCGGGGACGATCCCGGGGGCAGCGGGGTGCAGGATTCCACCCAGGTGCTGCTCCGCGGGGACAGGATTCCGGAGCTCCACTCGCGGTTCGACTTCCATGATTCCCCGCCCATCCATGTGTTCGCCCGTTTGGAGCAGGGCCACCTGCCGCTCGGGAGGGCGTGGTGCAGGGGGAGGAGCTGGGCCGCGGCCCACTTCGACCACGCCAAGTTGGAGCTGGACCGTCCGATGAGCCGCGTGATGCTGGATGCCGTACGGCCGGTTCCGGCGCCCGGGCCGGTGCCGGGGGTGGACTGGGTGGACGGCGTGGAGGGGGACCCGGTCCGGGCCCTGGAGTCGTTCGTCCTCGGCTGGTTCCCTGCCGAGGGCGATGGCGAGGACGAGGCGGCGGGGTCGGCGGAGGAACCGGGTGATCTGCCGGAGGCGTTGGCTTCCTTCCACCGTCTGGCCCGCCGCCGTCCGGCGATCCACCGGTTCCACGATCCCGTGTTGCGGCGGCCCGAGCGTGCTGCCGGGCCGCTCGGCGACCGGCTGGTCTTCGCCGAGTGGAACGAGGGCTCCATGGACTGGTCCGTCCCGTGGCCGCCGGGGGGTGGGGGTGCGGCGGATCCCCTCGTGTGGCACACCGAGGACCCCCGCGAGGCCCCGGAGACGATCGTCGAGCGTGAGCCGCTGAGCCGTTTCCTCCTGCAGTTCACGCTGCACGGAGCCTTGCTCGCCTCTCCCTACAAGGCGGCGACCTTCTGCATGCCGGTCGCGAGCCTCGACGGCTTGTGGAGCGTGTTGCGTCCGGTGCCCTTGAGTCCGTTCCTCCCGACCTACTCGGCCAACAGGTTCTTCGTGGCTCCGGGATTGCTGGCCATGATCAGTGCTGATGAGGACGAGGCGACCGCGTGCTTCGGCGCTCTGCACCGTGCGACCCTCACACCGCTGCTGGCGCACGGGTTCCGCTGGTCCCGCTTCGACGGGTGAGGTGCGTGTCCTAGGCGGGGAGGTCGCCGTTGCCGCCGAGGTTGGCGACCAGGCGGCGGAGGGTGTCGATCGTGGCGGCGTAGGTGGCGTCGTCGATGCCCTCGCGCATCCGGGTGTGGACCTTCGCGTTGCGGTCGTGGGCGCGGAGGCGGCCGGCCTCTCCGGCTTCGGTGAGGGTGAGGGTGAGGTGGTCGTCGGCTTCGGTGAGCCAGCCGCGGGTGGTGAGGTCGGCGTAGAGGGCCTCGAAGTCGGTGTGCTGGTCGTCGAAGGGGGCGAGCTTCGCGGTGAGGGCCTCGCGGGTCCACGTGCCGGGGGCGCCGGCTATGTGGTTCAGGGTCCACCAGTGGGGCTGGGTGAGGTGTTCCTCGGCGAGGGCGGTGCGGAGGCCGCCGATGACGAGGTGTGCGGCTTCGCGGGTCCAGTAGCCGATGGGCTGGGCGGCGAGCTGCTGCTGTGTGTATTCCTCGGTGGTCATGTGGCGACCGTATGACCTCAGGTTAGGTTGAGGTCAAGCGCTGGTTGTGCTGGTTCGACGAGGGAGTGCGCGATGAGTGAGAAGGCCCGGCAGTTGTTCGGTGCGCTCGCCCTGGATGAGGACGGGGAGCTGACGCGGGCGGAGGTGATCTCGGCCCTGCGGTCGAAGGGGCCGACCTTGGCGGCGCGGGGGGATCTGCCGTTCTGGGGTGTGGGGGATGCGGAGGCGTCGTCGGCGTTGTTCGATGAGGCTGATGCGGCCGGGGATGCGGTGTTGACGTTCGAGGAGTTCGCGGCCGTGGTGGATCGGCGGTTCGGCTGGTAGTGCGGGTGGCCGCGTCGGGCGCGGCGCCCGACGCGGTGTGGTGTGTGGGTCAGTGGACCGCGTCGCCGATGTGGTGGATGCGGACGAGGTTGGTGGAGCCGGTGACGCCGGGGGGTGAGCCGGCGGTGATGACGACGGTGTCGCCGGGTACGCAGCGGCCGATGCGCAGGAGTTCTTCTTCGACTTGGGCGATCATGGCGTCGGTGGAGCCGACGTGGGGGCCGAGGAAGGTTTCGACGCCCCAGGTGAGGTTGAGTTGGGAGCGGGTGGCGGGGTCGGGGGTGAAGGCGAGGAGGGGGATGGGTGAGCGGTAGCGGGAGAGTCGGCGGACGGTGTCGCCGCTCTGGGTGAAGGCGACGAGGAATTTGGCGTCGAGGAAGTCGCCCATTTCGGCGGCTGCGCGGGCGACGGCTCCGCCTTGGGTGCGGGGTTTGTTGCGGTCGGTGAGTGGGGGGAGGCCCTTGGCGAGGATGTCTTCTTCGGCTGCTTCGACGATGCGTGACATGGTGCGGACGGTTTCGATGGGGTATTTGCCGACGCTGGTTTCGCCGGAGAGCATGACGGCGTCGGTGCCGTCGATGATGGCGTTGGCGACGTCGCTGGCTTCGGCTCGGGTGGGGCGGGAGTTGTCGATCATCGAGTCGAGCATTTGGGTGGCGACGATGACGGGTTTGGCGTTGCGCTTGGCGAGTTTGATGGCGCGCTTTTGGACGATGGGGACTTGTTCGAGGGGCATTTCGACGCCGAGGTCGCCGCGGGCGACCATGATGCCGTCGAAGGCGGCGACGATGTCGTCGATGTTTTCGACGGCTTGGGGCTTTTCGATCTTGGCGATGACGGGGAGGCGTCGGCCTTCTTCGTCCATGATGCGGTGGACGTCTTCGATGTCGCGGCCGCTGCGGACGAAGGAGAGGGCGATGACGTCGGCGCCGGTGCGCAGGGCCCAGCGGAGGTCTTCGATGTCCTTTTCGGAGAGGGCGGGGACGGAGACGGCTACGCCGGGGAGGTTGAGGCCTTTGTGGTCGGAGACCATGCCGCCTTCGATGACGCGGGTGTGGACGCGGGGGCCGTCGACTGCGGTGACTTCGAGGGTGACGCGGCCGTCGTCGACGAGGATGAGTTCGCCGGTGGTGACGTCGGTGGCGAGGCCTTTGTAGGTGGTGCCGCAGGTGTGGCGGTCGCCTTGGTGGTCTTCGACGGTGATGGTGAATTCGTCGCCGCGTTCAAGGAGTACGGGGCCTTCGTGGAATCGGCCGAGTCGGATCTTCGGGCCTTGAAGGTCGGCGAGGATGCCGACGCTGCGGCCGGTCTCGTCGGAGGCCTTGCGTACGCGTTGGTAGCGCTCCTCGTGTTCGGCGGTGGTGCCGTGGCTGAGGTTGAGGCGGGCGATGTCCATTCCGGCTTCGACCAGTGCTTTGATCTGGTCGTATGAGTCGGTGGCGGGGCCCAGGGTACATACGATTTTCGCTCGGCGCATGAGGCGAGCGTATTCCCCTACCTGCGGGTAGGTAATCGCTTCCGGATGTCCAATCAACAACCGTTGGGCAAAAGGTTGTTGACAACTGTTGAATGTGCACGGGGGTGCTCTGATGAGCACCCCCGGGGCGGCATTTGTGGGTTCTTCAGAGTTGTGGAGGGGTCATGGTGAAGCGGGCGTTCACCTGTGCGTAGACGGTCTGGCGCTGGGGTTCGAGGTCGAGGGGCGGGGGGCCGGCGTCTTCGTTGGCGCTGAAGGCCATGGTGCGCATGCCGGCGCCGGGGGCGGCGGTGAAGGGGGCGGCGTTCTCGGCGCCGAGGTCGGCGAGTTCGACGAGGGCCGCGAGGTTCGCGCCGAGGGCTTCGGCGTATTCGCGGGCGCGTTGGACGGCTTCGAGCACGGCTTGGCGGCGGGCTTGACCGTGGGCGGGTGAGGTGGGGCGCAGGGCCCACCAGGGGCCGTCGATCTGGGTGAGTTCGAGGTCGGCGAGGCGGGTGGTGAGTTCGCCGAGGGTGGTGAAGTCGCTGAGTTCGGCGGTGATGTGGACGCGGCCGTGGTAGGCGCGGATGCGTTCGGCGCGGCCGTGGCGGGTGAGTTCGGGGGTGATGGAGAAGGCGCCGGTTTCGAGCTTTTCGACGGGGTCGCCGTAGCTCTTGATGAGGTCGAGGGCGGTGTTGTTGCGCCGGGTGAGGTCTTCGAGTGCGGCGCGGCGGTCGGTGCCGCGGGCGCTGACGGTGATTCCGATGCGGGCGATCTCGGGGTCGACTTCGATGCGGGCTTCGCCGCGGACTGCTACGCGGGGTACTTCGGGGGTTCCGTAGGGCTGGTGGGATGCGTGCGCTGCGTCCTGGGTCATGGTTTCACTGTCGCACTGTCGCTCGTTCGGGTGCGGTCATCGGATCGAAACCTGGTGGGGGTGTTGCGGCTTGTTACTGGTGGGTCAGAATCTACGCGCGTTGTTCAGGCCTCAAAAGGGAGATGGCATGGCGTTCGACCGTAGGACTTTCCTGGGTAGCACGGCGGCGACGGGTGCGGCCGTGGCGTTGGCGGGGGCCGCGGGCTCCCCGGCCGCGGCGGCCGTGCAGGAGGTGAAGGGGGCCGGGTCCGGGTCCGGTTCCGGGGCGCGGACGTACGCGTTCACGGTGATGGGTACGACCGACTTGCACGGGAACGTCTTCAACTGGGACTACTTCACGGACAAGGAGTTCGACGACAAGGCGCACAACGACGTCGGTCTGGCGAAGATTTCGACGTTGGTGGAGCAGGTGCGGGCGGAGAAGGGGCGGCGCAACACGCTGCTGATAGACGCGGGTGACACGATCCAGGGCACGCAGTTGTCGTACTACTACGCGAAGGTGGATCCGATCACTGCGCGGCGGGGTCCGGTGCACCCGATGGCGCAGGCGATGAACGCGATCGGTTATGACGCGGCGGCGCTGGGGAACCACGAGTTCAATTACGGGATACCGGTGCTGCGGAAGTTCGAGGAGCAGTGTCGTTTCCCGCTGTTGGGGGCGAACGCGCTGGATGCGCGGACGCTGCGGCCGGCGTTCGCGCCGTACAGCATGCACAAGTTGCGCACGCCCTGCGGGCGGGACGTGAAGGTGGCGGTGCTGGGGCTGACGAACCCGGGGATCGCGTTGTGGGACAAGGCGAACGTGCAGGGGAAGATGACGTTCCCGGGGTTGGAGGAGCAGGCGGCGAAGTACGTGCCGAAGCTGCGGTCGATGGGTGCGGACGTGGTGATCGTGTCGGCGCACTCGGGGTCGAGCGGTACGTCGTCGTACGGTGACCAGTTGCCGTACGTCGAGAACGCGGCGGCGCTGGTGGCGGAGCAGGTGCCGGGGATCGACGCGATCCTGGTGGGGCACGCGCACACGGAGATCCCGGAGTACCGGGTGAAGAACAAGGCGACCGGCAAGGACGTGGTGCTGTCGGAGCCGCTGAAGTGGGGGCAGCGGCTGACGCTGTTCGACTTCGAGCTGGCGTGGGTGAAGGGCCGTTGGTCGGTGGCGAAGGTCGCGGCGAAGGTGCTGAACTCGAACACGGTAGCGGAGGACCCGAAGATCACGGGGTTGTTGTCGGACGAGCACCGCAAGGTCGTGGCGTACGTGAACCAGGTGATCGGTACGTCGACGCAGGCGATGTCGTCGGCGGAGGGGCCGGTCAAGGACGTCGCGATCATCGATCTGATCAACCATGTGCAGGCGGAGACGGTGAAGGGGGCGTTGGCCGGTTCGGAGTGGGCGGCGCTGCCGGTGTTGTCGCAGGCGTCGTGCTTCTCGCGGACGGCGGCGATCCCGTCGGGTCAGGTGACGATCAGGGATGCGGCGGGTCTGTATCCGTTCGAGAACACGATGGAGGCGCGGCTGCTGACGGGTGCGCAGGTGAAGGACTACCTGGAGTACTCGGCGCGGTACTACGTGCAGACGGCTCCGGGTGCTCCGGTGGATCCGGCGAAGCTGACGAACGCGGAGGGCGTGCCGGACTACAACTACGACGCGGTGTACGGGTTGGTGTACGACATCGACATCGCGCAGCCGGTGGGTTCGCGGATCACGGGGTTGTCGTTCCAGGGGAAGCCGGTGGATCCGGCCGGGCAGTTCGTGTTGGCGGTGAACAACTACCGGGCTTCGGGTGGCGGTAACTTCCCGCACGTTCCGCAGGCGAAGCAGGTGTGGGCGAACTCGGACGAGATCCGCAACACGATCATCCAGTGGGTGAAGGCGAAGGGGACGGTGGATCCGGCGCAGTTCGCTTCGGTGGACTGGCGGCTGACGCGGGCCGGGGTCGCGGTGTTCTAGGCGGGGCCCGGTGGGGTGGCCGGCCGTGGTGTGCTGCGGTCGGCCACCCCTGGTGGTGCGGGTTCGGTCAGCGTGCGGCGCCGGCGCGGCGCATGCGGGCGGCGAGGAGCAGTCCGGCGCCCGCGGCGATCGCGGTGCCCGCGCCGCCGGCGATCAGGGTGGTGTGGTCGCCCGCGCCGGTGGTGGCGAGGGGGGATCCGTTGTGGCCCTGGGCGGTGACGGCGGTGTTGCCGGTGCCGGTGCCGGTGTTCGTGTTGTCGGTACCGGAGCCCGTGCCGGCGCCGTTGCCCTGTTCCTGACCGTCCTTGTCGGGGGCGGGCTTTTCCTTGTCCTTGGCGGCCTGGTCCTTGGCGCGGGCCTCGTGCTGGCCCGTCTTGAGGAACTCGGTCCGGTCGGCGGGGGTGCCGGCGAGGGCGGCGCGGCCGGCCTTGACGAGTTCCGGGCCGCCGCCGTCGATGGTCTTCGCGATGGCGACGCGGTTGTCCTGGTCGCGGAGCTGGTACTGGGTCACTTCCAGGAAGTGGCGCAACTCGGCCGGGGTCGGCGATCCGTTCATGAGCTTGCCGATCGCCTCGGTGAGGATCGGGCCGTCCCAGCCCTCGTCGATGCGGGCCAGTTCGACCAGATCGTCCTGGGCCTGGGCGTGGTGGCGGCCGGTCTTGAGGAACTCCGCGCGGTCGGCGGGGGTGCCCTTCAGGGCCTTCTTGCCGGCTTCCTTCACGCCGGTGCCGCCGGTGCTGATGAGCCGGGAGATCTCGACCTTGTTGTCGTCGTCGCGCAGCTCGTGCTGGGTGGCGTCGTAGAAGTGGCGGAGCTGGTCGATGGTCGGGTTGCTGCTGAGGACCTTGTTGACGCCTTCCTTCAGGCCGGGGCCGGCGCCCGGGAGGAGGCGCAGGATCGCGATGCGGTAGTCGTCCATGCGGATGTTGTGCTGGTCGACTTCGATGAACTTGCGCATGGCCTTGGGGCCGTCGGCGATGGCCTTGCGGCCGGCTTCCTTCATGAACTCGCTGGCCATCGGGTGGGCGATGATCGCGAGGATGGTCTTGCGGTCCTCTTCGGCCCGGTCGGGCGCGGCCTGGTCGGGCACGGCCTGGTCCGGCGTGGTCGGTGCCGGCTGGTTGCCGGTGGCCGGGGCGTCGTGGCCGGCGGCGAAGGCCGGTGACGCGATGAGGACGGCCGGAGCAAGGGCAGCGGTGGTCACCGCTGCGGCGATCCGGGAAAACTTCACAGACAAAACCCCCTGGAAACGTTTCTTCGACAGAAGGGACGTTCGGTCTGCGCAGATAGTTGTATCCGGTCACGTTCCCGCCCCTCGTGGCGGCCCGGGGCGGTGGGGGCGGGATCTCGATCACCGGACGCGGACCTCTCAGGGGTGGTCGACGAGGGGGCGGAGTTCGCCGGCGGGGCGGGGTCGGCTGTGTTCGCGCTGGTCGAGGCCGAAGGTCGTGAAGGCGGTGCGGGCCGGCTGGGGGTAGGGCTCCTTGCCGGTGAGGGTGTTGAGGATGGCGGCGCTGCGCCAGGCGGCGAGGCCGAGGTCGGGGGCGCCGACACCGTGGGAGTGGCGTTCGCCGTTCTGGACGAAGACGCTGCCGGTGACGGTGGGGTCGAGGATCATCCGGTAGCGGTCGTCGATGCGGGGGCGGCCGGAGGAGTCCTTGCGCAGGTACGGGTCGAGGCCGGCGAGGAGGCTGCCCAGCGGTCGCTCCCGGTATCCGGTGGCGAGGACGACGGCGTCGGTGGTGAGGCGGGAGCGGGTGCCCTGCTCGACGTGTTCGAGGTGGAGTTCGACCTTGGTGGTGGCGACGCGACCGGCGGTGCGGACGCTGACTCCGGGGGTGAGGACGGCGTCGGGCCAGCCTCCGTGGAGGGTGCGGCGGTAGAGCTCGGAGTGGATGGCGGCGATGGTGTCGGTGTCGATGCCCTTGTGGAGTTGCCATTGGGTGGGGACGAGTTGGTCGCGTACGGGTTCGGGGAGGGAGTGGAAGTAGCGGGTGTAGTCGGGGGTGAAGTGTTCGAGGCCGAGCTTGGAGTACTCCATGGGGGCGAAGGAGGGGGTGCGGGCGAGCCAGGTGAGGCGTTCGCGGCCGGCGGGGCGGGCGCGCAGGAGGTCGAGGAAGACTTCGGCGCCGGACTGGCCCGATCCGATGACGGTGACGTGTTCGGCGCCGAGGATGCGTTGGCGGTTGTCGAGGTAGTCGGCGGAGTGGATGACGGGGACGGTGGGGGCGTCGGCGAGGGGGCGCAGGGGTTCGGGGACGTAGGGGGCGGTGCCGATGCCGAGGGCGAGGTTACGGGCGTGGGTGCGGCCGAGGGCTTCGGCTTCGCCGGTGGCGTCGAGTTGGGTGAAGTCGACTTCGAAGAGGTCGCGTTCGGGGTTCCAGCGGACGGCGTCGACCTGGTGGCCGAAGTGGAGTCCGGGGACGCGGCCGGCGACCCAGCGGCAGTAGGCGTCGTATTCGGCGCGGTGGATGTGGAACTGCTCGGCGAAGTAGAAGGGGAAGAGCCGTTCCTTGTGCCTGAGGTAGCTGAGGAAGCTCCAGGGGCTGGCCGGGTCGGCGAGGGTGACCAGGTCGGCGAGGAAGGGGACCTGGAGGGTGGCTCCTTCGATGAGGAGTCCGGGGTGCCAGCGGAAGTCGCGGCGCTGGTCGTAGAAGGCGGTGGCGAGTTCGCCGGCTCCTTGTTGGGGCAGGCCGTGGGCGAGCGCTGCGAGGGACAGGTTGAAGGGGCCGATCCCGATTCCGACAAGGTCGTGGGGGGCGTCGAGCTGGGCGGTCATCGGTGGGTGCTGCCTTCCAGGAGGGAAATGAGCTGGTCCAGGTCCCCCGCTGTGGTGTGCGGGTTGAGCAGGGTGGCTTTGAGCCAGAGGCGGCCGTCGGCGTGGGTGCGGCCGAGGACGGCGCGGCCTTGGTGCAGGAGGGTGCGGCGCAGGGTGGCGAGGTGGTCGTCGTCGGCGTGGGTGGGCCGGAAGAGGACGGTGGTGAGGGTGGGGGGTGCGTGGAGTTCGAAGCCGGGGTGGGCGTCGAGGAGTCGGGCGAGGTGGTGTGCGGTGTCGACGGTGCGGTCGATGAGCGCGGTGAGGCCGTCGCGGCCGAGGGCGCGGAGGGTGGTGGCGATCTTGAGGGCGTCGGGGCGGCGGGTGGTGCGCAGGGAGCGGCCGAGGAGGTCGGGCAGGCCCGCTTCGGTGTCGTCGGTGGCGTTGAGGTAGTCGGCCTGGTGGGCGAGGGGGGCCAGGAGGGCGGTGTCGGGGACGGCGAGGAGGCCTGCGGCGACGGGCTGCCAGCCGAGTTTGTGCAGGTCGATGGTGAGGGAGTGGGCGCGGCCGAGTCCGGCGAGTTGGTCGCGGTGACGGGGGCTGAGGGCGAGGAGGCCGCCGTAGGCGGCGTCGATGTGGAGGTCGGCGCCGTAGCGGTCGCAGAGGTCGGCGATGCGGTGGAGCGGGTCGATGAGGCCTGCGTCGGTGGTGCCGGCGGTGACGGTGACGAGGGTGGGGCCGAGGGCGGCGGCGAGGGCTTCGGCGAGGCGGGCGGGGTCGAGGGTGCCGGCGGGGGTGGGGAGTTCGGTGGCCGGGGGCAGGCCGAGGAGCCAGGCGGCGCGGGGTACGGAGTGGTGGGCGTTGGCTCCGTGGAGGACGGTGAGGGCGGGGCCGTGGCGTTCGCGGGCGAGGAGGACGGCGAGTTGGTTGGCTTCGGTGCCGCCGGTGGTGACGAGGGCGTCGGCGTGGGGGGTGTCGTAGAACTCGGCGGCGAGCGTGCGGGTGAGGAGGGCTTCGACGGCGGAGGCGGCGGGGGCCTGGTCCCAGGAGTCGAGGGAGGGGTTCAGGGCGGAGGCGGCGAGGTCGGCGGCGGCCGCGACGGCGAGCGGGGGGCAGTGCAGGTGGGCTGCGCAGAGGGGGTCGGCGGGGTCGGCGGCGCCGGCGGCCAGGGTGTGGACGAGGGTGCGGAGGGCTTCGTGGGCGCCGGTGCCGTGGGCGGGGAGTACGCCGGCGTCGCCGAGGGCGGCGTGGACGCGGGCGGTGACGGTGGTCGGGCCGCCGGCGGGGAGGGGGCCGCCGCGGTCGTGGGCGCCGGTGGTGAGGGCGTCGAGGACGGTGTCGAGGAGGGGGCGCAGGGCGGTGGGCCCGTCGGGGCCTCCGGCGAGCGGGGGTGTTGCGCGTGGGCCGGGCGGCGCGGTCATCGGGGTCCTCCGGGGCTGGCCGGGTGCGGGGCGGGCGGGGCGGGCACCGCACCCGGCCGGTACAACGATCAGACCCGAATGGGGTAACCGCCGGGGTTTGTCCGGAGTCGAGAAACCGACCGACCAAGCCCCGACCAAGCCCCGGCCGAGGGCCGGCCGGAGCGGGGGCAGGGGCGGGGCCCGGGGGGCCGGAGCCCGGGCGCAGCCGGGGGTGCCGGGACCGGGAGCCGGAACGGGACCGGAGGCCAGGCTGGGGGCCACAGCCGGAACCAGGGGCCGAGCCCGGGTTCAGCCGGGGGCGGGGCCACGGGCCGGAACGGAACCAGGAGCTGGGCAGGGACCAGAGGCTGGAACGGGACCAGAGGCCAGGCCGGCGGCCACAGCCGGGACCAGGGGCCGAGCCCGGGGCCGGCTCGGGGGCCGAGCCCGTGACCGGGCCAGGGACCGGGTCGGGGGCCCGAGCCCGGGGCCCGGGTCGGGAACCACAGCCGGGGCCCGGGGCCGGGTCGGGGGCTGCGGGGCCGGCCTGGGCCAAGGGGCCGGTCGGGGGCCCGGGCCTGGCTCGGGCCCCGTTCGCCGGCTTCCGGCTAGCTCTCGGCAGAGGCTCGGCGGACCTTGAGGGCGCGGGCGAGGTCGTCGAGTTGGTCGACCAGTTTGCGGCGCAGGAGGGGGATGACGTCCGGGTTCGTGAGGCAGGTGTGGCCGGCCTGGAGGTTGGACTCGTCGACGGCGTACGCGGGGAACGCCCAGCGGCCAGCGGCTTCGCCGATGGCCGGGCCGCGGCGGGCGCCGAGGGCGACGGCCTCCGGGTAGTAGCGGGTGACGTACGGCGTGAGCAGTTCGGCCTGTTCGGGCTGCCAGAAGCCCTGGGCGGTGGCGCTGAAGAGGTAGTTGGACAGGCTGTCGTCGTGGAAGAGGCGGTCCCAGGCGGCGGCCTTGGCCTCGATGGTGGGGAGGGCGGCGCGGCAGCGGGCGGCGCCTTCCTGGCCGGTGGCGCTGGTGTCTGCGGCGAGGGCGGCGTCGATCTCGGCTTCCCCGACGGCGCCGAGGACGGCGAGGCGGCCGAGGATGCGCCAGCGCAGTTCGGGGTCGAGTGCGGGGCCGCCGGGGACGGTGTCGTCGGTGAGCCAGGCGGCGATGGTGTCGGGCTGGGTGGCGCTGTCGACGAGGGTGCGTACGGCGGTCAGCCGCATGCCGGGCTCGGAGCCGTCCTCGGTGCGCCGGAGCAGGTCGCGGGCGATGGTGGTGAGGGTGGCGAGGGCCGCGGTCTGCTCTTCGGGGGCGAGGTAGCGCACGGCAACCTGGGTGCGGGCGAAGGCGAGGACGCCTTGGACGATGGCGAGGTCGTCCTCTTCGGGCAGGTGCGCGGCGGCGGTGGCCAGGTAGGCGTGGGGGTCGAGTTCGCCGTCGCGGACCATGTCGCGCAGGGCGTTCCAGACGACGGCGCGGGTGAGTGCCTCGGGGATGCCGGAGAGGCTGCGCAGGACCGTTTCGACGGAGGTTTCGTCGAGCCGGACCTTGGCGTAGGTGAGGTCGACGTCGTTGAGGACGAGGAGGGCCGGGCGGGCTCCGGTCACGGAGATGATCTCGTCGGAGGGGACGTCGAGGTCGAGGAGTTCGCGCAGTTCGAGGAAGCGGTCGTCGGCGGGGTCGCGGTCGTAGACGCCGACGGCGATGTGGTGGGGGCGGCTGCCGCGGCGGTCGACGGCGAGGGTCCAGCCGGTGGCGGTGTCGGGGCGGCCCTCGGATTCCTCGATGCGGGAGGTGAGGGTGTCGATGCCGGTGGTGCGCAGCCAGATGTCGGCCCAGGCGCGGATGTCGCGTTCGGTGTGGGCGGCGAGGGAGTCGATGAAGTCGGCGAGGGAGGCGTTGGCGAACTTGTGGCGGGCGAAGTGGGTGTTGATGCCGGCCAGGAAGTCCTTCTCGCCGAGCCAGGCGACGAGCTGGCGCAGGGCGGAGGCGCCCTTGGCGTAGGAGATGCCGTCGAAGTTGAGGAGGGCGGAGGCGGTGTCGGGGACGTCTTCGGGGGCGGGGGCGACGGGGTGGGTGGAGGGGCGCTGGTCGGCGTCGTAGCCCCAGGGCTTGCGGGTGACGCCGAAGTCGGTCCAGGTGTCGGTGAAGCGGGTGGCTTCGGTGAGGGTCTGGTAGCCCATGTATTCGGCGAAGGATTCGTTGAGCCAGATGTCGTCGAACCAGGCGAGGGTGACGAGGTCGCCGAACCACATGTGGGCCATCTCGTGGGCGATGACCATGGCGCGGGACTGGCGTTCGGTGTCGGTGACGGCGGATCGGAAGATGAACTCGTCGCGGAAGGTGACGAGTCCGGGGTTCTCCATGGCGCCGGCGTTGAACTCGGGCACGAAGGCCTGGTCGTAGGAGTCGAAGGGGTAGGGCTCGGTGAACTTCTCCTGGTACCGGTCGAAGCAGGCCTTGGTGATGGAAAGGATTTCTTCGGCGTCGACGTCCATGTGGGGTGCGAGGGACTGGCGGCAGTGGATGCCGAAGGGCAGTCCGGCGTGTTCGGTGCGGATGCTGTGCCAGGGGCCGGCGGCGACGGCGGCGAGGTAGGTGGAGATGAGGGGGGTGGGGGCGGACTGCCAGATGGCTGCGCCGCTGTTGTCGGGGGCGGCGCCGGTGCGGGTGGTGATGCCGTTGGCGAGGACGGTCCAGTGGGCGGGGGCGGTGACGGTGAATTCGAAGACGGCCTTGAGGTCGGGCTGGTCGAAGGCCGGGAAGACCCGCTGGACGTCGTCCAGGAACATCTGGCTGTAGACGTACGTCTGGTTGTCGGCCGGGTCGGTGAAGCGGTGCAGGCCCTCGCCGGTGCGCGAGTAGCGCATGCGGGTGTCGAGGTGCAGCTCGTGGGGGCCTTCGGTGAGGCCGGTGAGCGGCAGCCGGTCGTCGGCGAGGGTGGCCGGGTCGAGGGGGATGCCGTCGAGGGTGGCCGAGCGCAATTCGGCGGGCTTCAGCTCGATGAAGGTGTCTGCGGCGGTGCGTGCGGTGAACCGGACGACGGTGGCGGAGTCGAAGGTCTCGTCGTCGCCGGTGAGGTCGAGGGTGACGGCGTAGTGCTGGACGTCGAGGAGCTGGGCTCGGAGCTGCGCTTCGTTGCGCGTCAGTGCGGACATGGGGCCCATGCTGCCCCAGTGGGCGGCCGGACCCCCGGCTTCTCCCTTCTACTCTTCGCCCGCAGCGATCGTCTCGTGGTGGCGGATGACCTCGGCGATGATGAAGTTGAGGAGCTTCTCGGCGAAGGCGGGGTCGAGTTTGGCGTTCTCGGCGAGCTGGCGCAGGCGGGCGATCTGGCTGGCTTCGCGGCCCGGGTCGGCGGGGGGCAGCTGGTGCCTGGCCTTGAGGTGGCCGACCTGCTGGGTGCACTTGAAGCGTTCGGCGAGCATGTGGACGACGGCGGCGTCGATGTTGTCGATGCTGTCGCGCAGGCGGGCGAGTTCGGCGGTGACGCTCTCGTCGATGCCTGCGGAGTCGTCGGCCGCGCCCGTGCCGGTGCCGTTGTCGAGGTCGCTGATGTTCATGGTTCCCGAGAATACGTGGCGGCGGCCGTCGGTTCCTCGGGCAATCGGCCTGTGAGACGGCCGCCAGACACTTGCCAGAGTGGAAAGTACTCGCCATAGTGGAAATCGACTAGGAGCGATCATCCGTGTGCGAGCGAGGGGGAACCATGGAGGAGACGGCGAAGGCGGTCGGGGCGTTGGGTCGGGCGGCCGGTCTGGAGCGGGCGGCGCGGCAGCGCAGCGGCTGGTACGCGCGCTACCTGTGGGTGTTCGCGGCCGGGCAGCTGGTGCTCGTACCGATGGCCGTGCTGTGGCACGGGCCGATCTCGGCGGTGACGTTCTCGGTGACCAATGGGCTGCTGGTGGCCGGGCTGAGCGTGTACGCGGCGCGGCAGCGCGCGATGCGGCGGGGGTTCGGGAAGAAGCACGTGCTGCTGGTGGCGTCCTGGGCGACGTTGTTCGCCCTGACGGTCACCCTCGGCACCGCGCTGTTCGGGCACGGCGTGCCGTTCGCGGCGGTGGCCGCGGCGGTGTGTGCGCTGCCCCTGGCCGTCGGCGCCTGGACCGAGATGCGGAGGACGGCATGACGGACGGGCCGACCCCGGACACCGGGGCGGACGCGGACACCGGGGCGGACGTGAAGCGGGGCGGGCATCCGCGGCACGACCTCGCGCCGCTGCTGAACGCCCCCGTACGGCTTTCGGTGGTGGCGGCGCTGGCTCCGCTGGACAAGGCCGAGTTCGCTTTCGTACGGGACCTGGTCGAGGTCTCGGACTCGGTACTGTCGAAACAGGTGGCGGCGCTGGAGGAGGCGGGCTGGGTGCAGGTCCAGAAGGGCCGGGTCGGGCGGCGTCCGCGCACCTGGGTCTCGCTGACCGCCGAGGGGCGGGCGGTCTACGAGCGACACCTGGCCGCACTGCGGGCCATCGCGCTGGGCTAGGACGCCCAGGGGCCGGCGGGTGGCCCCGGTGACCTCTGGCCGCCGGCGCTGGCGGGCGAGGGCGCCCGGGCGCGGAATCGGGCTCGAGCTCGGGATCGGGGTCGGGATCGGGCTCGAGCTCGGGATCGGGGTCGGGGTCGGGATCGGGATCGGGATCGGGGTCGGGGTCGGGATCGGGATCGGGCCGGCTGCGCCGGGACCTCCCGGGGCCCCGCCCCGGACCCCGCGCCTCGAACTCCTCCGGCTACCACTGGGTGGCGCCCCTGGCAGCGCTGGATCGCCCGGGCCCGGCACGATCACCGGGCGGCGGGCGGCGGGCGGCGGGCGGGACGAGGGGGCTCCGGCGACTGCCGCCCGGACCGCTTCAACCAGCACGGCGGGGCCGGTGTCCTTCAGGAGGAAGGCGGGCGCTCCGCCGCGGAGCGCCGCATGGGCGTACTCGTCGAGGTCGAAGGTGGTGACGATGCCGATGACGATGTGCGGTGTGTCGGTCGTGGCCGGGTTGCCGGAGAGGCGGCGGGTGACTTCGAGGCCGTCGAGTCCCGGCATGCGGACGTCGAGGAGCAGGAGGTCCGGCCGGTGTCCGGCGGCGGTGGCGGTGAAGGCGGCGGCGGTGACGACCTCGGTGTCCGGCCGGCTTTCGAGGGTCGTCCGGAAGCAGGTTCCGGCCGTGCCACGGTCGCCAGCGGTGACCGCTCGCCCGCTGCCGCCACCCGTCGCCCGCCGTGGAACCGGAGACCGCCCTTCCGGCCGGTGCGTGACCGGCCGGAAGGGCGGGCGGGAGGAGCGGGCGGAGCAGGGCGAGCTACATGCCGGCCGCGGCGCTCTTGATCGCGGCGGCGAAGGTGGAGACCTCGGTGTAGACGCCGGGGTAGTTCGGTCGGGCGCAGCCCTCGCCCCAGCTGACGATGCCGACCTGGATCCAGGCGTTGTTGTTGTCGCGGCGGAACATGGGGCCGCCGGAGTCGCCCTGACAGGTGTCGACGCCGCCCTGCGGCAGGCCGGCGCAGATCTCCTCGCCGGGGACGAGGTCGCTGCCGTACGAGCTCTGGCAGCTGGCGTCGGAGACGAAGGGGACGTTGGCCTTCAGGAGGTAGCGCTGCTGGCCGCCGCCCTCGCGGGCGGCTCCCCAGCCTGCGACGGTGAAGGTGCCGCTGTCGTAGGCCTTGGTGTCGGCGATCTTGAGGGTGGGCAGGTTGATGGGCTTGGCGAGCTTGATGAGGGCCCAGTCCTTGCCCTTGCCGTTGTAGCCGGGGGCCTGGAGGACCTTGGTGGACTTGACCTTGATGGCGCTGGAGCTGTTGAGGTCGACGACCCCGGCGGTGGCGGTGATGGAGGTGTTGTTGCCGGAGCCGCTCACGCAGTGGGCGGCGGTAAGGACGATCTGCTGGGTGTAGAGGGCTCCGCCGCAGCCCATGGAGAGGCGCACCATGAAGGGGAACTCGCCCTGGGCGGCGCGGGTGCCGCCGACGACGGGTGCCGGGCCGGCGGTGGCGGTGCCGGGCTGGAGGCTGACGGCGGCGAGGGCGACCGCGCCGACGGCGAGGGTGCGCTTCATCAACTGCACAAGGGTGGTCACAGTCAACACACTGCCTTTCGTGGGGGGTTGGGCTGTGCGTGCGCGTCATCGGGTGAATGACGGGTCCATGACACAACAGGCGTGTGGTGGACATCAAGAAGGCAATTTCGGCCAACTCCCGCCGCGGCGGCAGAGATTGCGGTAAGGAGGGCCCGATGACGGAGAACAGGGGGTCGCGCAGCCCCGTCGAGCACGGATTTCCGCATCTGGCGACCGTCCGCGCCTCGATCACCGCGCTCTTCCGCCGACTGTCGGCCGACGGGATCCGGGCCTAAGACACGAGCTTCGCCCCCGTCGACGCCGCTTTCGACGACGCCGATGACCTCCACCTGGGCGCACAACGGGTGGCCGCCGCGACGGTGCGCACGCTCCGACTGCCCGACGCGCGCATGGTGGTCTCCTTCCGGGCGATGGAGCAGGCCGCCACCGTGGAACTGGTCGCGGGCCCCGAGTACTTCGTCGAGGTCAACGACCGCTTCCGCACCCACCGCCGCGACCTGGCGGCCGCCCTCGCGCACGAGGTGGCCCACGTCCTCCTGCACCGGCTGGACCTGCGCTTCCCCGGCACCGCGGAGAACGAGATCCTGACCGACACCACCGCCGCCTACCTGGGGGCGGGCTGGCTGCTCCTGAACGCGTACCGCGAGGACGCCCTGACCCACCAGAGGTTCGGCTACCTCACGCCGGAGGAGTTCGGTTACGTCCTCGCCAAGCGCGCCGCCCTGTTCGGCGAGGACCCCGCCCCCTGGTTCACCAGCCCGCAGGCGTACGAGGCCTACGTGCACGGGCGCGCGCTGGCCGAGCGCGACCACCGCAGGGCCCCACTGACGGCCGCCGGGCCACTGGCGCGGCGGCGGTACGCGAAGGCGCGCCGCGCCGGTGCGGGTCCCGCCGGTGCGGGTCCCGCCGACGGCTCCGCCTACCGCTTCGAACCGGAGGGGACCGGCGCCGGGTTGCGGGTGAGCTTCCCGTGTCCGGTGTGCGCGCAGCGACTGCGGGTGCCGGTGCGCGGGCGGCTGCGGGCCCGTTGCGGGCTGTGCCGCACCGTGCTCGACTGCACCACGTAGATCATTCATCACGCGGCCACAAAAAGTTTCCTACCGGCCAGTAGACATAGGGTCGGTTCTCGCCAACTCTGGTCACGTACATGCCAACTCCGTGACCGAGGGAGCGCCCCCCATGCGCAGCACCCGCCGCACCCGTACGCCCCGTACCGCCGCCATCGGCGTGGCCGCGGCCGCCGCCGTCCTGACGCTGGTTCCGGCCACCGCGGCCCAGGCCGCGCCCGTCCCGGCACCGGCTCCCGCACCCGTGGCCGCGGCCGCGGCTCCGGCCGCCTCCGCGCCCGGCGGCAACGCCGCGATCCTCGGCATCGACTACGCCACCTGGCAGCGGGACGTCGCCGCCGTGATCGACGCGGCCCGGCCCGCCATCGAGGCCCGCATCGCCGCCTCGCCCGCCGGCGAGAAGCCCGCCCTCGTCCTGGACATCGACAACACCTCGTTGGAGACGGACTTCCACTGGTTCTGGACCTTCCCGACCCCCGCGATCGCCAAGGTCCGCGCGCTGACCCAGTACGCGCACGAGCGCGGCGTCGCGATCTTCTTCGTCACCGCCCGCCCCGGGATCATCCACTCCCTCACCGAGCGCAACCTCAAGGCCGTGGGCTACCCGATCTCGGGGCTCTACGTCCGCGACCTGCCCGACCTGTTCGATGAGGTCAGCGCCTACAAGACGGGCAAGCGGGCGGAGATCGAGGCGCGCGGCTACACGATCATCGCCAACATCGGCAACAGCCCGACCGACCTCGTCGGCGGTCACGCGGAGCGCACCGTCAAGCTGCCGGACTACAACGGCAAGCTCTCCTGAACCGAGCCGAGCCGATCCGACCTGACCCGACCTGACCCGACCCGATCTGCCCCGGGGCGGCGGGCAGTGCGAGCCCGCCGCCCCACCGCACCGCCGGGGCCCCGCCTCCGTCAGCCGAGCCCCGCGGCGATGGCGCCCCTGGCCGCCCGGCCGAAGGCCGCGGCCGGGCCGATCGTCGCGCCCGGTCCGGGGTAGGCCTCCCCCGTCACCGCCGCCGAGCAGCCCTCGCCGACCGGTGCGAGGTTCGGCGTCAATGTGCGAAGAAGTCCGCGGCGAGGCGGTTGAAGTCGTCGAAGGCCTCGGTCTGCGCCCAGTGGCCGCAGCGCGGGAAGACGTGCAGGCGAGCGTCGGGGACGGCCTTGAGGGCGAACAGCGCGCCGTCGAGCGGGTTGACCCGGTCCTCGCGCCCCCAGGTGAGCAGGGTGGGGTGGCTGATGCGGTGGGCCTCGCGCCAGAGCAGGGTGTCCTGCTGCCAGGCGGGGTTGGCGAAGGAGGCGCCCATGCGGGCGCTTCCGATCCGCGCGTCCGGGTCCATGGCCCGGGCGTAGCGCTCTTCGACGAGTTCGTCGGTGATGAGCGAGGGGTCGTGGACGAGCGTCGTGAGGAAGGCGCGCATCTGCTCGCGGGTGGGTTCGGCGGCCGCGGCGAACGCGAAGAGCCGCCGGATGCCTTCGGTGGGGTCGGCCGAGAAGAGATTGACCGAAATTCCACCGGGGCTCATGAGCAGCAGCTTGCCCACCTTGTCCGGGTGGTTCAGCGACATCCGGACGGCGGTGCCGCCGCCGAGGGAGTTGCCGATGAAGTGGGCCTTCTCGATGCCGAGTTCGTTCATGAGGGCGGCGGTCGCAGCGGCGCTGAAGCTGAAGTAGTCGCGGTCGGGTTCGGGCTTGTCGGAGCGGCCGTAGCAGGGCTGGTCGATGAGCAGGGTGCGGAACCGCTCGGCGAGGAAGGGCATGTTGGGCCCGAAGTTGGACCAGGCCGAGGCGCCGGGTCCGCCGCCGTGGAGGAGGACGAGGACGGGGGCGTCGGTGCGGTCCGGTCCTGCCTCGTGGAAGTGGAGGTTGAGGTTTCCAGCCTTGGCCGTGCGCGAGGTGCTCTCGTAAGTGATCATCACAACATCGTGGCCTGCATGTCGAGGCCGATCGCACCCTGGCCGAAAGGGACCGGCGTCCGCTCGGGGTCGTCGGTGGCGCGGCCACGGCCGGCGCGAACGGCGTGCCAGGCCCGCCGGGACCGCAAGGCCCCCCGGGACCCGCGGGATCCGCGGCCGAAGGTCTCGGAACAGGAAATGGGCAACATGATGGGCCGGTTGCGGTTCAGCGAGTGGATGTAGCGGGTAGTCATAGGACAACGCACCGCTGAAGACTCGGACCCGACCCCTCGCCAGGGGGCCGGGCCCGCTTCCGTTTCAGCCCTCGCAGGTGATCCGCACATGGCGAAGCCGCTGCTGGTCCGCACGCCGGGAGGTGTGGGTGCGGGACGGTTCCCGCCGAATTTCGGCGAACGCCGGACCACTGCACCTCCTTTCTGAAACGATCGGTTGGAAATGGGGTAGCCTCAGGTCCATGGCGAGGCCCAAGGAGTTCGACCCGCAGTCCGCCCTGGTGAAGGCCATGGAGCTGTTCCGCCACCAGGGGTACGAGGCCACCTCGATCCAGGACCTCGTGGACGCGCTGGGCATCAACCGCTCCAGCATGTACGCCGCCTACGGCTCCAAGCACGACCTCTACCTCAAGGCGCTGGACCTGTACTGCGCCGTCGAGGCGGACCGCGCCCGGACGGACCTCGCCCCTTCCGACGAGGGCCCCACCCTGCCGGTCCTGCGCGCCTTCCTCCTCTCCTACGTCGAATCAGCGCTGGCCGATCCGCTCCGCGGCGGGTGCATGGTCACCCACGGCGTGCTGGAGCGGCTACCGGGGGACGCGAAGGCCGCCGAACGGCTCGGCGGGGCACTGGGGTCCCTGGAGGAGGCCTTCGCCTACCTCCTGCTGCGCGCGGAGGTGGCCGGGGAGCTGGCGCCCGGCGTCGACGTGCGCATCACCGCCCGGTTCCTCGTCACCCTCACCCAGGGGCTGCGCGTCATGGAGCGGACGGCGGACCGGGACTACCTGACCCAGGTCGTCGACCAGGCCCTCACGGGCCTGTCGCGTACCGGCTGACGCCCGCTCGACGTCCGGCTCCGACCCCTCGGGCCCACTGACCGACCCTCAATCCCCTTGACCCGGGGCGGGGTCCCGCCCACCCGCATTCTGGAACGATCGTTTTCTTATAGAAAGGTGGTGACGGCCGTGCCCAAGGCCGTGTACGTCCTCGCCCTCGGCATCTTCGCCATGGTCACCAGTGAATTCGTGGTGGCCGGCCTGATGCCCCAGATCTCCGAAGGGCTCGGGGTCACCGTCCCCCGAGTCGGCTACCTGATCACCGCGTTCGCCGTCGCCATGGCTCTCGGCGGGCCCTTCCTGGCCACCGCCGTGCTCAAACTCCCGCACAAGAGCGCCCTGATGGTGCTCTTCGCGGTCTTCCTCGGCGGCAACGTCGTGGCCGCGCTGTCCACCGACTACGTGACGATGGCCATCGGGCGCGTCGTCACGGGTGTCGCCTCCTCCGCCTTCTTCGGCGTCTCGCTCTCGGTCGTCGCCGAGATCACCGAGCCGGAGGTGCGCGGCAAGGCGATCGGCGCCGCCATGAACGGGCTGATGCTCGGCACCCTGCTCGGGCTGCCCCTCTCCACCTTCGTCGGCGGCCAGTTCGGCTGGCGGGCCGCCTTCTGGGCGATCTCGGGGCTGACCGTGCTCGCGGCCCTCGCCACGATCGTCGGCGTCCCTTCCGTGACCGGCGCCGAGGGGGAGGGCGGACCCTCCGTCAAGGAGGAGGTGCGCGTCTTCGAGAACCCGCGGCTGTGGCTGGTGTTCTCCACCTCCACGCTGATCATCGGCGCCACCTTCTCCGCCTTCAGCTACTTCACGCCGATCCTCACCGAGCTCACCGGCTTCAGCGAGGGCTCGGTGCCGTGGCTGCTGGTCGCCTACGGAGCAGCGACCGTCGTCGGCAACCACGTCGTGGGCCGCTTCGCCGACCGGCACACGATCGTGACCCAGCTCGTCGGGCTCGGGCTCAACATGGTCTTCCTCGCCGGCTTCGCCGTCTTCGCCGAGGTCACCGCACCCGCGCTGATCTTCATGATGGGCATCGGTCTGGTCGGCGTCACGATGAACCCCTGCATGATCACCCGGGTCCAGCGCACCGCGAACGCCCGCCCGCTGGTCAACACCGTGCACTCCTCCTTCATCACGCTCGGCATCGTCATCGGCTCCTGGCTCGGCGGCGTCGGCATCAACGCATACGGGCTCCGGGCCCCGCTCGTCCTCGGCGTGGTCATGGCCTTCCTCGGCCTGTTCACCCTCCTGCCGGACCTGCGGGCCGAGAAGGACGGCGGCAGCGCCACGGCCGCCCCCGAGCGAGCGCCCGCCGCGGCCTGAGCCCGCTCCCGTCCCCTGCACCCGGCCCCCACGGGGAGGGCACGAAAGGAACCGGCCCGGTCCGGGACATCCGGTCCGGGACAATCCGGTCCGGGCCGGCGCGTCACCCGCCCGCGCTGGGCGGGGCCGCGACGTTCAGCTGCCAGGAGACGCCGAAGCGGTCGTTCACCCAGCCGAACCGATGGCTGAACCCGTACGAGCCCAGGGGCATCAGCTCGGTGCCCTGCTCGGCGAGGGCTCCGTAGAGGCGTTCGATCTCGGCCTCGTCCTCGCACTGGACGTACAGCGACACGGCGGGCGTGAAGCCGAACGCGTGCTGGGCCGGGCTGTCGATGCACATGAACTGCTGTCCGGCCAGGGAGAAGGTCGCGTGGCGCACGGTCCCCTCGGGTCCGGCTCCGGGTCCGGTCTCGTCGGGGCCGTAGCGGCTGATGGCGACCACCTCCGCGTCGTCGAACAGCGAGAGGTAGAAGGTCATCGCCTCCTCCGCCCGCCCCTCGAACATCAGGAACGTGGTGATCTTCTGCGGGGTCGGCGTGACGGCCATCATCGGTTCGTGTCCCTTCGGCTCTTGTCCCGGACCAGGAACCTTAGCCTCCGACCCCGCCGCCGGGGCCGGACCGGGGCCCGCTACCGCGCGCCGTACACCGGCAGCGGAGCCTGCGCCGCCGCGAGGAGTTCCCGGGCCGCCTCCCCCGCCTCCGCCGGGGTCCGGCGCGCGCCCCGGTCCGCCGTGGGGCCCGGCCGCCAGCCCTCCATCACCGTGATCCGGCCGCCCTCCGTCTCGAAGACCCGGCCCGTGACCCCCGCCGAAGCCTCCGCCCCCAGCCACACCACCAGCGGGGAGACGTTCTCGGGGGCCATCACGTCGAAGTCGCCCGCCGCGGGAGCGGCCATGGTCTCGGCGAAGGTCCGCTCCGTCATCCGGGTCCGTGCCGCCGGGGCGATCGCGTTGACCTGGACCCCGTAGGGGCCCATCTCCTGCGCCGCGACCGCCGTGAGGGCGAGGATCCCGGCCTTGGCCGCGCTGTAGTTGCCCTGGCCGACCGAGCCCAGCAGGCCGGCCCCGGAGGAGGTGTTGACCACCCGGGCGACCACCGGCCGGCCCGCCTTCGCCTCCGCCCGCCACCACGCGGCCGCCGACCGCAGCGGCAGGAAGTGGCCCTTGAGGTGGACCCGCATGACCGCGTCCCAGTCGTCCTCGTCCAGGTTGACCAGCATCCGGTCCCGCAGGAAGCCCGCGTTGTTGACGAGGGTGTCCAGGCGCCCGAAGGCGTCCACGGCCGCCGCCACCAGCGAGGCCGCACCCTTCGACGTGGCGACGTCCCCGCCGTGCGCGACCGCCTCGCCGCCCAGCGCCTCGATCTCGGCGACCACCCGGGCCGCCGGGCCGTCCGGCCCCGGCAACCCGTCGAGACCGACCCCGAGGTCGTTGACGACGACCTTCGCCCCTTCCGCCGCGAAGGCCAGCGCATGGGCGCGCCCCAACCCCCGCCCCGCGCCCGTCACGATCACGACCCGACCTTCACACAGTCCCGCCATCTCGGTCCTCCTTGTTGACAGTTGCCGCATCCAAGAACGCCGGGCGCTCGCCGCCCCCGTGCACCAGCAGGCTCGCCCCGCTCACGTACGCCGCCCGGTCCGAGGCCAGGAACACCGCCGCCGCCCCCACGTCCGAGGGGTCCGCGAGGCGCCCCAACGGGACGGTGGCGCCGACCGCGGCGATGCCGGTCTCGTCGCCGTAGTGCAGGTGGGCCAGTTCGGTCCGCACCATGCCGAGGACCAGGGAGTTGACCCGCACTTCGGGGGCCCATTCGACGGCCATGGACCGGGCCAGGTTCTCCAGCCCCGCCTTGGCTGCGCCGTACGCGGCCGTCCCCGGCGAGGGACGGGTCCCGCTGACGCTGCCGATCATGACCACCGAGCCCCGCGCTTCCCGCAGCCAGGGATACGCCGCGAGCGAGGCGGCCATCGGCGCGATCAGGTTGAGCTCGACGACGCGCGCGTGGCGCTGCGCCTCGCCCTCGCTCAGCAGCCGGTACGGGGTGCCGCCCGCGTTGTTGACCAGGCAGTCGAGTCGCCCGTACCGGGCCGCGACCGCGCCGAAGAACGCGTGCACGGCGGCGGGATCGCGCAGGTCGACCGGGGTGAACGCGGCCGTCCGACCGTCCGCCACCACCTCCTGCTCCGGTGGCCGCCGGGCGCAGACGACCACGTCCGCGCCGGCCGCGAGGAACGACCGGGCGATCCCGGCGCCGACGCCCCGGGTTCCTCCGGTGACGACGACCACCCTCCCGTCGAGCTCCATGGGCTGCTACCTTCCTCACCTAACAAATGTTTGGTGGAAAGGTAGCTGATCCGCTCATGGGTGTCTCCACCTCAAGCCCCGACAAGGGCATCGCACTCGTCACAGTCGACTTCCCACCCGTCAACGCGCTCCCGGTGCAGGGCTGGTACGAACTCGCCGACGCCCTGCGGGCGGCCGGCCGCGACCCCGAGGTCCGGTGCGTCGTCCTCGCCGCCGAGGGCCGCGGCTTCAACGCCGGCGTCGACATCAAGGAGATGCAGCGCGACAGCGGACACGCCGCGCTCGTCGGCGCCAACCGGGGCTGCTACGAGGCCTTCGCCGCCGTGTACGAGTGCGAGGTGCCGGTCGTCGCGGCCGTGCACGGGTTCTGCCTGGGCGGCGGCATCGGGCTCGTCGGCAACGCCGACGCGATCGTCGCCTCCGAGGACGCCACCTTCGGGCTGCCCGAACTGGACCGGGGTGCGCTCGGCGCCGCCACCCACCTGGCGCGGCTGGTCCCGCAGCACCTGATGCGCGCGCTGTACTACACCTCGCGCACCGCGACCGCCGCCGAACTGCACGCCCACGGCTCGGTTTGGAAGGTGGTCCCGCGCGCGGAGCTGCGCGCCGCCGCCCTGGAGCTGGCCGCCGAGATCGCGAAGAAGGACGGCCATCTGATCCGGCTCGCCAAGGCGGCCATCAACGGGATCGACCCCGTGGACGTGCGCCGCAGCTACCGCTTCGAGCAGGGCTTCACCTTCGAGGCCAACCTCAGCGGGGTGGCCGACCGGGTCCGCGACACCTTCGGGAAGGGAGAACGCGCATGACCGGCAGGACGGACAGGACGGACAAGACCCTGTCGCCCGAGGAGGTGGTCGGGCAGCTGCACAGCGGGATGACCATCGGCATCGGCGGCTGGGGGTCCCGGCGCAAACCCATGGCCCTGGTGCGGGCACTGCTCCGGTCCGAGATCACCGATCTCACCGTGATCTCGTACGGTGGCCCCGACGTCGGCCTGCTGGCCGCCGCCGGCCGGATCCGCAAGCTGGTCGCCCCCTTCGTCACCCTCGACTCCGTCCCGCTGGAGCCCCACTTCCGGGCCGCCCGCGAGCGCGCCGCCTTCACCCTCACCGAGCTCGACGAGGCCATGTTCATGTGGGGCCTGCACGCCGCCGCCAACCGGCTCCCCTTCCTCCCCGTCCGCGCGGGCCTCGGCTCCGACGTCATGCGGGTCAACCCGGAGCTGCGCACGGTCACCTCCCCCTACGACGACGGCGAGGAGCTCGTCGCCGTCCCCGCCCTGCGCATGGACGCGGCCCTGGTGCACCTCAACCGCGCCGACCGCCTCGGCAACGCCCAGTACCTGGGCCCCGACCCGTACTTCGACGACCTCTTCTGCGAGGCCGCCGACGCCGCCTACGTCTCCTGCGAGCACCTCGTCGAGACCGCCGAGCTCACCAAGGCCGGCCCCCCGCAATCCCTCCTCGTCAGCCGGCACTCCGTGACCGGGGTCGTGGAGACCCCGAACGGCGCGCACTTCACCTCCTGCGTCCCCGACTACGACCGCGACGAGCCCTTCCAGAAGCTCTACGCGACCACCCCCTGGCCCGAGTTCTCGGCGCGCTTCCTCTCCGGGGCGGGCGAGCACGACTACCAGTCCGCCGTACGGACCTGGCACGAGGAGCAGCAGCCGTGACCACGACACCGGCCAGCACACCGGCCAGCACACCGGCCAGCACACCGACCACCGCGACCGTCACGCGCGCCGAGTACTGCGTGATCGCCTGCGCCGAGGCCTGGCGCGACAACGGCGAGGTGCTCGCCAGCCCGATGGGCCTGATCCCTTCCTTCGGGGCCCGGCTCGCGAAGCGGACCTTCTCCCCCGACCTGCTGCTGACCGACGGCGAGGCGCTGCTCGTCGGGCTGGACGGCACGGCCGAGGGTTGGCTCCCGTACCGGCGCCACCTGACCATGGTCACCGGTGGCCGGCGGCACGTGATGATGGGCGCCAGCCAGATCGACCGCTTCGGCAACCAGAACATCTCCTGCATCGGCGACTGGGAGCGGCCGGCGCGCCAGCTCCTCGGGGTGCGCGGTGCTCCCGTCAACACCCTGAACAATCCGGTGAGCTATTGGATCCCCAAGCACTCCACCCGGGTCTTCGTCGAGCGCGTGGACATGGTCAGCGGCGTCGGTTACGACCGCGCGGAGGCGGCGGGAGTGACCCGCTTCCACCACCTTCCCCGGGTGGTCAGTGATCTCGGCGTCTTCGACTTCGGCGGCCCCTGCCACGCGATGCGGCTGGTCTCCGTGCACCCCGGGGTCACCGTCGGGGAGGTCCGGGCGGCCACCGGGTTCGAGCTGACCGTCGCCGAGGAGGTCCCGTACACGCGGGAGCCGACCCCCGACGAGCTGCGGCTGATCCGCGAGGTGATCGACCCCGCGGGGCTGCGCGACCGCGAAGTGCGGGGCTGATCCGATGGAGACGGCCTTCACCGCGCTGGTCGGCGTCGAACACCCCGTCGTGCAGACGGGCATGGGCTGGGTCGCCGGACCCCGCCTGGTGTCGGGCGCGGCCAACGCGGGGGCACTGGGCATCCTGGCCTCGGCCACGATGACGCTGGACCAGCTGCGTTCGGCGGTCCGCGAGGTCACGTCCCGCATCCCGGACGGGACCCCCTTCGGGGTCAATCTGCGGGCCGACGCCACAGACGCGGCCGAGCGCGCCCAACTGATCATCGACGAGGGGGTGCGGGTCGCCTCGTTCGCGTTGGCGCCCTCCAAGGAGCTGATCGGGCGGCTCAAGGACGCGGGCGTGGTCGTCATCCCGTCGATCGGGGCCCGGCGGCACGCCGAGAAGGTGGCCGCGTGGGGCGCCGACGCGGTGATCGTGCAGGGCGGCGAGGGCGGCGGTCACACGGGTGACGTGGCCACGACGGTGCTGTTGCCGCAGGTCGTGGACGCCGTGGACATCCCGGTGATCGCGGCCGGCGGCTTCAGCGACGGGCGCGGCCTGGTCGCGGCGCTGTCGTACGGGGCCGCGGGCATCGCCATGGGCACCCGGTTCCTGCTGACCTCCGACTCCACCGTTCCGGACGTCGTGAAGGCCGAGTACCTGAAGGCCACGGTCAAGGACGTCACCGTCACCACGGCCGTCGACGGGTTGCCGCACCGCATGCTCCGTACGGAGCTGGTCGATGCCCTGGAACGGGCGGGCCGTACCCGGGCGCTGGTCCGGGCGGTGCGGCACGCGGCCGCCTTCCGGAAGCTGTCCGGGCTGAGCTGGCCGCAGATGGTCCGCGACGGCCTCGCGATGAAACACGGCAAGGACCTGTCCTGGAGCCAGGTCCTGCTCGCCGCGAACACCCCGATGCTCCTCAAGGCGTCCATGGTCGAGGGCCGTACGGACCTCGGCGTCATGGCATCGGGCCAGGTCGCGGGGGTGATCGACGATCTTCCGTCCTGTGCGGAGCTCGTATCCCGCGTCATGGCCGAAGCACAACAGGCACTGGAATCACTCGAAGCACTGCACTCGCTCCGCACCCTGCCACCACCAGGGTGATCCCCCTTCTCCGTCACAGGAGTCGCCCCCATGAGCCGTGCCCGCATCCGCCTGGTGACCGCGGCGACCGCCGCCGCCCTCGCCGTCGGAACCCTGCCCGCCGCCGCGTACGCGTCGGCGGCGCCCGGAGCCGGGGTCAGTGCCCGGCACCACCAGCACCACCTGCAGCAGCAGGCCGAAACGATTCGCCAGATCCCCCTCCAGGGCGCCGTCAACCTCCGGGACATCGGCGGCTACCGCTCGTGGACCGGCGGCCAGGTCCGCCAGGGACTGGTCTACCGCTCCGACGCACTGAGCAAGCTGACCGACGCCGACGTCACCACCGTCTCCGGTCTCGGCCTCACGAAGGTCGTCGATTTCCGCATCCCGATGGAGCTCCAGTACGACGGCGCCGACCGGCTGCCCACCGGGCTCTCCCCCACTTCGCGCCCCGTCAGTGACCTCGGCCTCTACGGAACCCTCGTCGGCGCGATCGGCAGCGGCGATCCCGTCGTCCAGGAGCAGATGCTCGGCGGTGGCCGAGCCGAGGCCTACATGCGCGACATCTACCGCACCTTCGTGAGCAGCCCCGAGAACCGGGCGCAGTTCGCGGCGACCCTGCGGGAGATCGCCGACGGCCGGCAGGGCCCGGTCCTGTACCACTGCACGTCCGGCAAGGACCGGACCGGCTGGATGAGTTACGTCCTGCTGCGCGCCCTCGCCGTCCCCGAGGACACCGCGGAGCGCGACTACCTGGCTTCGAACGCCTTCCGCGCCGCCTACGACGCCCGGGTGCGGGCGGGCCTCAAGCAGTCGGGCCGGATGCAGAACCCGGACCTGCTGATCCCGCTCCAGGAGGTCCGCCAGGACTACCTGGACTCGGCCACGGCGCAACTGGAAGCGGACTACGGGAGCTTCTACGGCTACCTGACCCAGGGCCTCGGCCTGGATCTGCGGACGCTGGCGAAGCTCCAGGACAAGATGGTCCGCTGACGGAGGCGGGGCGGGCAGAGCGAACGGGGCGGGGCGGGACAGCACTACGCCGGGCAGTGCGTGAAGCACTGCCCGGCGTAGTGGTCACCGTGTGCGGTCAGACCGACCGGCGGCGGCCCTGGCCGCCCGTTCCGACGCGGCTGCGCGCCGAGGCCGCGGCCGCACCGCCGGAGGGGGCACCGCCACCGGTGCGCCGGCTGCGCTCGCCGGAGCCACCGGCCGCCGCGCCGCCCTGGCCGCCGCGCCGGGCCTGGCCCGAACCGGAGGCCGCCGGGGCCTGCCCGGAGGCGCCCCCACCGGAACGACGGCCGCGACCGCCGGCCGCCGGAGCGCCGCCCGTGGCGGAACCGGTGCGCGGACCGCCGCCCGAGCGGCGGCGCGAGCCGGAGCCCGAACCGGAGCCGGTGCGCGGCTTGGGCGCGGTCGGCTGCGGAACCTCCAGCACGACCGGGATGCCCGAGGGCTCCTTGGCGCCGGTCAGCCGGGCCAGTTCCTCGTCGGAGGACTTGATCTGCGCGGTGCGCGGGGAGATACCGGCGTCCGACATCAGACGGCTCATGTCCCGCTTCTGGTCGGGGAGGACCAGGGTGACCACGCTGCCGGACTCGCCGGCACGGGCGGTACGGCCGCCGCGGTGCAGGTAGTCCTTGTGGTCGGTGGGCGGGTCCACGTTGACGACGAGGTCGAGGTCGTCGATGTGGATGCCGCGCGCCGCGACGTTCGTGGCGACCAGCGCGGTGACCTCGCCCGTCTTGAACCAGTCGAGGGTGCGATTGCGCTGCGGCTGGGAGCGGCCGCCGTGCAGGCCGGAGGCGCGCACGCCGTCGGCGAGGAGCTTCTTGACCATGCGGTCGACCCCGCGCTTGGTGTCGACGAACATGATCACCCGGCCGTCGCGAGCGGCTATGCGCGTCGCCACGGCCTTCTTGTCGGTCTCGTCCATGACGTACAGGACGTGGTGCTCCATGGTGGTAACCGCACCGGCCGACGGGTCGACGGAGTGGCCGACCGGGTCGGTCAGGAACATCTTGACGAGCTTGTCGATGTTCTTGTCCAGCGTCGCCGAGAACAGCATCCGCTGGCCGCCGGGCTCGACCTGCTTGAGCAGCGCCGTGACCTGCGGCATGAAGCCCATGTCGGTCATTTGGTCGGCCTCGTCGAGGACGGTGATGGAGACCTGCGAGAGGTCGGCGTCACCGCGGTCGATGAGGTCCTTCAGGCGGCCGGGGGTGGCGACGAGCACCTCGGCGCCGCGGCGCAGGGCGCCCGACTGCCGGTTGATCGACATGCCACCGACGACGGTCGCGATGCGCAGGTTGACGGCCGTGGCGTACGGGGCCAGGGCGTCGGTGACCTGCTGCGCGAGCTCACGGGTCGGTACGAGGACCAGCGCGAGCGGTGCCTTCGGCTGCGCGCGGCGGCCGGCGGTACGGGCCAGCAGGGCCAGGCCGAAGGCCAGCGTCTTGCCGGAGCCGGTGCGGCCGCGGCCGAGCAGGTCACGGCCGGCGAGGGAGTTCGGGAGCGTCGCCGCCTGGATCGGGAACGGCTCCGTGACACCCTGGGCGGCGAGGGTCTTCAGCAGCGCCTCGGGCATGTCCATGTCGCCGAACGACTCGACCGGCGGCAGCGCCGGGGCGATCGGCTCGGGCATGGTGAATTCCTGGGGCCGGGCGACGGGCGCGGACTTCTGCCGTCCCGCGCCAGACTTCGGACGCCCCTGGGCCGCACCTCGACCCCGGGTGGGGCGGCGGCTGGGTCGTGCGGAGCTGGAGCTGGTCATGCGAGAAAGCCCTCCTGAAACCGGCAGGTAAAACAAAGGTCGAAACAGCAGACAAGCCGGGGCCCGCACCTCGCGGTGCGGACCCCGGCATGCTGAAGAACTTAGGCGGGGATGATGTTCTCCGCCTGGGGGCCCTTCTGGCCCTGGGTGACGTCGAAGGACACGCGCTGGCCCTCCTGGAGCTCACGGAAGCCCTGGGTGGCGATGTTCGAGTAGTGGGCGAAGACGTCCGGGCCGCCACCGTCCTGCTCGATGAAGCCGAAGCCCTTTTCCGAGTTGAACCACTTCACGGTGCCAAGTGCCATTTTAAATCTCCTGAATAGGCGGCAAAGGGCCCCATCCGGAGATTCCGGCAAAACAATAAAAGCGCCTGCGGAGCATTCCCGTCAGGCGCACATAAAGTTCATGGGTACCACAACTGCAACGAGCTCTAAGCTAGCACACCTCGCTGCGGGGAGTCCCGGGGCGAGGAGTGTGACCTGCGCCCTCCACCCCGCCGACCTGCGGTGTACCGACGGGCCCGGCGGGGCGGTCAGCGGGCCGGAGCCCCCGTCCCCCTTGGGTCGTGGCCGCTCCCGGGCCCTCCGTACACCCGCCCCGGCCCGCCGGGCCGTCTCCGCCCTCGGCGAAAAGATTCACCCCTACGGGTCGGGCCGAGCCGGCGGGTGAGGGCGCGGTCACGGCCGGCGCGAACCGCGTGGACGCCGTGCGGTTCGAGGTGGAGGGCAAGCCCGCCATGCGGGACGAGGCCCGGCGCCGGGCGGCTACAGCCGCTCGATGATCGTCACGTTGGCCTGGCCGCCGCCCTCGCACATCGTCTGGAGGCCGAAGCGGCCGCCGGTGCGTTCCAGTTCGTGCAGGAGGGTGGTCATCAGCTTCACCCCGGTCGCCCCCAGCGGGTGGCCGAGCGCGATCGCGCCGCCGTTGACGTTGACCCGCTCCGGGTCGGCCCCGGTCTCCTTCAGCCAGGCCAACACCACCGGGGCGAACGCCTCGTTGATCTCCACGAGGTCGATGTCGGCCAGCGACATGCCGGTCTTCTTCAACGCGTACGCCGTGGCGGGGATCGGCGCGGACAGCATGCGGATGGGGTCCTCGCCCCGTACGGAGAGGTGGTGGATGCGGGCGCGCGGCCGCAGGCCGTGTTCCCGTACCGCCCGCTCGGAGGCGATCAGCATGGCCGCCGCCCCGTCCGAGACCTGGGAGGAGACGGCCGCCGTGATGGTGCCGCCCTCGACCACCGGCTTCAGGGTGGCCATCTTCTCCAGGGTGGTGTCCCGGCGCGGGCCCTCGTCCACGCGCACCTCCCCGTACGCCACCGTCTCGCGCGCGAAGCGGCCCTCGTCGATGGCCCGGACCGCCCGCCGGTGGGAGCGCAGGGCGAACTCCTCCATGTCCTGCCGGGAGATCCCCCACTTCTGCGCGATCAGCTGGGCGCCGTGGAACTGGTTCACCGGGGCGTCCCCGTACCGGGCCCGCCAGCCCGCCGAGCCCGCGTAGGGCCCCTCGGTGAGGCCGAGCGGCTCCGCCGCCTGCCGCGAGGCGAAGGCGATCGGGATCATCGACATGTTCTGGGTGCCGCCCGCGACCACCAGGTCCTGGGTGCCGGACAGGACGCCCTGCGCCGCGAAGTGCACGGCCTGCTGCGAGGACCCGCACTGGCGGTCGACGGTGACCCCGGGCACCTCCTCGGGCAGGCCGGCCGCCAGCCAGGCCGTCCGGGCGATGTCCCCGGCCTGCGGCCCCACCGTGTCGAGGCAGCCGAACACCACGTCCTCCACGGCGGCCGGGTCCACCCCGGACCGCTCGATCAGTGCCTTCAGGACGTGTGCGCCGAGGTCGGCCGGGTGGACGGTGGACAGGCCGCCGTTCCGCCGTCCCACGGGGGTGCGTACCGCATCGACTACGTAGGCCTCGGGCATCGGGTCTCCTCAGACGGTCGGGTCGGTTCAGGTGGGGCGCAGTGCGATCCCGTCCAGCACCATCGACAGGTACTGGCGGGCGATCTCCTCGGGGCTGTGCTGGCCGCCCGGCCGGTACCAGGAGGCCGCCACCCACACCGTGTCGCGCACGAAGCGGTAGGTGAGGCGGATGTCGAGGTCGGCGCGGAAGACCTTGGCCG
Organism: Streptomyces sp. NBC_01439; assembly: GCF_036227605.1. GTDB lineage: Bacteria > Actinomycetota > Actinomycetes > Streptomycetales > Streptomycetaceae > Streptomyces. The sequence continues at coordinate 6,899,185 of NZ_CP109487.1, read as the reverse complement.
CGACCCCTCGCTCCAGGGTGCCGAGCCAGGCCTTCTCGAACTTCTGCTGCGAGTCGGAGAGGTAGTGGAAGCGGGGCTGTGCGGAGAGGGTGCGGGACTCCTTCTGGTAGATGGCGACGGCGGCGCGGTGCCGGTCGATCTCCCGGAAGGACTCGGTGACGAGGGCCTCGATGGTCTGCCTGGGGTCGAGACCTGCGGCGAGGACGGTGTCGTAGCCGTCCCACAGCTCGGTCAGGAAGGCCGAGAGGATCTCGTCGAGCATCGATTCCTTGGAATCGAAGTGGTAGTAGAGGCTGCCGGCGAGCATGCCGGCGGCGTCGGCGATCTTGCGTACGGTGGTGGCGTTGTAGCCCTGCGCGGCGAAGACCTCAGCGGCGGTGTCGAGGAGTTCACGACGCCGTTCGGGGGAGGCCGTCACCTGCGGCTTCTTCTTGGTCGTCGGCACTGTCGGCTTGTTCGTTGGCACGCGCCCATTCTCGGCCAAGACACCCCTTAGGCGTGCTGGCTGCTGACGGAGACCGTCTCGCCGGTCATGTAGGACGAGTAGGCGCTGGCCAGGAAGACGATGACGTTGGCGACCTCCCAGGGTTCGGCGTACCGGCCGAAGGCCTCGCGGGCGGTGAGTTCGGTCAGGAGTTCCTCGCTGGTGACCTTCACCAGGTGCGGGTGCATGGCCAGGCTCGGGGCGACCGCGTTGACGCGCACGCCGAACTCCGCGGCCTCCAGGGCCGCACAGCGGGTCAGGGCCATCACCCCCGCCTTGGCGGCGGCGTAGTGGGCCTGGCCGGTCTGGGCGCGCCAGCCGATGACGGAGGCGTTGTTGACGATCACTCCGCCGCCGGAGGACTTGAGTGCGCGCAGGGCGGCGCGGGTGCAGCGGAAGGTTCCGTTCAGGGTGACGTCGAGGACGCGGGACCACTGGGTGTCGGTCATGTCGACGAGGGCGGCGGTGCCGCCGAGGCCGGCGTTGTTCACCACGATGTCGAGGCGGCCGTGCGTGTGCTCGGCGAGCGCGAAGAGGGCCTGGACCTGGCCCTCGTCGGTCACGTCGCAGGGCAGGGAAGTGACGCGGTCCGCGCCGAACTCGGCCGCGAGCGCCTCCTCGGTCTCCTTCAGGCGGCGCGCGTGGGCGTCGCCGATGACGATGCGGGCGCCCTCCTCCAGGAGGCGGCGGGCGGTGGCTCCGCCGATCCCGGCCCCGGCGGCGGCGGTGACGACGGCGGTGCGGTCCTTCAACAGTCCGTGCCCGGCGACGTAGTCGGGGGTGGTCACGCCCGTACCTCCCTGGGAAGGCCGAGGATCCGCTCGGCGATGGGGGTGCGCTGGATCTCGTCCGAGCCCGCGCAGCCGGTGTCGGCGCGGGAGAGCTCGCCGGTGAGGTGGACCCGTAGCCGTCCCCGGACCTCGGTGTTGAACTCCTCGACGCTGCTCATGGCCGTACGTTAACCTACCAAACACTTGTTAGGGAAGCGTCGCTCGTGAAGGATGGGCGCCGCATGCCCGGCGACCGGCGGGCCGTCAACCGGGCCGAGGACCTCCAGGGCCCGCACGCCGGCGTGGACTCGGCGTTCGGCCTGCACCACCTGGCGCACGCGCACCACGCGGAGACGGCGGCGGACCCGCTCGGCGGCGTGGACACAGCCGCCCCGAAGGAGGCGAACACCTGATGGAACTCGCGCACACGGCGGACGTGGAGGCCTTCCGGGCCGAGGCCCGCGCCTGGCTCCGCGCCCGTGTCCCGGCCCGGCCCCTGCCCTCCCTGGAGACGGCCGAGGGCTTCGCGGCGCACCGGGAGTGGGAGGCGCTCCTGCACGCGGACCGCTGGTCGGTGGTCTCGTGGCCCGAGGAGTACGGGGGCCGGGGCGTGGACATCGTCAAGTGGCTGGTCTTCGAGGAGGAGTACTGGGCCGCGGGCGCGCCCGGCCGGGTCTCGCAGAACGGCATCAACCTCCTCGCCCCCACCCTCTTCGACCACGCGAGCCCGCAGCAGCGGGCGCGGGTGCTGCCGTCGATGGCGAGCGGCGAGGTGATCTGGGCGCAGGCCTGGTCGGAACCCGAGTCGGGGTCCGACCTGGCCTCGCTGACGTCGCGGGCGGTCCGCACGGAGGGCGGCTGGCTGCTGACCGGGCAGAAGACCTGGTCCTCGCGGGCGGCCTTCGCGGACCGCGCCTTCGGGATCTTCCGCACCGACCCGGACGCCCCCAAACCCCACCAGGGGCTGACGTACCTGATGTTCGACCTGCGGGCGCCGGGGGTGACGGTGCGGCCCATCGGCCGGCTCGACGGCAAGCCCGCCTTCGCGGAGCTCTTCCTGGACCGGGTCTTCGTACCGGACGAGGACGTGATCGGGGAGCCGGGGCAGGGCTGGCGGATCGCCATGTCGACGACCGGCAACGAGCGCGGGCTGACCCTGCGCTCCCCCGGCCGTTTCCTGGCCGCGGCGGACCGGCTGGTCGGGCTGTGGCGCGCGCACGGGGACCCGTCCGACACCGCGCTGCGCGACCGGGTCGCGGACGCGGTGGTGGGGGCGCGCGCGTACGAGCTGTTCACCTGGGCGAACGCCTCGCGCTTCGCTGCGGGCGCCGCGATCGGCGCCGAGTCCAGCCTGAACAAGGTGTTCTGGTCGCAGTACGACATCGCCCTGCACGAGACGGCGCTGGACCTGTTGGGCGCGGACGCGGAGCTCGCGGACGGCGAGTGGGCCGAGCCGTGGGTCTTCTCCCTGGCCGGGCCGATCTACGCCGGGACGAACGAGATCCAGCGCGACATCATCGCCGAGCGGCTGCTCGGTCTTCCGAAGGGCCGCCGCTGATGCGCTTCCTGCCGACCGACGAGCAGTCGGACTTCGCCCGTACGCTGCGCTCCCTGCTGGGCGCGGCCGAGGTCCCGGCGGCGGTACGGGCCTGGGCGGCGGGCGATGCCGTGCCCGGTCGGGCCCTGTGGTCGCGGCTCGCGGGGACGGGTCTGTTCGCGCTGGCCGTCCCGGAGGCGTACGAGGGGGCGGGCCTGCTCCCGCTGGAGCTGTCCCTCGGTTTCGTGGAGCTGGGCCGGGCCGGGGTGCCGGGGCCGGTGGTGGAGAGCGCCGCGGTGTCGGTGCTGCTGGCGGAGCTGGCGGACGGGGCGCTCGCCGAGCGGTTCCTGCCGGGGCTGGCCCGGGGCGAGACCTCGGCCACGCTGACCCTGCCGGGCGGGAGCCCCTACGCGCTGGACGCGGACGCGGCGACGTACTGCTTCACGGTGTCGCGGGCGGGCGAACTTCGGTTGCTGGGCGGTGCGCGCGAACCGGTCCGGTCGACGGACCCCGCACGCCGGCTGTCCCTCCCGCCGGCCGGCCCGGGCGGCGGGGGCGAACTGCTGGCGGCGGGCCCGGCGGTGGTCCGGGCGGCCGGGGCGGCGGGGCGCTGGGCCCGGCTGCTGACGGCCGCCCAGTGCCTGGGCGTCGGCGAGGCACTGCTGGCCAGGACAGTGGAGTACGCGAAGCAGCGCACGCAGTTCAAGGCGCCGATAGGCGCCTTCCAGGCGGTGAAGCACCGGCTGGCGGACACGCTGCTCGACCTGGAGTTCGCCCGCCCGCTGGTGTGGGCGGCGGCGCTGTCGCCGGGCCCGGGCGAGGTGGCGGCGGCGAAGCTGGCGGCCGGCGAGGCGTCCTACCGGGCGGCCATGACGGCCCTCCAGTTCCACGGTGCGGTGGGCTACACCGAGGAGCTGGACCTGTCCCTGTGGCTGCGCAAGGCCCGCCCCTTGCGGGACGCCTGGGGAACGCCGTCGGCCTGCCGGGCCGAGGTCTTGCGGTCCCTCACACCACCGCGACGCTGAGTTTCACGACGTACTGCTCCTCGACGGTGCCGTCCGGGAAGAGCGGGGCCAGCAGCTTGCGCTCCCCCTCGAAGTACTCGCGGGTGCGGGCCTCGCCGAGGACCAGGAAGGCGGAGTGGCTGGCGAGGTTGGCGAGGTGGTCGTCCAGCGTGATGCGGCGGGTCCACGTCACCGACCGGCTGGTGAAATCGCCGAGCCCTTCGGGCAGGGTGCGGTGGGTCTCCCCCTTGACCTCGAAGAAGACCCGGAGCCGCTCCTCCTGTTCGGCGATCCACGGGACGGTGGCGTCCGCGTCGTTCCACCAGATCGCGAGCGCGCCGCCGGGCCGCAGCACCCGGCGGGCCTCGGGCACGGAGCGGGCCGGGTCGGTCCAGTGCCAGGCCTGGGCGTAGGTGAGCAGGTCGAACGCGCCGGTGGCCAGCGGCAGCCGGTCCCCGTCGCCGCGCACGATCGGGATCCCGGGGTGCGTGCGGCGGAACTCGGCGGCCATTCCGTCCCCGGGCTCCACGGCGAGGACCTCGGCCCCGCGCTCGTGCAGGAGCGCGGTGGCGATCCCGGTCCCGGCCCCCACGTCGGCCACCCGGGCACCGGCGAGCGGCCGCCCGGTGAGGGACTCGACGGCGTCCAAGAGGGCCGGTGGGTAGCTGGGGCGGTGGGCCGCGTACGAAGCGGCCGCCGCGTCGAAGGAACGGGCACGTGTGGTCATGCGTCCATTGTTTTCGATCACACAATCGGTAACAAGATCGAGGTACTTGCACCATGGGAAGGACGACGACCTGCATGACCGCCGTGACCGCCGTGACCGCGTGCGCGGCGGCGGTACTGCTCACCGGCCGCGGGGGCGCGAAGGGCTGCTCCTACACGATCAAGTAGGCGCGGAACCGATGCGGCCTTGGAGGACGAATGTGGCGTGAGCTCGTGGAACAGTACGGAGATGTCGGGCTGGGAAGCCCCGCGTCCGAGCGGGAGCTGCGCGACCTGGAGATCCGGTTGGGGCAGCCGCTTCCGATGCCCCTGCGAGGACTGCTCCTGGAATGCGACGGGATCCTCGACGAGGACGGAACGGACGTCGTCTGGAGCGCTGCGCGCATCGGCCTGAGCAACACGGAATTCCGGACCAGGGAAGACTTCGGAGCTCTGTACATGCCCTTCGGTGCGCTGATGTTCTTCGGCGACAACGGCGGAGGGGACCAGTTCGCGTTCGTGCGTACCCCTCAGCGCTCCGATGTCTTCGTCTGGGACCACGAGAACGACAGTCGCACCTGGGTGGCAGCCAATCTGGAGGGATACCTCCACCGTGCGCTTTCCCACCCCGGCGAGGATTGGTACCGCTGATCACCGGAGCCGCGGGCACGGCACTAGGTGCGGGGACGCAGGGAGAGCCGGCCGACGAGGATCGTCTGGAGGAGGAGCAGGGCCCCGGTGGCGGCCGCCGGCCACAGGGGGCGGTCCGGGCGGGTGCCCACGGCCCAGGCCGGGCCGTCGGGGTCCACCGTCACGGTGAGCCGGGCGCCGACCGGGAGGTCCTGCTCCACCTGGCCGGGCAGGTCCCGGCCGGCCTCCGTGCGCAGCCGTAGCGCGGGGACCGAGGTCGAGCCGTCCCCTGCCGCGGTCCGTTCGGCGACGACCGCCCGTTCCTCGCGGCCGCGTTCGTGGAGGGCGTGCCGGTCCCAGGTGGTCCCGCCGGCCACGGCGATGCCGACGGCGAGGAGTGCGACCGAGGTGCGGGCGACGAACTCCGCGCCGGTGCCGTGCGGAACCGCCGCGCCGACGACGAAGACGGCCAGCAGGACCGGGATCCAGGCTCCCCCGGGTCCGCGGAGCAGCCAGATCGCACCCAACTCCACTGCCAGAAGGAGGCAGTTGCGCAAGGTCGCGCCCGGCAGTCTCCGTATCAGTTCAGCCATGGACACATCATGCCTGGGGGGTCGACCCCGCCCTTCCCGCCCCCGCCACCCAGGCCGCGGCCGCCCGCAGCGCGGTGGCGCCCGCCGGCAGCGGCAGGCCCAGGAAGCCGTGGAAGACCCCCGGGTGGAGCTGGAGCGTGCAGTCGACGCCGGCCGCCGCCAGCCGGCGGGCGTACGCGAGGCCCTCGTCGCGCAGCACGTCGCAGTCGGCGAGGACGATCAGGGCGGGCGGCAGGCCCGACAGGTCGGGGGCGCGCAACGGCGAGACGTGCGGGTGCTCCGGGTCGCCGCCGTAGCTGTCCCAGTACCAGGCCATGTGGGCGGCGGTGTGGAAGTAGCCCTCCGCGTACGTCTCCACGGAGGCGGAGTCCATCCGGGCATCGAGCGGTGGGTAGAACAGCACCTGTCCGGCTACGAGTTCGGGCGCGCGCAGGGCCGTCACGGCCGCGAGGTTGCCGCCGCTGGAGTCCCCCGCCAGCACCACCCGGCCGGGGTCGCAGCCGAGCGCGCGGGCCCGCGCCCGCGCCCAGAGCAGGACGGTCAGCGCATCGTCCGGCGCCGCCGGCCAGGGGTGTTCCGGGGCCAGCCGGTAGTCCGCCGAGACGGCCACCGCGCCCGCGGCCGCGGCCAGGGCGCGGCACGTCGCGTCGTGGCTGTCCAGGCCGCACATCACCCAGCCGCCGCCGTGCAGGAAGACGACCAGGGGGCGGTCGGAGCGGCCGGGCGCGGGGTCGTAGACGCGGACCGGGACCCCGCCCGCGTGCGTGTCGGACACCGAGGCCACGGCCGGGCCCGTACGTCCGGACCCGGCCCCGAACGCCCCGGACGCCCCGGACGCCGCGGCCGCACGGAGGGCGCGGAGGTCGCCCGGTCCCGGGAAGCCGGCGGTCATCGCGTCGCACAGCCGCCTGGCCTGGGGTGAGAGGGGATCGGGTGTACGGAGGTGGTCGCTCACGCCGTCGTCATCCCCCCGTCCACGGTGAACTCGCTGCCCGTCACGTACGAGGACGCGTCCGAGCAGAGGAAGAGGACCAGCTCCCCGACCTCCTCCGGGCGGCCGATGCGCCCCAGCGGTACGTGCGACCAGTCCCGGCCCGCCACCGCCCCGGCCACCATCGGGGTGTCGACGGCGCCCGGGTGCACCGAGTTGACCCGGATCCGGTCCCCGGCGAGGTCGAGCGCCGCCGACCGGGTCAGTCCGCGCAGCCCGAACTTGGTGGATCCGTAGGCGGCGTGGCCCGGTATTCCGACCAGTCCGGCGGTGGAGGAGATGTTGACGATCGAACCGCCCCCGCCCGCCCGCAGCACCGGCGCGACCGCCTGGATGCCGAGGAACGGGCCGAGCAGGTTGACCCGCAGGAGCGCTTCGAAGTCCTCCAGCCGTTGCCGTTCCACGTGGGCGGTGCGCCACAGGGCCGCGTTGTTGACCAGCGCCGAGACCGTCCCGAAGGCGCGGACCGACCGCTGCATCACGCTCGCCCAGCTCGCCGCGTCGGCCACGTCGTGGCGGACGTACAGCCCTTGGTCGCCGAGTTCGGCGGCCACCGCCCGGCCCTCGTCCTCCCGTACATCGGTGACGACGACCCGGGCCCCCGCCCGCGCGCACAGCCGGGCCTCGGCGGCGCCCTGGCCGCGCCCGGCGCCGGTGATCACGACGACCTTTCCGTCGAGCTGCTCCCCCACGGCTCAGCACGCTCCGTCCGCCCGGCATTTCGCATCGCCATTTCGAATAGGAATACTTCTAGCAGTCATGTCTTGCAGGGGGAAGGGTGCCGTACGGACCGGTCGTAGACTGCGCTGCGTGGCAGACGAGACGAACAAGCGCGCTCTCCCCGCGACCAGTTGGGCAGTGCTCGGACTGCTCTCCTTCGGAGAGGAGCTCTCCGGTTACGACCTGAAGAAGTGGTCGGACCGGTCGCTGCGGTTCTTCTACTGGAGCCCGTCGTTCAGTCAGATCTACAGCGAGCTCAAGCGCCTGGAGAGGGCGGGCTACGCGTCCTCGCGGATGGTCGCGCAGGACACCGGGACGCGCGACAAGCGGGTCTACCGGATCACGGACGAGGGCATGACGGCCGTACGGGAATGGGTCCGCGAGGCCCCAGTCGACCCGCCCGTCCTCAAGCACGGGCCGATGCTGCGCCTGTGGTTGGGTCACCTGCTGGAGCCGGAGCAGATGCGCGAAGTCCTCGTCCAGCAGCAGGAGTTCGCGGAGGGCATGCGCCGTCGCGCGATGGCCGACGCGGAGGGCTCGAAGGACGAGAGCGCCTGGGCGTACCCGACGCTCACCCTCAAGTGGGCCGAACGCTACTACGCCTCCGAGCGCGACCTCGCGGCGCGCATGCTCGAAGACATCAACGAGCTCGAAGGGCGCGGCAAGCTGCCGTAGGAGCGTCGGAAGGGGACCGGGAACGGCCGGCCTACTTCGACCGCTCGGCGCGCCGACCGCGCACCGGGCGCGACTGGCGGCCGACCTCGGTTTCACCGCGGCGGGCCGACGGGCCCGCGCGCTGCCGTACGCTCGCCCCATGACGGGCAGTGCGATCAGCCTCCGCAAGATGGAGGAGACGGCTCCGGCACTGGTGAGCCTCTACAAGAGCGCCGGGGTCTCCCTGCGCAAGTACGGCATGGAGGGCGGGCGCGCCGCGGTCTACCTGGTCCTGGACTACTCCGGGTCGATGAAGCCGTACTACGCGGACGGCAGCGTGCAGGCCCTCGCCGACCGGGTGCTGGGCCTCTCCGCGCACCTGGACGACGACGCCCGCGTGCCGGTGGTCTTCTTCTCCACCGAGGTCGACGCGGTGGAGGAGATCTCCCTGGCCGGGCACGAGGGCCGGGTCACCGAGATCGCCTCCCGGCTGGGCCACATGGGCAAGACGGCCTACCACGCGGCGATGGACGCGGTCATCGACCACTACCTGGACTCGGGGTCGACGGCCCCCGCCCTGGTCGTCTTCCAGACCGACGGCGGGCCGATCAACAAGCTCGCGGCCGAGCGGTACCTGTGCAAGGCGGCCCGGCTGCCGCTCTTCTGGCAGTTCGTCGGCTTCGGCAACACCCGCAGCACGCAGTTCGACTTCCTGCGCCGGCTGGACGAGCTGCCCGTCCCGGCGCAGCGGGCCGTGGACAACGCGGGCTACTTCCACGCGGGAGCGGACCCGCGCGCGGTACCGGACGACGAACTGTACGACCGCCTTGTCGGCGAGTTCCCGGCCTGGCTGGCGGCGGCGCGCGGTGCGGGCATCGTGCGCGCCTGACCTGCGCCCGCCGGTGCCCACGCTTTGATGGACGCATGACGCATACCAGCTGGGCAGTCTTCGAGAAGGCGGAACCGGAGTTCGCTGCGGCCGTCCAGGCCCGCTTCGCGCAGTACCCCCACCACGTCCTGGCCACCCTCCGCAAGGACGGCTCGCCCCGGGCGACCGGGCTGAACGTCGACATCCGGGGCGGGGAACTGTGGCTCGGCATGATGTTCGGCTCGATGAAGGCCAGGGACCTCCAGCACGACCCGCGCTTCGCCCTCCACACCAACCCGGGCGCGGGCGAGGAGATGCCCTACGGGGACGTACGGATCTCCGGGCGCGCGGTGGAGCTCGTGGACCCGCCCGAACTGCACCGGTACGCGGAAGAGACCGAGACCCCGCACCCGTTCCACCTCTTCCACGCCGATCTGACGGAGGTGGTCCACGTCCGCGTGCAGGGCGAGGAGCTGGTGGTCCGGTCGTGGACCCCGGAGCACGGCCTGCGCACCCTGCGCCGGGGCGACGACGACGAACCGCCGCGCGAGGACACCGACTGACGGGGTCGGGCCCGGCGCGCGGGGGCGAGTAGGGTCGAGGGGGGCGGCCGAAGCCAGTTGCGTTGGCTTCGGCCGCCCCTTCCTCCTCGTCCCGTGCCTCCTCGTCCCGGTCAGGCCGCCCGGCGGCGCAGCCACCAGGAGCAGAACCCGGCCAGCAGTCCGGAGAGCGCGAGGAAGATCCCGGTCTCGATCCACTGGAAGGTCCAGTAGCGGTCGGCGGGCTGGTAGTCGACCGCTACGTGGTGCTTCGAGGTGGCGAAGCACTCGAAGGGCTCCTTCTCGCGCTGCGCGCAGCCCGCGGCGCCGCGGACCTCCTTGCCGGAGGCGTCGAGCACCGCACCGAGGTCGGACACGACCCAAACGCCGGGCTTGAGCACCCCGATCCGCAGGTGGGCGTCGTTTCCGGAACCCTTCAGCTGGATGTGGTTCCCGTTCCAGCCGTCCTTCATCGCGCCGGACTCCTCGCCGCCACCGACCGGCGCCATGACGAGGGAGCTGAGCGCGACATCGGTGTGCTCCGGCGCCACGAAGTGCGGGCGGATCACGAAGGGCACGAAGACCTGCACCGCGAGGAAGGCGGCGAGGGTCGCGGCCATCGCGGGCACGGTGCGCCGGATCAGGAGTCCGGCCGAGGCGCCGAGGGTGAAGGCGAACGCCGCGTAGCCGAGGGGGACGACCCCGCGGCCGCTGAACATCAGGGCGGTGAACCGGTCCAGGTTGACCCGGTCGATGGGACTCGCCCACCAGGTCACCAGGAGGCTGAGCACGCCGGTGACGGCGACGGCGATCAGGCCGACGGCCCCGAGCTTGACCAGGAGCCAGCGGCCGCGGGAGATGCTCTGGTTCCAAACGAGCCGGTGGGTGCCGGTCTCCAGTTCCCGGGCGATCAGCGGGGCGCCCCAGAAGATCCCGATGATGCCGGGTGCGGCGAGCAGCAGGCTCGTGACGTAGTAGGTCAGGGTCTGGTACTCGACGACCAGGGCGTTCTTCGCCGATTCGCAGTCGCTGCCGCAGCCGGCGACGGTGGTGTCGTAGGCCTCGCGCATCTGGAGGCCGGTGACCACGAGGAATATTGCGAGCGCGGCCAGGACGGCGAACGCGGCGAGGGTCTGGACGCGGTACTGGCGCCAGGTCAGCCAGATCATCGCTGGTCCTCCCGGGTGGGTCGGGGGCCGGTCCCGGCCGTGGCCTGGCTCATGTAGGTGAGGACGAGGTCCTCCAGGTTGAGCGGCTCCAGGACCCAGGAGGTGTCCTGGACGGCCTTGTCGGAGCGCACGATGAAGGTGCTCTGCCGCTCGGTGTGGGTCTCCTGGATGACCTGCATGCCCTGGGGCAGGGTGGCCGCGTCGCGGCGGGCGGTGGTGAGCCGGAAGTGGGTGGCGAGCAGGTCGTCGACGTCGCCCGCGACCTGGACCCGGGAGGCGACCAGCGAGATCAGGTGGTCGCAGACCCGTTCCAGGTCGGAGACCAGGTGCGAGGAGAGCACGACGGTGGTTCCGTGTTCTGCCACGACCTCCATCAGGCTCTGCAGGAACTCCCGCCGGGCCAGCGGGTCCAGGGCGGCGACGGGCTCGTCGAGGATCAGCAGCTCGGGCCGTTTGGCGACGGCGAGGGTCAGGGCCACCTGGGCGCGCTGGCCGCCGGAGAGCTTGCCCGCCTTCTGGGCGGGGTCCAGGCCGAGCTGCCGGATCCGGTCCTCGGCCAGCTGTGCGTCCCAGCCCGGGTTGAGCCGCTTGCCCAGCTTCAGGTGGTCGGCGATGGACAGCCCCGCGTAGGTGGGGGTGTCCTGGGCGACGAACCCGACCTTGGCGAGCTGCTCGGGCCCGGACGCGGGCCGGCCGCCGAGTACCTCGATGGTGCCGGAGGTCGGGCCGATCAGCCCGCAGGCCAGCTGCAGCAGGGTTGACTTGCCGGCCCCGTTGGGCCCGACCAGTCCGACGACCCGCCCGGACGGCACGCTCAGGGTGCAGTCGCTCAGCGCCTCTTTGCGGCCGTACCGCTTGCCCAGCGCGCGGGCTTCCAATATTGCGGTTGCGGTCATTTCTCCTCTTCGGTGTGCGGATCCGTGTCCATGCCGGTGCGGGCGCGGAAGGTGCTCAGGAACAGGGCCTCGATGCTCTCCTCGCCCAGCCCGGCGGCCCGCGCCCTGTCGAGCCACAGCTGCAGCTCCCGGCGCAGCGGCTCGTGCTCGGCGAGCGAGTCGTCGCTGAGCGTGCCGGAGATGAAGGTGCCGACCCCGGGCTTCTTCGCGACCAGGCCCTCGTACTCCAGCTCCCGGTAGGCCTTGAGCACGGTGTTCGGGTTGATCGCCACGCCGGCCGCGACGTCCTTGACGGTCGGCAGCCGGTCGCCCTCGGACAGCAGCCCGAGCCGCAGGGCCTGACGCACCTGGTGGACGAGCTGCATGTACGGAGCGACGCCGGACCGGGCATCGAGGTGGAACTCGATCACTGTCCTCCTCTATTCATCTAGCTTCCTAGCACTATAGGACTATAGGACTATGGGTGTGCAACAGGTCAAGCAGCCGGGCCGCAACACCGCAACGGCGAGGCACAATTGGAGGTTCGAAGCATCAACACCTGCCCCTAGGCTTTTGGTTCATGACGACACCCGACTGCTACTCCTGCGGCAAGGAAGCCGAAGCCGAGTCGAACGGCCTCCCGCCGCGCGAGTGCGTGGTGCAGGACCGGCATTGGCGAGTGGCTCATGACTTCAACACCGCGTTGCCCGGCTGGCTGGTGCTGCTGCCACGGCGCCACGTCACCGCCGTTCACGAACTCACCGATGCCGAGGCGTCAACCCTGGGCGTGTGGCAGGTCCGGCTCTCCCGGGCCCTGCAGAGCGTGACGGGTTGCGCCAAGACCTACGTCGTCCAGTTCGCCGAAGCCAAGGGCTTCGCACACGTCCACTTCCACATCGTGCCGCGCATGGCCGATCTGCCCCCGGAACATCGCGGACCGGGCGTTTTCGAGCTGCTCCGGCGACCGGAGCGGGAACGGGTGACGGCCGAGCAGGCGGACCGGATGGCCCTCGCCCTGCGATCCGAGCTTCGCGGCGGCCCGAACGCCGGGTGACCGGTCACGGAAGGCACGTCGGCCCCCGCCGGGAGTCCGGCAGGGGCCGACGGCGCAAGCCGCCTACTTCAGGTGGCGGTCGAAGAACCGGTTCCCGTCCTCCACCTCGAACCACGGGGTGCCCGTGTGTCCGCCCAGGTTGGCGTGGAGCGTCTTCTCCTCGGTGCCGAAGGCGTCGAAGAGGTCCAGGGCCCGTTGCCGGGGGTTCCCTTCGTCGTCCCACTGCAGCAGGAACAGCAGCGGTACGGTGACCGGCCGGGCCTCCTCGCGCTGGGCGCGGGGCGCGTAGCCCCCGGCGAAGAGGCCTGCGGCGGCGATGCGCGGCTCGGCCACGGCGAGGCGGATGCCGAGGGCGGTCCACCCCGAGTACCCGACCGGGCCGCCGATCTGGGGCAGTTCGAGGAGGGCGTCCAGGGTGGTCCGCCATTCCGGGACCGCGTTCTCGACCAGCGGGCCGATCAGGGACTCGAAGATCCCGTCGACCGGCTCGCCGGCCTGCACCGCGCGGCGGAGCTCGGCGCGCACCTGCTCGTCGGCGGCGGAACGGGGCCGGTCGCCGCACCCGGCGGCGTCGATGCTCGCCACCGCGTAGCCGGCCGCCGCACAGTGCCGGGCCCGGGCCACTAGCCGGTCCGCACTCTTGGGCAGGCCGTTGTTGTGGGCCATCAGGATCAGTGGGACAGGGGCGGCGGACTCGGGCGTCCACAGGGTGCCGGGGATCTCGCCGAGGGTGAATTCGCGGGCGAGGACGCCGTCGTCGAGGCGGCGTTCGGAGGTGACGTGCATGGTCGTGCCTTTCGGGAATGCGCGTTGACGGCGCTCCCGGACGACCTGTCTACCGCCCGACCGTGACCCCGAAGGGGAGCACCCATGTCGATACTGCGTTCACGGGTACCACCTCCTCCTGCTGTCGCACGGCCCACCGGAAACGTAGCAGCGGCCAGGGCGGTCTGCGCAACGGATTTCTCGCGCACCGTTGTCAGTGCCGCTGGCTAGCGTGAACGGTGTTCTGCCGAAGCGAAGTCACCATGGGGGATCACATGAAGCAGGCACACGGGCGCGGCCGGGCCGCCGCCGTCACCGCACTGACCGCCGCACTCACGCTGGCACTCGCGGCCGGTACGGCCCGGGCCTCGTCGGGGGACGAGATCATCGGCTACCCGGGACCCGACGGGCTGATCTGGATCCCCGAGCAGGCCGGTTCCAGCGGCTTCGTCTCGGGCGGCCTTTCGCCCCGGCTGGACACGTTCATCACCTTCGGCTGCGCGGGCGGCGGCACCATAGAGGTGGCCTTCCACCTCGAGAACCACCCGGACCGCGACCCGGCGCCCTTCACGGTCGACTGCCCCGAGAGCGACCCGGCGCGCGTCACCGTCCCCCTCGGCACCGGCCTGCGGGGCGGCTTCCAGGCCTGGGTGACGGCCTCGGGCCCGTCCACCCGCTGGGGCGCCACGGTCGTCCAGCCCGAGTAACCCGCAAGCGCCACAGCGCCCGCCACCCCTGGTCGGGGACGTGGCGGGTGCTGCGTCGCCCTCCTGTCAGGCGGGCACCGACCTGAACCCGGCCCTGACCGTCTTGCCCACCACCTCCTCGCGGACCTCCAGCTCGTCAGCGAGCACGCCGACCAGCCAGAGGCCACGCCCTCCCTCCGCCTCGGAACCGGGCTGCCGTAGCACCGGGCATCCCGGTCCGCTATCGCGCACCTCGATCCACAGCACGTCCCGCTCCCGCGTCAGCCTCACCGAGAACTCACGTCCGGGCGGAGCCCCGTGCAGCACGGCGTTCGCCGCCAACTCGGAGGCGCACAGGCGTATGTCGTCCCGCCGTTCCGACACGCACCACCCGGCAAGCGTGTCGCCGACGAACTGCCGGACCGCACGTGCCGAAACACGAACTCGCGGGAATCGCTGTTCCCTGAAGGAGGACACGGACCCGCCACCTCACTCTGTGCTTCCAAGGCGGCACAGAACGTATCGCTTTCCGCGAAAGCCAGCAAGATTGGAAACTGTGGGGGCTCCGGGCTCCGTCGCATAACGTGGAAGCGACGGAGCGGACTTCAGGCGTGGGAGGCACTGTGAGCGGCAGCAAGTGGACCAGCAGGTCGATGCCGTACCTGACGGCCCGCCCGACCGGCGCGACGGACGCCTGGACGGGCGAGGCCGGGGAAGCCGACCGACGGGGCGGTCAGCGCGTCCTGCACGCGGGAGAGGTGACGTCTCCCGACGCCGTAGCCCTGATGCTCGGCCTGTCCGCCGGGAGCACGGTGGTGACGCGTCGAAGGGTCATCGAACTCGACGGCGAAGCAACCGAGCTGACGGACACCTACTACCCTCCGGACATCGCCACCGGTACCGCTCTCGCCGGCACGGCAAAGATCCGCGGCGGTGCCGTCACCCTGCTGGCCGCGCTGGGGCACGTCGGCGTACGCGTCGTCGAAGACGTGACGGCACGACTGCCGGACGCCCATGAGTGCGCACAGCTCGACCTCGCCCCTACGGAGCCGGTTCTGCAACTCGCCCGTACCACTTACGACTCGACGGATCGGGCCATCCAGGCGGACATCATGATCATGCCCGCCGGCCGCCAGCGCCTTCGGTACGAGATCACGATCGGATGACCTTGCCCAGCCACGAAGCCGACGGACCCGACCCACGGCCGCTGCATGCTCGCATCGCCGCCGATCTTCGTGAGGAGATCCTGAGCGGCGAGCTGGCGGCGGGTGCCAAGCTCCCCTCGACCGCGCGGCTGAAGGAGCGCTTCGACGCCTCCAATGCCACCATCCAGAAGGCCGTGCAGCTGCTCAAGGACGAGGGACTGGCGGTCGGGCGGGCTGGAGCCGCAGTGACGGTACGGGCGAACCGGCAGGGGACCGTCCGCCCGGCCGAATCCCTCACTCCGGCGGGCTCCGGGGAGGCGTACCCGTGGCTCGCGAACGTCACGAACCGTCGCTCCTCCGTGCGCAGTGTCCTGCTGTCCGTCGAGGAAGTGCCGGTCACCGGCGACGTGGCCGAAGCCCTCGGCCTGCCGAGCGGGGAGACGGCCGTCCGCCGCCGACAGCTGATCACCATCGACGGTGAACCGGCCGAGCTGGTCGCCTCGTACTACCCCCTGGGCATCGCGCGCGCCACGGCACTTGCCGAGCCGCGTCGGATCCGGGGTGGCACACCGACCCTGCTGACCGCACTCGGCTTCCCGCCGCGCCACAGCGTGGACCGGGTCTCCGCCCGCGTGGCGACGCAGGAGCAGTACACGGCCCTGCGCCTCCCCGGTGAGCTGCCGGTGCTGCGTACCCTCCGCACCGTCTACGGCGAAGGCGACCGGCCTGTCGAAGTCACTGTCATGGTCAAGGCCGGCCACCTCTATGAGCTTCGGTACGAGTTCACACACGAAACCTGACCCCGAACACGCCACAGCGCCCGCCACCCCTGGTCGGGGACGTGGCGGGCGCGGTGTCGGGAGTTCCGCACGTCATTGTGCGGACCGTATGAGGGGTCCCTCCCCCGAAGGGGAGGGGGACTGCTGCGGTCAGACGGTCAGCGAGCGGTCCGTCGGCTTGACCGGGTACGGGAGGGCGCTGCTGCCGGTCAGGAAGCGGTCCACGCCGCGGGCGGCCGAGCGGCCCTCCGCGATGGCCCAGACGATGAGCGACTGGCCGCGGCCCGCGTCGCCGGCGACGAAGACGCCGTCCACGTTGGTCGCGTAGGAGGCGTCGCGGTCGATGTTGCCGCGGGCGTCCATCTCCAGGCCGAACTGCTGGGTGAGGCCGTTCGCCTGGTCGGTGCCCGTGAAGCCCATCGCCAGGGTGACCAGCTGCGCGGGGAGGACGCGCTCGGTGCCGGGCTTCTGGACGAGCTTGCCGTCCTCGAAGGCGACCTCGACCAGGTGGAGGGCCTGGACGTTGCCGTCCTCGTCGCCCTCGAAGTGGGTGGTGGAGACGGAGTAGACCCGCTCGCCGCCCTCCTCGTGGGCCGAGGTGACCTTGTAGAGCATCGGGAAGGTCGGCCAGGGCTGGTTCGCGTTGCGGTCCTCGCCCGGCTTGGGCATGATCTCCAGCTGCGTGACCGAGGCCGCGCCCTGGCGGTGGGCGGTGCCCACGCAGTCCGCGCCGGTGTCGCCGCCGCCGATGACGATCACGTGCTTGCCCTCGGCCGTGATGGGGGGCGCCATGAAGTCGCCCTCCTGGACCTTGTTGGCGAGCGGCAGGTACTCCATCGCGAAGTGGATGCCGTTCAGCTCGCGGCCCGGGACCGGCAGGTCGCGGGAGACGGTCGCGCCCGCCGCGATGACCACCGCGTCGAACCGCTTGCGCAGGTCGGTGGCGGTGATGTCGCGGCCGACCTCGATGCCGGTGCGGAACTTGGTGCCCTCCGCGCGCATCTGCTCGATGCGGCGGTTGATGTGCACCTTCTCCATCTTGAACTCGGGGATGCCGTAGCGCAGCAGGCCGCCGATGCGGTCCGCGCGCTCGTACACGACCACGGTGTGGCCGGCCCGGGTCAGCTGCTGGGCGGCGGCGAGACCGGCCGGGCCCGAGCCGATGACGGCGGCCGTCTTGCCGGACAGCCGGTCCGGCGCCTGCGGGGTGACGTCGCCGTTGTCCCACGCCTTGTCGATGATCGAGACTTCGACGTTCTTGATGGTCACGGCGGGCTGGTTGATGCCGAGCACGCACGCCGACTCGCAGGGGGCCGGGCACAGCCGCCCGGTGAACTCCGGGAAGTTGTTCGTCGCGTGCAGGCGCTCGGAGGCGGCGGTCCAGTCCTCGCGGTACGAGAAGTCGTTCCACTCCGGGATCAGGTTCCCGAGCGGGCACCCGTTGTGGCAGAACGGGATGCCGCAGTCCATGCAGCGGCCGGCCTGCTTGCTGATGATCGGCAGCAGCGAGCCCGGGACGTAGACCTCGTTCCAGTCCTTCAGCCGATCGGCGACGGGACGGGTACAGGCGGTCTCGCGCGGGGTGGTGAGGAAGCCCTTCGGGTCAGCCATGGGTCGCCGCCTCCATCATCTTCTCCGTGGTCTCGGATTCCGAGAGTCCGGCGAGCTCAGCGGCGTCCTTGGCGGCGAGCACTGCCTTGTACGTGGTGGGGATGATCTTGCTGAAGCGGTCCACCGCGACGGACCAGTCAGCCAGGAGCTTCGCGGCCACGGTCGAGCCGGTCTCCTCCTCGTGGCGGCGCACCACATCGTGCAGCCACTGCTTGTCGGTGTCGGACAGGACGGTCTCGACCGCGCCCGCGTTGCCGACGTTGACGTTGTGCGGGTCGAGGTCGATGACGTACGCGACGCCGCCCGACATGCCGGCCGCGAAGTTGCGGCCCGTCTCGCCCAGGACGACCGCCCGGCCGCCGGTCATGTACTCGCAGCCGTGGTCGCCCACGCCCTCCGAGACGACCAGCGCGCCGGAGTTGCGGACGCAGAAGCGCTCGCCGGTGCGGCCGCGCAGGAACATCTCGCCGCCGGTGGCTCCGTAGCCGATCGTGTTGCCCGCGATCGTGGAGTACTCGGCGAGGTGGTCGGCGCCGCGGTCCGGGCGGACCACGATGCGGCCACCGGAGAGGCCCTTGCCGACGTAGTCGTTGGCGTCGCCCTCCAGGCGGAGGGTCACGCCCTTCGGCACGAAGGCGCCGAAGGACTGGCCGGCGCTGCCGGTGAACGTCAGGTCGATGGTGTTGTCGGGCAGGCCCGCGCCACCGAACTTCTTGGTGACGTGGTGGCCGAGCATGGTGCCGACGGTCCGGTTGATGTTGCGGATCGCGACCCGGGCGCGGACCGGCTGGGCCGCCTCGGCGGTCTCGGCGTTCAGCGCGTCGGCGGCGAGCTCGATCAGCTCGTTGTCGAGGGCCTTCTCCAGACCGTGGTCCTGCTCGATCAGGGCGTGGCGGACCGCGCCCTCGGGCAGCTCCGGCACGTAGAAGAGCGGCTCCAGGTCGAGACCCTGCGCCTTCCAGTGCGTGACGGCCTGGGTGGTGTCGAGGACCTCGGCGTGGCCGACGGCCTCCTCGATCGTGCGGAAGCCCAGCTCGGCGAGGATCTCGCGCACCTCCTCCGCGATGTACTCGAAGAAGTTGACGACGAACTCGGGCTTGCCGGAGAAGCGGTCGCGCAGGACCGGGTTCTGGGTGGCGATGCCGACCGGGCAGGTGTCCAGGTGGCAGACGCGCATCATGACGCAGCCGGAGACGACGAGCGGCGCGGTCGCGAAACCGAACTCCTCGGCGCCGAGCAGCGCGGCGATGACCACGTCGCGGCCGGTCTTGAGCTGGCCGTCGGTCTGGACGACGATCCGGTCGCGCAGCCCGTTGAGCAGCAGGGTCTGCTGGGTCTCGGCGAGGCCGAGCTCCCAGGGGCCGCCCGCGTGCTTGAGCGAGGTGAGCGGGGAGGCGCCCGTTCCGCCGTCGTGGCCGGAGATGAGGACGACGTCCGCGTGGGCCTTGGAGACACCGGCGGCGACCGTGCCCACGCCGACCTCGGAGACCAGCTTCACGTGGATGCGGGCGACCGGGTTGGCGTTCTTGAGGTCGTGGATCAGCTGGGCCAGGTCCTCGATGGAGTAGATGTCGTGGTGCGGCGGCGGGGAGATCAGGCCGACGCCCGGGGTGGAGTGGCGGGTCTTGGCGACCCACGGGTACACCTTGTGGCCGGGCAGCTGGCCGCCCTCGCCGGGCTTGGCGCCCTGCGCCATCTTGATCTGGATGTCGTCCGCGTTGACCAGGTACTCGCTCGTGACACCGAAGCGGCCGGAGGCGACCTGCTTGATGGACGAGCGGCGCGCCGGGTCGTACAGGCGGTCCGGGTCCTCGCCGCCCTCACCGGTGTTGGACTTGGCGCCCAGCTGGTTCATGGCGATGGCGAGGGTCTCGTGCGCCTCCTTGGAGATGGAGCCGTACGACATGGCGCCGGTGGAGAAGCGCTTGACGATGTCCTCGACCGACTCGACCTCGTCGATGGAGATGGCTTCGCGCTCGGAGGTGAAGCCGAACAGGCCGCGGAGCGTCATCAGGCGCTCGGACTGCTCGTTCACCCGTGCCGTGTACTGCTTGAAGATGTCGTACCGGCGGTTGCGGGTGGCGTGCTGGAGGCGGAAGACCGTCTCCGGGTCGAACAGGTGCGGCTCGCCCTCGCGGCGCCACTGGTACTCGCCGCCGATCTCCAGCGCGCGGTGCGTGGCCGCGATGCCGGAGGCGGGGTACGCCTTGGCGTGGCGCGCGGCCACCTCCTTGGCGATGACGTCCAGGCCGGCGCCGCCGATCTTGGTGGCGGTGCCGTTGAAGTAGGTCTCGACGAAGGCGTCGTTCAGGCCGACGGCCTCGAAGACCTGGGCGCCGCGGTAGGAGGCGACGGTGGAGATGCCCATCTTGGACATGACCTTCAGGACGCCCTTGCCGAGCGCGTAGATCAGGTTCTTGATGGCCAGCTCCGGCTCCAGGCCGGACAGGAAGGTACCGGCGCGCAGCAGGTCCTCGACGGACTCCATGGCCAGGTACGGGTTGACGGCGGCGGCGCCGTAGCCGATGAGCAGGGCGACGTGGTGGACCTCGCGGACGTCACCGGCCTCGACCAGCAGACCCACCTGGGTGCGCTGCTTGGTGGCGATGAGGTGGTGGTGCACGGCGGAGGTGAGCAGCAGCGACGGGATCGGCGCGTGCTCGGCGTCCGAGTGGCGGTCCGAGAGGACGATGAGGCGGGCGCCGTTGGCGATGGCCGCGTCGGCCTCGGCGCGGATCTCCTCGATGCGGGCGGCCAGGGCCTCGCCGCCGCCGGAGACCCGGTAGAGGCCGGAGAGCGTGGCGGCCTTCATGCCGGGCATGTCGCCGTCGGCGTTGATGTGGATGAGCTTGGCCAGCTCGTCGTTGTCGATCACCGGGAACGTCAGGGTGACGCTGCGGCAGGACGCGGCGGTCGGCTCCAGCAGGTTGGACTGCGGGCCGATCGAGGACAGCAGCGAGGTGACGAGCTCCTCGCGGATGGCGTCCAGCGGCGGGTTGGTGACCTGCGCGAACAGCTGGGTGAAGTAGTCGAAGAGCAGCCGCGGGCGCTCGGACAGGGCCGCGATCGGGGAGTCCGTGCCCATGGAGCCGAGGGGCTCGCCGCCGGTGCGGGCCATGGGCGCGAGGATGACGCGCAGCTCTTCCTCGGTGTAGCCGAAGGTCTGCTGGCGGCGGGTGACCGAGGCGTGGGTGTGCACGATGTGCTCGCGCTCGGGCAGGTCCGACAGTTCGATCTCGCCGGTCTCCAGCCACTCCGCGTAGGGGGCGGCGGCGGCCAGCTCGTTCTTGATCTCGTCGTCCTCGATGATCCGCTTCTGGGCGGTGTCGACGAGGAACATCTTGCCGGGCTGCAGGCGGCCCTTGCGGACGACCTTGGCCGGGTCGATGTCGAGCACGCCGACCTCGGAGCCGAGGACGACGAGGCCGTCGTCGGTGACCCAGTAGCGGCCGGGGCGCAGACCGTTGCGGTCGAGGACCGCGCCGACCTGGGTGCCGTCGGTGAAGGTGACGCAGGCCGGGCCGTCCCAGGGCTCCATCATCGTGGAGTGGTACTGGTAGAACGCGCGGCGGGCCGGGTCCATGGAGGTGTGGTTCTCCCACGCCTCCGGGATCATCATCAGCACGCTGTGCGGGAGGGAACGGCCGCCGAGGTGGAGCAGCTCCAGGACCTCGTCGAAGGAGGCCGAGTCGGAGGCGTCCGGGGTGCAGATCGGGAAGATCCGGTCGAGCACGCCGTCGCCGAAGGCCTCGGAGGCCAGCTGGGACTCGCGGGCCTTCATCCAGTTGCGGTTGCCCTTGACCGTGTTGATCTCGCCGTTGTGCGCGACGAAGCGGTACGGGTGGGCGAGCGGCCACGACGGGAAGGTGTTCGTGGAGAAGCGCGAGTGGACCAGGGCGACGGCCGAGGCGAAGCGGCGGTCGGAGAGGTCCGGGAAGAAGGGCTCCAGCTGGCCGGTGGTCAGCATGCCCTTGTAGACGATGGTGCGGGCGGACAGCGACGGGAAGTAGACGCCGGCCTCGCGCTCGGCGCGCTTGCGCAGCACGAACGCCTTGCGGTCCAGCTCGATGCCGGTCGTCCCGTTGCTGACGAAGAGCTGGCGGAAGGCCGGCATGGTGGCGCGGGCGCCGTTGCCGAGCAGGTCCGGGGTGACCGGGACCCCGCGCCAGCCGAGGACCGTGAGGTTCTCCTCGGCGGCGATGGCCTCGATCTGCTCCACGGCGGCGGCCTGTGCGGTGCCGTCGGCGGGGAGGAAGGCGATGCCGACGGCGTAGCCACCGGCCTCGGGGAGCTCGAAGCCGGCCACCTCGCGCAGGAACGCGTCGGGGACCTGGCTGAGGATTCCGGCGCCGTCGCCCGAGTCCGGCTCGGAGCCGGTCGCGCCACGGTGCTCGAGGTTCCGCAATACGGTCAGGGCCTGCTCAACGAGCGTGTGGGTGGCCTCGCCGGTGAGGTTCGCCACGAATCCGACGCCACAGGCGTCCTTCTCGTTGCGCGGGTCGTACATGCCCTGCTGGGCGGGGCGACCGTCCATGGGCGACCAGGCGGTGGTGCTGGAGCCGGTCGCGGAGTGCGTGGATGCGGAACGCATCGGCTCTCCCGTCGTCGTCGTGGCATATGTGCATAGCCGAGGGACGACGTTGGCCCTCTGCGAAATTTCGTGCAGATTACATGATGACGACAATCCCGAGAAGCGGATACGTCATTCCAGCATGCGGACACTGCACGAGGCAGAAAGAGCGGACTTCCGCGGCGCGCCAAGGGTTCTTCGCGGGGCGGAGGTCCGGATGCAGGACGGGCATCGTTGCCCGGAGTCCTGGTCTGATTCCCGGCGGACACGGAATTGAAACCGCCGGGTAATGAACTACTTATGTTGGGTACTGCATAGTGTCTCACTCCAGCCGCGGTCAGCCTACGGCTCCACCGATCCAGGTTCCCAGGATGTACGTCACACCCGCGGCCGCGCCACCCAGGGCCAGCTGACGGACGCCGCTGTACCACCAGGACCGGGCGGTGACCCGGGAGACGACCGCGCCGCAGGCGAAGAGACCGACCAGCGCGAGCAGCACCGCGGGCCACAGGGTCGTGGCGCCGAGCAGGTACGGCAGGACGGGGAGCAGCGCGCCCAGCGCGAAGGAACCGAACGACGAGACCGCCGCGACCAGCGGCGAGGGCAGGTCGTCGGGGTCGATCCCGAGCTCCTCGCGGGCGTGGATCTCCAGCGCCTGCTCGGGATCGCGCGACAGCTGCATGGCGACCTCGCGGGCGAGCGGCGGCTCGACGCCGCGGGAGACGTAGAGCTCGGCGAGCTCCTCCATCTCGTCGACCGGGTGCCTGCGCAACTGCTGGCGCTCCACGTCCAGTTCGGCGAGGACCAGTTCGCGCTGCGAGGCGACGGAGGTGTATTCGCCGGCCGCCATCGAGAAGGCGCCGGCCGCGAGACCCGCCAGCCCGGTGATGACGACGGTCTGCGGGGCGACGGCGCCGCCGGCCACACCGGTCATCAGGGCGAGGTTCGAGACGAGTCCGTCCATGGCGCCGAAGACGGCCGGCCTCAGCCATCCACCGTTGACGTCGCGGTGGGTGTGGTTGTCGCGGTGCGCGGTGTGCAGCGGTGCTTCGATGTCGATGATGGACATGCGTGGAATCTCCCCAAATCTGCGAACGGACGCCACAACGCGCCCCGCTCCCCCTGAACACCTCGAAACTACGCACGATTTCTGCCGCCCGCCAGCAAGGAAGGCCGTACTTACCTGGGCTTTTGCGGGTCGGCGACCGGGTGACGGGGGTGTTCGCGGGGTGTTTCGCGGTGGGCGACAAACCACATGCCATGGCACAAATCCCCCAAGGGCTCATGATGAGCCCCATCCGATGTGGGAGAGGCGCGCCATGGAGCCGATGAAGCTGATTGCATGCAATCCGCAGGTCCTCCTCGAACGGGCCAGGGGCGCTCTTCTCGGACTCGCCGTGGGTGACGCGCTGGGCGCCCCCGCGGAGAACATGAAGCCTTCGCAGATCCGGGCGAAATGGGGCCGCATCGAAGGTTTCGTGTCGGAGGACCCGGCGGGCACGGACGACACCGAGTACGCGATCTTCTCGGGGCTGTTGCTGGCCCGGCACGGCTCGGCGCTCACCGTCTCCCACGTGGAGCGGGCCTGGCACCACTGGATCGCCGACCTCGACGAAGGCCCCTTCCGGGGCGCCGGGTTCTCCGAGCGCGGCACCTTGGAGAACCTCCGGCGGGGCCTGGCCGCACCCATCTCCGCCCAACACCGGCACGCGTGGTCGGACGGCCTGGCCATGCGGGCCGCGCCGTTCGGCGTCTTCGCCGCGGGCCGGCCCGCGGAAGCGGCCCGGCTCGTCGCCGTCGACGGCTCGGTCAGCCACGACGGGGAGGGCATCTACGGCGGCCAGGCGGTCGCGGCGGGCGTGGCCGCCGCCATGGCCGGCGGCTCCCCCGCCTCGGCGATCTCCGCGGCCCTGTCCGTCATCCCGTCCGACTCCTGGACGGCCCGCTCCCTGCGCCGGGCGGTCACCGCCGCCCCGCGCGGCGAACGGGCGGTGCGCTCGGCGGTGGTCATCGGCGGCTACCCGTGGACCGACCTGGCCCCGGAGGCGGTGGGCCTGGCCTTCGGGGCCTTCGCCGCCTGCCGGGGCGACTTCCCGTCCTCCGTCCTCACCGCCGTGAACATGGGCCGCGACGCCGACACCACCGCGGCGGTGGCGGGCGCCCTGGCCGGCGCGCTGTCGGGCGCCGGTGCGATCCCCGCCGCCTGGTCCTCGGCCATCGGCCCGGTACGCGGCAGCTGCCTCCCCTCGATGCGGGGCTACCACGTCCTGGACATCGCGGACCTCCTCACCCCGGAATGCGAGGCCGTCCGATGACCCCCTCGCCGGACGACCAAACGCTGGCGCCACCCCCGGCGGACCGGGGCCCCGAGAGCCCGCCCCCGGGTGCGGCCCCACGCGCGCCGGAGCCCGGCTGCCCGGCCCCGGGTACGGCCCCGGCCCCGGCCGAGCCGGTAGGCCGGCCCCCGAACGATCGGGCCCCGGTCGGAGCGTCGGCTCGGGTGCTGCCCGCGATGCGGCTGGTCACGGGGGCCGGGCCGGCTCCGGCCGAGCAGCGGCCCGGGGTGCTGCCCCCGGGTGCGGAGGGCGGCGGGGTGGGGAGCGTCCTCGCACCCCACCCCGGGACGGGGTCCCGGATCGTGGTCCGGGCCGGGCAGAGGGCCCCGGCCGGGACCGGGGTCCGGACCCCGGAACGACCCGCCGAGCCCCCCGCAGGGGAACCGGCAGGGGTGCGGCCGATCGAGGGGCTCCTCCTCGGGCTCGCCGCCGGCGACGCGGCCGGGTGGCCCGCCGCCCGCCACCGCGCCAGCCGGATGCCCGAGTGGACCCGCCGCCTGACCCGCGAACTCGACACCTTCGCCGAGCAGAACGCCACCACCACCCTCCCCGTCCCCATCGCCCTCAACCAGCCCCCCGAACCCCTTCGCCTCGGGCCCTCCGACGACGCCGAATGGGCTGCGTTCGTCGCCGAGTCCGTGCTCACCGCCGCCGGCGTCCTCCTCAGTGACCTCTCCCGGTCCCGTCGCATGCGCGCCGCCATCGACCTCGCGTGGAACGCCCTGGCCTCCGAAGTCGCCGCGGCAGCGGAACGCGCGCCCGAGGTCGAGTCCGCCGTCCTCCCCCTCCGCGCCCGGATCTCCGTCCGCGCCGGCCTCGGCAACCTCGCCACCGGCCTGCGCCCGCCCGCCACCGGCCACGACAACCCGCACTACTTCGACGACGCCGCCTGCGTCCGCGCCTGCGTCCTCGCCGTCGTGCATCCCGGCGACGCCCGCGCCGCCGCCGACCTCGCCGAGTTCGACGCCCGCTACACCCAGGACGGCGACGGGGTGCACGGCGCCCGCGCCATGGCCGCCGCCATCGCCACCGCCCTCACCACCCCCTCCGCCGCCGACGCCGCCGACGCCGCCGACGCCGTGGACGCCGCCGTGGACGCCGCCCTCGCCCAGCTCCCCGCGGCCACCGAGATCGGCCGCAACGCCCGGCACGCCGTCCGCCTCGCCCGTACCCACAAGGACGGCGGCGCCTTCGGCATCGTCCCCACCCTCGAACACGAGATCGTCGACCACGTCTACAGCTACGGGATCGCCGCCGCCGAGACCGTCCCCGTGGCCCTCGCCCTCGCCACGGCCGCCCGCGGCAGGATGACCGAGGCCGTCCCGGCCGCCGCCTGCCTGTCCCGCGTCGCGGACTCCGCCCCCGCCCTGGCCGGCGCGCTGACCGGCGTCCTCGGCGGCGGCGACTCGATCCCCGCCGCCTGGCGCGAAGCCTGCCGCACCCTCTCCGGCTGCGCCCTCCCCCGCCTCGCCGGCACCGACCTCGTGGAACTCGCCGCGCTCCTCGCGGCCACGGAACTCACCTCACCCAAGGGATGATTCGGACATGACGCTCACGTTGGAGGACCGGGCCCGCGGCGCCCTCGTCGGAGCCGCCGTCGGCGATGCGCTCGGCGGCCCGGTGGAGGGCTGGACCCCGGACCAGATCGTGGAACGGCACGGCGGTCGCGTGCACGGCATCGTCGGCCCCTGGTACAAGGACTGGCGCACGGCCCGCCCCATCGCCCCGTACCACAAGGGCGACGGGCACGTCACGGACGACACCCTGATGACGCACGCGCTGGTACGGGTCTACGAGGCCGTACGGGACCACCTCGACGCCTACGCGATCGCCGAGCACCTGGTCCCCGACCTGATGTCCACGCCCCGCTGGATCCCGGAACTGGAGGCAGAGGCCCTGCCGTTGCAGCGGATCTTCCTCGCCGAGAAGTGGATCGTGACCCGGCTGCACTACGCGCACGCCGACCCCCGCGAGGCCGGCAGCGGCAACATCGTCAACTGCGGTGCGGCGATGTACATGGCCCCGGTGGGGATCGCCAACGCGGGCAATCCGGCGGGCGCGTACGCGGAGGCGCTGGACGTCGCCGGTGCGCACCAGTCCTCGTACGGGCGGGAGGCTGCGGGCGTGTTCGCGGCGGCGGTGGCGGCCGCGTGCGTGCCCGGGGCGACGGCCGCCTCGGTGGTCGACACCGCCCTGTCCCTGGCCAAGGACGGCACGCGCAACGCGATCGCGGCCGTCCGCGAAGTGGCCGCCGGCCACCGGGACTTCGAGTCGGCGCTGGCCCCGCTGCGGGCGGCGGTGACCCCGTACGACTCGGTCGGGCCGGACTACCGAAGCCCGTCGCTCGACGCCCGCCGTCCCTCCCGCCTCCATGCCATCGAGGAACTCCCGGTCGCGCTCGGGATGCTGCTCGTCGCGGACGGACGGTACGAGACCGCGGTGCTCGGCGCGGTCAACTACGGCCGGGACTGCGACTCCATCGCCACCATGGCGGGGGCGATCGCCGGAGCCCTGGGCGGCGAGGCCGCGGTCCCGGCCGCCTGGGCCAAGCAGGTCGCCGAGGCCAGCCGCCTCGACCTGCACGCCCCGGCCGAGGCGCTGGCCGCGGTGGCCCGGGAGATCTTCGCGCTCGACCGCTCCCGCCGCCGCTCCCACGAGGCGGCCTTCACCGCGATCGCGGCGGACCGGTGACGGACGCCACCGGGCCCGCCCCGGCCGCACCTACGTACGCGCCGGACCCGGTGGGCGAAGCCCTCCGGCTGACCTGGGCCCAGCCCGAGGACCTCGTCGGGCACGAGCTGCGCCAGGCCGCGGAGGACGGCCGGAACCCGGCCGCCGCCCTCCGCGCCTGGCTCGCGGCGGGCGGCCACCCCGCCCCCGACCGCGCCGGCGCCTCCCCCACCCCGGTCCCGCCGGAGCTGCGCGCCCTGGCCTCCCGCCTCCTCGACGACCTGGCGCAGCTCCCGGCCCGTTCCGCACCCGACGAGCCCGGATCCTGGCCCGACATCCGGGCCACCTGGCCCCCGGCCGCGAAAGCCTCCCAGCCACCCGTCGAACTCCCGACCCCGGCTCCACGGCCCGACCCCGACGTCACGGCTCGGCCCGGCGCAGCAGGGGCGCCGCCGGTAGGGCAGGAACACGTGCGGCCCACCATCCCGGGAGCTGCCCCGAACGGCACAGCGGGCACTCGGCCCGATCGGGATCCCGAACACCCGGCGGCACGGCCACCCGCCCGCCCCGACGGCCGAACCCGCGAGCCGCATCCGGGCAGCAGGAAGGCGGCTCCGCCCGCAGGCCCGGCCGCAGGCGGCGGGGTCCGGGGCACCGCCCCGGACCCCGGACCGCCTCCCGCGGGGCCCGCCCCGGCACCGTCCCCCGCGGCGGAGCGGCCGTGGCCCGCGGGCCGCGACTACGGCCACGTCCGCTCCCACCCGGAGCAGGCGCCCACGAGCACGGGGCCGGTCCCCGGCCGCGTCCCGCACCGCGCAGCAGGGACACCGCCCGCAGGGCGGGAACACGTGCGGCCCTCCGCGCTCGGGGCTGCCCCGCCCCGCGCGGCGGGGCAGCCGGGCGCGGGGCCCGGAGCCGTGCCGCAGACCGGGCCGGAGGCCACCCCGCAGACCGGGCCGGAGGCCACCCTGCGGGCCCGGCTGGAAGCCGCCTGGCTCGGGCGGGCCGTCGGGTGCCTGCTCGGGAAGCCCGTCGAGAAGCTGCCCCTGGAGGGGATCCGGGCGCTCGCCCGCGCCGCCGGCAACTGGCCGCTGGACGACTGGTTCAGCGAACGCGGCGTCCTGCCGGAGGTCCTGGCCGCCTACCCCTGGAACCGCCGCTCCGCCCCCACCTCCCTCGCCGAGAACATCGACGGCATGCCCGAGGACGACGACCTCAACTACCCCCTCCTCGGGCTGCTCCTGCTCCAGCGCCACGGCAAGGGCTTCACCACCGCCGACGTGGCCCGCCTGTGGCTCGACGAGCTGCCGGCCGGGCGGACCTTCACCGCCGAGCGCATCGCCTACCGCAATCTCCTTCTCGGCCTGGAGCCGCCCGTCACCGCCACCCACCACAACCCCTTCCGCGAGTGGATCGGCGCCCTCATCCGCGCCGACGTCCACGGCTGGACCAATCCGGGCGATCCGGCCGCCGCCGCGGCCCAGGCCTACCGGGACGCCACCCTGACCCACACCGGCAACGGCGTCTACGCCGCCCTCTTCGTCGCGGCCGCCACCGCCACCGCCGCCACCGGCCGGTCGGACGTGCACACCGCGCTGCGGACCGGGCTGGCCTTCGTACCGCCCCGTTCGCGCCTCGCCGAGGCCGTCCGCTTCGGAATCCGGGCCGCCGGGCAGGAGGCGGACTTCGACCTCGTCGTCGACCGACTGCACGCCCACTACGGGCACTACCACTGGGTCCACGCCGTCCCCAACACCGCACTGATCGCCGCCGCCCTCACCCACGCCGACGGGGACTTCTCCCGCTCCGTCTGCCGCGCCGTGTCCGGCGGCTGGGACACCGACTCCAACGGAGCCACCGCCGGCGCCCTCGCCGGGCTGCTCGCCGGCTCCCCGGACGCGCTCCCGCACCGCTGGACCGCACCCTTGAAGAACCGCCTCGCCACCACCGTCCCCGGCTTCGACGGCATCGGCTTCGACACCCTCGCCCACCTCACCGCACAGGAGGCAGCACGCTCATGACGGCCATTGCCGTGCTCGGCAGTACGAACATGGACCTCGTCGCCTACGTCCCCAAGGCTCCCCGCCTCGGGGAGACCGTCACCGGCCGGGCCTTCCGCACGGTCCCCGGCGGCAAGGGCGCCAACCAGGCCGTCGCCGCCGCCCGCTCCGGCGGGGAGGTGGTGATGATCGGCGCGGTCGGGGCCGACGAGTTCGGCGTACGGCTGCGCTCCGCGCTCACCGCGGCCCGGGTCGACACCGCGGGCCTGCGCACCGTCGAGGGCGCCAGCGGCACCGCCCACATCACGGTGGACGACGAGGGCGGCAACAGCATCATCGTCATCGCCGGCGCGAACGCCGCGGTCACCGGCCTCGAGCCGGGGGACGAGGCCCGGATCGCCGCCGCCGGATCCCTGCTCCTCCAACTCGAACTGCCCCTCTCCGCCGTCCTCGCCGGGGCCCGCGCCGCCCGCGCGCACGGCGTCCGTACGGTGCTCACCCCGGCCCCGGCGCAGCCGCTGCCCGCCGATCTGCTCGCCGCCACCGACCTCCTCGTCCCGAACGAACACGAGGCGGCCGCCCTCACCGGACTCACCGACCCGCTCCGGGCAGCCGAAGCCCTGCTGGCCGAGGTACCCGAGGTGGTGATCACCCTCGGAGCGGCCGGGGCGCTGTACGCCGCCCGCGGCATGGAGCCGCTGACGGTGCCCGCGCCCCGGGTGCGGGCCATGGACACGACCGCCGCCGGGGACACCTTCGTCGGCGCCCTCGCCGTGGCCCTGGGCGAGCGCCGGCCGATGCCCGAGGCCCTGCGCTGGGCCTCGGCGGCGGCCGCGCTCTCCGTCCAGCGCCCGGGAGCCCAGGACTCGATGCCGACCCGCACCGAAACCGACGCCTTCGCCCTGGCCAGGCGGGAGCCGGAGCACGGTCAGGTGGGCCGCGCCGACGACCGCCGTCCCGCCGCCGGCGAGTCCGTGACCGGAGCCGCCTCGTGACCCCAGGGGACGAGAGCGTGTCGGGGCGATCCCCGCAGGGTGCCGACCGCACCGCCGCCGCACCGTCCGGCCCCGGGCACCGTTCGGCACCCGAGGAGACGCCCCGGCGCGCGCCCGGCCCCACCGAAGCCGCCGCCCCCGGCGAAGCCGCAGGGCGGCAGAACGCAGGGTGGCAGAACGCGGGGCGGCAGAACGCGGGGCGGCAGAACGCAGGCCCGCATCGAGCCGTCGCCCCGACCCCCCGCCCCGTGGCCGAGCCCCCACCCGCCGACGCCCGGCCAGGTCAGGGACCTCTGACGGGGCTCCGCGTGATCGACCTGGCCACCCTCTTCGCGGGTCCGCTGACCGCCACCCTGCTCGGCGACTTCGGCGCCGAGGTCGTCAAGGTCGAGCACCCCGACCGCCCCGACCCCTCCCGCGGCCACGGCCCCGCCAAGAACGGGATCGGCCTGTGGTGGAAGCTCCTCGGCCGGAACAAGCGGACGATGACCCTCGACCTGTCCACCCCGGGCGGCCGGGACACCCTGCTGCGCCTCGCCGCCACCGCCGACGTGGTCGTCGAGAACTTCCGCCCCGGCACCCTGGAGAAGTGGGGTCTGGGCTGGCCCGAGCTGTCCGCCGTCAATCCGCGCCTGGTCCTGGCGCGCGTCACGGCCTTCGGCCAGCACGGCCCGTACTCCCACCGCCCGGGCTTCGGCACGCTCGCCGAGGCGATGAGCGGATTCGCCGCGATCACCGGGGAGCCGGACGGGCCGCCGACCCTGCCGCCCTTCGGACTCGCTGACTCGATCGCAGCGCTGACCTGCGCGTACGCCGTGATGACCGCCCTCGCCGGGCGGGACCGCACCGGGCACGGTCAGGTCGTGGACCTCGCGATCGTCGAGCCGATCCTCACCGTGCTCGGCCCGCACCCGCTCTGGTACGACCAGCTCGGCTACGTCCAGCCGCGCACCGGCAACCGCTCCGCGAACAACGCCCCCCGCAACACCTACCGCAGCGCCGACGGGCGCTGGCTGGCGGTCTCCGCTTCGGCGCAGTCCATCGCCGAGCGGGTCGTGCGGCTGGTCGGCCGGCCCGAGCTGATCGCCGAGCCCTGGTTCGCGAGCAGCGCCGGGCGGGCCCGGCACGCGGACGTCCTGGACGACGCCGTCGGCGGCTGGATCGCCCGGCACAAGGCGGAGGAAGTGGTCGCCGCGTTCGAGGACGCCGAGGCGGCCGTCGCCCAGGTCTACGACGTCCGGGACGTGCTGGCCGACCCGCAGTTCGCGGCCCTCGACTCGGTCACCGAGGTCGAGGACCCGGAGTTGGGCCCGCTCCGCATGCAGAACATCCTCTTCCGGCTCTCCGAGACCCCCGGCGGGATCCGCTGGGCGGGCCGCCCGCACGGCGCGGACACCGACGAGGTCCTGACCGAGCTCGGGCTGACCGGGGCCGAGATCACCGCACTGCGGACCGAGGGGGCCCTGTGATCCTGACCTGGCTGTACGCGCCCGGCGACCGCCCGGAGGTGGTCGCCAAGGCCCTCGGCTGCGGGGCGGACGCCGTCATCGTCGACCTGGAGGACGCGGTACCGGCCTCGCGCAAGGAGTACGCCCGCGCCGCAACCGCCGATCTGCTCGCCGAGCGGCCCCCGCTCCCCGTCCACGTCCGCGTCAACGCACTGGACTCCCCCTGGGGCGGCGCCGACCTGAATGCGCTGGGCGGGCTGCACGGCCTCGCGGGGCTGCGGCTGCCCAAGATCAGCGCCCCCGGGCAGATCGCGGCCGTCGCCGACCGCACCGGCGGGGTGAGCCTGTACGCCCTGCTCGAATCGGCCGTGGGGGTGGAGCGCGCGTACGAGATCGCCCGCGCGCACCCCGCCCTGCGCGGGCTCTCCCTCGGCGAGGCGGACCTGCGGGCCGACCTGGCCGTCAGCGCGGAGACGGGCCTGGACTGGTGCCGCTCCCGGGTGGTGGTCGCGGCCCGGGCCGCGGGGCTCGCGCCCCCGGCGCAGTCGGTGTTCCCCGACATCCGGGACCTGGAGTCGCTGGCGGTCTCGTGCGCCCGCGGCCGCTCCCTGGGCTTCCTCGGTCGGGCGGCGATCCATCCGCGCCAGCTCCCGGTGATCGAGCGGGCCTACCTCCCGGCGCCCGAGGAGGTCAGCGCCGCCGTGGAGGTGCTGAGCGCGGCCCGCGCCACCCCGGGGGCGCTGGCCCTGCCGGACGGCCGGTTCGTGGACCCGGCGGTCGTGGCGGCGGCGCACCGCACCCTTGCGCTCGCCGCGCGCACTGCGGTCCACTGACCCCGCCCGGGGGGCTCCGGCCGCGCGGGCTCCGCGGGGCACCCGCCGATACCGTGCGCGGCACCGTGTCCCGGGGCTCCGCTCCCGACCCCCGTCTCAAACGCCGGCGGGCCGGAACCAACGGCGGGCAACGCGAAGGGGGTGCCGCGTCGTACGCGGCACCCCCTTCGTGGAGCGTTGAGGTCAGCGCTTGCCCGCCTCCGGGGTCTCGGCCCCGGCGGGGGCGTCCTTCGTCAGGACGGGTCCAGCGGCCTTGGCAGTGCGCGGGCGACGCGGCGTCCGAGGACTCGGCCCCGGCTCCGGAGCCGCGTCGTCGCCGTCCTTGCCGCCGTCCTCGCCGCCGGAGGTGTCCGGCTCGACGACCGACTCGCGGCCCGGCCGCAGCTTCGCCGACAGCACCAGGTAGACGACCGCCAGGACGAAGACGACGATCGAGGTCCAGACGTTCAGCCGGACGCCCAGGATGTGGTGCGCCTCGTCGACGCGCATGTACTCGATCCAGCCGCGGCCGACGCAGTACGCGGCGACGTACAGGGCGAAGGCCCGTCCGTGGCCGAGCTTGAAGCGGCGGTCGGCCCAGATCACGAGGAACGCGACGCCGACGCACCACAGCGACTCGTACAGGAAGGTCGGGTGGTAGGTCCCGGCGTCCCGGTTCGGGCCCGCGCTGATCTCGACCGCCCACGGCAGGTCAGTGGCCCGGCCGTACAGCTCCTGGTTGAACCAGTTGCCCCAGCGTCCGCAGGCCTGGGCCAGCGCGATACCGGGGGCCAGGGCGTCCGCCCAGGCCGGCAGCGGGATCCCGCGCAGCCGACAGCCGATCCAAGCACCCACCGCGCCGAGCGCGATGGCGCCCCAGATGCCGAGTCCGCCCTCCCAGATCTTGAAGGCGTCGACCCAGTTGCGGCCCGCGCCGAAGTAGAGCTGGTAGTCGGT
This sequence comes from Streptomyces sp. NBC_01439, assembly GCF_036227605.1. Classification (GTDB taxonomy): domain Bacteria; phylum Actinomycetota; class Actinomycetes; order Streptomycetales; family Streptomycetaceae; genus Streptomyces. The sequence continues at coordinate 6,865,818 of NZ_CP109487.1, read as the reverse complement.
GATCACGTGGTAGAGGCGCCCACCGACCAGGCCGAAGGGCACGGCCCACACGGCGATGTCCGCGACCGTGCCCGGCTTTCCGCCGCGCGCGATCCATCGCTTGTTGCCGAGCCAGACGGCGACGAAGACGCCGATGATGATGCAGAACGCGTAGCCGCGGAGCGGGATCGGTCCGAGATGGATCACGCCGGTCGACGGACTGGGGATGTAAGCAAGGTCCATGGCAGACATGACGCTACCTTGCCGGGCGGTGCGCACCGCAACCCGCCCGGCAAGACGAAACCAAATCCAGACCTGGAACGGGCCGCTTTCAGTCCTGGGCGGACCCGCTGGATGAGCCGTTGGAGGACCCGCTGGAGGTCCCGCCGGTGGACCGGGTCGAGGATCCGTCGGACGACCCGCCCGATCCCGTGCGCGAGGCCGACGGCGATGCCTTCGCCCCGGCCTTCGCGCCGGATCCGGGGGTCGCGCTGCTCGACGGTGAGGCCTTCCCGGCCCCCGCCCCGGCCCCGGCCCCGGTGGCCGCGCCCCCCGAGCCCTTGGCGGCGGCTTCCACCTGTTCCTTCAGCTTCTGCGGGGTCACCTGGTTGGCCTGGTCGGACAGGATGTCCTTGCCGTTGAGCAGCACGGTCGGGGTGCCGCGGAACTGTCCGGCGGTGAAGGCTGCGTCCGACTTGGCCACCCAGCTGTTGTGCGTGCCGTCCTCGACGCACGCGCGGAACTCGGGGGTGTCCAGCCCGTCGACCTTGCCGGCCAGTTCCAGCAGCTTGGCGTTCTTGCCGAAGGCGTCGTCGATTTCCTGCGGCTGGTTCTGGAACAGGAGGTCGTGGTACTCGGTGAACTTGCCGGCGTCCTGCGCGCAGGCGGCCGCGTTGGCCGCCTTCAGCGAGCCGCTGCCGCCCATCCTCCGGTCGATGAGCGTGACCAGGTGGTAGTCGACCTTGAGCAGCCCCTTGGCCTCCAGGTCGTGGATGACGTCGCGGTAGTTGTCCTCGAAGAACTTGCAGGAGGGGCAGCGGAAGTCCTCCCACACGGTGAGGGAGGACTTCGCCTCGGGCTTGCCCGCCTGGATGGCGAGGGCGTCCTTCCCGGTGGCGCCGGACGGGGCGACCACCGGGCCCGCCTTGCCGGAGCCTTCCTTGCCGGTGTTGGCGGCGATCACGCCGACGACGGTCGCCAGGCCGAGGACGCCGACCACCGCCGCCGCCACGACGAGGGTCCGCCGGCGCTTGTCCCGGGTCCTCTGCCGCTCGCGCTCCACGAGGAGTCGTTCCCGGGCCGATCGTTTCGTCGCATCGCGGTTCGCACCGTCGTTCTTCTCGCTCACGTTCCGCCAAACGAAGCGGGGAGGCACTCGCGTGCCTCCCCGCCCGCACTTCCACCCGATCGGGCTATGGGACCCGATCAGACATCCGTGGCTCTCGTCGAACGCGCGTCAGCTCCGGCGCACGCCTTGCGCGAGCTCGCCGGCGAGTGCCCGTACGGCGTCCAGTCCGGCCGGCAGGTCCGGTGCGTCCAGGAGCAGCTTCACGAAGGCCGAGCCGACGATGACGCCGTCGGCGAAGCCCGCGACCTCCTCGGCCTGTGCGGCGTTGGAGACGCCGAGGCCGACGCAGACCGGGAGCTCGGTGGTGGCGCGGGTGCGTCGGACCAGGTCCTGGGCCTGGTTGCCGACGGACTCGCGGGTGCCGGTGACCCCCATGAGGGAGGCGGCGTAGACGAAGCCGGAGCCGGCCGCCGTGATGGTGGCCAGGCGCGCGTCCTTGCTGCTGGGAGCCACGACGAAGACGGTCGCCAGACCGTGCTTCTCCGCGTGCTCGCGCCACAGCGCGGACTCCTGCACCGGCAGGTCGGGCAGGATGCAGCCGGCGCCGCCGGCCGCTGCCAGCTCGGCCGTGAACCGCTCGACGCCGTAGCGGTCGATGGGGTTCCAGTAGGTCATCACCAGGACCGGGGCCCCGGTCGCCTCGTGGGCCTCGCGGACCGTGCGGATCACGTCGGCGATCTTGACGCCGCCGCGCAGGGCGATGTCGTCGGCGGTCTGGATGATCGCGCCGTCCAGCACCGGGTCGCTGTGCGGGAGGCCGATCTCGACCACGTCCGCGCCGCCCTCGATGACGGCCTTGACCGCCTCGATGGCGCCGTCGACGGTCGGGAAGCCCGCCGGCAGGTAGGCGACGAGGGCCGCGCGGTCCTCGGACTTCGCCTTGGCGAGGGTGTCGCTCAGCAACTGGAGGTTTCCGGTGCTCACTTGTTCTCCCCCTCGCCGTCGTACAGCCCGAAGTAGCGGGCCGCCGTGTCCATGTCCTTGTCGCCGCGACCGGACAGGTTGACGACCAGCAGGCCGTCCTTGCCCAGCTCCTTGCCCAGGTCGAGGGCGCCCGCGAGGGCGTGCGCCGACTCGATCGCCGGGATGATCCCCTCGGTGCGCGAGAGGAGGCGCAGGGCCTGCATCGCCGCGTCGTCGGTGACCGCGCGGTACTCGCCGCGGCCGGAGTCCTTGAGGTAGGAGTGCTCCGGGCCGATGCCCGGGTAGTCCAGGCCGGCCGAGATGGAGTACGGCTCGGTGATCTGGCCCTCCTCGTCCTGGAGGACGTAGGAGCGGGAGCCATGCAGGATCCCGGGCTCGCCGGCGGTCAGCGTGGCCGCGTGCTCGCCGGTCTCGACGCCGTGTCCGGCGGGCTCGAAGCCGACGAGGCGGACGCCGGTGTCCGGGATGAAGGCGTGGAAGAGACCGATGGCGTTGGAGCCGCCGCCGACGCAGGCCGCGACGGCGTCCGGCAGCCGGCCGGCGCGCTCCAGGATCTGGCGGCGGGCCTCGACGCCGATGACCCGGTGGAAGTCGCGGACCATGGCCGGGAAGGGGTGGGGGCCGGCGACCGTGCCGAAGAGGTAGTGGGTCCGGTCCACGTTGGCGACCCAGTCGCGGAACGCCTCGTTGATCGCGTCCTTGAGCGTCCGGGAGCCGGACTTCACGGCGATGACCTCGGCGCCCAGCATGCGCATGCGGGCCACGTTGAGGGCCTGGCGCTGGGTGTCGATCTCGCCCATGTAGATGGTGCAGTCGAGGCCGAAGAGCGCGCAGGCGGTGGCGGTGGCCACGCCGTGCTGCCCGGCCCCGGTCTCGGCGATGACGCGGGTCTTGCCCATGCGCTTGGTGAGGAGCGCCTGACCCAGCACGTTGTTGATCTTGTGCGAGCCGGTGTGGTTGAGGTCCTCGCGTTTGAGGAAGATCCGGGCGCCGCCGGCGTGCTCGGCGAAGCGGGGCACCTCGGTGAGGGCGCTCGGGCGGCCGGTGTAGTTGACCATGAGGTCATTGAGCTCGGCCGTGAAGGACGGGTCGCCCTTGGCCTTCTCGTACTCGACGGCGACCTCGTCCACGGCGGCGACGAGCGCCTCCGGGATGAACTTGCCGCCGAAGTCGCCGAAGTAGCCCTCGGCGTTGGGAACGTGACCCTCCGGGTCCGGAATGAAGAACTCGCTGGACATGTCCAGTGCTCCTACGGGTGCGAGATGCGGCGGGGTGGATTCACCGTATTGCGCCGCCCGCCCGTGCAGCGGACACCCCGCTGGGGGATGTCGTGCGTACGGTGCCGGGCGGCCCGCGCCCCGAGCCGGCGGCCGGGGACTGCAGGCCGTACGGAAGCTGCGCGCGGCGCGGTACGTCTCGCGTACCGGGCCGCGGCGGCCCTCGTTACAGCGCGCCTCCGCGGCGCCATCGCATGCCGTTGACCTGGCCGGGCTCGGAGCCGATCACGTACCGGACCCGCCGCCCGTGAACGCGCCGGGCCGGGGCGCGGCAGCCGCGGGGGCGGCAGCCGCGCGCCAGGGGCGCGTGCGCCGTCGGCACGCCGACCGGGCGGGAGCCCGGCCGGGTGCGGACGTAGGAGCGGTCATGGGTCATGGGTGCGGGTCAGCTCCGCCCGTGGCGCAGGGCGGGGTGTGCGCCGGCGGCGACGAGGTCGGCCACGGCCGCCTTCGGGTCGCGGCCGGTCACCAGGGACTCCCCGACGAGGACGGCGTCGGCGCCCTCGTTGGCGTAGGCGATCAGGTCGTGCGGGCCACGGATGCCGGACTCGGCGATCTTGACGATGTGGTCCGGGATCTCGCCGACGACGCGCTCGAAGGTGGAGCGGTCGACCTTGAGGTCCTTGAGGTTGCGGGCGTTGACGCCGATGATCTTGGCACCGGCGGCGACCGCGCGCTCCACTTCCTCCTCGTCGTGGACCTCGACGAGCGGGGTGAGGCCGATGGACTCGGCCCGCTCGATGAGGGAGACGAGGGCCTCCTGTTCCAGGGCCGCGACGATCAGCAGGGCGAGGTCGGCGCCGTAGGCGCGGGCCTCCCAGAGCTGGTACGCCGTGACGATGAAGTCCTTGCGCAGGATCGGGATGTCCACGCGGGCGCGGACGGCCTCCAGGTCGGCCAGCGAGCCGCCGAACCGGCGCTGCTCGGTGAGGACGGAGATGACCGCCGCACCGCCAGCCTCGTAGTCAGCGGCGAGCCCGGCCGGATCGGCGATGGCGGCCAGCGCGCCCTTGGAGGGGCTGGAGCGCTTGACCTCGCAGATCACCTTGACGCTGTCGCCGCGCAGGGCAGCGACGCCGTCCTTGGCCTGGGGCGCCTTGGCGGCACGCTCCTTGAGCTCGTCGAGGCTCACGCGGGCCTGCCGTTCGGCAAGGTCTTCGCGGACCCCTTCGATGATCTCGTCGAGCACACTCACGCGAGCGGCCCCCTTCCGGGTCGATGACGGTCGGCCGCCTTGCAGACGAGTAGAAAAGCAAGGTCGGCATTCAAATGGTATCCGTAGGAGGCGTTGCCCTCCGCACCCGGTTGACGTCGTCCCAGTAACTGGACATTCGGAATCCGTGCTTCATCGGGCCTGCCCAGGGGGCTCAGGGCGCCAGTGCGGAGCCGAAGGGGAAATTTCGAACGAGGGCGAAAACCAACGCCAGCGCACCGAGCGCCCACCAGTACCTCGGACGCAGCACGATCCTCGGGGTCGGCCCGCCGCGGAACGCGCGGACCAGCCACAGGGCCATGAAGGCGGCGAAGACGAAATAGCCCGCGACCGCGAGCGCGTTCGCCCCGAGCGCGGTGACCAGATCGCCGTTCGCGAAGGCGTGGGCGCTGCGCAGGCCGCCGCAGCCCGGACACAGGGCGCCCGTCAGCCGGAACAGCGGGCACACCGGGTAGTGGCCGGGCTCGTTGGGGTCCACGGCGCCCACGTAGGCGAACGCCGCGGTGACCCCGGCCAGGTAGGACACCGGGACGGCGAGCCGCCGGACGCGGGACGGGGACGGCCGACCGGCGGGCTGCCCCGGCTCCGCGGGCACGGGTGCCGGTGACGGCGGGGCATCGGGCGTACGAGAGGCGTCCACCTGCTGATTCTCTCCGCTCATGACAAAAGGCGCAGCCCGGCGGGGCCGCGCCTTTCGGCTGCGTCGCTACGGACCGCGCTGCTCGCGCGCTCAGACCTTGGCGGGAACCTTGGAAGCGGCGATGACCTCGGCGAGGTCCTTGTGCGCGGGCTTCGGCATGCCCATGCCCGCGGCCCGCATCCCCAGGCCGACGACACCGCCGAGCGCGACGACGACGAGACCGGCCCAGAAGCCGAGCGGGTTCGCGAGCACCATGAAGGCGCCGGAGATGCAGAAACCGATGAAGGCGATGATGACACCGGTCCAGGCGGCCGGGGTGTGTCCGTGGCTAGTGCCCGCCATGAGTTGCTCCTCGTTGCTCTGTCGCGCTGCTGTGTCGAACGCTCGGCGACCATTGTCCCGCACCGGACGGCTTCGCCGTCCAGGGGGGTCGGGTCAGCGGGCCCGGTCGGTCGGCCCGGTCAGTGGCCGCGGCCGGCGCCCGGGTCGGTGGTCGGGTCCTCGCCGCGGTCCAGAGCCTTCCACAGATCCTCCGGCCGGTCCGGATCAACCGCCGCGACAGTCCGGGCGCGCGGGCTGCCGTCACGCTCGTAGCGGCCTCCCATGGAGGGCCAGCTACGGCCGAAGCGCAGCGCCAGCAGGCCGGCCGCCAGGATCAGGACCGCGCCGGCGGCCGTCACGTAGGGCCAGGTCGTCTGGGTCAGCCCGGCCACGTGCGCGGCGCTGTCGGCGGTCGTACGGGCGGCCTGCGCGTCCAGGGCGCTGCGGCCGTCGGCGCCGAACGCGGCCGACAGCGCCGCGCCCAGGCCGCTGAGCGCGAGCAGCCCCGACACCAGCAGCCGGCTCCGGCCGCGCACGGCGAAGACGGCGACCAGTGCGGCGAGGCCCACGATGGCCAGCGCCGCGGGCAGGCCGGTGACGGCCCGCCCGTCGGCGGCCAGCTGGAGCGAGTCGCTGCCGATGGCGGCGGTGCCCCGGGCCCAGGTCCGGCCGGAGGCGAGCAGGACGACAGTGGCGCCGAGGGCGCCGAGCAGCAGGGCGACGGCCACGCTGCGGCGGCCGCCTCGGCTGTCGGGGGCCTCGGGCTCGGACGGTGTGTCGGCGTCGTTTCGGGGCGGGGGTACGGCACTCACGTACCCCACTATCCCCTACGCCCTCAGGAGCCGGTCAGGCGGTTCGCCGCTCCCACCGCGCGCAGCACGGCGGCCGCCTTGTTGCGGCACTCGTTGTCCTCCAGCTCGGGCACCGAGTCCGCGACGACACCGGCTCCAGCCTGCACGTACGCCGTGCCGTCGCGCAGCAGCGCGGTGCGGATGGCGATGGCCGTGTCGGAGTCCCCGGCGAAGTCCAGGTAGCCCACGCAGCCGCCGTAGAGGCCGCGGCGGGAGGGCTCCAGCTCCTCGATGATCTGCATGGCGCGCGGCTTGGGGGCGCCGGAGAGGGTGCCGGCCGGGAAGCAGGCGGTGAGCACGTCGAAGGCGGTCTTCCCCTCGGCCACGCGCCCCGTCACGGTGGAGACGATGTGCATGACGTGGGAGTAGCGCTCGATCGACATGAAGTCGACGACCTCCACCGATCCCGGCTCGCAGACCCGGCCGAGGTCGTTGCGGCCCAGGTCGACGAGCATCAGGTGCTCGGCCCGCTCCTTCGGATCGGCCATCAGCTCGTCGGCGAGGTCGTTGTCCTCCTGCGGGGTCGCACCCCGGTGGCGGGTGCCGGCGATGGGGTGGACCATGGCCCGCCCGTCCTCGACCTTGACCAGCGCCTCGGGACTGGAGCCGACCACGTCGAAGCCGTTCTCGAAGCGGAAGAGGTACATGTACGGGGACGGGTTGGTGGCCCGCAGCACGCGGTAGACGTCCAGGGCGGAGGCCCGGCACTCGGTCTCGAACCGCTGCGAGGGCACCACCTGGAAGGCTTCGCCGGCCCGGATGCGTTCCTTGATGTCCTCGACGGCCGCCTGGTACTTCTCGCCGCCCCACAGGGCGGAGAACTCGGGCAGCTCGGAGGCGGGCAGCGCGGCCGGCACGTAGGGGGCGGGCCGCGCGAGGTCGGCCTCCATCGCGTCGAGGCGGGCCACGGCGTCCGCGTACGCCTCGTCGACCCCGGAGTCGAGGTCGTTGTGGTTGATGGCGTTGGCGATGAGCTGGACGGTGCCGTCCCAGTGATCCAGGACCGCCAGGTCGGAGGTGAGCAGCATGGTCAGCTCGGGCAGCTCCAGGTCGTCGGCGGTGTGCTCGCCGATGCGCTCCAGGCGGCGCACGATGTCGTAGCCGAGGTAGCCGACCATGCCGCCGGTGAAGGGGGGCATGGCGCCCGCGAGGTCGCGGGGGGTGTGCAGGGCCTCGACGGTGGCGCGCAGGGCGTCGAGGGGGTCGCCGTCGGTGGGTACGCCGACGGGCGGGGTGCCGATCCAGTGCGCCCGGCCGTCCCGGGCGGTCAGGGTGGCGTCGCTGCGGACCCCGATGAAGGAGTACCGGGACCAGGAGCGGCCGTTCTCGGCGGACTCCAGGAGGAAGGTGCCGGGGCGTTCGGCTGCCAGCTTGCGGTAGAGCCCGACGGGGGTGTCCCCGTCGGCCAGCAGCTTGCGGCTCACGGGGATGACGCGGCGGTCGGCCGCGAGCTTGCGGAACGTCTCAAGATCCATTTCGGGGACCCTACCTAGTCGGCTGCGCGGAGGAGGACATCTTCGTCGAAACAGGTGCGCGCCCCGGTGTGGCAGGCCGCTCCGACCTGGTCGACCCGGACGAGCACGGTGTCGGCGTCGCAGTCGAGCGCGACGGATTTCACGTGCTGGAAGTGGCCGGAAGTGTCCCCCTTCACCCAGTACTCCTGGCGGCTGCGGGACCAGTAGGTGCAGCGTCCGGTGGTCAGGGTGCGGTGCAGGGCCTCGTCGTCCATCCAGCCGAGCATGAGCACCTCACCGGTGTCGTACTGCTGGGCGATGGCCGGGACCAGCCCGTCCGCGGAACGCTTGAGGCGTGCGGCGATGGCGGGGTCGAGGTTGCCGGGGCGGGGGGACGTACTCATGTGGACATTGTGCCGGGCCGGGGCGGGGGTGATGATCCGCGTCCGCCTGATGAGCGGGTGTTCGGCGGGTTCCCGCCGTAGGCTGGCCCGCATGTCTACCCATGCGAAGCGTGAACGCCTGCTCCTGGCGGACCTGTTGGAGGCGGCCGGTCCGGAGGCCCCCACGCTGTGCGCCGGCTGGACCTGTCGGGACCTGGCCGCGCACGTGGTGGTCCGCGAACGGCGGCCCGACGCGGCGGGCGGCCTGCTGCTGAACGTGCTGAAGGCCCGCCTGGACAAGGCGATGGAGGAGTACGCGGCCAAGCCGTACGAGGAACTGATCCAACTGATCAGGACCGGCCCGCCGAGGATGTCGGTGTACGCGCTGAAGCAGATCGACGAGGCGGCGAACGCGGTCGAGTTCTACGTCCACGCGGAGGACGTCCGCCGGGCGCAGCCGGACTGGTCCCCGCGGGAACTGGACCGGGTCTTCTCGGACGCGCTGTGGTCCCGGCTGGAGAAACTGGCACGCCTGACGGGCCGCCGTTCGCCGGTGGGCCTGGTCCTGAGGCGCCCGGACGGGCGGACGGTGGTGGCGCATAAGGGTGCGCCGGTGGTGACGGTGACCGGCGAGCCGGGGGAGCTGACGCTGTTCTGCTTCGGCCGTCAGGCCTCTGCGTCGGTGACGCTGGAAGGCGAGAAGGAGGCCGTGGCCAAGCTCACGGTGGCGTCCCTGGGCCTCTAGCCTGGCCGGCCGGGTGCGGATCCCATGCCGGGTGCGGCGCCGCTGCGGGGGCTCCGCCCCCGAGCCCCCGCGCCTCAAGCGCCGGCGGGGCTGGGTTTGGCCCCCTGGTCGGGGTGGGACCGGGGGGCGGGGGTGCGGGGCCGCCGGGGGGTGTCTCCTCGGCTCGCGCCTGACGGGCCATCTCGGCCGTACCCGGCGGTTGCGCGCTCGTCCTGCGGGGACACCCCCCACCGTCCCCACACCCCCACCCCGGGCCGCCTCACACCGGGCCGCGGGGGCGGGGACACTCCGGGGGCTCCCCGCAGGACGAGCGCGCAACCCAGGCCGAACGGCAGGACCACGGCCGCCTGGCGCGAGCCGAGGAGAGCCCCCGGAGGGGCACCGCCCCACCCGAAGCCAAACCCAGCCCCGCCGGCGATTGAGGCGCGGCCACCGGCCCGCACCCGGAACCGCAACCCCCGGGCGGGATCAGCGGACCGGGTGGCCCGCTTCGCGGAGGGCCGACTTGACCTCCGAGATGCGCAGGTCGCCGAAGTGGAAGACCGACGCCGCGAGCACCGCATCGGCACCCGCCTCGATCGCCGGGGCGAAATCGGCGAGGCGGCCCGCGCCGCCCGAGGCGATCACCGGGACCGTGACGTGCTTGCGGACCGCCGCGATCATCTCGACGTCGTAGCCGTCCTTGGTGCCGTCCGCGTCCATCGAGTTGAGCAGGATCTCGCCCGCACCCAGTTCGGCCGCCCGGTGCGCCCACTCGACCGCGTCGATGCCGGTGCCCTGCCGGCCGCCGTGCGTGGTGACCTCGAAGGTTCCGGCAGCGGTGCGGCGCGCGTCGACGGACAGGACGAGGACCTGCCGGCCGAAGCGCTCCGCGATCTCCTGGATCAGCTCGGGGCGGACGATGGCGGCGGTGTTCACGCCGACCTTGTCCGCGCCGGCCCGCAGCAGCTTGTCGACGTCGTCGGCCGTGCGGACGCCGCCGCCCACCGTGAGCGGGATGAAGACCTGCTCGGCGGTGCGGCGCACCACGTCGTAGGTGGTTTCGCGGTTCCCGGAGGACGCGGTGATGTCGAGGAAGGTCAGCTCGTCGGCGCCCTCGGCGTCGTACAGCTTCGCCATCTCCACCGGGTCGCCCGCGTCGCGCAGGTTCTGGAAGTTGACGCCCTTGACGACCCGGCCGTTGTCCACGTCCAGGCAGGGGATCACGCGTACGGCGAGGGTCATTCCGCCACCGCCTTGAACGCCTCGACCTCCACCTCGACGACCATGCTGGGGTCGACGAAGCCGGAGACGATGAGCATGGTCGCGGCCGGGCGGACCGCGTCGAAGAGTTCCTTGTGGGCGCGGCCCACCTCGTCCACGTCCCGGGCGTGCGTCAGGTACATGCGGGTGCGCACGACGTCCTCGGGGCCGAGGCCGGCCTGGGCGAGCGCCTTGAAGGCGACGCCGAAGGCGGCGACGGTCTGGTCGTACGGGCCACCCGCGTCGGCCGCGGTGCAGCCGGAGACCAGGACCAGGCCGTTCGGCAGCTGCACGGCGCGGGAGTACGCGATGACGTCCTCATAGGGGCCGCCGGAGGAGATGCGGCGTACGGCGTCGGAACTCATGCGGATACCACCTTCAGGGCTTCTTCCAGGGTGAAGGCCTTGGCGTACAGGGCCTTGCCGACGATCGCGCCCTCGACGCCCAGCGGAACCAGTTCGGACAGCGCCCGCAGGTCGTCGAGGGAGGAGATGCCGCCGGAGGCGACGACGGGCCGGTCGGTGGCGGCGCAGACGTTCTTCAGCAGCTCCAGGTTGGGGCCGGTCAGCGTGCCGTCCTTGCCGATGTCGGTGACGACGTACCGGGCGCAGCCCTCGGAGTCCAGGCGGGCGAGGGTCTCGTAGAGGTCGCCGCCCTCGCTGGTCCAGCCGCGGCCCTTGAGGGTGGTGCCGCGCACGTCGAGGCCGATCGCGATCTTGTCGCCGTGCTCGGCGATGGCCTTGGCGGCCCACTCGGGGGTCTCCAGGGCGGCGGTGCCCAGGTTGACGCGGGTGCAGCCGGTGGCGAGGGCCGCGGCGAGCGAGGCGTCGTCGCGGATGCCGCCGGAGAGCTCGACCTTGATGTCCATGGCGCGGGTGATCTCGGCGACCAGGGCGCGGTTGTCGCCGGTGCCGAAGGCGGCGTCCAGGTCGACCAGGTGCAGCCATTCGGCGCCGGAGCGCTGCCAGGCGAGGGCCGCGTCCAGCGGGGAGCCGTAGGAGGTCTCGCTGCCGGAGACCCCGTGCACAAGGCGGACGGCCTGTCCGTCGCGGACGTCGACCGCGGGCAGGAGTTCGAGCGTGGGTGCGGTCATCACAGGGTCTCGATCCAGTTGGTGAGGAGCTGGGCGCCGGCGTCGCCGGACTTCTCGGGGTGGAACTGCGTGGCCCACAGGGCCCGGTTCTCCACCGCCGCCACGAAGCGCTCGCCGTGGGTGGCCCAGGTGACCTTGGGGGCGCGGATCGCCGGGTTGGTGATTTCGAGGCTCCAGTCGTGCGCCGCGTAGGAGTGCACGAAGTAGAACCGGGCGTCGGCGTCCATTCCCTTGAAGGCCTGGCTGTCGGCCGGGGCTTCGACGGTGTTCCAGCCCATGTGGGGGACGATCGGGGCCTTGAGCGGGCCGACCGTGCCGGGCCACTCGTCGAGGCCCTCGGTCTCGACGCCGTGCTCGATGCCGCGTTCGAAGAGGATCTGCATGCCGACGCAGATGCCCATGACCGGGCGGCCGCCGGAGAGCCGGCGGCCGATGATCCAGTCACCGCGGGCGTCCTTGAGGCCCTGCATGCAGGCGGAGAAGGCGCCGACGCCGGGGACGAGGAGTCCGTCGGCGTCCATGGCCTTGTCGTAGTCGCGGGTGATCTCGACGTTCGCGCCGACGCGGGCGAGGGCCCGCTCGGCGGAGCGGACGTTTCCGAAGCCGTAGTCGAAGACGACGACGTTCTTGGTGGGGCGGACTGCGCTCATTCCCAAATTCCCTGGATTCGCAGGACTCCGGCGGCCAGACACATCGCGGAGGCCAGAGCCAGCAGGATGATGACCGACTTGGGCATCTTCTGCTTCTGGAAGGAGTAGACGCCCCCGGCCAGGAACAGGCCGAGGACGATCAGGATGGTGTTCAGGCCGTTCACGGCTAGAGGGCGCCCTTCGTGGAGGGCAGGATGCCGGCCGCGCGCGGGTCGAACTCGGCGGCGTAGCGCAGCGCCCGGGCGAGGGCCTTGAACTGGCACTCCACGATGTGGTGGGCGTTGCGGCCGTACGGGACGTGGACGTGCAGGGCGATCTGGGCCTGCGCGACGAAGGACTCGAAGATGTGCCGGGTCATCGTCGTGTCGTACGTGCCGATCATCGGCGCCATGTTCTCGGGCTCGGTGTGCACGAGGTAGGGGCGGCCGGACAGGTCGACGGTCACCTGGGCGAGGGACTCGTCGAGCGGCACGGTGCAGTTGCCGAAGCGGTAGATGCCGACCTTGTCACCGAGGGCCTGCTTGAAGGCGGCGCCCAGCGCGAGCGCGCTGTCCTCGATGGTGTGGTGGCTGTCGATGTGCAGGTCGCCCTCGGTCTTGACGGTGAGGTCGAAGAGGCCGTGGCGGCCGAGCTGGTCGAGCATGTGGTCGTAGAAGCCCACGCCCGTCGAGACGTCGACCTGGCCGGTGCCGTCGAGGTTTATCTCGACGACGACCGAAGTCTCCTTGGTGGTCCGTTCGACCCGTCCGATGCGGCTCATGCGTGCTGCTCCTTCTTCAGTGCGCGAACCGCTTCCAGGAACGCGTCGTTCTCCGCCGGGGTGCCGGCGGTGACCCGCAGCCATCCCGGTACGCCGTTGTCGCGGACCAGGACGCCCTGGTCGAGGATCTTCTGCCAGGCGGTGTGCGAGTCCGCGAACTTCCCGAACTGGATGAAGTTCGCGTCGGAATCGGTGACCTCGAATCCGATGGCCCGCAGTTCGGCGACCAGGCGGTCGCGTTCGGCCTTGAGCTGCTCGACGTAGCCGAGCAGGGTGTCGGTGTGTTCCAGGGCGGCCAGTGCGGTGGCCTGGGTGACGGCCGACAGGTGGTACGGCAGGCGCACCAGCTGGACGGCGTCGACGACGGCGGGGTGCGCCGCCAGGTAGCCCAGGCGCAGGCCGGCCGCGCCGAAGGCCTTGGACATGGTCCGGGAGACCACCAGGTTCGGGCGGCCCTCGATGAGGGGCAGCAGCGAGTCGCGGTGGCTGAACTCCACGTACGCCTCGTCGACGATCACCAGGGAAGGCTTGGCCGCCTGCGCCGCCTCGTAGAGGGCGAGGACCGTCTCGGCGTCGACCGCGGTGCCCGTGGGGTTGTTGGGCGAGGTGATGAAGACGACGTCGGGGGCGTTCTCGGTGATCGCCTGCTCGGCCGCCTCCACGTCGATCGTGAAGTCCTCGCGGCGCGGCCCGGAGATCCAGCCGGTGCCGGTGCCGCGGGAGATCAGCGCGTGCATCGAGTAGGAGGGCTCGAAGCCGAGCGCGGTGCGGCCGGGTCCGCCGAAGGTCTGCAGCAGCTGCTGGATGACCTCGTTGGAGCCGTTGGCGGCCCAGACGTTCTCCCGTGCGACCGGGTGCTTGCCGGTACGGGTGAGGTAGGCGGCGAGCTCGGTGCGCAGCTCGACCGCGTCCCGGTCGGGGTAGCGGTTGAGGGTGCGGGCCGCCTCGGAGACGCGCTCGGCGATGCGCCGCACGAGCTCCTCGGGCAGCTCGTACGGGTTCTCGTTGGTGTTCAGCTGGACGGGCACGTCGAGCTGCGGGGCTCCGTACGGAGACTTGCCGCGCAGCTCGTCCCGGATGGGGAGGTCGTCGATTCCGATGCTCACTGGTTCGGGACCTTCCATCCGAAGCGTGCCTTCAGGGCGGCGCCGTGCGCGGGCAGGTCCTCGGCCTCGGCCAGCGTCACCACGTGGTGGGTGACCTCGGCGAGGGCGTCGCGCGTGTAGTCGACGATGTGGATGCCGCGCAGGAAGGACTGCACGGACAGGCCGGAGGAGTGGCAGGCGCAGCCGCCGGTGGGCAGCACGTGGTTCGAGCCGGCGCAGTAGTCGCCCAGGGAGACCGGGGCCCACGGGCCGACGAAGACGGCGCCGGCGTTGCGGACGCGGGCGGCCCAGGAGGCGGCGTCGGCGGTCTGGATCTCCAGGTGCTCGGCGCCGTACGCGTCGACGACCTTGAGGCCGTCCTCCAGGCTGTCGACCAGCACGATCGCGGACTGCTTACCGGCCAGCGCCGGCTTGATCCGGTCCTCGACGTGCTTGGTCGCGGCGACCTGCGGCGCCAGCTCCTGCTCGACGGCGTCCGCGAGCTCCGCGGAGTCCGTGACGAGCACGGCGGCGGCCAGCGGGTCGTGCTCGGCCTGGCTGATCAGGTCGGCGGCGACGTGCACCGGGTCGGCCGTGGAGTCGGCGAGGACGGCGATCTCGGTCGGGCCGGCTTCGGTGTCGATGCCGATCTTCCCGGTGAAGTAGCGCTTGGCGGCGGCGACCCAGATGTTGCCGGGGCCGGTCACCATGTTGACCGGCAGGCAGTCCTCCATGCCGTACGCGAACATCGCGACGGCCACGGCGCCGCCGGCCGCGTACACCTCGTCCACGCCGAGCAGCGCGCACGCGGCGAGGATCGTCGGGTGCGGCAGTCCGCCGAACTCACGCTGCGGCGGGGACGCGAGCGCGATCGACTCGACGCCCGCCTCCTGGGCCGGTACGACGTTCATGACGACGGAGGACGGGTAGACCGAGCGGCCGCCCGGGGCGTAGAGCCCCACGCGTTCCACGGGAACCCACTTCTCGGTCACGGTGCCGCCGGGGACCACCTGGGTGGTGTGCTCGGTGCGGCGCTGATTGCGGTGCACGATCCGGGCGCGCCGGATCGACTCCTCCAGGGCGGCGCGGACGGCCGGGTCCAGCTGTTCCAGGGCGGCCTTGATGGCCTCCGCGGGTACCCGGACCTGCGAGAGCTCGACGCCGTCGAACTTCTGCGCGTACTCGATCAGCGCCGCCGTGCCACGATGATGGACGTCCTCGCAGATGGGCCGCACCTTCTCCAGGGCGGCTTCTACGTCGAACTCGGCACGGGGCAGCAGGGAGCGCAGGGCGCCGCCCTCGGGGAGGGCGTCACCGCGCAGGTCGATACGAGAGATCACCCCACAATTCTCTCAGACCGCTTCGCGCCACCGTTCGCCCGTATCACTGGCTGATACGGGCCCCGGATGTCACAGGCGCCCGATAGCTTTCCCCGTACACGGAGATGACAGCGGAGGGGGGCCGCCGTGACCGAGGCGCGCACGGACGAGGAACCGGCGGATCTCACCGCTTCCGAACGCCGCATGTGGGACGCCTACCGCACGGGCAGCGTCTGCGATCTCAGCGCCCGCGCCGCCGACCGCGACGATCCGCACGCCGAGCACGTCTGGGGGCCCGAGCGCAGCGTCCGCGCCCGGGTGGTCGCCCGGCTGCTGCTGCACGGTCCGCCGCCCGTGCCGGGCCGGGTGGCCTCCCTCAAGCTGCGCGGGGTGCGGATCAGCGGGCGGCTGGAACTGTCCGGTGGCGCGGTGGCCCCGTACGTGGAGCTCCAGTCCTGCCGCTTCGACAGCGAGATCCAGCTGTCCGAGGCCCGCTTCGGCACGCTGCGCCTGATCAACTGCGCGATACCGCGGCTGGAGGCGGCCCGGCTGCACACCGAGGGCGATCTGCACCTGCCGCGCTGCCGGGTGGCGCGCGGGATCCGGCTGACCGACGCGCAGATCGGCACCGACCTGCTGGTCAGCCAGGCCGTGGTGCAGCGCGACAACAAGGGCCGGGCGATCTCCGCGGACGGGATGTCGGTGGCGCAGGACTTACAGGGGGAGCTGCTGGAGACGTACGGGGAGGTGAGCCTGCGCGGCGCGAAGGTCGGCGTGTCGATGAACCTGCGGGGGGCCCGCCTGCGCAACCCGCAGGGACGGTTCGCGCTGAACGCCCCGCAGCTGACCGTCGAGCGGACCCTGTACCTGACCTCCATCGCGTTGGACTACGCGGCGTACGGGGGTTCCTCCACTCCCCCGTACGGGCTGGGGCCGACGCCCACCCGGGGCCGGCGGGCCCAGCACTTCGAGTGCCGGGGCGGGTTGCGGCTGGACGACGGCCGCTTCGGTGACGCCATCGACTTCTACGGGGCGCGGTTCACGCTCACGCCCGAGCAGGAGATATCGCTGCGCCGGATCCAGACCCCCGAGTTCCGGTTCGTCGGCGAGCGGCCGGAGCAGGGCCGGGTGGTGGTGTCCGGGGCCAAGGTGGTCAAGCTGGTCGACACGTCCACGAGCTGGCCGGGCCCGGGCGGGCTGTCCATCGAGGGCTTCGTCTACGAGAACCTCGCGCCCCGGGGGCACTTCCCGCTCTCCCGCCGCCTGGAGTGGCTGGAGGCCGCCACTCCCGAGTACTCGCCGGAGCCGTACGAGCGGCTGGCCGCCGTACTGCGGGCGAGCGGCGAGGACCAGGACGCCCGCGAGGTGCTGCTGGCCAAGCAGCGGCGGCGCCGGGCCACGCTGCCGCTGGGGCCGAAGGCGTGGGGGTACCTCCAGGACTGGACGGTGGTCTACGGCTACCGGCCGGGCCGGGCCGCGCTGTGGATGGCGGTGCTGTGGGCGGCGGGGGCGCTGCTGTTCTCGCAGCTCCACCCGCCGGCGATCAAGGAGGACGAGCATCCGCAGTGGAGCGCCGCCCTGTACGCGCTGGACCTGCTGCTTCCGGTGATCGACCTCGGGCAGCAGGGTCAGTGGAAGCTGGAGGGCGGCTGGCAGTGGGGGGCGGCGGGCTTGGTCGTCATGGGCTGGATCCTGGCCACGACGGTGGCGGCGGGGGCTTCCCGGCTCCTGCGGCGGGGGTGACGGGGGCGGGGGTCGTCCGGCGGACGGGGCACGTGACGCCGTCCGCCCCTCAAACGCCGGACACCCTCGGTGGCCCGGGCGATTACCCTGTGCGTCGTGACCACCGTTCGCCTGCCCCTCTTCCCGCTGAATTCGGTGCTGTTCCCGGGACTCGTCCTCCCGCTGAACATCTTCGAGGAGCGTTATCGCGCCATGATGCGCGAGCTGTTGAAGGCGGGTGAGGACGAGCCGCGCCGTTTCGCGGTCGTCGCGATCCGCGACGGCCGGGAGGTCGCGCCGACCGCGCCCGGCCTGCCGGACCAGACGTCCCTGCCCGAGCGGGGCCCGGCGGCGGGCTTCGGCCCCGACCCGATCCAGGCCTTCCACCGGGTGGGCTGCATCGCCGACGCGGCGACCGTCCGGGAGCGGGAGGACGGCAGCTTCGAGGTCCTGGCGACCGGTACGACGCGGGTCCGCCTGGTCTCGGTCGACGCCTCGGGCCCCTTCCTGACGGCTGAGCTGGAAGAGCTCCCGGAGGACGCGGGCGACGGCGCGGGCGTCCTGGCCGAGGGCGTGCTGCGGGCCTTCCGCAACTACCAGAAGCGGCTGGCAGGGGCCCGCGAGCGGTCCCTGACGGGCGCGGAGCTCCCCGACGAGCCCTCGGTGGTCTCCTACCTGGTGGCTGCGGCGGCGGTGCTGGACATCCCGGCGAAGCAGCGGCTGCTCCAGGCCCCGGACACCGCGACCCGGCTGGCGGAGGAGCTGAAGTTGCTGCGTACGGAGACGGCGGTGATCCGTCACCTCCCGTCCCTTCCGGCGGTGGACCTGACCCGTGCCCCGACGAGCCCGAACTGAGCACACACATGGCGAAGAAGTCCAAGCAGGCGGCGGGCACCCCGGCGATCGTCGCCCTGACGGCGGCGGGCGTGCCGTTCACCACGCACGCGTACGAGCACGACCCGGCCCATCCCTCGTACGGGGAGGAGGCGGCGCAGGCGCTCGGCGTCTCGCCCGCGCAGGTCTTCAAGACCCTGGTCGCGGACGTGGACGGGGTCCTGACGGTGGCGGTGGTCCCGGTCTCGGGGTCACTGGACCTGAAGGCCCTGGCGACGGCGGTCGGCGGCAAGCGTGCGGCGATGGCCGACCCGACCCTGGCGGAGCGCACCACGGGCTACGTCCTCGGCGGCATCTCCCCGTTGGGGCAGCGCAAGCGGCTGCGCACGGTGATCGACGCCTCGGCCTCGGCGCACCCCACGATCTGCTGCTCGGCGGGGCGCCGCGGCCTGGAGATCGAACTCTCCCCGTCGGACCTGACCACCCTCACCTCGGCCACCTTGGCCCCGATCGCCCGTCAGAACTAGCCCTGCCGGCGTTTGAGGCGCGGGCACGGGGCGAAGCCCGGCTCTCCCAGCCTCGCCGGCGCTTGAGGCGCGGGTCCGGGGCGGATCCCCGATCCTTCAGCCCCGCCGGCGTTTGAGGCGCGAGGTCCGGGGGCGGAGCCCCGGCGGGGTCAGGACCGCGGGGCCTCCGGTGCCGAGGGAGCGGCATCGGCGGGCGGCGGCGTCGCCGACGTCGGTGCCTGGTAGAACCCCGACCAGCCGAGCACGGGCTCGGGATCCGGTTCCCGCGGCGTCCACAACGCGGTCAGCCCCAGGTGCAGCAGCACGGCGGTCATTGGCCAGACCAACAGCGCCCCGTGCGCGAGCAGCTCCAGCGGCGCGTCGAACGGAACCCCCTTGCCCGCCTGCTTCGCGGCCGCGACGAGGTCCGACGACGGGCCCAGCCACAGTCCGAACCGCCATCCCACCAGTGCTCCGAAGCAGGACCCGACGGCCAGCCCGATCACCAGCGGCACACCGCCGGCCCGGCGCCACAGGAAGGTGCCGACGGCGGTGAGCACGCCCAGCCCCAGCGACAGCAGGAAGAAGGTGCCGTCGGAGGCGATCCGCGCCTCGCTCTCGCTGTTGTGCAGGAACACGGCCTCCCCGTTGGAGACGTACTGCACCCGGGGGGCCAGCCACAGCCACAGCAGGCCGAGGAGCAGTCCGGCCGCCCCGACGAGCAGGGCGACGACGGCCCCGTCCCGGACGTCCTCCGGGGTGATCGCCCCGGAGGCGGCCCCCGGCTTCTCGGTCGGGAGCGACGGCGGGTCGAGCGGGGACTGCGGGGTCACGGCTTCGGTCACCCCCACATCGTGCCAGGTGTGCTCGGCAGCAGCGTCGGCGGACCGTGTCAGCGGACGGCCGCCCGGCGGTACGCCCAGGTCGCGACGGTGAGCGAGAGGACCCCGACGGCCCCGCACACGCCCAGGTCGAAGGCGACGGCGGCCCAGTCCGGCTCCGGAGCGAACGTACGGGCGAACGCCTCGACGCCGTACGTGGACGGCAGCAGGTCCCGGGCCCATACGATCACCCCCGGCATCCGCTCGGGCGGCAGCACCCCGAGCAGCAGCGCCGCCGACATGCCGAGCTGCCCCGCGAGGGTGGCCAGCTCCTGCCGCGGTGCGAGCAGTCCCAGCGCCGCGCCGAGCCCGGCCAGCGCGGCCCCGGCCAGCGGTACCACCGCGGCCAGGATCCACAGTCCGCTCATCGGCAGCCCGAACAGCAGGCATCCGAAGACGGCGGTGACCAGGGTCCCCGGCAGCGTGAAGGAGGCGTACGCGGCGGCCGCGCCCAGCACCACCGACGCCGGCGGCACGGGCAGGGTGGCGTAGTGGTCGAGCCCGCCGCCGGCCCGCAGCTGCCCGAAGTACTGGGCGAGCAGGTTTAGGGCGACGAAGGCGACGACGAGCACCGAGGAGCCGGCGACGACGGCGCGGGCCTCCGAGCCCCCGTCGACCACGCCCCGCATCAGGATCATGATCCCGACGGACTGGAAGGTGGCGACGAACAGCAGCGGGATCCGGGCCACCCGGGCCCGGGACAGCTGGGCCCGGTAGACGGCGGCCAGGGCGGGGAAGAACCGCGCGCCGGGCGCCAGCGGCGCGGGCTGCAGTGTCTGTGCGAGGTCGTCGGCGGCGCCCGCCGGCGCGGCGGCCGCCGGGGGCGAGGGCACGGCATCGGGCGCGAGCACGGCCCGGACGGCCCCCGTTGAACGGTCGCTCACGACTTCACCAGCCCTTTCGTCTTGCCGCCGAGGGCCAGGTACACGTCTTCGAGGCTGGGGGTGGCCAGGGTGAAGTCGTCGAGCGCGGCGAAGGCCGGGCCCCCGGTGACCGAGGCCACCGCCGCCCTCGCCTCGTCCGGGGCCAGCCGGAGCACCCAGCGGCGCCCGGACTCGACCGCCCGGTCGCGCAGCTCGGCGACCTCCGGGACCTCCAGCGGAGCGCTTTCGCGCCAGACCAGGTCCAGCCGGACCTCGCCCGAGACGGTGGCCTTCAGTCCGGCCGGGGTGTCGCAGGCGATGACCTTGCCCTGGTCGATGACGGCGACCCGGTCGAGGACGGTCTCGGCCTCGATGACGTTGTGGGTGACGAGCAGGACCGTCGCGCCGTGTTGCGCGCGCCGCCGGTCGACGGCGGACCACACGGCCCGGCGGGCGACCGGGTCCATGCCGGTGGTGGGCTCGTCGAGGACCAGTACGGGCCGCTCCCCCACCAGAGCGGTGGCGAAGCAGGCGAGGCGGCGCTGGCCGCCGGAAAGTTTCTTCAGGGGCCGTCCGGCGATCGGGGTCAGCCCGAGCTCCTCCAGTACGGCGTCGCGCTCGGCCCGGGCGGCGCGGGCGCCCTGTCCGCGCAGCCGGGCGGTGGTCTCGGCGGCCAGCGCCACCGTGAGCTCGTCCAGGGCGGTGGACTCCTGCCCCAGGTAGGCGAGCAGCCGGGAGGCCCGTCCGGGGTGGCCCACGAGGTCGTGGCCGAGCAGGGTCACCGAGCCGGAGTCCGGCCGCATCAGGCCGGTGAGCTGGCGGACCAGGGTGGACTTGCCGGCGCCGTTGGGGCCGAGCAGTCCGAAGATCTCGCCGCGCCGGACGTCCAGGCAGATCCCGTCGTTGGCGCGGGTCTCGGGCAGGGCGGGGGCCCCGCGCCGGCCGCGTACCGCGGGATACGTCTTGACCAGGTCACGCACCGTGAAGATGACGTCCGGCGCCGCTCCCGCGGCCGCTGCCGTGCCTTCTCGCGCCTGTGCTGTGCCCGTACTCACGAGGGAGCAGCCTACGGGGTTCTCGGCCCTACTCGGCCGTCGGGGTCAGCGGGGCCGCGAGCTCGCCGGGGCCGGCTCCGGACTCGGTGGCCGGTCCGGCGGCCACGTGTTCGGCGGCGGCCCGGACGTCGATCTCCCGCCAGAACCCGGCGCGGATGGCGTACCGGTCGTGCTCGTCGATCTGGTCGTCCTTGTGCGCGAGCAGCCCGAACCGGGCCGCGTAGCGCAGCAGTTCGCCGTCGATCCGGTGCGGGATCCGCGGGTACATCGCGGCCAGCTTCTGCAGGTGCACGG
The DNA here is from genome assembly GCF_036227605.1 of Streptomyces sp. NBC_01439. Taxonomy (GTDB): domain Bacteria; phylum Actinomycetota; class Actinomycetes; order Streptomycetales; family Streptomycetaceae; genus Streptomyces. The sequence goes on along the minus strand of NZ_CP109487.1, from coordinate 6,844,379 downwards.
TCTCCGGGAGCCGCTCCATCCAGCGTCGGGCGAACACCTGTCCCACCTCGAACGGGTCTCCGCCGACGGTGGTGATGTCCTCCTCGCGGTCCGCCCAGCGCTGTTCGGCGCTGGTGAGTTGGGCGAGGGTGGGCAGCGAAGCGGTCTCGGCGGGCTCGCCCAGCGGTCCGGCCCGGTCGATCCACCCCTTGTCGGAGGACCAGCGCAGGGCGCTGGCGGGGGCGTGGGCGCCGCTCGGCCCGGTCTGCGGGTGGCCCTGCTGGCCGGTGGCGCGCAGCGCACCGGCCAGGTCCTTGGGGGTGGGCACCGGCTTGCCCCCGGGGGTGGCGGGTGCCGGTACGGGGGCTCCGTCGCGGTCTTCCGTCCCGTTGGCGGCGGCGCCGTTGCGGGCGGCCTCGGCGAGCGCCGCCTCGGGCAGCGGGGCCGAGAGGATGGCGGCGATGTCGGGGCGCGGTGCGGGCGGCGGGGAGCACAGTCCGGTGAGGTCCTTGGCGCGGACGGCCCGGGTGATCCAGGCCCGGTCCAGGACCCGGCGTTCGTCGGCCTCGGCGACGAGGTCCTCGGACTGGTTGTAGTCCCCGTCGGCGGCCTGGACGGCCCACAGGTGGACGGCGACGCCGTGTTCCTTGGCGGACATCAGGCCGGGCAGCAGGTCGCCGTCGCCGGTGACCAGGACCACGTCGGAGCAGGCCCGGTTGCGGGCCAGCTCGGTGAGTTCGGCGTGCATGGCGGCGTCGACGCCCTTCTGCGCCCAGCGGCCGTCGCTGCGGGTTAGGGCGCCGAGCCGGACGGTGACGCGGGGCATGACGCGCAGCCGCCGGTGTTCGGGCTGGGGCACCCGGTCGGGCGCTCCGTCGAACCAGTAGATGCGCAGCAGGGGCTGTTCGGTGTCGGCCTCGGCCCGCTCGCGCAGGCCCTGGATGAGGGCGGCATGGTCGATGGTGATCCGGGAGCGGGAGGGCTCCCCGGCGAGAAGGCTGGCGGCGGCACCCAGCAGGTAGCCGGCATCCACCAGGACGACGCAGCGGTCCACGCGTTCCACCCTCTTCCCTGGGGGTCCTCTGTGCTTTGCGGCGGTTCCCCGAGTCTGCCCGACCCCAAGGGTGTTGAAGGCCGGAACTCGATCATCGGCGTGGCGGATCTCACGGTCGACGGGGCGGGAGCCATCCGCTACGCGCAGTAATGATCCAAAATGCGCGGTTTCTGGCGTTATGTGAGTGTGAAGGCGGTCCTGGCCCCTAGACCCTCACGGAGGCTCCACCATGGCCAAGAACAAGAACCAGAAGCAGCCCGCCAAGCAGCAGCCCCGGTCGGGGCAGGATCCGGCCAAGGGCACCTCGGAGACCGAGTCGATGCCCTCCTCCTCGGCGCCGAGCCCGATGGACATGGCGCACAAGCGCAAGGAGAAGAAGTTCGGCCACAACTGACGGCCGTACTCGTACGCGGAAGGGCCCGCCCGATGTCACCGGGCGGGCCCTTCCGCGCGTACCGTCGGGGGCGCTATCCGGCCAGGCAGGACGGTCCGAGCAGCACCTTGAGGTCGCCGAAGAGCGCCGGATCGGGCTGGACGCGGTGCCGGTCGAGGCGGAGCACGGTGGTGGTCCGCGGCCCCTGGAGCTTGATCCGCACCTCGGTGTTGCCCTTGTGGTGGCGCAGGATCTCGCCCAGACGGGTCACCATCGGCGGCGTGACCTTGACGGTGGGGATGGTGAGGACCACCGGGGCGTTGGTGCCGGCCGAGGAGAGGTCGGGGACCATCATCTCCATGGCGACCAGGCGGGGGACGTCCTCGCGCTTGTCGAGGCGGCCCTTGACGAAGACCACGGTGTCCTCGACCAGCTGGGTGGAGACGAGCTGGTAGGTCGCCGGGAAGAACATGCATTCGATGGAGCCGGCCAGGTCCTCGACGGTGGCGATGGCCCAGGCGTTGCCCTGCTTGGTCATCTTGCGCTGGAGGCCCGAGATGATGCCGCCGATGGTGACGACGGCGCCGTCGGAGTGCTCGCCGCCGGTCAGCTGGGAGATGCCGGCGTCCGTCTTGTCGGAGAGCACGTGCTCCAGGCCGAAGAGCGGGTGGTCGGAGACGTAGAGGCCGAGCATCTCGCGCTCCTGGGCGAGCAGGTAGGACTTCTCCCACTCGACGTCGGAGAACTCCACGTCGAGGCCGAAGCCGGGCTCGTCGCTCGCGTTCTCGTCACCCATCCCGCCGAACAGGTCGAACTGTCCCTCGGCCTCCTTGCGCTTGACCGCGACCACGTTGTCGATCATCGACTCGTGGTGCGCGACCAGGCCCTTGCGGGTGTGGCCCATCTCGTCGAAGGCGCCGGCCTTGATCAGCGACTCGACGGTGCGCTTGTTGCAGACGACGGCCTCGACCTTGTCCAGGAAGTCGGGGAAGGTGGAGTACTTCCCCTTGGCCTTCCTGCTCTTGATGATCGACTCGACGACGTTCTGGCCGACGTTGCGCACCGCGGTGAGCCCGAAGAGGATCACGTCGTCGCCCTGGGCGGCGAAGTTCGACTCCGACTCGTTGACGTTCGGCGGCAGCACCTTGATGCCCATGCGCCGGCACTCGTTCAGGTAGATCGCGGACTTGTCCTTGTCGTCCTTGACCGAGGTGAGGAGCCCCGCCATGTACTCGGCCGGGTAGTTCGCCTTGAGGTAGGCGGTCCAGTATGTGACCAGGCCGTACGCGGAGGAGTGCGCCTTGTTGAAGGCGTAGCCGGCGAACGGCACCAGCACGTCCCACAGGGCCTGGATGGCCTTGTCGCTGAAGCCGTTCCCGCGTGCGCCCTCCTGGAAGATGGTGAAGTTCTTCGCCAGCTCGTCGGGCTTCTTCTTGCCCATCACACGGCGCAGGATGTCGGCCTCGCCGAGCGAGTACCCGGCGACGATCTGGGCGGCCTTCTGCACCTGCTCCTGGTACACGATGAGGCCGTAGGTGATGTCGAGGACCTCCCTGAGGGGCTCCTCCAGCTCCGGGTGGATCGGAGTGATCTCCTGCTGCTTGTTCTTGCGCAGGGCGTAGTTGGTGTGCGAGTTCATGCCCATCGGGCCCGGCCGGTACAGGGCCGAGACGGCGGAGATGTCCTCGAAGTTGTCGGGCTTCATCAGGCGCAGCAGCGAGCGCATGGGGCCGCCGTCGAACTGGAAGACGCCGAGCGTGTCACCGCGGCAGAGCAGCTCGTACGTCTTGGGGTCGTCCAGCGGGAGGGCGAGGAGGTCGAGCTCGATGCCCTTGTTGGCCTTCACCATCTTGACGGCGTCGTCCATGATGGTCAGGTTGCGCAGGCCCAGGAAGTCCATCTTGATCAGGCCGAGTGACTCGCACTGGGGGTAGTCCCACTGCGTGATCGTCACGCCGTCGGTGTGCCGCACCCAGACCGGGGCGTGGTCGACGATCGGCTCGCTGGACATGATCACGCCGGCCGCGTGCACGCCCATCTGCCGGACCAGGCCCTCCACACCCCTGGCGGTGTCGATGACCTTCTTCACGTCCGGCTCGTTCTCGTACATCGCCCGGATCTCGCCCGCCTCGCTGTAGCGCGGGTGCGAGGGGTCGGTGATGCCGTTGAGGTCGATGCCCTTGCCGAGGACGTCGGCGGGCATCGCCTTGGTGAGGCGGTCGCCCATGGCGTACGGGTAGCCGAGGACGCGTGCGGAGTCCTTGATGGCGTTCTTCGCCTTGATCTTGCCGTACGTGCCGATCATGGCGACCTTGTCCTCGCCGTACTTCTCGGTCACGTACCGGATCACCTCGACGCGCCGGCGCTCGTCGAAGTCGATGTCGACGTCGGGCATGGAGACGCGCTCGGGGTTCAGGAACCGCTCGAAGATCAGCCCGTGCTCGATCGGGTCGAGGTCGGTGATGCCCATGGCGTACGCGACGATCGAGCCGGCCGCGGAGCCTCGGCCGGGGCCCACCGCGATGCCGTTGTTCTTCGCCCACATGATGAAGTCGGCGACGACGAGGAAGTAGCCCGGGAACCCCATCTGGATGATGACGTCCAGCTCGTACTCGGCCTGCTTCTGGCGGTCGTCGGGTACCCCTCCGGGGTAGCGGCGGGCCATGCCGCGCCGCACTTCCTCCTTGAACCAGGTGATCTCGGTGTAGCCCTCTTCGGGGATCTCGAACCTCGGCATGAGGTTCTTGGCCTCGAACATGCCGGTCGTGTCGATCTGCTCGGCGACGAGGAGGGTGTTGGCGCAGCCCTCCTGCCAGGCGTCCGAGGAGTCGACCGCGTACATCTCGTCGGTGGACTTCAGGTAGTAGCCGGTGCCGTCGAAGCGGAAGCGGTCCGGGTCCGAGAGGTTCTTGCCGGTCTGGATGCAGAGCAGGGCGTCGTGGGCGCCGGCCTCGTGCGCGTAGGTGTAGTGCGAGTCGTTGGTGACCAGCGGCGGGATGCCGAGCTTCTTGCCGATCTCCAGCAGCCCGTCGCGCACCCGGCGCTCGATCTCGATGCCGTGGTCCATCAGCTCCAGGAAGTAGCGGCCCTTGCCGAAGATGTCCTGGTAGTCGGAGGCGGCCTTGAGGGCCTCGTCGAACTGGCCGAGGCGCAGCCGGGTCTGGACCTCGCCGGAGGGGCAGCCGGTGGAGGCGATCAGCCCCTCGGACCACTGGCTGATGGTCTCCTTGTCCATGCGCGGCCACTTGGTGAGCCAGCCCTCGGCGTACGCGTCGGAGGACAGCCGGAAGAGGTTGTGCAGGCCGGTGGAGTTCGCCGCCCAGATCGTCTTGTGGGTGTAACCGCCGGAACCGGAGACGTCGTCGCGCTTCTGGTGGGGCTGGCCCCACTGGATGCGCCGCTTGTTGCGCCGGGACTCGGGGGCGACGTACGCCTCGATGCCGATGATCGGCGTGATGCCGGCCTTCTGCGCGGTGTGGAAGAAGTCATAGGCGCCGTGCAGATTGCCGTGGTCGGACATGGCGATGTGCGTCATGCCCATCTCGTTGCACGCGTTGAACATGTCCTTCAGCCGCGCGGCACCGTCCAGCAGCGAGTACTGGGTGTGGACGTGCAGGTGCGTGAACGGCGGCTTTGTCACGGCGCGGGTCCTCCGAGGGCGGGGGGCGGGGGGCAACTTCGAATCCTACGTCGGCCGGGTGACAGATCACGGGCACTGACCGGTACGGTCGGGCGTTGCAGAACCAGGAGGACCGATCCGGCGTCCAGTCGGTCGGAACCTGAAACAGCCCGTGCACCAGGAGGAACCCGCCATGGCGGTCCCCGAGACGACCGACGAGCAGCGCGCCGAGCAGATCCTCGACGTGTTCGACACCGCGTTCGGTGAGCTGCTCGCCGCCGACCCCGCTGCCTTCCAGGTCAAATTCCGCAAGATGGCGGCTTCGGCCTTCGCCTTCTACCGGGGTACCGCCTGTCTCTTCTACTCCGACCTGGAGCGGGACCGGCACGGCGGCCCCTACCTGGACGAGCGGACGGGCCGGGTGTGGATCCACGGAGACCTGCACGCCGAGAACTTCGGCACGTACATGGACTCCAACGGTCGGCTCGTCTTCAACGTGAACGACTTCGACGAGGCCTACGTCGGCCCCTTCACCTGGGACCTGAAGCGGTTCGCCGCCTCCGTCGCCCTGATCGGCTACACCAAGGCGCTCAGCGACGACCAGATAAGCGAGCTGGTGCGCATCTACGCGGGTGCCTACCGGGAGCGGATCCACCGGCTGGCGGCGGGCGCGAAGCACGAGGAGGTGCCCTCCTTCACCCTGGACACCGCCGAGGGCCCGCTGCTGGACGCGCTGCGCTCGGCCCGCTCCCGGACCCGTTTCTCCCTGCTGGACTCCATGACGGAGATACGGGACTACGAGCGCCGCTTCAGCTCCGGCGGCGGCTCGATCGAGCTGGACGCCGCCACCCGCTACAAGGTGCTGGCCGCCTTCGACGGGTACCTGGAGACCCTCCCCGACGAGTCCCTCGTGCGTCCGGACTCCTACCGGGTCAAGGACGTGGTGGGGCGCCGGGGCGTCGGCATCGGCTCGGCGGGCCTGCCCTCCTACAACATCCTGCTGGAGGGGCACAGCGACGCCCTGGAGAACGACGTCGTGATCTACCTCAAGCAGGCGCAGACCCCGGCGGCCTCCCGGCACATCACGGACCGGGCGGTGCGGGAGTACTTCCAGCACGAGGGGCACCGCACGGTCATCTCGCAGCGCGCCCTGCAGGCGCACGCGGACCCGTGGCTGGGCTGGACGGAGCTGGACGGGGCCGGGCAGCTGGTGGCGGAGGTCTCCCCGTACGCGGTGGACCTGGACTGGTCGGACCTGGACGACCCGGAGGAGATCGCGGCCGTCGTCGCCGATCTCGGCCGGGCGACCGCGACCATGCACGCGTCGGCCGACGAGGCCGAGAGCGGGCAGTCCCTGGTGCCCTTCTCCACCGAGCGGGCCATCGACGCGGCGATCGCCGCCGACGAGGACGGCTTCGCGGCGCTGCTCGTGGACTTCGCCCACGCGTACGGGGCCCGGGCGCGCGCCGACCACCAGATCTTCGTGGACCTCTTCCGTAACGGGCGTCTCACTCCCTGAGCCGCTCGTTCCACAGGAACGCATGGCACACTCGCGAGGATGGACATTTCCGGGACGGGACTCAGGGGGCTGCGGGCCGCGCTGTTCAGCGCGCTCGTCGTACTGCTCTCCTCGGGCTCGCACGTCCTGATGTCCCAGGTCCCGCTGCCGCGCACGCTGGTGGCCGGGGCCTTCGCGGGTGTGTTCGCGATCGCCTACGCGCTGGCGGGCCGTGAACGGGGCTTCGGCCCCATCGCCGGGCTGCTCGTACCGCTGGAGCTGGCCGCCGACACCGTCTTCACCACCGGACAGCACCTCTGTTACGGCCCGGCCGGCGGACCCGTCGCGGGCCCGCTGCGCGCCATGGGTCTGGACGCCCTGTGCGGCGGCACGCCGGTGGGCGGGCCGCTGACCGAGGTGACCGGGCCGGCCGACGCGGCCGCGCTGCTGTCCTCGCCGGGGCCGTACACGCCCTGGCTGCTGCTCGGCGCCCACGTCTCGGTCGGGCTGCTGGCCGCGGCCTGGCTGCGGCACGGCGAGCGGGCACTGGGCCGGCTGTTGCGGGCGGTGGCCGCCTTCGCGTTCCGGCCGCTGCTGCTGGCGGCGACCTCGGTCGCGGTGGTCCGCCGGCCGGCGCGGGCGCTGCTGCGGTCGGTCCGCCCGGCCGCCGGGGCCCGCACCCGCTTCCCGGCACACTCCGTGGGACGGCGGGGACCCCCCGTGCTCGGCGCGCTCGCCCGCGCCTGACGCACGTACGGCAGTCCCTTCCACACGTCACACCCCACGGAGATCATGATGAGTTCACGCAACAGCCAGGCGAACAAGGCAGCGGCCCGCGAGCGCCTGCGCGCCGAGCGCGAGGCCCAGGCCAAGAAGGACAAGGTGCGCCGCCAGGTCGTCGTGGCGGGCGCGGTGGTCGCGGCCCTCGGCCTGGTCGGCGCCATCGGCTACGCGGTCGTCCAGTCCAACCAGCCCACCCACTGGGAGAAGGCCGCCACGGCCGAGCTGGTCAAGCCGAAGAACACCGAGGGCGAGGACGGCACCACGGTCGTCATCGGCAAGCCCGACGCCAAGAAGACCCTGGAGCTGTACGAGGACTCGCGCTGCCCGGCCTGCGCCGCCTTCGAGCAGGCGGCCGGCGAGCAGATCAAGAAGGACGTGGACGCGGGCAAGTACAAGCTCCAGTACATCGGCGCCACCTTCATCGACAACGCCGTCAAGGGCGAGGGCTCGAAGAACGCGCTGAGCGCCCTGGGCGCGGCGCTGAACGTCAGCCCGGAGGCCTTCCTGCAGTACAAGGGCGCGCTGTACTCCAAGGACCTGCACCCCGAGGAGAGCGTCGACAGCTTCGCCAAGGACGACTACCTGCTGAAGGTCGCGGACACGGTCCCGGCGCTCAAGGGCAACGCCGAGTTCAAGAAAGCCGTCGAGGACGGTACGTACGACCGGTGGGCGCTGGAGATGTCGAAGTCCTTCGACAAGTCCGGGGTGAAGGGCACGCCGACCCTGAAGATGGACGGCAAGAAGATCGACACTCCGCAGACGGCGGAGCTGTTCACGGCGGCGATCGACAAGGCCCTGCAGGGCTGATCCCGGGGCGATCCGGAAATCACCGTCCGGACGGGCCTCCTCGAAGGGCGGGCGAACTCCCAGAGTTCGCCCGCCCTTTGCATGCACGCATCTGTTCGAAGAGGTGTACCCGTCGGTAATATGATCATCCGTGACCAGTCATCTCACCTCCTCCCAGTCCGCGGCAACTCCCCGCCGTCGCACGGTCGTTCTGGCCGCCGCGGCCACGGCCGCACTGGCCCCCCTCACCTCGCTGGGCGCATCGGCCGCCCACGCGGCGGGCACCGCTCCCGCCTTCCTCCACGGCGTCGCCTCGGGCGACCCGCTGCCCGACGGGGTCCTGCTCTGGACCCGCGTCACCCCGACGCCCGAAGCCGTTCCCGGCTCCGGGCTCGGCCCGGCCACCCAGGTGAACTGGGAAGTGGCGGCCGACAAGGGCTTCACCCGCATCGTCGGCTCCGGCACCGTCACCGCGAGCGCCGCCACCGACCACACGGTCAAGGTGGACGTGCGCGGGCTGCAGCCGCAGACGCCGTACTGGTACCGGTTCACCGCCGGCAGCACCTCCTCCCCCGTCGGGCGCACCCTGACCACCCCGGCCCACGAGACGACGACCGAGGGGGTCCGCTTCGGCGTGGTCTCCTGCGCCAACTGGGAGTCCGGCTACTTCTCCGCCTACCGCCACCTGGCGGCCCGCACGGACCTGCACGCGATCCTGCACCTGGGCGACTACATCTACGAGTACCAGTCCGGGGGATATCCGGAGGCGAAGTACGTCGTACGCCCGCACGAGCCGAAGCACGAGATCGTCTCGCTCGCCGACTACCGCACGCGCCACGGCAAGTACAAGACGGACGCCGACCTCCAGGCCCTGCACCACGCGCACCCGATCATCGCCATCTGGGACGACCACGAGTTCGCCAACGACGCCTGGGCCGGCGGCGCCGAGAACCACACCCCGGGGGCCGAGGGCGAGTGGGCGGCCCGCGCCGCCGCCGCCAAGCAGGCGTACTTCGAGTGGATGCCCGTCCGCGCCTCCATCGCGGGCACCGTCTACCGCCGGCTGCGCTTCGGCACCCTCGCCGACCTGCACCTGTTGGACCTGCGCTCCTTCCGCTCGCAGCAGACCAAGGTCGGCAGCGGCTCGGTGGACGACCCGGAGCGCACCATCACCGGGCGGGCCCAGCTGGACTGGCTCAAGTCGGGCCTCGCGGGCTCGGAGGCGACCTGGAAGCTGGTCGGCACCTCCGTGATGATCTCGCCGGTGGCCTTCGGATCGCTCCCCGCGCACCTGCTGAAGCCGCTCACCAAGTTGCTCGGCCTGCCCGAGGGCGGCATCGCGATCAGCGCGGACCAGTGGGACGGCTACACGGACGACCGCAAGGAGCTGCTGGGACACCTGAAGGACCGGGGCATCAAGAACACCGTGTTCCTGACCGGTGACATCCACATGGCCTGGGCGAACGAGGTCCCGATGAACATGGCCACGTACCCGGGCTCGGGCACGGCGGCGACCGAGTTCGTGGTCACTTCGGTGACCTCCGACAACCTCGACGACATCCTGCACGTCCTGCCGGACACCCTCTCGCTGGTCGCCGAATCGGCCATCAAGGCCGCCAACTGGCACGTGAAGTGGCTCGACATGGACGCACACGGCTACGGCGTGCTGGACGTGACGGCGGAGCGCTCGCAGATGGACTACTACGTGGTGTCCGACAAGCGGCAGCCGGGTGCCACGTCCGCGTGGAGCCGGTCGTACCGGACGCTGAACGGGACCCAGACGGTGGAGCGGGTGCACCAGCCCGTCCGCTGATCGACCGTCAATTCTCCTGCCACATGGGGCGTCTGGTACATACCAGGCGCCCCATGCGCATCAGAAGCAACAAATCTTTTACGCAAGGCACTTGACCTGAATATGTCATGCACACATAAGCTTCGCGCCAGCTGAAGAAGATCTTCAGGCCACCACCCCCCACCACCCCGCACCCCCACGCGAGGAGCACACGTGCGCGCAGTTGCCCGCATATCCCCCCTTCTCCGCCGCAGCCTGATGGGCACGGCGGTTCTGGCCGGAACCCTGGCCTTCACCCCGCTGGCGTCCCCCACCACGCTCGCGGCCTCCGCCTCCCCCACCGAGGTCTGCGCCGACCAGCCCGCCGCCTCCGGCGCCGCGAACGCCCGCGTCGCCCGCGCCCACGACGAACACGCGGACGAGCCCAACGCGATCAGCGACGCGCAGGCGCAGTCCATGGACGCCGACCTCAAGTCGAAGCTGGACAAGGCCCTCAAGAACCAGCCGCAGCGCAGCCTGGCGGCCGCCGAGGCCGTCGTGAACATCCCGGTGTACTTCCACGTCGTGCACTCCGGCACCACCGGGAAGCTCACGGCCACGGACGTCAGCAAGCAGCTCGCGGTCCTCAACGCGGCCTACGGCGGCCAGGGCGCCGGCAACGTCAACACGAACTTCCAGTTCACCCTGGCGGCCACCGACTACACGGACAACGCCACCTGGTACAACCTGGCTTCCGGCTCCCAGGCCGAGAAGGACATGAAGAACACCCTGCGCAAGGGCGGACCGGGCGCGCTCAACTTCTACACCGCCAAGCTCTCCGGCGGCCTGCTCGGCTGGGCGACCTTCCCGACGTCCTACGCCTCCAGCCCCAAGATGGACGGCGTGGTCGTGCTCGACAGCTCGCTGCCGGGCGGCTCCTCCGCCAACTACAACGAGGGTGACACCGCCACCCACGAGGTCGGCCACTGGCTGGGGCTCTACCACACCTTCCAGGGCGGCTGCAGCGGCAACGGCGACTACGTCTCCGACACCCCGGCCGAGAAGAGCGCCGCGTACGAGTGCCCGACCGGGCGCGACAGCTGCGCGAGCAAGCCGGGCGCGGACCCGATCCGCAACTTCATGGACTACACGTACGACTCCTGCATGTACCAGTTCACCGCGGGCCAGGTCGCTCGCATGTCGAGCAGCTGGACCGCGTACCGCGCGGGCTGACCCACCGACGACGAGGGCCCGGTCCGGCATCCGCCGGGCCGGGCCCTTCCGTCTGCACGCCTACAGGCTGTCGAGGAAGCCGAGGGCGACCTTCCAGAGCTGCTCGGCGGCCTCGGCGTCGTAGTCGTCCAGCTCCGGGTCGGTGAACAGGTGGCCGGCACCCGGGTAGCTGTGGACCTCCACGTCGGCGCCCGCCCGCTGCATCCGCAGGTACCAGGCCGTCAGCCAGTCGTGCGGCTCGAAGGGATCGGGGTCCGCGATGTGCAGCTGCACGGGCAGCTCGTCCACCGAGGCGTCGTCCTCCAGGTCCGCCGTCCCGTGCAGGAGGAGCAGCCCGCGCGCCTTCTCGTCGGCCATCGCCAGGTGCTGGGCGAGCGAACCGCCGAAGGAGAAGCCCGCGTAGACCAGCCCCTGGTCCGAGTAGGGGGCGGAGGCCGACACCGCGCGCTTCAGCAGTTCGTCACGGCCGATCTCGTCCTGGTGGGCCATGCCCTCCTCGACGGTCCCGAAGGTGCGTCCCTCGAAGAGATCCGGCACCTGGACCTGGTGCCCGGCCGCGCGCAGCCGGTCGGCCGCCGCGTGCACCGCGGGCCGCAGCCCGTACGTCGAATGGAAAAGCATGATGTTCATGCCTCCATCGTGCCAGCCGCCGAGGACACGGGGCCCGCGGACCGCTTCCCGCTACGTTCGTCCCCATGGAGATGGAGAACGTCCTGCGCCCCGTCACGGTCCTCGGCGGCGCACTGGTCGCCACCCTGATCGCGGGCTGGCTGCTGGACCTGCTGCTGCGCCGGGCCGACGCCCGGCACACCGAGACCCCGCTGTGGGGCCTGCTGCGCCGCTGCCGGCTGCCCTTCCAGGTCGTCCTGTGCACCTCGCTGCTCAGGGCCTCCCACCGGTGGGCCGGAATCCTGCCCGACCACGCCTTCGGCGTCGGCCGGTTCCTCACCCTGGTCCTGATCGCCTCCGCGGCCTGGCTCGCGGTGCGCATCGCGACGGCCGTGGTCGACTCGACGTACGCGCGCTACGCGGCGGTGACCGAGGACGAGGCCCGGGTGCGCCGGGTGCGCACCCAGGTCACGCTGATCCAGCGGGTGGTCACCGCGGTGCTGGTCGTGGTCGCCGCGGCGGCGATGCTGCTGACCTTCCCCCCGATGCGTGCGTTCGGCGCCTCGCTGCTGGCTTCCGCGGGCGTCCTCGGCATCGTGGCGGGCATCGCCGCCCAAGCCTCGCTCAGCAACCTCTTCGCCGGCCTCCAGATCGCCTTCGGCGACACCGTCCGCATCGGCGACACGGTGGTGGTCGACGAGGAGTGGGGCCGGGTCGAGGAGATCACCCTGACCTTCCTGACGGTCCGCACCTGGGACGAGCGGCGCATCACGATGCCCGTGTCGTATTTCACGAGCAAGCCCTACGAGAACTGGTCGCGCGGCGGCGCACAGATGACCGGCACGGTCTTCTGGCACCTGGACCACGGCGCGCCGATCGATCTGATGCGGGAGCGGCTCCGGCACGTCCTGACGGAAATCCCGGAGTGGGACGGCCGCGGCGGCTCCCTCGCCGTGACGGACACCACACCGCACACGGTCCAGGTCCGCGCCGTGGTCACGGCGAAGGACGCCGACGACCTCTGGACGCTGCGTTGCACGGTCCGTGAACGCCTGATCACCTGGCTGGTGGCCGAGCACCCGTACGCCCTCCCCCGCATCGCCACGACCCCGGCCGCGGAGGCGCCCTGAGGAGCCGTGGGGAGCAGCGCGGCAACGCACTCCTCGGCGAGGTCCTCGGCGTGCGGCGGCAGCGGGCCGCCGGCGCGCAGGTGACGGTCTCGGGGCCCCGCCGGCGATCGGGGCGCGGCTTCACCGCCCGGGCAGCTCCCCGCTCAAGGGGCCCGCAGGCTGCGGACGTCGAGGTGGCGCAGCACCCGGTCCACGATCTCCGGGTCGGACCCGGGTTCGCTGCGGGCGGCCAGGACCTCGTGGCGGGCGGCCGACATCATCTCCCGCTGGATCCGCTGGACGTCGTGGAGCCGCTCCACGCGCTTCGCGTACGCCTCGCGCCGTTCCTCGTCCACCATGTCGGGGCTGATCCGGGCCCCCACGTCGTAGGCGCGCCGGTACAGCTGCTCGACCAGGTCCTCCGGAAGCTCCTCCACCTCCTCGATCTCCTTCAGCCGTCGCTTCGCGGCCTTGGCCGCGCGGATCGCCAGCTTGCGCTCCGCGTCCCGCTCGGCGTCCGTGTCGGCCTCCACCCCGAGCCTGCGGACCAGCCACGGCAGGGTCAGCCCCTGGCACACCAGGGTCGTCATGATCACCGCGAAGGCGATGAAGATGATCTGGTCCCGCCCGGGAAAGGGCTCACCGGCGTCCGTCCGCAGCGGAATGGCCAGCGCCAGCGCCACCGAGGCGACCCCGCGCATCCCGGCCCACCACATCACCACGCTCTCCCGCCAGCTCAGCGGGATCTCCTCGTCGTAGTCGCGCCTCTGGTGCAGCCGCTGGGCGAGCCAGCCGGCCGGCAGCAGCCACACCAGCCGCACGCCGACCACCACCGCGACCACGATCGCCGCCCACCCGGCCATCTCCCACACCCGGTCCTCGGCCGTGCCGAACACGTTGTGCAGCTCCAGCCCGATCAGCCCGAAGGCCACGCCGGTGACCAGCATGTCGACGACCTCCCAGAAGGTGTGCCCGGCGAGGCGCCCCAGCACGTCGTCGGCGTCGCTCGCGTACTCGGCGAGGAACAGGGCCGTCGTCAGTACGGCCAACACCCCCGAGCCCTCGAGTTCCTCGGCCACCACGTACGCGACGAACGGCACCAGCAGCGTCAGCCCGATCTGCAGGGTCGCGTCGCCGAGCCGCCCCATGAGCCGGTTGGCGATCCAGCCGAGCGCGAGCCCGACGGCCACGGCCACCACGGCGGAGAGCACGAACTCCCCGAGCGCCTCGGGCCAGGAGAAACTGCCGCTCACGACGGCGGCGACGGCCACGTGGTACAGCACGATCGCGGTCACGTCGTTGAAGAGCCCCTCGCCCTCCAGGATCGACACCATGCGGCGGGGCAGTCCGAGCGATCCGGCGACGGCGGTGGCGGCCACCGGGTCGGGCGGGGCGACGAGCGCGCCGAGCGCCAGGGCGGCGGCGATCGGCAGCCCGGGCACGACGGCGTTGGCGACGGCGGCCACGGCACCGGTGGTGACGAACACCAGGGCCACGGCCAGCAGCAGGATGGGCCTCACGTTGGCGGCGAACTGTCGCCAGGACGTGCGCTGCACGGAAGCGTAGAGCAGCGGCGGCAACACCAGCGGCAGGATGAACTCGGGCGGGATCTCGACGTTCGGTACGGCCGGCACCAGTGCGAGGATCACCCCGCCGATGGTCATCAGGACGGGCGCGGGCAGTTTCAGCCGGTCCCCGAGCGGGACCGTGACCACGGCCCCGAGCAGGAGCACGAACAGCAGAGCAAGCTGATCCACTCCCCCACCCTGCCAGTCCGCTGCGCTTGGCTCGTGCGGGTGGGGGCCGTGTCGGGGCTGCGCCCCGAACCCCGACGGCGCTCCGCGCCCGCGCCTCAATCGCCGGCGGGGCTATGAACGGCTACGGGAGGGGGCGGCGCATCGCGCGGTGTGGGATGCCCGCGTCCTGGAACTCCGGGCCGTAGGCCACGTAGCCGAGCCGCTCGTAGAAGCCCAGCGCATGCGTCTGCGCGCCCAGGTCGACCGCCGTCAGGCCCCGACGGGCCGCTTCCGCCTCGATCGCGCGGACCAGCGCCACACCGACGCCCAACCCGCGCGCGGACCGGGTGACGGCGAGCCGGCCGAGCGAGCCGACGGCCGGGTCGCCGGTCTTCGCCAGCGCCGCGTCCCCGTGCAGCAGCCGCCCGGTGCCCAGCGGCACCCCGTCCCCGCCCACGGCCAGGACGTGCACCGCGTCCGCGTCGTACGCGTCGTACTCGATCGACTCCGGTACCGACTGTTCGACCACGAAGACCTCGGACCGCACCGCGAAGCAGGACTTCAGGTCCTCCTCCGAGGCCGCGACCCGCACCTCGACGACGGCCTCGACCGCGCCCTCGGCCGGCGAGGTCACTCGCTCTCCGCCCGGATCACGTCCAGCGCGTGCTGCAGGTCCGCCGGGTAGGTGCTCTCGAACTCGACCCACTGCCCGTCCGACGGGTGCTCGAAGCCGAGGCGCACCGCGTGCAGCCACTGCCGGGTGAGGCCGAGCCGCTTGGCGACGGTCGGGTCGGCGCCGTAGGTCAGGTCGCCGACGCAGGGGTGCCGGTGCGCGGACATGTGCACGCGGATCTGGTGCGTGCGCCCCGTCTCCAGCTTGATGTCGAGCAGCGAGGCGGCTCGGAAGGCCTCGATCAGGTCGTAGTGGGTGACGGACGCCTTGCCGTCCTGGATCACGGCCCACTTGTAGTCCGCGCTGGGGTGGCGGCCGATCGGCGCGTCGATCGTGCCGCTCATCGGGTCCGGGTGGCCCTGTACCAGCGCGTGGTAACGCTTGTCGACGATCCGCTCGCGGAACTGGTTCTTGAGCGAGGTGTAGGCGCGCTCCGACTTCGCGACGGCCATCAGGCCGGACGTGCCGACGTCGAGGCGGTGCACGATGCCCTGGCGCTCGGACGCACCGGAGGTGGAGATGCGGTAGCCGGCCGCGGCGAGGCCACCGATGACGGTGGTGCCGGTCCAGCCGGGGCTCGGGTGGGCGGCGACGCCCACCGGCTTCATGATGACGACGATGTCATCGTCATCATGGACGATCTCCATGCCGGGAACGGGCTCGGCCACGAGCTCGACGGGGCGCGGCG
Source organism: Streptomyces sp. NBC_01439 (assembly GCF_036227605.1). Classification (GTDB taxonomy): domain Bacteria; phylum Actinomycetota; class Actinomycetes; order Streptomycetales; family Streptomycetaceae; genus Streptomyces. The sequence continues at coordinate 6,828,468 of NZ_CP109487.1, read as the reverse complement.
GCGCGGGCATCTCGACTTCGAGCCAGGCGCCACCGTGCACGCGCTCGGACTTCCCGACGACGCTGCCGTCGACCGTCACCTTTCCCGCAGCCGCGATTTCGGCCGCCTTCGTCCGGGAGAAACCGAACATACGGGCGATGGCGGCGTCGACGCGCTCGCCCTCGAGGCCATCGGGAACGGGCAGGGTGCGGATCTCGGGAATCGTACTCACCCGTCGAGTATGCCGGACGGGGCGGACGGGCCGTCCCGCGATCAGTCCTTGTGGACGGTCCCGTCCGGGTCCAGACCCTTGAAGGACAGCAGGACGATCAGGATGCCGCCGCACACGATCGCCGAGTCCGCGAGGTTGAAGACGGCGAAGTGAGCGGGCGCGATGAAGTCGACGACCGCGCCCCGGAACACGCCCGGCGAACGGAAGATCCGGTCGGTCAGGTTGCCCAGCGCGCCGCCCAGCAGCAGGCCCAGGGCGATCGCCCACGGCAGGCTGTAGAGCTTGCGGGCGAGCCGCACGATCACCACGATCACCGAAGCCGCGATGCAGGTGAAGATGATGGTGAAGGCCTCGCCGAAGCCGAAGGCGGCGCCCGGATTGCGGACCGCCTCGAACTTCAGCAGGTCACCGATGATCTCGATCGGCGGCTGGTGCTCCAGCTTCGCCACGACCAGCATCTTGCTGCCGAGGTCGAGCAGGTAGGCGAGCACCGCCACGACGAGCAGAGCCGTGATCCGACGGCGCCCCTTGGGCCCGGCGGACTCCGGCTGGGTGTCGTCCCCGACCTCGGGCGTACCGATGATGCGCTCCGCCTCTGTCACGTGAGTCCCTCGAACTAGCTCGAACCAGGCTCCTCCTGGACCCTGACGGACACGAGGGTACGTCAGGGCCCCCGCGCGGCGCCCGCCCCACCTCTCCCCGGCCGGTCTAGGCCGTCTCTTCCGGATCTTGTCGGCCGGAAGAGACGGCCTAGTGGCGCCGTTCCTGCTTCTGCTTGCAGTCCACGCACAGCGTGGCCCGGGGGAAGGCCTGCATCCTGGCCTTGCCGATGGGCTGCCCGCAGTTCTCGCAGAGGCCGTACGTGCCCGCCTCCAGCCGTTCCAGGGCCCGCTCGGTCTGCTCCAGCATCGAGGTGGCGTTCGCCGCGAGCGCCAGCTCCGACTCGCGGGTGATGTTCTTCGTACCCGTGTCGGCCTGGTCGTCACCCGCGCCGTCCCCGGAGTCCCGCATCAGGCCGGAGATCGCGGCCTCCGAGGCGTCCAGCTCGGCCCGCAGCCGCAACACCTCCGCCAGGAGCTCCGCACGGGCGTCCTCGACCTCCTTGGAGGTCCAGGGGTCCTCCCCCGGCCGTACGGCGAGCTCGCCGGGGGCCGGGGCCGCCGTGGCCCGCGCCTTGGGGAGTCCGCTGGTGGCGGCCGCGGCCGTCTTCCTCGCCGTACCCGCGCTCTTCTTGGCAACCACTTTCCGGACTCCCGTCTTCTTCGCGGCAGGTGCCGCCCCCTCGGCCACGGCCTTCTTGGCCGTGGCCGTCCGCTTCTCGACGGCGGTCGTCTTCTTGACAGCGGTCGTCTTCTTGACGGCGGTCGCCTTCTTGGCGGGAGCCGCGTCCTCGGAGACCGCCGCCTTCCCAGCGGCCTTCCCGACAGCCTTCTGGGCAGTACTCCCGGCGGTCTTCTTCGCCACCATGGCCGCGACCCCTTCACATACTGTGATCTTTGCTCGTGAATCGTGCCGGAACGATAAATCGACACCGGCCCCGCGGCAACGGGGCACGCATCCATCGAGGTCAACCTGCATCCGTTGTGCCCATCAGGAGCCCTGGTAATCCGCCACTCCCGCCCCACCCGAGTCGGAAGCGGCACCGCAGGCCCATTCGGGTTGCTCCGGCGGCGCGCCGGGGTCGCCCGCGGCCCCTTCCCGGGGCGCCGCCACGCTGGGCCTGCGGCCCCCGCACGGGGCCCCGTAAACCGGTCGGCCGTGCGCCCCCCGGGCCCGTACACTGGGCCCAGCGAAAGGCATGGACGGGGACGAGTAGCGTCGTACGCAGCCAGGAGCGACCCGGGGACGGTGAGAGCCCGGGGGCGAGCGCGATGTGAAGGATCACCCCTGAGCCGCCGGAAGAAAGCCCGCACGGGATCCCCGTACGGCGAGTAGAACCGGCTTCGCACCCCAATGAGGGGGCCACCGGATCCGTCCGGCGGCCAAGGAGGGTGGTACCGCGGGAGCAGCAGTGCTCTCGTCCCTCCGGACGGAATTGACACCCCGCCGGAGGAAGAGTTCAGCCTCATGACCACACCGCCGCAGTACCGCCCGGTACCCGCCCAGGTCGACCTGCCTGCCCTCGAGCACGCCGTCCTCGACTTCTGGCGCGAGAGCAAGACCTTCGCCAAGACCCTGGAGCAGTCCGAGGGCCGCCCCGAGTGGGTCTTCTACGAGGGCCCGCCCACCGCGAACGGCATGCCCGGCGCCCACCACATCGAGGCCCGCGTCTTCAAGGACGTCTTCCCCCGCTTCCGCACCATGCGCGGCTACCACGTGGCCCGCAAGGCCGGCTGGGACTGCCACGGCCTGCCCGTCGAGCTCGCCGTCGAGAAGGAGCTGGGCTTCAACGGCAAGCAGGACATCGAGGCGTACGGCATCGCCGAGTTCAACGCCAAGTGCCGCGAGTCCGTGACCCGCCACACCGACGCGTTCACCGAGCTCACGACCCGGATGGGCTACTGGGTCGACCTGGACGACGCCTACCGGACCATGGACCCCGAGTACGTCGAGTCCGTGTGGTGGTCGCTGAAGGAGATCTTCAACAAGGGCCTGCTCACCCAGGACCACCGCGTCGCCCCCTGGTGCCCCCGCTGCGGCACCGGCCTCTCGGACCACGAGCTCGCCCAGGGCTACGAGACGGTCGTGGACCCCTCGGTCTACGTCCGCTTCCCGCTGACCTCCGGCCCGCTCGCCGGCGAAGCCGCGCTGCTGGTGTGGACGACGACCCCGTGGACCCTGGTGTCCAACACGGCCGTCGCCGCCCACCCCGAGGTCACGTACGTCGTCGTCCGCCGTACCGGCGGCGAGGAATCAGAGAAGCTGGTCGTCGCCCAGCCGCTGCTGGAGAAGTCCCTGGGCGAGGGCTGGGAGGCCACCGGCCAGACCTTCACGGGCAAGGAGATGGAGCGCTGGACGTACGAGCGCCCGTTCTCCCTGGTGGAGTTCCCCGAGCCCGCCCACTACGTCGTGAACGCCGAGTACGTCACGACCGAGGACGGCACCGGTCTGGTCCACCAGTCCCCCGCCTTCGGCGCCGACGACCTCGCGGTCTGCCGTGCGTACGGCCTGCCCGTCGTGAACCCGGTCCGCCCCGACGGCACCTTCGAGGAGGACGTCCCGCTGGTCGGCGGCGTCTTCTTCAAGAAGGCCGACGAGAAGCTGACCGCCGACCTCGACGCGCGCGGCCTGCTCTTCAAGCACATCGCCTACGAGCACAGCTACCCGCACTGCTGGCGCTGCCACACGGCCCTGCTCTACTACGCGCAGCCGTCCTGGTACATCCGCACCACCGCCGTCAAGGACGCGATGCTGCGGGAGAACGAGAAGACGAACTGGTTCCCCGACTCGGTCAAGCAGGGCCGCTTCGGCGACTGGCTGAACAACAACATCGACTGGGCGCTGTCCCGCAACCGGTACTGGGGCACCCCGCTGCCGATCTGGCGCTGCGAGGAGAACCACCTCACCTGCGTCGGCTCGCGCGCGGAGCTGAGCGAGCTGACGGGCACGGACGTCTCCGGCCTGGACCCGCACCGCCCCTACATCGACGAGGTCACCTTCACCTGCACGCACGAGGGCTGCTCGCTCGAAGCGGTCCGCGTGCCGGAGGTCATCGACGCCTGGTACGACTCGGGCTCGATGCCGTTCGCGCAGTGGGGCTACCCGCACAAGAACAAGGAGATCTTCGAGAAGCGCTATCCGGCGCAGTTCATCTCGGAGGCCATCGACCAGACGCGCGGCTGGTTCTACACGCTGATGGCGGTCGGCACCCTCGTCTTCGACAAGTCCTCCTACGAGAACGTGGTCTGCCTGGGCCACATCCTCGCCGAGGACGGCCGCAAGATGTCCAAGCACCTGGGCAACACCCTGGAGCCGATCGCGCTCATGGACCAGCACGGCGCGGACGCGGTGCGCTGGTTCATGGCGGCCGGCGGCTCCCCGTGGGCGGCGCGGCGCGTGGGCCACGGCACGATCCAGGAGGTCGTCCGCAAGACCCTCCTCACGTACTGGAACACGGTCGCCTTCCAGGCCCTATACGCCCGCACGTCGAACTGGGCGCCGTCCGCCTCCGACCCGGCCCCGGCCGACCGCACGGTCCTCGACCGGTGGCTGCTCTCGGAGCTCCACGCGCTCGTCGCCGAGGTCACCGAGGCGATGGAGTCGTACGACACCCAGCGCGCGGGCAAGCTCCTCTCCGCGTTCGTGGACGACCTGTCCAACTGGTACGTCCGCCGCTCGCGCCGCCGCTTCTGGCAGGGCGACGCGGCCGCGCTGCGGACCCTCCACGACGTGGTCGAGACGGTGACGCGGCTGCTCGCCCCGCTGACCCCGTTCATCACGGAGCGGGTCTGGCAGGACATGGTCGTCCCGGTCACCCCGGACGCCCCGGAGTCGGTCCACCTCTCGACGTGGCCGGTCGCGGACACCTCGGCGATCGACCCGACCCTCTCCCAGCAGATGCAGCTGGTCCGCCGCCTGGTGGAGCTGGGCCGGGCGACGCGTGCCGAGTCGGGCGTCAAGACCCGCCAGCCGCTGTCGCGCGCGCTGGTCGGCGCGGTGGGCTTCGACGCGCTCTCACCCGAGCTCCAGGCCCAGATCACGGAGGAGCTGAACGTCTCCTCCCTGGCCTCCCTGTCGGAGGTCGGCGGGTCGCTGGTGGACACCACGGCGAAGGCGAACTTCCGGGCGCTGGGCAAGCGCTTCGGCAAGGGCGTCCAGGACGTGGCGAAGGCGGTGGCCGCGGCCGATGCGGCGGCGCTGTCCCTGGCCCTGCGGTCCGGCTCGGCGATGATCTCGCTGAACGGTGAGGAGATCTCCCTGTCGCCCGAGGAGGTCATCATCACGGAGACCCCGCGCGAGGGCTGGTCGGTGGCGTCCGACTCGGGCGCGACGGTCGCCCTGGACTTGGAGATCACCCCGGAGCTGCGGCTGGCGGGCCTGGCCCGTGACGCGATCCGCCTGATCCAGGAAGCCCGGAAGAACTCCGGCCTCGACGTGGCGGACCGCATCGCGCTCCGCTGGTCCTCCGCGGACCCGGAGGTCGGCAAGGCCCTGACGGACCACGCGGCGCTGATCGCGGACGAGGTCCTGGCGACGGACTTCGCGTCCGGCGAGGCCGACGGCACGTTCGGTGACCCGTTCACGGACGAGCCCCTCGGCCTGACGTTCCGCCTCCGCAAGGCCTAGCCCGGCCCCGAGCGGCCCGTCCCCTCCCGGGGGGCGGGCCGCTTTCGTCTACCCCGACGTGTCCTGGGGCTCCGCCCCCGAGCCCCCGCGCCTCAAGCGCCGGCGGGGCTGGGTTTGGCCCCCTGGTCGGGGTCGGGACCGGGGGGCGGGAATGCGGGGCCGCCGGGGGGTGTCTCCTCGGCTCGCGCCTGACGGGCCATCTCGGCCGTACCCGGCGGTTGCGCGCTCGTCCTGCGGGGACACCCCCCACCGTCCCCACACCCCCACCCCGGCCGCCTCACACCGGGCCGTGGGGCGGGGACACTCCGGGGGCTCCCCGCAGGACGAGCGCGCAACCCAGGCCGAACGGCAGGACCACGGCCGCCTGGCGCGAGCCGAGGAGAGCCCCCGGAGGGGCCCCGCCCCACCCGAAGCCAAACCCAGCCCCGCCGGCGATTGAGGCGCGACCACCGGCCCGCACCCAGAACGGGACCCGCACCGCCCGGCCAGGGCAACGGCCCGGCCAGGGCAACGGCCCGGCCAGGGCAACGGCTCCGCGGACGGAAACGGGCCGGGCCCGGTGCCCCCGAAGGGGAACCGGGCCCGGCCCGTAGAGCGCGGCTGCCGACCGCAGAACGGCGGCGCCTAGTTGTCGTCCTCGTCGATCAGGAAGCCCCGCATCGGCGACGGCGCCTGCATCGGCTGCGGCGCAGCCGGCCGCACCGGAGCCATCGGCTGGGTCATCGCCGGGGACATCTGCTGCTGGTTGCCGCCGTAGGACGGGGCACCCATCGGGGAGGGACCGCCCATGGGGGACGGGCCACCCATCGAGGGACCGCCCATGGAGTGGCCCATCGCACCGGCCGGAGCCATCGAGGGCGACGGCGACGGCGGCAGCGCGGGACCGGCCGGGTTTCGCGGCGGGGCCAGCGAGTCGTCTGCCTGGGTCTCCAGCTGGCGCAGCTGCGACTCCAGGTAGGACTTCAGGCGCGTACGGTACTCACGCTCGAAGCCCCGCAGGTCCTCGACCTTGCGCTCCAACGTGGCGCGGGCGGACTCCAGGGAGCCCATCGCGACGCGGTGCTTCTCCTGCGCGTCCCGCTCCAGCGCGTCGGCCTTGGCGCGGGCGTCCCGCTCCAGGCCCTCGGCGCGCGACCGGGCCTCGCCGACGATCTTGTTGGCCTCGGAGCGGGCCTCCGCGATCGCCTGGTCGGCGGTCTGCTGCGCCAGCGACAGGACGCGCGCGGCGCTGTCGCCGCCGGGGCCCTGCTGCGGGAGCTGCGGCTGCTGCATCTGCTGCATGGGCTGACCCATGGGCTGCATCTGCTGCCCCATCGGCTGCATCTGCTGGCCCATGGGCTGCATCTGCTGGCCGAGCGGGTTCTGGCCGCCCATCGACTGCTGCTGCATGCCCTGGGGGCCGCCCATGGGCTGCTGCTGCATGCCCTGGGGTCCACCCATGGGGTGCTGCTGCATGGGACCGCCCATGGGGCCGCCCATCGGGCCGGGGCCCTGCTGGCCCTGGCCGCCGGGGCCCGGCGGAAGCTGCGGCTGGCCACCCGGAAGCTGCGGCGGGCCGCCCTGGAGCTGCGGCGGGCCCATCTGCTGCTGCTGCTGCGGCGGGCCGGATATGGCGGCGGGCACGGGGGCGCCGGGGCCTCGCTGGTCCTGGGGTTCGGCCTTGCGCATCCCCTGCTGCTGCTGGCTCTGCGCGGCGGCACGCGTGGCGGCGGCCAGCTTCGCGCGCAGGTCCTCGTTCTCGCGCAGCAGGCGCGTCAGTTCGGACTCGACCTCGTCGAGGAAGGCATCGACCTCGTCCTCGTCATAGCCTTCTCGGAGGCGGACGGTCGTGAACTGCTTGTTCCGCACGTCCTCGGGAGTCAGCGGCATGTCTTCTTCACCTCTACGTAGTCGTCGGCAGTCGGCAAGACCGTATCGGGACTGTCCCCGCGCCCGCGGGGAAGCACATCGTTCACAAGCCGCTCGCAGCGGTGCGCACGAAACTGATGAGGATGTAAACGATGATCATCAGAACGAAGAAGGACAGGTCGAGTGCCACGCCCCCGAGACGCAACGGCGGAATGACCCGCCGAAGAAGCTTGAGCGGTGGATCGGTGACGCTGTAGGTGGCCTCCAGTACGACCACCATCGCCTTGCCGGGTGTCCAGGAACGTGCGAACTGGAACACGTAGTCCATGACCAGGCGGAAGATCAGCACGACGAGGAAGCACCCCAAGGCGAAGTAGATCACTTGCAGTGCGACACCCATTCCGCGCTTCCCTCTCCCCTGCTCCCGCTGTGTTCCCGGCCCCGTGTCTGACGGATCGGTCTAGCTTTGGTTGAAGAACCCGCCCTCCGCGATGCGGGCCTTGTCCTCCGCCGTGACATCGACGTTAGCAGGCGACAGCAGGAACACCTTCTGTGTCACGCGTTCAATGCTGCCGTGCAGACCGAAGACGAGTCCGGCGGCGAAGTCCACGAGACGCTTCGCATCCGTGTCGTCCATCTCCGTGAGATTCATGATCACCGGAGTGCCCTCACGGAAGTGTTCCCCGATGGTACGGGCCTCGTTGTAGGTCCGGGGGTGCAGCGTCGTGATGCGGTACGGCTCCCGCTCGGAGACGACCTTGGGCATGATCACGGGGGCGTTCTTCTCCAGGTTCGTACGATCAGGTGTGATGGATGCCACGGGGGCGATTCGCGCAGGACGTCCGCTTTCCACCGGAATTGGGATAGGTTCACGCTGCGCCGGAGGCTGTGTCGCTCGTACCGGTTCGTCCGATACGGGCGCTTGGTGCGCGGGCTGCTGTCGGCGATCCCGCTCCCGAGCCCGTTCCATCTCCGGCTCGGGCTCGAACTCGTCGTCGGGGTCGTACCCCGGGTTGTCGTACCGGTCGTCCTCCACGAGGCCGAGGTAGACCGCCATCTTGCGCATCGCGCCGGCCATTCTCCGAGTCCTCCGCTCTGTGGTGGATCGCCCTGTCGCAGGTGCCGCCGTGTCACGAATGTCACCAACTGCCCGCGATCCACTAGGTCTGCCCGCTCATCAGCGGGAATGACCATATTTTCTGCTGTGGTCCGACTTTCTTCGCGACGTTACCCGAGCCGGGCTCTCGCGCCGAGTACCGCAGTGCCGACGCGTACATGTGTCGCACCGGCCGCCACGGCCTGTTCCAGGTCTGCGCTCATCCCGGCCGACACCATCGTGGCAGTCGGATGGTCCACGCGCATGCGGGATGACAATTCCACCAGCCGCTCGAAGGCGGCCCGTTCGCGGCCCGCGTAGGGGCCGGACAGCGGAGCGACCGTCATCAGGCCGTCGATGCGCAGTCCCGGAGCCCCGGCCACGAGGTCCGCCAACTCCGCGAGCTGCTCCGGCGCCGCGCCGCCGCGGGCCCCGCGCTCCCCCGACTCCGCGTCGAGGGCGATCTGCACGAGGCACCCGAGCTCCCGGCCGGCGTTGACCGCGGCCGCCGAGAGGGCCGTCACGAGCTTCGGCCGGTCGACCGACTGCACGACCTGCGCGTATCCCGCCACGGAACGGACTTTGTTCGTCTGCAACTGACCGACGAAGTGCCAGCTGAGCGGCAGATCTGCGCAGGCCGCGGCCTTGGGGGCGGCATCCTGGTCACGATTCTCCGCAACATGACGGACACCCAGGTCCGCCAGCAGTCGTACGTCGCTCGCGGGGTAGGTCTTGGTGACCACGATGAGGGTCACCTCTTCTCGTCCCCGCCCCGCCGCCGCACAGGCGGACGAGATGCGTTCCTCCACCCGCGCCAGGTTCTCGGCGAGCTCCGACTTACGATCCGTCATTCTTCTTTTCCCCCGGCAGTCCGGGGGTCGTCTCCCCGGAAAGCTCCGTCAACCAGACATATCCGGCCAGGCGTCCGGTCACCCGGTCGCGGCGGTACGAGAAGTGGTCCCGCGACTCCAGTGTGCAGACCGGGGAACGGCCGCCGTTCACCACCCCCGCCTCAGCGAGCTGGGCGTGCACCCCGGCGACCACGTCGACGGCCGGTGTCCCCCAGCTCGTCTCGGCCCGGGCTGCGGGGACGACGTCCGCCACCGCCTCCCGCATCTCGGCCGGAACCTCGTAGCAGTGCCCGCAGACGGCGGGTCCGGTCCGGGCGACGATCCGCCCGGGGTCCGCACCGAGGGCGACCATCGCCTCGACGGCGGCGGGCACCACCCCGGCGACCAGTCCCGGCCGCCCGGCGTGGGCGGCCGCCACGACCCCGGCGACGGGGTCAGCCAGCAGGACGGGCGTGCAGTCGGCGGTGAGCACCGCGAGGGCGAGCCCCCGACGGGCGGTCACCACCGCGTCCACCGCCGGGACCTCGGCGTCCGCGCCCCAGGTCCCGTCCACCACGGCCACGTCCCGGCCGTGCACCTGGTTCATCCAGACCACCCGGTCCGGCGCCAGACCCAGGGACTTCGCCGCCCGCGCCCGGTTCGCGAGAACGGCGGCCGGGTCGTCTCCGACCGCGCCGCCGAGATTGAGCTCCTCGTACGGAACGGCGCTCACTCCGCCCCACCGGTCGGTGAAAGCGAAGTGGGCGCCGCCCACGTGATGCTGCTCTGGTGTCACTTCAAGAAGTCCGGAACATCCAGCTCTTCGGCCGGGCTGTCCTGGTACGGCCGGGCCGTGGGGACCTGCGGCGCGGGGGCCTGGACCTCGACCGGAGCCGGCTCGACCGGAGCCGGGGGCTCCTCGCGCGGGGTGACCGAGCCGAGTCCGCCGAAGGCCGAGCGGGCCGGCTCGGCGGCGCGGACCGGCGCCGGGGCCGGCTCCTCGCGCTTGGTGGACGCGGCGCCGATGACGTTGTCCCGGCGGGCCGGGGGCTGTCCGCCGTCGAACCCGGCCGCGATGACGGTGACCCGTACCTCGTCGCCGAGCGCGTCGTCGATGACGGCGCCGAAGATGATGTTCGCCTCGGGGTGCGCGGCCTCGCTGACCAGCTGCGCGGCCTCGTTGATCTCGAAGAGGCCGAGGTCCGAGCCGCCGGAGATGGAGAGCAGCACGCCCCGGGCGCCGTCGATGGACGCCTCCAGGAGCGGCGAGGAGATCGCCATCTCGGCGGCGGCCACGGCGCGGTCGTCGCCGCGGGCCGAGCCGATGCCCATCAGGGCCGAGCCGGCCTCGGACATCACGGACTTGACGTCGGCGAAGTCGAGGTTGATCAGACCCGGGGTGGTGATGAGGTCGGTGATGCCCTGGACGCCCGAGAGCAGGACCTGGTCGGCCGACTTGAAGGCGTCGAGCACGCTGACCTGGCGGTCCGAGATGGACAGCAGTCGGTCGTTGGGGATGACGATGAGGGTGTCGACCTCTTCGCGGAGCTCGGCGATGCCGTCCTCCGCCTGGTTCGCGCGGCGCCGGCCCTCGAAGGTGAACGGTCGGGTGACCACACCGATCGTCAGGGCGCCCAGCGAGCGCGCGATGTTGGCGACGACAGGTGCGCCGCCGGTGCCGGTGCCGCCGCCCTCACCGGCGGTGACGAAGACCATGTCGGCCCCCTTGAGGACCTCCTCGATCTCCTCGCGGTGGTCTTCTGCCGCCTTGCGACCGACGGCCGGGTTGGCGCCGGCGCCGAGGCCACGGGTGAGTTCCCGGCCGACGTCGAGCTTGACGTCGGCGTCGCTCATCAACAGCGCCTGGGCGTCCGTGTTGATGGCGATGAACTCGACGCCCTTGAGACCGACCTCGATCATTCGGTTGATGGCATTGACACCACCGCCGCCGACACCGATGACCTTGATGACTGCGAGGTAGTTCTGCGGTGCTGCCACGTCGAAGGCCTCTCGCCTCGAGTTACGTGTCGCCGCCTCGCGGGCCTGCGTTGCGACGACTGATGCCGAAATAGGGACGGTCCGAACGCGCCGACCCGAACCCTCACCCTGAAGTTTAGGGTTAGGGGTGTGCCTGTTCCTCGGACTCTTCCGAACAGGACACTAAGTCGACAAGTAGCGCGTGTTCAACGAACACGCCGAACCTCCCGTTTTTCTTTTCACCCTATGTGATCACCCGTATCGCTGGCCAACCAGGGTGTGCCGCTGTTGGACCGGACGTCAACTCCCGGACGCAGCAGGGGCGGTGGGGACGCTCACGTCGAAGCGGGTGGCCTTGGGAGCGGCTTTCAACAAAGCGTTCAATGCGCGTCCCTTCGCGTCGCTCTGTTCACCACTGCCCCACGTCACGGATCGGCCCCCGGTGAGCTCCAGTACGACCGAATCGTAGGAACCCACCTTGACCTGCACGGTTTCCTTGGCGATCGACTCCGGGAGGACGCCCGCGACGAGTACGGCCTCGTGCAGCAGCCGTTCCTCGTCGAAGCGGCGGGCGCTCGGCGATCGACCGGCGTTCAATTCGAGGACCGGAACACCCGCGGGTGCTTTCGCAACCGTGTCGAATCGCACACCCGATGCGTCCACTTCCACGAAGTTGGCGTCCTTTTTGATGAGCAGGACGGGTTTGCGTTCCGTCACTTTCAGACCGATGCCGTGCGGCCAGGCCCGCACCACGTCGACCGAATCGATGCGGGGCAGCCGGCCGCGGACCCGGCCCTCGATCTCCTCGGTGTCGACGCTCACCAGGGGCGCACCGACCGGGACGGCCGCGGCACCGAGGACCTGCTCGGAGGTGAGCACGTCCATGCCGGTGGCGGCGACCTTCTCCACGCGGAGCCAGGACGAGCCGTAGAGCACCCAGGTGCCGCCCGCGGCGAGGACCACCGCGGCGGCCAGGGAGGCCAGCACGGGGCCCCGGCGCAGGCGTGCGCCGGGGCCCCTGGAGCCGGCCTCCCGGGCCGACTTCGGGGCCTTGGGCGCCTTGGGGGCTTTGGGTGCCTTGGAGCCCTTGGGGGGCTTCGGCGGCTTGGGAGCGCCGGTGCCCTTGCGGGCGGTCGGGCCGGACCGATCAGAAAACGGTGTTCCGCGCCGTGCGGTCGTCCCTCCGGCCACTCCCTGCCTCCTGCGTCTCGCTACCCGCCTCAGCGGGACCTGTGGGCCGCGATCGCCTCGTAGACCATGCCGACCAGGAGCTCGTCGGCGTCCCGACGACCGAACTCGCCGGCGGCCCGGGACATCTCGTACAGGCGGTGCGGGTCGGACAGCACCGGGAGGACCTGGCTCAGCACCCAGTCGGGCGTCAGCTCCGCGTCGTCCACGAGCAGGCCGCCGCCGGCCTTGACCACCGGCTGGGCGTTGAGCCGCTGTTCACCGTTGCCGATCGGCAACGGGACGTAGGCGGCGGGGAGCCCGACGGCGGAGAGTTCGGCGACGGTCATCGCCCCGGCGCGGCACAGCATCATGTCGGCGGCGGCGTACGCGAGATCCATCCGGTCCACGTACGGTACCGGCACATACGGCGGCATCCCGGGCATGTTGTCGACACGCGGCAGTTCGTTCTTCGGCCCGACGGCGTGCAGGATCTGGATCCCGGAGCGCTGGAGGGTCGACGCGACCTGCTGGATCGTCTCGTTGAGGCGGCGGGCGCCCTGCGAGCCGCCGGAGACCAGCAGGGTGGGCAGGTTGGGGTCCAGGCCGAAGGCGGCGCGCGCCTCGGGACGGACCGCTGCCCGGTCGAGGGTGGAGATGGAACGGCGCAGCGGGATGCCCACGTAGCGGGCGCCGCGCAGCTTGCTGTCGGGGGTGGAGACCGCGACGGCGTGCGCGTACCGGGAGCCGATCTTATTGGCCAGTCCGGGCCTGGCGTTGGCCTCGTGGACGATGATCGGTACCCCGAGGCGCTTGGCCGCGAGGTAGCCGGGCAGGGCCACGTAGCCGCCGAAGCCGACGACGCAGTCGGCCTTGGTGCGGATCAGGATCTCCTCCGCGGCCTTGATGGTGCCGCGCAGCCGTCCGGGGACGGTGATCAGTTCCGGGGTCGGCTTGCGGGGCAGCGGAACGGCCGGGATCAGGCCCAGCTCGTAGCCGCGTTCCGGCACCAGGCGGGTTTCCAGTCCGCGCTCCGTGCCGAGGGCGGTGATGCCCACTGAAGGGTCCTGCCTGCGCAGGGCGTCCGCGAGGGCGAGCGCCGGCTCGATGTGGCCGGCGGTCCCCCCACCGGCGAGTACGACATGCACCGAATTTCACCGCTCTCCGGACGGACGCTTCTTGACGCGCCGTCTCATCGACTTCCATCTCACCCCGCTCCGCCACCAGCCGGTCTTCGGCTGTCGCATCGCGAGGGCCGCGCGCGCCGCCGGCTCCTCCCGCGCGAAGGCGATGAGCAGTCCGACCGCGAACATGGTCGGCAGCAGGGCTGACCCTCCGTAGGAGAACAGCGGGAGCGGGACTCCGGCGATCGGCAGCAGGCCGAGCACCGCACCGATGTTGATCACGGCCTGGGCCGTGATCCAGGTGGTCACGCCTCCCGCGGCAAACCGTACGAAGGAATCCTCCGTGCGTCCGGCCACGCGGATACCCGCATAGCCTAGAGCCGCGAACAGGGCGAGCACCGACAGTGTCCCCGCCAGACCCAGTTCCTCCCCGGTGATGGCGAAGATGAAGTCGGTGTGGGCTTCGGGTAGTTGCCCCCATTTTTCCACACTTGCACCCAGGCCGGAACCGAACCATCCGCCCGAGGCGAGTGCGTAGATCCCGTGAACGGCCTGCCAGCAAAGGTCGTTCTTGCCCGGTTCTGTCGCACCGAGGCATTCCAGCCGGTCCATCCGGTGCGGGCTCGTTTTGATGAGCAGTGCGACGATCGCACCCGCGAAGGCGAGCACCCCGACGAACATCCGGGTCGGGGCTCCGGCGAGCCAGAGCAGACCGAACAGGATGGCGCCGAGGATCATCGCGGTGCCCATGTCTCCGCCCAGCATGATCAGCCCGAGCAGCAGGAAGGCCACCGGGACCAGCGGCACCAACAGGTGCTTCCACTGGCTCAGCAGCCCCTTGTCGCCCTTGCGTGCCAGCAGGTCGGCGCCCCACAGGATCAGTGCCAGTTTGCCGAACTCGCTGGGCTGGAGCATGAACGGACCGCCAAGGGAGATCCAATTCTGGTTGCCGTTGATCGAGACGCCTATCCCCGGGACCTGGACCAGGACCATCAGGAAGAGCGTGCCGGCGAGCACCGGGTACGAGAGCGCCCGGTGCAGTTTGACCGGCATCCGGGAGGCGACCATCAGGAGTGCGCCACCGATGAGGGCGGCCAGGAACTGCTTCTTGAAGAAGTACGCGTCGCCGAGGCCGAGCTGAAGGGCCTTGATCATCGAGGCCGAGTACACCATCACCAGGCCGAGCACGGTGATGAGCAGGGAACTGCCGAAGATCAGGTAATAAGCGGTGAGCGGGCGGTCCCAGGCCTTCTGCAACTGCCGCTGCGTACGCCGCAGCCGGTCCAGCGGCCCGCGCCCGGCGGGCCGCTTCGAACGCACCGCAGGGCGTTTGCGGCCCTGCGCCTTCACGGCGGACGGCCGCCGCCCCGGCAGCATCTGCTTGGCCGGCATCTGTGATCTTCCCCTCCACTCGTACGAGGCGAGCTGCCGGCCGGAGGGAACCTGTCCCGGAGCCCCCGGCCTAGGCCGTGTCCGCAGCGTTCTCGGCGGCCAGTTCGCGCACCGCGTCGGCGAATGCGTCCCCGCGCTTGTTGTAGTTCGCGAACATGTCCATCGAGGCACAGGCAGGTGCCAGCAGGACCGTGTCGCCGGGCTCGGCGAGCGCGGCGGCTTCCCGGACCGCTGCGAGCATCGCCCCAGTGTCGGTCCGGTCGAGGTCGACGACCGGGACCTCGGGGGCGTGTCGCGCCAGCGCCTCGGCGATGAGCGCCCGGTCGGCGCCGATCAGCACGGCGCCGCGCAGCCTCTTCGCGGCGTTCTGCACGAGCTCGTCGAAGGTCGCGCCCTTGGCGAGGCCGCCGGCGATCCAGACGACCGGCTCGAAGGCCGCGAGCGAGGCCTCGGCCGCGTGCGTGTTGGTGGCCTTGGAGTCGTCGATGTAGGTGACCGAGTCGACCTCGTCCACGTACGCGACGCGGTGGGCGTCCGGGCGGAAGTCGCGCAGCCCGTCGCGGACGGCGCGCGGCTCCACGCCGAAGGCGCGGGCCAGGGCGGCGGCGGCGAGCGCGTTGGCGATGTTGTGCGGGGCCGGCGGGTTGACGTCCGTGACCTCGGCGAGCTCCTGGGCGTTCTTCTGCCGGTTCTCCACGAAGGCCCGGTCGACGAGGATGCCGTCGACGACGCCGAGCATGGAGGGGCCGGGGGCGCCGAGGGTGAAGCCGATCGCGCGGCAGCCCTCTTCGACGTCGGCCTCCACGACCAGGTCCTCGGTGGCCGGGTCGGCGACGTTGTAGACGCAGGCGACCGTGTTGCCCTCGTAGATCCGGCCCTTGTCGGCGGTGTACGCCTGCATCGAGCCGTGCCAGTCGAGGTGGTCGGGGGCCAGGTTGAGCACGGCCGCCGAGTGGACGCGCAGCGAGGGCGCCCAGTGCAGCTGGTAGCTGGAGAGTTCGACGGCGAGCACGTCGTACTCCTGCTCGCCGAGCACCACGTCGATGATCGGGGTGCCGATGTTGCCGACGGCCGCGGTGCGCAGGCCCGCGGCCTTCAGGATCGACGCCAGCATCTGGGTGGTGGTGGTCTTGCCGTTGGTGCCGGTGATGGCGAGCCAGGGGGCGGGGGCACTGCGGGGCGCCGCGGCCCCGTCCTCGCCGGAGCGCGCGGCGCGCCGCTCCTGGCCGACCTCGCGCAGCAGCCAGGCGATCTCCACGTCCCCGACCACGTCCACGCCGGCTTCGGCGGCGGCCGCGAACAGCGGGCTGTCGGGCTTCCAACCGGGCGAGGTGACGACCAGTTCGGTGCCCTCGGGCAGGACCTCGCCCGCGTGCCCGCCGTCCGCGAGGCGGCCGAGGCGGACGGTGATGCCCTCCGCCGCGAGCTCGGCGGCCCGGGCGCGGTGCGCGTCACCGTCACCGTTGTCGACGACGGTCACCACTGCGCCGAGGCCGGCCAGGGCGCGGGCGGCACTGATGCCGCTCACGCCGAGACCGGCGACGGTGATGTTCTTGTCCTGCCAGGACGTCACTTGTCGGCTGCCCATCCCGCGTAGAAGAGACCGAGACCAACGATCACGCACATGCCCTGGATGATCCAGAAGCGGACCACGACCAGTACCTCGGACCAGCCCTTGAGCTCGAAGTGGTGCTGCAGTGGCGCCATCCGGAAGACCCGCTTGCCGGTCATCTTGAAGGAACCGACCTGGATGACGACCGACATCGTGATGAGCACGAAGAGGCCGCCGAGGAGCGCCATCAGGAACTCCGTGCGGGAGCAGATGGCGAGGCCCGCGAGCGCGCCGCCGAGGGCGAGCGAGCCGGTGTCACCCATGAAGATCTTGGCGGGCGAGGTGTTCCACCACAGGAAGCCGAAGCAGGCGCCCATGAGGGCGGAGGCGACGACCGCGAGGTCGAGCGGGTCGCGCACCTCGAAGCAGGCGTTCGGGTTGGTGAGGTCACCGGCCCTGGCGCAGGACTCCTGGAACTGCCAGACGCCGATGAAGGTGTAGGCGCCGAAGACCATCACGGCGGCGCCGGTCGCGAGACCGTCGAGACCGTCGGTGAGGTTCACGCCGTTGGACATCGCCAGGATCATGAAGAGCGCCCACACCACGAACAGCACCGGACCTATCGACCAGCCGAAGTCCGTGACGAACGACAGCTTGGTGGAGGCCGGGGTGAGCCCGCGCGAGTCCTTGAACTGGAGGGCCAGCACCGCGAAGGCGATGCCGACGATCAGCTGGCCGGACATCTTCGCCTTGGCCCGCAGGCCCAGCGAACGCCGCTTGACGATCTTGATGTAGTCGTCCAGGTATCCGACGAGGCCCATGCCGGCCATCAGGAACAGGACGAGCAGGCCCGAGAAGCTCGGCTCCTCACCGGTGAGGACCTTCGTCAGGGCGTACGCGATGAGCGTCGCCAGGATGAAGGAGATGCCGCCCATGGTGGGCGTGCCCTTCTTCCCGGCGTGGCCGCGGGGGCCGTCGTCGCGGATGAACTGGCCGTAGCCCTTGCGGGCGAGCAGCTTGATCAGCAGCGGGGTGCCGATGACGGTGAGGAACATGCCGATGACACCGGCGAACAGGATCTGCCTCATCGGTCGGCGACCTCGCCCTCGACAGTGCTGTCGAGAAGGCCCTGGGCCACCCGCTCCAGACCGGCCGACCTGGAAGCCTTCACCAGCACGACGTCACCCGGGCGCAGTTCACTGCGCAACAGGTCGACCGCCGCCTGCGCGTCGGACACGAGCACCGACTCCTCACCCCACGAACCCTCGTTATATGCGCCCAGTTGCAGCCAGGAGGCTTCCCTGCCCCCGACTGCGACGAGCTTGCTCACGTTGAGCCGGACGACAAGTCGTCCGACCGCGTCGTGCTCGGCGAGAGCGTCGTCTCCGAGCTCGGCCATCGGGCCGAGCACCGCCCACGTGCGTCCCCCGTTCGCCTTGCCGGCCCCGCCCATCGCGGCGAGCGCGCGGAGTGCGGCCCGCATGGACTCGGGGTTCGCGTTGTAGGCGTCGTTGACGATCGTCACACCGTCCGCCCGCTCGGTGACCTCCATCCGCCACCGGGACAGCGTGCCCGCCCCGGAGAGCGCGGTGGCGATCTCCTGTACGGACATGCCCAGTACATGGGCGACGGCGGCCGCGGCGAGCGCGTTCGACACGTGGTGCTCACCGTACAGCCGCAAGGTCACGTCGCTGCACCCGGTCGGTGTGTGCAGTGTGAAGGAAGCCGTCCCCCTGTCCGTCATGCGGACTTCGGTGGCCCGGATTTCGGCGTCCTCGGCCTCACCGAACAGCACCGTACGGGCCTTCGTGCGCCCGGCCATTTCACGAACCAGCAGGTCATCGGCGTTGAGGACGGCGACGCCGCCCTCCGCCTCGGCCGGCAGGGCCTCGACCAGCTCCCCCTTGGCCTGCGCGATCTGCTCGCGGCCGCCGAACTCGCCGATGTGGGCGGTGCCGACGTTGAGGACCAGACCGATCCGCGGGGGCGTCAGTCCGGTGAGGTAGCGGATGTGGCCGATGCCGCGGGCGCCCATCTCCAGGACCAGGTGCTGGGTGTCCTCGGTGACGCGCAGCGTCGTGATCGGCAGGCCGATCTCGTTGTTGAGGTTCCCGGGGGTCCACACGGTCGGCGCGTGGTGCTGCAGCACCTGCGCGATCAGGTCCTTGGTGGAGGTCTTGCCGGCGGATCCGGTGAGGGCCACGACGTCGGTGCCCAGGCGGGTGACCACGGCCCGGGCGAGCGCTCCGAGGGCGGCCACCACGTCGGGGACCACGATGGCCGGTACGCCGACGGGCCGGGTCGCGAGGACGCCCACGGCCCCGGCGGACACCGCGCGCTGCGCGTAGTCGTGGCCGTCGACCCGCTCGCCGACGAAGGCGGCGAACAGGCTGCCCGGCCGGACCTCACGGGAGTCGTAGACCACGGGTCCGGTGATCTGGACGGACGGATCCGGTATGTCGTGGGGCCGCCCGCCGGTGATGTCGGCGATCTCGGCGAGGGAAAGGGCGATCACTGGTTCACCTCGGCCTGTCGGACCTGGGTCGTTTCATCGAGCACGGCCGGCCGGTCGAGCACGGCTCGGTGCTCGATCGCGGCGCGGAGCACCGTGCGGTCGTCGAAGGGGCGTACGACACCGGCGGTGTCCTGGCCCTGTTCGTGGCCCTTGCCCGCCACGAGCACGGTGTCGCCGGGCTCGGCGCGCGCGACGGCGGCGGCGATGGCCGCCGCCCGGTCGGCGTCGACGAGGACGGTGCCCCGCTCGGCGGGCGGCACGGACACGGCGCCCTCGAACATCGCGGCGAGGATCGCGAGCGGGTCCTCGGAACGCGGGTTGTCGGAGGTCAGGACGGCGACGTCGGCGAACCGGGCGGCCGCGGCCCCCATCGGTCCGCGCTTGGTGGTGTCGCGGTCGCCGCCACAGCCGAGCACGATGTGCAGCTTGCCCTCGGTGACCTCGCGCAGCGCGCGCAGCACCGATTCCACGGCGTCCGTCTTGTGCGCGTAGTCGACGACGGCGAGGTAGGGCTGTCCCGCGTCCACCCGCTCCAGCCGGCCGGGGACCCCGGGGACCGCGGCGACGCCGTCGGCGGCGGTCTGCGGGTCGATGCCGGCGGCGGCGAGCGTGACGATCGCGGCGACGGTGTTGGCGACGTTGAACGGGCCGGGCAGCGGGGCCTTGGCGCGCACGCGCTGTCCCTCGGGGCCGACCAGCGTCAGCGTGGAGTCCATGTGGCCGGTGACGACGTCTTCGGCCCGCCAGTCGGCGGCCGGGTCGCCCGCGGCGGAGAAGGTGACGACCGGGACGGTGGCCTCCTTGGCCAGGCGGCGGCCGTACTCGTCGTCGAGGTTGACCACGCCCAGGCGGGCCCGGCGGGTGGTGAAGAGCCCCGCCTTGGCCTGGAAGTAGTCCTCCATGTCGGAGTGGAACTCCATGTGCTCCGGGCTCAGGTTGTTGAAGACGGCGACGTCGAAGACGCAGCCGTCGACCCGGCCGAGCACCAGGGCGTGGCTGGAGACCTCCATGGCCACGGCCTCGACCCCACGTTCGCGCATGACCGCGAAGAGGGCCTGGAGGTCGGTGGCCTCGGGGGTGGTCCGCTCGGACTTGATGCGCTCGTCGCCGATGCGCATCTCGACGGTGCCGACCAGTCCGGTGCTCCGGCCCGCCGCGCGCAGGCCGCCTTCGACGAGGTACGCCGTGGTGGTCTTGCCGGAGGTACCGGTGATCCCGATCTGGAGCAGGCCCTCACCGGGGCGCCCGTAGATCGCCGCGGCGAGCTCTCCCATCCGGCCGCGCGGGTCGTCGACGGTCAGGACCGGCAGGCCGGTCGCCGCGGCGCGCTCCGCCCCCGCGGGGTCGGTCAGCACGGCGGCGGCACCGAGACCGGCCGCCTGGGCGGCGAAGTCGGCGCCGTGCGTCCTGGCTCCCGGCAGGGCGGCGTACAGGTCACCGGGGCGGACCGCACGGGAGTCGTGCGTGATGCCGGTGATCTGCGCCGCGCCGGGCGCCGGGATGCCCAGCAGGGCGGCCAGCTCGCCCAGCGGGCTCGGGCTGGCGGACGCGGGCCGGGGCGCTCCCGGCGGCGTTGCCGGGGCCTTCTCGGTGTTTCTGGGCTGATCAGCGTGGGACACGGCGGTGAGCGTACCGGGCGCAGCGGGCCGCCCGCGAAGTGAGGCCCCGGCCTCGGCTTCGGGGGTCGTCGGGTTCCCGGGTTTCGGGGTGATGGTTGTCACTGATGGTGCCTCACGCTTTTCTGGCGGGCCTGGCCTGGCTGTGGGTCACTGGCCGGGCTGCGGACTGGGCTGCGGGGCGGGCTGCTCGGCGGGCTGAGTAGCGGTGCCGTAGGTGACGGGGAGCCCGGCGGGCGCGGTTCCCGTGGGGGCCACCTGGAGGGTCTTGAGCGCGAACTCCATGACCTTCTTGTAGATGGGGCCGCAGATCTGGCCGCCGAAGTAGCTGCCCTTCGTGGGGTTCTGGATGGCGCAGTAGACGGTGATGCGCGGGTTGTCCGCGGGGGCGAATCCGGCGAAGGACGCGGTGTAGCCCTTGTAGCGGCCGGTGGCCGGATCCACCCGGTTGGATGTGCCGGTCTTGCCGCCGACCCGGTAGCCGGGGATCTTCGCCTTGGTTCCGGTGCCCTCCTGGTCGTCGACCACGGATTCGAGCATCTCGGCGAGGGTCTTGGCGGTCTCCGGGCTGATCACACGGTCCCGCTCGGGGGCCGGGGCCGGGGTGAAGCGGCCGTCGGGGCCCTTGGTGCCGCGGACCAGGGTCGGCTCGATGCGGACGCCGTCGTTGGCGATGGTCGAGTACACGGAGGCCGCCTGCATGGCGTTGAGCGAGAGTCCCTGGCCGAAGGGGATCGTGTACTGCTGGGAGGTGGACCAGTCCTTGGGGGCGGCGAGGATGCCGCGGGATTCGCCCGGGTAGTTCAGGCCGGTGGGCCGACCGATGCCGAACTTGGTCAGGTAGGAGTGCAGGACCTCGTTGGCCTCGGGCTGGGTGGGTCCGAGCTGGCCGGTGGCCAGGATGGTGCCGATGTTGGAGGACTTGGCGAGGACCCCGTTGAGGGTCAGGTACCAGGTCGGGTGGTCGATGTCGTCCTTGAAGAGCCGGTCGCCGCGGTGGAGCCGGTTGGGGACCTCGACCCGGGTCTCCGGGGTGGCCTTCTTCTCCTCCAGCACGGCGGCCATCGACATGACCTTGGCGGTGGAGCCGGGTTCGTACACGTCCTGGAGCGCGGCGTTGCCCATGGCGGCGGAGCGGGCCCGGGTCAGGTCGTTGGGGTCGAAGCCCGGGGCGTTGGCCATGGCGAGCACCTCGCCGGTGCGGGTGTCCTGGACGATGACGTAGCCGCGGTCGGCCTCGGACTTCTGGACCTGTTCGGCGATGGCGCTCTGCGCCGCCCACTGGATGTCCCGGTCGATGGTCAGCTGGATGTCCTCGCCGGGGACGGCGGGCTTCTCGTTGGAGTCGGCGGTGGGGACCTGGCGGCCGCCGGACTGGGCGTAGGTGATCTCGCCGTCCTTGCCGGACAGCTTCTTGTCGAGGGAGGACTCCAGGCCGCCGGCTCCCTTGCCCTCGGCGTTGACGTAACCCAGTATCCCGGCGGCGAGGTCGCCGTTCGGGTACACGCGCTTGCTGCTGGTCTCCTTGAACACGCCGGCGAGGACGTTGGCGCCGGGGCCGTTGCCCCGCTTGTCGGCCGCCGCCTTGTCCGCGAAGACCCGCTTGAGGTCCTTGATCTGGTTCCAGACCTGGGGGGTCTGGCGCTGGGCGAGGACGACGTACCGGGAGTTCTTGGTGCTCAGCCGCTCGGTGAGCTCCTTGGCGTCCTTGCCGAGGATGGGCGCGAGGAGGGCGGCGGCCTGCTGCGGGGCGTCCGGGGCCTTGCTGTCCTGCGGGGTGAACATCTTCGGGTCGGCGGTGATGTCGTACGCGTCGACGCTGGTGGCGAGGGCCACGCCCCGGCGGTCGGTGATCTCGCCTCGCTCGGCGGCCAGCTTGACGCTGGTGTAGCGGTTCTTGGAGGCCTCGGCGGAGAACGCCGCGGCGTCGACGGCCTGGACCTGGAGCAGGCGGACCACGAAGGCCAGCATGACGAGGGTCAGGCCGACGCCGACCAGGCGCAGTCGGGGCCGCGGGCTGCCGAGTCGGATCGTGTGCGGGGTACGGGGGCCCGTCGGCCGCCGGGTCGCCGGGCGCGAGGCCGGGCGCGGGGCCGGGCGGGCGCCGGCCCTGGCCCGGTCGCCGGCACGGGGCGGCCTGGCCGGTCCGGGCACCCGCCGCCGGGGCGGCTCCTGCGGGCTCACGCGGTCACCGCCCCTGGCAGGGCCGCGCCGGGGGAACCGGGGGCCCGTCCCAGCGGTGGCCGGGAGGGGAAGGGCGGGGTGGGGAACGGCCCCGCAGGGATCCGCGTCACGACATCACCGACCTGGGTTGGGGGTGGGCTGCTGTGGCAAGGGCTGGGCCGGGGGCGCGACTGCCGGGCTCTGCGAGGCCGGGGCCGACGCCGCGGGTGCGGCCGGGGAGGTGCCCGGGGCCGCCGGCGGAGCCGGGGTCGGGGTGGGTGACGGCGGGGCCTCGGCGGGCGCGGCGCTGCCCGCGACCTTGCCGTCCGGGCCGATGAAGACCGGGCTGCCGCCGGGGACCAGGCCCAGTTCGTGTGCCCGGCGCTGGAGCGCGTCGGGCGCGGAGTAGGCGTCGACGTCGCGCTGCAGCGCCTGCTCCTCGTCGGTGAGGGCGGTGGTTTCCTTCCGCAACTTGCTGAGCTGGAAGGAGCCTTCGTTCAGTGCCGAGTTCAGCAGCAGCAGGCTGATCAGGCCGCCGGCGAGCAGGGCCACGACCAGCAGCACGAACGGCATCCGGGCCGCCTGCCCGCCGGGACGCGGGCGGGCCGGGCGGCCGCCGAGCGCCCGGCCGAGGCGGGCCGCCTGCCCACGGGTCAGCGTGGCGACCTTCCCGGCCTTGGTCACAGTCGCGCCTCCCGGATGCGTTCTACGCCGCGGAACCTGGCCGGGGCGGCCCGCCGGTTCTCGGCGATCTCCTCCTCGGTGGGCAGTTCGGCGCCGCGCGTGAGCAGTTTCAGCTTCGGCTGATACTTCTCCGGCACCACCGGCAGGCCGGGCGGGGCCGTCGAGGTCGCGCCGGCCGCGAAGACCTGCTTGACCAGGCGGTCCTCCAGCGAGTGGTAGGAGAGCACCGCGATCCGGCCGCCGACCGCGATCCGGTCCACCGCCGCCGGAATGGCCCGCTCCAGCCCGGAGAGCTCCCCGTTGACCTCGATCCGCAGGGCCTGGAAGGTCCGCTTCGCCGGGTTGCCGCCGGTCCGCTTGGCGGCCTGCGGAAGGGAGTCACGGATCAGTTCGACCAGCCGGGCGCTGTTGGCGAAGGGCTCCTTCTCCCGCTCCCGGACGATCGCCGAGACGATCCGCTTGGCCTGCTTCTCCTCGCCGTACTGGCGCAGGATCCGTACCAGCTCGCCCGGCGCGTAGCTGTTGAGCACCTCGGCGGCGCTGATGCCGGTCGTCTGGTCCATGCGCATGTCCAGCGGTGCGTCCTGGGCGTACGCGAACCCGCGGTCGGCCTCGTCCAACTGCATGGAGGAGACGCCCAGGTCGAAGAGGATGCCTTGGACGGCCGGGATGCGCAGCCCGTCCAGGACCTCGGCGAGGTCGGCGTAGATCGCGTGGACGAGGGTGGCCCGGTCGCCGAAGGGCGCGAGCCGCTCGCCGGAGAGCCGCAGGGCCTCCTTGTCGCGGTCGAGGCCGATCAGGTGGGCCTCGGGGAACCGGGTCAGCAGGGCCTCGCTGTGGCCGCCGAGGCCGAGGGTGCAGTCGACGACGACGGCCCCGGGCCTCTCCAGTGCCGGGGCCAACAGGTCCAGGCACCGCTGGAGCATCACCGGGACATGTCGGGACTCGCTAGTCAAAGCGCCCTCTCAGATAACGGCGCGGCAGGCGTACGCACCACCGGATCCCCGCATCCGCGACCGGCGCCGGGGAAGGTGGCGCCGGCCGGCCGGTGAGCGGGAGAGGGCCGGGCCGTACGTACGCGCCGCGCACGCGGAGTGTTCATCGGGGGCCGGGCGGCCGTTCAGGGCCGGGCTCCGGCCGGTTCGCGTCACTTTAGTGCAACGGTCGCCGCGGTCAACGAACCGCCCCGCGCGGCGTGCGCGGCTCTCGACGCGAACCGACAAATGACGCGAACCACCCGAACAGCCGCCTCGCGCCCACCCCTGTGGGTTAGCTCACAACAAGGCTCGTTGGCGTTCTTTGTCCGCTCTCACGCAGGACCGTGCCCCGCCGTGACCACTACCGTCGTACCCATGACGACTTCCGCATCCCTGCCTGCCGAGTCCCCGTCCGAGGCATCCGTCGGCGGATCCGTCACCGACCGGCTGGTCGAGGCGAACCAGCGGTACGCCGCGCAGTTCTCCGACCCCGGCATGGACGCCCACCCCGTCCTCAAGGTCGCCGTCGTGGCCTGTATGGACGCCCGCCTCGACCTGCACAAGGCCCTCGGTCTGGAACTCGGCGACTGTCACACGATCCGCAACGCGGGCGGTGTGGTCACCGACGACACGATCCGTTCCCTCACCATCAGCCAGCGGGCCCTGGGCACCCGCACGGTGATACTCATCCACCACACCGGCTGCGGCCTCGAAAACCTGACCGAGGACTTCCGGCACGAGCTGGAGGACGAGGTCGGCCAGCGTCCCGCCTGGGCCGTCGAGGCCTTCCGGGACGTCGACCAGGACGTTCGCCAGTCGATGCAGCGGGTCCGCACGAACCCCTTCCTGCCCCACAAGGACGATGTGCGAGGCTTCGTCTTCGATGTGCACACCGGGCTCCTGCGGGAGATCGATCCCAGCTCTTGAGTGACACGAGGCCGTAACGCCGTCAAGAATGCGGGATGGCACCTCCCGGGATCCCCCGGGACCGGTGTCCGTGTTTCGGGGTGGGCCGGTTCAAGCGCCAAGGGCGTCGGCCCTGGAAATGGGCCGAGGAGAACCAAGGTGACGACGTACGACGACCGAGCGAGCCTCGCGGATCTGACCAGCACGGTGGAGCGGGTGCGCCAGTCGGTCGAGAGCGTGATCGAAGGCAAGCCCGAGGTCGTCCGCCTCGCGCTGACCGTGCTCCTCGCCGAGGGGCACCTGCTGATCGAGGACGTGCCCGGCGTCGGCAAGACGATGCTCGCCAAGACGCTCGCCAAGTCCATCGACTGCTCGGTCCAGCGCATCCAGTTCACGCCGGACCTGCTGCCCTCCGACATCACCGGCGTCAGCATCTACGACCAGCAGCGCCGCGAGTTCGAGTTCAAGCCGGGCGCGATCTTCGCGCAGATCGTCATCGGGGACGAGATCAACCGCGCCTCGCCGAAGACCCAGTCCGCGCTGCTGGAGTCGATGGAGGAGCGCCAGGTCACCATCGACGGCACGACCTACACGCTGCCCAGCCCCTTCATGGTCGTCGCCACCCAGAACCCGGTAGAGATGGAGGGCACGTACCCGCTGCCCGAGGCCCAGCGCGACCGCTTCATGGCCCGCGTCTCCGTCGGCTACCCCAGCCCCGAGGCCGAGCTCCAGATGCTCGACGTGCACGGCGGGGTCTCCCCGCTCGACGACCTGACGTCCGTCGCGCACGCCCACGAGATCGTCAAGCTGATCGAAGCGGTCCGCGAGGTGTACGTGGCCGAGCCCGTCCGGCGCTACGTCGTCGACCTGGTCTCCGCCACCCGCACCCACCCCGACCTGCGGCTCGGTGCGTCGCCGCGGGCCACCCTGCACCTGCTGCGCGCCGTGAAGGCCTCCGCCGCGCTCGCCGGCCGGGACTACGCCCTGCCCGACGACGTCCAGGCCCTGGCCGCCCCGGTCCTCGCGCACCGGCTGCTGCCCACCGCGCAGGCCCAGCTCAACCGCCGCACCGCCGAGCAGGTCATCGGCGAGATCCTGCAGCGCACTCCCGTCCCGGCCGCGCACGCCCGCGGCGAGATGCCGCCCGGCGCGGGCACCCGGAGCTTCTGATGAGCGCCGGTGCCCCGCGCGGCGCCGGCGGCCCGGGGGACGGCGGCGGACTGCGCGCGTCGCTGTCCGGGCTGACCACCCGCGGCCGCTCGTTCCTGGCCGCCGGGATAGCCGCCGCCGCCTGTGCGTACGTCCTGGGCCAGGGCGAACTGCTGCGGGTCGGCATGCTGCTCGCCCTCCTGCCGCTGATCTGCGTCTACGCCCTCCACCGCACCCGCTTCCGGGTCTCCGGCAGCCGCCGGCTCAGCCCGGGGCGGGTCCCCGCGGGCGGCGAGGCCCGCGTACAGCTGCGCATGGACAACGTCTCCCGACTGCCCACCGGCCTGCTGATGCTCCAGGACCGGGTGCCCTACGTCCTGGGCCCGCGCCCGCGGTTCGTCCTGGACCGGGTCGAGCCCGGCGGCCGCCGCGAGGTGTCCTACCGGGTCCGCTCCGACCTGCGCGGCCGCTATCCGCTCGGCCCGCTCCAGCTGCGCCTGTCCGACCCCTTCGGACTGGTCGAGCTGACCCGCTCCTTCAGCACCTACGACACCCTCACCGTCATCCCGCGCACCGAGCCCCTCCCGCCCGTCCGCCTGGCCGGCGAGTCCAACGGCTACGGCGACGGCAGCCGCCGCTCCCTCGCGCTGGCCGGCGACGACGACGTGATCCCCCGCGGCTACCAGCGCGGCGACGACCTGCGCCGGGTGCACTGGCGCTCGACCGCCCGCTACGGCGAGCTGATGGTCCGCCGCGAGGAGCAACCGCAGCGCAGCCGGGCCACCGTCCTGCTGGACACCCGGCGCCTGGCCTTCGACGGCGCCGGCCCCGACTCCGCCTTCGAGTGGGCCGTCTCGGCCGCCGCCTCCAGCCTGGTGCACGTCCTGGAACAGGGCTTCTCCACACGGCTGCTCACCGACACCGGCAGCTCGGTGCCCGGTGAGGGCGGCGGCGGATTCTCCTCCGGCGGGCAGGAGTCCGCGGAGGCCGCCGGGCTGATGATGGACACCCTCGCGGTCGTCGGACACTCCGACGGCGCCGGGCTCTCCCGCGCCTACGACGCGGTGCGCTCCGGTGGCAGCGGCGGCTTCAGCGGAGCCGGCGGTGACGGGCTCCTCATCGCCTTCTTCGGCGACCTGGACGACGTACAGACGGAACTGGCCGCCCAGATGCGCCAGCGCACCTCGGGCGCGGTGGCCTTCGTACTGGACTCCGCGAGCTGGGGCGGACAGCCCGCTCCGGGGCACGCCGTGCCCCCGCTGGAAGAGCGGCTGCGCAGGCTGCGCGACGCGGGCTGGACGGCACTGGCCGCTCCGCCCGGGGTCGCCTTCGGCGAACTGTGGCGCCAGGCCGGGACCGCGCGCGCCGGTACGGGAACCTCCGGAGGTCGGGAATGAGCGGGCGGGCGAAACTGACGCTGTTCGCAGCACTGGCGACGCTGCTCACCTCGTGGTCGCTGAACCCGCTGGTGGACTCACAGGCCTGGCTGCTCCAGGCGGCGCTGCTGCTCGCCGTGCAGAGCGCGGTGGGCGCCGGCGCCCGGCGGGTGCCGCTGGCACGGACGCTGACCGTCGCCGCACAGGCGCTGGTGTCGCTGCTGGTGCTCGCGTTCCTCTACGCCGGCAAGGGCGAGTCCCACGGGGACGGGCCGCTGGCCTACCTGGTGACGGACTTCGGCGCGCTGTTCGGTCAGGGCATCAGGGACGTGGGCGAGTTCGCGATCCCGGCTCCGCTGACGGACGGCATCAAACTGCTGTTGGTGTCCGGCGTGCTGCTGATCGGGCTGCTGGTGGACACGCTGGCGGTGACCCTGCGCACGGCCGCCGCGGCCGGGCTGCCGCTGCTGGCGCTGTACTCGGTGGCCTCGGGGCTCGCGGGCGGCGGTGACGCCTCCTGGTTCTCCTTCCTGCTCGCGGGCTCCGGCTACCTGGTGCTGCTGCTGTCCGAGGGCCGTGACCGGCTCGCCCAGTGGGGCCGCGTCTTCGGCGCGTCCCCGCGCCGGGGGGCCGCCGACTCCGGCCTCGGCAACGGGGCGGGCGGGCAGGCGACGGCGCCCGTGAAGTTCGGGCGGCGGATCGGTGCGGTGACCCTGGGCCTGGCGCTGGCGGTGCCGGCCGTGCTGCCCTCGCTCGGCGGCGGGCTGCTGGGCGGCACGCAGGAGGACGAGGAGAGCGGCGGCGGTGCGGGCGGAACGATCTCGGCGGTCAACCCGCTGGTCTCCTTGCAGAGCAACCTGAACGCGCAGGACAACCGCGTGATCCTCAAGTACCGGACGAACAGCCCGCAGCAGGGCGACCAGTACCTGCGGATCCTGGCCCTGGACGAGTTCAACGGCGTCAAGTGGGAGGCCTCCGGGCGGGCCCTGATCGACGTACCGGAGGAGCTGCCGGCACCGCCGGGGCTCCGCGCGCCGGTCAGCGGCACCGCGGTCGAGGTCACCACCAACATCACGGCGGCGGACTACTACACGCAGCGCTACCTCCCCATGCCGTATCCGGCGACGTCGGTGAACATCGGCGGCAAGTGGCGGTTCGAGCCGGTCGGCCGGACCCTGGTCGGCGACCAGCTGGGCCGGGACCGCTTCCAGAACGTCCAGGGCGCCCAGTACATGGTGCGCAGCCTGCTGCTGAAGCCGACGGCCCAGCAGCTCCAGAAGGCCCCGGAGCCCGACCCGGCGATCCGCCAGGAGTACACGAAGCTCCCGGACAACCTGCCGCCGGTGGTCGCCGAGCGGGCCCGTCAGGTGACGCAGGGGGCGAAGGACGACTACACGCGGGCCGTGAAGCTGCAGGACTACTTCGCTGTGAACGGCGGGTTCCGCTACAACACGAGGACGGCGTCGGGCACGGGTCCGCAGGCGGTCGCCCGGTTCCTCGACGACAAGGAGGGCTTCTGCGTCCACTTCGCCTTCTCGATGGCGGCGATGTCCCGCTCGCTGGGCATCCCGGCCCGCGTCGCGGTGGGCTTCACGCCCGGCGAGAAGCAGTCGGATGGCAACGTGAACGTGTCGATGCGCGACGCGCACGCCTGGCCCGAGCTGTACTTCGAGGGTGTGGGCTGGACCCGGTTCGAGCCCACGCCCCGTTCCGGCATCAACGTTCCGGACTACTCCCGGGCGCAAACGCCGGCCACCCAGCCGTCGGCGCCGGCGCCGCTACCCTCGCAGAGCTCGGCGGCCCCGTCGACGGCACCCACGGCGACCCCCGAGTGCCCGCCGGCCCTGAAGAAGCTCGGCGAGTGCGACACCGCGGCGCCCGCGCAGAAGTCGGGTGACGGCGGCGGGCCGTCGGTGACGACGGTCCTCGGCTGGGTGGCGCTCGCGGCGGCGGTGCTGGGCCTGCCCCTGCTCCCGCTGCTGTGGCGGACCCGGCTGCGGGCCCGGCGCCTGGCGACCGGGGAGGTCCTGACGGCCTGGCGGGAACTGGGCGACACCGCCTGGGACGCGGGTGTGGTTCCGGACGGGGCGCTGTCCCCGCGCCGGACGGCGAGCCGGATCGTGGACCTGGGCCGTCTGGAGCCGGAACCCGCGGCGGCCGTGCACCGGGTCGCCGGTGCGGTGGAACGGACCCTGTACGCGCCCCCCGGCGCGGAGGTGTCGTACCCGGAGTTGGCGGACGACGTACTGCTGGCCCGTACGGGCCTGCTGGCGTCCGCGGACCGGCTTCCCCGGCTGCGGGCCCTGCTGCTGCCGCGCTCGGCGGCCCGCATTTCCTGGGCCCTCTCGGCCCGTTGGTCCGCGGTCACCTCGGCGGTGTCGGCCCGCCTGACCGCCGCCCGCCTGACCGTCGCCCGCCTCCGGCTCCCGCTGAGGGGCCGCGGCTGAGCGGGGCCCGGAGCGGCAGGGCGAAGACTCCGTGGGGAGTCTTCGCCCCGGGGAGGGACGTCAGGCGGTTTCGGTGGGGAGGCCGGCCTCGACCCAGTCCTGGATGCCCTCGCGGTACTTGCGGACGTCGGTGTAGCCGAGGGCGGTGAGCCGGTCGGCGACCTGTCCGCTGTTGGGGCACGCGGGGTTGGAGCAGTAGGTGACGATGGCGGCGTCGCGGTCGGGGAGCACGGTGGGCGCCTGGGCGTCGACGTCGACCGGGGCCAGCGCCAGGGCGCCGGGCAGGTGCTGCCGCGCGTAGTATTCGCCGCCGAGCGTGTCGACGACGGTCACGGCGCCGCCCTCGATCGCCGCCGCCAGTTCGTCACGTGTGATGAGTACGGTCATGCCACTGCCTCCAAAGGAATCGGACTACAGTCCACTTATGGCTCACGACAGTAACGGACTGCGGTCCGGTTCGCTAGTGCCGCTGGAACTCCTGCGGACGCCGCCGCCCAAGGAGCGTGCGGACGCCGCCCGGAACCGGGCCGCGGTACTGGAGGCGGCCGCCAGGCTGTTCGCCGAACAGGGCGTCGAGACGGTGTCCATGGACCAGGTGGCCGCGGCCGCCGGAGTCGGCAAGGGCACCCTGTTCCGCCGGTTCGGCGACAAGTCGGGGCTCGCCACCGCGCTACTGGACGCCCGCGAGCGCGTACTGCAGGAGGCGGTCCTGTCCGGGCCGCCCCCGCTCGGCCCCGGGGCCCCGGCCGACGAGCGCCTGGCCGCTTTCGTCGACGCCTACTTCGACTACCTGCTGGAGCACCTGGCACTGGTCCGGATGTCGGAGACCGCCGCTCCCGGAGCCCGGTACAGGATCGGGGCCTACCGGTTCTGGCACCGGCACGTGGCGATCCTGCTCTCCACCGCACCCGACCCCGACCACGCCGCCCACGCCCTGCTCGCCGCCCTGGCGGCCGAGCACGTCGCCGCACTCCTGCCGGAGCTCGGCGAACAGCGGATGCGCGCGGGCCTGCTCGACCTCGCCCGCTCGGCCATGTGAGGCCCGCCCTGCGAGGTGAGGCCCGCCCGGCCAGCTGAGGCCCGCCCACGCGCCGCGGGCCACCGCACGATCCCCCGGACCCGCGGACGCGAAACGGCGAGGCTCGATCCCCCCGAGCCCCGCCGCTTCACGCATCGCTTCACCGGGTCGCCGATCCCCCGTCGTCCCCCGTCCCGGTCACGGTAGGAGGCACCCGGTCCGCTCCGCAGCCCCGTGTCGGCGGTGCGGACCGGGTCTCCTGTCCGTTGCTCCCAGTCTGGCGTCCGCGCAGGTGGGAGCCCATCCGCGCACGTACTCATTTCCGCGCCTAGGTACGGATACTCAGCCGTCGCAGCCGGCCCCACCAGTTCTACGGGGCGGCGCGCCCGCGCGGCACCGCCGACTGGGGGGTGGTGCCGCGCGGGGATTCAGCGGTTGCCGCTGACCCGGCCCCGCAGCAGCAGCGACAGCGCCGAGTGCACGTCGTCCAGGGACCGCTCGCTCTGGAAGGACTGCCAGTCCAGGGCGGCCACCAGCACCATCCCGACCATCGCGGCCGCCGTGAGCGGCACGTCGATCTCGGCGCTCAGCTCACCGCGTTCGACGCCCTCGCGCAGCACCTTCTCCACGACGGCCACCGCCTCCTGACGGACCACCATCAGCGTGGACTGCCACGCGCGGTTGGTGCGCCACAGCTCGGCGACGTACAGCTGGGTGAAGGCCGGGTACCGGTCGATGAAGACGAGTCCGGCGCGGATCATGGCGTCGAGCGCCTCGACACGGCTGCCGCCGCGGGCCTCCGTCTCCTCCGCCGCGGTCCGCAGGGAGGCCGTCAGCAGGCCGACGCCGTGCCGCAGCAGCTCCTCGAAGAGCTCGTTCTTGCTGGCGAAGTTGTAGTAGACGGTGCCCTTCGCGACGCCCGCCCGCTCGGCGATCTCATCGACCGTGGTCGCGGAGAAGCCCTGCTCGGCGATCAGGGTGACGGCCGCTTCGTAGAGCTTCTGCCGGGTGATCGCACGACGGCCCCCGCCCGTGCCCGTACCGGTGTTGCTGCTTTCCATGGCGCTGATTGTCACAGGTCAACACGTCCCTACAAGCTCAGTTCTGGGTGCAGTCGGTCCATCGTCCACACCTGCTTGCCGCGGGCGGCGAGCGCGGTGAGGGCCAGGGCGCCGGCGGTGAAGGCCAGCAGTACCGCGCCGCCCTGCCAGACCGGGGCGAGGTCGCCACCGGTGATGAGGCGGCGCAGGCTCTCGACGATGTAGGACATCGGCAGGTACGGGTGGATCCAGTTGAAGAAGTCCGGGCTGGTCTGGACGGGGTAGGTGCCGCCCGCCGAGGTCAGCTGGAGCATCAGGACGGCCAGCACCAGGATGCGGCCTGCGGCGCCGAACTTGGCGTTGAGCCACTGGACGATCGCTGCGAAGCAGCCGGTGACCAGGATCAGGAAGCCGATGGTGAGGGCCGGGTGGGCCATCTTCAGGCCGAGGCCGGGCGCCCAGTGCAGTACGGACATCAGCAGGGCCACCTGCGCCGTGCCGAGGCCCGCCACGGGCAGCCAACCGGCGAGGGCGACCCGCCAGGGCGAGGCACCGGCGGCCAGGGCCCGCCGGTTCAGCGGGGCGATCAGCATGTAGGCGACCATCGCGCCGACCCAGAGGGAGAGCGGGATGAAGTAGGGGGCGAAGCCGGTGCCGTAGTTGGGCGCCTTGTGCAGGGACTGGTTGGCGAGCTGGATCGGGTCGGCCATGACCTGGGTGCGCTGGTCGCGCTGCTGCTGGTCGTAGTCGGGGATCTTCCCGGCCCCCTCGTGCAGGCCGCCGGCGAGCTCGCCGGTGCCGTCGACGAGCTTGTACATGCCGCCGTCGAGCTGGTGGGCGCCGTCGCCGAGCTTGCCGACGCCGTCGGTGAGGGCGCCGGAGCCGGTGGTGGCGGTGCCGATGCCGGTGTGCAGCTGGGCCATGCCGGCGGACACCTTGTGGGCACCGTCGTTGAGGGCGTTGACCTTGGCGACGGCCGCGTCGAGGTCACCCGCGAGCAGCGGGGCCTTGTCGACGAGCTTGCGGGCCTGGTTCTCCAGGTCGGTGAGCTCGGTGCGGAGCTTGGCGACGTCACCGCTGGAGTTCTTGGCCAGGACGCTGACGTCCCCGCTGAGCTCGGCGGCCTCGGCCGTGCTGTCCCGGACCGCCTTCAGGTCGGTGCAGGAGGCCACGTGCGGTTCGCCGCCGGGGGTCACGCACTGCTTGGTGTAGTAGGTGTTGGCGATGGTGGCCGCCTTCTTGGCGGCAGCGGCGGCGGCCGGGGCCTTCTCGACGAACTTGTCGAGGTGGTTGCGGACGACCTTCGCGCTGTCGGCGACCAGTTCGGCGGTGTCGGCCAGGTTCTTGGGGTCCTTGACGAAGGGACGGGCCTTGTCCGCGGCCCCGTTGACCTTGTTGGCCAACGCCTGGGTGCCGTCCGCGATGTCCTTGGAACCGGTCTCCAGCTTGCCGGCCGCCGTGTTCAGCTTCTGCAGACCACTGTTCAGCTCGCCGGACTTCTCCTGCGCGGTGTCGAGGCCGTCGGCGAGCTCCTTGGCTCCCTCCTGGGCCTTGCCCGCGCCGTCCTTCAGCTTGTCGGCGCCGTCGGCCGCCTCGGCGGTCTTGTCGTGCAGGTCGGAGAAGTTGACGAAGATCTTGTCGAGGAAGCCGCGGGAGGCGTTGGCGGACGCCGCGGAGCGGACCTCGGCGAAGACGGAGCGCGAGATCGAGCCGACGATGTAGTTGTTGGCGTCGTTCGTACGGACCTGGAGCGCCCCGGTGGTGGGGTCCTCGCCGGAGCTGGAGGCGATCTTCGCGCTGAAGTCCTCGGGCAGGGTCAGGGTCAGGTAGTACGTACCGTCCTCCAGGCCCTCGGCCGCCTCATCGGCACTCGCGTAGCGCCAGTCGAAGGACTTCTTGCTGGCGTGCAGCTTCTCGGCGATCTCGGTGCCGACGTCGAGGCGCTTGCCGTCGACGGTCGTGCCCTTGTCGGAGTTGACGATGGCGACGGGCACCTGGTCGAGCCGCTTGTACGGGTCCCAGAAGGACCACAGGTACAGGGCCCCGTAGAGCAGCGGCAGCAGGAGCAGCGCGACGAGAGCGGCCCGGGGCAGCTTCCCCCGCCCGAACCGCTTCAGCTCAAGCGCGGCCAGCTTCGGCGAGCGCATCGTCCGCCCCCTTCGTGTCGTCGTTCTCGGTGTCGTTCGCCGGGGCGTTCTCGGTGTCGTTCTTGCCGTCGTCCCCGGTGGAGCTGCCGGTGTCGGCGGCGCCCTCCGTGACGGCCGGCACCTCCGGCACCTCCGGCGCGGTCGGCGCGGTCGGCGCGGTCGGCGCGGTCGGCTCCTTTGGGGAGGTCCGCAGGACGACCGCGTCGGCGGGTGCCTCGCTGCACACCGCGAGGACGGTGATCCCGCGGGCGGCGACCGAGCGGAGCAGGTCCCAGGCCTCGGCACGTTCCGTGTCCGACAGCTTGAGGTCGAGGTCGTCGAGGGCCAGCAGCCCCGGGGAGCCCAGCAGCGCGATGGCCACGGACAGGCGAACGGACTCCAGGCGTTCCAGGTCCCGTACGGAGGTCCGGCCACCCTTGGGCAGCGTGGCGAGGTCCAGTCCGGCGGCCTCCAGCGCGGAGGCGATCCGTGTCTCGGCGGCCGCGCGCCGCTCGGCCCGGGGCCGCAACATGGCGCGGACCGGAGCACCGTAGTGGCGCTGGAGCAGGGCGCCCTCGCGCAGCTGTTCCGCGACGGTGAGGGCCTGGTCGAGCTCGTTGACCCCGGAGACCGGGCCGAGTGCGGCGATCCGGCGGACCGCCGTCATCCGCTTCGGCAGCCGGTGGCCGCCGACCTCGGCGTGCCCCCGGGTGGGCTTCATCCGCCCGGTGAGGGCGAGGAGCAGGCAGGTGCGA
The DNA here is from genome assembly GCF_036227605.1 of Streptomyces sp. NBC_01439. GTDB lineage: Bacteria > Actinomycetota > Actinomycetes > Streptomycetales > Streptomycetaceae > Streptomyces. Next base: position 6,793,273 of record NZ_CP109487.1, on the reverse strand, counting down.
CCGCTGCCGGAGGGGCCTTCGACCGCGATGAGCGAGCCTGGGGCCGCGTCGATGCCGATCCCCTGGAAGGCCCAGCCGCGCGGGCCCTTGAGTCCGAAGTCCTCGGCCTTGACGGCCGCGCCGTGCGGGCTGTCCACGCCGTCCCCCTTCTTTTTGAACTGACCGGTCAGTTCAAAAACTAGCATCCTTCTTCGCACCAGGTGCGCAGCAGGGGGTAGTTGCCCGGTTCGTGACCGTAAAAGCGCAGGTCAGCGCAATTGTCAGTGGGGCCCGTCACGATGGGGGGCAACGCATCGACAGGAGGTTCGTCATGGCCACACCGTCCCCGTCCCCTGTCCACCCCGTCCTGCGCAAGTCGACGGCCCCACCGGCCGCCCTCGACCTGCTCGCCAAGGCGCACGGCGGTCTGGCCGAGACCGCCCGGCTGACCCGTCCCAACGAGCGCTACGCCACCGCCCACCTCGCCGCGCTGCGCACCGCCGCGGCCGTGCTCGCCGCGCGCGCCCGGCCCGAACCGGTGAACCCGCGACGGCGGCCCCGGATCCGCAGCGCGTGGGAGGTGCTGCCCGAGATAGCGCCGGAGCTGGCCGAGTGGAGCGCTCTCTTCGCCTCCGGCGCCGCGCGCCGGGCCAGGGCCGAGGCGGGGATAGCGGACGCGGCGACCTGCCGGGACGCGGACGATCTGGTACGGGCGGCGTCGATGTTCCTTCGCCTGGTGGAGCGGATGCTCACCGTCCGGGCGACGCCCCAGCCGCTGGAGAAGACCCTGCCGCAACCACGTCCGGAGCATCCAGACGCGGGATGAGCTGCCCGGCGGCGGAAGGCAATAGGGTGGGCCAGGACCGCTCACCCTTTACCGCGCCGAGGAGCCATCAGCCGTGTCGGACACTTCCCGCCCCCGTGCCTCCCTCCGCACCGCCGTGGTGTGGGAGGTCCTCAAGGAGGCGCTCGACCGCCGGGTGAAGGCCACCGGTCGGGATGTCCTGGACGTGCTCGACACCGGTGGCGGCACCGGCAAGTTCGCCGTGCCGGTGGCCCGCCTGGGCCACCGGGTCACCGTGGTGGACCCCAGCCCGAACGCGCTGTTCGGGCTGGAGCGCCGGGTGGCCGAGGCCGGTGTCGCCGACCTCGTGCGCGGCGTCCAGGGCGACGCGCAGGGCCTGTTGGACGTCGTCGAGCAGGACGCCTACGACGTGGTGCTCTGCCACGGCGTGCTGGAGTACGTGGACGACCCCGCGGAGGGCGTGGCCAACACGGTCGCCGCGCTGCGGGCCGGCGGCACGCTCAGCCTGCTGGCCGCCGGTCTCGGCGGGGCCGTGCTGGCCCGCGCCCTGGCCGGGCACTTCACGGAGGCCCGCACCGCCCTCACCGACCCGGCCGGCCGCTGGGGCTCCGGCGACCCGGTACCGCGCCGCTTCACCGCCGAGCAGCTCTCCGAGCTGGTCGGCGGCGCCGGCCTCGCGGTCGGCGCGGTGCACGGCGTGCGGATCTTCGCCGACCTCGTGCCCGGGGTCCTGGTGGACACCGAGCCCGGCGCCGTGGAGGCCCTGCTGCGCCTGGAGGAGGCCGCGGCCGAGCTGCCCGCCTTCCACGCGGTCGCCACACAGCTACACGTCCTGGGTGAGAAGCAAGCCTGAACTGCGCACTTCTGCGCAGAGTCGGCCACACACCCTCCGATCCGCCGGCCGGCCCCGTATGATCAGGTGCAAGACCGGCATGGTGGATGGACCATTGGGGAATAAGGGCCTCAGTGACCGCCCCCGCGGCGGTACGGTTTTCACGCAGCGCTTTTAACCGGCTGCACCATTTCTGGGCCGTGTCCAATTGGAACGTGGCGTAGAGGGCGGGTGTCACGGGGGCGATTCCCCGCCTATCCTGAAGGGGACCCCTGGTCGCTACCCCCGCGACCGACGGATGAGGAGGACTCCCGTGCCGCTCTCGGAGCACGAGCAGCGAATGCTCGAGCAGATGGAGCGAGCGCTGTACGCCGAAGATCCCAAGTTCGCGACAGCGCTTGAGGGAAGCGGACTGCGTACGTACACCCGGCGACGGGTCTACCAGGCAGTCGCAGGCATTGTGGTGGGTATCGCGCTCCTCATGACCGGTGTGATCATTCCGAACGTGCTCTGGATCAGCGTGGTGGGTTTCCTCGTCATGCTGGGGTGTACGGTCCTGGTGGTCACCGGTTGGCGCAAGGCACCCAAGCCTGGCGAGCAGCCCGTCTCCGGAAGTACTGGCGGTCAGGCCCACGGCCGGAACCGACAGCGTCGGTCGATGATGACCCGCATCGAGGAACGGTGGCAGCGCCGCCGTGACGAGCAGGGGCAGTAGCCCCGCACAACGTGGGTGAGGGGATGGCCGCGGCGTGGCCGTCCCCTCACTTTTCTGCATCCTCGTACGGCATGATGATCCGATGAGTGTGCTCCCCCTGGTCTTCACCAGCGGCTGGGCCAGTGGGATCAATGCTTACGCCGTGGTCCTCCTGCTCGGCATCTTCGGCCGCATCGGCCTGACCGACGAGGTCCCCGCCGCCCTGCAGCGCACGGACGTGCTGGTCGTCGCGGCGGTGCTGTTCCTGTGCGAGGCGATCGCGGACAAGGTCCCGTACATGGACTCGATATGGGACACCGTCCATACCGTGATCCGCCCGGTGTCCGGCGCGGTGATCGGTGCTCTGCTGGCCGGGCAGACCGGTTCGCTCCCCGAGGTCACCGCCGCCGCGGTCGGCGGCACCACGGCGCTGGCCAGCCATTTCGTCAAGGCCGGCACCCGGATGGCGATCAACACCTCGCCCGAGCCCTTCACCAACGTGGGAATGAGCATCGCCGAGGACCTCGGCGTGGCCGGGCTCGTCACCTTCGCGATGTTCCATCCGGGGGCCGCCGCGATCATCGCTGCCGTGCTGCTGGCCGTCGGGCTGGCGATACTGGTCTTCTTGTGGAGCCGGATCCGCCGCTTCCTGCGCCGTCGTGCCCAGCGCCGCGAGGAGAAGCGGCTGGCCGCCGGGCCCCGCGAGACCACCGGGGCCCCACCCCGCTGACCAGGGGGTCGCCAGGGGGTCACCGGGAGGGTCGATAGGCTCGGCCGCATGGCACGCATTGCAGTGATCGGCGCCGGCATGGGCGCGATGGCCACGGCGGCCCGGCTGGCCGTGGCGGGGCACCAGGTGACGGTGTACGAACGCGGGACGACCTACGGCGGAGCCGTGGGCCGGTACGAGCGCGAGGGCTTCGCCTTCGACACCGGGCCCGGGCTGCTGCACCTGCCGGCCGTCTACCGCGACCTCTTCGTGAAGACTGGCAAGCGGCCGCTGGAGGCCTGCGTCGACATGGTCCAGGTGGACCCGGCCGTCCGGCACGTCCTCCCCCAGCACGGCATCGACGTCACCCTCCCCGGCGCCTCCCACGGCGGGGTCGCCGCCGCCCTGGAATCCGCCTTCGGCCCGGGCGCGGGCGAGCGCTGGAACGCCGTCCTGGGCCGCGCCCGCGACGCCTGGGACGCCACCCGGCGCCCGCTGCTGGAAGAGCCGCTGCGGCCCGGCGCCCGGCAGGGCCTGGGCGGCGACCCGTACCCGGCCCTGCGCCGGAGCGGCCTGCTGCGCCGCCGTACGCCGACCCTCGCCGAGGTGGCCGAGCGGGAGCTGGGCGGCGCCCTCGCGGAGCTGCTGACCGGCCTGGTGCGCGGGTACGGGATCGACCCCGCCACCGCCCCCGCCTCGGCGGCCGTGCTCCCGTACATGGAGCAGACCTTCGGCAGCTGGTACGTCCGCGGCGGGATGCGGGCCCTGGCCACCGCCGTCTACGAGCGCTGCTTGGAGCGCAAGGTCGCCTTCGTCTTCGGGGCGGAGGTCCGGGAGGTCCTGGTCACGGACGGCCGGGCGGCCGGTCTGCGGCTGGCCGACGGCAGTGAGGCGGCCGCCGACACCGTCGTGTGCGGGATCGACCCCCGGCAGCTGCCGGCCGGTTCGCTGCCGTGGCCGCCGGAGGCGGTCCCCGCCCGCGGGGACGGCGTACCGGGGCGGATCACGCTCCTGCTCGCGCTGCGCGGCTCCCGCCCGGCCACCGCCGTGCACCGCACCCTGGTCCACGCCTCCGGGGCGCAGGTCACCGTCATGCGCCCCGACGATCCGGCCACCCGGCCCGACGAGGAGCACGAGGCGGTCACCGTGAGCGCCGTGCCCGGGCCCGGGACCTCGGACCCCGCCGAGCTGCTGAACCTCGCGGAGAAGGCCGTACAGGGGCTGCGGGAGCGGCTGTTGTGGCAGGAGGTGCGGACCCCGGCCGACATCGAGGCGGCGACGGGGGCGCTGGGCGGCGCGGTGCCCCCGCCCGCCCTCGCGGGGGCCGGGGGCCGACTGCTCCAGCCGGCCAACACCACGGCCGTGCCCGGGCTGTACCTGGCGGGCGGCTGGGCCCACCCCGGCGGCGGGCTGGCGCACGCCGGGATGACCGGGGCCCTGGTGGCCGGACTGATCGTGAAGGGCGCGGAGTTCCGCGGCTCCCAGTGAGCCGTCAGTAGCGGTACTGCTCGTACCCGCCCTGCTGCGGGTACGGGTACTGCTGCGGCGGCTCGCCCTGGCCCTCCGTCGGGTACGCCTGGCCGGCCCCGTCGGTGGACCGTTGCTGCGGGACCCAGACCCCGCCGGGCGGGGTGTCCGTGGAGTACTGCTGCTGCCCGTAGTCGGCGTACGGGGTGTAGTCGTACGGCTGGGGCGGGGCCATGCCGCCGCCGATGCCGATGTACGGGTCCGAGTAGGCGGCGTAGACCTGCTGCTGGTCGCCCGTCGGGTAGCCGCCCGAGTAGTCGTAGCCGCCCTGGTTCTGCTGGTCGTAGTACGCCGCGTACTGGTGGGCGTCCTGCTCGGCCGTGGTGAACGGCGAGGCGAAGGCCGCCGTCTGGTCGACCTCCGGCGCGAGACTCTGTATCCCGTAGGACCCGGATTCCTCGGGCACCGGCTCCGGGCTGTAGACCGCCGGGGGCGCGTCCCGGAACGACCGCTCCTCCGCGGCTCCGTCCCGGGCACCGGCCCCGTCGGCGTCCTCGTACTGCAGCGCGGAGACCCTGAGGGCCGGTTCCTGCTTGGTGCCCGCGGCCCGGCGGCGTCCGGCGGGCTGCCGTTCGGGCTGCCGTTCGGGCCGCCCGCCGCGGCGCAGCGCCCAGCCGGCGACGAAGCCCTTGCGGAAGGACAGCGTCACCAGGGTCTGGCCCACGGCGAACGCCAATGCGCCGGCGCCGATCACCGGCACCGACGGCAGTATGACCCCGGCGACCACGCCGAGGAAGCCGGCGAAGGCGAGCAGGCGCCAGCGGAGCCGGGCCTTGTACTGCATCAGGACCTCGGCAAGCAGCCACAGCGCGACGAATCCGAACGCGATGTAGAGGACCGTCATTCCCATGCGTGGCCCCTCTCGGTACGGCCGCCGGCGCGGGAACGGGGACGGCCGCTCAGGCCCGCTGGTGCAGGCCCAGGTTCTCGTAGATTTCGAGAGTCGCCGTGGAGTTGTTGAGCGTGATGAAGTGCAGTCCCGGGACACCCTCGGACAGCAGTCGCGCGCAGAACTCCGTGGCGAACTCGATGCCAATGGAGCGTACAGCGGCCGGGTCGTCCTTGACGGCGAGCATGCGCTCTTTCACGTCCGCGGGGAAGACCGCGGTGCTGAGCTGGGGCAGTCGGTCGAGCTGCTTGATGCCCACAACAGGCATGACCTCGGGGATGATCGGGGTGTCGCAGCCCGCCTTCTCGGCGCTGTCGCGCAGGCGCAGATAATTCTCCGGATCGAAGAACATTTGGGTGATCGCGTAGTCGGCGCCCGCGCGGCACTTGTCCACGAAGTGCCGGATGTCCGTGTCCCAGTCCGTCGAGCGGGGGTGCATCTCGGGGAAGGCCGCGACACCGACGCAGAAGTCCCCGGACTCCTTGAGCAGCCGCACCAGGTCGGCCGCGTAGTGCACGCCCTCCGGGTGGGCCACCCACTCGGCCATCGGGTCGCCCGGCGGGTCGCCGCGCAGGGCGAGCATGTTGCGGATCCCGGCGTCGGCGAACTGGCCGATGACGTGGCGCAGCTCGGCGACCGAGTGGTCCACGGCGGTCAGGTGCGCGACCGGGGTGAGGGTGGTGTCCGCGGCGATCTCCTGAGTGGCCTTGACGGTGCCACCGCGGGTGGAGCCACCGGCTCCGTAGGTCACGGAAACGAAGCTGGGGGATACCGCTTCGACCCGGCGCAGGGCGTTCCAGAGGTTGCGTTCGCCCTTCTCCGTCTTCGGGGCCCAGAACTCGAAGGAGTACGAGCGCCCGGATGCGAGGAGGTCGCGGACCGTGTGTGCGCGATCCGACCAGGTGGAAGCGGTACCAGAGGCCATGGGGGCAGGTTAGACGCGGCCCGGCGGACACCGAAGCCTTGTCCACGTTTTGGACACGTTTTTGGACACTTGAGGGTCTGGCTCCGGCCGGAAAGCGTCCGTACGGGGTAACGCGACCGCCCGTGGTCCGGGCGGGCCGGACTCAGCCGAGGCGGGCCCGGACCCGCTTGGCGAGCTCCGCAGCGGCCGCACCGGGGTCGGTGGCCTCGGTGAGGGCGCGGACGACCACGATGCGGGTGGCGCCGGCGTCCAGCACCTCGTCCAGGTTCGTGGCGTCGATGCCGCCGATGGCGAACCAGGGGCGGTCCTGCTCCAGGGAGGCCGCGTAGCGGACCAGGTCCAGGCCCGGGGCGTGGCGGCCGGGCTTGGTGGGGGTGGGCCAGCAGGGGCCGGTGCAGAAGTAGTCCACGCCGGCTTCGGCGACGGCCGCGTCGACCTCGCCCTCGGCGTGGCAGGACCGGCCGATCAGCACCTTCTCGCCGAGGACGGCGCGGGCCGCGGGGACGGGGATGTCGCCCTGCCCGAGGTGCAGGACGTCGGAGCCGATGGCGTGGGCGACGTCGGCGCGGTCGTTCACGGCGAGCAGCTTGCCGTGACGGCGGGCGGCTTCGGCGAAGACCTGGAGGTGTTCGAGTTCCTCCCCCGCCTCCATGCCCTTGTCGCGGAGCTGGACGATGTCCACGCCCGAGGACAGGACGGCGTCGAGGAACTCGGGGAGGTCACCCTGGCGCTTGCGGGCGTCCGTGCAGAGGTAGAGCCGGGCGTCGGACAGCTGCATGGGTGTACCCCCCGTGGTGGAGGCGGTGTACGGGCCGGGCCGCGGCCGTGGGCCCGCACACCGCTGTGGAGCGAAAGGCGATCAGGTCAGAGGGCGAGCGCCTGAGCGCGGCGCTTCACCTCCGTGCCGCGATTCTCGCTCAGCGCCTGCACGGGGGTGCCGGGCAGGGTCGGATCCTCGGTGAAGAGCCATTCCAGGATCTCCTCCTCGGTGAAACGGTCGTCGCGCAGCACGGTCAGCAGGCCGACCAGGCCCTTGACGACCTTGTCGCCGTCGATGAAGGGGGCCGGAACCTGCAAGGAGCGGTTCTCGCCGCGGCGGACGGCGATGAGCTGCCCTTCCTTGACCATCTGGCGGACCCGGGTCACCTCGATGTTCAGCATCTCCGCGATGTCGGGGAGGTACAGCCATGAGGGGACAAGGGCATCGATCTTTGCGTCAATCTCGGTCACGGAGACAAGCCTGCCATCTCGACTCGGCCGCCGGTACCTGAGCAGCCCCGTCCGGGTCGCGGTCCGTGCCGGGGCTCCGCTCCGGACCCCGCGCCCCGAACGCCGGCGGGGCCGCATTTCAGCCCGTCCGGCGATTGAGGACCGGGTCCGGGCGGAGCCCGGGAAGCGGAGAAGGGGCGGGGCGGGGACGGGCTCCGCGCGGCGGCACCCGCACCCCCCGCACCCCGCCCGTCAGGCCGTGGCCGATTTCAGCGGGGTGCCGGGGTCGGAGACCTTGGCGGGGTCCAGCGGGACCGCCGCCTCGATCAGGCGGCGGCCCTGCGCCAGGTCGCGCGGACGACCCACGGCCAGGACGGCGACCAGCGCCCCGTCGCGCAGCCAGCACACCGACCAGGCGGGTCCGGCCGGGTCCCCGCGCAGGAGCAGGGAGTCGGCCCCGCCGTGGTGTCCGGCGTACTGCACGAAGCGTCCGAACTGCTCCGACCAGAAGTACGGCACCGGGTCGTAGACCTGGGCCGGCTCCCCGGCCAGGATGTTCGCCGCGACCGCCTTCGGCCCCTGGAGCGCGTTGTCCCAGTGGTGTACGAGCAGCCGCGTCCCGTACCGCCCGGACGGGAAGGAGGCGCAGTCGCCGACCGCGTACACCCCGGGCAGCGAGGTCCGCAGGTACGCGTCGGCGGTGACCGAGCCGTCGGGGCCGAGGTCCACGCCGGTCCCGGCCAGCCATCCGGTGGCGGGGCGGGCGCCGATGCCCACCACCACCGCGCCGGCGGGCAGGATCCGCCCGTCCGCCAGCAGGACCCGCCCCTCCTCGATCCCGGCGACCTTCGCCCCGGTGATCAGCTCCGCGCCCGCCTCCCGGTACCAGCGCGCCATCGGCTCGGTGACTTCGGCGGGCAGCGCCCCCGCCAGCACCCGGTCCGCCGCCTCGACCACGGTGACCTCGCAGCCCACCTCCCGGGCGGCCGTGGCGAACTCGGCGCCGATCCAGCCCGCCCCGACGACCACGGCCCGGGGCGAGGCGGCCAGCACCGGGCGCAGCCGGGCCGCGTCGTCCAGGGTGCGCAGCAGGTGGACGCCCGGGACGCCTTCGGTCCCGGGAAGGGTGAGCGGCTGCGCGCCGGTCGCCAGGACGAGGATCCCGTAGGGGACCGGTCCCGCCCCGGTGTCCAGCTCGTGGACGGCGGCGCGCAGTCCGGTGACCTCGACGCCGAGCCTGAGGTCGATGTCGAGGCCCTCGAAGTCCACGTCGAAGGCGGAGTCCTCGGCCTTGCCGAGGAGGACCGCCTTGGACAGCGGGGGCCGGTCGTAGGGCTGGTGGGGTTCGGCTCCCAGCAGGGTCACGGGGCCGGTGAAGCCCTGTTCGCGCAGGGCCACGGCGGTCTGCACCCCGGCCATTCCGGCGCCGACGATCACGACGCCGCGCTGATTCTGTTCCGTCTGCTCGCTCACGCCGCCACCCTAATCATCTGACGCTCCGTCAGGAATAGGTGCCGCCTTACTCGCCATCCACCGCCGGGTTAGTCTGGCCACCGTACCTATCGCGGGAGTCCGGCGCACCGGGCTGAGAGGGAGGCTGGCCGGCCTCCGACCGTACGAACCTGATCCGGATCATGCCGGCGAAGGGAGGGGCTGGACGCCCATGCACGCATCCCGAACACCTCGGAAGGGATCCGACGTCCTCGTCATCGGGGGCGGAATCATCGGCCTGGTCACCGCCTGGCGGGCCGCCGCGCGCGGACTGCGCACCGTACTCGTCGACCCCGCACCCGGCGGCGGCGCCGCCCAGGTCGCGGCCGGCATGCTCGCCCCCGTCACCGAACTGCACTACGGCGAGGAAGCCCTGCTGGGGCTCGGCCTCGCCTCCGCCGCGCGCTATCCGCAGTTCGCCGCCGAGCTCGCCGAAGCCAGCGGCGGCATGGACATCGGCTACCGCGCCTGTGGCACCCTCGCCGTCGCCCTCGACGCCGACGACCGCCTCCACCTGCGCGAACTGCACGCCCTGCAGCGCCGCTGCGGCCTGGAGTCCGAGTGGCTCACCGGCCGCGAGTGCCGCCGCCTGGAGCCCATGCTCGCCCCGGGCGTACGCGGCGGCCTGCGCGTCGACGGCGACCACCAGGTCGACCCCCGCCGGCTCGCGGCCGCCCTGCTGGCCGCCTGCGAACGCGCCGGCGTGACCCTCCACCGGGCCGGCGCGGAACGGCTCCTCACCACCACCGACCGGGCGACCGGTGCCCTCCTCGACGACGGCACGGAACTGCTCGCCGACCAGGTGGTCCTCGCCGCCGGCTCGTTCACCGGCCGGCTGGCGGGCGTACCGACGGAGGTCGTGGCCCCCGTACGGCCGGTCAAGGGACAGGTCCTGAGGCTCACGGTGCCGGCGGCGTACGCGCCGTTCCTGTCGCGGACCGTACGGGCCGTCGTCCGCGGCAGCCACGTCTACCTGGTGCCGCGCGAGAACGGCGAGCTCGTCATCGGTGCCACCAGCGAGGAACTCGGCTGGGACACCACCGTCACCGCGGGCGGGGTCTACGAACTCCTGCGCGACGCCCACGAACTGGTCCCCGGCATCACCGAACTCCCGCTCACCGAGACCCGGGCGGGGCTGCGCCCCGGATCCCCCGACAACGCCCCGCTGCTCGGCCCGACCGAGCTGCCCGGCCTGCACCTGGCCACCGGGCACTACCGCAACGGGGTGCTGCTGACCCCGCTCACCGGCGAGGTCCTCGCCGAACTGCTGGCCACCGGCGAACTGCCTGAGATCGCGCGCCCCTTCACCCCCCGCCGGTTCTCCGCCGCACGTCAGGAGTCGTACGCATGACCATCTCCGTCAACGGCGAGCCGCGCGAGGTCGCGGCCGGCGCCACCCTCGACACGGTGGTCGCCACCCTGACCGCCGCGCCCTCCGGCGTCGCCGCCGCGCTCAACGAGACCGTGGTCCCGCGCGGACAGTGGCCGGCCACCGTCGTGGGCGACGGCGACCGGGTCGAGATCCTGACCGCGGTACAGGGGGGCTGACCGACGTGGCGGACGACCTCTTCACCCTGGGCGGCCGGACCTTCACCTCCCGCCTGATCATGGGCACGGGCGGGGCCCCCAGCCTGGACGTGCTGGAACGCGCCCTCGTCGCGTCCGGCACCGAACTCACCACGGTCGCGATGCGCCGGCTGGACCCCACGGTCCAGGGCTCCGTCCTGTCCGTGCTGACCAAGCTCGGCATCTCGGTCCTCCCCAACACGGCGGGCTGCTTCACCGCGGGCGAGGCCGTCCTCACGGCCCGGCTGGCCCGGGAAGCGCTCGGCACGGACTGGATCAAGCTGGAGGTGGTCGCGGACGAACGGACCCTCCTGCCCGACGGCGTCGAGCTGCTGGACGCCGCCGAGATCCTGGTGGACGAGGGCTTCACGGTCCTCCCGTACACCAACGACGACCCGGTGCTCGCGCGGAAGCTGGAGGACGTGGGCTGCGCGGCGATCATGCCGCTCGGGTCTCCCATCGGGTCCGGCATGGGCATCCGCAACCCGCACAACTTCGAGCTGATCACGGAACGCGCATCGGTCCCGGTCATCTTGGACGCGGGCGCGGGCACGGCCTCCGACGCGGCCCTGGCGATGGAACTGGGCTGCGCAGCGGTCATGCTCGCCTCGGCGGTGACCCGGGCACAGGAACCGGTCCTCATGGCGTCGGCCATGCGCGACGCCGTCTCGGCGGGCCGGCTCGCCTTCCGCGCGGGCCGCATCCCCCAACGCCGCTTCGCCGAAGCCTCCTCCCCCACGGAGGGCCGCGCCACCCTGGACCCGGAACGCCCGGCGTTCTGACACGGCGGGGCGGGGGCGGGGGCTTCGCGGTGAGCGGGTGCCGCCCCGCCCACCCGACCCCGCCCACCGATACCCCCGCCCCGCATCGCAACCCCGCCCACCGATACCCCCGCCCCGCATCGCAACCCCGCTCACAACCCCGCCCAGCGTCACAGCCGCGCTGCAAGGCGGCCGCCGCCGGCCGGCGCCCGCTCGGCGGCTCGTAGAATCGGCGGGTGGATACGACCCTGGATGACCCCCTCGTCGGGCGCGTGCTCGACGGCCGCTACCGCATCGACGCCCGCATCGCGGCCGGCGGCATGGCCACGGTCTACCGGGCCGTCGACACCCGCCTGGACCGCGTGCTCGCCCTGAAGGTGATGCACCCGACCCTCGCCGCCGACGCCGCCTTCGTCGACCGGTTCATCCGCGAGGCGAAGTCCGTCGCCCGGCTCTCGCACCCGAACGTGGTCGCCGTCTTCGACCAGGGCACGGACGGGCCGTACGTGTACCTGGCCATGGAGTACGTCTCCGGCTGCACCCTGCGCGACGTGCTCCGCGAACGCGGCGCGCTCCAGCCCCGGGCCGCCCTCGACATCCTCGAACCGGTCCTCGCCGCCCTCGGCGCCGCGCACCGGGCCGGCTTCGTCCACCGCGACATGAAGCCCGAGAACGTGCTCATCGGAGATGACGGCCGGGTGAAGGTCGCGGACTTCGGGCTGGTCCGGTCGGTCGACTCCGTGACCAACACCACCGGTTCCGTCCTCGGCACCGTCTCCTACCTGGCCCCCGAGCAGATCGAGAACGGCGTCGCCGACACCCGCGTGGACGTCTACGCCTGCGGTGTCGTCCTCTACGAGATGCTCACGGGCTCCAAGCCCCACACCGGCGGCACCCCCGCGCAGGTGCTCTACCAGCACTTGAACGAGGACGTCCCGCCCCCGTCCGCCGTGGTCCCGGGGCTCGCCGTCGGGCTCGACGAGCTGGTCGCGCAGGCCGCCGCCCGCAATCCCGACCTGCGTCCCTACGACGCGGCCGCCCTGCTCGGCCTCACCCGGGAGGTCCGCGCCCTGCTCGGCGACGCCGAGCTGGACGCCGTACCCCCGCAGGCGCGCGCCGAGGAGCGCTCGTCCGCCGAGGACCGTACGGGGGTGATCCCGCGCCCGGTGGCCGCGCAGCAGCCCGTACAACACACCTCCCGCCTGGAGATGCCCCCCTCGCCGCCCGCTCCGGCCGCTCCGCCCGCACACCGGCCGGCGGCGCCCGCGCGGCGGCCCCGTCGCGGGGTGCTGCTCGTCATCGCGGGGGTGCTGCTCGCGCTCGGGCTCGGGGTCGGCGTCTGGTACATCAACTCCGGGCAGTTCACCAAGGTCCCCAACCTGCTGGGCAAGACCGAGGCGGAGGCCCGCTCCCGGCTGTCCGAGGCCGGGCTCGGCGTGAAGGGGGTGAACCGGAAGTTCAGCGACGCCTTCGACCGCGGGACGGTGATGAAGACCGATCCTTCGGGCGGCGGGCGGATCCGCGGGAACGACGCGGTGACCCTCACCATTTCCCGCGGCCCCGAGGTCGTGGCCGTGCCCAACCTGAAGGGCCGGCCCCTGGAGGAGGCCACGGCCGAGCTGACGCGGTCCGGGCTGGCGCCCGGCATGGTGACGCAGGCCTTCAGCCAGGACATCGCCCAGGGTTCGGTGATCAGCACCAATCCCGCGGGCGGTGAGAAGCGGGCCCCCGACACGGCGGTCTCGCTCGTCGTCAGCAAGGGCCGCCCCGTGTCGGTCCCGAGCGTGACCGGGGTCCCCGTCGACCAGGCGACAGCGGCCCTGGAGGCCCTGGGCCTCAAGGTCACGGCGGCTCCCGAGCAGGTCAACGCCCCCTTCGCGGCCGGTACGGTCGCCAACCAGTCGATCGGCGCAGGCACCCAGGCCGCGGCCGGGGACACGGTCACGCTGACCGTGTCCAAGGGGCCCCGGCAGGTACCGGTCCCGAACGTGACCGGCCAGGAGGTGGACGCGGCCCGCAAGGCGCTGGAGGCCGCCGGCTTCAAGGTGAAGGTGGACCGGCCGCTGATCTCCTTCAGCAACACGGTCGACACCCAGTCGGTGGCGCCCGGGCAGACCGCCCCGGAGGGCAGCACGATCACCATCAAGACCAAGGGGCTGTAAGCCGTAGTGATGCGCAATCCAGTGGGCGGGCACGTCCCCGTGGCCGGGGGGCTCGCCTCGGTCGGCCTGACCTACGCCCGGGAGATGGGGGCGGAGGCCGTCCAGGTCTTCGTCGCCAATCCGCGCGGCTGGGCCACCCCGGTCGGCAATCCGGCCCAGGACGAACGGTTCCGGGCGGAGTGTGCGGACGGGTCGATCCCGGCGTACGTGCACGCCCCGTACCTGATCAACTTCGGTTCGCACACCGCGGCGACCGTGGAGAAGTCAGTGGAGTCGCTGCGCCATTCGCTGCGCCGCGGCCGGGAAATCGGTGCGCTCGGGGTGGTCGTGCACACCGGGTCGGCCACCGGCGGGCGCCCGCGGGAGGCGGCGTACGCGCAGATCAGGGAGCACGTGCTGCCGCTGCTGGACGAGCTGACGCACGACGACGACCCGTTCCTGCTGCTGGAGTCCACGGCCGGGCAGGGATCCTCGCTGTGCTCGCGCACCTGGGACTTCGGGCCCTACTTCGAGGCGCTCGACCACCACCCGAAGCTGGGGATCTGCCTGGACACCTGCCACATCTTCGCGGCGGGTCACGATCTGGCGGAGCCGGGCGGGACGAAGGTGATGCTGGACCTGCTGGTCGACACCGTGGGCGAGGGTCGGCTGAAGCTGGTCCACGCGAACGACTCCAAGGAGGGCGTCGGCGCCCACAAGGACCGGCACGCCAACATCGGTCAGGGGCACATCGGCCGGGACGCCTTCGCGGAGCTGTTCACGCACCCCGCGATGGACGGCGTCCCGCTGATCACCGAGACGCCCGGGGGCAAGGAGGGGCACGCGGCGGACGTCGCGCTGCTGAAGGAGTTGCGCGGCCCGCAGTGATCCACCGACTCCTTGAGGAATACCCCTAGGGGGTATACGGTTCCGTCCTGTCGACGGGACCGCTACCCGGCGTTCCCACGAGGGGGTTGTCATGGAGCACATGCACGAAGGGCACCACGACCACGGGCCCGCTCACGAGCACCACGCACCCGCGCACGGCGCCGGCGGCCCGGTCACCTGGGGCACGGCCGCCCGGGCCACCCTGCACTGCCTCACCGGATGCGCCATCGGCGAGGTGCTCGGCATGGTCATCGGTACCGCGCTGGGCTGGGGGAACGTTCCGACCATGATCCTGGCGATCGCCCTCGCGTTCTTCTTCGGCTACGCTCTCACCCTGCGCGGGATCCTCGCCGCCGGCGTCGACCTCCGTACGGCCATCCGGGTGGCGCTGGCCGCGGACACCCTTTCGATCGCCGTCATGGAGCTGATCGACAACGGGGTGATCGCCCTGTGGCCCGGTGCGATGGACGCGCACCTGTCGGAGCCGCTGTTCTGGATCGTCCTGGCGATCTCGCTGGCGGCCGCCTTCGTGATCACGACCCCGGTCAACAAGTGGATGATCGGCCGCGGCAAGGGTCACGCGGTCGTGCACCAGTACCACCACTGAGCACGGGGCGGCCCTACAGTTCGGGGCCCTCCCCGGGCTCCTCCTGGTACGAGTAGCGCTGCTCGCGCCACGGGTCGCCGATGTTGTGGTAGCCGCGCTCCTCCCAGAAGCCGCGGCGGTCGGCGGTCATGTACTCGATGCCGCGGACCCACTTGGGGCCCTTCCAGGCGTACAGGTGCGGGACCACCAGCCGTACGGGGAACCCGTGCTCGGCGGTGAGCAGTTCACCGCCCTCGTGGGTGGCGAAGACGGTCCGGTCGGAGGCGAAGTCGGCCAGCCGCAAGTTGGAGCTGAAGCCGTACTCGGCCCACACCATCACATGCGTGACCTGCGGTGCGGGGGGAGCCAGGGCGAGGACCTCACGGGCGAGCACCCCACCCCATTCGGCGCCCTGCATGCTGAACTTCGTGACGCAGTGCAGATCGGCCACGACGGAGTCGAACGGCAGCGCCGTGAACTCCTTGTGGTTCCAGCAGTGCTTGTCCCCGTCGGCCGTCGCGCCGAAGACGCGGAACTCCCAGCGGTCCGGCTTGAACTTGGGTACGGGACCGTAATGGGTGACCGGCCAGCCCCTCTGCAGCCGCTGCCCCGGTGGAAGCTCCAACTGCTCTGCTCCCGGAGATTCCCGGCTTTCCGGCTGACCCATGACTCCATGGTGACAGACTGGGCAGGGTGGTCATGACCAGGTCTTGACCGATTCGGGCAAGTCATGGCAACTCCCACTAAGGAGGCACTTACTGGACGGTCCCCTGCGGCGGTGCAAGGATGCGCGCAACTGCCCCGTCACATAGCTGACATTGCCTGGAAGGAGCCTCTGCGATGCAGGGCGACCCCGAGGTCCTTGAGTTTCTGAACGAGCAGCTGACCGGCGAGCTGACGGCCATCAACCAGTACTGGCTGCACTACCGCATCCAGGACAACAAGGGCTGGACCAAGCTCGCCAAGTACACGCGTGAAGAGTCCATCGACGAGATGAAGCACGCGGACAAGATCACCGAGCGCATCCTGATGCTCGATGGCCTGCCGAACTACCAGCGCCTCTTCCACGTGCGCGTCGGGCAGACGCTCACGGAGATGTTCCAGGCGGACCGCCAGGTCGAGGTCGAGGCCATTGACCGGCTCAAGCGGGGCATCGAGGTCATGCGCGGCAAGGGTGACATCACCTCGGCCCGACTCTTCGAGGACATCCTGGAGGACGAGGAGCACCACATCGACTACCTCGACACCCAGCTGGAGCTCATCGAGTCCTTGGGCGAGCCGCTCTACATCGCGCAGCTGATCGAGCAGCCGAGCTGACCGGACCGATCGAGCCCTAGGCCGCTTCCGCCAGCTCCGCCGAACGGGCCGAACCCGGCTCCGCGGCGAGCACGGTCGCACCCTGGCCCTTCTCCAGCAGCTCCCGGCGGGGGCAGGCCCCACGGCCGAGGATGCCCTGGATGGTGCGCACGCACGACCCGCAGTCGGTGCCGGCCTTGGTGACCGAGGCGATCTGGCGCGGGGTGCAGGCCCCGGCAGCCGCGTGCTCCTTGACCTGCTTGTCGGTGACACCGAAGCAAGAGCAGACGTACACGCGGTTCACCTCCCAGGGCGGAATGGTTCAGCAGTTCAGCGATGCGGCGAGCCATCCCCATTTCGGTGAGGCTTACCTAACCGTACCCAAAGTTAGGGTGGCCTAAAAGCCCTGGATACGACAGTGGGGCGCGGATCACATCGATCCGCGCCCCACTGTCGTACGAAGGTACTGACTGATCCCTACTGGTCGCGGTACATCTCGGCGACGAGGAACGCCAGGTCCAGGGACTGGCTGCGGTTGAGCCGCGGGTCGCAGGCCGTCTCGTAGCGCTGGTGCAGGTCGTCGACGAAGATCTCGTCGCCGCCGCCCACGCACTCGGTGACGTCGTCACCGGTGAGCTCGACGTGGATGCCGCCCGGGTGGGTGCCGAGGGCCTTGTGGACCTCAAAGAAGCCCTTGACCTCGTCGAGCACGTCGTCGAAACGGCGCGTCTTGTGGCCGGAGGCCGCCTCGAAGGTGTTGCCGTGCATCGGGTCGGTGACCCAGGCGACGATCGCGCCGGAGGCGGTGACCTTCTCGACCAGCTCGGGGAGCTTGTCGCGGACCTTGTCGGCGCCCATGCGGACGACGAAGGTCAGCCGGCCCGGCTCGCGCTCGGGGTCCAGGCGGTCGATGTACGTCAGCGCCTCGTCCACCGTGGTGGTCGGGCCGAGCTTGATGCCGATCGGGTTGGCGATCTGCGAGCAGAACTCGATGTGCGCGTGGTCCAGCTGGCGGGTGCGCTCACCGATCCAGACCATGTGGCCGGAGGTGTCGTACAGCTTGCCGGTGCGCGAGTCGGTGCGGGTCAGCGCGCCCTCGTAGTCGAGCAGCAGCGCCTCGTGGGAGGCGTAGAACTCGACGGCCTTGAACTCGGCCGGGTCGGTGCCACAGGCCTTCATGAAGTTCAGCGCGTTGTCGATCTCCCGGGCCAGCTGCTCGTAGCGCTGACCGGACGGGGAGGACTTCACGAAGTCCTGGTTCCAGGCGTGCACCTGGCGCAGGTCGGCGTAACCACCGGTGGTGAAGGCGCGCACCAGGTTGAGCGTCGAGGCGGACGCGTTGTACATGCGCTTCAGGCGCTCCGGGTCCGGGACCCGGGCCTCCTCGGTGAAGGCGAAGCCGTTGACGGAGTCGCCGCGGTAGGTCGGCAGGGTGACGCCGTCGCGGGTCTCGGTGTCCTTGGAGCGCGGCTTGGAGTACTGGCCGGCGATGCGGCCGACCTTGACGACGGGCACCGAGGCCGCGTAGGTCAGGACGGCGCTCATCTGGAGCAGCGTCTTCAGCTTGGCGCGGATGTGGTCGGCGGAGACGCCGTCGAAGGCCTCGGCGCAGTCGCCGCCCTGGAGCAGGAACGCCTCGCCCTTGGCGACGGCTCCCAGACGGGCACGCAGCTGGTCGCATTCACCCGCGAAAACGAGGGGAGGATACGACTCGAGGTCCGCGACGACAGCGCGCAGAGCCTCGGCATCGGGGTACGAAGGCTGCTGCGCCGCGGGAAGGTCTCGCCAGGTCGCCTTGGCGGCGGGGGCTTGGGTTTCAGCGTTCACGGTCACCTCGTACACATTACGGCGTCACGGGCCGCGTCCGGCCCCACGCCCACAACGTGAGACGAACCGGCTCAAAGGTCGTGGGCGCCGGATGGAACGGAATCCATGGTTCAGCTCGCGTCGTGAGACAGATCCTGCCCCGCGGCGGCGGTGTGGGCTAAGGTGCCCACCATGTACGCGCACTCGAACCAGAACTGGTGGTGGCCCACTCCCGGCGGCCCACTCCTCGCGCGTACCTGAAGACACGCACGACGCGAAGGCCGCCCCGAGGGGCGGCCTTCCGCGTTTTCGACCGCGTCGTCGGATCCCAGGGGCCGCTCCTCCCACCGGAAGGACGCTCCGCCCCATGAATCCCAGCCGACCCGACCGACTGAGCCGACTGCTCGACCCCGCCTGCCCGCCGTTCGCCCTGCTGCGCCGGCGGACCCCCGGCCGCGACCACGACACCGTCGAGGTGCTGATCGGGCCGGTGGGCGAGGTGGAACGGCTCGCCGACCTGCCCGTCGGCGAGCTGCCCGCCCTCGCCCTCGTCCCCTTCCGGCAGATCCGGGAGCGCGGCTTCGACGTGCGCGACGACGGCACGCCGCTGAGCGTGCTGGTCGCCGAGGAGGCGTACGAGATCCCGCTCGCCGAGGCGCTGGCCGTGCTGCCGAGCCATCCGGTGCGGGTCGACGACGGCGGCTTCGACGTCCCCGACGAGGAGTACGCGGCCACCGTCCGGCGGGTCATCGAGGACGAGATCGGCCGCGGCGAGGGCGCGAACTTCGTCATCCGGCGCACCTACGGGGGCCGCGTCGACGGCTTCGACCGGGCCGACGCGCTCGCGCTGTTCCGGCGGCTGCTGGAGGGCGAGCGGGGCGCGTACTGGACGTACGTCGTCCACACCGGGGAGCGGACCCTCGTCGGGGCCAGCCCCGAGGTGCACGTGCGGATGTCCGGCAGCACGGTCGTGATGAACCCGATCAGCGGCACCTACCGCCATCCGACCGGGGGGCCGACGGTCGAGTCCCTCCTCGCCTTCCTCGGCGACCGCAAGGAGACCGAGGAACTGTCGATGGTGGTCGACGAGGAACTGAAGATGATGTGCACGGTCGGTGACATGGGCGGGGTCGTCGTCGGACCGCGGCTGAAGGAGATGTCCCACCTCGCGCACACCGAGTACGAGCTGCGCGGCCGGTCCTCGCTGGACGTGCGGGAGGTGCTGCGCGAGACGATGTTCGCGGCGACGGTCACCGGGTCCCCCGTGCAGAACGCCTGCCGGGTCATCGAGCGGTACGAGGCGGGCGGGCGCGGCTACTACGCGGGCGCGCTGGCCCTGCTGGGCCAAGACCCCGCGGGGGCGCAGACCTTGGACTCCCCCATTCTGATCCGCACCGCCGACATCGCGGCGGACGGCACGCTGCGGGTGCCGGTGGGCGCCACGCTGGTCCGGCACTCGGATCCGGCGGGCGAGGTGGCGGAGACCCATGCGAAGGCGGCGGGGGTGCTGGCGGCGCTCGGGGTGCGGCCTGCCGCGCCGCGCCCGGCTTTCGAGGGGGCCCGGCTGGCGGACGACCCGCGGGTGCGGGCGGCCCTCGCGGCGCGCCGCGAGGACCTGGCGCCGTTCTGGCTCCGGATGCAGGAACGGCCCCCGGCCCCGGCGGGGCACGCCCTGGTGGTGGACGGCGAGGACACCTTCACGGCGATGCTGGCGCACGTCTTGCGGGTGGCCGGGCTGGAGGTGACCGTACGCCGCTACGACGATCCGGGGCTGCGGGCGGCGGCCCTGGCCTGGGAGGGCCCGGTCGTCCTGGGCCCCGGGCCGGGCAACCCGGCCGACGCCGCGGACCCCAAGATGCGCATGCTGCGGGCGCTGACGGCCGAGCTGCTGGCCGGGCACCGTCACGGCCTGTTCGGGGTCTGCCTGGGGCACGAGCTGCTGGCGGCCGAGCTGGGCCTGCCGCTGGTCCGCAAGGCGGAGCCGGCGCAGGGGGCGCAGACCCGGATCGAGCTGTTCGGGGCCGAGGAGGTGGTCGGCTTCTACAACACGTACACCGCGCGCTGCGACGGCGCCCTGGCCGGCCGGCTGGCCGCCGCGGGGGTGGAGGTGGCCCGCGACCCGGGGACGGGCGAGGTGCACGCCCTGCGCTCCCCCGCCGGGGGCTTCGCGGGCGTGCAGTTCCACCCGGAGTCGGTCCTCACCCTGCGCGGCGCGGACCTGCTGCGCGAGCTCCTCGCGGGGATCACGGCCGGGGTCACGGCGAGCCCGGCCTGACCGGTGGCGGCGCGTCCGAGACGCCCCCTACTCGGGCGGGACCAGGGTGTTCTCGGAGCGGCGGCCCGCCAGGTAGTCCGCCACGTTGGTGACGGTGGCGTCGATGATCTGGCCCACCGCGTCCGTCGTGTAGTACGCCTGGTGGGAGGTCACGATGACGTGCGGGAAGGTGACGAGGCGGGCCAGGGTGTCGTCCTCGACGGTCTCCAGCGACTTGTCCGTGAAGAAGACGCCGGCCTCCGCCTCGTACACGTCCAGGCCGACGCCCTCGAAGCGGCCCGCCCGGAGCTCGTCGACCAGTGCCGCGGTGTCGATCAGCCCGCCGCGGCTGGTGTTCACCAGGATCGCGTCGTCCCGCATCCGTCGCAGCGCGGCCGCGTCGATGAGGTGCCGGGTGGAGTCCAGGAGCGGTACGTGCAGGCTGATCAGGTCCGCGGACGCCAGCAGCTCGTCCTTGTCCACGTAGGTCATGCCGAGCTCCAGGCACTCCGGGTTCTGCACCACGTCCCAGCCCAGCAGGCGCATGCCGAAGCCGTGCGCGATCCGGGTGAACGCCGCCCCGATCTTGCCGGTGCCGAGCACACCGACGGTGCGGCCGTGGAAGTCCCGGCCCATCAGTCCGTTCAGCCGGAAGTCGAAGTCCCGGGTCCGGGTCGTCGCCCGGACGAGCCGACGGTTCACGGCCAGCGCCAGGGCCCAGGCGAACTCGGCGACCGAGTGGGGCGAGTAGTACGAGACCCGGCCGACCGTCATGCCGAGGCGCCGGGCCTCGTCCAGGTCGATGTTGTTGAAGCCGGTGGACCGCTGGGTGATCATCTTCGTCCCGCCGGCCGCCAGCATCCGCAGTACCCGGCCGCTCAGGTCGGCGTTGACGCTGGAGGAGACGACCTCGTACCCGGCGGCGATCGGCGCGGTGTCCTCCTCCAGGAAGACTTCGAGGCAACGGACCTCGTGCGCGCCCGCGAAGGCCTGCTCCAGGAGCGGCTTCTCGTCGGCGGTCACACCGAATGCCAGGATCTCCACGCCCGCTCCCGCACCTCGACACCATGGGCCGTTCGTCACGATACGGCCCATGGTGTCGGGTCGCCGCTCAGCCGAAGAAGACCCCGGCCTCCTGGTACAGCGCGGGATCCACCGTCTTCAGCTTCGACGTCGCCTCCGCGATCGGCACCCGGACGATGTCCGTCCCCTTGAGCGCGACCATCTTCCCGAAGTCCCGGTCGCGCACCGCGTCGATGGCGTGCAGCCCGAACCGGGTCGCGAGCCACCGGTCGAAGGCGCTCGGCGTGCCGCCCCGCTGGATGTGCCCGAGCACCGTCGTACGGGCCTCCTTGCCGGTCCGCGCCTCGATCTCCTTGGCCAGCCACTCGCCCACGCCCGACAGCCGGACGTGGCCGAAGGAGTCCAGGGAGCCGTCCTTCAGCACCATCTCCCCGTCCTTGGGCATGGCGCCCTCGGCGACCACCACGATGGGCGCGTAGCTCGCGCGGAACCGGGAGGTCACCCAGGCGCAGACCTCGTCCACGTCGAAGCGCTGCTCCGGGATGAGGATGACGTTGGCGCCGCCCGCGAGGCCCGAGTGCAGGGCGATCCAGCCGGCGTGCCGGCCCATGACCTCGACGACCAGGACCCGCATGTGGGACTCGGCCGTGGTGTGCAGCCGGTCGATGGCCTCGGTCGCGATGCCGACGGCGGTGTCGAAGCCGAAGGTGTAGTCGGTGGCCGACAGGTCGTTGTCGATGGTCTTGGGCACGCCGACGCAGGGGATGCCGTGCTCCTCGTACAGCCGGGCCGCGACCCCGAGGGTGTCCTCGCCGCCGATCGCGATGAGCGCGTCCACCTCGTACTTCGCGAGGTTCTCCTTGATGTCGCGCACGCCGTTCTCCGTCTTGAACGGATTGGTGCGCGAGGAGCCGAGGATGGTGCCGCCGCGGGGCAGGATGCCGCGGACGGCGGGGATGTCGAGGGGGACGGTCCGTCCCTCGACCGGGCCCCGCCAGCCGTCCTTGAACCCGACGAACCCGCAGCCGTACTCCTGCTCGCCCTTGCGGACGACGGCCCTGATCACCGCGTTGAGCCCGGGGCAGTCGCCGCCGCCGGTCAGCACTCCGACCTTCATGGAATCTCCAATCGCCATGACCGTCACGCTAGTGGTGACCCAGGTCACAGCAAGGGGCTTGGAGAGGGCGATTCAGGTGGAATCGTGAGGCGTTGCGTACGCCCGTTCACTCGTACGAGGACGTAAGTACGATCGACGGGCGGTGCAGACGTCCCCCGGGCCGGTCTACGCGTCGTCGAGGCCGCGTTCTATGGCGTACCGGACGAGCTCCACCCGGTTGTGCAACTGCAGCTTGCCCAGGGTGTTCTGGACGTGGTTCTGCACGGTGCGGTGGGAAATGACCAGACGCTCGGCGATCTGCTTGTACGACAGCCCCTTGGCCACGAGCCGCAGCACCTCGGTCTCGCGGTCGGTCAGTTGCGGGGCCTTCGGCTCGTCGGAGGTGGCCGGCAGCGGGTCGGTGGCCAGACGCCGGTACTCGCCGAGCACCAGACCGGCCAGGCCCGGGGTGAAGACCGGGTCGCCGGCCGCGGTGCGGCGGACGGCGTCGATCAGCTCCTGGGCGCCGGCGGACTTCAACAGGTAGCCGGTCGCACCGGACTTCACCGCTTCCAGGACGTCCGCGTGCTCACCGCTGGCCGACAGGACCAGGACCCGCAGGGCCGGGTTGGTACCGACCAGTTCCTTGCAGACCTGTACGCCCGGCATGCCGGGTAGGTTGAGGTCGAGGACCAACACGTCGGGCGTGACGGCGTGGGCCCGGCGGACCGCCTCGGGGCCGTCGCCGGCGGTGGCGACGACGTCGAAGCCCGCGGCTGCCAGGTCGCGGGCGACCGCGTCCCGCCACATGGGGTGGTCGTCGACGACCATCACCCTTATCTCGTGCGGCTCGTTCGGCCTGTTCGGGTCGTTCACGTCGTTCACGTCGGTGCGCTCGCTCATCTCTTGTCCGTCCTCCCCCGGGGTACCTTCAGTTCCACTTCGGTGCCCTGCCCGGGAACGGACACCAGATCGGCGCTGCCGCCGAGATCGCGCAGCCTGCCGCGGATGGACAGGGCCACCCCCATCCGGCCCTCGCCCGCCGCCTGGTCCAGCCGGCCCGCCGGGATGCCGGGGCCGTCGTCGCGAACGGTCACGATCACCTCGTCGCCCCAGTCCTCGACGAGGATCCAGGCCCGTGCCCCTTCCCCGGCGTGCTTGCGCACGTTGTCCAGGGCGGCACCGACCGCCGCGGCCAGTTCCTTCGCGGCGGGCACCGGCAGCGGCACCGGGGTGCCCGGCTCGGCGAAGCTCACGCGGGATCCGGCGTGCGGGGCGAGGAGCGTGCGCAGGTCCAGCTCGCCGTCCTCGGTGCCCGGCTCGTCCACCTCGTACGTGTCCACCAGCGCGCCGCGGGACTCGTCGCGGGAGACCCGGGAGGGCTGTGCCAGCCCGCTGGAGACCAGCGTGCGCAGTGCCACCTCCTGCTCCCCCGCCATCCGGCCGAGCTCCTCGGCCTCGCCGCCCAGCTCGCTGCCACGCCGCTGGACCATGGCGAGGACTTGGAGGACCCCGTCGTGGATGTCGCGGGCGAGGCGCTCGCGCTCGCGGGTGGCGGCCTCGATCTCCAGGGCGCGGGCGAGGGTGTTCTCACTGGCCCGGGCGACCTCGACCACGTAGCCGATGGCCACGGAGGCGACCCAGACGAGCAGGACGTTGTGCAGGGTGTCCCGGGTCGGCGTGCCGGTGTGGATGGCGAGGTTGGCGGCCGCCACGAAGGTGGAGGCGAAGCAGGCCCAGCGCCAGCCGCCCTTGATGGCGAAGGCGAGGACCGCGCCCGCCGTCCAGATGGTGGGGAGGGTGCTGCCGCCCCCGTGGATCCGCGCCTGGGTGTCGGCGACCGGCGTGAGGACGATCCCGACGATCGCGACGGTGAGGTCGGCGACGAGGAAGCCCTTGGTGCAACTGGCGGCGTTCGCCACCTTGCGGGAGGTGGCGAGGGTCCAGACGGCGAGGAAGGCGAGGTAGCCGACCGCGACCCCGGGGCGGGGAAACTCCTTGTGGGCGGCGGCGAACAGCAGCGCCGCGTAGACCATGGTCAGCAGCCGGTACCCGGTCAGGGCACGCCAGAGCGGCTGCTCGACCGACATGCGCACGACGCGTTCGCGCTTCGCCATCTCCCCCACCCCTCGCGGGCGGTACCGCCCGCGCGCAGCTACTCCGACGTGCCGTCGGCCTTCTCGGCCTTCTCGCCCTTCTCCGCCTTGGCAGCCTTCTCGGCCTTCTCGGCATCGGCGATCTGACGCTTGGCCGCCGTCGCGTAGATGTCGACGTACTCCTGGCCGGAGAGCTTCATGATCTCGTACATGACCTCGTCGGTCACCGAGCGCAGGATGAAGCGGTCGTTGTCCATGCCGTGGTAGCGGCTGAAGTCCAGCGGCTTGCCGATCCGGATCCCCGGGCGCATCAGCTTGGGGACCACCTTGCCGGGCGGCTGGATCTTCTCCGTGTCGATCATCGCGACCGGGATCACGGGCGCACCGGTGGCCAGGGCCACGCGGGCCAGACCGCCGGGCTTGCCGCGGTAGAGGCGTCCGTCGGGTGAACGCGTGCCCTCGGGGTAAATACCGAACAGCTCTCCGGCCTCGATGACCTTGATGCCGCTCTGGATCGCTGCCTCGCCGGCCCCGCGGGCGCCGGAGCGGTCCACCGGGAGCTGGCCGACGCCCTTGAAGAAGGCGGCCGTCAGCTTGCCCTTGACCCCCGGGGAGGTGAAGTACTCCGCCTTCGCAATGAAGGTGACCTTCCGGTCCAGCACCGCCGGCAGGAAGAAGGAGTCGGAGAAGGACAGGTGGTTGCTCGCGAGGATCGCCGGCCCCTCCGCGGGAATGTTCTCGAGGCCCTCCACCCACGGCCTGAATGCGAGCTTCAGTGAACCGCCGATGGAGAACTTCATTGCGCCGTAGATCAACTCGAATGCCTTCCTGTGTCTGTCGAACAGACCATATCCCGTGCCTACACCGGCAGGGGCCCGACGACCCTGGCCGGTGCCACCCCGGTCGCGTACGGTGAAGTCACACAGAGCAACGCACCCACCCGACGTACATCATGATCAAGGAGACCCTGGTGCCCGTCCTCCCTGGAGCCGAGCCGTTCCGCCACGAGGGCGGAGAGGTCGGCGTCCTCCTCTGCCACGGCTTCACCGGTTCCCCGCAGTCCCTGCGCCCCTGGGCGGAGTATCTCGCCGGGCGGGGCCTCACGGTGTCGCTCCCGCTGCTGCCCGGACACGGGACGCGCTGGCAGGACATGCAGCTCACGGGCTGGCAGGACTGGTACGCCGAGGTCGATCGAGCCCTGCGGGACCTGCTGGACCGCTGCGAGCAGGTGTTCGTCTTCGGGCTGTCGATGGGCGGGGCGCTGACCCTGCGGCTGGCGGCCAAGCACGGGGACGCCATCAGCGGCATCGTGCTCGTCAACCCGGCCAACAAGGTGCACGACCCGCTGGCCGTGACCCTGCCGGTGACCAAGCACCTCATCCGGTCGACGCCGGGCATCGCCAGCGACATCGCGAAGCCGGGCTCGGAGGAGGTCGGCTACGACCGGGTCCCGACCCGGGCCGCGCACTCGCTGAAGAAGTTCCTCCAGCTCGTGGACGCCGAGCTGCCGCAGGTGACGCAGCCGATGCTGCTGCTGCACAGCCCGCAGGACCACGTCGTACCGCCGGTCGACTCCGCTCGGGTCCTGGCCCGGGTCTCCTCGACGGATGTCACCGAGACCCTGCTGGAACAGAGTTACCACGTCGCGACGTTGGACCATGACGCGGAGCGGATCTTCGCGGACAGCTATACGTTCATCGGCCGCCTGGCGAAGAGCGTGGGTAGGGAGGGGGCGGAGGCCGGTGGCTGAGCACGAGGAGCAGTCGGGCGGGGTTCCCCCGCTGGACGAGGAAGCGGCGTGGGCGGCGATCGTCGCCGGGTACGGGCAGGAGCCGCCGGACCCGCCGGGGGCCCGGCCGTTCAGACCGATCGAGAACCTCCTCCTGCCGGAGGAGGACGTCAAGCCGCTGCCCGCGGAGTCCGCACCGGACGCGAAGGCTGATCCGAAACCGGACGCGAAACCGGACGCGGAGCCGGAAGCGAAGCCGGACCCGGAACCGGGGCCTCCGGCAGCGCTGGGCAGTTCCGTGCTCTTCGCCCCGGGCGTGGGCATGGCGGGTCCCCGGGACCACTCGCCGGCGGAGCCGCAGGACGATGACCTGACCGCGACGGAGGAGGGCCACTTCGTCCCCCCGGAGCCAGAGCTCCCGCAGGCGGACACGACGTCGAAGTTCGCGTGGCTCGCGGTCGTCGGCGGTCCGGTACTGCTGCTGCTCGCGGTGCTCCTGCAGTGGGAGATGACCTGGTGGCTGACGACGCTGGGCATCGGCGGCTTCCTGGGCGGCTTCGCCACGCTGGTGGCGCGCATGGCGACCGGCGACGAGGATGACGACGACGACCCGGGCCGCGGCGCGGTCGTCTGACCGGCCCTTTCCCGGGGCCTCAAACGCCGGCGGCACTGAAATTGCCCTCCGGGCACGCAGAGGGACGGCATCAGCCGAATACAGCCTCGCCGGCGTTTGAGGCGCGGGGGTCCGGGGGCAGCGCCCCCGGCTACGGCGCAGCAGCCAAACGCAGGGCCGCCAGCACCGGCAGGTGGTCCGTCGCCGACCGCAGGTCCGCCCCGGATACCCCCGGCAGCCCCGCAGGGACACCGCAGGCCAGCACCTCCACCCCCTTCGTGGCGAACACGGCGTCGATCCGGCGGTCCGGCGCCGACGCCGGGAAGGTCGGTCCGTCGCCCCACGGGGCCACCGCCCGGCAGTCCTGCAGCTCGGCGGCCAGCCGCCCGTGCGCCGGCCCCTCCGGGCCCTCGTTGAGGTCTCCCGCGGCGATCGCGTACGGCACGTCCATCGCGGCCAGCCGGTCCAGCAGCAGCTCCGTGTGGGCCCGGCGCTCTGCGGCCTGGAGCGAGAGGTGCAGGGAGGCCAGGCCCACGCGCACGCCGCCGACCCGGACCACCGCCGTGGCGAAGCCCCTGCGGTGCAGGCCGGGAGTGCGCGGCAGCAGGACGTCCTCCGTGCGCTCCACGAAGACCCGCAGCGAGCACAGCAGGAGCGGCCCGGCCGCCGTCGCGCCCCCGCCCAGCACCACCAGGTCGCACTTGGCGGCCAGCCGCGCCGCGTGTTTGCGCCATCGGAAGAACCGGGGGGCCTCCTGCACGAGGACGATGTCGGGCTCGCACGCCCGGATGACCCGGGCCAGCGCCTCCTCGTCGTCGCGCAGGGAGCGGATGTTGTAGCTCAGTACCCGGATCACGGCAGAACCGTCGGGCTCCGTACGAGACTTCGGCAGCTGGTCCATGCCCCGCAAGATACGCAGCCGCCCGCCGCTCCCCCAAGGGGCGCGGCGGGCGGTACGCGTGGAAATGGGGGTGAAGCTCAGCCCTGGCGGGCCAGGTCGGCCGCGCCGACGAGCCCGGCCTTGCCGCCCAGTTGCGCGGCGAGGACCTGCGCGTGCGGACGCCAGGCGCCGCCGACCAGCCAGCGCTTGAAGGACTTGCGGATCGGGTCGAGGACGAGGTCTCCCTCGTCCGAGACGCCGCCGCCGACGATGAAGGCGGACGGGTCGAACAGCGAGGCCAGGTCGGCCAGTCCCGCGCCGGCCCAGCGGGCCAGTTCGCGGAAGGCGTCGATGGCCACCAGGTCGCCCTGCCGGGCGGCCTCGCTGATGTGCTTGCCCTCGATGCCCTCGGGGGTGCCGTCGCCGAGGGCGAGCAGGATCGCCGCGTTCTCGGGGGTGGCGTTGGCGCGCTGCTTCGCGTACCGGACGAGGGCGCGCCCGGAGGCGTACTGCTCCCAGCAGCCCTGGCTGCCGCAGCCGCACAGCAGGCCGTCCGGGACGACCCGGATGTGTCCGAACTCGGCGGCGACGCCGAAGCGTCCGCGCCGCAGCTTGTTGCCGATGATGATGCCGCCGCCCAGGCCGGTGCCGAGCGTGATGCAGATGACGTCGTCGTGGCCCTGGCCGGCACCGAAGCGGTACTCGCCCCAGGCCGCGCAGTTCGCGTCGTTCTCGACGACGACGGGCAGGCCGATGCGCTGCTCGACCTTGTCCTTGAGCGGCTCGTGCCGCCAGTTGATGTTGGGCGCGAAGAGTACGGTCGCGCGCTTGTCGTCCACGTATCCGGCGGCGCCGATGCCGACGGCCTCGATGCTGTGGTTGCTGCTGACCTCGGAGACGGCGGCGCAGATGGCCTCCGTCACTCCGTCCGCGGTCGGCGGGGTGGGCACCTTGTACGTCTCAAGGATCGTGCCCTCTTCGTCGACCACGCCGGCCGCGATCTTCGTGCCGCCGATGTCGACGCCGATGGTGAGTCCCATTAGTCCCTCGGTTTCCGGTCAAACCCCGCCACGGCCAACGGTACCCGAGGCTCCAGGGGGATCAGTCGAGATCGATCCGCTCGGAGGGGCCGTCGTCGGGGCCGTCCTCCCGGGGGGCGCGGTCGTGGGACGCCTGCCGGGGTGCCGGGGGTTCGCCCCGCGTCCAGCGCCGCTCGTGGCCCTCGACGGCAGAGCGGTAGGCGGCGAGCAGTTCGGAGCCGGCGGCCGCGAGGTGGTCGAAGACTTCCGGGTTGCGCTCGACGACGGGCTTGGCGGCGGTCTTGGCCTGGTCGACGATCTGGCGCACCGCACCCTGCGCGGCCACGCCGAACAGCGGGTTGTTCAGCCCGGACACCTTGTCGGCGACGGCTTCGAAGAGCTTGAACAGCTCCTCGGCGGCGGTGCCGGTGCCGCCGGCCGCGGCCTGCTCCTGCCGGCGCCGGCGTTCCTGCTCGGCGGCGAGGTCCTCGGCGCAGGCCCCGGCCCAGGCGTCGTCGTCGTGGGGACGGTCGGTGGCCTCGCTCATGGCGGACTCTCTCCTGCGGCTGCTGCTGGACGTGCGGTACGGACTACCTTCGACGGTACCCGAACGGAGGTAAGCCGTTCATTGCGTACGGGGCCACAGTCCCGGGTCGGGGGTGAACCGGACGCGGAGCTCCCCCTCGGCGAGGGCGGCGCCGGAGACGGTGCAGCGGCGCAGTGCTGCGGGGAGCGGAACGATCCTGCGGTGGGGGCCGGCGGTGAGCAGCAGCTCGTCGCCGCGGCGGACGAGGTCGAGGTCGCTCTTGTGCGCGCCGGGCAGCGGTACCACCCAGACGAGCACCCCGTCCTCGGCCAGGTGGTCCTCGACGGCCCAGGCGCGACGGGGTGCGGGCACCTCGGGGACGAGCCCGTCGGCGGCGGCGAGCAGCTCCAGGTCCTGCGGGCCGCGCGGGTCGCGGCCGAGGTGGGCGAGGGCCACCACCGGGAGCTCGGCGGCCCACTCGGCGGCGTACTTCTGCTGCTGGGCGGCGAGCCCGGCGAGCCAGGGGTCGGCGGATCGCGCCGGCACGGTGCGGTTGGCGACGAGGGCGGAGACGGGCAGCTGCTGCAGGGCGAGTCCGAGCCGGCCGAGGCGCAGCGCGTCGGCGGCGGCCGGGCCGGGCTCGGCGACCAGCCGCAGTTCGGTGGTGTCGGCCTCGACTACGGCCTGGACGGCGGCCAGCTCCTCGTCCCAGCGGGCGGCGGTCTCGTAGAGCCACTGCGCGGGCATGGGCACGCCGGCCAGCTGGGCCAGTACGGGGCGCAGGGCGCGGGCGGCCTGCCGTTCGACGGGCAGCAGCCGGGCGAGGTAGCGGCGCAGCTGGGCGGGGAGGGCGAGGGTGGCCACGGTCTGGTGGAGCGGCGGCATGTCGACGACGACGAGGTCGGTGTCGGGCGCGGCGGCGGCCCGCCGCAGGGCGCGGAGCAGGGCGAACTCCTCGGCGCCGGGCAGTTCGGTGATCTCCTCGGCGCCCAGCGGCCGGGCCCCGACCATGCCGAGCAGGGCGGATCCGCGCTGCTGGAGGGCGACGAGTTCGTCGCGGAACTCCTCGCCGGAGTCCACCCGGGCCACCCGCAGCCCGGGGGCGGCCGGGTCGCCGACGAGGCCGGTGAGCGGGTCGCCGACGTCGCCGGAGAGCAGCAGCACCCGCCGCCCATGGCGGGCCGCGGCGAGGGCGGTGGCCGCCGCCGCGGTGGTCCGCCCGGCCCCGCCGGGGCCGGTGATCAGCAAGGTGTGCATGGTGCGGGTGCTCCGGTGTGCGTAGAGCGGGAAGCGGGAAGCGGGATCAGACGGTTTCGACGCGCTTCTTCAGGCCCGCGAGCGCGCGGTCGATGATGACCTTCTCGGCCTTGCGCTTGATCATGCCGAGCATGGGGATCTTGACGTCGACGGTCAGCTGGTAGGTGACCTCGGTGCGCTTGCCGCCGTCGACGGCGGTCAGCCGGTAGGAGCCGTCCAGCTGGCGCAGCATCTGGGACTTGTCCAGGGTCCAGCTGACCTCGTCGGTGCCCTTCCAGCTGTAGGCGAGGGTGTGGTCGTCCTTGATAGCGCCCGCGTCGAGCAGCAGGCGGACCTTCTCGGCGCGCCCCTCGGCGTCGGTGGCCAGTACCTCGGCCTCCTTCACCTCGCCGGTCCACTCGGGGTAACGGGCGAAGTCGGCGATCACGGCCATCACGTCGGTGGGCGCAGCCTCGATCGTGATGCTTGAGCTGGTGTGTTCCGCCATCGCGGTCGCTCCTCCGGGCTGGGGGTGGTACCTCCCAGCGGCAGCTGGGCAAGTTCGAGGACGTGTGCGGCCTGGGGCCGCCGCGTGAAGGCTACCGCGCGTGTGGACGTCGCCACTCCAGCGCCTCCCGCACCCTGCGGGAGCCCTCCGCGAAGCGGCTGGATCCCTACCATTCGAGGACCCAGGGCCGACCGGTGGCCGCGAAGTGGCCCACGTTCACGCACTCGGTGCTCCCGATGCGCATGCGGCGGGCGAGCGGCTGGTGGACGTGGCCGAAGAGGGCGTAGCGGGGGCGGGTGCGGCGGATCGCGGCGAGCAGGGCCTCGCTGCCGCGTTCGAAGCGGCGGGCGACCGTGTCGTAGCAGAGCTCGGGCACCTCCGGCGGGATGTGCGAGCAGAGCACGTCCACCTCGCCGAGGGCCTCCACCTTGGCGGCGTACTCCTCCGGGTCCACCTCGTACGGGGTGCGCATCGGGGTGGGCAGTCCGCCGCCGACGAAGCCGAAGACGCGGCCGCCGATCTCCACCCGCTGGCCGTCGAGCACCGTGAGGCCGTGGCGGTCGGCGTACTCGGGCCACAGGCCGGGTACGTCGACGTTGCCGTAGGTGGCGTAGGTGGGGGTGGGGAAGGCGGCGAACATCTGTGCGTACTGGCGGCGGACGGCGCCCTCGATGAGCGTGTCCCGGTCCAGGCCGGCCCACAGCTCCCGGCCGAAGGCGCGGGCCTCGTCGAAGCGGCGCGCGGTGCGCAGCTCGACGATCCGGTCGGCGTTCTCGACGCCGAACAGGTCGGGGAAGATCCCGCGCGAGTGGTCGGCGTAGTCGAGGAAGAGCACGAGGTCACCGAGGCAGATGAGGGCGTCGGCGCCGTCGCCCGCCCTGGTGAGGGCCTCGGTGTTGCCGTGCACGTCGCTCACGACGTGGACCCGGGTGCGGCCTGCTTCCCGGCCTGTCGCACCGCCCGCCCCTCGGCCTGATCCGCTCGTGCCGAACTGCTGTCCCCGCATGCTGCCAGCCATGCGGCCAACCCTAGAGCTGCCTGGTGGCGGCGGGTAGAGGGGGTGGGAGAGGTGGCCGGACCTGCGGTTACTTCCGAGTCGCAGGTGGGGTCGACTACTGTCGGCACGTTGGGGCGAGGCGGGGTAAGTACAGAATGTGACGCACGGAACATCTGGCCGGTTCCCCCTATCGGGAACCCACTACCGGTGGGTAACGTCCGGTCGGTCCACATGGTGGCGATGGCGCCCAGAGGAGCAGCAGTCTTGCGCGAGTTCAGCCTTCCGGCCCTGTACGAGGTCCCGTCGGACGGGAACCTGACGGATCTCATCCGCCGCAACGCCGCTCAGCATCCAGACACCGCCGTCATGAGCCGCAAGGTCGACGGCCGGTGGCAGGACGTGACCGCGACGGAGTTCCTCGCCGAGGTCCGGGCCGCGGCCAAGGGCCTCATGGCGGCCGGCGTCCGGCCCGGCGACCGGGTCGCCCTCATCTCCCGCACCCGGTACGAGTGGGTGCTGTTCGACTTCGCGATCTGGAGCGCGGGCGGCGTCACCGTCCCCGTGTACGAGACCAGCTCCCCCGAGCAGGTCCAGTGGATCCTCGGTGACTCCGGCGCCGTCGCCGTCATCGTGGAGAGCCCGGCGCACAGCGCGGCCGTGGCCTCGCTGCGCGACCGGCTGCCGGAGCTGCGCGAGGTCTGGGAGATCGAGCAGGGCGCGCTGGAGGCGCTGAAGGCCGCCGGCGCGGAGGTCTCCGACGCCGAGGTCGAGGAGCGCAGCAGCCTCGCGGGCGCCGACGACCCGGCCACCATCGTCTACACCTCGGGCACCACCGGCCGCCCCAAGGGCTGTGTGCTGACCCACCGCAACTTCTTCGCCGAGTGCGGCAACGCGGTGGAGCGCCTGAGCCCGCTGTTCAAGACCGGCGAGTGCTCGGTGCTGCTGTTCCTGCCGGCCGCGCACGTCTTCGGGCGCCTGGTGGAGGTGGCGGCCGTCCTGGCGCCGATCCGCCTGGGCTGCGTACCGGACATCAAGAACCTCACCGACGAGCTGCAGTCCTTCCGCCCCACGCTGATCCTCGGCGTCCCCCGGGTCTTCGAGAAGGTCTACAACTCGGCGCGCGCCAAGGCGCAGGCCGATGGCAAGGGGAAGATCTTCGACGCGGCGGCCGACACGGCCATCGCCTACAGCCGCGCGCTGGACAACCCGCGCGGCCCGTCGTTCGGGCTGAAGCTCAAGCACAAGATCTTCTCGAAGCTGGTCTACAGCAAGCTGCACGCGGTCCTCGGCGGGCGCGGCGAGTACGCGATCTCCGGCGGCGCGCCGCTGGGCGAGCGGCTCGGCCACTTCTTCCGCGGCATCGGCTTCACGGTCCTGGAGGGCTACGGCCTGACCGAGTCCTGTGCCGCGACCACCTTCAACCCGTGGGACAAGCAGAAGATCGGTACGGTCGGCCAGCCCATGCCGGGCTCCGTGGTGCGCATCGCGGACGACGGCGAGGTGCTGCTGCACGGCGAGCAGATCTTCACGGGGTACTGGAACAACGAGGCGGCGACCGCCGAGGCGCTGACCGACGGCTGGTTCCACACCGGCGACGTCGGCACCCTCGACGAGGACGGCTACCTCACGATCACGGGCCGCAAGAAGGAGATCATCGTCACGGCGGGCGGCAAGAACGTGGCCCCCGCGGTGATCGAGGACCGGATCCGGGCGCACGCGCTGGTCGCCGAGTGCATGGTGGTCGGCGACGCGAGGCCGTTCGTGGCCGCGCTGGTCACCATCGACGAGGAGTTCCTCGGCCGTTGGGCGGCGGAGAACGGCAAGCCCGCCGGGGTCACGGCGGCGGACCTGCGCGAGGACGCGGACCTCATCGCCGCCGTCCAGAAGGCGATCGACGACGGCAACGCGGCGGTCTCCAAGGCGGAATCGGTGCGGAAATTCCGCATTCTGCCCTCCCAGTTCACGGAGGAGTCGGGTCACATCACGCCGTCGCTGAAGCTGAAGCGCAATGTGGTGGCGAAGGACTACGCGGACGAGATCGAGGCGCTGTACCGCGGCTAGGCCGCGGCCGGTCGGCGGCTAGCGGGGGTCCTCGGCGAGGATCCGGGTCATGTTCCGCTCCGCGAGGGCGGTGATGGTCACGAACGGGTTCACGCCGAGCGATCCGGGGATCAGGGAGCCGTCGACCACGTACAGCCCCTGGTACCCCTTGGCCCGCCCGTACCCGTCGGTGGCGTCCCCGAGGACGCAGCCGCCGAGCGGGTGGTAGGTGAAGTCGTCGGCGAAGGCCTTGTTGCCGCCGAAGAGGTCGTACCGGTACATCGTGAAGTTCCGCCAGTTGATGCGGTCGAAGAGGTTCTTAGCCGCGTTGACCGAGGGCGTGTTCTGGTCCCGCCGCCAGTTGAGGCGGGCCGAGTCGGTGGCGGCGTCGTAGGTGAAGTGCCCGCGCTCCCGGTTCTTGGTGATGGCCAGGTACATCGAGATCCAGTGCTCGATGCCCATGGGGAGCGGGGCGATCTCGGCGAAGACCGGGTTCGCGGCGTTGTCCCAGTCGTCGATGCCCATCGCGGGCATGGTGGCCTGGTTGCAGCCGACCGTGTCCCACAGGTGGTTGGCGCGGGCGGTCATGACGTTGCCGTTGGGGCCCCAGCCGAGCCCGACCTTGTCGTTGAGCGCGGGCAGCGTCCCCCGCTCGCGGGCCCGTAGCAGGATCTCGGTGGTCCCCAGGCTCCCGGCCCCGAGGAAGAGCTGTTTGCAGCCGAGTTCGCGGACCTGGGTGACCCGTCCGGTGACATCGCTGGTCCGTACCGTCAGGACGTACCCCCCGGCCGGGTCGGGCCGTACGCCGACCACGCGCTGCATGGTCTCGATGGTGACGTGGCCGGTGCCGATGGCGGCGGCGAGGTAGGTCTTGTCGACGCTCTTCTTGCCGTGGTTGTTGCCGTAGATGACCTCGCCGGCCAGGGCCGAGCGGGGGGCGGTGCCGGCCGCCTCGCGCTTCATGTGCTCGAAGTCGTAGACGTTGGGGACGAAGACGGTCTTCAGGCCGGTGTTCTGGGCGTGCTTGCGGGAGATCCGGGCGAAGCGGTACCACTCGGTGGATTCGAACCAGGCCGGGTCGATGTCGTTGACCCCGAGCATGGCGCGGGCGCGGGGGTAGTAGGTGCCGTACATCTCGTCGGCGTCGACCTGGGGCAGCACCTCGGAGAAGTACGAGCGGCGGGGCGTCGGGGCCATGCCTCCGTTGACGAGCGATCCGCCGCCGACCCCCCGGCCGACGTAGACGGACATGTCGCCGTAGTTCACGCGGTCGAGGACGCCGGGGTAGGGGCTGATGTCCCGGTTGACCACGTCGAGCCAGAGGAACTGGGCGAGCGGGGCCTCGGTGCGGTTGCGGAACCACATGGAGCGCTGGTCGGGCGCGGAGGTGGAGGGGAAGACCTTGCCGTCGGCCCCAAGGGTGTCCCAGAGCCGGCCCATCTCCAGCACGACGGTGCGTACGCCCGCCTGCCCGAGCCGCAGGGCGGCGACGGCGGAGCCGTAGCCGGAGCCGACGACGATGGCGGGGGCGTACTGGGCGGCGGCGGGCTCCACGGCCGCGGCGGAGGCCGCCCCGATCCGGGTGAAGCCGAGCGCGGCGGCGGTCGAGAGGGCGCCGAGTCCCAGTAGTTGACGGCGCGTCAGGTTGGATGTCATGGCCGCATCATGGGCGGAATCCGGCCGTCCGCCCAGACGCGGTATTGACAGACATCTGAGGAACAGTCAGGCGTGGCTACGCAGCCGGTCAGGTGCGGCTCCGCTGGTCGGGGGTCCGGGAGCAGAGCCCCCGGCAGCGGCGCCGCACCCGGCGATCAGAGCAGCTCGCGCAGCCGTTCCGCCAGGAGGTCCCAGCGCCAGCGGTCCTCGACCCACGCACGGCCGGCCGCGCCCATCCGCGCGCGCAGTTCGGGATCCTTCAGCAGGGTGACGATCCGGTCCGCCGCGTCCTCGGGGGATCCGCCCCGTACGACCCAGCCCGTTTCGCCGTCCAGCACGGCGTCCGGCGCCCCGCCGGAGTCGCCCGCGATCACCGGCAGGCCCGTCGCCGAGGCCTCCAGGTAGACGATGCCGAGCCCCTCCACGTCCAGCCCGCCCCGGCGGGTCCGGCACGGCATGGCGAAGACGTCGCCCGCGCCGTAGTGGGCCGCGAGTTCCGACCACGGGACGGCACCGGTGAAGACGACGGAGTCCGAGACCCCGGTGGAGACGGCCAGCTCCCGCAGGTCCGCCTCGTAGGGCCCGCCGCCCACGATCAGCAGCACCGCGTCCGGCACCGCCGCCAGGATCTGCGGCATCGCCTCGATCAGCGTGTCCTGCCCCTTGCGCGGCACCAGCCGGGAGACGCACACGACCACCGGCCGGTCCGTCAGCCCGAGCCGGGCCCGGACCTCCGCCCCGCCCGATCCGGGGTGGAAGGTCTTCTCGTCCACCCCCGGCGGGAGTTGCACCATCCGGGCCGCCGCCCGGTCCGTCACCGCCGAGGCGATCCGCGAGCGCGTGTACTCCCCCAGGTAGGTCAGCGTGTCGGTGCCCTCGCCGATCCGGCGCAGCAACTGCCGCGCGGCCGGCAGCTGGGCCCAGCCCGCCTCGTGCCCGTGGGTCGTCGCCACGATCCGCCGCGCACCCGCCCGCCGCAGCGCCGGGCCCATCAGCCCGAGCGGGGCCGCCGCCCCGAACCACACGGACTCGCATCCGTGTTCGCGCAGCAGGCCCACCGCCCGCCGCGTCACTCGCGGGGTCGGCAGCAGCATCGTCGTACGGTCGCGGACCACCTGGAACGGCTGCTCCGCGTCGAAGGCCGCGGTGGCCTCGCGGCCCTCCGCGCTGTGCTTCCAGGTGGAGGCGTAGACGACGATCCGGTCGGGATCCAGCCGTAGCGCCATGTTGTGCAGGAAGGCCTGGATGCCGCCCGGTCGCGGCGGGAAGTCGTTGGTCACGATCAGCGTCTTGTGCATCGCTGCCAACGTACCGGACGCCCTCAGCGGAACTCCGCGCGCAGGGCCTCCTGCCAGTCCTCCGTCAAAGCGTCCGGGTCCACTCCGAGGGCGCCCCGAACCGCCACCGGCCACGGTTCGCGCCCCGCCCGCCCGTACAGGTCCACGAGCGCCGCCTCGCCCCATCGGTCCGCGATCAGCCGGCAGGCCAGCCAGGCGCCCTCGTACGCCCGGGCCAGCGCCTCCGGGTCGCCGCCGAAGGCGAAGTCCTCCGCCCGGGGCAGCTCGCCGGGCACCTCGCCCCGCCGCAGGGCCCGGGCCAGCGCAGGAGCGGCCCGCTCCGGGGTGGCCGCGGTGCCGCGGTAGCCGGCCCAGTCCGCGAAGCCCTCGGAGAGCCACAGCGGGGTGGTGGCGGTGGTCGCCGCCCGAGTGGCCACATGGGTGACCTCGTGGGTCAGGATGACCCCGCGGCCCGCCGGGCTGAGCTCGGCCCACCCCTGCGGGTTCACGACGACCCGGTCGGCGGGGGCGGGGGCCGCGCCCACCCGGCCCGTCGTGACGGCCCCCATGCCCCGGTACTCGGCCGCCGGGCGGCCCAGCAGCTCCGCCATCCGCTCCAGGGATCCGGGGACCAGCACCACGGCCCGGCCCGCCCAGAGCTCCGGCCAGGCGGCGCTCACCGCGGGCACCGCCCGGTCGGCCTCCGCCGCGATCGCGGACAACGTCCCCGCATCCTGCCCGACGCCCAGCACCAGCGAGCGCGACCCGCGGACCACCGCCACCGGGCCCTGGTCCCACAGCTGCGGCAACGCGCCCGGCGCGGCCCGGTCCCCGGTGACGTGCCACCGCCCGCCGTCCCGGGTCAGGCGCACCTCGCGCGCCGACCCGGCGGCGGCCGCGTCGTAGCCGGTGAGCCGGTAGTGCAGCTCCGCCCGGACGGTGGCTCCGGCACCGTCCCGCCGGACCTCGGAGACCTCGTACGCCCAGCCCTCCAGCGGGATCCCGGCGAGCCCCGCGGGCGGCGTCCTCGACCAGTCGGCAACCGCCTCCCGGACGTCCCGCTCCGCGGCGTCCCGAGGGGCGGGCGCGCCGCACCCGGCGAGCAGCACGCTCAGCAGGAGCGGCAGCACGCGTACGGGGCACCGGCGGACGGGGAACATCCGACGATCGTACGCACGGGTGCGCTCGGGGGTGCCCTGCCGATCGGGCCGGGCCTGACCGGCGCTACTTTGACGACAGGGCCTAGGGCCGGGTCACCGAGGAGATCGGCATCATCCCCACGGGGTCGTAGCGGACCCGGGCCCCGGGGTAGGGGGCGTGCACCACCTGGCCGTTGCCGACGTACATGCCGACGTGGCTGGCGTCCGAGCGGTACGTCACCAGGTCGCCCGGGCGGGCCTGCGACAGCGGCACCTGCCGGCCCGCGTGCCGCTGGGCCTGCGAGGTGCGCGGCAGCGAGACCCCGGCCTGCCGGTACGACCAGACCATCAGCCCGGAGCAGTCGAAGCTGCTGGGCCCGGTGGAACCCCACACGTACGGCCGGCCGACCGCGGCCCGGGCCGCCATCACGGCGGCCGCGGCGCGTCCGGAGGAGGGTCCGAAAGAGGACAGCTCGGGCAACCCCTCGGGGCGGCCCGCGGAGCGCGAGGAGCGTTCGTAGTCGGCCCGCTCCCCGGAGGGCATGGCGTTGAGCAGGCGCCGGGCGGCCGCGAGCTTCGCGGTGACGGCGCTCTTGTGCCGGGCCACGTCGGAGCGCAGGGCGTCGAGTTCGGCGAGTTTGCGGGAGGCCTCCCGGCGCTCCTGGCCGAGTTCGCGCTGCTCCTCGCGGAGTTCGTCGAGCTGGCGGGCCTGGCGGCTGGTCAGCCGGTCGAGGGCCGCGGCGCGCTCGAGGTACCCGTCGGGATCCTCCGACAGCATCAGGCCGACGGCGGGGTCGATGCCGCCGCCGCGGTACTGGGCCCCGGCGAAGGAGCCGAGGACGCCCCGCAGGGTGTTGATGCGCTCCTGGCCGCGGGCCACCGCGTCCTGGGCCCGGTTGACCTCGACGCGGAGCCGGTCGGCCTTCTCGCCCGCCTCGTTGAAGCGCTCGGTGGCCTGCTCGGCCTCCTCGAAGAGGCGGTCGACCTGGGCGCTGATGCCGGTTCTCGCCCCGCCGCCGGGTTCGTACGGGAGGCCGGCGGCCGCGTTCGCGGGTACGCCCGTCATGGCGACCGCGGCGGTGGCCGCGGCGGCGGCGGTGAGGACGGTGATCTTCGTGTTCCGGTCGAGGCTGCCGAGCCCGGCCCGGCGATGGGACGCCACGTGAAACCGCTCCCTTCCGCTGTGCGGGGCCCGGGTCCGCCCTCCGTGGACGGCCGTGTACCGGGTTCCGCGCTGGCAGACAGTAGCGGCGCGACCACGCACCGACCAACGACCGTCGGCGGGCACACATGCCGACGCCCCGCAGGAGACGCAGGTCACCGGCGGGGCGTGTGGTCAGAGGGGGGCCGCGGAATTCGCCCGGATGGGCGGCGTACGGCCCGTCCCGGACCGCGGAGCGGATCAGCCGACCCGGACGCCGAACTGGAACGGCATGTTGTCCATGGACTCGTACTTGATGCCGCTGCGCGGGTTCGAGGCGTGCAGCGTCATGTTGTTGCCGGCGTAGAGGCCGACGTGGTGCAGGTCGCCGTAGAAGAAGACCAGGTCACCGGGCTGGAGCTGGCTGCGGCCGATGCGGGTGCCGTCGTTCACCTGGGTGAAGGTGGTGCGGCTGATGTTGACGCCGGCCTGCTTGTAGGCCCACTGCGTCAGCCCGGAGCAGTCGTAGACGGTGGGGCCGGTACCGCCGGACTGGTAGGTGAAGCCCAGCTTCGTCTTGGCGGCTTCGAGGGCGGCTCCGGCACGACCGGAGGCCTTGACGTTGCCGAGGTCGACGCGCTGGCTGTCGGCGCGGCTGGCGCGCGTCTCCTCGTCCTTGAGCGCCGCGCGCTCCTGCGTGGTCAGGGTGTTGAGCAGGGCCTGGGCCGCGGCGAGCTTCTCGGTGGAGACCTTCTTCTTCTCGCCGAGCTCCTTGCGGGTGGCGTCGAGGTCCGCGAGCTTGCCGGCGGCCTCCTGGCGCTGCTGCGCGAGGGTCCGCTGCTTGTCCTGGATCCGCTGGACCCCCTCGACCTGCTTGGCGCTCAGGTGCTCCAGGGAGGAGGCCTTGTCGAGGTAGCCGTCAGGGTCCTCGGAGAGGAGGAGCGCGAGGGAGGGGTCGATGCCGCCGCTGCGGTACTGGGCGCTGGCCATCGAACCGAGCGTGCTGCGGAGGTCGTTGAGCTCGCCCTGGCCGCGCGCGACCTGGTCCTGCAGCTGGCTTATCTCCTTCTCCAGCTTGTCCTGGCGCTCCTTGGCCCCGTTGAACTTCTCGGTGGCCTGCTCCGCCTCTTCGTAGAGCGCGTCGACCTGGCTCTTGACCTCGTCCTTGCTCGGCTTCGCCGGCGCGGCGGAGGCGCTCTGCGCGGTGAGGGCGACGGCTGCGGCCGCGACCGAGGTGAGCACGGTCACACGAGCGCGGTTCGGCTGCTTGGGTCGACGGTGGGACGCCACGAAGGCGATCTCCTTCTTCCTGGGAGCCGCCGAAGAACGCAACTCGGCAGCACCTCCGCCGCCACCCCGAATGAGTGATCTACCGCACGAAGGTTTGAGCAGACCCTAGTGACCCATCTGTGATCAGTTCAAATCCTGTCGAGAAAAAACTCACCCCTCGACCAGGTTCTTTACCCACAGCGCACGCTCCGTGCAGGTCACTTGACGGTCCGTCCTCCGCGAGTCCCCTCAATTCGGGCATTCCGGCGAGGAGTTACGAAACGCGCGAAAGCCGCTTCAGCAACAATGCGGACGCCACGGGCCGCGCACCCGCCTTGGCCACCCCGTCGGCGACCTCCCGGTCCGTGGAGACCACGACCACCGGCCGGCCGGGCGGCTCCGCACGCACCAACTGGCGGATCAGCTCGTCCGCCGTCACCCCGGCCTTGGAGAACAGCACCCGCACCCCGCGCGGCGGCGCAAGCAGCACCGGGGCCGCCAGTTCCGCCCCGTCGAAGACACAGGTCATCTCCGCACCCGTCTGCGCGGCCAACATGGACAAACCACCCAGGAGCCGCAGCCGCTGCTTCTCCAGCGGCATCGTCGGATAGCCCGTCTTGGTCACGTTGTAACCGTCGACCACCAGATGCGCCTGGGGCAGCGCCAACAACTGGTCCAGCAGGGCCGGATCGGTCTCCGAGAGGGCCCGCGCCGCAATGTCCTTCGGCGTCATCCGGCCCGGCTCCACCGCCTCCACCGTGTCGGCCGGCCGCGTCGAGACCGGCGGCAGGGCCAGCTCCCGGCGCAGCCCCTGGGCCGCGTCCAACACGGTGTCCAGCAGCAGCCTCAGCCGCATGTCCTCGATGCTGCGCCCCTCGCGCGTGGCCCGGCGCGAGGTCTCCAACGCCGCTTCCACCTCCGCGAGACGGGCCTTGAGCCGGCGGGTCTCGCTCTCGGCCGCGGCCACCCGGGCAGCCGCGTCACCGCGGATCCCGTCGATCTCCGCATTCACCTTGCGCAGGGCAGCGTCACCCCGCTTGACGTCGCTGAGGGCGCTCCGCAGCTTGCGCTGAAGCGATTCCGCTTCCTTGCGGGCCGCGTCCAGCTCGACCCGAACCTGCTCCCCGCCCGTGCGCTGGAGGTCCCGCGCGTGGGTCAGCTCCTCGCGCAACCTCTCCAGCTCGCGCCGGGTCTCCTCGCCGACCCGCTCGGCGTCGGCGCGCTGCGCCTCCTCGCCCGCGGCGGCCACCAGCTTGACCCAACCGGCCGGCCGCAGGACGAAGGCGGCCGCCGCCACGTCCAGCGGATCCGCGGCGGCCGGGGGCGCGCCGGCCTCCAGCGCCGCGGCCAGATCTGCCTGCGCCTCGCGCAACTTCTCGGCGACCCGGCTGCGGAACACGGCGTCGGTCTCGACCGCCGCGGCCATGGCATTGCCGGCGAACTTGGCGCGCCGGGTCGGGGTGAACCGGGCGTACTGACGCAGCTGCGCCGGGAGGTCCGCGACCGTCAGTGCGCCGAAGGCGTCCGAGACGAGCGCGACGACCCGGCGCCGCACGCCTTCCGGCAGCGGGTGGTCGAGCGCCTCGGCGGCGTCGCCGGCCGCGTCGGCCGGCTCAGCGCCGCTTGCTGGCTCCACAATCCGTCACCCCTACCGTGATCTTCCTGTGGGTGCGTCTCCGTCAGGAGTCCGCGCCCGGCCTGTCCACGAGCTCGATCTGGTCCACCGCGTTGCACCAGCGGCAGCGGACCGACTCGATGGTCTCATTGACCACCTCGCGCTCCTCGACCTTGGGCTCCCCGGCGAGGTCCAGGTGGACGTACTCCACGACCTTCGACGAACGGGTCACGTCGAAGCGCGTGAGATTGCCGCACAGGGTGCAGCGCCACCGGGTGGTGTCGGTCGGCAGGGGAACCGTCATCAGGCCGCTCTCTCCTTCGTAGCTGATTCAATTAAAGCCGCCCGCGCCGCCGTATGCGTCGTCCTACGGACCGCAGCTCGTAACCCTACGGCCTGCCACCGCTTCAGGTGGGTCCCCTTACGTCATGCTCTGTCACATGATCGTAAAGTGGCGGGCCGTTCGCGAGGCCGCCCGGGGACCGGTGGTCACCCATGCGCTGATCGCGGGCTGCGCCGTGGCGTTCGTACTCGGACCGGCCTCGGGACTCAACCCGGCCTACGGGACGGGGGAAGAGCTGCTGGCCGCCGGGACGGCCCACTTCCGGCGCTGGGGCGTGGTCCCGGACGAGCTCTTCACGGACGGCCCGCGCGCCTGGCTGACCCCGCTGACCGCGCTGTTCGTCCACGGCAGCTGGCTCCACCTGCTCGGAAACATGCTCTTCCTCTACGTCTTTGGCGCAATGGCGGAGGAACGGATGGGCCGCCCGGCGTTCCTCGTCTTCTACCTCTGTGCGGGGTACCTGGCGATGGCGGCGTACGCGGCGGCCAACGCGGGCTCCCCGCAGACGCTGATCGGGGCCTCCGGTGCCATCTCGGCGGTGCTGGGCGCCTTCCTCTTCCTGCTCCCGCGCGCGCGGGTGACGAGCCTGTTCCCGTTCCTCTTCTTCCTGCCGCTGCGGTTCCCGGCGTGGATGGTGCTGCTCTTCTGGTTCGCCCTCCAATGGCTGGCGGCGCAGCGCGCGGAGAGCGGCCCCGGGGTGGCCTACCTCGCCCACCTGGTGGGCTTCTCGCTCGGCTTCCTCTACGCGTGGGCCCGCTACCGGGGTACGACTAGAGTGAGTCGACCAGCGACGGCCACCGAGGGAGACAGCCAGCCGTGATCACCGCGATCGTGCTCATCAAGACCAGCGTGGACCGGATCCCCGAGATCGCCGAGGCCATCGCCGCCCTCGAGAACGTCAGCGAGGTCTACTCCGTCACGGGGACGTACGACCTGATCGCGCTGGTCCGCGTGGCCCGCCACGAGAACCTGGCGGACATCATCCCCGGCCGCATCAGCAAGATCCCGGGCGTCGAGGCGACGGACACCCACGTGGCCTTCCGCACGTACTCCCAGCACGACCTGGAAGCGGCGTTCGCCATCGGCCTGGACGCGTAGCGCCTCCGGCGCGGTCTGCGGTCCGGTCCGGCCGGATCCCCACCGGGCCGTTGCCCTGCGGGCCTGCTCGGTGGTGTCCGGCGGGTCCGGATCCTCGCCGGGCGCTGCCCGGACCCGCGCCGTTGCCCTGCGGGCTGCTTGGTCGTGTTGCTGCCGTCTGCCGGGCGCTGCCCGGACCCGCGCCTCAAACGCCGGCGGGGCTGAATGAGCGGGCCCGCGCCTCGGCGGGTGGGCGGGCTTGTCGGCACGGGTCGGTCCGGGGGGCCGTGGTGGGGTGTCTCCTCGGCTCGGCGCGTGCGGGCATGTCTCGGCTGTGCCCGGTGGTAGCGCCTCGTCCTGCGGGGACACCCCACCACGTCCCCCCTCCCCTCAGCAGCACAACCCCACAGGGAAGCCCCCACTCACCCGTTGACAGTGCAGGCCCACCGGGAAAGGGGTCAGTCACCCGTTGGCGGTGCCGGTTCATGGGGAGGTGGGGGGACAAGGTTGGGCTGTCGAAGCCCTACCGTGGGGCGGGGACACGGCGGAGTGTCCCCGCAGGACGAGCGCGCAACCCAGGCCGAACGGCAGAACCACGGCCGCCTGGCGCGAGCCGAGGAGACACTTCGGCGGGGCACCGCCCCACACCACCCAGCCCCGCCGGCGATTGAGGCGAACCACCTCGGCACGAGGCAACGTGCCACCGAACCGCAAAACCGCCGAGCCCC
The DNA here is from genome assembly GCF_036227605.1 of Streptomyces sp. NBC_01439. Taxonomy (GTDB): domain Bacteria; phylum Actinomycetota; class Actinomycetes; order Streptomycetales; family Streptomycetaceae; genus Streptomyces. The sequence continues at coordinate 6,748,907 of NZ_CP109487.1, read as the reverse complement.
CCGCAGGGGACCCGGCGAACCACCTCGGCACGACGCAACGTGCCACCGAACCGCAAAACCGCCGAGCCGACCGCCGGTCATACCGCCGGGACGCAGCGGCCTTCCTCCGTGCGGTACTGCCACTTGGCGCCGTCCGCCACGAGTTCCTTCACCGCGCCGACGAAGCGCTCCACGTGCTCGTCGGGGGTGCCGGCGCCGAAGCTGACGCGGATCGCGTTCAGCGAGCGCTCGCCCGGCGCCGCCTCCGGGGCTCCGCATTCGCCCTGGGCCTGCGGCTCGCTGCCGAGCAGGGTGCGGACCAGCGGGTGGGCGCAGAACAGGCCGTCACGTACGCCGATCCCGTACTCGGCGGACAGCGCGGCGGCGAAGTGAGAGCTGTTCCAGCCGTCCACCACGAAGGAGATGACGCCGACCCGCGGGGCGTCGTCCCCGAAGAGGGAGAGGATCCGGACCGCGGGGACCTCCGCCAGGCCCTCCCGGACCTTCTCGATGAGGTGCTGCTCGCGGGCGACGAGGTTCCCGAAGCCGGCCTCGGTCAGGGCCTTGCAGGCCGAGGCGATGGAGTAGACGCCGATGACGTTCGGGGAGCCGGCCTCGTGGCGGGCCGCGGTGGTGTGCCACTCGACGTCCACGCCGCCGTCCTCGCGCCGGGCCACCGTGCGGGAGGCTCCGCCGCCCGCGAGGTAGGGGTCGGCCTGCTGGAGCCAATCGGCGCGCCCGGCGAGCACGCCCGAGCCGAAGGGCGCGTAGAGCTTGTGCCCGGAGAAGGCGACCCAGTCGACGTCCAGCTCCTGTACAGAGACGGGGTGGTGCGGGGCCAGTTGGGCGGCGTCCAGCACGATGCGCGCGCCGTGGGCGTGCGCGGCGGCGGCGAGTTCCTTGACCGGCCACAGTTCTCCGGTGACGTTGGAGGCTCCGGTGACGCAGACCAGGGCCGGGCCGTAGGGGTCGCGGTCGGCCAGCGCCCGCTCCAGGGTGGCGACGGCCTCGGCCGGGGTGCGCGGCGCGTTGAGGTAGGTGACCTGGGCGTTGGTCCACGGCAGCAGCGAGGCGTGGTGCTCGGACTCGAAGACGAACACCTGGCAGTCGGCGGGGAGCACGGCGGCGAGCAGGTTCAGCGAGTCGGTGGTGGACCGGGTGAAGACGACCTGGTCGGTGGGGCGGCAGTCGAGGAACTCGGCGACGGTGACCCGGCTCTGCTCGAAGAGGTCGGTGGAGAGCTGCGAGAGGTACCCGGCGCCGCGGTGCACGCTGCCGTAGTACGGGGCGTACGCGGCCACGTCGTCCCAGACGCGCTGCAGGGCGGGGGCGCTGGCCGCGTAGTCGAGGGCCGCGTAGGTGACCTCGCCGCCGGTGACGAGGGGGACGGTGACGTCCCGGCCGAGGACCGCGAGCGGCTCGGCACAGGCGGGGTCGACGGTGGCTGCGGTGGCGGTGGCGACGGCGGCGTTCAGGGATGCGGACATGGCGGTATCTCCCGGCAGGCAGGGCTGAATGGCTTCGGTGTGCCCGTACGCGGGTAGGGCGCTGCGGCCGTCCGGGGTACGGGAGGGTCCTCGGATCGCACGGGGCGGGGGTACGCGGAAGTGACCCTGGTCCGAGGGTGAAGTGGGGGCGGAGTCGCCCTATCGCATTCGCTTGCTCACGGAAAAAGCTCCTCGAGAAGACCAGGACCCCTGGTGTCGAGGGATCCGCGCTTGCCATAGGCCTTGTTGCCTACGACCTGGTCATCACCCGGGGCACCCCGCCACGGAAGGAGGGTTGCCGGACAGCAAGCCGGGGCCTAAACGCTGTCACTCGTGACCTGGTGTGCATCCTGCCACATGATCGCGGGTACGCAAGACCCCGGTCCGCATGGTGGACCGGGGTCATCGTTTTCGCGTCGTTCCCGCGCGCCTAGACGTTGCTGGCCGTCACCCAGCGTTCCAGGGCGGCCCGGGCCGCACCCGAGTCGATGGACTCCGCCGCGCGGGTGATTCCGGCCGCGATCTGCTCCTCCAGGGTGCCCGGACCGGGGTCGAGGGCCACCAGGGCCGCCGCCGAGTTCAGCAGGACGGCGTCGCGGACCGGGCCGGTCTCGCCGGCCAGCAGGCGGCGGGCCACGTCCGCGTTGTACGAGGGGTCCCCGCCGGCCAGGGCGGAGACGTCGACCAGGGAGATGCCCACGTCACGGGGGTCGAAGGCCTGCTCGGAGACCTTGCCGTCGCGGACCCACCAGACGCGCGAGGTCGACGTCGTGGTCAGTTCGTCCAAGCCGTCGTCACCGCGGAAGACCAGCGCGGACGAGCCCCGCTCGGCGAGCACGCCCGCGATGATCGGGGCCATCCGGGGGTCGGCCACGCCGGTCGCCTGGGCGCGCACCCGGGCCGGGTTGGTCAGCGGGCCCAGCGCGTTGAAGAAGGTCCGGATGCCCAGTTCCTTGCGGGCCGCGGCCACGTGGCGCAGTGCGGGGTGGAACTTCACGGCGAAGCAGAAGGTGATGCCGGCCTCTTCGGCGACCTCCACGACCCGTTCCCGGCTCAGGTGGAGGTTCACCCCGAGCTTCTCCAGGACGTCCGAGGAGCCGCTCGCGGAGGACGCGGCCCGGTTGCCGTGCTTGACGACCTTGGCGCCGGTCCCGGCCACGACGACGGCCGACATCGTGGAGATGTTCACCGTTTTGGCCCCGTCGCCGCCGGTGCCGACGATGTCCACCGTGCGGCCCGGCACCTCGATCAGGTTGGCGTGCGCGTACATAGCCCGTACGAGGCCGTTGATCTCCTCGACCGTCTCTCCCTTGGCCCGCAGCGCGACCGTGAAGCCGGCGATCTGGGCGTCGGTGGCCTCCCCCCGCATGATCCGGTCCATGGCCCAGGCGGTGTCCTCCGCGCGCAGGTCCTGGCCGGTCAACAGGGCGTCGAGAACGCCCGGCCAGCCACGGGCCGCCACGCTGTCGCCGCCTGCCGGGGTCGCAACGTTCATGGTCCGCTCCTGCTGTCGGTGGAGGATTCCACGTCTGATGGGTCAGGGTTCAGCCTATCCAGCCCCGGTTACGGCAAAGAGCCCCGTCCAGACACTGGACGGGGCTCTCGCCGTGGCGACACCAGGACTGACCGGAATCAGTCCCTCATGCGTTCATGCGGGGATCAGTGGTGGCCGTGGCCGGACTGGATCTCCTGGTACTCCTCCACCGTGGGCTTCGGGATCTGGTTGCCCTCGGCGTAGAAGCCCTTGCTGAGCTTCGCGCGCAGCTTCTCGGTGGCCTTCACCTTGCGCTCGACACCGTTCTCGTCGACCGTCGGGCCGATCTCGTACGGCTTGTACTGCTCGTGCGCGGTGAGGGTGTGCAGCTTGCCCTGCGGGAGCGGCTCGTGGACCTCGACGAACTCACCGTGCGGCAGACGCTTGATGATGCCGGTCTCGCGACCGTGCAGCACCTTGTCGTGGTCCCGGCGCTGGAGGCCGAGGCAGATCCGCTTGGTGACGATGAAGGCGAGGACCGGGACGACGAAGAAGCCGATCCGGACGAACCAGGTGATCGAGTTGATCGACAGGTGGAAGTACTGGGCGAACATGTCGTTGCCGCCGCCGATGAGGAGCACGATGTACTCCGCGATCCAGGCGACACCGAAGGCCGTACGGGTCGGGACGTTGCGCGGGCGGTCCAGGATGTGGTGCTCGCGCTTGTCGCCGGTGACCCAGGACTCGATGAACGGCCAGACGGCGATCGCGCCGAGCACCAGCGGGAAGAGCAGCAGCGGGATGAACACGCCCAGGACGAGCGTGTGGCCCCACATGTTGATCTCCCAGCCGGGCATGGCTCGGATCAGGCCTTCCGGCATACCCATGTACCAGTCGGGCTGCGCACCGGTGGACACGTGGTCCGGGCGGTACGGGCCGAGCGCCCAGATCGGGTTGATCGAGGCGACGGCCGCGACGGCCGCGATGACACCGAAGACCAGGAAGAAGAAGCCTCCGGCCTTGGCCATGTAGACCGGCAGCAGCGGCATGCCGACGACGTTGTTGTTCGTCTTGCCGGGGCCCGCGAACTGGGTGTGCTTGTGGTAGAAGACCAGGATCAGGTGGGCAACGAGCAGGCCCATCATGATGCCGGGCAGCAGCAGGATGTGCACCGAGTAGAACCGCGCGACGAAGTCGCCGCCCGGGAACTCCCCGCCGAACAGGAACATCGACAGGTACGTGCCGACGACCGGGACGGACAGGATGGCGCCCTGCATGAAGCGGACACCGGTACCCGAGAGCAGGTCGTCCGGCAGCGAGTAACCGGTGAAGCCGGTGAACATGCCGAGGACCAGCAGCAGGAAGCCGAAGATCCAGTTGACCTCACGGGGCTTGCGGAACGCGCCGGTGAAGAAGACGCGCATCATGTGCACGACCATCGCTGCGACGAAGATCAGCGCCGCCCAGTGGTGGATCTGACGGATCAGCAGGCCACCGCGGACGTCGAAGCTGATGTCCAGCGTCGAGGCGAAGGCCTCGGACATCATGACGCCCTGCATCGGCACGTACGAGCCGTGGTACACGACCTCGTTCATGCTCGGGTGGAAGAACAGCGTCAGGTACACACCCGTGAGGATGATGATGATGAAGCTGTAGAGGCAGATCTCACCGAGCATGAAGGACCAGTGGTCCGGGAAGATCTTGCGCATGTTGGCCTTGGCGAGGCTGTAGATGCCCAGGCGGCCGTCCGCCCAGTCCGCTACGCGCTCGCCGGCCGGCGCTTTGCGCTCGTTGTTCTCGCTGGTGCTCATCCGCGCTCCCAGAATGCAGGACCGACGGGCTCTTCGAAGTCGCCGAGCGCTTCGAGGAAGCCTTCGTCATTCACGCCGATCCGCAGCTGCGGAAGCGCGTGACCGGCCGGGCCGAAGATGACACGGGCGCCGTCGGAGAGGTCGAAGGTGGACTGGTGGCACGGGCAGAGCACGTGGTGCGTCTGCTGCTCGTACAGGCTGATCGGGCAGCCGACGTGGGTACAGATCTTGGAGTAGGCCACGATCCCGTCGTGGGACCACTCCAGTTCCTTCTTGTCCTTGATGTCCTCCGGCTGAATGCGGACGATCATCAGGGCGGCCTTGGCGATCTGGACCTGGAAGTCGTGCTGCTCCTCCTCCAGGCCTTCCGGCATGGCGAAGGTGAGCGAACCGACGTACACGTCCTCGGGACGCAGCGGCTCCATCGTGTTCTGGTTGATGAGCAGCTTGCCCTTGGCCCACAGGGTCTTGCGCAGCTTGTCCTCGGGCAGCGGGCCCAGGTCGCGCATGATCATGACGGCGGACAGCGGCAGCATGGCCAGCGCGCCCAGCATCGTGTTGCGGATCAGGGGACGTCGGCCGATGCCGGACTCGTTCGCGCCGTCGGCGAAGTCCTGCAGGACCTGCGCCTTGACCTCGGCCGGAGCGGCGATCTCGTGGCGCTCGGCGGCGACCTCGACGTCGGACATCAGGGTGCGGGCCCAGTGGACCGCGCCCGCGCCGATGCAGAAGAGGGCCACGCCCAGGGTCATGCCCAGGGAGAAGTTGAGCGCGCTGACCTTCCCGATGGGGAAGATGTAGACGATCTTGTCGACCGGGAAGATCACGTAGGACGCGATGAAGGCGATCGTCGCCAGCATCGACAGCGTGAAGAGCATCGCCACGGTGCGCTCGGAGCGCTTCGCCGCCCGCTCGTCGATGTCCTGGATGCGCGGCTTGTGGACCGGCAGGCCCGGGTCGGCGAACGGGTCGTCCGCGACCGCTACGCCGTGGTGGGCGTCGCCCTGCTCGCTCGGCAGGTGCTTGTCTTCGGGAATCTCTTGGCTACTCATGACTTCTTGGCCTTAGCGGTGTGGGCCGCGACCCAGACGGCGACAGCGATCAGCGCACCCAGGGCGAAGATCCAGCCGAACAGACCCTCGGAGACGGGGCCGAGGCCACCGAGCTTCAGGCCGCCGGGGCTGGTCGACTTCTCGCCGTTCACGTTCTGGAGGTACGCGATGATGTCCTTCTTCTGCTTCTCCGGCATGGTGCTGTCGGGGAAGGAGGGCATGTTCTGCGGGCCGGTCTGCATGGCCTCGTAGATGTGCTTCGGCGAGACGTCCTCAAGGTTGGGGGCGTACTTGCCGTTCGTCAGTGCGCCGCCTTCGCCGGTGAAGTTGTGGCACTGCGCGCAGTTGTTGCGGAAGAGCTCACCACCGTTGGCGATGTCGGCGCCCGCCGGGTCGTACTGCTTCGCGGTCGGCGTGATCGGACCTGCGCCGAGGGACGCGATGTACGCGGCCAGCTGGTCGATCTGCGCCTGGTCGTAAATGACGGGCTTCTTCGGCACCTGGGCGCCGGGCTGCTGGGCGGGCATGCGGCCCGTGCTCACCTGGAAGTCGACGGCCGCGGAGCCGACGCCGACCAGGCTCGGGCCGTCAGAGGAACCCTGACCGCCGGTTCCGTGGCAGCTTGCGCAACCCACGGCGTAGAGCTTCTTGCCCTCCTCGATGGCGAGGGACTGGGCGGTTTCATCGGCCTGCGCCTTGCCCGCGGGGGCGAAGGCGGCGTACAGCCCCCCAGTGGCCGCCAGCGCGAGGAGTAGAACGACGACCGCCGCCAGCGGATGGCGTCGTCGTGCGGAGAGCTTTTTCACGGATTACCCCGGTGTCAGGATCTTCTGCGTCGGTGTGTCTGGATGGAGTGCCGGGTCTTGCCCGGTGACGTGTTCGCTACTTGATCAGGTAGATCGTCGCGAAGAGGCCGATCCAGACGACGTCGACGAAGTGCCAGTAGTAGGACACGACGATGGCCGACGTGGCCTGTTCGTGGGTGAACCTCTTGGCCGCGTACGTCCGGCCGAGGACCAGCAGGAAGGCGATGAGACCGCCCGTCACGTGCAGCCCGTGGAAGCCGGTGGTCAGGTAGAACACCGAGCCGTACGGGTTGGACGAGAGGGACAGGCCCTCATGCTTGACCAGCTCGGTGTACTCGAACACCTGGCCGCCAATGAAGATCGCACCCATGACGAACGTGATGATGAACCACGTCCGGAGCTTCTTCACGTCACCGCGCTCGGCGGCGAATACGCCGAGCTGGCAGGTGAGCGAGGAAAGCACCAGGATCGTCGTGTTCGTCGCCGAGAAGGGCAGATTCAGGGCGTCGGCCTGTTCTGTCCAGAACTCGGGACCCATCACGGATCGCAGGGTGAAGTACATCGCGAAGAGGGCCGCGAAGAACATCAGCTCGGAACTCAACCAGATGATGGTTCCGACGCTGACGAGGTTCGGCCGGTTGACCGTCGGGTGCGCGTGCCCGGTATCTACTGTCGTTGCTGTCGCCACGACCGACATTATGTCGGTCGCTTATCCCGCCCTCACCCCGGGGGGTGCCGTTCGGAGTGTCAGGGGCGTGTGCAAGGCCCGAACGGCCCATCAGATGAGTCCTCCGCGCGGCCACCTGCGACATGTTCGAACCGATGTTGACGGCGCACCGGGAGGAGTAGCATCCCGCGCAACATCAACGTGATTCACGGCCACGTGGAGGAACGAAATGCGGGCGACTGCGCGGGTTCTGGTCTACAGCAACGACGCGGGCACCCGGGAGCAGGTGCGGCTGGCGGCAGGACGCAGGCCCGCCGCGGACCTGCCGCCGGTGGAGTTCCTGGAGTGCGCGACGCTGCCGGCGGTCCTGACGGAGCTGGATGCGGGCGGCATCGACGTGTGCGTGCTGGACGGCGAGGCGGTTCCGGCCGGGGGCATGGGGGTGTGCCGACAGATCAAGGACGAGATCTTCCGGTGTCCGCCGGTGCTGTTGCTGATGGGGCGCCCCCAGGACGCCTGGCTGGCCACGTGGAGTCGCGCGGACGCCGCCGTGACCCTTCCGGTGGACCCGGTGCAGTTCGCGGACACCCTGGCGGGCCTGCTGAGGACCCGTCTGTCCCTGGACGCCTGATAAGCCCTTGGGGGCGCCTTGTCGGTCACACCCGGCCCGACCGGCAGGACACCCCTTGTAGGGCCCGCGCGTGCCTCGTAGGGGGGCCGTACGGGTGAACGGGCCGGGAATTTCCCCCCGGACGTCCTCCGGGGGGAGGGGCCGGCCCGGGACGGCTCAGACGGTGGGGCGCAGGCGGGCCTGGTCGACCGGGCTGCGGCCTTCCTGGGTGCCCTTGAGCAGGGCGCTGCCCTGGCGCCAGTCCTTCCAGTCCATGTTCCAGTCGCCGAAGCCGTTGCCGAAGACGTCCATGTCGTCGCCGATGCTGTTGATCACCTGGACGATGTCGCCCTCGGTGATGTTCTCGTAGAACCAGGCGGCGTTGCCGGTGCTCATGCCCGTGCAGCCGTGGCTGACGTTCTCGTAGCCCTGGGAGCCGACGGACCACGGTGCGGCGTGGACGTATTCACCACTCCAGGTGACGCGGGTGGCGTAGTAGACGGGCAGGTTGTAGTACTCGCTGCCGCCGATGCCGACGGTGTCGCCGCGCATCTGTACGAAGTACTGCTTGCCCAGCACCACCTTGATGCCGTTTCGGGTGGAGAAGCCGGGCTTGCCGGTGGTCACCGGAATGGTGTTGATCACTTCTCCGTTGCGCTTGAACGTGAGGTAGTGCGAGGAGGCGTCGGTGGTGACCTCGACCCGGTCGCCGATCTCCAGCTTCAGCGGCTTGGCGACGGCCCCGTGGAGCTCGTCGGTGATCCGGACGCCCTCCAGGTTGCTCCGTACGGATACGGCGGAGTTGGCGGGCCAGTAGTCCTTGGGCCGGTAGTGGAGGTTCTTGTCGTCCACCCAGTGCCAGGCGCCCTCGACTCCGGGCGGGGCGTCGACGACGAGGCCCCGTTCCACGATGGCGCGGGCGGCCTTGTCCTTGACCGGCTCGCTGAGTTCGGCGGTGATGGGCTGTCCGACGCCGTACTTGCCCTCGTCCGGGCCGAACTCGACCTTCAGGATCCCCTTGGACGGGGTGGTGTCGAAGGTGAGCGTGCGCTGCCCGGGGGCGCCCCGCTCGTCCTCGGTGCTCACGGTGACCGTGTAGCGGACGCCTGAGGCCATCGGGGTGGTGCTGTGCCAGCGGTCCCCCTTGGCGCTCAGTTCGCCCGCCAGGCGGCGGCCGTGGGTGTCCACGGCCAGCACGTCGGTGATCCGGCCGCCACCGCTCTTGGCGGTGATTTCGAGGGGCCGGTCGGGGTCCACGGGGCGGCTGCCGGCGCGCTGGTTGAAGGCGACCTGATCGCCCGCGTCGTACGGGCGGGCTGACAGCGGGTTCTTGTCGCCGGACCCGCATGCGGTGGCGCCGGCCCCGAGGGACGCGACCAGCAGGGAGCAGCTGAGTACCGTCCAAAGACGCGGTGAGTGCTTCATGGAGCCAACGCTATGAAGATATGACAATTACGGCGCGCGGGGTGACTGCAAACGAGGGGCCCGGGCTCCTCCTGGAGGAGGTGCCCGGGCCCCAAGTGCGTCGCGGCGCGGCCGCGAAGGTGCTGCTACTGGTTCTGGTTCTCACCGCGGTAGTACTCGTACACCCAGCCCCACAGGCCGATCACGATGATCGGGGCCGAGAAGTACATGAGCCACCAGCCGAAGATGACGCCCATGAACGCGAGCGCGCCGCCGATGCCCAGCGAGAGCGGCTGCCAGCTGTGCGGGGAGAAGAACCCCAGCTCGCCCGCCTCGTCGGCGACGTCGGCCTCCAGGTTGTCCTGGGCCATCTCGTCCACGCGCTTGGCCGTGAAGGCCAGGTAGTAGCCGATCATGACGCTCAGGCCGAAGGCCAGGAAGAGCGCGGTGGTACCGACGGGCTCCTTCGACCACACGCCGTACACGACGGCCATGATCAGGATGAAGAAGGAGAGCCAGAGGAACATCTTGCCCTGGATCTTCACTTGTCGGCCTCCTTGCCGCCGGTGACGGCCTGGGCGGCGACGCTGTGGTCCTCGAGGTGGTCGAGGGCCGCGATCTCAGGGTGGTGCAGGTCGAACGCCGGGGACTCGGAACGGATCCGCGGCAGGGTGAGGAAGTTGTGCCGCGGCGGCGGGCAGGACGTCGCCCACTCGAGCGAACGGCCGTAACCCCACGGGTCGTCGACCTCGACCTTCTTGCCGTACTTGGCGGTCTTCCAGACGTTGTACATGAACGGCAGCATCGACAGGCCGAGCACGAACGAGCTGATCGTCGAGATCGTGTTCAGCGCGGTGAAACCGTCGGCGGCGAGGTAGTCCGCGTAACGACGCGGCATGCCCTCGGCACCGAGCCAGTGCTGCACCAGGAAGGTGCCGTGGAAGCCGACGAACAGCGTCCAGAACGTCATCTTGCCGAGACGCTCGTCCAGCATCTTGCCCGTGAACTTCGGCCACCAGAAGTGGAAGCCGGCGAACATCGCGAACACCACGGTGCCGAAGACGACGTAGTGGAAGTGCGCGACGACGAAGTACGAGTCGGAGACGTGGAAGTCCATCGGGGGCGAGGCCAGGATGACGCCGGTCAGACCACCGAAGGTGAAGGTGACCAGGAAGCCGATCGTCCAGAGCATCGGGGTCTCGAAGGACAACGAGCCCTTCCACATGGTGCCGATCCAGTTGAAGAACTTCACACCGGTCGGTACCGCGATCAGGAAGGTCATGAAGGAGAAGAACGGCAGCAGCACACCACCGGTGACGTACATGTGGTGGGCCCACACGGTCACGGAGAGGCCGGCGATCGCGATCGTCGCGGCGATCAGGCCGATGTAGCCGAACATGGGCTTGCGGCTGAAGACCGGGATGATCTCGGAGACGATTCCGAAGAACGGCAGGGCGATGATGTACACCTCTGGGTGTCCGAAGAACCAGAAGAGGTGTTGCCATAGCAATGCGCCGCCGTTCGCGGCGTCGAACACGTGCGAACCGAACTTGCGGTCGGCCTCCAGCGCGAAGAGCGCGGCGGCCAGCACCGGGAAGGCGAGCAGGACCAGAACACCGGTCAGCAGCACGTTCCAGGTGAAGATCGGCATGCGGAACATCGTCATGCCGGGTGCGCGCATGCAGATGATCGTGGTGATGAAGTTGACCGAGCCGAGGATGGTGCCGAAGCCGGAGAAGGCCAGACCCATGATCCACATGTCGGCGCCGATGCCCGGCGACCGGACCGCGTCCGACAGCGGGGAGTAGGCGAACCAACCGAAGTCGGCGGCGCCGTTCGGCGTGACGAAGCCGGCCACCGCGATGGTCGAGCCGAAGAGGTACAGCCAGTACGCGAACATGTTCAGCCGCGGGAACGCCACGTCGGGCGCGCCGATCTGCAGCGGCATGATCCAGTTGGCGAAGCCCGCGAAGAGCGGGGTGGCGAACATCAGCAGCATGATCGTGCCATGCATGGTGAACGCCTGGTTGAACTGCTCGTTCGACATGATCTGCGTGCCCGGACGGGCCAGCTCGGCGCGCATGAAGAGCGCCAGCAGGCCGCCGATGATGAAGAACACGAACGACGTGACCAGGTACATCGTGCCGATGGTCTTGTGGTCGGTCGTGGTCATCCACTTCACGACCACGTTGCCCGGCTGCTTGCGCCGTACCGGCAGCTCGTTCTCATACGAGTCGGCGGCGGCACCCTGGGATTCGTTGAGGATGCTCACAGTTTGTTCACTTCCGCATTCCGGGCCGGGTCGGTCTGCTGGATACCGGCCGGGAGGTAGCCGGTCTGACCCTTCTCCGCCAGATCCTTCAGGTACGCCCGGTACTCCTCGGGGGAGACCACCTTGACGTTGAAGAGCATCCGGGAGTGGTCAACGCCGCAGAGCTCGGCGCACTTGCCCATGAAGGTGCCGTATTCGGACGGGGTGACCTCGAAGACGTTGGTGTGGCCCGGAATGACGTCCTGCTTGAACAGGAACGGGACCACCCAGAAGGAGTGGATCACGTCGTTCGACGACAGGATGAAGCGGACCTTCTCGCCCTTGGGGAGGACCAGGGTCGGACCCGGGTTGCCCGTCTGGGGGTTCCGGTCGCCCGGGACGCCCTTCTGGTAGACGCCCTCGGCGCCCGCCGGGAAGTCCTTGGTGAAGCGGTCCGGGATGGAGGCGAGCTCCTTCGGGACCGCGCCCGCCTTCGGGGTCGCCGCGTCGCCGTCGACGTTCTCGACGTAGTTGAAGCCCCAGCTCCACTGGAAGCCGATCACGTTGATCGTGTGCGGCGGCTTCGGGGTGAGGGCCAGGAGCTTCGACTCGTCACGCGCGGTGAAGTAGAAGAGCACCGAGACGATGATGAGCGGGACCACGGTGTACAGCGCCTCGATGGGCATGTTGTACCGGGTCTGCGCGGGGACCTCGATCTTCGTCCGGCTGCGCCGGTGGAAGATGACGCTCCAGATGATCAGGCCCCACACGAGGATGCCCGTGACCAGCGCGGCCGCCCAGGATCCCTGCCACAGGGAGAGGATGCGCGGCGCCTCCTCGGTTACCGGAGTCGGCATTCCGAGGCGGGGGAAGTCTTTCCATGTATACGAGCAACCAGTGGCGGTCGCCAGGACCACGCCCGCAGTCAGCGCCTGCAGCAGCTTCCGCCGCATCGGGCGCCGCGGCGAGCGGTCGGAGCCGTAGGGACTCACGTAGCGCCTTCCCGAGAGTCTCGGCCCGCGCGGCCGGCCGCGGCCGTGTTCGGGTCGGTCGCCGGCCCTGACGCAGGCAGGGGTTTGGATGTTTATGCGGACCAAACCCTACTGGACGCTATTTGGGGTCGCGCGGGGAGGGTGCCCAACGCGCCGCTACTGCCCCCGAAGGGATGGATCCGCCGTCCGGGGGACGGTGCGAATGGCCCTGAATGGCGGGCTCCGGAGCCCATCTGACGCCCCCTGACCTCGAACGCTCGGGGGCTGGAGCTAGCGTGGCCGGATGCCGTACTTCGACAGCGCGTCCGCCGCTCCCCTGCACCCCGTGGCCCGCCAGGCGTTGCAGGCCTCCCTGGACGAGGGCTGGGCCGATCCGGCCCGGCTCTACCGGGAGGGCAGGCGCGCCCGACTGTTGCTGGACGCGGCGCGGGAGGCCGCCGCGGAGGCGGTGGGATGCCGGCCCGACGAGCTCGTGTTCACTCCTTCGGGGACGCACGCGGTTCACACGGGGGTGGCGGGGGTCCTCGCGGGGCGCCGGCGCATCGGTGGCCACCTGCTCGTATCGGCGGTCGAACACAGTTCTGTATTGCACGCGGCCGAGGCGCACGGGGCGCGCGGCGGGACGGTGACCGAGGTCCCGGTGGACCGGTGGGGCGCGGTGACTCCCGCCGGCTACGCGCAGGCGCTCGTCCCGGAGAGCGCCCTCGCCTGCCTCCAGTCGGCCAACCACGAGGTGGGCACGGTCCAGCCGGTGGCGGAGGTGGCCGAGGTCTGCGCGGCGGCCGGGGTGCCGCTGCTGGTGGACGCGGCCCAGTCGCTGGGCTGGGGGCCGGTGGAGGGCGCCTGGTCCGTACTGGCCGCGAGTGCGCACAAGTGGGGCGGCCCGCCCGGGGTCGGCCTGCTGGCGGTCCGCAAGGGGGTGCGCTTCTCTCCCCAAGGCCCCGCGGACGAGCGGGAGTCGGGCCGCTCCCCCGGTTTCACGAACCTGCCCGCGATCGTGGCCGCGGCGGCTTCCTTGCGGGCCGTACGGGCCGAAGCGGACGCGGAGGCGGCCCGACTGCGGGTCCTGGTGGACCGCATCCGGCGACGGGTGGTGCGGCTGGTCCCGGACGTGGAGGTGGTGGGCGATCCGGAGCGGCGGCTGCCGCACCTGGTCACCTTCTCCTGCCTGTACGTCGACGGGGAGACGCTGTTGCACGAGCTGGACCGGGCCGGCTTCTCGGTGTCCTCCGGCTCTTCGTGCACGAGCTCCACGCTGACCCCCAGTCACGTGCTGCGGGCGATGGGCGCGCTGTCGGAGGGGAACGTACGGGTGTCCCTGCCGCCGGGGACGCCGGCGCAGGAGGTCAACGCGTTCCTGGAGGTGCTGCCGCGCGCGGTGGCGGACGTACGGAAACGGCTCGGCGTGTCGGAGCCCCCGGCGGTGGCTCCGGTGGCGGACTCCCTGGAGCTCGACGCGCTCGGGCTGCGGTGCCCCCAGCCGGTGATCGAACTGGCCCGGGCGATCGTCACGGTCCCCGTGGGCGGGACCGTCACGGTCGTCTCCGACGACGAGGTGGCCCGGTTGGACATCCCGGCGTGGTGCGCGATGCGGGGCCACACCTATGTCGGCGAGACCCCGCGCGAAACCGGCACCGCCTACACGGTCCGCCGAGCCCTCTGACCGGGCCGGGCCACCTTCAGCCTCACCGGCCCCGATCCGGCTCCGCCGGGCACATCCAGCCCCTCCGGCGTTTGAGGAGCGGGGTCTGGGGCGGAGCCCCAGGAAACCCGGCTCCGCCGGGCACATCCAGCCCCTCCGGCGTGGCTGGAATTGCCCGGGCTCAGCCCCAATGGGCTGGAGTGGGCCCGGGCCCGGCGGTCAGGCGAGGTGGGCGCGGACCTCCGCCGCGGCTTCGTCGCCGTAGGCCTTGGTGAAGCGCTCCATGAAGTGGGCACGGGCCAGGGTGTACTCCTGGGTGCCCAGGGTTTCGATCACCAGCGTCGCGAGCATGCAGCCCAGCTGCGCCGCACGCTCCAGGCCGACGCCCCAGCCCAGACCGGTCAGGAACCCGGCGCGGAACGCGTCGCCGACACCCGTCGGGTCGACCTTCGCGGTCTCCTCCGGGCAGCCGACCACGATCGGGGCCTCGCCGACGCGCTCGATCCGGACGCCGTTGGAGCCCAGCGTGGTCACGCGGGTGCCGACCTTCGACAGGATCTCCTCGTCGGTCCAGCCGGACTTCGACTCGATGAGGCCCTTCTCGTACTCGTTCGAGAAGAGGAAGGTCGCGCCCTCCATCAGGGTGCGGATGTTGTCGCCGTCCATCCGCGCGATCTGCTGCGAGAAGTCGGCGGCGAAGGGGATCCCGCGCGTGCGGCACTCCTCCGTGTGGCGCAGCATCGCCTCGGGGTCGTCCGCGCCGATCAGGACGAGGTCGAGCCCGCCCACCCGGTCGGCGACGGACTTCAGCTCGATCAGCCGGGCCTCGCTCATCGCGCCCGTGTAGAAGGAGCCGATCTGGTTGTGGTCGGAGTCCGTGGTGCACACGAAGCGCGCGGTGTGCAGCACCTCGGAGATCCGGACGGACTCGGTGTCGACGCCGTGCCGGTCCAGCCAGGCGCGGTACTCGTCGAAGTCGGAGCCGGCGGCTCCGACGAGGATCGGGCGGATGCCGAGCTGCCCCATACCGAAGCAGATGTTCGGGCCGACCCCGCCCCGCCGGACGTCGAGGTTGTCGACGAGGAAGGAGAGGGAGACCGTGTGCAGCTGGTCCGCGACCAGCTGGTCGGCGAAACGGCCGGGGAAGGTCATGAGGTGGTCGGTGGCGATGGAGCCGGTGACTGCGATGCGCACGGCGTGGACGCTCCTGCTGAGGACGGCGAGGGACAGTCAAAACTACCCGGTAAGCGGCCCCCGGCTGTACCCCAGAAACTACCCCTTAGTAGGTCTTTCTTCGCCACAGTTCCGATGCCTACGGTGCCTGCATGACCTACACCGACGGTTTCGGCTACTCCGAGTACACCGCCGACAAGCGCGGCGCGGAAGCCCCACGACAGCCCGGTTTCGCCCGTCTGCTGGGTGACTGTGCCCGGATGGCCCCGCACTGGGCGGTCCCGGCGGGTCCCCGGCCGGTCCGGGTGGCCCCTTCGCAGATCCACGGGATCAGCGTCCCGCCGGCCTCGGCACGGCTGATCGCCGCCACGTCCGTGTACGGGGACCAGTAGGAGGGAACCGGTTTCGCTCCCGCTCCGTCACACCCGCATCAGGTACGACGGGACCGGTGAAGGAGCGATGCGGTGACCAGCGAAGGACCCGACGACACAACACGCGGCACACGGCGGCGGCCGGCCTGGGCCGTCGGCTCGATCGCGGCCGCCGTCCTGCTGGCGGGCGGCGGCACCGCGTACTGGGCGTCGACGGCCTACGGCGAAGGTGGGCAGGGCCACCGTACGGGTGACAGCGCGGCCTCCGCGCCCCGCGACGCGGGAGACCCCTCGGGCCCGGGCATCGCGCCGGGGGAGCCCGATCCGTCCGGCGGCGCGGTGGTCTACCGGGCCGACGTGAAGCTTCCGGAGGCCCCGGCAGGCGCGCCCACCTATGCACTGTCCGGTGAGGTCACCTCGGCGGAGGTGGCCCGCCTCGCGGCGGCCCTGGGCCTGCCCGGCGAGCCGCGGCTGAGCGGGGACGTGTGGCTGGCCGGGGAGGCCGCCGACGGCTCCGGGCCCCGGCTCACGGTGGCCCGCACGGCCCCGGGGACGTGGAACTTCGCCCGCTTCCAGGCTCCGGGCAACGGCGGCGGGAACGGTGCCGGGGACGACTGTGTGCGCGGCAAGGACACCTGCGGCCCGGCCACGCTCCCGCAGGACCCGGGGGCGGGTGCGGGCGGCGGGGCCGAGACGGGCACGCCGGTGTCGGAGGAGGCCGCCAAGGCCGCCGCGGCCCCCGTGCTGGCGGCCGCGGGGGTGGAGGGGGCCAAGGCGGACGCCCGGTCCCACCAGGGTTCGGTACGGGTGGTGGCCGCCGACCCGGTGGTCGGCGGGCTGCCCACGCAGGGCTGGTCCACGAAGGTGAGCGTGGGCTCCGACGGCTCGGTGGTGGGGGGCAACGGGGAGCTGAAGGCCCCCGTGCGGGCGGCCGACCAGCAGGTGGTCGGGGCCGTGGAGGCGTTGGCCCGGCTGAACGCGAAGTCGGGCGGCCAGGAGGGCAACCCCGAGCCCAGCGGTTGTGCAAGCGCGGTCCCGCTGGCGGCGGACACCCCGGTGTCGTCCACGGACGCGGTGCCGTGCAACCCGGAGCCGCGGCCGATGAAGCCGCCGCGGACGGAGACGGTGAAGGGCGCCGTGCTCGGGCTGGTCCCCGGCACGGTGAACGGGGCGCAGGGGCTGGTTCCGGCCTGGCTCTTCGAGGTGGCGGGCCAGGGCGGCGCGCCGGGCCGCACGGTGGCCCAGCCGGCTGCGGCCGCCCAGGAGAGCACTCCGGGCCCGAAGGACATGCGCACGGTGACCGGGTTCTCGTACGCGGAGGCCGACCGGAAGCTGACCGTGAACTTCTGGGGCGGTGTGTGCAGCACCTACGCCGTGGAGGCGCGGGAGCAGGCGGAATCGGTGCTGGTGAAGATCACGGACACCCCGAACAAGCCGGGCCAGGCCTGCATCATGCTGGCGAAGGACATGTCCTTGACGGTGCAGCTGCAGCAGCCGCTGGGCGACCGGAAGGTGATCGACGCGGCCACGGGCAAGCCGCTCCCCCGGCAGTAGCAGGGGTCCCGGGCAGGGCCCGGAGCCCGGTATGGCACGAGGGCCCGCCCCCGGTCGGATTCGACCGGGGGCGGGCCCTCGTCACGCGGGTGTCCAGGCTTAGCTGAACGAGTCGCCGCAGGCGCAGGAGCCCGTGGCGTTGGGGTTGTCGATCGTGAAGCCCTGCTTCTCGATGGTGTCGACGAAGTCGATGGAAGCCCCGTGGAGGTACGGGGAGCTCATCCGGTCCGTGACGACCTTCACACCGTCGAAGTCCTTCACGACGTCGCCGTCGAGGGAGCGCTCGTCGAAGAAGAGCTGGTAGCGCAGGCCGGAGCAGCCACCGGGCTGGACGGCGACGCGGAGTGCCAGGTCATCGCGGCCTTCCTGCTCCAGCAGGGTCCTGACCTTCTCGGCGGCGGCGTCGGACAGGAGGATGCCGTCGCTCACAGTGGTCTTGTCGTCCTGTACGGACATCTGCATTCACTCCCGAAGTGGGCGGCTCCCCGCGGGGGGCGGGGAAACGTCGGACTCTTGCCGTCGGTGGCAACGAGCGGGACCGCGGATTCATTCCGGGACCCGACGCTTGTTTCAGATATTCCATGCTCGCACACCGCGCGCGGGGGTGGACCCGGCGAATCGTGGGCTGATGCGTCACATTGACACTATCGGCATCGTCAAACTGACGTGAAGCGGCTATCATAGATAACGTCAAATAGACGAGAAGTCGAAGTGACGATCCAGAAGTCCCTTGTCGCAGAACAGAAAGGGTGCGTGTCGTGACCACCGCCCAGCCGTTGGACGTCCAGCCGACGCCCCTTGCCCTGCTGCTGCTCGGCCGTGAGGCCGACCCCAAGAGCGAGCGCGGGGTGGAGTGCCCCGGCGACCTGCCCTCGCCGTCGGACCCGAACCTCGTGGAGCGTGCCCGCGCGGCCAAGGAGAAGCTCGGGGACAAGGTCTTCATCCTGGGCCACCACTACCAGCGTGACGAGGTCATCGAGTTCGCGGACGTCACCGGCGACTCCTTCAAGCTGGCCAAGGACGCGGCCGCCAAGCCGGAGGCCGAGTACATCGTCTTCTGCGGCGTGCACTTCATGGCCGAGTCCGCGGACATCCTGACCTCGGACGACCAGAAGGTGGTCCTGCCCGACCTGGCCGCCGGCTGCTCGATGGCCGACATGGCCACCGCCGAGCAGGTCGCGGAGTGCTGGGACGTACTGACCGAGGCCGGCATAGCCGGCAGCACGGTGCCCGTCTCGTACATGAACTCCTCCGCCGACATCAAGGCCTTCACCGGCAAGCACGGCGGCACGATCTGCACCTCGTCCAACGCGAAGAAGGCCCTGGAGTGGGCCTTCGAGCAGGGCGAGAAGATCCTCTTCCTCCCGGACCAGCACCTGGGCCGCAACACCGCCGTCCGCGACATGGGCATGTCCCTGGACGACTGCGTGCTCTACAACCCGCACAAGCCGAACGGCGGCCTCACCGTCGAGCAGTTGCGGAACGCCAAGATGATCCTGTGGCGGGGGCACTGCTCGGTGCACGGCCGGTTCTCGGTCGACTCGGTCAACGACGTCCGCGCCCGGATCCCCGGCGTGAACGTCCTGGTCCACCCCGAGTGCAAGCACGAGGTCGTGGCGGCCGCGGACTACGTCGGTTCGACGGAGTACATCATCAAGGCGCTGGAGGCGGCCCCGGCCGGTTCCAAGTGGGCCATCGGCACCGAGCTGAACCTGGTCCGCCGGCTGGCGAACCGGTTCGCTGCCGAGGACAAGGAAGTCGTCTTCCTCGACAAGACGGTCTGCTTCTGCTCGACGATGAACCGCATCGACCTCCCGCACCTGGTGTGGACCCTGGAGTCCCTGGCCGAGGGCAACCTTGTCAACCAGATCCAGGTCGACAAGGAGACGGAGAGCTTCGCGAAGCTCGCGCTGGAGCGGATGCTCGCCCTCCCGTAGGGGCGACCGGTGCGGCTCCGGCCCGCAGACGCCCGAAGGGGCGGCTCCCGTACGGGAGCCGCCCCTTCGGCGTTCGGCCGGTCGGCCGGTCGGGCGGGCCGAGTGGCTCGGCCCGCCCCACCCGGTCAGGCGTTGGCCGGGGTCTCTTCCTCGCTGGACTCGCTGGACCCGCTGGGGGAGATCACCCTCAGCTTGGCCCCGCGCTTCGCCGCGCGCTTGGCGCGGCGGCGCTCCTTGCGGAGCTCGACCATCGTGTAGAGGGTCGGCACGAGCAGCAGCGTCAGCAGGGTGGAGCTGACCAGGCCGCCGATCACCACGACCGCGAGCGGCTGCGAGATGAAGCCGCCCTCGCCGGTGACGCCCAGCGCCATCGGGAGCAGCGCGAAGATCGTCGCCAGGGCCGTCATCAGGATCGGGCGCAGCCGGTGCCGGCCGCCCTCGATGACCGCTTCCACGACGCCCAGGCCCTGCGCGCGGTACTGGTTGACCAGGTCGATCAGGACGATCGCGTTGGTCACGACGATGCCGATGAGCATCAGCATGCCGATCATGGCCGGGACGCCCATCGGGGTGCCGGTGGCGATGAGCAGGCCGAGCGCGCCGGTCGCCGCGAACGGGATGGAGACCAGCAGGATCAGCGGCTGGACCAGCGACCGGAAGGTCGCGACCAGCAGCATGAACACGATCGCGATGGCCGCGAGCATGGCCAGGCCCAGCGAGCCGAAGGCCTCGTCCTGGTCCTCGGAGACACCGCCGATGGATGCGGTGGCGCCCTCCGGCAGGTCCAGGGCCTTGAGCTTGGTCTGCAGTTCGGTGCTGACCGCGCCGGTGTTGTCGCCGAGCGGCCGTGCGGTGACGGTGGCGGCGCGGGCGCCGTCGATCCGGGTCATCGCGACCGGGCCGGGGACTTCCTTGACCTCGGCGATGTCGCCGAGCTTGACCGGGCCGACGGGGAGCGCCTGCAGTTCGGCCAGGGTGGTGGCCGGCTGCGCGGACCTGATGACGATGTCCCGCTCGGTGTCGTCGAGTACGGCCTTGCCCGCCGGGTTGCCCCGGACGGCCTGCGCGACGATCGCGCCGAGCGCGGCCTGGTCCAGGCCGGCCTCGGCCGCCTTGGGGGTGGCGGTCACGGAGATGCGGGGCACGGACTGGGACAGGTCGCTCTGCACGTCGGCGACGTTCTTGAGCTTCGCGACCTCGGCGCGGACCTGCTCGGCGGCCTCGGCGAGGACCTTGCCGTCACCGGCCTTGACGACCACGCTGAGGTTCTGGTTGCCGAAGCCGTCGCCCGCCACGATGCGGGTCTCGCCGATGCCGTCGAGAGCGGCCAGCTTGCCCTCGATGCCCTTCTTGACGGCGTCCGCCTTGTCGGAGTCCTTCAGGCTGACCTGGTACGAGGCCTGGTTGGAGCCCGTACCGCCGCCGAAGGCCGCGAGGAAGCCGGAGGAGCCGACGGTGACCTGGTAGCTCTTGACCCCGTCGACCGAGGCGAGCACCTGCTCGATCTTGCGGCTCGCCTCGTCGGAGGCGGCCAGCGAGGTGCCGGGGGCGAGCTCCTGCTTGACCGTCAGGACCTCCTGCTCGCCCTGGTCGAAGAAGTTGGTCTTCAGCAGCGGGGTCATCCCGAAGGTGGCGATCAGGACGACCACCGCGATGGCCACACTGGTCACCCGGCGCCGGGTGGCGAAGCCCAGCACGCGGACGTAGAAGAGCTGGAGGCGGCTGCGCGCCTCCTTCTCCTCGGCTTCGCGGCGCGCCTTGGCCGCGCTCTCGGCGTTCCCGGGCTCGACGCCCTTGGGCGCGCTCAGGAACCAGTACGAGAGCACCGGTACGACCGTCAGCGACACGAGCAGCGAGGCCAGCAGGGCCGCGGTGACGGTGAGCGAGAAGGAGCCGAAGAGCTCGCCGATCATGCCGCTGGTGAGGCCGATCGGCAGGAAGACGGCGACGGTGGTGAGGGTGGAGGAGGTGACCGCCCCGGCGACCTCCTTGACCGCGGTGATGATCGCGGCCTCGCGCTCCTCGCCGTAACCGAGGTGGCGCTTGATGTTCTCCAGGACCACGATCGAGTCGTCGACCACGCGGCCGATGGCGATGGTGAGGGCGCCCAGGGTCAGCATGTTCAGCGACAGGTCCTGGGTCCACAGCACGATGAGCGCGAGGACGACGGACAGCGGGATGGAGACCGCCGTGACCAGCGTCGAGCGCAGCGAGGCCAGGAAGACCAGGATCACGATCACCGCGAAGAGCAGGCCGAGCATGCCTTCGGTGGTGAGGCTGGAGATGGACTTGGCGACGGCCGGGCCCTGGTCGCTGACGACGGTCAGGTCGGCGCCGGCACCGAGCGCGGTGCGCAGCTCGGGCAGCTTGTCCTTGACCGCGTCGGAGATGGCGACCGCGCTGCCGTCCTTGTCCATGGTCAGGACGAGGGCGAGGCTGGGCTTGCCGTTGGTGCGGGTGATGGAGACGGCCTTGGCCGGCTCCTGCTTGACGGTGGCGACGTCGGCGAGGCGGACGGCCGGCTTGCCCGGGCCGGGGGTCAGCCGCAGGTCCTCGACCTGGGCGAGGGAAGTGAAGCCGTTGCCCACGCGGACGGTGCGGTTCTTGCCGGCCTCGTCGAAGGAGCCGGCGGGAACGGCGGCGCCGCCCGCTTGGAGGCCCTGGGCGAGGGAGGCGCCGTCGAGGCCGGCCGCCGCGAGCTTGGCGTTGTCGGGGGTGACGGTGACCTGGAGGTCCTGGACGCCGTCGACGGTGACCTGGCCGACGCCCTCGATGTCCGACAGGACGGGGACGACGGATCGTTCCAGCTGGTCGGCGAGCGCCTGCTGGTCCTTGTCGGCGGTGACGGCCAGGATGACGGTCGGGATGTCGTCGGTGGAACCGGCGACGACCTGCGGGTCCACCTCGGCGGGCAGCCGGACACGGGCCCGGTTCACGGCCTGCTGGACGTCCGCGACGAGCTGCTTGGTGCCGCTGTCGCCGTAGTCGAAGGTGGCCATGATGAGGGCGTTGCCCTCGCTGGCGGTGGAGGTGATGCCGGTGATGCCGTCGACACCCTTGAGCATGGCCTCGATCGGTTCGACGACCTGCTTCTCGACCACGTCGGGCGAGGCGCCCTGGTACGGCGCGAGCACGGACACCATCGGCAATTCGATGGAGGGCAGCAGCTGCTGCTTGAGCTGCGGGATGGCTATGGCGCCGAAGAGGAGCGCGACGATCGACACGAGGCCGACCAGGGCCCTTTGGGCCAGGCTGAAGCGGGACAGCCAGGTCATGGGTATGAGATCTCTCTGCAGTGACGAACGCGAGGGCACTCCTACCCTGTCGCACCGGGGTGCCACGTTTCGTCGCTCGCAGGTGCCGTCCTTATGTGCGGCATACCGCGTCTGGAGTACGTCGTACGGAGCGGCACTACTCCGCGCGCGGGCGGACCAGTCCCGATTCGTAGGCAATGACCACCAATTGGGCCCGGTCGCGGGCGCCGAGCTTCGCCATGGCCCGGTTCACGTGGGTCTTGACGGTCAGCGGGCTGACCTCCAACCGCCCGGCGATCCCGTCGTTCGACAGTCCGGCCGCGACGTGTACGAGGACCTCGCGCTCCCGGACGGTCAGCGCGGCGAGCCGCTGCGCGTGCGCCCCGGCCGAGGCCCCGGCGGCTGCCGGATCGGCGCCGCCGCCCTGGGCGAGGAAGGTGGCGATGAGCCCTTTGGTGGCGGCCGGGGAGAGCAGCGCCTCGCCGGCCGCGGCGACGCGGATCGCGTTGAGCAGCTCCTCGGGTTCGGCCCCCTTGCCGAGGAAGCCGGAGGCGCCGGCCCGCAGGGCCGAGACCACGTACTCGTCGACCTCGAAGGTCGTGAGCATCACCACGCGCACGGCGGCGAGTTCCGGGTCCGCGCTGATCATGCGGGTGGCGGCGAGCCCGTCGGTGCCGGGCATCCGGATGTCCATGAGGACGACGTCGGGACGCATCCGGCGGGCGAGTTCAAAGGCCTGTGCCCCGTCGGAGGCCTCCCCGACGACCTCCATGTCGGGCTCGGAGTCGACGAGCACCTTGAAGGCGCTGCGCAGCAGCGCCTGGTCGTCGGCGAGCAGCACCCTGACGGGCGCGGCGGAGGGCAGGTCCGTCGCATGTTGGTCCACGGGGTGAGGGTACGCGGGGTGAGGGTACGCGGGCCCGCCCGGCCGGGCTCAGCCCAGGGCGAGGACGATCAGGGCGGTGGTCGCCGCGACCTCCGCGAGGGCGCCGAAGACGTCACCGGTGACCCCGTCGAAGCGGCGTACGCAGCGGCGGAGCAGCAGCTGCGCGGCGAGCAGGGCGGCCAGGACCGCCGCCGCGCTCCGGCCGACGGCGGTCAGGCCCAGCGGGAGTGCGGCTGCCGCGGCCAGGGCGACGGTGAGCACGGCGATCAGGACGGCGGCGCGGCGCGGGACCACCCCGGCGACGGCTGCCCCGAGCCCTCCGGGGCGGGCCGCCGGGACCCCTTCCCGGCAGGCCAGGGTCATGGCGACGCGGGCCGCAACGGCGGCGACCACGGCGGCGAGGGCGCCGCGGATCCAGCTGTCGGCGTAGATGTCGGACAGCGCGGCGACCTGCAGGAGCAGCACGAACACCAGGGCCACGACGCCGAAGGGGCCGATGTCGGACTGCTTCATGATCCGCAGGGCCTCGTCGGCGGGTTTGGCGCTGCCGAGGCCGTCGGCCGTGTCGGCGAGGCCGTCGAGGTGCAGTCCCCGGGTCAGTGCGGCCGGTACGGCGACGGTGACGGCCGCGGCGAGCAGCGGTCCCCCGCCGAGCAGCAGCAGGAGCGCTCCGGGCAGGGCCGCGAGCACGCCCACGACCAGCCCAGCGAGCGGGGCGCAGGCCATTCCGGTACGGGCGGCGGGACGGTCCCAGCGGGTGATGCGGGCGGGCAGCACGGTGAGCGTGCCGAACGCGAAACGGAGGCCGTCGCGGAACGAGGCGCGTTCCGGGGGCGGCATCGGGGGCGGGCCGTCGTACGAATCTGTCATCGGCGGGAACGGTACCCGCTCCACGCGAGCGGTAAATTACCCATTACATGCCAAATAGGGAGTCAGTGGGATGGGTCACTGGTGGTATCGGAATATCGTCGAACCGGGGAAGCTGCCGCTCCTGCTCGCCCTGCTCTCCTTCGTGATGTCGTTCCTGGTCACCCGTGTAATCACCCGGATGATCCGGGCCGGCCGGGGGCCCTTCGGGAACGTCACCCCGGGAGGTCTGCACATCCACCACGTGGTGCCGGGCGTGATCCTCGTGATCATCGGCGGCTTCGGCGCGGTCGGCAGCGGCCGGTACGGCTTCGGCGCGTACGTCTCGGCCGTGATCTTCGGGCTGGGTGCGGGCCTGGTCCTGGACGAGTTCGCGCTGATCCTGCACCTCGACGACGTCTACTGGAGCGAGCAGGGCCGCAAGAGCGTGGAGCTCGTGGTCATCACGGCCGCCGTCGTGGCCCTGGTCATCGGCGGTTTCGTGCCCTTCGGGGTGAACGACCTGTCGACCGAGGAGCGCCAGAGCCGCGGCCTGGTGGTCATGAACGGGGCCACCAACTTCTGCCTCTCCCTGCTCGCCCTGTGGAAGGGCAAGGCGCGCACCGCGCTCTTCGGCCTGGTCGTGCCCCTCGTGGCGCTCGTGGGCGCGATCCGGCTGGCCCGGCCCGGATCCCCGTACGCGAAGAGGTTCTACGCGAACCGGCCGCGCGCCCGGGCCAAGGCCGGGCTGCGCGCCTTCCACCACGACCGGCGCTGGGCGGGGCCGCGCCGCAGGTTCGAGAACTTCATCGGCGGGACCCCGGACCCGGACCACGGCCCGGACCGCGGCCTGGGACACGGCCCGGACTCCGATCCGGACCAGGCGGTCTCCCTGGAGAAGCCGCCCCCACACTGACGACGACGGCGGGCTCTCCCCCCTTCGAAAGGGGGAGAGCCCGCCGCCATGGCGTCGGTGTACCCGGCCCGGGCTCAGCCCGGGATCAGTCCGTCGTCGCTGAGCATCTCCCTGACCTCGTCCAGGGCGGCTTCGTCACCGGGGAGGATCAGCTCGGACGGCTCCAGCGCATCGTCCGGGAGCGGTGTGCCGAGTCGCCGTACGGCGTCGAGCAGTGCGCCCAGGGTCCGCCGGAAGCCCTCCTCGTCACCGCCCTCCAGCTCCGCGAGCAGTTCGTCGTCGAGCTCGTTCAGCTCGGGGAAGTGGCTGTCGGCCACTTCCACCTGACCTTCCCCCATGATGCGGACGATCATGACGGGCCCCGTCCTACTGCTTGTCGAACCGGTGCGGAGCCTGCGGCTGCTGGCCGTTGCCCTGCGCGCCGCCCTCGATGGCCTGCTGCTGGGCGGACGGGCCGCCCGCCAGCTCGGCCTTCATGCGCTGGAGCTCCAGCTCCACGTCCGTACCGCCCGAGAGGCGGTCCAGCTCGGCCTGGATGTCGTCCTTGGAGCCGAGGCCGCTCTGGTCGTCGAGCGCGCCGGAGGCCAGCAGCTCGTCGATCGCACCGGCGCGGGCCTGCAGCTGGGCGGTCTTGTCCTCGGCCCGCTGGATGGCCAGGCCGACGTCGCTCATCTCCTCGGAGATGCCGGAGAAGGACTCCGCGATCCGGGTCTGCGCCTGGGCCGCCGTGTAGGTGGCCTTGATGGTCTCCTTCTTCGTGCGGAAGGCGTCCACCTTGGCCTGGAGCCGCTGGGCGGCCAGCGTCAGCTTCTCCTCCTCGCCCTGCAGGGTCTGGTGCTGCACCTCCAGGTCGCTGACCTGCTGCTGGAGCGAGGCGCGCCGGGACAGGGCCTCGCGGGCCAGGTCCTCGCGGCCCAGGGCGAGGGCCTTGCGGCCCTGGTCCTCCAGCTTGGCGGACTGCCCCTGGAGCTGGTTCAGCTGAAGTTCCAGGCGCTTGCGGGAGGTCGCCACGTCCGCGACCCCGCGGCGCACCTTCTGCAGCAGCTCCAGCTGCTTCTGGTACGAGTAGTCGAGGGTTTCGCGCGGGTCCTCGGCCCGGTCAAGGGCCTTGTTCGCCTTCGCGCGGAAGATCATCCCCATACGCTTCATGACACCGCTCATGGGCTTCGCGCGCCCCCTTCTAGACGGACTGTGCTCCAGATCACCGACAGAACCCACAGTACGGGCCCTGCCTCCATTACCGCACTGTTCGAGTACGGATGCGCTCCTCCTCCAGGAGGACTACGCCCCCGCCCCATCAGGCGTAAGGAGTAGGTGATCCCAGGAGAACGGGCCCACCGCACGGACCGTGCAAGAGGAAGGACGCCCGCCGTTGCCGGATCGTTCCCCAGCGGGGTGGGGCCCGTGCCCGCAACCACGTAGGCTTGGGTTTTGTGTTTGGTAGCCGCTCCTCCAAGGAAGAGAAGGCCGCCGCCACCGACAAGGTGAGCGCCGACCTCTCGCAGCCCCGTGACCCGCAGGCCCCGAAGGGCCGCCCTACGCCGAAGCGTGCTGTGGCCCAGTCGCAGCGCAAGGCCGTGGTGGCCTCGACCGGCAACCGCAAGGAGGATGCCAAGCGAGCCCGCGAGCGTCGCCGCACCGAGATGGCCAAGCAGCGCGAGGCGCTGGCCAACGGCGACGAGCGTTACCTGCCCACCCGTGACAAGGGCCCCGTCCGCCGGTTCGTCCGCGACTACGTGGACTCCCGCTACTCGGTCGCCGAGATGTTCCTGCCCCTGGCGGTGGTCATCCTGGTGCTGAGCATGGTGCGGCAGACCTCGGTCCAGAGCATCGCGCTGACGCTGTGGCTCGTCGTGATCGTCCTGATCCTGCTCGACTCCATCGGCCTGGTGTTCCGCCTCCGCAAGGCCCTGGCCACGCGCTTCCCGGACGAGCCCCGCCGCGGCGCCATCGCCTACGGCCTCATGCGCACCCTCCAGATGCGCCGGCTCCGTCTCCCGAAGCCTCAGGTCAAGCGCGGGGAACGGCCCTGACCGGAGGGACGCCCGGCGCGTCGGGGGAAGGCTTCGCCGAGGGGGCACGCCTGTGGCTCGAGGGCCTGGGCGGACTGCGCAACGCGGTCCGTCAGGAGCTCGTGGGCCGACAGGTGGACGAGCAGATCGCGCAGCGCTTCCCGGTCGGGCAGCGGCTGCGCGTGCTCGACGTCGGCATGGGCCAGGGCACGCAGGCACTGCGGCTGGCCCGCGCCGGGCACAAGGTGACGGGCCTGGAACAGGACCCCGGGATGCTGGCCGTCGCCCGTGAGGCGCTGGCCGCGGAGCCCGAGGGGATCCGCGACCGGGTCACCCTGCTCGAGGGGGACGGGCGCGAGACCGGCGCCCACTTCCTGCCGGGCAGTTTCGACGTGGTGCTGTGCCACGGGGTGCTGATGTACGTGCCCGAACCGGACGCCATGCTGGCCGGGCTGGCCCGGATGCTGGCCCCGGGCGGACTGCTGTCCCTGCTCGTGCGCAACGGCGACGCGCTCGCCATGCGGCCGGGACTGGGCGGCGACTGGAAGGGCGCGCTGGCCGCGTTCGACTGCACCGACTACACGAACCGGCTGGGGCTCGAGGTCCGCGCGGACCGGCTGGCCGGACTGACGGCGACCCTGTCGGGGATCGGTGCGCCGCTGCAGTCCTGGTACGGCGTCCGCGTCTTCACCGACGGCACCGAGGCGGGCGAGGTCCTGCCGCCCGACGAGGAGCTGGAGCAGCTGCTCGCCGCCGAGGACCGGGCCGGTCGGAGCGACCCCTACCGGGGTGTGGCGGCACTGCTGCACCTTTGCGGGGTACGGGGCTAGCCCCGCGGAACAGGCACGAGGAAGGGGCGGGCCGGGGGGAGAACCCCCGGCCCGCCCCTTCTTCGACTGCGACTGCGGCCCTAGATCTGCCGGGCCCGGGGCAGGGTTACGCGTCCAGGGCGGCGCGCAGGCTCATCGTGTAGAGCTCGGTCCCGCCGTCGTCGGACAGCTTCACCTGCTCGACGCCGCCTTCCAGCAGGTCCTTCCAGTACTCGCCGATCCAGGACTCCGCGTCCCCCTGCGTGGTGAACTCCTCGGGTACCACCGACGGGCTCGTCTCGGTGCCGTCGGCCGTCTCGAACCGCCACGTCCACGCCATGTCCGCCTCCGTTGCTCGCACGCTTCCTGTCCTGAGTGTGCCCGCAGAGTAACCGGGCGCGCAGCAGTCTCGGCGACGCGGGAGGATCATCCTGTGGAACTCACTCTGCTCGGCACCGGAACTCCCGAAGGCCTGCCCCGCCCCGACTGCCCGTGTGCGGCCTGCGCCGTCTCCGTCGGCTCGCGCTCGCGCGCCGCCACCGCCGTCCTCGTCGACGGGGCGCTGCTGCTGGACCTGACCCCCGGGGCGGTGCTGGCGGGTGCCCGGGCCGGGCATTCGCTGGCCGGTGTGCGGCAGGTGCTGCTGACCCACCCGCACGACGGGCCCGCGGTCGAGCTGCCGCCCGGGCTGCCGGCCGCCGGGCGGGTGCCGGACGGGCGGGAGCTCGCGGTGATCTCCGGGCACCGGGTGCGGGCGGTGCCGATGGACGCGCCGGGCACCGGGTACGAGGTGACCGGTCCGGACGGCGCCCGGCTGCTGTACCTGCCGCCGGGCGGGGCCCCGTCCGGACTCGCCGACCGGGCGGGGCAGCGCCCGTACGACATGGTCCTCATGGACGTGTTGGGCCGGCCCGAGGCGCTGGCGCGGCTTCGGGCGAGCGGCGTCGTCGGCCAGGCGACGGACGTGATCGCCGTCCACCTGGACCACGACACCCCGCCGGGCCGGGAGCTCGAGCGCCGGTGCGCGGCGGCCGGGGCCCGGGCGCTGCCGGACGGGACGACCGTGATCGTCGGGGAGTACCGCGCGGTACCGGACCTGCCGCGCCGGACCCTGGTGCTGGGCGGGGCCCGCTCCGGCAAGTCCGTGGAGGCGGAGCGGCGGCTGGAGTCCTTCCCGGAGGTGGTCTACGTGGCCACCGGCGGCACCCGGGACGGCGACGCGGAATGGGCCCAGCGGATCGGCCTGCACCGGGAGCGCCGGCCGGGGAGCTGGCGGACGGTGGAGACGTGCGAGCTGGTTCCGTTGCTGGCCGCCGACGGGCCGCCGCTGCTGATCGACTGCCTGGCGCTGTGGTTGACGGACGCGATGGACCGGGCCGGGGCGTGGGACGACGCGGTGTGGGCCGAGCGCGGAGCGCAGCAGCTCGCCGGGCGGACCGCCGAGCTGGTGGCGGCCGTGCGCGCGACCCGCCGTCCGGTGGTGCTGGTCAGCAACGAGGTCGGCTCGGGGGTCGTCCCGGCGACCGCCGCCGGCCGCCGCTTCCGCGACGAGCTGGGCCGGCTGAACGCGGCCGTCGCGGGCGAGTGCGAGCACGTGCTCCTCGTCGTCGCGGGCCTGGTGACCGTACTCAAGGAATAGCGGGGAACGGCATCGCGGTGGCGGGGCGACGGGGAGTCCGACGGTCGGTCACCGAAGGCCTGAGGGAGGGCCTTACCGGCTGTACTCTCTGGCAGATGAGCACGCTGAATCTCGACGACTTCTCCGATCTGATCGAGCGTCCCGACGGGGGCGTCCGGCGTGACGCCGAGGAACGCCGTGAGCGCCTCGCCGTCCCGCCCGGCGCGCTGGGCCGGCTCGACGAACTCGCCGAGTGGCTCGCCGCCGCGCAGGGGCGGGTTCCGGTCAAACCGATCGAGCGCCCCCGCGTGGTGCTGTTCGCCGCCGACCACGGGATCGCCGCCGAGGGCGTCTCCGCCCGGGCCGCTTCCACCGGCCACGAACTGGTGCGGGCCGTCCTCGACGGGGCCAGCCCCGTGGCCGTCCTGGCCGGCCGGTTCGGCGCCACCATACGGATCGTCGACGCCGGGCTCGACTGCGATCCCGAGCTGCTCCCGGCGGACGTGGTCGGGCACCGGGTCCGGCGCGGCAGCGGCCGGATCGACGTGGAGGACGCGCTGACGGCCGAGGAGGCCGAGGCCGCGGTGCGGCTCGGGATGCGGATCGCCGACGAGGAGGCCGACTCCGGAACGGACCTGGTCGTCCTCGGTGACCTGAGCGTGGGCGGGACCACCGTCGCCGCGACCCTCGTCGCCGCCCTGTGCGGAACCGACGCCTCGGTGGTCACCGGCCGCGGCGGCCTGCCCATCGACGACCTGGCCTGGATGCGCAAGTGCGCGGCGATCCGCGACGCGCTGCGCCGGGCCCGCCCGGTCCTGGGCGACCAGGTGGCGCTGCTGGCCGCGGTCGGCGGCGCGGACGTGGCCGCGATCACCGGATTCCTCCTCCAGTGTGCGGTGCGCCGTACTCCGGTCATCCTTGACGGTGTCGTTTCGGCGGCGTGCGGGTTGGTGGCCCAGCGGGCCGCGTTCCGCGCTCCGGACTGGTGGCTGGCCGGACAGGCCAGCGGCGAACCGGGTCAGGCGAAGGCACTTGACCGAATGGCGCTCAACCCCGTGCTCGATCACGGCGTCACAGTAGGTGAAGGTACCGGGGCGTTGCTGGCCCTTCCCCTCGTCCAGGCGGCCGCCGCACTCGCGGCGGAGCTCCCGGAGCGGGCGGTGGAGGAGCCGACGGAATGAGCCGCCGGGGCCCCCGGTCCTGACCCGGCCGAGGCCCCCGACCGCGCAATCACGGACAGCTGCGCCCCATATGATCGCTTTTTATGGGAGAGGTCCGTTTGACCAGCGCAGAGACCGACCGCACCGCCGCACCGGCAACCGGTCCGTCAGCCGGTAGGAAAGAGACCGGCGGCGACCCCGCCGGCAGGGCGGCGGGGAGCGGCCGGGAGACCGGCCGGGGGAGCGCCCGTTCGCGGCACGGCGCCGCCTTCGCGGTGTGGTACCTGCGCGCCGTCACCTTCGTCAACTTCCTCAGCGCGGTGTGGGTTTCGCTCGGGCAGGACCTCAGGCGCCACAACATCGAGGACTTCTACACCCCGTACATGCTCACCGCGGGGTTCGCCTCCGGGCTGTTCACGCTGCTGCTCGCCGTCACCCTCGGCCGCCGCAAGCGGGCCTCCTGGATCCTCAACCTCGTCCTCAGCGGCCTCCTGGCGCTGCTGCTCGCCTACGCGCTCTCCACCCACGAGGAGATCCGCGAGCACCCGCAGAACTGGGTCTCCCTGGTCCTGACCGCCGCCTTCACGGGGGCCCTGCTGCTGGGCCGCCACGAGTTCTACGCCAAGGGCGACCGCTCCAACCCCGCGCTCGCCAGCGCCGTCGCCGCCGTCGGCCTGCTGCTGACCTCGCTGGTCGCGGCGCTGCTCGTCGGCGCCACCAACATCTCCCCGCTCAGCGCCGAGGCCTCCTTCCCGGAGCGCTGGTGGTACGGCGTGATGCGGCTGATCACCCTGACGCCCGGCGAGCGGGCCTCCGAGGCGATCGTCACGCCCGGCTGGGTGGACGTCTTCATCAACGTCATGTCGATGCTGCTGTTGCTCGCCGTGCTGTTCGCCGCCTTCCGCTCGCGCCGCGCCGTCGACCCGATCAGCGAGGAGGACGAGGAGCGGCTGCGGGCGCTGCTGGCCCGCCAGGGCGACCGCGACTCGCTCGGCTACTTCGCACTGCGCCGCGAGAAGTCCGTCATCTGGTCCCCCACCGGCAAGGCCGCCGTCACCTACCGCGTCGTCGGCGGGGTCTCCCTGGCCTCCGGCGACCCGATCGGCGACCCCGAGGCCTGGCCGGGCGCCATCGATCCGTGGCTGGCCGAGGCTCGCGAGCACGGCTGGGTACCGGCCGTGATGGGGGCGAGCGAGGAGGCCGGGCAGATCTACGCCCGGCACGGCCTGGACGCCCTCGAACTCGGTGACGAGGCGATCGTCGAGACCGCAGAGTTCACCCTGGAGGGCCGCGCCATGCGGACCGTCCGGCAGGCCTTCAACCGCGTCAAGCGGGCCGGGTACACCGTCCGCATCCGCCGCCACGACGACATCCCGGCCGACGAGATGGCCGAATTGGTGCGCCGGGCCGACGACTGGCGGGACGGCGCCACCGAGCGCGGCTTCTCCATGGCGCTGGGCCGACTGGGCGACCCCGCGGACGGCCAGTGCGTGATGCTGGAGTGCACCGACGGCAACGGCGAACTGCGGGCCGTGTTGTCCTTCGTACCGTGGGGGCCCAAGGGGCTGTCGTTGGACCTGATGCGCCGCGACCGGGACTCCGAGAACGGCCTGATGGAGTTCATGGTCATCGAACTCCTGGAGCGCTCCAAGGAGATCGGGGTCACCCAGGTCTCCCTCAACTTCGCGATGTTCCGGTCCGTCTTCGAGCGCGGGTCCCGGCTCGGCGCCGGTCCGGTGCTGCGGATGTGGCGCTCGCTGCTCAGCTTCTTCTCCCGCTGGTGGCAGATCGAGTCCCTCTACCGGGCCAACGCCAAATACCGGCCGATCTGGGAACCGCGGTTCATGCTCTTCGAGAAGAGTTCGGACCTGCTGCGGATCGGTGTCGCGGCCGGCCGGGCCGAGGGCTTCCTGGAGGCTCCCGGCCTTCCGAAGTGGCTGCACCGCAGACACCTGGAGACCCGCCGTTGACAGCGTGGAACACGTCCCCACTCCGGCAGTTCGCCCGCCGTGAGTGGGGACCCATGTTCTGGACCGTCCGGGACGCGCTCGTCCGCGACAAGTGGCGGGCGATCCCGATGACCATCGGCGCGGTCTGTCTGACCTCGGTCTTCCAGATCGTGCAGAACACCTCCTGGGGGTTCCAGCCGGTCCAGAACCTCGGATCGGTCAAAGCCGCCGACCCGCTCGGACTGGCCCTCCTGCGTACCCCGCTGTCCCTGTTCGTCCCCGCCCTGGACCTGCCGGTGTGGGGGGCGCTCGCGCAGATCCTGCTCGTCTTCGGCATCGCCGAGATCTGCATCGGCTGGTGGCGCACCCTGCTGATCGGCTACGTCGCCACCCTCGCCGGGACCACGTACGCGCGGATCGGGCTCGCGCTCGGGCCGGACCATCCCCTGGGTCTGCCGCTGTCCGACCGGATCGTCAACGACACCGGGCCCTCGGCGGCGGTGGTGGGGCTCGCCATCTACCTCTGCTGGCGCTACCGGGCGTACCTGACCGGCGCCCTGGTGATCCTGGCGATGATCGGCGAGGTGCTGGTCAAGGACAACCTGGCGGGCAAGGAGCACCTGGCGGCCATCACCGCCGTCATGGCGGTGTGCGTGGTGCGGGCGCGCTGGGGGCCGGTGCGGTCCCGCGTCGCGCTGGGGCCCCCTCCCCCGTCGTAGGGGGTACCGGCTGATGAGGCCGTACCGTATCCGGGTGACGACAGACCTCGGGCGGTTCGCCCCCACCCGGCAGTGGATGCGGACCCATCCGCTCGCCACCGATGCCGTGCTGGCGTTCGGAGCGTTCGTCGCCATGGTCGTCGGCTCCTTCGCCGATCCGCACGGGCCGCACGGACCCACCTTCGGGACGCGCACCCCGGAGCCGTTCTCGCTGCTGCTGATGCTGCTCGGCGCGGCCGCCCTGGTGTTCCGGCGCCGACGCCCGCGCGCCGTGCTCGCCGTGACCTGCGCGCTGTCCCTGCTGGAGCTGACCACCGGGGAGCCACGGGCGCCCGTCGCCATGTGCGCGGTGATCGCCCTGTACACGGTGGCCGCCCACACCGACCGGCCGACGACCTGGCGGATCGGGCTGCTCACCATGGCGGGGCTGACGGGCGTGGCCATGCTCGCCGGGCCGCTCCCCTGGTACGCCCAGGAGAACATCGGGATCTTCGCCTGGACCGGGATGGCCTCGGCCGCCGGGGACGCCGTGCGCAGCCGGCGGGCCTTCGTCGACGCCATCCGGGAACGGGCCGAGCGCGCCGAGCGGACCCGGGACGAAGAGGCCAGGCGGCGCGTCGCCGAGGAGCGGCTGCGGATCGCCCGGGACCTGCACGACGTGGTGGCCCATCACATCGCGTTGGTCAACGTGCAGGCGGGGGTGGCCGCGCACGTCATGGACAAGCGCCCGGACCAGGCCAAGGAGGCGCTGGCGCACGTACGGGACGCCAGCCGGTCGGCGCTGAACGAACTGCGCGCCACGGTCGGGCTGCTGCGGCAGTCCGGCGACCCGGAGGCGCCGACGGAGCCCGCGCCGGGGCTCGGCGTGCTGGACGAGCTGGTGGACACCTTCCGGCACGCCGGGCTGCCGGTGGAGGTCATCGTCCAGGTGGACGGCGAGCCGGGGGCGCTGCCTGGGGTGCTGCCGGCGGCGGTGGACCTGGCGGCGTACCGGGTGATCCAGGAGGCACTGACGAACGTCCGCAAGCACGCGGGCCCGGGGGCGAGGGCCGAGGTCAGCGTGGTCCGGGTCGGGCCGTCGGTGGAGGTGACCGTCCTCGACGACGGCGGCGAGGGGACCGAGCCGGCCGAACCGGCCCCGGAACCGACCGACCCGGGCGGCGGCCACGGCCTCCTCGGCATGCGGGAGCGCACCGGCGCGCTGGGCGGCTCCTGTTTCGCGGGCCCCCGCTACGGCGGCGGCTACCGCGTCCACGCGATCCTGCCGGTGTCGTAGCCGCGGCCCGTTTCGGCCTCGCGCGTGGCGCGGGATCTGGGGCGGCGCCCCGGGAAACCCGGCTCGGCCGGGCTCCGTGCGGCGCCCGGCGGAACGTCAGGTGTTGAGCAGGCGCAGCGCCGCCGGGGCGTAGCGCTCCCCGGCGACCGCGGTCGCCGGGACGGCCTGCTCCAGCTCGTCCAGCTGTTCGGCGGTGAGCGTCAGGTCGGCCGCGCCGGCGTTCTCCTCCAGGCGGGTGATGCGCCTGGTGCCGGGAATCGGGGCGACCTGCGGGCCACGGGTCAGCAGCCAGGCCAGGGCGAGCTGCACCGGCGTGCAGCCGATCCGGTCGGCCAGGGCCCGGACCCGTTCGACCAGGGTGAGGTTGCGCGTGAGGTTCTCGCCTTGGAAGCGCGGGTCGGTGCGGCGGTAGTCGTCCGCGTCCAGTTGGTCGAGCGAGGTGAGGGCTCCGGTGAGCAGACCCCGGCCGACCGGTGAGTACGGCACGAGTCCGATGCCCAGCTCCCGTGCTGTGGGCGCGATGTCGGTCTCCACATCACGCTCCCACAGCGAGTACTCCGTCTGCAGGGCGGTGATGGGGTGGACGGCGTGGGCGCGGCGCAGGGTGTCCGCGTTGACCTCCGACAGCCCCAGATGCCGGACCTTTCCGGCCGTGACGAGTTCGGCCATGGCCCCGACGGTCTCCTCGATCGGTGTGTCGGGGTTGCGGCGGTGCACGTAGTAGAGGTCGATGGTGTCCACGCCCAGCCGGGCCAGCGACGCGTCGCAGGCCTGCCGGGCGTAGGCGGGACTGGAGTCGATGACGGCGCCGCCGGCCGTGCCACCGGGCCCGATGCTGCGGATGCCGAACTTGGTCGCCACCACCGCCTCGTCGCGGCGGCCCTTGAGGGCCCGGCCGAGCAGTTCCTCGTTCCGGCCGGCCGCGTAGACGTCGGCGGTGTCGAAGAACGTCACCCCGATGTCGAGGGCGCGCCGGATCGTGGCGACCGACTCAGTGTCGTCGCTCGTACCGTAGAAGGCCGACATGCCCATGCAGCCGAGGCCGATCGCGGAGACCTGGAGTCCTGAGGTGCCGAGGGTGCGCTGGTGCATGGGGTGCCACTCCTTCGTTCCGGCCGCGCGTTCCGGCCGGGTCGTGGGTCGGGTGTTCGTGGATCAGTCGGAGGCCGTGAGCCGGCCGGCGTGCGTCGCGATGGTGTCGCGGTGGTGCGCGATGGCGCGGTCAGGCGTTCGTCAGGCTGCTGCCGGGTGCGGGGGTGCGGGTGCGCTCGGTGCGGGCGGAGAGCACCAGGGTGAGCAGGGCGCAGGCGGTCAGCACGGCGGCGACGGCGGTCACGGCGCGCGGTCCGGCGGCGGAGTCCACCACGAGGCCGCCGGCCAGGGACCCCACGGCGATGGCGCCGTTGAAGGCGGCCACGTACAGCGACGAGGCGGCGTCGGACTCTTCCTTGGCGAGCTGCAGCACCCAGGTCTGCAGGCCCACGGGCAGGGCCGCGAAGGCCAGGCCCCACAGGACGAGCAGAGTGATCGCCGCGGGCCGCGAGTCGCCGAAGGCCCACAGCAGGGCGAGCGAGCCGGCCATCAGGACGAGCGCGCCCACCAGGGTGCCGTGCACCGAGCGGCCGACGACGGCGCCCGCGACGAAGTTGCCGGCGAATCCGGCGGCTCCGAAGACCAGCAGCAGCACACCGACCATGCCTTCGCTGATGCCGGTAACCTGCTCCAGGTACGGGGCGATGTAGGTAAAGGCGAGGAAGTGGCCGATCATCACCAGCGCGGTGACCCCGACGGCGGCGCGCAGCCGGCTGTTGCGCAGGACGCGCGGCAGGGCGGCCAGGCTCCCGACGCCCTGGGCGGGCAGGCTGGGCAGCAGGAACAGCACGGCGACCAGTACGACGAAGCCGATCGCGGCGACGGCGGCGAACGCGGTGTGCCAGCCGGACCGCTGGCCGATCATGGTGCCCAGCGGGACGCCGAGCACCGAGGCCAGCGATATCCCGCCGAGGACGAGGGCGGTGGCCCGCACGGCGTGCCGCTCGGGGACCAGACGGACCGCGATGGCCGCGGCGATCGACCAGAAGACGCCGTGGGCGAGCGCCACGAGCACCCGGGCGCCCAGGAGCACGCCGTAGGAGTTGGCGATCACGGCCAGCAGGTTGCCCGCGACGTACAGCACCAGGAGTCCGGCCAGCAGCCACTTGCGGTCGATGCGCCCGCACAGGGTGGTCAGCGGCGCCGCGGTGATCGCGGCGACGGCGGCGAAGCCGGTGACGAGGAAGCCGGCGGTGCCCACGGAGACGTCCAGGCCCGCGCCGATGGACGGCAGCAGCCCGATGGGAAGCGTCTCGGTGGTGACGAAGGAGAACGTGCCCAGCCCGAGGGCGATCACGGCCAGCCAGGCGCGCAGCGGTGAGGCGCCGGGATCGGGTGCGACGGTGCGCTGTCCGTCCCGGGCGGAAATGGTTGAGGTCGGTGTCATGGCTGTCGGTCTCCCTGGGGTGAAACATCGGTCGGGCCGTCGGGGCCGGTTCGG
Source organism: Streptomyces sp. NBC_01439 (assembly GCF_036227605.1). Classification (GTDB taxonomy): domain Bacteria; phylum Actinomycetota; class Actinomycetes; order Streptomycetales; family Streptomycetaceae; genus Streptomyces. The sequence continues at coordinate 6,711,719 of NZ_CP109487.1, read as the reverse complement.
GTGAGGACGAGGGCGGAGGTGTCGCGGTCGGGCCGGGCGCGGGGACTCCAGCCGTGCGGGCACGGGCCGGCGTCCAGGACGTCGGGTCCCATCGACCAGTGGGCGATCGCGCATCCGGGCACGACGCACAGCGCGTCGGACACGGGGGCGGAGCGGAAGGCGTGTGCGGGGCTCAGCGGGAATCCGTTCACCGGGCGACGCTCCCCACGAGCTGCGCCGCGCGCTCGCGCGGCAGGTGTTTGGGGGACTCGGCGTCCCAGCGGATCAGGGCCGTGCCGACCCCCATGCCGCCGCCGAAGCCGGCCAGCAGCACCAGATCGCCGTCCAGCAGTGCGCCGGACCGGTTGGCCTGGTCGAGCGCGAGCGGTATCGAGGCGGCGCCGGTGTTGCCGTGCAGGTCGACCGGCAGGTGGGCCTGGGCGTTGGGCAGCCCGAGGCTGGGGATGACCTCGCCGACCATCACACCGTTGGCCTGGTGCGGGACGAAGTGCCTGACCGCGGCCGGATCCACGTCGTGCGCGGCCAGCACCCCTCGGACGGCGGCCGGCAGGCGCTCGTTGACGAAGTCGCGGACCTCGCGCCCCTGCATCTTGAAGAAGTGCTGGCCGTTGGCGAGGGTGCCGGCCGAGGCGGGGTGGCGGCTGCCGCCCGCCTGGACCCCGATCAGCGCGTGGAGGCTGCCGTCGGTGCTGGTACCGGTACCGACGATGCCGAATCCGGGCCGGGCCGGGCCGAGTACGACGGCTCCCGCGCCGTCGCCGAACAGCACCGCGGTCTTGCGGTCGCTGTGGTCCAGGATCCGCGAGTAGACGTCCGCGCCCACGACCAGTGCGTACTTGGCCTCGCTGTGCTCGCTGATCCCGGCCAGCAGCTGGGCACCGGTCTGGAGGGCGAAGACGAAGCCGGCGCAGACGGCGTTGATGTCGAAGGCGGCGGCCTGCTTCGCGCCGATCCGGTCCTGCACCAGACAGGCCGTGGCCGGCTGCGGGTAGTCGGGGGTGGAGGTCGCCACGATCACCCAGGCGATGTCGCGTTCGGAGATCCCGGCGTCGTCCATGGCGGCCCGCGCGGCGGCGGTGGCCAGGTCGGAGGTCGCTTCGTGCGGCGCGGCGTGGCGGCGCTCGCGAATGCCGGTCTTGCGGACGATCCACTCGGGGGTGACCCCGGCCCGTTCGGCGACCTCGGAGTTGGGCACGATGTCGCTCGGGAGGTACGAGCCGGATCCGACGATGCCGATGGTTGACGTTGCTGGTGAGTACACGGTCACAGTTGGTGCTCCAGAGGAGTGGAGGAGGGCCGGGCGTCGAGCAGGGCTCGCAGCACGGGGTCGTCGCCGACCGCGACCGGGTGGCCGACGCATTCGAGCATCGGCAGGTCGGATGGGTGATCGCCGTAGGCGTAGCAGTCCCGCGGGTCGATCTCCGGCCGGGCGGCGAGCAGTTGACGGACCGCGACCGCCTTCTGCGCGCCGATCATCGGGGTCTCGATCAGCCCCGTGTAGGTACCGCCACCGCCCGGTCCGGTCGGGCCGTCCGCCTCGACGAGAGGGCGGCTGCACAACAGGTGCCCGGCGCCGACGGCCCGTGCGACGGGGTCCAGGCAGGCGGGGAACGAACCCGAGACCAGGACGATTTCGGCGCCGGCCTCGCGGTGGGCGCGCAGCGCGTCCCGGGTCGTGTCGATGAACAGACCGTCCGCGGCGCGGGCCGCGAACCAGCGCTCGCCCCAGGCGGCGATGGTGTCCACGGATTCACCCGCGTAGGCGGCGTAGTAGGCGCGGTTGATCTCCTCGCGCGGCGTGCCGGAGTCGGCGGCCTCCCGGAAGCCGGCGAGGAGCCGGTCGTACTCGGCCGTCCCCGCGGCGCCGTGCCGGCCGGTCAGGTGGTACCGCAGGAAGTCGAACATGCTCTTGCAGTGGATCAGGGTCTCGTCCACGTCGGCGAAGACAAGGTAGGAACGAGAGGTCATGACGGGTCCCTCCTTCTGATGCGGGATCGGGCTCCGGGGCCGCCGCGCGGCGGCAGCGGCTCGATGGCGGCGGTCATCGCGTGCGGAAGACGTCGCGCGCCGCGTTGAGGCCGTTCACGGCCGCCGGGACACCGGCGTACACGGCCATCTGCAGGATCGTCTCGACGGCGTGCTGCGGTGTGCCGCCGGCGTCGAGGATCGCGTGCACCTGTGCCGTGAGCTGCGGCCGGAGCGTGCCCAGGGCGGTGCAGGCGGCCACGGAGACGATGGCGCGGGTGAGCGGGTCGAGACCGCCGCGCGAGGTGACGGGGTCGAGGTGGCCGAAGGCACTCTCGACGAGATCGTCCGCGAGGGCCGGGTCGAGGGCGCGCACGGAGGCCAGCACCTGCTCGCAGACACCGCCGTCGCCGTCGGGGGCGCGCAGCGTTCGCAGCGCGCGTTCGGACCGTTCGGCGGACGGCGCGTCCGTGCCCGCCCCCTCGGCGGCGAAGACGGACCGGACGACGCCCAGCGCCTTCAGCGTCGCGGGGAAACCGGTGTAGCCGCTCAGCCACAGGACCGTTTCGACGATCTCGCGGCGGTCGCACCCGACGTTGCGTGCGCCCCGTACGTGGAACTCCAGCTGCGGGGCGGCGTTGCCCAGCGCGGTGAGCGCCGCAACGGTGACGAGCTGGCGGGTGGGCAGCTCCAGGTCCGGGCGGGAGCAGATGTCGCCGAAGGCGAAGCCGACGACCAGCTCGCCGAAGCCGGGGGCCACGTCCTGGAAACCGTCGAGGATGCCGGGCCGCTCGGTGGCCTCGATCCGGCGCAGCGTCCGCAGCCCGCGCTCCATGCGGTCGTGGTCGTTGTCGTTGTCGTGCTCGGTGCCGGGGCGGGGGGTGCTCATGCCGGCGTTCCTTCCTGGTGCGGGGTGGTGCGGTCCCGGTGCCGGGCGTCGTGCCCGGCACCGGGACCGCCGCCGGTGGTGCCGGGAGCGTGCGGTGTCAGAGGCCGCCGGCCCGGCTGAGCCGCGCGAAATCCGGGTCGGACCCCAGCGCGCCGCCTTCGGACCAGCGCTTTCGCGGCACCTCCTGGACGTAGACGGTGATCCGGTCGCGCGGCGCCCCGGTGACCCGGTGCACGGTCTCCGTCAGCTCTTCCATGAGCTCACGGCACTTGTCGTCGTCCTCGCTGGGCCAGGTCGTCACGGAAATGATCGGCATGGTGGTCGTTCCTCTCGTCAGCCGGTGGTGATGAATTCGCCGAAGCTCGGTCCCTGCAGCTTCAGTTGCGCGTGGATGTCCCCGCCCAGACCGAACTGGCCGATCGCCCCGCCGTAGTTCTGCTGGTAGCTCATCCACAGCACGACGACGTTCACGATGCGGTTGCCGCCGGTGCCGGGCGCCGGGAAGGGGTCGGGCAGCACGGCCCGATAGCGGCCCCTGCCGTCCTGGTCGGTGACGAAGGCGTTGGGCACTCCGAGCGGTCCGGGCCGGGTCGGCCCGGCCGGGTCCAGGTCGTGCTCGCGCAGCGACATCACCGTGTACAGGCTGTTCGGCAGCATCCCGGAGAACTCGAAGCCGAACTCTCCGGACTTCCTGTCGTCGCTCAGCCGTACCTCGAGCTCGCCGCGCGCCCGGCCCCAGGTGCCGAGCGTCACCGGTTCGGTCACCTTCGGCCCGTCCTGCGCCCGCAGATCCGGCACGGCGACCTGGTGGAACGGATAGCTGGGGCGGACGACCTCGGACGCGTCCGGGAACTGCTCGGGGGCGAACACCATCGGGTAGTTGCTGCACGGCAGCGGCAGGGGCAGCGTGTGGAGCACGATCGCGTTGTCGGCGGGGCTGAACTGGCCCGGGTGGTCCGGCAGTTCACGGACAATGCGGTACGGCTCGTTCTTGCCGAACTCCGGCAGCGGGCTGTCGGCGGCGACGATCGCGCACCCCCAGCCGTTCGAGACGCCGCCCGCCCCGTCGTCACGGTTGATGCGACCGATCACGACGAAGTCGCCGTTCTCGTCCATCACTTCGCTGGGCGGGTAGGCCGGTCCCTGGGTGGTGAGACTCAGCTGGTAGGTGCGCGACGGTCCCATCCGCTCCTCCTCGTCTGGTTGCTCGTTCTGTGACCGGTGCCGGTTCCTCGTTCTGCGACCGGTCGGGTTCCTGGTTCTGCGACGGGCCTGCGTGCGGCGCCTACGCCACGCGGGCGTAGATCGTGGTGTAGAGACCGCGCTCGCCGCCCGCGATGAAGCGGTCACCGGCCTGGCGGACGATCTCCTGGTAACGCGGTGAGGTGAACACCGCGTTGTACTCGGCCGGGTCGCAGTTGAACCCGGAGACGAACATGACACCGGGTTCGGTGCTCAGCACCGAGTGGTACGCCTCGAAGGCCTCGACCTCGTCGGCGCCGCGCACCACGTCGTAGATGGTCTCCTCACGCCAGGCGCGGTACGCGGTGTACACCCGCGGCGGCACCTCGATGTGGCGCATCTGCACGTAGGCCGTCTGCGGCAGCGGGGTGTCGACCGGCTTGGGCGCGTCGACGAAGCCCAGCACCTGACGGCGGAAGTCGCCCTCGGCCGCCGGGGCCAGCGTCTCCCACAGCTGCTCCCAGTCGGCGCGCAGGGCGTCGAGCTGTTCCCAGCCGGCGAGCGGGGCCAGCTCCAGGAGGCTGGAACCCTCCAGGCTGCGGAACAGGGCACGGCCTTCGAACGCCGACGCGGCGTGGTGGGCCTTCCATGCGGTGGCGGCGGCATCGACCTGGTCGGGCTTGACCGACAGTTCCACGGCGGTGATGAGTGATGCGGACATGACTGTGCTCCTCAGGGGATCTACAGAAGGGGGAACCGGGCGACGCCCGGGGTGCGGCGGCGGCCGAGGGAACGGCCGGGGGCCGGGGAAACGGCCGGGCCGGGAAAGCGGCCGGGGGCCGCGGAAACGGCCGGGGGCCGGGGTCTGTCAGACGCCGGACAGGGCGTCGGCCGGGGCCCGGAGCGTGTGCTCGACGGCCCGGCGGGCACGCCGGTCCTCCTTGGCCTCGATCACGTCGGTCTCGAAGGCGGTGAAGGCCAGCTGGGTGAAGGCGGCGCGGCGGCCGGCCTGGTGGATGCCGACCTCGGCGCTGAAGGAGAGCCTGGACGGGTCCTGCGTCCGGGACTCGGTGATCCGGTACTCGATGGTCGAACACAGCGGGAACAGGAAGTTCTCGAAGGTGGTGTTCATGTGCTCGATGACGAAGTAGTACCTGCGCTGCGGCCACTGGGCGGCGAAGAACCGCTCGGTCACGGCGAGGAACATCTGCCGGGACGCCTCGATGGCGACCATGCCCTGCACGTGCTGCCCGGTCTGGTGGTCGAGCAGGAGCTCGTTGTCGTTGTGCAGCCGCAGTCCGGCGCCGAAGTGCGAGTCGTCCACCTGGTGGAGATCCGCGATCAGGGCGTTGGCGACCTGGTGTTTGTGGACCTCGCCGGCTCCGCTGAGGGTGGAGGGCTGAAGCCGGACGTGTACGCGGTCCAGGCCGCGATGACGCAGTTCCTCGACGATGAGGAAGACATCGGCCTCGGACACGCCCTGGGCGCTTTCTATGAGGACCGGGTCGCCCTCCTTGGCGTAGACGCCGCGCCGGATGTCGTCGACTAACTGCGAGACGGTGAAGACGTTCTCCTGGACGGCGAACCCGATGAACCGGTCCCCGACCAGGACGATGCTCTGGATCGAGTGATTGATGGGAACTCCTCGGTAGTGGGGCCGTGCGGCATGGAACTGCCACGACGGCTGACCGGAGTGATGAGTGTGCGAAGCGCGGAGACCGGCGCGGCTCCGAGCGCCGTGCGGATTCCGGCCCAGGCCGTGTGCCGGGCTGCTCCAGGCCCCGGCGGCTCTGTCGGAGGTGCCTGCCGGGCTGACGTCACCGACACTAAACGATCACCCGAAAGGGTGCAACCAACTAGATGGTTTCTTAACTATCCAGTTGGTTGGCCGCTAAGGTGAGTTCATGACCAAGGACGCAACCCGAGACACGCCGACCCGTCTCCTGGACGCGGCCCGTGCTGAGTTCGCCAAGTTCGGCATCGCAGGCGCCAGGGTGGACCGCATCGCCGAGCAGGCTGCGGCGAACAAGCAGCGCCTGTATTCCTACTTCGGCAGCAAGGAGCAGTTGTTCTCCACCGTCCTGAAGCACGCGTACCGGGAACTGGGCGAGCAGGTGCCGGTGCCGACGACGAGGGAGGACCTCGAGCACTACGTCGGCCAGATCTTCGACTACCACCGCCGTGACACCAGCCTCGTGCGGCTCCTGGCCTGGGAGGGCCTGCACTACGGAGACGCCGCGATTCCCGGCGAGGAGGAGCGCCAGGCGTACTACCTGAGCAAGAACGAGACCCTCGGAAAGGCGCTGTCCCTCACCTCGCCCCAGGAGGTCGGTCATCTGCTGATGACCCTGATCGGGATCGCCTCGTGGCCCTTCGTGGTGGAGCAGCAGCGCCGGTTGATGGCAGGCCTCGCGCCCGACGACGAGGAGGGCTGGGACCAGTTGCGCGCCGGCCTCACGTCGTACGCCTGCGCGGTCATCAACAGCCGCGCGCCGGCACCGGGCACCGGCGCTTCACCGTGACGTCCAAAGGGCCCGGCGGGGCCGAGGTGGCCCCGGCCGGGGCCGGGGGCGGCCCTCACGAAGGCTGCCGAAACCGCCGGCGCGGCTACTGGCAGACCTGGCGCCATGCGTCCAGGTCGTACCGCTTCTGCAGCGAGCTGAGCTTCGCCGCCCGGGCCCGCGGACACCAGCGGTTCAGCTTGCCCTCGTACTCCACGTGGAACACCGCCTTGCCCGCGTCGATGAACGGCACGTACCGGTCGCACTCCTCGTACTCCATGCACTGCTCGTTGACCGCGAAGTCGAAGTCGCCCACCAACTCCGGGATCTGGTCCAGGTCGTTCTTCAGCCCCACCGACATGCCCCGCTCGTGCACCAGCCGGGCGATCAGGCGGTTGTACTTCAGCTGGTCGTCCGCGGTCAGCGGGAAGCCGGACCGGTTGGCGTAACCGTCCATGTTGTCGGGCTCCACCGCGTCAAAGCCCTTCGCCTTGCACATGTCGAACCGCTTGGCCATCAGCGGTTCCAGTTCCGCCAGGCGCCGGACGTCCAACCAGCGTTCGCCCTCCCAGCCGTTGCCCTGGCCCAGCAGCGCCTTCGGGAAGGATCCGGCGTCCGGCCGGAAGTCCTCCCAGGCGCCGGTGGAGAGGTAGCAGATGGTCTTGCGGCCGGCCTTCTTCAAGGTGGCCACCTGCTCCTTGGTGGTGTTGAACCCGTCCACGTCGTACACGGCCGCCTTCACCGAGGTGTCGAGCTTCCCGGTGAGCTGCCACTGCCAGCCGACCCCCGGCTTCGGCTGCCAGCGCTCCCCCGGCGGCGGATCGGGCGACAGCCCGTCGCGTTCCGGTTCCGGCTCGGCCGTGCACGCCGCGAGCAGCAGCAGGGGCACGGCCAGCAGCAGTGCGATCTTCCTCATCCCGCCGCCTCCAGCGCGTACGGCAGGGTCCCCCAGGGGTGCGCGCCGCTGCCCGGGACGGCGCAGTGCACCGCGGCCCCGCGTTCGGTGGCGAGTTCCTCGGCGCGCCGGGCGGCGAACGGGCCCGGCGGGACGGCGTAGACGAGGTGGCAGAACCGCGCGGCCGGGTGGTCGGCGGTCCACGGCGGTGCGGGGGCCGCGTCCCGGTAGGCGTCCCAGGGGCCCTCGAAGGTGACGAGCAGGTCGGCGAGTTCGGCGTACCCGGGGTGCGGGTGGATCCCGTGGTTGAGGACGAGGGTGCGGGCGCCCGCGGCCCGGGCGGCGACCGCGAGCCGCCCGTAGTGCGGGAGCAGTTCCGGGTCGGCGGAGGCCTGGTCGAGGAAGGCCCCGTCGGTGGCGTACCAGTCGCGGTGGCGCAGCAGGTCCTGCACCACCTCGGCGTGCGGGCGCCGCCCGTAGTCGGTGTCGGCGTACCCGAGGACGGGTACCCCGGCCTCGCGCAGCCGTTCGGCGACGACGGCGAACCGTTCGTCGCGGACAGCGCCCGGTCCGCTGTCGGGGTTGAGGACCACCGAGTGCAGCCGGCCGGCGGAGCGGATGAGCCGCTCCCAGGCTTCCGGCCGGTCGGCGGGATGCTCGTAGAGGGGCACCAGCAGCATGGGGTCCTTCTTCTCGGACGGGGGGTGCGTCATCGGTGGGCGGTCGCGCGGCCGAGGAGCAGGCAGACCAGGGCGGCCAGTACGGTGGCGGCGGCGCCCGCCACCACCAGTTGGACCGCCCGGGGCTGGCCGAGGCCGGTCAGCAGGGCCAGGCTCTGGACGACGGCGGCCGAGGAGCAGACCACGGCCGCGGGCCGGACCGCTCCGAAGGACTGCAGGAGCAGCCCGGTCCACATGACGGCCCCGAGCAGCAGCAGGGTCGCGATCCGGACTCCGGTGAGGACGGGGGCGCCGGGCCAGAGCAGGGTGCCGGCCAGTCCCAGGACCAGCAGGACGGTCAGGTAGACGGCCAGGCACCGGGTCAGGGTGGCGAGCATCCTCTGGCGGAAGGCCCGGGGCGAGCGGGCCCCCTGGAGTCCGGAGAGGGTCCCGCTGCGGAAACGGTGGAGCAGCCATTCGGCCGGGCCCATGCTGAGGGTGAGGGCCACCGCCGAGGGGGCGGCGACCTCCTCGGCGGGGCCTCCGGCGAGGACCTCCCCGAGGGCGGCGTACAGCACGAGCAGGCCGGTGCCGAGGCCGAACACCCCGAAGGGGACCGAGTCCCCGATCCGGGGTCCGCGGGGTGCGAAGTCCTCCTCGGCGCCGCGCAGCATCTGCCAGCGCACGGGGCCCTGGCCGGGTCGGCGGGCCGCGTGGGCACGGATCCGGCGCACGGCGGACCGCAGCCCGGCGCGCAGCGGGAGTTCCCGTAGGGCCAGGGCGCAGGCGGCCAGCAGGGACACCACGAGCAGGGTCACCCGGACCGGCACGGGCAGGTCGACGAAGAGCGCGAGCAGTGCTCCGGCGGCCATCGGGGCGAGCGCGGCAAGCAGGACCCGTTCCCGGCCGAGGACCAGCAGGACGGTGGCGGCCCCGACGTAGAAGGCCTGTCCGGCGGCGAAGGCGTAGGAGAACGGCGGCCCGCCGGGCACCGCCAGTGCGGCGGCGGTGCCCAACAGGGCGCCGACGGGGGCTCCGACGAGCAGGGTCCGCCCGGCGGCGCGCCGGTCGCCGAGGCCGAGCCAGGAGTACGCCCGGTGGGACAGGGTCTGGTCCCAGACCCAGCCGATGAGCGCACCGGCGAGCAGGGTCAGGGTTCCGGCGGGCAGGCCGAGGCGGTCCTGGGGGCCTTCGAGCAGGGGCGCGCCGAGCAGGTAGGCGAGGCCGGGCAGGGCGAAGATCACCCCGCGCAGCAGGCAGGCGGTGAGGGAGACCTTCCAGGGGTCGGGGGCGGCGCCCGGCTCCGGGAAAGAGCGGGGCACCCGGGCGTAGAGCTCCTCGGCGAGCGCGAAGGAGTCGTGCCGGCCGTAGGTGAGCCGGATGTACTCGTCCGTCATGCCGTCGGATTCGAGGATGGCGGCGATCTCGTCGGGGTGGACGGCAGAGGCGATGAACACGTCGAGGCGTTCGGCGAGTTCGTCCATCGGGTCGGTGGCGGCGTCGGCGGCGGTGACGTCCGCGCCGGGGCCGTCGCGGCGCGGCCGGGGGACGGCCGGGAGCGTGTCGGCGCCGGAACCGGGCGGCTTGAGCCAGAGCGATCCGCTCACCACGAGCCCCCTTCCCCGGAGTCCGTCTGGGGGTGCCCCATGGCGGCGAGTTCGCGGTACCAGGGATCGGCGAGCCGCTGGGTCCACGCGTCGCCCGCGTGGACGGGCAGGACGGGCTGGCCGGCGAGTTCGCGGTAGATGTGCCGGAAGCCGTCCACGGACTGGTGGAGGGTGAACTTCTCGACGACCCGCTTGCGGGACAGCCGGCCGAGCTCGGCCCGGCGTTCGTCGTCGCGCAGCAGGGCGAGGGTGGCGCGGGCCATGGTCTCGGGCTCGCGCGGCGGTACGACGAGGCCGGTGTCGCCGACGGCCTCGCGGACCCCGCCGACGTCGGTGGAGACGGTGGTGCGGCCGCAGGACATGGCCTCGATGATGCTGAAGGGGAAGCCCTCGCTGATGGAGGAGAGCATGACGACGCTGCCGGCCGCGTAGGCCAGGGCCACCTGCTCTATGCGGCCCTCGTAGGTGATTCCGTCGGTCACGCCGAGTTCGGCGGCGAGCTTCTCCAGGCGGAGCTTGTACTCCTCGCAGCCGGCCGGGACGGGCCCGAAGAGGCGCAGCCGCAGGGCGGGGAGTTCCTCACGCATGAAGGCGTAGGCCCGGATGAGGGTTTCGAGGTCCTTGATCGGGTCGATGCGGCCGCACCAGCTGAGGGTGGGCACGTCGGGTTCGGGGCCGGCCTCGGGGAAGGCGTGCGGGTCCACGCCGTTGTAAACGGTGCGGATGCGCTCGGACTCGGCACCCCCGCGCTCCTCCCAGCGGCGGTTGTACTGGTTGCACGGGGTGATCAGGTCGGCCTGCCGGTAGCCCTCGGTGTTGAGCTCGCGGTAGAAGCCGAGCATGAGGGCCTTGACGGGCCAGCGCTGGGCGGCGCTGCGGTAGCCGAGGTAGCGCTCGCGCAGGTAGATGCCGTGCTCGGTGAGCAGGAAGGGGACCCCGTCGAGGTATTTGGCGGCGAGGGCCGGGAGGGTGGCGAGGCCGCTGCTGACGGCGTGCGCGACGCTGTCGGGAGGGATCCGGACGCCGAGCGGGCGCAGCGCGTGTTCCAGCAGGTCGGTGGCGGTGAGCGCGTCGTGGATCGTGGGCTCGGCCTCGGCGGTGACGAGTCCGGGCCGGGTCCACACGTTCATCAGCAGGCGCAGCACCGACTCGGAGCGCAGGGCCGGGGCGAGCTTTCCGGCCCGGGCGAGGACGGCCAGTTCGCGCAGGGCCTCGGAGAAGCTGTGCCGGGCCGGATCGGGCTCGGGATCGAGCAGGGTGAGCAGGAAGCTCTCGTAGACCTCGGTGAAGCGGCGCTGCGCCCTGCCGCGCAGGGTCGACCGGCGGATGCGCGCCGGGAGCGGCCCCCAGAGCGGGAAGGCGGTGTGCCGGTAGACGTTGCGGGGCAGTTCCCAGGTGACCGGCTCTCGTCCGGAGCCGGTCAGGGCTATGACGTTGAAGTCGACCTCCGGCATGCCTCGTACCAGTTGGTCGCACCAGGTGCTGACGCCGCCGTGGACGTGCGGATAGGTGCCTTCGGTGAGCATGGTGACGTGACGCCCATGACTCATGCGGTGTGTCCCCCCAGGACGGAAAAGGGGCCGGCGCCCGTGGGTTCGCGGAGCGCCGGCGCTACGTGGTGCTTGTGGTGGCTTGCCGGACGGTCAGCTGGGCAGCTTGAGCGTGACGGCGCTCTGGAGCGTCTCCGGACCGGTCCAGGCGGAGCGGGTACCGGCGTAGGCGGTGCCGAAGTCGGCGGTGCCGAGCAGCAGCTGCTTCTTGGTGCCGGTGGGGGCGGTCATCGGGGCGACGACCCCGGAGGGCGCCTTGATGGTGACGTCCTTGCCGATGCGGTAGGCGGTGACCTTGCCGTCCGCGAGGGCCTTGTCCCAGGCGGCGCGGCGCTGGAACTCGACGCCGGTGTCCTTCATGCTCTGGTTGACGATCGGCGCGCTGGGGGCGTACAGGGTGCGGTAGGTGTCGAGGACCTGGTTGAGCACGGGGTAGAGGGTCCGGTCCTCGGCGAGGTTGGACTGGTGGACGTAGTGCGGCCGCGGGTCGTTGGCCAGGACGTGCCGCAGGGCGGTGCGGGCTTCGGCCGGGACAATGGTGTCGAGGTAGCCGGTGTTGACGTTCAGCGGGGCCGGCAGGCAGGTGGAGGTCGCCGGGTTGTCCTCGCAGATGCCGCTTCCGCCGTGGGCGCGGCTGGTGTAGATCCAGTTGTACTCGTCGGCCATCTCGGCGTTGGTGCCCGTGTTGTAGTACACGTTCATCGGGTGCCGGGGGACGGTGAGGGCCGCGCCGACGGCTCGCTGCGCCGGTTCGCGGGAGTTGTCGCTGCCCGCCCACTTGACCCCGTTGTCGGCGAGGGCGCCGGCCAGGTTGGGGTTGTCCACGGGCTGCTGCGGTGCGGTCTTGAGACCGGAGTGCTCACCGGTGACCAGTTCGGTCTTGTCGGTGGTGATGCCCTTGGCGGCGGCCCAGTTGTTGTTGTCGCGGATCTGGGCGGAGATGTCGGCGCGGCTCATGTACTGGATCGCGCCGGCGGCGTTCTTCGTGCAGGTCCACGGGGTGACGGCGGTGTTCTGGACGCAGCCGAGGAACGGGTGGGTGTAGGTGTGGTTCATCCACCGGTACTTGGCGCGGTCGGCGACGAGCTGGGCGGTCATCGCGTCGACGCCGCCGTTCTCGGCCTTCCACTCCTCGCCGGCGCCGCCGTTGAAGAGCATGTCCAGCTTGAAGTTCTTGGACGTCTGCCACTGCGCCGCGTACACGGCGTCGGCGGCGCTCATCCGGATGGTGCTCTCCTTGCCCTCGCCGCCCGCACAGGCGTAGTCGCCCGGCGTGCAGTTCAGCTCCTTGTTCCAGCGGGCGTCGGGGGCGAAGACGTCATCGACGTGGACCGCGAAGTAGCTGCGGCTCTGGCCGAGGTGCACGCCCTGGGTCAGCCAGTCGACGATGCCGCGGGCGAGCAGCCGGAACTGCTGCTGGTACTGGTTGTAGCCGAAGGTGACGACCAGTTCGCTGCGGCCGTCGTGCGTGTACTCGCCGACGAGGGAGGCCCGGCCGGAGCCGACGGGCGCATCGACGTAGCTGGTGTAGCCGGGGCGCGGCTTGCCCATGAAGCCGAAGCTCTCGGGGACCAGGGCCGAGTTGTCCTCGAAGGTGACCTGGCCGCCGAGGTAGGCGAAGGGGCCGGCCTTTCCGGCGGTGGTGACGGCGGCCTGGGTGCCGTCGAGCTGGCCGCTGTAGCCGCCGTTGTCGGTGTATTCCAGCCCGACGCCCGGGTGGGCCCAGGTGTAGGCGTCAACCTGGCGGATGCCGTAGGTCGTCTCGTAAGCGGTGAGGGCGGCCATCTCGGCCGAACCCTCGCCGAACGGGTTCTCGTTCGGCAGGACGACGCCCTGGTACTTGGCGCGCGGGCGGCCGTCGACCGTGTCGCTGAGGAAGCCCGCGTTGATGACCGGGCGGCCGCTGCTGCCCAGCTGGACGCGGGTGTAGGGCACCCCCGTGTCGCGGAGTTCCGCGGTGATCGCCTCGACCGAGCTGCCGCCGTCGTCGACGACCAGCACCTTCAGGTCGATGCGCGGTGCCACGGCCGCCTGGGCGGTCGAGGCGGGTACTACCACGGACACCAAGGCGGCTGCCGCCATCATCGCGGCGACCCTGTTCATCCGATTCTTGTTGACCATATTCGGCCTTTCCCCCCGCAGGCGTCCCTCGACCGGCCCTTGGCGGACAGCCGGGCCTGGGAGGCTCTGTGGAAATCATGCAAAGGAACCCCGCGTCCCCTTGCGAGAGTGGACCGAGTCTCTCGGACCTCGTTAGGTCTACGGGGCAAACCTGGAGCAGAGTCCACAGATGGGTGAACCTGATGGCCGCTTGATCGAACAACTTGCCAAACCTTCGAGTGACGTACGGACGAGCGCGTACGCGTAGGCTCATTTCTGGCGGCCGTCGGGCCCGAATACGATCGCTACGGATGGCCGTCCACCCACTCGGCCCACACACACAACGGAAGCGAGACTTCACCACCGTGACTGCTCTGACTCTCAGCACTGCCGGCGCGGCGACGCTCCGCGCCGACGCCCTCGTGGTCGGCGTGGCGAAGGGCCCCAAGGGACCGATCGTCGCCGCGGGCGCCGAGGCCGTGGACAAGGCGTACGACGGTAAGCTCGCCGGCGTCCTCGACGCGCTGGGCGCCTCGGGCGCCGAAGGCGAGATCACCAAGCTGCCGGCCCCGGCGGGCCTCAAGGTCCCGGTCGTGCTGGCAGTGGGGCTCGGCTCCGTCCCGGAGAAGGGCGAGTCGTTCGACGAGGAGGTGCTGCGCCGCGCCGCCGGCGCCGCCGCCCGCGCGCTGCACGGCAACAAGAAGGCCGCCTTCGCCCTCCCCCTGGAGGACGCCTCGGCCGTCACCGCCGTCGCCGAGGGCGCCCTGCTGGGCGCGTACGCGTTCACCGCCTACCAGGGCGGCGAGAACAAGGCCCGCAAGGAAGCCAAGGGTGCCGGCCCGAAGCAGCCGCTCGCCGAGGTGGCCCTGCTGGGCGCCAAGCCCCGCGACAAGGAGCACAAGGCCGCCGCCGAGCGCGCCGCGGTCGTCGCGACCGAGGTCAACGTCGCCCGTGACCTGGTGAACACCCCGCCGAACGACCTGACCCCCGAGGCCTTCGCCGCGGTCGCCTCCGCGGCCGCGAAGGAGAACGGCATCAAGGTCCAGGTGCTGGACGAGAAGGCCCTGGTCAAGGGCGGCTACGGCGGCATCATGGGCGTCGGCAAGGGCTCCGAGAACCTGCCGCGCCTGGTCAAGCTCACCTACACGCACCCGAAGGCGGAGAAGACCCTGGCCTTCGTCGGCAAGGGCATCACCTACGACTCGGGCGGCATCTCCCTGAAGCCGGCCGGCCACAACGAGACGATGAAGTGCGACATGGCCGGCGCCGCCGCCGTGTTCGCCTCCGTCGTCGCGGCCGCGAAGCTGGGCCTGAAGGTCAACGTCACCGGTTGGCTCGCGCTCGCCGAGAACATGCCGTCCGGCTCCGCCACCAAGCCCGGTGACGTGCTGCGCATGTACAGCGGCAAGACCGTCGAGGTCCTCAACACCGACGCCGAGGGCCGTCTGGTCCTCGGTGACGCGCTGACCAAGGCCTCCGAGGACAACCCGGACGCGATCGTCGACGTCGCCACCCTGACCGGCGCCATGGTGCTCGCCCTCGGCGACCGCACCTTCGGGATCATGGCCAACGACGACGCCTTCCGCACGTCGATCCACGAGATCGCCGAGGAGGTCGGCGAGTCCTCCTGGCCGATGCCGCTCCCCGCGGAGCTGCGCAAGACCATGGACTCCCCCACCGCCGACATCGCGAACATGGGCGTCCGCATGGGCGGCGGCCTGGTGGCCGGCCTCTTCCTGCAGGAGTTCGTCGGCGAGGGCATCACCTGGGCCCACCTCGACATCGCCGGCCCGGCCTTCCACGAGGGTGCGCCGCACGGCTACACCCCCAAGGGCGGCACCGGCTCCGCCGTCCGCACCCTGGTGCGCCTCGCCGAGCGCACGGCCACGGGCGACCTCGGCTGACCACCCCGTTCGATGTGACGTGACGCACCCCGGGCCGGGTCAGGGCCCGGGGTGCGTCCGTCTCACGACGAAACCTGAAGGAATCGGTAGGTATCTCGGTAGGTATCTACGCAGCGGTAACCCCCGGTCCGGGCAGATCGCCCGATCACATCGTGGGCCCGGCGTCCCGCGTGCCCCCGACAAATGCGAAGATGGGTTCTCGGCAGGACAGGGCCCCCACCACAGGGCCGAAGAAACAAGCGGCCGTATACCAGCCGCCGCCCGGTCACTGAGGACCGGTGCCCGGCGCACATGCATGGAGGACGTGACGTGGCGAACGACGCCAGCACCGTTTTCGACCTAGTGATCCTCGGCGGTGGCAGTGGCGGTTACGCCGCGGCGCTGCGCGCATCCCAGCTGGGTCTGGACGTTGCCCTGATCGAGAAGAACAAGCTCGGTGGCACCTGCCTGCACAACGGCTGCATCCCCACGAAGGCTCTGCTGCACGCGGGCGAGATCGCGGACCAGGCTCGTGAAGCCGCCCAGTTCGGTGTCAAGACCTCCTTCGAGGGAATCGACATCGCGGGTGTCCACAAGTACAAGGACGAGGTCATCTCGGGCCTGTACAAGGGTCTGCAGGGCCTGGTCGCCTCCCGCAAGGTGACCTACATCGAGGGAGAGGGCCGCCTCTCCTCCCCGACTTCCGTCGACGTGAACGGCCAGCGCATCCAGGGCCGCCACATCCTGCTGGCGACCGGCTCCGTGCCGAAGTCCCTGCCGGGCCTGGACATCGACGGCAACCGCATCATCTCCTCGGACCACGCGCTGGTCCTGGACCGCGTCCCGGAGTCGGCGATCGTCCTGGGCGGCGGCGTCATCGGCGTCGAGTTCGCCTCGGCGTGGAAGTCCTTCGGTTCCGACATCACCGTCATCGAGGGCCTCAAGCACCTCGTGCCGGTCGAGGACGAGAACAGCTCGAAGCTGCTGGAGCGCGCGTTCCGCAAGCGCGGCATCAAGTTCAACCTGGGCACCTTCTTCGACAAGGCCGAGTACACGGAGAACGGCGTCCGCGTGACGCTGGCCGACGGCAAGACCTTCGAGGCCGAGGTGCTGCTGGTCGCGGTGGGTCGCGGCCCCGTCTCGCAGGGTCTGGGCTACGAGGAGCAGGGCGTCGCGATGGACCGCGGCTACGTCCTGGTCGACGAGTACATGCAGACCAACGTGCCGACCATCTCGGCCGTCGGTGACCTCGTCCCCACCCTCCAGCTCGCGCACGTCGGCTTCGCCGAGGGCATCCTGGTCGCGGAGCGTCTGGCCGGCCTCAAGGCCGTCCCGATCGACTACGACGGTGTCCCGCGCGTCACCTACTGCCACCCCGAGGTCGCTTCCGTCGGCATCACCGAGGCCAAGGCCAAGGAGATCTACGGCGCGGACAAGGTCGTGGCCCTGAAGTACAACCTGGCGGGCAACGGCAAGAGCAAGATCCTGAAGACCGCGGGCGAGATCAAGCTCGTCCAGGTCAAGGACGGTGCCGTGGTCGGCGTCCACATGGTCGGTGACCGGATGGGCGAGCAGGTCGGCGAGGCCCAGCTGATCTACAACTGGGAAGCCCTGCCGGCCGAGGTCGCGCAGCTCATCCACGCGCACCCGACCCAGAACGAAGCGATGGGCGAGGCCCACCTGGCCCTCGCCGGCAAGCCGCTTCACTCCCACGACTAATTCGTCACGGGCGCGACGACCACTTCCGCACTTTCGTTAGGAGCAACTGAAACCATGTCGGTTTCCGTAACCCTTCCGGCGCTCGGTGAGAGCGTCACCGAGGGCACTGTCACCCGCTGGCTGAAGGCCGAGGGCGAGCGCGTCGAGGCCGACGAGCCGCTGCTCGAGGTCTCGACCGACAAGGTCGACACCGAGATCCCCTCCCCCGTGTCGGGCATCCTGGCCTCCATCAAGGTCGCCGAGGACGAGACCGTCGAGGTCGGCGCCGAGCTGGCCGTCATCGACGACGGCTCCGGCGCTCCGGCTGCCGCCGCGGCTCCGGCCGCCGAGCCGGCCGCCGCTGCCGAGGCCCCCGCGGCCGCTCCGGCCCCGGTCGCCGAGGCCCCCGCGGCCCCGGCTCCCGTCGCCGAGGCCCCCGCTGCCGCCGCCCCTGCCGCCTCCGGCACCGATGTCGTGCTCCCCGCCCTGGGCGAGTCCGTCACCGAGGGCACCGTCACCCGTTGGCTGAAGGCCGTCGGCGAGTCGGTCGAGGCCGACGAGCCGCTGCTCGAGGTTTCCACGGACAAGGTCGACACCGAGATCCCCGCGCCGGTCTCCGGCACGCTGCTGGAGATCCTGGTCGGCGAGGACGAGACCGCCGAGGTCGGCGCCCGCCTGGCCGTCATCGGCGTCGCCGGTGCCGCCCCGGCCGCTGCCGCTCCGGCCGCCGCCCCAGCTCCGGTCGAGGCCGCCGCCCCGGTCGCCGCTCCGGCTCCGGTCGAGGCCGCCGCCCCGGTGGCCGCTCCGGCTCCGGTCGCCCCGGCCGCTCCGGTCGCCGTTCCGGCTCCGGTCCAGGATGCCGCCCCGGTCGCCGCTCCGGCCCCGGTCGCCCCCGTGGTCCCGGCTCCGGCCGCTCCCGCCGCTCCGGCCGCCGCCGGTGACGAGGGCGCGTACGTGACCCCGCTGGTGCGCAAGCTCGCCTCG
The DNA here is from genome assembly GCF_036227605.1 of Streptomyces sp. NBC_01439. Taxonomy (GTDB): domain Bacteria; phylum Actinomycetota; class Actinomycetes; order Streptomycetales; family Streptomycetaceae; genus Streptomyces. The sequence continues at coordinate 6,693,806 of NZ_CP109487.1, read as the reverse complement.
GAGTCCGGCGTCAACCTGTCCACGGTCTCGGGCACCGGTGTCGGTGGCCGCATCCGCAAGCAGGACGTCCTGGCCGCCGCCGAGGCCGCCAAGGCCGCTGCCGCCGCCCCGGCGCCGGCTGCTGCCGCTCCGGCCGCCAAGGCTCCGGCCGCCGCGGTCTCCGAGCTGCGCGGTCAGACGGTCAAGATGACCCGCATGCGCAAGGTCATCGGCGACAACATGATGAAGGCCCTGCACTCGCAGGCTCAGCTCAGCTCCGTGGTCGAGGTGGACATCACCAAGATCATGAAGCTGCGCGAGAAGGCCAAGGGCGCGTTCCTGGCCCGTGAGGGCGTCAAGCTCTCGCCGATGCCGTTCTTCGTCAAGGCCGCTGCCCAGGCGCTGAAGGCCCACGCGGTCGTCAACGCCCGGATCAACGAGGACGAGGGCACCATCACCTACTTCGACTCGGAGAACATCGGCATCGCCGTGGACTCCGAGAAGGGCCTGATGACCCCGGTCATCAAGGGTGCGGGCGACCTCAACCTGGCGGGCATCTCCAAGGCGACCGCCGACCTGGCCGCCAAGGTCCGCGGCAACAAGATCACGCCGGACGAGCTGTCGGGCGCGACCTTCACCATCAGCAACACCGGCTCGCGCGGTGCGCTGTTCGACACGGTCATCGTGCCCCCGAACCAGGTCGCCATCCTGGGCATCGGTGCCACGGTGAAGCGTCCGGTGGTCATCGAGACCGCCGAGGGCACCAACATCGGCATCCGCGACATGACGTACCTGACCCTGTCCTACGACCACCGCCTGGTGGACGGTGCGGACGCGGCCCGGTACCTCTCGGCCGTCAAGGCGATCCTCGAGGCCGGCGAGTTCGAGGTCGAGCTCGGCCTGTAAGGCTCACCGCACGGCCCCGGCCGTCGCACACGGCGCCCCCGCCCGGAACACCTTCCGGGCGGGGGCGCCGTCGTCGTACCCCTCTGCGAGCCCTGGTCCGGAGCCTGTTGTAACCAGCCTCACCCAGCGTCCCCGACCGGGAACGCATCCGGTGGGGGCTACTCGGCCGTATTGTCTACGCATCGAAGCGATGCATGCCCCTACAGGAGATGAAGCCCCGATGATCACCCCACCCGTCGTGCACTCGCTGCGCGAGCAGATCCGCGAGCACATCGTGGAGGGGATCGTCAGCGGGCGCTGGAAGCCCGGCGAGCGGATCGTCGAGCGCCGGATCGCCGTCGAGTTGGAGGTCAGCCAGACCCCCGTGCGGGAGGCCCTGCGCGAGCTGGAGACGCTGCGGCTGATCGAGTCGGCGCCGAACAAGGGCGTGCGCGTGCGGAACCTCTCCGCGGCCGACCTGGAGGAGATCTACCCGGTCCGGGCAGGTCTGGAGCAGATCGCGGCAGAGCTGGCCGCGCCACGGCTGGCGAGCGACTGTTCGGCGCTGGAGCCGCACGTGGCGGCGCTGTGGGAGGCCGACCGGACCGAGGACGGGACCGCGCAGGTGCGGCACACCGTCGGGTTCCACCGGGAGATGGTGCGGGCCGCCGGGAACAGCGTGCTGCTGCACACCTGGGAGAGCCTGGGCATCGAGGTCTTCACGGCGCTGTCCATCCGCTGGCTGGGGACCGTCCAGAAGTCGTACGCCGAGGAGCACGAGGCGCTCGTCGAGGCGTTCCGCAGTCAGGATCCGGACATCGGGCTGCTCGTGAAGCGGCATGTCCTGGGGTGCGCCCCGCGCGCTTGATCGACTGCGGGCGGGCCTGTTTGTCCGCGTTTGCCCGGCACCGCGTGCCTTTTTCTCTGGCACGCGGTGCCGACTTTCGCCGGATGGACGTTTCTTTGTCACTTTCATTTGATCGATCATCGATCAGCGATTTACAGTCGTCGCGGACCTCAACCAGGTCCGCCGACCCTGTCCTGCCCGTCAGGGATTTTTTCACCACCTCTCCTTTGTCCGGAAGGCGGCGCACAGCAATGTCCGACCCCGTAGGAAAGCTTCCGAGCGAGCTCGACCAGCTCCCGGACCGCGACACCGAGGAGACCGCCGAATGGGCGGCCTCCCTCGATGCCGTCGCACAGGCCGCCGGTACGCGCCGCGCCGAATACTTGCTCCGCCGCACGCTCCAGCACGCCGAGGCCGCCGGTCTCGCCCTGCCGAAGCTGCTGGAGACGGACTACGTCAACACCATCCCGACCGCCGCGGAGCCCGAGTTCCCCGGTGACGAGGAGATGGAAGCCAAGATCACCGCGTGGAACCGCTGGAACGCGGCCGCCATGGTGACCCGCGGCTCCAAGTACGGCGTCGGCGGCCACATCGCCACCTTCGCCTCGGCCGCGTGGCTCTACGAGACCGGCTTCCAGCACTTCTTCCGCGGGAAGGAGGCCGACGGATCGGGCGACCAGCTCTACATCCAGGGCCACGCCTCCCCCGGCATCTACGCCCGCGCCTTCCTCGACGGGCGCGTCTCCGAGCAGCAGCTCGACAACTTCCGCCAGGAGTCCGGCGGCAACGGCCTGCCGTCCTACCCGCACCCGCGGCGCCTGCCGTGGCTGTGGGAGTTCCCGACGGTGTCCATGGGCCTCGGCCCGCTCTCCGCGATCTACCAGGCGCGCTTCAACCGCTACCTGCAGAACCGGAGCATCAAGGACACCGCCAACTCGCACGTCTGGGCCTTCCTCGGCGACGGCGAGATGGACGAGCCCGAGTCGACCGCCGCCCTGGCCCTCGCCTCCCGCGAGCAGCTCGACAACCTGACCTTCGTCATCAACTGCAACCTGCAGCGCCTCGACGGTCCGGTCCGCGCCAACTTCCGCGTGGTCCAGGAGCTGGAGGCCCAGTTCCGCGGCGCCGGCTGGAACGTCATCAAGTCGCTGTGGGGTTCCGCCTGGGACGAGCTGTTCCAGCTCGACACCACGGGCGCCCTCGTGCGCCGCCTGCGCGAGGTACCGGACGCGCAGTTCCAGACGTACGCGACCCGCGATGTGGCCTACATCCGCCAGCACTTCTTCGGCGCCAACGCCGAGCTCGTGCAGCTGGCCGGGGTGCTCTCCGACGCGAAGATCGCCGAGTGCTTCCACTCCTCCCGCGGCGGCCACGAGCCCCGCAAGGTCTACGCCGCGTACAAGGCCGCCCTGGAGCACAAGGGCGCGCCGACGGTCATCCTCGCGCAGACCGTCAAGGGCTACACGCTGGGCGCCGGGTTCGAGTCGAAGAACGCGAACCACCAGATGAAGAAGCTGACGATCGACGAGTTCAAGAGCATGCGCGACAAGCTCGGCCTCCCGATCCCGGACAGCGCCTTCGCCGACGGCCAGGTCCCGTACGGCCACCCGGGCGCGAACAGCCCCGAGGTCCAGTACCTGAACGAGCGCCGCGCGGCGCTCGGCGGTCCGGCCCCGGCCCGCAAGGTCAAGCACGTGGCCCTGCCCGCCCCCGCGGACCGTTCCTTCGCCCCGCTGCTCAAGGGCTCCGGCAAGCAGGAGATGGCCACCACGATGGCCTTCGTCCGGCTCGTCAAGGACCTGATGCGGGACAAGGAGACCGGCAAGCGCTGGGTGCCGATCGTCCCCGACGAGGCCCGCACCTTCGGCATGGAGTCCCTCTTCCCGTCGGCCGGCATCTACTCGCCGCTGGGCCAGACGTACGAGCCGGTCGACCGCGACCAGCTCATGTACTACAAGGAAGCCAAGGACGGCCAGATCCTCAACGAGGGGATCACCGAGGCCGGCGCCATGGCCGACTTCATCGCCGCCTGCACGTCGTACGCGACGCACGGCGAGCCGATGATCCCCTTCTACATCTTCTACTCGATGTTCGGCTGGCAGCGCACCGCCGACCAGATGTGGCAGCTCGCCGACCAGCTCGGCAAGGGCTTCATCGTCGGCGCCACCGCCGGCCGCACCACGCTGACCGGTGAGGGCCTCCAGCACGCGGACGGCCACTCGCACCTGATCGCGTCCACGAACCCGGCGTCGCTCAACTACGACCCGGCCTTCGCGTACGAGATCGCGGTGATCGTCAAGGACGGTCTGCGCCGGATGTACGGCGAGACGCCGGAAGACGTCTTCTACTACCTGACGGTCTACAACGAGCCGAAGGTGCAGCCCGCCATGCCCGAGGGCGTGGAGGAGGGCATCCTCAAGGGCCTCTACCGCTTCAACACGGCGGCGGACCTGGCGGAGGCGGCCCCGGCCGCCGACGCCCCCAAGGTCCAGCTGATGGCCTCGGGCACCGCGATCCACTGGATCCTGGAGGCGCAGAAGCTGCTGGCAGCCGAGTGGAACGTGGCCGCCGACGTGTGGTCCGCCACCTCCTGGGGCGAGCTGCGGCGCGACGCGCTGGAGTGCGACGAGGCGCTGCTGCGCGGCGAGGTGCGCACCCCGTACATCACCCGCGCGCTGGAGGGTGCCGCCGGCCCCGTCCTCGCCGTCTCCGACTGGATGCGTCAGGTCCCGGACCAGATCAGCCAGTGGGTGGAGCAGGACTACACCTCGCTCGGTACGGACGGCTTCGGCCTGTCCGACACCCGTGAGGGCGCCCGCCGCCACTTCGGTGTCGACGCGCAGTCGATCGTGGTGGCCGCGCTGGCCCAGCTCGCCCGCCGCGGCGAGGTGCCGGCGTCCGCCGTCAAGGAGGCCCGGGAGCGCTACGGCCTCTGAGCCGCCGGCCCCGACCGTGACCGTCCGTGAGGCGGCCCGTCCCTTCGGGGGCGGGCCGCCTCACGGCGTTTCCCGGCGGCCGGAACCTCGTGGAGGGCAAGGCGACACCGGCCTTTGGCCGTATGCGCGGTGGCGGCCGGGGGGCGGACCCGTGATGCTGGAGCGGTGATGGACGAGACGGAGTTCTGGGAGATCGTCGACCGTACTCGCGAGGCCGCCGACGGCGACCCCGAGGAACACGCCGAGCTGCTCGTGGAGCGGCTCGCACTGCTCGACCCGGACTCCGTGCTGGACTTCGCCCGCCACTTCGAGTCCCGGTACAACCGGGCCTACACCTGGGACCTGTGGGGCGCGGCCTGGGTACTGCTCGACGGGGCGAGCGACGACGCCTTCGACTACTTCCGCTGCTGGCTGATCGGCCAGGGGCGGGAGGTGTTCGAGGGCGGGGTGCACGATCCCGACCAGCTGGCGGAGCTGCTGGGCGACTTCGACGAGGAGATCGACGGGGACGGCGAGGAGCTGGGGTACGCGGCCGACGAGGCGTACGAGCAGCTGACCGGGGCGGTGGCGCCGGATCTGGGCATCCCGCTGCAGGCGGCCGAGCCGGAAGGCGCCCCGCTGGACTTCGAGAACGAAGCCGTGCTCGCGGAGCGCTTCCCCCGGCTGTGGGACCGGTTCCGCGCCTGATCAGTAGTGCGTGCCGCCGTCGATGCGGATCTCCGTACCGGTGATGAACGCACCGTCCTCGGAGCCCAGCATGGCGACGACGCCGGCGACGGTCTGCGGGCCGGCGAAGCCCTGGCCGAGGGCCGGGGCCAGCTTGGTGAAGAGGGACCAGTCGGTGTCCTCCGGCAGGCCGGGGCCGGTGCCGGTGGTCATGCCGCTCTCGATGGATCCGGGTGCGACGCTGACGAAGCGCAGGCCCTGCTTGCTGTACTCGGCGGCCAGTGCGTGGGTCATGGACTGGATGCCGCCCTTGCTGGCCGCGTAGGCGGACATGTAGGGGTGGGCGAAGGACGCCGAGGTGGAGCTGAAGTTCACGACGACCGGCCGGTCACCCGCGAGCAGCGCCGGGAGGGACTCGCGGATCATCAGGAAGGTGCCGGTCAGGTTGACCGCGATGACCTGGTTCCACAGGTCGAGGGTGGTCCGGTGGGTGTGCGCGGAGCGCAGGATGCCCGCGGCATTGACGAGTACGTCGATCCCGCCGAGGACGTCGGCCGCGGCGGCCACGCCCTCCTTGACGGCGTTCTCGTCGGATATGTCGAGGAGCGCGGTGGTGAGTCGGGCCGCGTGGCCCTCGGCGGCGGCCCGGTCGGCGGTGGCCTTCAGACCGGCCTCGTTGACGTCCACGGTGTGGACCCGGCCGCCCTCGGCGAGGATGCGGTGGACGGTGGCCTGGCCGATGCCGGAGCCGCCGCCGGTGATGAGGACGCGTCGTCCTTCGTAACGGTTCATGGCGCGAGCGTACCGAAGCGATGACACGTTTTGCCATAATGACAAAGAATGTAATCACGGAGGTTGGCTAGGGGTACGCTTCACCCGTGAAATCCCCTCGTCCGTACGCTCCCCAGGCCGGCCCCGGAGCCCAGTCGCTGACCGAGCGCCGCAAGGCCGCCACCCAGCTCGACATCGCCCGTGCGGCCTGCGAACTGTTCGCCGAACACGGCCCCGACGGCACCACCGCGGAGGACATCGCCCACCGGGCGGGGGTGGCCCTGCGCACCTTCTACCGCTACTTCCGCAACAAGCAGGAGGCGGTGGCCCCGCTGCTGGCGGGCGGCGGCGACGCCTGGCGCGCCCTGCTCGCCGAGGAGGACCCCGGCACGCCGCTGGGCGAGGCGCTGGAACGCGCGGTCACCCGGTCGCTGAGCGGACAGCAGGCGGTCGAGGAGGGCCTGGAGGTGACCCGCGGCCTCCTGCGCGCGGCGGCGGACGACCAGGCCCTGCGCGCGGTCTGGTACCGCGTGAACCAGGACTCCGAGGAGCACCTGGTCCCGGTGATCTCACGACTGGCGGGCCCGGGGGCCGACCCGCTGGAGGTGCGCCTGCTCGCGGCGGCGGCCACGGACGCGATCCGCGTCTCGCTGGAGCTGTGGTCGACGACGCAGGCCCCGGTCTCGGGCCCCGGATCCCCGGCGGAACTCGCGGTCCGCTGCCTGCGCGACCTCACGGGGGCGATGCCCCTGCTCCTCCGCTAGGGGGAGGAACAGGGGCATCGCAGGCATCACATCGGGCCGGGTCGGGCCGGTGGGCCTAGGCTTCCGGTCGGGGTTCAGCCACCCCAGCCACCGCCACCGCCGCCACCGCCGCCCCCTCCGCCACCCCAGTTGCCGCCGCCGCCGTCGCCACCGCGACCGCCGTCGCCGCCCCCTCCGCCACCCCAGTTGCCGCCGCCGCCGTCGCCACCGCGACCGCCGCCGTCGCCACCGCCGCCACCCCAGTTGCCGCCGCCGTCGCCACCGCGACCGCCGTCGCCACCACGGCCGTTGCCCCAGTCACCGTTGCCGCCGCGACCGTTGCCCCAGTCGTCGTGGTGGCCCCAGTCACCGTTGCCACCGCGGCCGGAGTCGTTCCAGTTCGACCAGTTCGAGTCGCGCCAGTTGTGGTTGTCGCGCCAGTTGTCGTTGTATCCACCGACGCCGCCCCGCTCCCAGCACCAGCTGGGACGGTTGCGCCAGTCGTGGTTGCAGCAGGCGTCCCACCGGGCGTCGGAACGGTTGGAGGGGTACCGGTAGCAGTCGTAGCCACCGTTCCCGCCACCGCCGTTACCCGTGACGACCGAAGCCGAGGCGCTGGCGACGGGCAGCAGACCTATCGCGATTCCCGCGGCGCCCGCCATGGCTGCCGCAACGATCTTACGGCGCATTTTCATGCACCTCCGTACATGTCTCGCTTATGGGCCTTTTAGGTCATTTCCACCCTCACCCGCCCATGCGGACCTGTCAAAGCGGAAAGGCCCCCCGCCGCGCCCCCAGAACGCGATGGAGGGCCTCCCATCAGGTATTTCCCTCAGAAGGAAATCGTCAATTGCCGACCCGAGGCCGCGCCTCCGCGAAGGTTGAGGGGATCTCAGCTCTCCCGGCCCCGGCCACTGACGGCCTGGGCGGCGTCGGCGCACGGCGAGTCGCTGTGGGGAACGACCCTGATGCGGGCGTCCTCCAAGCGGATGCTGGTCTTTCGGTTGGCGGAGGGGTCCCAGAAATCGACCCGGTCACCGGATTGCCCGAAGATCACCACCGGCTTGTCATGGGGAGGCGGGGTTCCGTAGTACGGCGCTTCGCGGGAAGTCGGCTCCACGCACGCGTACTCGGCGCTGACCCCGAAGTACTCCGGGATGTCGCGGCCGGCCGCTGCTTGCGCTCGGTTCTCCGCGCCACTGACCGCCGCTGCATGGAAGGTGAGCAGGCTGAACGCCGTGCCCATGCCTATGCCCAGAATCACTGCAGGCGCCCAGGACAACCACGGCCCCCGGACTCGCAGGGAGGGGGCGAGGAATCGCATCCACCCGAGGTATGCCACCGGTACCAGTGCGGTTGTGACGAACACGCACAGCACCCAGAGCCCCGCCTGGATGTTGCCCAGCCCTCCGGTCCCCGGCGTGGGGCGCAACCCGAACGGCGACAGATAGGCCCGTTGGACGAGTGTCCCGAGCCATGGGACCAGGGGTATTGCGAGGGGCACGGCCAGCGTGGCGAGCCACGGAAGCGCGCGGTGCGTGGGGGTGCGCCGCACCGCCAGAACAGTTCCGCTCAGCAGATAGCCTCCGGCCAGGACGACGAGCGGGCCGCCGACGCGCGGACTGTCCGCGCCGAGCGCGGGCCAGAGGCCGGCGCCGAGCAAGCAGATGGCTGTCGCGGTGAAAACGAGTGCCAGGAATGCCAGGACGTACCACCCCCGAGGCACCGAGGGGCTGCCTACCTCGTGCACTTCTGGGTCCAGTCGCCGCAGCGCCAGCGGGTGGTGCGCAAACTCGGCCCGGGCGGTGCGTCGCGTACGAGCCAGTCGGCGGGGCCGGGACTCATCGAGCGTGGTGGGAACGCGGACCAGCCGGACAGTGCCCGCATGCGGATCGTGCTCGCCCGTTCGGACGGCCAGGTGGAGCGCCTGGCGGATCCGCCGGTTCACCGGTCCCCGCCTGCCCCGTAGGTGCCACTCGATCTGTGGTCGTTGGACGCGCTCCACGAGGGTGGCATCGCGGCAGTGCAAGGACAGCTCGGCGTCCTGGGCCAGCGTGTCCAGGGTGGCGACCGCCTGTTCGACCGCTGTTTCGCGAACTCCGCGGATCCGGATCTCGATCACGCGCAGCGTCCAGCTTGCGTCCGTGGTCACCGTGGTCTCCCCGGCCAGCGGCTCGCGTAAGGGCCAGGCCATCGCGTCGCACACCTGCTGGAGCAGGTTCAGTTCCTCAGGGCGGTCCAGGATCTCAGCAACGATGTGGACACGGCGGTTGAAGGGTGGCCCGGCAGCTGGGCCAGCAGGCCCCGGGTCCGGCTGCGGGGTGGAACTCTGCCGGGCCGGGCCCGATGCCGAAGTCGAAGCGCTCATGGGTGAATCATGTCGTCACAGTCCCCGCCGCACCCGCGCCCGCCTCCGCACACGGCGAAGGCCGCCGGCCCGGGTGGGACGGCGGCCTTCGCTTGGGAGTCTGCGGTTTAGATGTCGAAGTAGAGCTCGAACTCGTGCGGGTGCGGACGCAGCGCGATCGGGGCGATCTCGTGCGTGCGCTTGTAGTCGATCCAGGTCTCGATCAGGTCGGGGGTGAAGACACCGCCGGCCAGGAGGTACTCGTGGTCCTCCTCCAGGGCCTTGAGGACGTCCTCGAGGCTGGTCGGGACCTGCGGGACGCTCGCGTGCTCGTCGGGCGAGAGCTCGTAGAGGTCCTTGTCGATCGGCTCCATCGGCTCGATCTTGTTCTTGATGCCGTCGAGGCCCGCGAGCAGCAGCGCCGCGAAGGCGAGGTACGGGTTCGAGGACGGGTCCGGCGCGCGGAACTCGACGCGCTTGGCCTTCGGGTTCGAGCCCGTGATCGGGATGCGCATGGCGGCGGAGCGGTTGCGCTGCGAGTACACCATGTTGACCGGCGCCTCGAAGCCCGGGACCAGGCGGTGGTAGGAGTTCACCGTCGGGTTGGTGAACGCCAGCAGCGACGGGGCGTGCTTGAGGATGCCGCCGATGTAGTAGCGGGCGGTGTCCGACAGGCCCGCGTAGCCGGCCTCGTCGTAGAACAGCGGGTCGCCGTTCGCCCACAGCGACTGGTGCACGTGCATGCCCGAGCCGTTGTCACCGAAGATCGGCTTCGGCATGAAGGTCGCGGTCTTGCCGTTGCGCCAGGCGACGTTCTTCACGATGTACTTGAAGAGCATCAGGTCGTCGGCCGCGGCGAGCAGCGTGTTGAACTTGTAGTTGATCTCGGCCTGGCCACCGGTGCCGACCTCGTGGTGCTGGCGCTCGACCTGGAGGCCCTGGGCGTCCAGCTCGAGGGAGATCTCGGCGCGCAGGTCGGCGAAGTGGTCGACCGGGGCTACGGGGAAGTAACCACCCTTGTAGCGGACCTTGTAACCACGGTTGTTCTCCTCGGAGCCCGTGTTCCAGGCGCCGGCCTCGGAGTCGATGTGGTAGAAGCCCTCGTTCGCGGAGGTCGCGAAGCGCACGCTGTCGAACACGTAGAACTCGGCCTCGGGGCCGAAGAACGCGGTGTCGGCGATGCCGGTGGAGGCGAGGTACGCCTCGGCCTTCTTCGCGATGTTGCGCGGGTCGCGGCTGTAGGCCTCACCCGTGATCGGGTCGTGGATGAAGAAGTTGATGTTGAGCGTCTTGTCCTTGCGGAACGGGTCCAGACGCGCGGTGGTGATGTCGGCACGCAGCGCCATGTCGGACTCGTGGATCGCCTGGAAGCCGCGGATCGAGGATCCGTCGAAGGCGAGCTCCTCCGCCGGGTCGAACGCTCGCGCCGGGATGGTGAAGTGCTGCATCACACCAGGCAGGTCGCAGAAGCGGACGTCGACGAACTTGACGTCGTTCTCCTCGATGTACTGCTTCACTTCGTCGGCGTTCTTGAACATCCAACTCCTCCTACTCCCGACCCCGGGGGAGGGACGGGCTTTATAGCTCGTGGCGCGTCAGTGCGGTGCCGCACGCTGACCCGACCATAAGCAGACGGGATTTCCCAAGCATGACCCATTTGTTTCGCACAAGTTAACCAGGGTCCGACCGGAGGGCCGTGCGGCGCCACGGGTACCGTGTTCGGGTGGACAACAGACAGGCAATCGGATCCTGGCTCTCCGGCCCCCGCGCGGCCGCCGAGGAGATGGGCGTCGACTTCGGCTATCCGGGTCAACAGCTCGGCCTGCCCCAGCAGGGGCCCGGCTCGGTGGCCCGCTTCGGGCGTCGGTTCGGCGCCGTCGCGATCGACTGGATCGGCTGCCAGCTGATTGCCTACGGGCTGATCACCGGCGGCAACCTGACCGAAGCGGCCGACTGGACCCTCGCGCTCTTCGTGGCCCTCACCGTCCTGACGGTCGGCACCGTGGGCTTCACCCCTGGCAAGCGGATCCTGGGCCTCCGGGTGATTTCGGAGTCCGGAGGCCGCCTCGGCATCGTCCGGGTGGTCCTGCGCACGCTGCTGCTGGCCCTGGTCGTCCCGGCGCTGATCTGGGACCGCGACGGCCGCGGCCTGCACGACCGACTGGCCCGCGCCGTCCAGGTCCGCATCTAGGACCGGCCGCGGAGAACGCGTACGACGTACGACACAGGGGTGCCCCCCGGGCCCGCGGGCTCGGGGGGCACCCCTGTGTCGTATACGAAAATCAGGTGACCGGGTCAGCGCATCTTTCCGCCGCGCGGCATCTTCATGCCCTTCGGCATGGGGCCCTTCGGCAGCGGCATGTTGCTCATGAGATCGCCCATGGCGCGCAGCTTGTCGTTGACCTCGGTGATCTGCGGGCCGGCCAGCACGCGCGGCAGCTTGAGCAGGGTGGTGCGCACCTTCTTGAGCGGCACCTCGCCCTCGCCCGTGCCCACGATGAAGTCGTGCACCGGCACGTCCGGCATGATCCGGGCCAGCTTCTTCTTCTCGTTCGCGAGCAGCGGCTTCACCCGGTTCGGGTTGCCCTCGGCGATCAGCACGACGCCGGCCTTGCCCACGGCACGGTGGACGATGTCCTGCTGCCGGGTCATCGCGATGGCGGGGGTGGTCGTCCAGCCCCGTCCCACGTTGTCCAGTACGGCAGCGGCAGCTCCCGGCTGTCCTTCCATCTGCCCGAAGGCGGCCCGCTCGGCCCGTCGCCCGAAGACGATCGCCATCGCGAGGAACGCCACCAGGAAGCCCAGGACACCCAGGTAGATCTCGTGCTCGACCAGGAAGCCGATCGCGAGAAAGACACCGACGGTGACGATGCCCACGCCCGCGACGATCAGACCGACCTTCGGGTCCGCCTTGCGCGTCATCTTGTACGTCAGGGCGATCTGCTTCAGTCGCCCGGGGTTCGCAGCAGTCTCTGCGTTTGACTTCCTCGCCATACAGCGAAGTTTACGTGGCCTGCGGGGTTCGGGTAGCCGCGGCCTCAAGTACGTGTTCGGTTTCGACCCGGTCCTTGGCCCGCTTGCGGTCCTCCAGGACCGCCGTCCAGGCGTTGCGGCGGGCCCCGCTCATCAGCAGGGACTCAATGCCCCGGAAGGCGTCGGAGAGGGTCGGGATGGCAATGGCGCGTACGGGCGCGGCCTGCATGATGTCGATCCCTTTCACGATGCTCGCCCCTGCGCGGTGCGAGCGGTGTGTGCGGTGCGTGGACCAAGCGTCACTGACTGGTGTTACCAGGGCGTGACCGGTCGGTCAAATGTGATTGACACGTTGCAAACGCCGACGCGGCCCGCCGAACTCTTCCTCAAGAAAGAGCCTAGGGGCCGCGCCGATGCGGTATTACTCGTTGGTAGCATTTTGTGCGCGACTTCACACGCACAGTGCCCGCCCTCGTACCTCGGGCGGACCCTCAACCTGCGCTCAGACTCGGCTGCGCTTCTCCATCGCCTGCTGGTAGAGGCGACCCGCCCGGTACGAGGACCGGACCAGCGGGCCGGACATCACGCCGGAGTAGCCGATCTCCTCGGCCTCCTTCGCCAGCTCGACGAACTCGGCCGGCTTCACCCAGCGCTCGACGGGATGGTGCCGCGGCGAGGGCCGCAGGTACTGGGTGATGGTGATGAGCTCGCAGCCGGCCTCGTGCAGGTCCTTCAGGGCCTGCGAGACCTCCTCGCGCTCCTCGCCCATGCCGAGGATCAGGTTCGACTTGGTCACCAGGCCGTAGGCGCGGGCCTTGGTGATCACGTCGAGCGAGCGCTCGTAGCGGAAGCCGGGGCGGATCCTCTTGAAGATCCGCGGCACCGTCTCGACGTTGTGCGCGAAGACCTCGGGGCGGGAGGCGAAGACCTCCTCCAGCAGCTCCGGGACCGCGTTGAAGTCGGGGGCCAGCAGCTCGACCTTGGTGTGGCCGGACTCGCGGCCCGCCGTCTGCTGGTGGATCTGGCGCACGGTCTCCGCGTACAGCCAGGCACCGCCGTCGGCCAGGTCGTCGCGCGCGACGCCGGTGATGGTGGCGTAGTTCAGGTCCATCGTGACCACGGACTCGCCGACGCGCCGCGGCTCGTCACGGTCCAGCGCCTCGGGCTTGCCCGTGTCGATCTGGCAGAAGTCACAGCGCCGGGTGCACTGGTCACCACCGATGAGGAAGGTGGCCTCGCGGTCCTCCCAGCATTCGTAGATGTTCGGACAGCCGGCTTCCTGGCACACCGTGTGCAGTCCTTCGCCCTTCACCAGGGCCTGCATCTTGGTGTACTCGGGGCCCATCTTCGCCCGGGTCTTGATCCACTCGGGCTTGCGCTCGATGGGGGTCTGGGCGTTACGGACCTCCAGGCGCAGCATCTTGCGTCCGTCGGGTGCGACTGCGGACACGACCGGCTCCCTGTGACTTCGATTGTTCGGGCGCCCACCAGGGTACGCCCGTAATTTCGTACGCTCTTACGTCGGCCAACCTGCGAGCGGCCGGCCGCATTCCCGGGGGCTAGGAGCCCACTGCCGGCTCTATCTCGCGGGGCCTCAACTCCGCGTGCTCCAGTACGTCCTTCAGGTGCCGTTCGGCCACGGGAAGCACCTCGGCGATGGTGATCTCCCGGCCCAGTTCGTACGAGAGCGAGGTCACACCGGCGTCCCGGATCCCACAGGGGATGATCCGGTCGAACCAGGTGCTGTCCGGGTTCACGTTGATCGCGAAGCCGTGCATCGTGACGCCCTTGGCGACCCGGATGCCGATGGCGGCGAGCTTGCGGTCCTCGCGGCGCTGGCCGGCGTTGGACGGGGCGTACTCGGGGCCATTCAGCCGCGCGTCGAACTCCTCGTCGTGCAGTCGGGGGTCGAGGTCGAGAGAGAGGCCGCCGATCGTGGGGCGCTCCTCGACGGGGTCGCCCAGGACCCAGACTCCGGAGCGGCCCTCGACCCGGGTGGTCTCCACGCCGAACTCGGCGGCGGTGCGGATCAGGGCCTCTTCGAGGCGGCGGACGTGGGCGACGACGTCCACCGGGCGGGGCAGCTTCATGATCGGGTAGCCGACCAGCTGGCCCGGGCCGTGCCAGGTGATCTTGCCGCCGCGGTCCACGTCGACGACGGGGGTGCCGTCGAGCGGGCGTTCGCTGGGGTCGGTGCGCCGCCCTGCCGTGTAGACCGGCGGGTGCTCCACCAGCAGGCAGGTGTCCTCGATCTCGTCCGCGAAGCGGGCCGCGTGCACCCGGCGCTGTTCCTCCCAGGCCCGGGTGTACTCGACGGAATTCGGCCCGAAGCCCAGATGGACGAACCCAAGCTCAGCCACCGCAGCGCCTCCTCATTGAACCTGCTGTGTGCACGTACCTCACTGAGCAAGGGTACGGCGACCCGCACGAGCCCCTTCAGGGCCCCGGCGCGGGCCGCGGCGCGGGCTCGGACACGGGCTCGGACACGGGCTCGGACACGGGCTCGGGCTCCGGCACGGGCCCCGGCAGCTGCTTCGGCCGGCGCCGCCCCTTGAGCGGCCGGTCCGGGTCCTCGTCCGCGCGCGGCAGCCGCCGGTGGCCCTCCGAGTGGTCGTTGACCCAGCCGCACACCCCGCACGCGTACCGCCCGTCGAGCCCGGCGATGTAGGTGCCGCAGCGCCGGCACTCCGCCTCGGTCAGTTCGGGCGGGGACAGCGGGACGGTGGATTCGGTTCGCTCCTCGGGGAGGTGCGCCCCGTGGGGCCGAGGGGTCATGGCCCGCAGCGTACGTGGGCGGAGGGGTCCGGTCCGTAAAGGGCCCTACGCATTCTGCACACGATCGGATGAATGTGGGGCAGAGAGGGCGGCATCGGCGAAGTTCGCCGCTACATTCACGCCGTTCACAGGGCCGGGACCCCGGTCCGTCACGTCAGGAAACCGTGGAGCCGATGACGGAACGACCTGCCCAGCGCGTCCCCAACCGGCAGCTCGCGGCGCTGATCGCGGAAGCCGGGTTCTCCAATGCCGGCCTCGCCCGCCGCGTCGACCAGCTAGGCCTGGAGCACGGTCTCGACCTGCGGTACGACAAGACCTCCGTGACCCGATGGCTGCGCGGGCAGCAGCCCCGCGGGACCACCCCGGCGCTGATCGCCGAGGTCTTCACCCGCCGCCTCGGACGCCGGCTCTCCGCCCAGGACCTGGGGCTGGACGCCTGCGCGCCCGTGTACGCGGGGCTGGAGTTCGCGGCCACCCCGGAGGAGGCCGTGGACATCGCGAGCGGGCTGTGGCGCAAGGACTCCGGTTCGCACGCCGAGCTCCGGAAGATCGCCTTCACCCCGGCCGGGCTGGTGGTGCCCAGCCGGGACTGGTTGATCGGCCGGGCCGACGAGCGGGTCGGCCGGGGCGCGGAACCCTCCGCGGCCCGCGTCCCGCTGCAGGGGCGGACCTCGGTCCCCCGGCAGCGGCAGATCGACCGCGGCCCCGGGCAGCGGGTGACCGGCGGGGACATCGCGGCGCTGAGATCGGTCAGCGAGCTGTTCCGGACCCTGGACCAGGCCTACGGCGGCGGGCACGCCCGGCAGGCCCTGGTGCGCTACCTGGAGCACGAGGCCGAACCGATGCTCCGCGGGACCTACGGGGAGACCACCGGGCGGCGCTTGTTCTCGGCCGCCGCCGATCTGACCCGGCTCGCGGGCTGGACCTCCTTCGACATCGCCGCGCACGGGCTCGCCCAGCGGTACTTCGTGCAGGCGCTGCGGCTCGCGCAGGCGGCCGCGGACCGCCCGTACGGCTCGTACGTGCTCGTCACCATGAGCCGGCAGGCGGTCTACCTCGGTCACGGCCGCGAGGCCGTGCAACTGGCCCGGGTGGCCCAGCAGGGCGTCGGCTCCGGCCCGCCGCCCGTGGTGCAGGCCCTGCTCCACTCGGCGGAGGCACGCGGACACGCGGTCCTCGGCGAGGTCCGGGCGTCGACCGCCTCCCTGGTGCGGGCCGAGCGCGCGCTGGGCGCGGCCCGGCCGGGGGACGACGTTCCGCACTGGGCCCGGTTCTACGACGAGGCGCAGCTGGCGGACGAGTTCGGGCACTGCCACCGGGACCTCCAGCAGTACCGGGCCTCGGCGCAGCACGCGGAGCGGTCCCTCCAGTTGCGGGGGCCGGCGTACGCCCGGTCCCGACTGTTCTGCCGGGTGGTGCTGGCCACGGCCCGGCTGGGGCTGGGCGAGCTGGACCAGGCGTGCGCGCTGGGTGCGGAGGCGGCGCAGCAGGCGATGGAGATGCGGTCGGTGCGGGCGGTGGAGTACGTACGGGACTTCGAGCGGCGGCTGGAGCCGTACCGGGACGCCTCTGCCGTGCGGACCTACCGGGACCGGGTGGCCGCCCTGTCCTGAAACGCTACATAGCGTCCACAAACGCCCCGAAACATTCCGAAGCACCCCTGAGCGCCCGGAGCGCCCTCGGGGCAGGGGGCGGGGGCCCGGTCCTGTGCACAGGACCGGGCCCCCGCTTCGGCCGTGGTTCTCAGGCCGCCACCGGAAGTGCGGGCTCCGGGGTGACCGGGAGTCGGATGCCGAAGTCGCGCAGGACGGCGCCGGCGGCGCGCCGGGCCGAGTGCAGGGCCCCCTGGACGGTGTTGGTGTCGCGGTGGTCGCCGCACACGTAGAGCCCGGCCAGTACCCGTACGGGACGCCGCATGTCGTGCGGCGGTGGCATTGCGGGGACCGCCTCCGGGGTGTGGTGGACGGCCAG
This sequence comes from Streptomyces sp. NBC_01439, assembly GCF_036227605.1. GTDB lineage: Bacteria > Actinomycetota > Actinomycetes > Streptomycetales > Streptomycetaceae > Streptomyces. The sequence goes on along the minus strand of NZ_CP109487.1, from coordinate 6,676,913 downwards.
CAGTTCCCACTCGCGGGTGGGGGTGTCGTAGAGCCGGGCCAGCCGTGCGGCGACCGTGCGCACGGGCGGCGGCGGGCCGAGCACGGTGGTGCTGACCAGGCTCCGGCCGGCCGGGGCCCGGGTCGGGTCGACCGCGCTCATCACGGCCGTGTGGGATACGGGCCAGGCGGGGTCCCCGTCCAGGAGCAGGGAGCCGTCCCGGGGCAGGGGTGCGGTGGTGGCGTGGTGCAGGACGGTGACCTCGTGGAAGGCGGGCACGCGCAGGCCGGGCAGGAGCTCGGCGGCGGCGCGGGCCCCGGTGGCCAGGAGGACGGAACGGCAGCGGAAGTCGCCGTGCTCCTCGGTGGTCACCAGGTTGGTCGCCACCGACCGGACCCGGACCCCGGTCCGTACGGTGCCGGGCGGCAGGGCGGCGGCGAGCAGGTCGGGCAGGGCCGCCGCGCCGCCCTCGGGCACGGCGAGGCGGCCGCGGGCGAAGGTGCGCAGGGCGAGGTCGGCGACCCGGCTGGAGGTGGTGAGCTCCGGGTCGCGCAGCAGGGTGGCGAGCAGGGGGCGGAGCGCACCGTTCAGGGTGCGCGTCGGCAGCCCGCGGGAGCGCAGGGCGGCGTGGGCGGTGCGTTCGGGACGGGCGAGCAGCTTCTCCTCGGGCAGGGTGGCGAGCCGGCCGAGGGCGGCGCTGATCCGGGCCTGGTCGAGGGAGCCGCTGGCCAGGGCCCGGGCCGGGGTGAGGACCCCGACCCGCAGCTGTTTCCCGTCGGTGTGGACGAGGACGCCCGGGGTGAAGGGGCGCAGGTTCAGGGCCCGCAGGCCGGGGGTGCGTTCGAGTTCCGTGTACGAGGTGTTGAGCAGTTGCCCGATCCGGTCCAGCCGGAACCCGTCGGCGGACTCGGTGGCCATCCGCCCGCCGGGGTCGTCCGCGGCTTCCAGGACGGTGACCGTGACTCCGGCTGCGATCAGGTGCTGCGCGGCCGCGAGTCCTGAGACCCCGGCTCCTACGATGACGACGTCCGCATGGTGTGCGGCATGGTGTGAGCTGCTGAGCACGTGCCCCTCCCCGAGGTCGGCGCGGCTGTGTGGGGATCCTCCTTCCCTCAACCGGTTAAAGGGGAACCCGAGTTCGGCGTGACATTGCGGTCAACTCCGGTCGCACAGCGGTCGCATATGGGTCACGAACGGTCGCACGGTGGTCGCACGCGGATCTCAGAGCGTGGCGCGGATCGCCTGTTCGATGCCGGGGTCGTGGAAGACGAAGCCGGACTCCAGCAGCCGCGCGGGCCGGGCCCGCTGACTGCCCAGCACGTCCTCGGAGAACTCCCCCAGCACGACGCGCAGGGCCACGGCCGGTACCGGCAGCACCGCGGGCCGGCGCAGCACGCGGGACATGGCCTCGGTGATCTGGCGGTTGGTCAGCGGCTCCGGGGCGGTCAGGTTGACCGGGCCGGACAGGCCCGGGGTGTCGATGATGTGCCGCAGGGCCGCGATCTCGTCCCGGAGGGAGATGTACGACCAGTACTGGCGGCCGTTGCCGAGCCGGCCGCCGATGCCGGCGCGGAAGATCGGGAACATCCGCCCCCAGGCTCCGCCCTCTCGGGCCACGACCAGCCCGGTACGGGCGAACGCGGTCCGGATCCCGGCCTCCCGGGCGGGAGCGGCCGCCGCCTCCCACTCCACGCAGACCGAGGGCAGGAACCCCTGCCCGGCCGGGGCGGCCTCGTCGACGGCCCGGTCACCGGTGTCCCCGTAGTAGCCGACGGCCGAACCGCTGACCAGGACGGCGGGCGGCTCGTCGAGGGCGGCGAGGGCGTTCGCGAGCGCGGCGGTGCCGAGCACCCGGCTGTCGCGGATCTCCCTCTTGTACGCGGCCGTCCACCGGTGGTCCCCGACCCCGGCGCCGGCCAGGTGCACGACGGCACCGCAGCCGGCCAGCCCGGCGGGGTCCACGTACCCGCGGGCCGGATCCCACCGCGCCTCGTCCGCGCCGACGGGCTCCCGCCGCACGAACCGCACCACCTCGTGCCCGTCCGCCCGCAGGGACCGCACGAGTGCACTTCCGATGAGCCCGGTCGCCCCGGTAACAGCAATCCGCATGCCCCCATCCTGCCGGGTCGCTGCGCTGGCCCGGCGGTATTCGGGGCGCGTCGTCGTCCTTCGCCGGACGCACGTGCCCTGGCGGGCGTCACCACACGGCGCTCCGCGCCCGCGCCTCAAACTCCCCCAGCTACCGCTGGGAGGTGCCCCCTGGCGGGGCTGGATTTCAGCCCCGCCGGCGTTTGAGGCGCGGGTCAGGCGGTGGTGCCGAGCCAGGTGCCCACCGCGTAGGTCACGGCCATGGCCAGGGCGCCGCCGGCCACGTTCCGGGCGACCGCCCTCGGCACGCGCGCCCCGCCCAGCCGCGCGCTGATCACCCCGCACAGCGTCAGCGCGGCCAGCACCGCCACCACCGTCACCGGCACCCGCTGCGACGGCCCCGGCAGGATGATCGCCAGCAGCGGCAGCAGCGCCCCGACCGTGAAGGCGACGAGACTGGCGAAGGCCGCGTGCCACGGGTTGGCGAGCTCGTCGGGGTTGATCCCCAGTTCCACCCGGGCATGGGCCCGCAGCGCGTCCCGCTCCGTCAGCTGCTCGGCGGCCTCCCGCGCCACCTCCCGGCTGAGCCCCCGCTCGGCGAGCAGGTCGGTGAGTTCGTCGAGCTCCGCCTCCGGCTCCTCGGCCAGTTCCCGGCGTTCCAGGTCGAGCGCCGCCCGTTCGGAGTCCCGCTGGGAACTGACGGAGACGTACTCCCCCGCCGCCATCGACAACGAGCCCGCCAGCAGCCCGGCGACGCCCGCCGCCAGGATCGCCGAACGCGAGGTGGTGGCCCCCGCCATGCCGACCACCAGACCCGCGGTGGAAATGATCCCGTCGTTGGCACCGAGCACACCCGCGCGCAGCCAGTTGAGCCGCGTGCTGATCTCCCCGCTCTGCGAGCCGGCGCCGCCCTCGCCGTGCGCCTCGACGTGCGCCCTGCCGGGCCGTTTCCCCGCGCCTTCGCTTGCCGTCACGCCCACCACTGTCGCGGCCCGGGGCCGACAGGGCCACCCGGCGGGCCGGTCCGGGGTGCGCGGGCCCGGCCGCCGTACCAGGGTGGAGGGGTGAGACGCCGACGGCAGGAAGCGGGCTGGCTGCGCGGCGAGCCGCCGCCGCGCTGGGCCCGGATCGCGCCCGCGGCAGCATTGGTCGTACTGGTCCTGGCCCAGGCGGTCACCCCGGGCGCGGAGCTCGGGTTCTTCCTGGCCGGTCTGCCCCCGGTGGCCGCCTTCGCGTACGGGGCGGCGGGGACCGCGGTCTTCGCCGGCATCGTCCTTCTGCTGTTGGGCGTCCACTCGCTCGGTGTCGCCAACGCCCGCGGCACGGACCTGGCCACGGTGGCCGTCGTCGGCGTGCTCAGCGTGGTGATCGCCTGGGTCCGCCAGCGCCGGGACGCGCAGCTGGTCAGCGTACGGACGGTGGCGGAGGCGGCCCAGCTCGCGGTCCTCCCACCGGTGCCGGAGCGGGTGGGTCCGGTGCGCTGCTCGGGCCTCTACCGGGCGGCGCAGCACGGCACGCTGGTCGGCGGCGACCTGTACGACGTACGGGCCGGGCCGTACGGGGTGCGGGCGCTGGTCGGGGACGTGCAGGGGCACGGACTGGCGGCGGTCGGCACGGTGGCGGCGCTGCTCGGGGCCTTCCGCGAGGCCGTGATCGACGACGTCGGACTCGGGGCGGTCGCGGCCCGACTGGACCGGCGGCTGGTGGCGGACGCGGCAGCCGCGTCGGTCGAGCATCCGGAGCTGTTCGCCACGGCCATGCTGCTGGAGTTCCCGCCCGGGCTGGACGTCGTACGGATCGTGTCGTGCGGGCACCCGTCGGCCCTGCGGGTCCGCGGATCGGCGGTGGAGGAGGTGATCGTCGAGCCGGGGCCGCCGCTGGGCCTGGGGCTCGCCGGTCCGACGCCGCCGGTGGCGACGGAGCTGGCGGTGCTCCCCGGGGACCAGTTGCTGCTGCACACCGACGGCGTGACGGAGGCCCGCAACGCGGCGGGGCACTTCTACCCGCTGGCCGCCCGGGTACCCGTACTGGCACGGGACCCGGCGGGCTTGGTCGGGGCGGTGTGGCAGGACCTCGCGGCCTTCACGAAGGGCGGCCCGAACGACGACGTGGCCCTACTGCTGCTGTCCCTGGACGGACGGGACCCGACTGCGTAGGCCGTGCCCACGGCTCGCGGCTACCGGGGCCACCGGGGTCACCGCCCGGGGTTACGCCCCGTCGGCCGCGGCGGACGGGGGCAGGGCCGTGAGGGGGTCCTCGGCATGGTGGACGGCGTGCGCGAGCGCGTTCTCGTAGACGGGCCGGGGGAAGACGAACGGTCCGATGGGGAGTTCGCCCCAGGCCGGCCGGTGGGGCTGGCGGAAGCCGGACCATGTGACGGTCTCGGGGGTGGCGGTGATGTGGGTGAACAGGGGCCAGCACTCCCAGATGCTGCAGGGGCAGCCCAGCACCGCGGTCGCGTCCGCCGCTGTGTTCCGGAGTTCCGGGGCGGCGTCGCCGAGGAAGTGGCGTACCGGGTCACCGAGGGTGCTCTCCGTCATTCCGGCGTACTGCTTGAACAGGAAGTCCTCCGTGTCCTCCGGCGTCCGCTCGTAGGGGCTCTCCTCCTGCAGCCACAGGGGGCGGATGGCATCCGCGGCGTGGACGCGCAGGTCGGCCCCGTCGACGCGGATGCCCCACAGGCGGTCGGACATGTACGTGAAGAACTCGACGTGCTGCATAGACATCATCTTGCGGGACCGCTGCCGGAAGCCCCGACCGGTTTTGCCCGGCCGGCCGGGGCCCTGCCATGCGGTGGGTGACGAGCTGCGGCGACGGCTGCCGGCTACGACTCCATGATGAACGCGCGCACCATCTTGCAGGTGACGTTCGACGGCCGGTGGATCCCCGTCCGAACGGCCATCGTCCGGATCTTCCGGTTGGTGGCACGGCGGGCGTCGTACGTCCCCGAGTCGAGCAGGGATATCGCCAACCGCATCGCCTTCAGACGGCGGTTGTGGCTCTCGTACCACTCGCGGGGCAGCCCCGCCGGCAGCGGCTTCTTCTTGACGTGCTGGACGGTGGTGGCAGTGGCCATCTACAGCCTCCCAAACGGTAGTTGGCGTCCTGTCGTTCTTCCTCGATTTTACCGGGGACCACTGACAAAAGCCCCTGGCCAGACCGACCCTGGGTAGGGTTGGCGCCATGGAGATCTGGATCAATCCCGCTTGTTCCAAGTGCCGCAGCGCCCTGACCCTGCTGGACGCGGAGGGCGCCGATTACACGGTGCGCCGCTACCTGGAGGACGTGCCCTCCGAGGGCGAGATCCGCGAGGTGCTCGGCCGGCTCGGGCTGGAGCCGTGGGACATCACGCGCACCTCGGACCCGCTGGCCAAGGAGACCGGCGTACGGGACCTGCCGCGCGAGGAGACCGATGCCGCGCGCGGACTCTGGATCGCCCACCTGGCCGCTCACCCGAAGCTCATCCAGCGCCCGATCATCACCGCGGAGGACGGCACGGCCGTGGTCGGCCGCTCCGAGGAGGCCGTCCGCGAGGCCCTGTCCCGCAAGGGCTAGGAGAGGCGCCGGGCGATCTCCGCGGCCGCCGTCAGCGGCAGCGCGTGGTGCGGGACCCCGGGCAGTACGTCGACGCGCGCGCCCGGCAGCGCCTCGCGCGCCGCCCGGGCCGCGCGGCCGGAGTCGTGGCAGCCGGCGAGCCCGGCGAAGAGCACGTCGACCCGGGGGCCCGCGCCGGCGGACCGCGCGAGCCCGGCCAGGTCGGGGCGCGGCCCGGTGACCGGCCGGACGGTGGGGAAGCCGGCGCTCTCCTCCTGCAGCCGCAGCCAGGCCGGATCGAGCGCGGCCCCGCGGGACTCCCAGGTCAGGAAGGAGCGGATCCGCTCCGGGGTGGGCCGCACCAGCACGGGCAGCGCGCGCAGTACGTAGCCCGGGCGCAGCCCCGCGAAGACCCGGGTCGGGTCGAGCAGCACCAGGCGGCCGAGCCGGTCCGGGCGCCGGGTGGCGTAGTGGGCGGCGATCCAGGCCCCGTACGAGTGCCCGGCGAGGGTCACCGGCCCGTGGCGCTGCGGGCCCAGCCCGTCGAGGACGGCGTCGAGCCAGCCGACCAGGTCCCCGGGGGACCGGATCGCCCGGTCGGGCGCCGGAACGCTGGCCCGGGGTCCCCCACCAGGTCGACGGCGTGCACCCGGTGGGCGCGGGCCGCCCCGGCCGCGACGCAGGCGCCCCACACGGTGGAAGTGGAGCCTCCGCCGGGAAGCAGCACCAGCGGCGGCGCGGCGGCCGGACCGCACCGGTTGACGCGGGTGACCCCGTACGGGGTGGCCAGATCGACGGCCTCGACGGGGCCGGGCCACCGGCCGAGCACCGCGTCGTAGGCGGCGCGGAAGGAAGACGTCCGGTGCATGTACCGCCCCCATGGCTCGTGCAACGGGTGATCCCGATGGGTCGTCCCGATGGGTCATCCATCTCATCCAATACCTCGCTGGGCGATAATCTCGCTCAACGAGAGATTCCGCCAGGGGGCGACATGGACGACAGCAGGGACCCGGACCACGGGGAACCGGACCACCGGGAACCGGACCACCGGGAACCGGTAATCGAGGAACCCGACGACCTTCGACTGGTGCACCTCCTCCGCGCGGTCACCGTCGAATTCGGTCTGCGCCAAGCCGACTTCGCCGCCCGCAACGGCATGCACCCCACCGACGTACGCGCCCTGATCTGCCTGCTCGACGCGGCCCGCGCGGCCGAACCGGCCACCGCGGGCCTGCTCGGCGCCCGGCTCGGCCTCAACTCCGCCGGCACCACCGCCGTGATCGACCGCCTCGAACGGCTCGGCCACGTGGCACGCGTCCGCGACGACCACGACCGGCGCCGGACCCTGCTGCGCGTGGAGCCGGCGGCGATCCGTCTGGGCCGGGAGTTCTTCGGGCCCCTGATCGACGGGGTGCTCCAGGTGCTCGGCTCCTTCGACCCTGCCGAACGGGAGACCGTGCGCCGCTTCCTGACGGCCACCCACGCCGTCTTCGCACCGGAGCCACGCCCGTGACCGCTCCCGACCAGGGGCCCGGTGGCGCCGACCTGCACCTGGAACTCCCCGCCGGGGGCGCCCGGCGGACCGCGCTCGCCCAGGCCCTGCGCAGTGCGGTGCGCAGCGGCCGGCTGGCCGGCGGGACCCGGCTGCCGCCGTACCGGACCCTGGCCGCCGACCTCGGGCTGGCCCGCAACGCCGTCGCCGACGCCTACGCCGAACTGGTCGCCGAGGGCTGGTTCACGGCCCGGCAGGGCTCCGGCACCATGGTCGCCGAGGGAGTCGCCACCACCGACGCACCGGCCGCCCCGGCCGGGCCCGCACTCGACCGGCCCCGCCACGACCTGCTCCAGGGCAAGCCGGACGCCGCTTCCTTCCCGCGCGCCGCCTGGGCCGCCAGCGCCCGCCGGGCCCTGGCGGAGGCGCCCACCGAGGCCTTCGGGCCCGGCGATCCGCAGGGCCGCCCCGAACTGCGGCGGGCCCTGGCCGGCTACCTGTCCCGGGCGCGCGGCGTGCGCTGCGGCCCCGAGAACATCGTGATCTGCTCCGGTTTCGCCAACGGACTGCGGCTCCTGTCGTCCGTCCGGCCCCGCGACTGGGCCGTCGAGGCGTACGGGCTCCCCTTCCATCACGGCATCCTCCGGGACGCCGGGGTCCGCCCGCACCCCGTCGCGGTCGACGAGGACGGCGCCCGGCTGGGGGTGGCTCCCGGTCGAAGACTGGGAGAGGAACTCCCCTCCCGGGCCCGTACGTTGCTGCTCACACCGGCGCACCAGTTCCCGACGGGCGGCCGCCTGCTGCCCGCACGTCGGGCCGCCGCCGTGGAATGGGCCCGCGGCACCGATGCCGTGATCGTGGAGGACGACTACGACGGGGAGTTCCGCTACGACCGCAAACCGGTCGGCGCGCTCCAGGGACTGGCCCCCGAACACGTGGTGTACGCGGGCTCGCTGAGCAAGAGCCTCTCCCCCGCGCTGCGCCTGGGCTGGCTGGTCCTCCCCGACCAGCTGCGCGACCAGGTGCTGGCCGCGAAGGGGCTGCGGGAGTCCTGGGCGAGCACGCTGGACCAGCTGGCGCTGGCCGACTTCATCGAGTGCGGGGCGTACGACCGCCACGTGCGCCGGATGCGCCTGCGCTACCGGAGCCGCCGTGACCAGCTGGTCACCGTACTGGCGGCACGCGCCCCGGAGGTCCGGGTGACGGGCATCTCGGCCGGCCTGCACGCGGTACTGGAACTCCCCCCGGGTCGGGAATCCCCCGCCCTCACGGCGGCCCGCGCCGCGGGCCTGGCCCTGGACGGCCTGTCGTCCTACCAACACCCGGCCGACCCGAGCCCACCCCGCGAAGGCCTGGTGGTCGGCTACGCGGCACCCTCGGACTCGGCGTTCGCCCGGGCGCTCGACTCCTTGGCGGGGGTGGTGGGCGGGTCGGGATGAAGGGGTGGCGGGAGCTACTCGATCGGCATCAGGGATGGGTTTGGTGGTTTCCCATCAGTCCGATCGTCTCCGTGTCGGGCCGGTCCCTCAAGGGCGCTCCTTCGTCGCGTCACTGCGTGATGGCCTACGGCCACCCTTGACCGACCGTCCCGCCACGGAGAACCGAAGACTGCCGAGAAACCCCCAAAAGAACGGGCCGGGCACTCAAGGACCAGGACGGGCAGTCGGACACACCCAGGCAGATCCCGGCAGGCCACGATCCCCAGACGGGGCCCATCCCGACCCGGGCCCGGGTCAGTGGGCGCGTCCGATCGCTACGCGCCCCCCATCTCTCAGCGCCCGACGGCCGTCTTGGGCTGGGCATGGGCCGCCCACGGCCCCAGGTGCTCTCACTGATGGCGTCCGACGACCGGCCGGGGCTGGGCATAAGCCGCCCATGACCTCGGGTCCGGCGCTCGATATGCGTCCGACGACCGCCCGGCGGTAGGCATAAGCCAGCCCACGGCCCCAGGTCCTACGCTCGACCTGCGTCCCGACGGCCGCCTCGGGGCCGGACACAGGCCGCCCACGGCCCCAGGTGTTCCCACCGAACGCGCCCGGCCACCGCCTCTGGCTGGCCACAAGCCGCCCACGGCCCCGAGTCCGACGCTCGACACGCGTCCCGACGGCCGTCTCGGGGCTGGCCACAAGCCGCCCACGGCCTCGGGCGCTCTCGCCGAAGGCGTCCGGAGACCGTCCGTGGCCGACCGCGGGCCGCCTCGGATCGCTACGCGCTTCTCCATGCCCGCGGCCGGCTGTCGTCAGTGGGATGAGAGCGGATGGGAGGGGCGGACGGCCCGCAGCTCGGCTATTTCGTAGTGGATGCGGGTCAGCGCGAACACGACACCACAAACCCACTTCCAAATAGGGGCAGTTAGGGCAAACCGGCGACCTCTCGGGCCACCCGCACGCACTGACCCGCACCCACTACGAAATAGCCGCTGCTCCACGCCTCTCCGCCCCCGGATAGCCGTCAGGCGCCTCTCGAGGGAAGCACCTGAAGGTCGTCTGCGGCTTTGTGGCCGGCCGCAGACGGTCGCCGGGCATCCTCGGCGGGAACGGCCGACGCCGTGGGCGACTCATGTCCAACCCAAGGCGGCCGCCGGGGCGCGCCCAGCAAGAACACCCGACGCCGTGGACGGTTGGTCGCTGGCCCCGGCCGGTCGTCGGACGCCATCAGTGACAGCACCTGGGGCCGTGGGCGGCCCATGACCAGCCCAAGACGGCCGTTGGACGCTGAGACGTGCGGAGCGCGTAGCGATCGGGGGCGCTTCCCCCGACGCGGGCCCGGGTCGGGATGGGCCCCGTCTCTCGGTCGTGGCTCTTCGCGCCCGACAGGGATGGGTGTCTCCAACTGCCCGTCCTGGTCCTTGAGTGCCCGGCCCGTTCTTTTGGGGGTTTCTCGGCAGTCTTCGGTTCTCCGTGGCGGGACGGTCGGTCAAGGGTGGAGCGCAGCGACATCGCGAAGCGACGCGACGAAGGAGCGCCCTTGAGGGACCGGCCCGACACGGAGACGATCGGACTGACGGGAAACCACCAAACCCATCCCTGATGCCGATCGAGTAGCTCCCGCCCCCTTCATCCCGACCCGCCCACCACCCCCGCCCACCGAAGCCCCCGCCGCACCACCCGACCCCGGCCCCCTTCACCCCGCCTCCACCTCCCGACCCCTAGGGTGGCCAGAGCGGCAAATTGTGACGTACCAGATCAAAGGGACCCGTTGTGAACGAGGAGCAGCAGCCACACGGCCGGGCTGCCCGGCCGGACCTCCCCTCCGGGGCGGGCTCACGACCCGGGCGGCGGGGGGCCGACTGGATGTTCGGTGGGGTGTACGGGACCGTGCTGGCCAGTGCGCTGCTGGCCGCGCTGCACCAGAAGGGGGAGGCGTTCACCCCGTACTACGACGCCAGCTGGGTGCTGGTGACGGCTGCTACCGCCGGACTCGCGCACGGCTACTCGCACCACATGGCCTCCCACCGGGGGGAGTCCGCCGGGCACCGGTGGCGGATGCTGGGCCTGGCGCTGTGGAACGAGTGGCCGCTGATCGTGGCCGCCCTGCCCACCGTCCTGTTGCTGGTCGCCGCCGGGCTCTTCGACTGGGACGCCTACGCGGTGACCGCCGTCGGGCTGGGGCTGAACACCGCGCTGCTGTTCACCTGGGGTGCGCTCGTCGCGCTCCGCGTGGGCTATCGGCTGGGCCCCGCCTTGGCGATCGGCATGGCGGACGCCACGATCGGCCTGGCCATCATCGTGGCGAACGCGGTGATCAAGTAGGGAGCTGGGCCTCCGCCTCGGCCAGGATCTCCGTCAGTCGGGCCCCGAACTCCGCCCCGCGCGGATCCGGCACCCCCGTCCGGGCCGCGGTGAGCAGCGCGTCCAGGGCGCGCCCGTAGGCGTCCGGAACCTCGCTCCATCCGGGGAGTTGGTGCACGCCCTCGGTGCCGCGCAGTTCGAGCCCGACCCCGGCGGCCGCGCGCGGCGCGCTCAGGCTGAGCACGGCGGTGCTGGCCGCGCCGGAGGTGTGCCGAAGTGCCAGTTGGACCACGTCGGAGGGGCCCGGGGTGGCGCTGATCGCGGTGACCTCTCCGAGGACCGGGATCAGGACGGACAGGGCGTGCGGGCCGACGTCCCACAGCCCGCCCTTGGCCTTGCGCCAGGGCGAGTCGGCGTAGGCGCTGGGCGTTCCGTCGGAGGGGTAGACGGCGCCGAGCCAGTGGGCCGCGGCCGTGAACCAGCCGGTGCGTGAGGCCTGTTCCTCGACCCAGCCCGCAGTGGGCTCGGCGAAGCGCAGGGTGAGGAAGACGACGGAGGCGACCTGGTGGCGCGCGGCAGCTTCGGCGACGGCGCGGGCGTCCTCCAGGGTGGTGGCGACGGGCTTGTCGAGGAGCAGGTGACATCCCGCGGCGGCGGCGCGGACGGCCATGGCGGCCTGTACGTCGGGCGGCAGGGCGAAGGAGACGACGTCGCACTCGGCGAACAGCTGGTCGGGGTCTTCGTACACCTTCACGCCGTACTCGTGCGCCAGCTCGGCCGCGGCCTCGGGACGGCGGCCCCACACGCCGGCGAAGTCGGAGCCGGCGTGCGCGGCGAGGGCGGGGGCGTGGGTGCGGTGCGCCCAGGGGCCGGTGCCCAGCAACCCGACCCGGGGGCGGCGGCCTGCGGGAGCCACGCTCTCGACGGGTCCCACGGCGGCGTTCACATCAGACGAAATGCTCACGCGGCCAGTCTGCCCCACCCGGTCGGGCGGGCCGACACCAACCCGCACAACCCGCCCGACCTGCGGTGCAAACCTCGGTAACACGGGGTTCACACACGGGCAACGGAAGAGAAATCGCGGGCGGGCACGCTGCGGTCATCACCGCAGCGAGGAAGCAGCGACCAGCAGCACCCGCAGAGTCTGAGGATGGGTCCCGTGAGCTACAAGGCTGAGTACATCTGGATCGACGGCACCGAGCCGACGGCGAAGCTTCGCTCCAAGACGAAGATCATCACGGACGGCGCCGAGCTGCCGATCTGGGGCTTCGACGGATCGAGCACGAACCAGGCCGAGGGCCACGCGTCCGACCGCGTGCTCAACCCGGTCTTCTCCTGCCCGGACCCGATCCGCGGCGGCGACAACGTCCTCGTCCTGTGCGAGGTCCTGAACATCGACATGACCCCGCACGAGTCGAACACCCGCGCGCTGCTGCGTCCGGTCGCCGAGAAGTTCGCGGGCCAGGAGCCGATCTTCGGCATCGAGCAGGAGTACACCTTCTTCGACGGCATCCGTCCGCTCGGCTTCCCGGTGGGCGGCTTCCCGGCCGCGCAGGGCGGCTACTACTGCGGTGTCGGCTCGGACGAGATCTTCGGCCGCGAGATCGTCGAGAAGCACCTGGACCACTGCCTCGCGGCGGGTCTGAGCATCTCCGGCATCAACGCCGAGGTCATGCCCGGCCAGTGGGAGTTCCAGGTCGGTCCCGTCGGTCCGCTGGAGGTCTCGGACCAGCTGTGGATCGCGCGCTGGCTGCTCTACCGCACCGCCGAGGACTTCAACGTCTCCGCGACGCTGAACCCGAAGCCGGTCAAGGGCGACTGGAACGGTGCGGGTGCGCACACCAACTTCTCCACGAAGGCGATGCGCGAGGACTACCGCGCGATCATCTCCGCGTGCGAGGCGCTGGGCGAGGGCAGCAAGCCGCTCGACCACGTGAAGAACTACGGCGCCGGCATCGACGAGCGTCTGACGGGTCTGCACGAGACCGCCCCCTGGAACGAGTTCAGCTACGGCGTCTCGGACCGCGGCGCCTCGGTCCGCATCCCGTGGCAGGTGGAGAAGGACGGCAAGGGCTACATCGAGGACCGCCGTCCGAACGCGAACGTGGACCCGTACGTGGTGACCCGTCTCATCACGGACACCTGCTGCGCGGGCCTGGAGAAGGACGGCCTGGTCTGACGGCCAGCGCCACGAGAGCCACCGGCACCACCGGCATCACCGGGCCCACGCCCGGCCGATGACCACTGACAGCGCCCGCCGCGCCCCCCACGGGGCCGGCGGGCGCTGTCAGTCCGTGGCAGCGGCTGCGGCAGCGGCTGCGGCAGCGGCAGCGGCAGCGGCAGCGGCTCACATGGGGAGTTGCCTTTTGTCCGGGATTGACTAGGGCGTGAGCTCGGTATGTGAGATTCCCATCCATGGGGTGAGACGGGGCCTGCCCCGGAGACATGACATCTGCTTGAATGGGGCCATGGCCAGCCATTCGCACACCTCGTCAGGTCGCAGCGACCTCGAGCCTTTCTGGCCGTCCCGTCAGGATCACGATTACGACCGGGAGTGTCGCCGCGCGAAGAACGCGCCGGCCCTCTAAAGCCTCCGGGACCACCCACCTGACCTTCCCCGAGGCCTTCGGTCTGCGCGGTATCGACATCGACGACGTACGCACGTCTCCTGCCGACCACTCCGCGTGAAAGAGCTGACCACTCATGGCGAACACCCGCTCCCTCTCCTCCGTCGCCACCGCTGCGACCTCTCCCCTGTCCTATCCGCCCAGTCCGCGCCACCGGCTCCGTTCCGTTGACCGAGACGAAGTGGCCCGAGTGGTGGACTTCCTGCCGCCGGGGGCCACCTGGCTGCCCGCACCCCAGCACACCTTGCCGACGCTGCCGGGCCAGCCGCCGATGATCGGGTACCTGGTGCTCGTACCGGCCGACCAGCAGCCTCCGATCGGCTTCGCCCCGCAGGCCGTGGCCGCCGCCGCCCCGTCGGCTCCCCCCGCCCCCGCGCCCGCCGGACCGGGTGACGGCCGGGTCCGGATCGACTCGGCGCAGCGCACCGCCGAAGTCGACGGCCGCGTGCTCGACCTGACGTACCTGGAGTTCGAGCTGCTGGCCCACCTGGTGCAGCACCCGCACCGGGTGCACAGCCGGGACCAGCTGGTCACCACGGTCTGGGGCTACGGGCACGTCGGCGACGGCCGGACCGTGGACGTCCACATCGCCCGTCTGCGCCGCAAGCTGGGCGCCTCCCACCGCGCCTCGATCCAGACGGTGCGCCGGGTCGGCTACAAGTACGCTCCCTGAGCTGCCGGTTGACCTGACGACGACGGGCCCGTACTCCCCCCGGGGAGTACGGGCCCACCTCGTTCGTGACGGCCTTGCGGCCGGGCGGCTCTACGCGGCCTTGGCCTTGCGGCCCGCGACGATGCCCAGCAGGACGTCGACCGCGAGGAAGGCGACCAGGCTGATCCCGAGCAGCGGGACGAACCAGCCGGTGAGGGCGGTCACCGCGGCCAGCGGCAGCAGCACGGTCACCGGGAGCTTGCGCCAAGCACCGCGCGGCTGCGCACGACCGACGGACAGCTTGCGCTCCTTCGTCGGCCGGCGCAGCCACCACATGCGGTAGCCCCAGAAGACGAGGAACATCACGGCGACGGCGAGCGCGGCCAGCGCGATCTGGTTGACGAGACCGAAGGTCGTACCCATGTGCAGGTCGATGCCGAAGCGGGTCATCTTGGCGAGCAGCGGGTAGTCCGCGAAGCGCAGTTCGTCCATGACGCGGGCGTCCGCGGGGTCGACGGCGACCGAGTCGAAGTGCACCGGCACCAGCTTGTCCTGCTCCTTGATGACGTACCCCTTGCCCTTGGCGGGCAGGGTCACGCGGAGCGCCTCGGTGACGCCCGCCGCCCGGGCGGCGTCCACGGCCTTGTCGATGCCGACGTCGACGGTGGGCGCGGGCGGCGGGGCCATCGGCGTGCCGTCGGGCATGGTGTGCCCGGCGTGCTCGTCGGAGCCGGCGTCCGCCCCGGCGTTGAGCTGCGCGGCGACGGCGGGGGTGGCCCCGCCGAGGCTGTCCTGGAGCTGCCCGATGTTCTCGCCGGCGTACTTCGACCAGGTCAGGCCGGTTGCGGAGAGGACGACGAGGCCGGCGACGGCCCACAGGCCGACGGTTCCGTGCCAGGACAGGGTGCGGCGGCGGCCGGTGGCCCCCCGGTCCGGGAGGACCAGCTGCGACCTGCGCTTGCGGCGGCGGCCGATCCACAGGGCGAGTCCGCCGAGCGCGACCACCCACATCCAGCTCGCGGCGAGTTCGCTGTAGTTCCGGCCGAACTCGCCGAGCTGGAGGCTGGAGTGGAACTCGCTCAGCCAGGCCCGCAGCGGCAGTGCGTCGCCGGCGGTGGTGAGCTGCCCGCGCACCTCGGCCGTATACGGGTCGACGAAGACGGTGAGGGTCTCGCCCTCGCCGAGCCCCGGACTCTCCATGATCACCCGGGTGGTGGCCTCGGTGTCGGGGGCGGGCCACACGGACACGACCTCGCCCTCGGGGGCGGCGCCCTTGGCCGCCTCGACCTGGGCACTGAGCGGCAGGGCGCTCTCGCCGACGCGGGCGACGGTCAGCTCGTCGGAGTAGACGATCTTCTCGGCCTGCCAGGAGACGGCGTAGAGCAGCCCGGTGGCGGCGGCGAGGAAGATCACGGGGGCGATGAGCAGCCCCGCGTAGAAGTGCATGCGCAGGAGCAGCGGCCGTACGGCGGCCCAGCCGCCGCGCTTCTTGGCGGTCCCGGCCGGTTCGGCGTCCGGGGTGCTGACGTCTTGAGCCTCGTCAAGAGACATGGGGATCCTAGGGGTTGGTGAAGACATGGGGACTCGGGCCCCAGGTCTCACCGCTTCGCCAGGTCAGGCGTGGGCAGGCCGTCCGGGGGCCGTGGAACGCGGGAGCGGAGCGCGTCCGGGCGGCCCGCGGCGCACCACGGCATGGGCGTGCACGGCTCCGCGGAGGCGGCGCGGCCGTTCGTACCGGGCGGGGAAGACGGGCGGGGCCGGTACGGCGGCCGCCCGTGCCCGGACCAGGGCAAGCGCGCGGGCGAGCGGCCGGGCCGCGTGGAGCGCGGCGGTGGCCAGGACGCGGGCCAGTCGGAAGAAGGCGGCCTCGCCGCGGGCGAGCCAGGCGGCGCAGAGCAGTCCGGCGAGCACGTGGCCGGCGATCATCGCGGCGCCGCCGTGACCGGCCGTGCCGGCCATTCCGGTGGCGTCCGCCATCCCCGCGGCACCCGCCATGTGGGCCATGCCGGCCATGCCGGGGGCTTCGGCGGCCGTGGCGCCCGCATCCGCGGCCGACATCGAGTGGTGGCCGTGCATCGTTGCGGTAGCGGCGAACTGCTTCGCGGCCGCCCCCGAGAACACCAGGTGCAGTACGCCCTGCACGGAGAGCACCGCGGCGGTGATGCCCACGGGGCCCCGCCGCCGCCCGGCGGCGAGCCACGCAAAGCCCCAGGTCACCCCGAAAGCACCCAGAAGGCCGAAGAACGGAAGGTCCGTTCCGGACATGAACGAATGCCCGATCGCGCCCAGGGCGACGCACATCGCCGCGAATAGTGCGGCTCGCGTGGCGCGCATCGGCGCGAATGATTCGAACATGGCCGAGACATGTTCGCACGGGGTCCCTTGGTTCCCGCCAGAGGCTTATCCGATCATGAGTAGATGAATCCAATTCCGTGGGGAGCGGTGTACGCCGGAGGGGTGCAGTTCGGGGCCTACGCCCTGGAGCGCACCGGGCCGGCCGAGCGGGAGCGGCTGCTCCGGGGCTGCTCCACGAACGTCGACAATCTCGCCGCCGGACGCTGGGAGACGCTGCTGAGCAGCGCTTTCCTCGTCGAGGAGCCCATGCCCCTGCCCTACGCGCTGCTGCTCGTCGCGGTCCTCGGGTACGCCGAGTACGCGTACGGAGCGTGGTGGGTGGCCTCGGTGTTCCTGTTCGGGCACGCCGCGGCGACCCTCCTCGTCTACGGAGCCCTGCGCGGGAGCGCCGATCACGGGACGCGGCGCGCGGTGGACGTGGGGACGAGCTACGGGTTCAACACCGTGCTCGGCTCGTTGACCTCGGCCCTGCCGCGCGGAGCCGTCCGTACGGCCGCGCGGGTGGGGCTGCTGGCGCTCGCGGCGGCGCCCGTGGTCCGGCGCGGGCGCACCTTCACGGACGCCGGGCACCTGGCCGCGCTCGGGGTGGGCATCGGGGTCTCGCTGGCCTTCGATTACCTTTCCGGGCCGAATCATCAGAAAATTGCATGAACCACACCTCGCAGGAGCTGCCACGATGACCGCCACCCCGTCCACCACCGTCGCCAACCTCCGCGACCTCGGCGGCACCCCGCTCCCCGGCGGCCGCACGGTCCGCCCCGGCCTGGTCCTGCGCTCCGGCCAGCTCGACCGGCTCGACCTCGACGCCGACCCGGTGGTGGCCGGGCTGGGCCTGCGCACCGTCATCGACTTCCGCACCGACGCCGAGCGCGCCGACCACCCCGACCGGATACCCGCCGGGGCCCGGGTCCTGGTCGGTGACGTCCTCGCCGACAAGCTGAACTCCGCCAGGCTGCCCGCCGCGGTGCAGCTCAAGGACCTGCTGTCCGACCCGCCCGTGGCCGAGGAGCACCTGGGCGGCGGGCGGGCGCAGGCCCTGTTCGCCGACACCTACCGGTCCTTCGTGAACTCCGGATCCGCGCAGGCCGCGTACCGGATGCTGCTCACCGAGGCCGCCGACGCCGACTCGGGCCCGCTGCTGTTCCACTGCACGGCCGGCAAGGACCGGACCGGCTGGGGCGCGACGGTCATCCTGGCGCTGCTGGGCGCGGACGACGAGACCCTGATGGCCGAATACCTGTCCGTCAATCCGGCGGTCAAGCAGGCTTTCGCCCCGATGATCGAGGGCTTCACGGCGGCCGGCGGCGACCCGGACATCGCGCTCGCACTGATCGGCGTCTTCCCCTCCTACCTGCGGGCGGCGCTGGACGAGGTCGAGACGCGGTACGGCTCTATGGAGAAGTACGTGCGCGAGGGGCTCGGTGTCGCCGACGAGACGGTCGAGGCGCTGCGCGCCCGTCTGGTGGGGTGACCCCGCTCCCTGAACACCACGCGCCCTGACGCCACGGCCTGACGCAGCACCCCGGGCGGGGGTCCGGGCCGGGCCGGGTGGGTGGCCGGGACCGGTGACCATCCGACGATTCGCTCGTTCTGCTGAACGTGACTGCGCCGGATACCGCCACCCGCCACCTGCCTCCCGTGTCTCCCGTGCCGCCGGACGTCGAGCAGGCCGAAGCCGCCATCGTCGAGCACTACCCCCGGCTGGTGCGGCTCGCCTATCTGGTGCTGCCGCCCGCCCTCGGTCGCAACCGGCGGGTG
Source organism: Streptomyces sp. NBC_01439 (assembly GCF_036227605.1). Taxonomy (GTDB): domain Bacteria; phylum Actinomycetota; class Actinomycetes; order Streptomycetales; family Streptomycetaceae; genus Streptomyces. The sequence goes on along the minus strand of NZ_CP109487.1, from coordinate 6,658,697 downwards.
CTCACCGCCCACTCGCTGGTCCAGCGGGCGCTGCCGCGCGGGCGGCGGGACGGGGCGGCGGCCGCGGCCGCCGTGCGGGGCGGGGTTCCGGGGCAGCGGGACGGGGCGGAGGACTCCGGGTACGCGTACGTCCGGCTGCGCGTGCTGCGCGCCGCCCTGGAGGCGGGGATCCCGCTGACGTTCCGGGCGCTGCCGCGGCGCGCGCAGCTCCCTCCGGTACTCCCCCAGGTGTGGGGGCTGCGGCTGTTCCCCCGCTCGGGCGGGGCCGAGGAGCTCGCCCTCGACCAGTGGCTGGCCACCCTCGACGGGCCGGGCCGGGCCGCTTGCGTACTGCGGGCCCTGGAACGGCTGTCCGAGCCCGAAGTGCTCCGGGTGCTCGACGAGGCCGGCGTCGCGGATCCCGCCGCCGCGGCCCGGGAGTCCGGGGATCCTGCCAACGACGCCCTGTTCGCCTCCCCCGAGTTCGACCCGTGCGTGCTCCAGGCCCGGCCCACCGACCTGCTGCGGCGGCGGCGTCTGGGGCGGGCCGCGCTGGCCGCCGGGGCGGCCCTCGCCGTGTGCGGGGCGCTGCTCGCGCTGCCCGGTGGGGGCTGGGGCTCGGACGGGGCCGCCGCCCCGCCGTACGCGCGCAACGCCGCGGCCGAGCAAGCCCTGGATCCCGCGAAGCTGGTCCGGGCCGCGCCCGCCCTCTGGCACACGTCGTCCCGTACGGACTTCTCCACCTGGCCCGCCCGCGGCGACCGGGTCGGGGACACGGAGCTGCTGCGCCGGGCACTGGCCGTGTGGGCCCGGCCCGGCCCCTCGGTGGTCACCTCGGCCACGGCGGGCACGCCCGCCGGGCCGCCGATGGGGCCGGCGCAGCTGCTGTTCGCGGGCGCCGTGGACCAGGCCGTCGTGGTCCTGATGTACGACGGCCTGCGCGTGGTCCGGTACGCCGAACCGCGGACCGGGACCGCGGGCGCCGCCCTCGACTTCGCCCGGACCGACGGCGCCTCGGCGGAGACCGCGACCGCGCTCGTGCTCAGCAGGGTCGACGGCAACGTCCGCTACCTCACCGCGCCCTGGGTCACCGGCACGGCCCTGCGGGACCTGCTCAAGCCCGCCGCCCCGGTGGTGGTGCTGAAGACGACCCCGGACGGGGTGACCCCGCCGGTGGCGGGCCCGGCGCCGGCGGGGAGCTGTACGAGCTGGAACGCGCTGGCCCTGACGGGCGACGGCGCCACGCGGCTGATCACCGACCTCGGTGAACTGACCCCGGCCCGGCTGACGTCGGGTGCGCCGGGCGCCGAGCGCGACGTGACGGAGGCCGCGGAGCTCGGGGACTGGTCGCGGATCGCCTGCCTGCTGCCGGCGGTCCGCTCGCACGGGGTCCGTACGGTCAACGCGTGGACGTACGCCAAGCAGCCGCTGCCGGAGGGCGACGGGACGGCGGCCTGGCTCTGCACGCGGGCCGAGACCTGGCAGGGGGCGGCCGATCGGGTGCAGGCGCAGTTCCTCGCCCCGGGCGCCCCGATGGCGGCGCAGGCGGCCCGCTCGGAGGGGTCGGCGGCCTGCGGGTCGCGAGAACCGCGGGTGCTGGCGGGCGTGCTGTGGAAGTCGCGGGCCGGTCAGTGGTACGTGCTGGCGGCGGGCAGTGCGCAGTTCGCCTCGCTGGCGGTGTCGGGCGGCGGGGTGAGCGGGTCGACGCACGGCAACCGGCTGGCGGTGAAGGCGCCGGCGGGTGCACAGGTGGACCTGTCGGGCACGTTGACGGACGGCACGAAGGCGGGGGTGCTGCGGTAACGCCTCGCGAGTGGGTGAAGCTTCAACCGTCAGGAACCGTCGGGTAGTTGGCGGGATCCGGACATGACGGTCGCGGTGGATACATGGCATGATCGGGTTCCGGTTACCAAGCGGTAACCCCCAACACCCCTCCCCCACCTGAAGGTCACCCCACGTGCGCACGCTCGCCCGACGCCTCCTCATACCCGGCTTGACCGCCCTCGCCCTCACCGCCACCGGCTGCGGCTCGACCCCTCACAACGACGCCGCCGAACCCGCCGCCGTCGCCCCCTCGTCCGACGGCACGTCGCAGCAGCTCGACGTGGCCGCGGCCCCCCAGGGAACGCCCACGCCGGCGGCCGTGGCCCGGGCCGATGGGAAGGGCAAGACCGAGCAGTCCACGCTGAAGGTCGCCTCCTACGACAAGGCCAGCGGTCGGGCCGTCATCGCCAAGCCCGCGCAGGAGCCGAGCCGTTCGCCCTCGCCCGGCAAGTCGTCTGGGACGGGCAAGTCCCCCGAGGCCGGCAAGTCTCCTGAGGCCGGCAAGTCCCCCGACGCCGACAAGCCCGTCGCGGTGGGCGATGTCATCGCCAGCGCACCCGCCCCCGGCGCCCCGGACGGACTGCTCGCCAAGGTCACCGAGGTCGTCGGCAAGACCGACAAGGGCACCGAGGTCAAGACCGCCTCCACCACGCTGGCCGCCGTCCTGGGCGACGACAAGGCCGACGGCAAGGTCCCCGTCGACCCGGCGGCGGTCACCGTCGAACCCCTGACGAAGGGCGTCACCTTCTCCTGGGCCAAGGGCCCGGGTCTGACCTTCGGCCCCGAGGGCGCGAAGCTGCCGCTCGGCAACCTGCGGCTCGACGTCAACGCCTCCGTCGACACCGCCCCGGACGCCCCCGCCTCGGCCGGTGCCTCGGTGTCCGGTTTCGTCCAGCTCGCCCCGCAGGTCGAGTTCGCGTACGACGGCCACACCGGCGGCGCCCCCGGTCCGCGCGGCGCCTTCCTCGGCATGAGCGGTGACTGGTCCTCGCAGTGGAAGCTCCAGGGCCGCGCCGCCGCGAGCACCGGGGCGCCCAAGCGGATCCCGTTCGCCAAGCTGCACAGCTCGCCCGTCATCCAGGTCGGCCCCGTGCCGGTCGTCGTCAACCTGGCCCTGACCTGCTACATCCAGGTGGAGGCCGACGGTCGCGTGACCCTGGACGTCCAGCAGGACGTCAAGGGTGACTTCAAGGTCGGCGGCAGCTACGCCGCGGGCAAGGGCTGGACCCCGGTCAGCGCCTCGAACGTGAAGAGCACGCCGGTCAAGGCGAGCGTCACCGCCGCCGGAAAGGTCAAGGGCGCGCTCGGCGCAGAGGCCTCCGTCGGCCTCTACGGCGCCGTCGGCGTCACCGCGGACTTCGCCCCGTACCTGCGCGGCGAGGGAGACGTCAAGGCGACCGCGTCCAGCGACGGCAAGACCTCCCTCGACGGCGCCTGGGCGCTGTACGGCGGCTTCGACCTGAGCGGGAACCTCCAGCTCCAGCTGTCGCTGTTCGGCACGCCCCTCTTCGAGCGCAAGATCCCGCTGGGCACCCTGAACCGCGAGTGGGCCCTCACGACCGGTCACATCGGGCGATAGCCCGCACGACCCGAACAACCCGTACGACCCCGTACGCACGTCGACACGCACCACTGCCCGGACGCAGCCGCGCCCGGGCAGTGGTGCGTCCGGAGAAGTCAGCCCAGGGGGCTTCTCCTCCTTCCTACCCATCAGTACATTGACGCTATGTCTAATACGCCGCTCGCACCCGCCCCCGTGGCGTCGGAACACGTCGAACTGAGGCCCCGGAACGTGTCCTTCGGCTGGGAGGACACCCCGCTCCACTGGCTGCCCGGCGACCCGTTCGCCGGGCACATGATCAATGTGCTGCACCTGTTGCTCCCCGCCGGGGAGCGCTGGTTCGTCCACGTCTACAAGCAGGTGCTCCCGTACATCGAGGACGAGCGGCTGCGGTCGGACGTCGTCGGCTTCATCGGCCAGGAGGCCATGCACGCCACCGCCCACGACGACGTGCTCCCCCACCTCAAGCGGCTCGGACTGGACCCGACCCCCTACACCGCGCAGGTGGACTGGTTGTTCGAGAAGCTCCTCGGCGACCGGACCCTGCCGCCGGGCCGGGCCCGCCACTGGTGGCTGATGGAACGGGTCGCGATGATCGCGGCGATCGAGCACTACACGGCGTTCCTCGGCGACTGGGTGCTGAACGCCGACGCGCTCGACCGGCGGGGCGCCGACCCCACCATGCTGGACCTGCTGCGCTGGCACGGGGCGGAGGAGGTCGAGCACCGCTCGGTGGCCTTCGACCTCTTCATGCACGTCGACGGCACCTACCGGCGCAGGGCCCGGACCTGGGCGACCGCCTTCTCGGCCCTGGTGTTCCTGTGGCAGCGCGGGGTGCGCTTCTTCATGGAGAACGACCCGCACCTGGTGGACGGCAAGGCTTCCTTCGGGAAGTTCTTCGTGGCGGGGCAGCAGGGGGTGCTCCCGTCGACGGGAGCGATGCTGAAGTCCGTCCCGAAGTACCTCTCGCGCAGCTACCACCCCTCGCAGGAGGGCTCGACGGCCCAGGCCGTGGCGTACCTCGCCGCCTCCCCCGGTGCGAACGGCGGGGTACGGGCATGAGGCGCGCCCTCGCGGTCACGGCCGCCCTGGGCGCGGTCTGGGTGACCCGGCGCGCCCTGAAGCGCCGCATCGGCGACTCCCCGTTGTGGCCACTGCCCGCCCTGGAGGTGCCGGTCTCGGGCCGCTCCCCGCGCCGCGCGCTGCGGGCGCTGATCGTCTCCCGTACGGAGCCGGCGCAGGGCGTGCTGCTGCTGACCCTGGAGTCGCCGGACCTCCCGGCCTGGACCCCGGGAGCGCACGTGGACGTCACCCTGCCCTCGGGCATGGTCCGCCAGTACTCGCTGTGCGGCGACCCGGCGGACGGGGGCCGCTACACGATCGCGATCCGGCTGGTCGAGGACGGCCGGGGCGGCTCCCGCGAGGCGCACGCCCAGCTGGTCGAGGGCGCCGAGCTGGAGCTGCGTCCGCCGCGCAACCGCTTCGAGCTGGTCCCGGCGGCCTCGTACGCCTTCGTCGCGGGCGGCATCGGCATCACCCCGATCCTGCCGATGCTGCGGGCGGCCACGGCGGCGGGCGCCGACTGGACCCTCCTCTACGGGGGCCGCACCCTCGACTCGATGCCCTTCCTGGACGACCTCGCACCCTACGGCGACCGGGTGTCGGTCCTCCCCGAGGACGAGACGGGCCTGCCCGACCTGGCCCCGGTGGCCGCGGCGGCGCCCGGCACCCTGGTCTACTGCTGCGGTCCGGAGCCGCTGATGCGGGCCGTCACGGAGGCGGCCGCGGATCCGGCGGCGGTGCACCTGGAGCGGTTCGCCCCGGCGGGCGAGCCCGGTCCGGGGCGGGCCTTCACGGTCGAACTGCGCCGCTCGGGCCGGGTCGTCGAGGTCGCGGCGGACGAGAGCGCGCTGGCCGCGGTGCGCCGGGAACTGCCGGACACCCCGTACTCCTGCGAGCAGGGTTTCTGCGGGACCTGCCAACACCGGGTCCTGGCGGGCGGGGTGGATCACCGGGACGAGCTCCTCACGGACCAGGAGCGCGGGGACTCGATGCTGCTGTGCGTCTCCCGCGCGAAGGGGGACCGACTGGTCCTGGACCTGTGAACGCTCCCCAGTAGGCTGTTCCGCATGACAACCGGGGTGCGACGCAGGATGGGTGTCGAGGAGCGGCGGCAGCAGCTGATCGGGGTTGCCCTGGAGCTGTTCAGCCACCGCTCGCCCGACGATGTGTCGATCGACGAGATCGCGGCGGCCGCCGGGATATCCCGGCCGCTCGTCTACCACTACTTTCCGGGCAAGCTGAGCCTGTACGAGGCCGCGCTGCGGCGGGCGGCCGACGAGCTGGCGCTGCGGTTCGTGGAGCCCCGGGAAGGGCCGCTCGGGGCGCGCCTGCTGCGGGTGATGGGGCGGTTCTTCGATTTCGTCGACGACCACGGCCCGGGTTTCTCGGCTCTGATGCGCGGTGGTCCGGCCGTCGGCAGCAGCCGGACGAACGCGATGATCGACGAGGTCCGACAGGCGGCGTACGAGCAGATCCTCACGCACCTGGGCGTCGGGCTGGAGCGCACGCCCGCGCGCCTGGAGCTCGTGGTGCGGTCCTGGGTGTCGCTCGCCGAGTCCACCGCACTGATCTGGCTGGACGGACGCCGGATCCCGCGGGGCGAACTGGAACTGCAGCTGGTGCACGACTTCGCCGCGCTGGCCGCCGTGAGCGCCGCGTACGACGCGGAGATGGCGGGGATCCTCGTGGGGATCCTGGCCGGCGAGCCCGCCGACGGGCCGTTCGGGGAGCTGGTCGCGCGGCTCGGTGCGCTGGTGCCGGGCGGGGCGTCGGAGACCGTTCCGGGCTGAGGACCGGGCGGACGCCTGCGCAGCTATCGGGCGGGCGCCGGACCAACTGCCGGGCGGGCGCCGGAGCAAGTGCCGGGCGGGCGCCGGAGCAAGTGCCGGGCCAAGTACCGTGCGGGGTAGCGAAGTCGTGCTGAATCCACACCGAATCCGGGGTGTGGCGGCCGGCCATGATCACCGATAATGCCGGCGTGATCATTGATGACGAGATCCTGTTCCGGCCGGCCGAGGAGAAGGACGCCGGCACGCTGGTGCAGCTGTACGACCAGGCCGCCCGGTGGATGCGCAAGCACGGGATCGATCAGTGGAAGCCCGGCGACAAGGACGCCGCGCACTTCCGGTCGAAGATGCGCGAGGGCGAGGTGTGGCTCGCCGCCGATGCCGACGGGCGCGTGTGCGGGGCCTACGAGTTGTGGTGGTCCGACGAGGAGGCCTGGGGGGTCCAGCCGCCCGTGGCCGGCTACGTGCACCGGCTGATGGTGGCGCGCGAGGTGGCCCCCGCGGGGGCCGGGCGGCGCCTGCTCGAACACGCCGAGCGGCGGACCGCCCGGACCGGTCGGGAACGGGCGCGGCTGGACTGCGTCTCCACCAACCCCCGGCTGCTCGCGTACTACCGGGGTGCGGGCTACCGGGTGGTCGGGGAGCTCCCCAACAAGGAGGGGAAGGACGGCAGGACCTACGGGGTGATCCTGCTGGAGAAGCGGCTGGACCGGCTCAGCGCCGTGTGAAGACCGAGACGGTGCGGGCGGGGACGGTGAACTCTCCTGTCTTCGCGTCGTACGCGGACTGCTTGACGGTGGCGTCGGAGCCCGCGGCCTGGACCGGGTGCAGCCGGTAGCCGGTGCCTGCGAGGGCGGGGACGCGCTGTGCCTGGGCGGTGGGGGCCGCGTTGAAGACGACCACCAGGTCGCCGAGGGTCATGGTGATCACGCCCGGGGTCTCGTCCTTGCCCGAGAGGGGGAAGGCCAACCGGGACTGGACCGCCTCGGTCGTGGTGAGGGCGAAGTCGGGCTCGGTGGTGCGGATCCGCAGCAGGTCGCGGTAGGCGGCCGAGGTGGCGCCGATGTCGGTGCAGGTGGGTGCCGCTCCCGTGAGCAGCGGCTTCGCGTAGGGCCACTTCGAGGCGTTGTCGGCGGCCGGGGGCAGACCGCGGCCGAAGCCGTTGCCGTCCCGGCAGTCCCAGTGGATGGCGTTGAACCAGTCGCCGCTGTCGTAGGAGTTGCGGTCCAGGGACTTGGAGCGGAGCAGGTCCGTGCCCGCCTGGGAGAGGGCCGGGCCCTGCGAGAGGGTGGCCGTGGCCATGGCCAGGACCTGCATGCGGGCCTGGTCGCGGGGAGCGGTGCCGGTGGGGAGCTTGTAGCTCAGGGCGTCGGCCAGGGATTCGTTGTCGTGGGCGTCGGCGTAGGCGAGGGCGTCGCCGGGAGCGGCCGCGTAACCGGCCGGGGCGCCGTTGTAGTCCAGCTCGGAGCCCTTGATGCGGCGGCCGGTGGTGTCGGTGAAGGAGTACGGGGCGAGGTTGCCGGAGAGCCCGACCTTGATCAGGTCCTGGGCGTGCAGGAGGCGGGCCTTCTGCTGTTCGGCGGTGCCGTTCGCGGGCGAGGCGTTCGGGGCGGTGAACAGACCGGACGCGAAGCCCTGGACCCGCGGGTCCTCGTCGAAGGGGCCGCCGCCGCGGACGGCGTCACGGGCCCGGTCGGAGAAGGTGGCGATGCCGGTTCCGGCCATGTTCTTCTGCGTGGCCTGGACGAAGCGGGCGTCGTCGGCGATCTCGCCGAAGTTCCAGCCCTCCCCGTAGAGGACGATCTTCTTGCCGTCGACCCCGTCCTTGGCGACCGTCAGGGCGTCGAGGGCGGAGCGGACGGCCAGGATGTTGGCCTTCGGGTGGTGGCCCATCAGGTCGAAGCGGAAGCCGTCGACCTTGTACTCCTTGGCCCAGGTGACGATCGAGTCGACGACCAGGCGCCCCATCATGGCGTTCTCGGGGGCGGTGTTGGCGCAGCAGGTGGAGGTGGCGACGGAGCCGTCGGCCAGCAGGCGCTGGTAGTAGCCGGGGACGATGCGGTCGAGGACCGACTTGTCCGACTGGCCCGCGGCGACGGTGTGGTTGTAGACGACGTCCATCACCGTGCGCAGTCCGGATCCGTTCAGGGACTGGACCATCTTGCGGAACTCGACGGTGCGGGCCGTGCCGTTCGGGTCGCTGGCGTAGCTGCCTTCGGGGACGGTGTAGTGCAGCGGGTCGTAGCCCCAGTTGTACGCGTCCTTCGCCGCGGCGGCGGCCACGCACGCCTGCTGTTCCTGCGAGTCGGGGGCGTACACCGTGAGCTCGCAGGCGGGCTCGGTGCGGTCGGCGGCCTTCTCCGGGATGGTGCCGATGTCGAAGGCCGGCAGGAGGTGGACGTACGAGGTTCCGGCGGCGGCCAGGTCGCGCAGGTGCCGCATGCCCGCCGAGGCGGTGTCGGTGAAGGCCAGGTACTGGCCGGGGTGGGTGGTGGTGCGGTCCGCGACGGAGAAGTCGCGGACGTGCAGTTCCTGGATCTGCGCGGAGGTGAAGGGGACGGGGGCGGGCTTGCGCAGGGTCTTCCAGCCGGGCGGGGCGAGCTTCGGGTCGGCCAGGTCCACGACCAGGCTGTGGATCGAGTCCGCGGTGAGGGCGGTGGAGTAGGGGTCGGTGACGAGGTTGCGGACCACCTGGCGGGTGCTCGGTGCCCAGACGGTCACGTCGTAGCGGTAGGGCTTGCCGGTCCAGGAGCGTTCGCCGCGCACCGACCAGACGCCGGTGGCGTCGTCGCGGCGCATGGCGACCGTGCGGCCGTCGAGTTCGAGGGAGACCTGCTGGGCGGTGGGGGCCCAGACGGAGAGGGTGGGACGGCCGTCCTTGAAGACGGGGCCGAGGGAGGCGGTCGTCGCGTACAGGTCGTCGAGGACGCCGGCGAGTTGGACGCCGGTGGCGGCGAGGACCGCGCCGTTCGCGGCGCGGGCGCTCGCGACGAGCTGGCCGCGCAGGGCCTCGCGGACCCGGTCGCGGTCACGCGGGTCGACGGTGTAGGCGCCGTAGGCGGCGAGGTGCGGGAACTTCTGCTTCTGGGCGGCGGTGAGCTCGCTCTTGCCCAGCCGCAGCCACTGGGCGCGGCCGGTCAGGGTGCCGTTCTCGGCCTTGACGGCGCCTTCGCGGGAGGCGAGGAGCTGTACGGAGGCGGCCGCGGCGGGAGCGTTCCAGGCGAGGGTGTCGCGGTCGATCCAGACGGCCTGGGACTTGGTGAGGTCCAGTGCGGCGGCGGAGCCGGCGGGCTGCGGGAGGAGGTACTGCTCCTGGCCGCCCAGCATCCACACCTCGTGGCCGGTGGCCTTCAGGTCCAGGGAGCGGTCGGTGGGGAGGTCCTTCTCGTCGCCCTTGTGGAGGATGTAGCTGAGGCTGGTGGCGCCGGGCGCGAGCGGGACCTCGTAGACCGCGCCGTAGGAGTCGGTGCGGGTGGGCGGGAGCGGCTTGGACCAGTCGGTGGGGTTCGCGGCTCCGGTCCAGACGTGCAGGCCCCAGCCGTCGTAGGCGCGGTCGGGGCGCTGGTAGTGCAGTACGGCCTTGGCCTGGTCCTGCGGCGGGTAGGCGGGGCGGTCGGTGCGGGCGGGTTCCTTGCCCTGCTCCAGCCAGATCTCGCCGGTCTTCGTCAGGTCGATGGTGCGGTCGGCGGCGACGTCCTTGTTGCCGTCCTTGTCGATGACGAGGTAGCCGACGGAGGAGGCGCCGGGCTTGAGCTTGACGTGGGCGAAGGCGCCGTAGGCGTCGCGGCCGGTGAAGTCGTGGCCGGCCGGCCACGGCGTGGCCTCCCCCTCGGCGAGGTCGCCCCAGGCGTACAGGCGCCAGTTGCTGTAGTCGCCGTCGGGGCGGTTGTAGTGGACGACGGCGTAGTCGCGCTGGGTGGCGGTGGGGATCTCGGTGGGCGGGGCCTGACCGGTGGCGGAGGCGGCGAGGGCGCTCGCGGTGCGGCTGGCGGAGTCGACGACGACGGCCTTGTAGCGCAGGGCGGTGCCGGCCGGGGTCTTGGCGTCGAGGTGCTGGGTGACCTTGTAGGGGGCGTGGTCGGCGGTGCCGAGGACCTGCCACTTCTCGTTGCCGGTCTGGGCGGCGAAGACGACGCGGTTCAGGCCGCCGCCGCTGACGTCTGCGGAGAGCTCGACGGTGCCGGTGGCGCCGGCGGCCGGGGCCTTCAGGGTGAGGGTGGGCTTAACGGCGGGCTTGGCGGCGGGGGTCACGGCCTGGAGGACCACGGAGCCGAGGGCGGGAACGGGGACGGTGATCTTGCCGGCCGCCGAGGCACGGATCAGCGCGGTGCCGCCGTAGAGGGTGCGGTACTGGGCGCCGGCGGGGGCGTCGAGCTCGACGGTGCGGGATGCGGCGCCGTTGTTGGCGGCGACCAGGTACTCGGTGCGGGTCTTGGCGTCGGTTCGGGCGAAGGCGTAGACGGAACCGTCGGCGAAACGTTCGCTCTGGATGCCGTCGCGCAGGGCCGGGTGTGCCTTCGTCAGCTTCGAGAGAGCACTGATCTGCTGGTAGAGCGGGTGTCCCGGATCGTAAGCATCGCTCGCGTGCGTGCGCACCGTTCCGAGCTGGTCGTCGTCCAAGTAGTCGGCGACCTGCGTGGCGAACAGCGGCTGCCGGGCGTCCTTGTCACCGCCGGCGCCCGTGAAGCCCTGCTCGTCACCGGAGTAGATCACCGGGTTGCCCCGGGCGAAGAACATCAGCTCGTTGGCCAGCCGGTAGCGGTCCAGCAGCTCCTGCTCCCCGGCCCCCGGCCGGTCCTGCTTCAGGAAGGTGGCGAACCGGCCCATGTCGTGGTTGCCGAGGAAGGTCACCTGTTCGTAGGCGTTGGCCTTGCCGGAGGTGTACCGGTAGTCGTCGCCGAGGACGGAGGCCAGCCGGCCGGCCGCCGCGCCCTGGGAGGCGTACCCGCGGATCGCGTCCTGGAGCGGGAAGTCGAGGGTGGCGTCGAGCTTGCCGCGGGTCACGTACGGGGAGGTGACGGCCGTGTCGGCGGAGTAGACCTCGCCGAACATGAAGAAGTCGTCACGGCCGCGCTTGGCCGCGTAGGTGTCGAGGGCGGTCGCCCACTGCGTCCAGAACTCGGTGTTGACGTGCTTGACCGTATCGATCCGGAAGCCGTCTATTCGGAAGTCCCGCACCCACTTCTCGTAGATCTTCTCCATCCCGCTGACGACCTCGGGACGCTCGGTCCACAGGTCGTCGAGACCGAAGAAGTCGCCCTGGTCGGAGGACTCGCCCGCGAAGGTGGAGTCCCCGCGGTTGTGGTACATCGTCGGGTCGTTCAGCCAGCCCGGCACCTTGAGGTTCTTCTTCGCGTCCGGCACGAAGGGCGTCCTCGGGAAGGACTCCCCGTCCACCTTCGGGAACTTCGTCTTCCCGGCGCCGTCCGCGTAGTCCTTGTCGTCGAACGGCACGCCGTCCTTGGTCAGGTAGGGGAACGCCCCCTTCGACAGGTAGGAGTACGACGCCTCCCGGTAGTCCACGACGTCGGCGGTGTGGTTGGTGATGACGTCGAAGAAGACCTTCATCCCCTTCCCGTGCGCCTTGTCGATCAGCCGCTCCAGGTCGGCGTTGGTCCCGAAGTGCGGGTCGACCTGCGTGAAGTCGGTGATCCAGTAGCCGTGGTAGCCGGCGGAGACGTCGGCCCCCTTGCCCTGCACCGGCTGGTTCTTAAAGATCGGCGCCAGCCAGATGGCCGTGGTGCCGAGCCCCTTGATGTAGTCGAGCCGGTCGGTGAGCCCCTTGAGGTCACCGCCCTGGTAGAAGCCCTTGTCCGTGGGGTCAAGGCCGGTCTCCAGGCGCGAGCCGGTCAGGCCGCCCCGGTCGTTGCCCGGGTCGCCGTTCGCGAACCGGTCCGGGAGCACGAAGTAGAACTGCTCCCGGGTCAGGTCGTGCCGGGCCGGTTCGGCGGCCAGTTTCGCGTCCGTGGGCGGGGCTGGCGGCCCGCTGGTCGCGGCCGCGGCGGGGAGGGCGGGCAGGAACGTCACGGCCAGGGCGGCGGCGAGCAGTCCTGCGGCAGGGCGTATCAAGGCAGGTCTCCTTGTGTACGTGTCGCATGGATGAGGGCCGCCCGGCGTGGTGGCGGGGAGGATGGTGCCGGACGGCCCTGGTCTGTGGAGCGGCGGCTCAGTTGCGCCAGGTGTCGGCCAGCGTGACCTTGCCGCTCGCGGGGACGGTGGCGGTGCGGTTGGCTCCGCTCTCCCAGGTGACGTTCCCGGCGGCGTCCTTGCGGAGGTACTTGTACGAGAACGCGGTCCCGGCCGGGAGCGTCACGTCGAGCTTCCAGACGGGGTACGCGGCCGGGTCGAGCTTCAAGGCGCCGCCGGTGTTCCAGTTGCCGAGTTCGGCGCGGTCACCGGTGACGTAGACGTTCTGTCCGGGAACGGTGGTGGCGCCCACGCCGAAGGAGGCCCCGGCGGAGCCGGCCGGGGTACCGGCGCAGGTGCGGGCCCCGGCGTGCAGGGCGAGGGCCGTCCCGGCGGCGACCGTGGCGGTGAACTGCCCGCCCGAGGCGACGGTGACCGTCCGTCCGCTCTGCACGTCGCAGTAGTCGCCGCCCGGCAGCGAGGTCTGGAAGGTCCGGGTGAGCGCGGAGCCCTCGTGGTTGATCGCCACGTACGCCTTGGTGCCGCGCCCGAAGGCGATCTGGTCCCCGCCGTTGTCCCACCAGTTCGTGACGCCCTGACCGTGGGCCACGTTCCGGAAGCCGACCATGGAGGAGATCTCCCGCCAGGCGTGCTGGCACTTCCAGCCGTCGGAGTAGCAGGCGTTCACCGTGCCCCCGACCGGCGGGCCGGCGTCCTTGTCGCTCCACTCGTAGCCGGAGTGCACGTCGGGCGAGCCGTAGGGCCAGGCCAGTGCGAAGACGTTGGCCAGCGTGTAGGCGGACCCGTCCTTGTAGCTGAGGGTGTCGCCGCCCCGCTCGGTGTCGTGGTTGTCGACGAAGACCCCGGCCTGCCCGCTGGGCATGTACCCCCAGGCCTCGCCGAAGTTCTTCAGGTAGGCGAGGTTCTCGCTCTGGAAGACCCGCTTGAGGTCCCGGGCGTACCGGAACTCCTGCACGTCCCCGTTCCCGAGGTACTCGCTCGGCGAGACGGCCTCCCCGGCCCCGAATATCGCCTCCTGCTTCCAGTACGCGCCGGGCTTGGTGAGCCGGGACTTGATGTTGGCGAGGTCGGCGGCGGGCATGTGCTTGGCGGCGTCGATCCGCAGGCCGTCCACGCCCAGCGACAGCAGGTCGTTCAGGTACCCGGCGATGCGCCCGCGCACGTAGTCCTCACCGGTGTCCAGGTCGGCGAGCTGCACGAGCTCGCAGTTCTGGACGTTGCCCCGGTCCTGGTAGTTCGAGATCGAGGCCCGGCAGTCGTCCATGTCGGCGCCCGAATAGAGCCCCGGATACCCGTACTTCGTGTACGAAGACCCGCCGGTCCCGGTGAGGGTGGCTCCGGCGTCCGCCGGTCCGGCCATGTGGTTGATGACGGAGTCGGCGACGACCTTCACCCCGGCGGCGTGACAGGTGTCGATCATGGCCTTGAAGGCGGCCCGGTCCCCGAGCCGCCCGGCGATCTTGTAGCTGACGGGCTGGTACGAGGTCCACCACTGGCTGCCCTGCACGTGCTCCTGCGGCGGCGAGACCTGCACGTACCCGTACCCGGCGGGCCCGAGGGAATCGGTGCAGGCCTTGGCGACGGAGTCGAAGCGCCACTCGAACAGGACGGCGGTGACGTCCTTCTCGCCGGGGGGCGCGGCGACGGCCTGCGGCCCGAGGCCCGTGAGGGTGGCCGCGGCAAGTGCGGTGGTGGCGCAAAAGGTTGCAGCTCTGACGGCTCTGGCAGGCATGCGGGGGCCTCCTGGCGGAAGAGGTGGGGATTGGAGCGACCGTAGGGGCCAGGTAGGAGCCCTGCAAGAGATTGCGCAAGAGATTGCAGAATTGTTTCCGAGGCGTGTCCTCCTGGTCCGGCCCGGACTCCGTCCAGGAGAAGGCGAGTTGACCTCGACGTGCGGCGGGGGCTTCGGGGAGGGCGGGGTCCTCTCGGGCGGTATCGGGGATGGGCATGGGGGTTTCCCGTCAGTCCCATCCCCGATACCGACCAGGCGGCTCCCGACCGCCCACACCCCCGCCATACCTCCCCGACCCCGCCCATTTGCCCGGCGGTTGGGATCCCGGGCGGGGCGGAACAGGCCCGCGCCGCCCCGCCCGGGAGGACTACGGTGCCTGGGCCGTCGAGCCCCGGACCACCAGTTCCGGTTGGAAGACGTACTCCGTGCGCTGGACCGGGGTGCCCGACACCGCCTCCAGGAGGGCGCCCACCGCCGCCGTCGCCATCGCGCGCACCGGCTGGCGGACCGTCGTCAGCGGCGGGTCCGTGAACGGGATCAGCGGGGAGTCGTCGAAGCCGACGACCGACACGTCCTGCGGCACCCGCAGCCCGCGCTCGCGCGCCGCCCGGATCACGCCGAGCGCCATCGGGTCGCTGCCGCACACGATGCCCGTGCAGCCGCGGTCCAGCAGGGCCATGCCCGCCGCGTGTCCGCCCTCCACCGTGAAGAGCGTGCGCTGGATCAGCCCGTCCGCCTCCGCCTCCGGCAGCGCCGCGAGGAACCCCTGCTCCTTGCGTGCCGACGGCACGTACCGGGTCGGCCCGATCGCGAGGCCGATCGTGCGGTGTCCCAGGTCCTGCAGGTGCCGTACGGCGATGTCCGCCGCCGCCCGGTCGTCCGGGGAGATGAAGGGGGCGTTCACGTGCTCGTTGAAGCCGTTGATCATCACGAACGGCAGCCCTCGGGAGGCGAGGCGCTGGTAGCGCGCGGGGTCCGCGTGGGCGTCCGCGTGGAGGCCCGACAGGAAGACGATCCCGGTGACCCCGCGCTCCTCCAGCTGTTCGACCAGTTCGTCCTCGGTGGCTCCGCCGGGGGTCTGCGTGCACAGCACCGGCGTGTACCCGTGCCCGGCCAGCGCCTGCTCGATGACCTGCGCGAACGCCGGGAAGATCGGGTTGGTGAGCTCCGGGATCAGCAGCCCGACCAGCCCGTTGCTGCGCCGTTTGAGCCGGACGGGCCGCTCGTAGCCCAGCAGGTCGAGCGCGGCCAGCACCTTGTGCCGGGTGCCGGCCGCCACGCCCGGTTTGCCGTTGAGGACGCGGCTGACGGTCGCCTCGCTGACCTGGGCCTGCGCGGCGATGTCCGTCAGTCGGAGGGGGGAGGTCACCCCGCCGTCACCTGCCACCACACCGTGGTGTCGGCCGGCAGCACGCCGTCCTCGACCGTCGCGCCGCTGGAGAGCAGTACCTCGCCGGCGACGGGGAACCGTACCGCCGTGCCGGTGGTGTTGGCGGTGCAGAGGAAGGCCCCGCGGCGGAAGACCAGGACGCCCTCGGGGGCCTCCTGCCAGTCCACCGACTCGCCCGCGCCCAGGTCCGGGTGCTCGCGGCGCAGCCGCAGGGCGGCCCGGTACAGCTCCAGGGTGGAGGACGGGTCGCCGGTCTGCGCCGCCACGCTCAGATCCGCCCAGGACTCCGGCTGCGGGAGCCAGCTGCCGCCGGTGCCGAAGCCGTACGGGGCCTCGGTCCCCGACCACGGGATGGGGACCCGGCAGCCGTCGCGGAAGCCGTCCTGGCCGGCCGCGCGGGTGAACGACGGGTCCTGGCGGACCTCGTCCGGCAGGTCGGTGACGTCGGGCAGGCCGAGCTCCTCGCCCTGGTAGACGTACGCCGAACCGGGCAGGGCCAGCATCAGCAGGCTCGCCGCACGGGCTCGCCGCAGACCCAGCTCGCGGTCGCCGGGCTCGCGCAGCTGGGTGCCGAGGCCCGCGGGGTTGGCGAAGCGGGTGGCGTGCCGGGTGACGTCGTGGTTGGACAGCACCCAGGTGGTGGGGGCGCCGACGGTGCGCATGGCGGCCAGCGAGCCGTCGATGACCTCGCGGAGCGCGCTCGCCTCCCAGTCGCTGGTCAGGTACTGGAAGTTGAAGGCCTGCTGCATCTCGTCGGGGCGGACGTAGAGGGCCGTGCGCTCGACGGTCGGGGTCCATGCCTCGGCGACCAGGACGCGGGCGCCCTCGTACTCGTCGAGGATCCGGCGCCAGGACCGGTAGATCTCGTGGACGCCGTCCTGGTCGAAGAAGGGCATGACGTCGTTGCCGAGCAGCTTCAGCTGGTCCTTGGCTCCGAGATCGGGCAGGCCGGGCGCCTTGACCAGGCCGTGGGCGACGTCGACGCGGAAGCCGTCGACGCCGAGGTCGAGCCAGAAGCGCAGGATGGAGCGGAACTCGTCCTGGACCGCGGGGTGCTCCCAGTTGAAGTCGGGCTGCTCGGGGGCGAAGAGGTGCAGGTACCACTCGCCGTCCGCGACCCGGGTCCAGGCCGGGCCACCGAAGATCGACTCCCAGTCGTTGGGCGGCAGCTCCCCGTTGTCGCCCTGTCCGGGGCGGAAGTGGAAGCGCTCGCGCAGCGGGGTGCCGGGGCCTTCACGCAGCGCCTGCTTGAACCATTCGTGCTGGTCGGAGCAGTGGTTGGGGACGAGGTCCACGATGATGCGCAGGCCCAGTTCGTGGGCTTCGCGGATCACGGCGTCGGCGTCGTGCAGGGTGCCGAACATGGGGTCGATGGCCCGGTAGTCGGCGACGTCGTAGCCGGCGTCGGCCTGCGGGGAGGCGTAGAACGGGCTGAGCCAGACGGCGTCGACGCCCAGCTCCTTCAGGTAGGGCAGGCGGCTGCGGATGCCTTCGAGGTCCCCCATGCCGTCCCCGTTGGAGTCGGCGAAGCTGCGCGGATAGACCTGGTAGATCACCGCTTCTCTCCACCAGCCGGGCTGCGTGCCGGTGGAGGTGGGGAGCGCGTCGGCGAGGTGCTGGGTCATGGTGTCCTTGGAGAGATCGGGCCGGGGTGGGAGGGGGCAGGCTCGGGTGGTCAGCCCTTGGTTGCGCCTGCCGTCATCCCGGCGACGAGGTGACGCTGGGCGAAGACGAAGAAGATCGCCGCGGGGATGGCGATGAGCACCGAGGCGGCGCTCATGGCTCCCCAGTTGGAGGTGTACTGCGTGACGAACGTCTGCAGTCCGCCGGCCAGGGTGAGGTTCTCCTCGCCGACCATGAAGGCGGAGGCGTACGCGACCTCGCCCCACGCGGTGATGAAGGCGTAGAAGCCGGTGACGGCGAGGCCGGGCTTGGCGAGCGGCAGGATCAGGCGCCAGAAGGTGCCGAAGGGGTTGAGTCCGTCGACCCGGCCCGATTCGTCGATCTCCACCGGGATGGTGTCGAAGAAGCCCTTCATCATCCAGGCGCAGAACGGCACCGCGATGGTGAGGTAGGTGATGATCAGGCCGAGCGGCTGGTTGAGCAGGCCGAGGTCGCCCATGAGGTTGTAGAGCGGGACGATGAGGATCGCCATCGGGAACATCTGCGTGATGAGCAGGGTCCACATGAGCGGCTTCATGCCGGGGAACTTGAAGCGGCTGACCGCGTATCCGGTGGTGGCGGCGATGAAGACACCGAGGACGGTGGTGATGCCGGCGACCAGGACGGAGTTGCCGAACCAGCTGAGGAAGTGGCTCTGCTCCAGCAGGTTCGTGTAGTTGCTGAGGGTCGGTTCCTTGACGAAGTCGGTGGTGACCGCGTGCTTGGCCGGCTTGAGCGAGGTCAGCACGATCCACAGCACCGGGAAGACGGCGATCACGGACGCCACGACGAGGGTGCCGTGCAGGCCGATGGAGGCGAGCGGGGAACGGCTGCCCCGGGGGCGGGCGGTCGCCTTGTCGGCGGTCGCCTTGCCGGGGGTCGCCTTGCCGGGGGTGGCCGTACGAGCGGTGGTCGCGGTGGACATGGTCACCACACCTCTCCCTGCTTGCGCAGCGAGCGCCGGTAGACCAGCGCGAAGATCATGAGCAGGGCGAGGATCAGGACGCCCCACGTGGCCGAGCCGGCGAAGTCGCGCGGGCTCGACACGAACGCCTCGCGGAAGGCCTGCGTCACCAGGATCTCGGTGGAGTCGCCGGGTCCGCCCCGGGTGAGCAGGAAGATCACCGGGAACATGTTGAAGGTCCAGATGGTGGAGAGCAGGATCACCGTCATGCTCACCGTACGCAGCCCGGGCAGGGTGATGTGCCGGAAGCGCTGCCAGGCGCTGGCGCCGTCCATCTCGGCGGCCTCGTAGAGCTCGCCGGGGATCGACTGCAGGCCGCCGAGCAGGGCGACCATCATGAAGGGGATGCCGAGCCAGACGTTGACCGTGATGACCGAGAACTTGGCCCAGGTCGGGTCGTCGAGCCACGGGATCGCGGCTATGCCGCCGCCGTCGAGGATCTTGTTCAGGATGCCGTTGTCGCGGTTGAAGAGGAACCGCCAGGCGAAGACGGAGACGAAGCCGGGGACGGCCCAGGGGAGGATGAGCGCCATCCGGTAGGCGGCGCGGCCCCGGAAGTCCCGGTTGAGCATGTTGGCCAGGACCAGACCGAGCGTGAAGGTGATGGACACGCACGCGACGGTCCACATCACCGTCCACACCAGCCGCTGCAGGAACACCGGGTCGCTGAGCACGTCCACGTAGTTGTCGAGTCCGACGAACTGGTACGTGGCCTCGATGTGCCGGGCGCCGATGGTGCGCGAGACGTTGCGCTCGGTGGCGTCGGTCAGCGACAGGTAGACGCCCCGGACCAACGGCCAGCCGATGATCACGCCGAGGACGAGCACCACCGGGGCGACCATGGCCCAGGCGTACCAGTGCGTGCCGACGGCGCGCCGGAGGCCGGACGCGCCTTTCCCGCCGCGGGCACCGCCGCGGTTACCGCTGTCGCTGTCAGTCCTGCGGCTCCGGCCGCGGGCGGCGACGTCGTTCTCGACGTCGTCGCCCGCGGCCTTCGCCACCGACTGGCTGGTGTGAGCAGCCATGGTTTCGTTACTTCCAGCCCTTGAGGATCTTGCGGAACTCGACGCCGGCCGCCTTGGCCGCGTCCTCCGGGCTCGACGCCCCGGTGATCGCCTTGGTGTATTCGACCTTCAGCGGCTCGAAGAGGGATCCGTTCTCCGGGATCCAGGCGCGCTCGACGGCCTTGTCCACGGCCGGCTTGAAGAACTGGACCATCTCGTTGCCCTTGACGTCCGGCTGCTCGTAGGCGGCGGTACGGGTCGGGAGCAGGCTGAGGTCCTTGGTCGACTGCACCTGGACCTCCTGAGAGGTCATGTACTCGACGAAGGCGTGCGCGGCGGCGGTGTTCTTGGAGCCGGCGTAGACGGCGAGGTCGTGGCCGCCCTGCGGGGCGCCGGCCTTGGCCGAGCCGGCCGGGACGGCGGCGATGCCGAGGTTGGCCTTGTCCTTGAACTGGTCGCCGGCGTAGGTGTCGGCGACGGCCCACGGACCGTTGATCATCATGGCGGCCTCGCCGGTCTTGAAGGCCGTCTGCATGTTGGCGTAGCCGTCGGTGGCGTTGGTGATCGCCGCACCCGAGGCGACCAGGTCGCGGGCGGTCTTGAAGGCCTTGACGCCCGCCTCGTTGTCGACGGTGACCGTCTTGTTCTTGGCGTCGACGAGGTCGCCGCCCTCACCGTAGATCAGCGGGAGGAACCAGTAGGAGTCGTCGCCGCGCAGGTAGAGGGCGGCCTTGCCGGTCTTCGCCTTGATGGCCTCGGCGGCGGTCTTCACCTCCGCCAGCGTCTTGGGGGGCTGGACGCCGGCGTCGGCGAGCATCTTCTTGTTGTAGAAGAGGCCGAGGCTGTCGATGACCTGCGGGACGGCGTAGGTCTTGCCCTCGAACTTGCCGCTGGCCGCGGCCTGCGGGAGGAACTCGGCGTCGACCTTCTTCGCCGTGTCGGCCGGGACCTCGTCGAGGTAGCCCAGGGAGGCGAAGTCCGCGACCCAGCCGACGTCGGCACGGATGACGTCAGGCGCGTCGGAGCCGCTGCTGAAGGCGTTCTTGACCTTGTTCTGCGCGTCGCCGTACGGGACGTTGACGTACTTGACGGTCACCTTCGGGTGCTTCGCGGTGAACGCCTCGGCGATCTTCTGGAAGCTGGCCTTCTCGGCGTCGTTCGAGGTGTCCCAGTACGTAACCGTGCCGGAAAGCTCGCCGCCCGCCTTGGTGCCGTCGGCCGCGTTCTTGTCGTCCCCACCGCAAGCCGTCGCCGCGAGCGCCAGGGTCGCGACCAGCGCGGTGGCCGCTATGCCACGCCGCATATGAACTCCTTCGATGATCCCGGCCGCGCCCTCGCGGTCCCGAGTTGCCAGGAACGTAACAAGACTGAAAGAGGACCGAAAGACCTTGCGCAAACTTTCTGCAAGCGGAGGCGATCGTTACATCCGTGTGTCCGTACGGTTGCCGCAGCTTGCTGTTAGTTCGAGTCACCTTCGACTGCCGGGGCCCGCAACCAGGGGGCATGTACCCGCGTTGACCCCGATATGACCCACGACTCGACGGCCGTCCAGCTTGCAAGCTCTTCCAGCAACGCGACCGCGAGCGGTGGCTGGTGGCGCGATGCCGTCATCTATCAGGTGTACGTGCGCTCCTTCGCCGACAGCGACGGGGACGGCATCGGGGACCTCCGCGGGGTCCGCTCCCGCCTCCCCCACCTCGCCCGCCTCGGGGTCGACGCCGTGTGGCTCACCCCCTTCTACGTCTCCCCGCAGGCCGACGGCGGCTACGACGTCGCCGACTACCGTGCCGTCGACCCCCTCTTCGGGGACCTCTCGGACGCCGACGAGCTGGTCCGGGCCGCGCACGCGCTGGGGCTGCGGGTGATCGTGGACGTGGTGCCGAACCACACCTCCGAGCAGCACCCGTGGTTCCGCGCCGCCCTCGCCGGGGATCCGGGGGCCCGCGAGCGCTACCACTTCCGCCCCGGGCGGGGCGCGGGCGGCGCGGAGCCCCCGAACGACTGGGAGTCGATCTTCGGCGGCCCCGCCTGGACCCGGGTCGCGGACGGCGCGTGGTACCTGCACCTCTTCGCCCCCGAGCAGCCCGACCTCGACTGGGACCATCCCGAGGTCGCCGCCGAATTCGCCTCCGTCCTGCGCTTCTGGCTCGACCTCGGCATCGACGGGTTCCGCATCGACGTCGCCCACGGCATGGTCAAGGCCCCGGGCCTGCCGGACATCGGCCGCGGCGCACAGGCCACCTTGATCGGCACCGAGCCGCTCCCCTTCTTCGACCAGGACGGGGTCCACGAGATCCACCGTTCCTGGCGCCGCCTCCTCGACTCCTACGGGGGCGGGCGCATCGGGGTCGCCGAGGCCTGGGCGCCCACCTCGGAGCGGCTCGCCCTGTACGTGCGCCCCGACGAACTGCACCAGGCCTTCAATTTCCGCTTCCTGAACTGCCCGTGGGACCCCGCCGCGATGCGCACCGTCATCGACGAGTCCCTGGCCGCCACCACCGCCGTCGGCGCCCCGACCACCTGGGTGCTGTCCAACCACGACGTCGTGCGCCATGTGACGCGCTACGGCGGCGGGGTCCGCGGCCTGGCCCGGGCCCGGGCGGCCGCCCTGCTGATGCTGGCCCTGCCCGGGTCGGCCTACCTCTACCAGGGCGAGGAGCTCGGCCTTCCGGAAGTGGCGGACCTCCCGGACCGGGTCCGCCAGGACCCGGCCTTCCGCCGGGGACGCCGTCGGCCGGGGAACACGGACGGCCCGACCGCCTCGGAACCGGAGGGACAGGACGGGCTGCGCGACGGGTGCCGGGTGCCGCTCCCCTGGTCCGGCGCGGAGCCCCCGTACGGCTTCGGGCCGACCGGCAGCTGGCTCCCGCAGCCCGCCGGCTGGGGCGGCCTCAGCGTCGCCGCGCAGACCGGCGACCCGCACTCGACGCTGGAGCTCTACCGCGCCGCCCTGGAACTGCGCCGGGCGATGCCGGGACTGGGGGCGCCGGAGGCCGGTACGGGGGCGGGAACGGAGGTGGGGGTCGACGCGGGGTCGGGGGTCGACGCGGGCGCCGATGCCCCGGCCGAAGCCCCGTACGCATGCGGAATGCGCTGGCAGTCCGCCCCCGAGGGCGTGCTCCTCTTCACCCGCCCCGGTTTCGCCTGCACCCTCAACACCCGCCCCGGCCCGGTCGAACTTCCCGCGCCCGGACGCCCCGTACTCTCCAGCGCCCCGGTGGAGACGGACGGCCGAACCGTCCGGCTTCCCCCGGATTCGTGCACGTGGTGGTCATGGTGAACGTCCGACCGGTACAGTCCAATCCCGTGACCGCACGGCTAGCCGACATCGCAGCCCAGGCGGGGGTCAGCGAAGCCACAGTCAGCCGCGTGCTCAACGGCAAGCCCGGTGTGGCCGCAGGCACCCGCGAATCCGTGCTGGCCGCCCTCGACGTACTCGGCTACGAGCGGCCCGTGAAGCTGCGCCAGCGCAGTGCGGGGCTCGTCGGTCTGATAACTCCCGAACTGGACAACCCGATCTTCCCGGCGCTCGCCCAGGTAATCGGCCAGGCGCTGACCCGGCAGGGGTACACGCCGGTGCTGGCCACGCAGACGCCCGGCGGGTCCACCGAGGACGAGCTGACCGAGATGCTGGTCGACCGCGGGGTCTCCGGGATCATCTTCGTCTCCGGCCTGCACGCCGACACCACGGCCGACATGGGCCGCTACGACCAACTCCGCGGACAGGGCGTCCCGTACGTCCTCATCAACGGGTTCTCCGAAAAGGTGCAGGCCCCCTTCGTCTCCCCCGACGACCGGGCCGCGATGGTCCTCGCCGTCACCCACCTGACCGCGCTCGGGCACACCCGCATCGGGCTCGCGGTCGGGCCGAAGCGCTTCGTGCCGGTCCTCCGCAAGATCGAGGGCTTCCGGCTCGGGATGAAGGAGCGGCTCGGACTCGACGAGACCGAGATCGAAGAGCTGATCCAGCACTCCCTCTACTCGCTGGAGGGCGGCCAGGCCGCCGCGTCCGCGCTGATCTCGCGCGGCTGCACGGCGGTGGTGTGCGCGAGCGACATGATGGCGCTCGGCGCGATCCGGGCGGCCCGCCAGCAGGGGCTGAAGGTCCCGCAGGACGTGTCGGTGGTCGGCTTCGACGACTCCCCGCTCATAGCGTTCACCGACCCGCCGCTGACGACCATCCGCCAGCCCGTGCAGGCGATGGGGCAGGCGGCGGTCCGGACCCTGCTGGAGGAAATCGGCGGCACGCCGGCCCCGCACAGCGAGTTCGTCTTCCTCCCCGAACTGGTGGTGCGCGGCTCCACCGCCTCGGGCCCGGGCCAACGCCGCCGGGACTAGGGCGTCCCGCGCGAGGCCGCGATCGGCTGCCCGGACCGAGTGCCGACGCGGTGCCCGCCCGGACCTCGGCCTCGAATGGTCGACGCGTGTGATCATGGGGCGACACGTTCCTTCGCCCGCGAGGTGATTATTTGACGAAAGTGGCACTGCGGCCCTACGCACTGTTGCCTCGGCAGTACGACGAACGGAAGGTCCTGGCCTCCACGGTGGACGCGTGGGGAAGGGCCCTCTGGTTGATGTGCGCCAACGCCCGGTTCCAGCCCCGGCCCTACGGCTGGCGCTCCGTGGAGCCTCCGGAGTTGCCCTTCGACGCGCTCCTCGTCATCCGTGACGGGGACCACGTCCACGAGCGGACCCTGTACGGCGTGGCCACGGTACCGAAGCGGATCGACGCGCTGAGCCGGGACGAGTTCGTCCTGTACGGCTTCGGCCGGGGGGACCGGGACAGGCGCAATGGTCAGCTCTTCGGCCGGCAAGGCCGTTCCCGTCGACGCTTCTCCCTGGGCTCCGGCCTCCAGCACATGGTGGCGGACGGCCGGGCGAACCTCTGGACCGGCTACAACGACGAGGGTGTCCACGGGGACCCCATCGGTGCGGGCGCCCTCATCCGGTGGGACACCGGCGGCAACCGCCTCCACGGCTTCTACCCGCCGAAGCCCCACCACATCGTGGTGGAGATCGACGGGCTCAACGTCACGGACTCGGTCGTCCGAACCGTCTACGGCCCCGGCTCGCCCCTGGCCGAGCTGCGGGTCGGGGAGCCGATCCGGTTCCGGAAACTGCCCGTTGCCAATGCGTGGGGCCTCGCCGTACGGGACGACCGCCTGCTGCTACTCGGAGGCGCCGAGCCGGGCACCGCCCACCCCCACCTGCGGCAGGTCCACCACTGCCGGCTGACCGACGGCGGGGCGGTGATCACCGGCAGGGGCGAGCTGACTTGGCCGAACGGCGATCCCGTACGCCGGTACACCCGCCCCGTCGGCCGCGGACCCCACCTCTACGTGCGCAACCGCCCCTCCATGCGGCTGTGGTACCGGCTGAGCGTGCCCTAGCCGCATTGCCTCGTGATGTCGCGATCGGTCGGCAATCTCGTGGAGGCCGATCTCGTGGAGGCCGATGTCGTGGCTGACGGGCCGGCCGCCCGGGGCGCTACCGGCGCGCGGGGCCGGGCGGTCGTGTTGCTGCGGCGGCGCGGGGATCCCGGTCCCGATACTGGGCAGATGCCCTTGACCGGCCGGCTGCGCGACAGGATCCTGCCCGACCACAAGCGACGTTCCCTGGAGGACCTCCAGGAGGATCTCGACCTGTCGTCCGGGGACGGTCGGGCGAAGCAGTCGGCCTTCTGGACCATGCTCACGCTGTCCTCCGTGATCGCCGCGTGCGGGATCCTCACGGACTCCACCGCCACCGTCATCGGGGCGATGATCATCGCCCCGCTGTCCACGCCGATCATGGGGATCGCCCTCGGCGCCGTGCAGCGCCGCCGCTCCACCGCCCTCGCCTTCGTGGCGCTCGGCGGCCTGCTGGCGCTCCTGATCGGTGCGGCGGCCTCCCTGGTGGTGCCCCCGTCGTACGACTTGCTGTCGGACAGTCAGATCTCCGGCCGGACCTCCCCCGGGCTCCTCGACCTGATCGCCGCCCTGGCGACGGGCTTCGCCGGGGCCGTGGCACTGTCCCGCAAGGACGTCGCCGCGGTCCTGCCGGGGGTCGCGATCGCGATCTCCCTGGTGCCGCCGCTCGTGGTGACGGGCGTGTGCGCCGGCCAGACCTCGTGGTGGCTCGCGCTGGGCGCGTTGGTGCTCTTCGTGTCCAACCTCCTCGCCATGGTCTTCGCGGGCATGGTGGTCTTCGCCGCCCTCGGGTACACCCGGCCCGTCGGGCGTCCCGCCCGGGGGCGGGCCCCGCGCCGCGCCTACGTGATGCTCGGGCTGCTGTTCACGGCTGTCCTGCTGCCGCTGGGCGCCAACACGGTGACCGCGGTCCTGCTGAACGCGTGGACCTCGCGGACCTGGACCGCCGCCGAGCGCTGGCTCTCCGCCAGCCCCGGTTCGGCGGTCACCGGAGTCGACGCCCAGTCCAGGACCTTCTACGTCCACGTGCGCAGCCCCGGGGACCTCCCGCCGATCGACGACCTGCTCGAAGACCTCGAAGGACAGCTCCCCGACGGCATCCCGATCGTGGTCGACGCCACCCGCGGACAGCAGATCGTCGCCGGGAAGGTGGGGGGCTGATGCGGCGACGTAGTACCCAGGTCTGAGCGGCTGCGTCGAAGACCGTACCGAGGGATGATCGGAGGCGGGAACGCATCTGGCAGACTCTCTGCCCATGGGTGAATCGAGCGTGAAGACACTGGAAACCCGGACGGACGTCTCATCACCCACCGTGGTCGAGACCGAGACCCGCCCGGGGTCCGAGCGCACCCTGCTCACCCGGTTGCGAGCCCCGCGCCGGCCCCGGATCTGGTTCGAAGTGCTGCTCATCGCGATCAGCTACTGGACCTACTCGCTGATCCGCAACGCCGTGCCCGAGCAGAAGGCGGCGGCCCTCGCCAACGCCGACTGGATCTGGAGCGCCGAGCAAACCCTCGGCATCGCCGTCGAGCAGTCGGTCAACCACGCGGTCAACTCCGTGACGTGGCTGATCGTGGGCATGAACTACTACTACGCCACGCTCCACTTCGTCGTGACGATCGGCGTGCTGGTCTGGATCTACCGTTTCCATCCGGGGCGGTACGCCGCCACGCGCATGGTCCTCTTCGCCACCACGGGCGTCGCCCTGGTCGGCTACTACTGCTACCCGCTCGCGCCGCCCCGGCTGATGAACGGGCAGGACTTCATCGACACCGTGCTGGTCCACCACACCTGGGGCTCCATGGCCTCCGGCAACCTCAAGCAGATGTCGAACCAGTACGCGGCGATGCCGTCCATGCACATAGGGTGGTCGCTCTGGTGCGGCCTGACGATCTTCGCGGTCGCCTCGGCCCCCTGGGCCCGGATCCTGGGCCTGCTCTACCCGACGGCGACCCTCGTCGTCATCGTGGCCACCGCCAACCACTTCTGGCTCGACGCCGTGGGCGGCATACTCTGCCTGGCCTTCGGCTACACGGTCTCGCGGTCCTGGTACGGCTCCTTCGCCCACCGCCTGCCCCGCCACCCCGAGCACACGGGCCCGCACCCGGCCGCGGAGCTGCTGAACCGGGTCCGGGTCCGTACCCGCGCCTGAGGCTGCTGCTGCCCCGGCGCCATCCACTTCCCGGGCGCGGTGAGGGTCTCGAAGCCCGCCCGGGCGTAGACGGCGTGCGCGTCGGCGGTGGCGAGCAGCACCCGGCGCAGCCCGGAGCGCGGGCGCGGGCC
Source organism: Streptomyces sp. NBC_01439 (assembly GCF_036227605.1). Taxonomy (GTDB): domain Bacteria; phylum Actinomycetota; class Actinomycetes; order Streptomycetales; family Streptomycetaceae; genus Streptomyces. The sequence continues at coordinate 6,631,894 of NZ_CP109487.1, read as the reverse complement.
GGGGGTCAGGAGCCCTGGTTCGTCAGGATCGCCGGGTCCGACAGGCCGGCCGCGCCCGTCTCGACCTTGCCGGCGAAGCGGCGGCCGAAGTCCGCGAACTCGGACGCGGTGACCGTCACGTCGTACCAGCGTCGGGTGTTCTTCAGGGAGACGCTGTACGTGACGGTGGCGCCCTTGGCGACCGTGAGGCGCTTGGGGCCGCCGCCGTAGGCGTTGGTGACGGTGAGCGTTGCGGTCGACGCCCCGGCGTTGGTGAGGGTGAGGTCCAGGTTCCCCGTGGTGGCGTTGTGGCGGGCGGTGACCTCGGGGCCGGGGGTGGTACCCGGGTTGCGGAAGCCGCGCAGGAAGCCGTTGGGGCCGTGAACGGTCAGGTCGGTGACGCCGGCCGAGTAGCGGGTGTTCCAGGCGTCCGAGATCGACGTGCCGGCCCCGGTGGTGTACGTCCAGGGGGCGTCGGTCCGGTTGCCCGCGGTGACGTAGAACTGCGCGCCCAGGTCCGGGCCGCCGCTGAAGGTCAACTTGAACTTGCCCTCGCCGGTGAGTGCGGCGCCATCCACGTACGGGGCGTACTTCAGCGGACGGGTGCGGCACTGGCCCTTCTCCTGGCGCGGCATGCTGCCCACGGCGGGCGGGGTGGCCCGGAAGTCGGGGTGGCGCTCGCGGTCCTGCGGCTGCCACGCGCCGGTGTCGGGCAGCGACACCGCGGCCGTGTCCCGGCGGGCGAAGTCGAAGGCCGAGGTCAGGTCACCGCAGACGGCCCGGCGCCAGGGCGAGATGTTGGGCTCGTGCACACCGAAGCGCTTCTCCATGAAGCGAATCACGGAGGTGTGGTCGAAGGTCTCGGAGCAGGAGTAGCCGCCGGTGCTCCACGGCGAGACGACGAGCATCGGGACGCGCGGGCCGAGCCCGTACGGTCCGGCGACGTAGCCGGTCTTGCCGGGGAAGACGTCGAGGGCGGTCGGCGTGGTCGACAGGCCCTGGCCCGCGTTGGCCGGGGCGTACGGCGGGACGACGTGGTCGAAGAAGCCGTCGTTCTCGTCGTAGGTGATGAACAGTGCGGTACGGGCCCACACGTCGGGGTTGGAGGTCAGCGCGTCCAGCACCTGCGCGATGTACCACGCGCCGTAGTTGGAGGGCCAGTTCGAGTGCTCGCTGAAGGCCTCGGGGGCGGCGATCCAGGAGACCTGGGGCAGGGTGCCGGCGGCGACGTCGGCGCGCAGCCGGTCGAAGTAGCCCTCGCCGGTACGGGCGTCGGTGCCGGTGCGGGCCTTGTCGAAGAGCGGGTTGCCGGGCTGGGCACTGCGGTAGTTGTTGAAGTAGAGGAGCGAGTTGTCGCCGTAGTTGCCGCGGTAGGCGTCGTCGATCCAGCCCCAGGATCCGGCGGCGTCGAGACCGTTGCCGATGTCCTGGTAGACCTTCCAGGAGATGCCGGCCCGCTCCAGGCGCTCGGGGTAGGTGGTCCAGCCGTAGCCGGCCTCGGCGTTGTTGAGGACCGGGCCGCCGCCGGTGCCGTCGTTGCCGGTGTGGCCCGACCAGAGGTAGTAGCGGTTGGGGTCGGTCGAACCGATGAAGGAGCAGTGGTAGGCGTCGCAGAGGGTGAACGTGTCGGCGAGGGCGTAGTGGAAGGGGATGTCCTCGCGCGTCAGGTACGCCATGGTGGCCGGCGTCTTGGCGGGCACCCAGTTGTCGTACTTGCCCTTGTTGAAGGCGCTCTGGCCGCCGGCCCAGTCGTGGTTGAGGCCCTGGAGGAACTCCATGCCGAGGTCGTCGGACGGCGGGCGGAAGGGCAGCGTCTCCTCGCCCGCGTTGTCGGCCTGGTGCCAGACGGACTTGCCGCTGGGCAGGGTCACCGGGCGCGGGTCGCCGAAGCCGCGGACCCCGCGCAGCGCGCCGTAGTAGTGGTCGAAGGAACGATTTTCCTGCATCAGGACCACGATGTGCTCGACATCGGCGATGGTGCCGGTCGTCCCCTGCGCGGGGATGGCGGCGGCGCGCGCGATGCTCTCGTTGAGCAGGCTCAGGGCGGCGGCGCCGCCGGTGAGCTGGAGGAAACGGCGGCGGTTGAGTTCTGCCATGGCGAGAAGGACCTCTGCTCTGTTCGAGGATGCGTGAGCGCTCTTCAGAACAGCGTGCCCGGAGTACCGGAGGGCAAGCCCGATGTGACGGCTGCGGGTACGTCAGGCGAACGGCGGGCCAGGAGGGGTCAACACGCGCGCTCGTATTCGACCTGGGTGAGGGGCTTCCCGTCGCCGAAGTCGAAGGGGCGGGCGGCGCCGCTCTCGGTGAAGCCACACTTGGTGTAGAAGCGGCGGGACTGCGGGGTGTCGTGCAGGGTCCACAGGTGGGTCCGGGCGAATCCGTCGGCGCGCAGCTGGTCCAGCGTCCCGGTCATCAGCGCGGCCGCGATGCCGCTGCCCCAGCCGTCGGGGTGGCCGTAGAAGGAGAGGATCTCGGCCAGCCCGGGCCGGGTCGAGGACGTCCTGAAGGCGCTCAGCGCCAGCGGACGGCCGTCGTGTTCGGCCAGCAGGATCGGGGGGTCCGCCTGCCCGACCCTTTCGTGCCACCGCGTTCGCCGGCTCCGGACACCGTCTGCGGCGAACTCGGGATCGAAGAAGGGGGCGTAGGACGCTTCCCAGGCCGCGGCGTGGATCTCGCCGAGGACGTCCCCGTCGTACGGGCCTGCGCGACGCACTGTGAACATGCCCTCACCGTAACTCCCCGGCGTTCCCGTGCACTTGGGAATGTCAGACCGAACGCCTGCTGAACCCGAAGATCCGCCTTCGTGCGGGAGCCGGTAGGGGCACGAGCTCCTTCGAGGGCGTCGGTGGGGGGCCGCCCGCGCACGGGCCGATCCGCTCCAGAGCCTCGGTGAGGGTGCGGACGTAGGCCGCGTCCACCAGGATCCGTATCCGCTCGAAGGGGTGTCCGAGCCGTTCCTCCTGCGCCAGGATCCGGCCCAGCAGGGGCGCTGCGGCGACGGCCGGGGCGCCGATCTCCCCGAGGTGACGGACGGCCTCCTGCACCGGCACGGTCGGATGCCCCGCCCAGGCCGGGTCCACCTCGGCCAGCAGTACGGGTACGGCGGGCTCGGGGTCCCCGGTGATCCGCCAGTACGCGTGCGCGGCCGCGACCCGGGTCCACGCGCCGGGCGAGTCCAGCAGGCCGCGCACGGTGTCCGCGTGGGCCGCGGCCAGCGGGCCGAGATCGGCGAGGAAGGGCAGGCCGTGGCTTCCCGTCCCGGATCGCACGGCCGTTCCGCACACGTCGAGGGCGAGGGTGGGATCACCGGTGACCCGCCAGTGCGCCCAGGCGGCCGGCCGCGGGTGGTGCCGGCGGGCGCGCGGGGCACGACCGGTGGCGAAGTCGGTCAGCCGGTTCGCCGTCCCGGCCGCGGCGGGCCCGATCCGACCGAGGACGCGCAGGGCGTCGTAGGCGTATTCGGTGTCCAGGTACCGGGTCACCTCGGGCACGGCGGGGGCGGCGGCCGCACCGCAGAGCGCGAGGACGTCGAGGGCGGTGGTGTTGCCGTGGTAGTCGTCGCCGTCGCGCAGCAGCTTGGTCAGCATGACCGGAGCCAGCTCGGCTGCGGGCAGCGCGGCCATGACCCGGGCCTCCGGTCGGCTGTAGGGGAGCCCGCCGTGCTCCGCGAGGCGCCGGAGGGCCGGCAGGGCCCGCAGGTCGCCCATCCCGGCAAGTGCCAGGGCGCGCGCCTGCACGTCGTGGCCGACGGCGGTCCCGAAGGACCCCTGATGTCGGCGGAGGTCCTCGGCGATCCGGTCGGCATGCCGGGCGACGGCCCGGCCCGCCTGGACGAGCGCCTTGTCGGCGTCGTAGCTCGACGCCTCGGAACAGACCGCTTCGACCACGACGTCCCAGCACGCCGGATCCGGCCGCCGGTACCGGTGCACGGCCTCGACGGCAGAATCCACCCGTCTCACGAGGTGACGGCGTGGGCGACGAAGTCGCTCCAGGCAGCCGGGGTGAGCGCGAGCCGGGCGTACTCGGGCCGCTTGGAGTCCCGGACGAGGACGGTACCGGGGGTGTGGGCGACCTCGACGCACTCGTTGCTGTCGCTGGCGCTGTAGCTGCTCTTGGTCCAGGCGACCTCGATGCAGTTCGGGCCGTCGTTGGTGCTGTAGCTGCTCTTCACCCACGTCAGCGCGGAGAGGCTCTCGCCCGACGGCTTGATACTCATGTCTCTCCCAGTACCTTCTCGATGAACGTCAGCGATGCGCGAGGCGTCAGAGCCTGTGCCCGGATCATGCCATAGCGCATGTCCAGGATCTGGACCTCTTTCGGTTCAGTAATCAAGCGGCTGACCAGCTGAACTTCGTTGTGCCCGACGGTTGTTCCGTCCCTGAGTCTCATGACCGTGAGGGACCCTGCGAGCCCAGCATGCTCCTCGACGAGGGTGGGCATCACCTGGATTTCCACGTTGCGCAACTGGCCAACCTCCAGCAAGTGTTCCAGTTGGCGGCGCATAACCATCTTGCCCCCGATGGGCCGACGAAGGACAGCCTCGTCCTGGACGACGGTCAGCAAGGGGGCGGGGTTCTGCCGAAGGATGTCTTGACGTGCCAGCCTCGCCGCAACCAGACGCTCGGTCTCGTCCTCCGAGTAGACGGGGCGCCGCACTGCATACAGAGCGCGCGTGTACTCCTCGGTCTGGAGCAGGCCCGGCACCACTCCGTTGTCGTACGACCCGATCTCCACCGCCTGGGATTCCAATTTGGCGAGATCCCGAACCTTCTTCGGATACCGCGCCCGCTGAATGTCCTCCTTCATCGCAGCGATTTTCCCACCCGCCCCCAGGACCTCGTCCGCCTTGTCCAGGAACTCCGGACGCGGAATGCGGGCGCCGCGCTCGATCTTGTAGATCAGATTGGCGCCGTAACCCATCCGTTCGCCGAACTTGGAACGGTCGAGCCCGCTCGCCTCCCGCCACATTTTCAACTGGCGTCCCACCGCGGCGATGACCGCCCCGGATTCGTCCTCCGGGTCGAGTTCCCAGCTCGACTCGTCCGTGCCGTCCGTGCCATCCGTGCTCACTGCCACCTCCGCTGGACCGGGAGGACACGACGGGACGAGCTTGGACAGCCGTCGTACACAGCGCCCTCAACTCTGTTCAGGTTACGCACGGATGGCCACGCTGAGTCACGTGAATCAGGAAACCCGCCTCGTCGCCATGCTCCCGTCCACCCCGCGCGGAGCACGTGCCGCCCGCGCCCTCACGGTCGACCAACTCGCAGAACAAGGACTTCCGTTCGAGGGCGCCGCGCAGGTCGTCGCCGAGCTCGCCGCGAACGCCGTGACACACGGCCGCGTACCCGGGCGGAGCTTCCGGCTCGCGTTGCGGATCACGGACGGGCCTACGCTGCGTATCGAAGTGTCGGACACCAGGCGGGAGTTCACACCGCTCGCAGCGCCGGCGGGGCCCGGGGCGGAATCGAGGCGGGGGCTCGTCCTCGTCGCCGCGTTCGCCTCGCGCTGGGGAATCGATCACGGGCCCGCGCCGCTGAAAACCGTATGGGCGGAAATGGATTTGGGGAGTCCGATTTCACCGGATCGAGGTTTCCACGACCCGGTGGGGCAGCGACCGGTTCCGCACGACATCTAAAGATAGATAACCGGGGGAAATAACCTCTCCATACCTCCCCCTCCCCTCTCACTCGGTCGGGTGAATCACCCCAACCGAGCTAGCGCATATGACAATTCGCCGGGCACTCTGACTCCCGACAACCCCATAAAACGCGTACGGCCCTCGTACGGGACTGGCATCCCGAGCGAGGGCCTGACCACAGCGGAAGAACGAACCTTCCCCATGGCTGACCAGCAGCTTAGCGCCCCTGCGCGCGTCCCGTCGGGCATCCGACACATCAACCACGACCACCGCCGCGGCTACGTCAAGATCGGCAACCATCTCGCCCAGCACCGCGAGCTGAGCCTGACCGCGATCGGCCTGGCCACGCACGTCCAGTCCGTCCCGGCGGGCAGCAAGGTCACCATCAAGGACCTTGCCGAGCGCTTCCCGGAGGGCGAGGTCCGCATCGCCGCCGCCCTGCGCGAGCTGGAGGCACACGGCTACCTGGCCCGTTTCCAGGAGCGGCTCCCGTCCGGGCGTGTCGTGACCTGCACGGTCTCGTACAACAACCCGCCGGCCAGGTCGGCGGAAACGGCGCGCGAGCGCCGCACGCCGGAGCCGTCCCCGGACCCCGAGCCCGAGCCTGCTCCCGATCCCAACCCGGAACCCGATCCGGAACCCGCTCCCGCCCCGGAGCATGCTCCCGACCCCGCCCCGGATGAGGAGCTGGCGGACGTCCCGGAAGCCGAGCTCCAGGCGAGGGAGCTACTGGCCCGCCTGCGGCTGCGTGATCCCCGGCTGGTGCTGTCCGAGCGCGACACGGTGCGGCTGGCGCCCGCCGCGGCGCTCTGGCTGGAGCGCGGGCTCGTACCGGGCGCCGTCACCGCCGCGCTGACGCGCGCGCTGCCCCAGACGGTGATCCACTCCCCGGCCGCACTGCTCGCCCACCGCCTGCGCGAACAACTGCCGCCCCGCCTCCCGGACCCCTGGGCGGCACACCCCGCACACCCCGCACACCCCGACCGCGAAGTCCATCCGCTCCGCTCCTGCGAAGAGTGCGACCGCGCCTTCCGCTCCCCCGCCCCGGGCCTCTGCACCGGCTGCACCCCGACGCAAGCCGCGGCGGCAGCCGCTGCTTAGGCTTTGATGTGCCGCGCGATGTCGGGTTGACTCGAGGGAGGCCGTGAAGAGTGTTCGAGTTGAATCTGCCCGTCGAGACACTGGAAGTACGGGGGCCGTTGTTCGCGGCTGGCGTGGTGTGGCTGCGGCTGGAAGGTACCGACTTCCCCGCGTCCGGTTGGCACGACAGCCCGCTCTCGGTCTTCGGCTCGCTCCGCACGGCCGTGCCTACCGCCTCGCCAGCACCCGCGCCCGCGCCCGCGCCGAACACGCCGAGGCGAGTTGATCTTGCCCTAACCGTCTGACGGCCCATCGCCGCCGAAGGAGGTCCCGGACGAGAATCGGAGACCAGACTGCCTGACGAAGGGGAGATCGCTGTGAGGAACACACTGAACTTGTGGCGTCAAGAGCTCGGAGAGGTGCCCGAGTCGGTCTGGCGGCGGACCGAGCTCGCCGTGCTGATCCTCGCTGACAACGGACTCACAGCCCTCCCGCCGGACATCGGGCAGCTCCACCAGCTGAAGACCCTGGACTTGGGTCACAATGCGCTGACGTCGGCGCCCGAAGAACTCGGCAAGCTGACCGAGCTCAGCGACTGCCTCTACTTGCACGACAACCAGCTGTCTCGGATCCCCGACTCTCTGGGAAACCTGACCCGGTTGCGTTACCTCAACGTCGGCGAGAACGCGCTCACCACCCTGCCAGAGACCATTGGTGGGATGAGCGGTCTCATCGAGTTCAGGGCGCAGCACAACCGGCTCACCAGCCTGCCCGACTCCATCGGCCAGCTCCGCTGCCTGCGTGAGCTGTGGCTCCGAGGGAACGCGATCGAGCGTTTGCCGTCGTCAGCAGCCAAGCTGCACGAACTGCGTCACCTGGACCTACGCGAGAACTCCCTGACCGAGGTGCCGGAGTCACTTGCCGGCCTCCCTCGACTGCGTCAGATCGACCTGCGGAGCAACAGTCTCGGCCAGCTGCCCGACTGGCTCGCCCTGATGCCATCGCTGGAGAAGCTGGATCTGCGATGGAACGGGGTCGATCCCTCCCTACCGCTCATCAGCGAGCTGGAGCGGCTGGGGTGCGTCGTCCTGACCTGACAGCGACGACCCGCTCGCGCCGCAGTCCCGTTACTTCTCGGGCTCTGGCTCAACTTCTGTGAAGTACTCACTGACAGTCAGATCTTCGAAGCGAGACGGCACTGATGAAGGTATGTGGGGAACTGTGCCGAGGCGAGGAGAGGGGTTCGGTTGTTGAGTCCGGCGGCCGTGTGGTCGAGCCGTCATCCGCAGCAGATGAGAAGTCAGGGCTGCGAAGACCTCCGGGCCCGGAAGCCGTTGGCGTTGCCCACGCGGCGGAACCGGATTTGGCGAAGCCGTACGGCGTGCCCTCCCGTTACTCGGATGGCGTCCACCGGACGGCAGTGCCGTATGCGACGAAGTGCGTACTGAACTGGCCGACGTCCGGGACGATCGACACACCGAGCACACCGTCGGCACCAAGCCCGCGGGCCTCGCTCTGCATGCTTTCCACCGCTTCCATCACACTTTGCCGCCGGTATCCGGCGACGATGCCGAGAGCGGTGTGCGGGTGGGGCGGTGCAGGCACAGTCACGCTGTAGAAGCCAAGGCTGGCTTCCCGGGCAGCCCACTCCCGTTCCTGGCGTGCCTCGAATTCCTTCTTCTGCTTTCTATCCATCGCGCCATCCTCTCGCGCCCCTGAACGCGCGATCGACATCAGGCCCCTTGGCAACTGATGCCCGGCGCCATCACTCACGGTGCACGCTTCACGGAATGTGAGCCAGAGCCACTGCAGATGAACAAAGCCACTGGGGCGGCCAATCCGCCGGGGCGCCATCGAGCGGGCCATGACCTGTGGGGATGCAGGTGCGTCACCGGCCTGGCCTCGTGTGAGGACGAAGGTGAGCGGTCGGCAGCGGCCCTCGGCGGCGAGGTGACTACGAGCGCCGTTCCTGCCCCTCCGCTCCGGCGCACGGCTCGCCGTCGGCCCGAGGACAGCCGTGGCCCCATGCTGCACGCCCTACCCGGCCCCCGCATGCGCGCAGCGGCTCGGCCCGACCCGTCCTCGCGGCCCTCGCGGTCGCCCCGCACACCTTCTCCGATGCCGCACCCACAGGCGTCCGGTCGTCGGGACGCGCCACCGGTCGTACGGTGGATGGAGGCGCGCGCCCCCCGCAGCAGCCCGCGGCGGTGCACGTGCCCGCACTGGCCGCGCTGCACCCCGACCCCGAGGGGCGGGTGCCACGGGCGGCTCCCCACGACCCCCGACGAGGGGAAAACTCTGATGCGTACCAAGAACAGCCGGATCCGTCGCGTGTGCGCCGCCGCCTGTACCGTCCCGCTGCTCCTGCTCGGCGGCGCGGCCACCGCGATCGCCGTCCCGGCGACCGCCACGGCGGCGTCGACCTCCGTCACCCGCAGCGTGCAGCAGTCCACGCCGGACGAGATCCTCGCGCTGGTCAACGCCGAACGGGAGAAGGCAGGTTGCGAGCCCCTGACGGTGGACCCGCGGCTCGCGGCGGCCGCCCAGGCCCACGCCGACGACATGGCCGCGAACGGGCTGACCGCGCACACCGGCTCGGACGGGTCCAGCGACCTGTCCCGCATGGAGAAGGCCGGCTACTCGCCCGCCGGCCCGTCCTCGGAGAACGTCTCCGGACCGGGCCACGCCTCCTCGAAGTCCCACGTCGACGGCTGGATGGCCAGCACCAGGGGCCACCGGGCCGCCATCTTGAACTGCACGTACAAGCAGACCGGGATCGGCACGAACGGTGAGTACGCCGTCCAGCTCTTCGCCGTCCAGTCGAGGTAGCCGCACCGCTGATCCGGCACCGACCGAGGGGAAAGCCTTGCCGAGCGGTCCGGTACGGGGAGACCGGACCCGCCGGCGACGAATTCGGAGAGCAGGTACGTCCCCATGCACATGTCGACCCGAGTCGCCGGTGTCCTCACCGGCCTGGCCCTCGCCCTCGGCGGCGCCGCCTTCGCGGCCCCCGCCGCCCACGCCGACGTCACGGCCTGCATCAACCAGGTCGAGCGCGAACTGCAGGGCGGCGAGGCCCCGGACTCCGTCCGCATGGCCTGCTACGTCGGCCTCACCGGCGACCACGAGCAGTGCGTGTCCGGCCTGACCGGTGCAGGTGTCACCAACGGGACCGCCGTGAGCGCCTGCCGGGTGGCCCCCGAGTAGGAGTTCCACCACTCGTTTCCGAGAGCAGGTGTGTGCCCCATGCGCACGTCCACGTCGATCCGTATCGCCGGTGTGCTCACCGGCCTGACCCTCGCGCTCGGCGGCGCGGCCCTCGTCGCCCCGGCCGCCCACGCGGACATCCCCGCCTGCACGAACATGGCCGCGCAGGCGGGCGCCGAGGTCACCGACGCCGTCACGGCGTCCTGCCGGCAGGGCGTGAGCGGCGATCTCCAGGGCTGCGTGAGCGGCCTGACCGCGGCCGGCGTGCCCGGTGGCGCCGCCAACGGCGCCTGCCGGACGGCGGCCCTGGAACCGCGGTAGGGCCCGCGGGGTACCGGCAACGAACGTAACGCCCGTAGCGTCCGTTTTCCCTTCGGGGGAAACGGACGCTTTGCGCCGCCTCGGTCTTTTCGGGTCGATTTCGCCCATCGGCTGTCGTGACACCCCGGCCGCCCTGGCGCCCCAGGCAGCCCGACCGGGAAACAGTGACATGCGTCACGGCACATCCGTCACTGGTGGGCTTTCTTGACGGGGCGTTAACCCGCCGACATTTCGATATTTGTCCCTTTTGGAATCGACATTCCCCTCTCCGCCGGAAACGGAATCTGCGATACCGCTAGGCCCGTCCCCGACCGGCCAGGTCACAGCCGTTTCTGACCGCTCCTCAGACGGTTGCGGGAGTGACCAAATCGTGATGATGCACGATCACGGTCCCGATTCAAGCCGTGTGCCGACCGCCGCAGGCTCGTGATCAGCGGAAACTTGCCAGGCCATTCAGAGGCTTTTAAGAATGGCGGCCTCTTCGGCGCACTGTGATTCCGGCGCCGGAAGCTTCGCGATCACTGAATGAGGTCAGGCATGCAGAAGCATCGGAAGAAGACGTCCTACAAGAAGATAGTCATCGGTGTCGGCGCGCTCGCCATCGTGGGTGTTCCCACCGCCGCCATGGCCTGCTTCGACGGCCAGGACAACGGCCGCAGCAACGGCAACGGCAACGGCTGGGCGCGGACCGCGAGCCACCAGCAGCAGCGCCCGTGGCAGTGGCAGCAGACGCCGTCGGCCGCTCCGACCACCCAGGCGCCCGTGGAGGCACCGCTCCCGAGCGAGACGCCGAGCAGCAGCCCTTCCGAGGCCTCCCCCAGCAGCCCCGCCGCGACCACGCCGCCCGTGGTGCAGACCACGCCGCCCGCGCAGCCCAAGCCCGCGAAGCCGCCGGTCGCCACGAAGAAGCCGCAGGCGCCCGAGCCGTCGAAGCCGGCCGCCCCGCCGGCCTCCGGCGACGTCGCCCAGGTCCTCGCGCTCGTCAACCAGGAACGCGCCGCCGCCGGCTGCCAGGCCGTCTCCCTCAACGCGAAGCTGACGAAGGCCGCGCAGGACCACAGCGCCGACATGGCCGCCCACAGCAACATGTCCCACACCGGCTCCGACGGCTCGGACCCGGGCGCGCGGATCACCCGCGCCGGATACACCTGGAGCACGTACGGCGAGAACGTCGCCTACGGCTACAGCACCCCCGCGAAGGTCATGGAGGGCTGGATGAACAGCCAGGGCCACCGGGAGAACATCCTGAACTGCTCCTTCAAGGAGATCGGCATCGACCTGGCGCAGCCCGGCTACTACTGGACGCAGGACTTCGGCACGGCGCGCTGACCCCGTGCCACCCCGGTCAGCCGGGAGCCGGGAGCCGGACAACGGCTTCCGGCTTCCGGCTTCCGGCTATGCGCCGTAGAAGAGTTCGTCCACCACGGCCCGGGCACGGCGGGTGATGCGGCGGTAGTCGTCCAGCAGCTCCCCCACCGTACCCTCCGCGTAGCCGAGGTAGCGGCCCACGGCCGCCAGCTCCCGGGCCTCGCTCGGGAAGGTGTCCCCGGCTCGGCCGCGCACCAGCATCACGGCGTTGCGGACCCGGGTCGCCAGGACCCAGGCCTCGTCCAGGATCTGCGCCTCCTCGGTCGGGATCAGGCCGGCCGCGTGCGCGGCCGCCAGGGCCTCCCGGGTACGGGTGGTGCGCAGGCCCGGTTCGGCCCAGGCGTGCCGCATCTGGATCAGCTGGACGGTCCACTCCACGTCGCTGAGGCCGCCGCGGCCGAGCTTGGTGTGCAGGGTCGGGTCGGCCCCGCGGGGCAGTCGCTCCGATTCCATGCGGGCCTTGAGCCGGCGGATCTCGCGCACGGCGTCCTCGCCGAGCCCCTCCATCGGGTAGCGCAGCGGATCGATCAGCTCGATGAAGCGGGCGCCGATGTCGGCGTCGCCCGCCACCGGTTCGGCGCGCAGCAGGGCCTGGCTCTCCCAGGTCAGGGACCAGCGCCGGTAGTAGGCGGCGTAGGAGGCCAGCGTGCGCACCAGCGGGCCGGAGCGGCCTTCGGGGCGCAGGTCGGCGTCGATGAGCAGCGGCGGGTCGGTGGTGGGCAGCTGGAGCAGCCTGCGCATTTCAGCGATGACGGTCTGGGCGGCCTTGGCGGCTTCCTGTTCGTCGACGCCCTCGCGGGGTTCGTGGACGAACAGGACGTCGGCGTCGGAGCCGTAGCCGAGTTCGTGGCCGCCGAAGCGGCCGACGCCGATGACGGCGAAGCGGGTGGGCAGCGTGTCGCCGTAGTGGCTGTGGACGGCGGCGCGCAGGGCCCCGGCGACGGTGGCGGCGGTGAGGTCGGAGACGGCTCCGCCGACCCGGTCGACGAGGGCTCCGTGGTCCTCCTCGGCCGGGTTGTCCTCCGTACCGTACGAGCCGATGATGTCGGCCGCGGTGGTGCGGAAGAGCTCGCGGCGGCGCACGCCGCGGGCGGCGGCGACGGCGGCCTCGGGGTTCTCGGCGCGGCCGACGGCGGCGAGGACCTCCTGCTCCAGGGCCTCGTGCGTACGGGGCTGCAGGCCTTCGGGGTCACCGAGCAGGGCCACGGCCTCGGGGGCGCGCATCAGCAGGTCGGGGGCGAGGCGGCCGGCGGACAGAACGCGGGCGAGGTTCTCGGCGGCGGCGCCCTCGTCGCGCAACAGGCGCAGGTACCAGGGGGTCTTGCCGAGGGCGTCGGAGACCTTGCGGAAGTTCAGCAGGCCGGCGTCCGGGTCGGCGGAGTCGGCGAACCAGCCGAGCATCACCGGCAACAGGGTGCGCTGGATGGCGGCCTTGCGGGTGACGCCGGAGGCGAGGGCTTCGAGGTGGCGCAGGGCCGAGGCCGGGTCGGCGTAGCCGAGGGCTTCGAGGCGCTGGCCGGCGGCGCGCGGGGAGAGCCGGGTCTCGCCGGGGGTGAGCTGGGCGACGGCGTCGAGCAGCGGCCGGTAGAAGAGCTTCTCGTGCAGGCGCCGGACCACGGAGGCGTGCCGGCGCCAGGCCTTGTTGAGTTCGGCGACGGGTTCGGTGCGCAGGCCCATGGAACGGCCCAGGCGCCGCAGGTCGTTCTCGTCCTCGGGGACGAGATGGGTGCGGCGCAGCCGGTAGAGCTGGATGCGGTGCTCCATGGCGCGCAGGAAGCGGTACGCGTCATGCAGTTGGGCGGCGTCGGCGCGGCCGACGTAGCCGCCGGCGGCGAGGGCGTGCAGGGCGTCGAGGGTGGTGCCGGAGTGCAGGGTGGCGTCGCTGCGGCCGTGCACGAGCTGGAGCAGCTGGACGGCGAACTCGACGTCGCGCAGGCCGCCGGGGCCGAGCTTCAGCTCGCGGTCGACTTGGGCGGCGGGGATGTTGTCGACGACGCGGCGGCGCATCTTCTGGACGTCGGCGACGAAGTTCTCGCGTTCGGCGGCCTGCCACACCAACGGGCTTATGGCGGCGATGTACTCGGCGCCCAGGGCCTCGTCGCCGGCCACGGCACGGGCCTTGAGGAGGGCCTGGAACTCCCAGGTCTTGGCCCAGCGCTGGTAGTAGGCCAGGTGGGAGGCGAGGGTGCGGACGAGGGGGCCGTTGCGGCCTTCGGGGCGGAGATTGGCGTCGACGGGCCAGATGGTGCCCTCGACGGTGGTCTCCGAGCAGATCCGCATGAGGTGCGAGGCGAGGCGGGTGGCGGCCTGGAGGGCCTTGCCCTCGTCTGCGCCGGGGGCCGCGTCGCCGACGAAGATGACGTCGACGTCGGAGACGTAGTTCAGCTCGTTGCCGCCGCACTTGCCCATCGCGATGACGGCGAGGCGGCACAGGGCGGCGTCCTCGGGGGCGGCGGCGGAGGCGATCCGCAGGGCCGCGCGGAGGGTGGCGGTGGCCAGGTCGGCGAGCTCGGCGGCGGTCTGGGCGACGTCGATGGTGCCGCAGACGTCGCGGGCGGAGATGGAGAGCAGGCAGCGGCGGTAGGCGACGCGCAGGCCGACGGGGTCGTGCGCGTCGGCGAGGCCGCGCTCGAACTCGGCGAGTCCGGGGTGCAGGTCGGCGGCCTCGTAGGTGACGAGGCCGAGCCAGTCGCGGGGGTGGCGGGCGAGGTGGTCGCCCAGGGCTTCGGAGGCGCCCAGCACGCCGAGCAGCCGGTCGCGCAGCGGCTTGGCGCTGACGAGGGTGTCGAGGAGCCCGGGCAGCTCGCCGTCGGGCTGGGCCTCGGCGAGCCGGACGAGCCCAAGGAGGGCGAGGTCGGGGTCGGCGGTCGCGCCGAGGGCGTCGAGCAGCACGGGATCGGCGCGTACGGCCGCCAGCGCGTCGGCGTCGAGCAGCCGGGCGGCGGCGGAGGGGTCGGTGAAACCGCTGCGGAGCAGCCGGATGAAGGTGCTGCTCCTGCGTCCCGGGACCGTCATCCCGCCGCCTCCCGCGGTTGTTTCCGCCACTGCCTGTCCGTGCTCGCCAGTGCGTGCCCGGGCTTGTCCGGCCTTGCGCCGCCCTGGCGGGCTCTGCTCCTGAGCCTAGGCCCTGGGACCTGTCGGCGGAGTCCCGCCCGGGCCGCGACGTAGGTTTGGGCGTGTCCGGATCAAATGTTCGACTCAACGCGCATACGATGCCAAGAATTCTCCGATCATCTGAATATTCGGCGCATGATCGGGGTACACCCCGCCGTCCTGCCAGAAGGAGCACCATGTCCGACTCCTGGCAGGGCCCCGGGGCCCGGGACCCGCAGGGCGCGCCGGCCGGATCCGCCAGGGGGCAGCGGGCCCGGCCGTCCGAGCCCGCGCACCAGGAGTACGAGGGACACCACGCGGCACAAGAGCCGCACCAGGACTACCCGCAGCACGCATACCCGCAGCACCCGCAGCACCCGCAGCACCCGCAGCATGCGCAGCATGCGTACCCACACCCGTACCCGTACCCCACCCGCCCCGGCAGATCCACCAGACCGCGCCGCACGCCGCCGACTTGACCGATGCGGCCGGACCGACCGCCCCGGCCGAGCCGGTCGACCCGCTCGCCGTGGCCGAGTCCGCCGAGTCCGCCGAAGCCGCCGGAGCGGCGGAAGCAGCCGAAGCGACCGAGGCCGACGGAGCCGCCGACGGCCGCCGTCCGGCGCGCCGCCCCGCCCGCGGCAAGGGCGGGGCCCGCCCGCCTCGCCGCGGCCGGGCCCGCCTCGTCAAGGTCGTCGCCTTCTGCGTGGTCACCGCCGCCGGCAGCCTTCTCCTCCTCCGGGGCAACGAACTCCTCGACCGCCTCGGCTCCACCGCCGTCCCCGACAAGGCGGCCGACACCCCCGCTCCCACCCCCGCCCCCGAGCCGCCCGACCCCGGCCGGGTGCTCCAGGTCATCGCGCACCCCGACGACGACCTGTACTTCATGAACCCGGACCTGCGGTACTCCATATCCGCCGGCCACCCCGTGACCACGGTCTACCTGACCTCCGGCGAGGCCGACGGCATCAACGCCGGCTCCGCCAAGGCGGCCACCACCAAGCCCGACAAGCCCGCCTATGCCGAGGCCCGCCAGAACGGCATCCGCGCCGCCTACGCCAAGATGGCCACCGGCGACCGCGGCAGCCCCTGGACGCGCACCGTCGTTCCGACCAGGGGCGGCGGACACGCCGAGGTCGACGTCCTGGTCGCCAAACCCCAGGTCAACCTCGTCTGGTTGCAGCTCCGCGAGGCCGGCACCGTCTACGGCAACGCCCCTGACAGCCTGCACGGCCTGTGGGACGGCAAGGTTCCCCGTCTGGACTCCATGCTCGCGTCCGGCACCCCGGTCACGCAGAAGTTCTCGTACACCAAGGACCAGGTCGTCCAGACCCTCATCGGCATCCTGGAGCAGTACCGGCCGACCACCGTCCGCTCCCAGGACCCGACCCCCGGCCGGGATCCCGGCACCAAGCGGTACGCCGACCACCAGGACCACTTCTACGGCGCCCGGTTCGTACAAATGGCCACCGCCGCCTACGCCGAGAACGTCACGGACCGCCCGCACTTCGCGGTGCAGAACTACGCCGGCTACATAAACGGCTCGCTCCCCAGCACCCTGGACCCGAACGAGGCCAAGGAGAAGCTGGACATCCTGGGCACCTACGCGTGGCTCGACCAGCAGAACCACTGCAACAGCCCCGCAGGCTGCGGCGACCTCAAGATCTCCGACCAACCGGGCGGCAACCGGTGGTCGAACTCCATCAACTACACCCGCGGCACCGGCACCAGTTGGCTGACCTCCGACGCGGAGCACGGACTGTGGGCCTTCAAGGTGCTCGACGGCCAGGTGGCGCTCTGGCACCGGCCCGGCCCCGTCGGCCGCTGGAAGGGCCCGGACCTGCTCCCCGGCACCGGCATGGACCCGGGCGTGAGCACCGTGACCCTGGCGGACGGCCGGACGGCCGCCTTCGGCACCCGCACGTCCTTCGGCGCGAAGCCCACCGACTACAAGCGCGAGGTCGTCTACGTCGTCCAGAAGCAGCCGGGGTCCGAGGAGTTCACGGAGTGGCAGTCGCTCGGCACCCCCGAGACCGCCGACGAGACCTGGACCTCCGACATCAGCGCCCCGGCCGTATCGGTCGACGGCACCGGGCAGTTGGCGGCGTACGTCCGCGACGGCGCGTCCAGCCTGCGCGGCCGGGTGCAGCGGGCGGACGGCAGCTGGGGGCCCTGGGAGAAGTACGGCGGCACCGACCTGCACGGCTCCCCGGCCACCGCGACCGACGGCGCCGGTCGGCGCATGGTGTTCTCCGCCACCTCCACATCGGTGGTGGGCTGGGTGCAGCCGAAGCCGGGTGACCCGCTGGGCCAGGTCACGGCGACCGGGCTGCCGGACACCACGCTCCCGCTGACCGCGGACGGCCGCGAGGGCGGGGTACGGCTGTGGTTCCGCAAGCCCGGCTCCGGCAACGTCCGTACCGCCCTGATCACGGGTGAGGGCGGGCTGAAGGTGAGCCAGATGACCGACCTCGGCGGCCTCCAGGGCTTCGGCTCGGTGACGGCGAGCGGGCACGTACTGGCGGGCCGCACGGCGGGCGGCCAACTGGGCTCGGAGGCCGGGCCGGGCCGGCCGTGGGAACGGTCCCCGCTGATGTTCGTCGGCGCGCCCTCCTCCACGATGACCGGCAAGGGCCTGGTCAGCCTGGCGGTGGTGGGGCTCGACGCGCGGCTGTACGTGACCTCCTCGGCCGACGTGCCGAACGCGCACCTGGCGCCGTGGCAGCCGGTGGGCCCGCGCAACGCGCCCCCGTTCCCCTAAGGGGTCCCATACGCCAAGTCCGTAGGCGGACGAACAACGTCCGCATTTAGTTCCTGAATTGCGCGGGTCATCCGCGAATTCGGTGAACCAAATCCGCCGTTGTGCCCTCTCTCTGACTGTTCGACGCTTTCTCCCGACCAGAACGAGCCCGAGGCGTGACCCGATGCCCGTGACCCGTCGCCGCTTCGCGGCCCTGCTCACCGTGCTGACAGCCGGCACCACCGGCGTGCTCTCCGTGGCCGGCGGCCAGCAGACCACCGCCCAAGCCACCCAGGAGAGGCACCCGGCCGCGGCCCGGCCCGCGAGCGTCACCGCCGGTTCGGTCGTCCAGATCGTCGCCCACCCCGACGACGACCTGTTCTTCATGAACCCGGACCTCAGCCGGTCCCTGCTGTCCGGCACCCAGGTCACCACCGCCTACCTCACCTCCGGCGAGTCCGACGGCCGCAACGAAGCCCACGGCGGCGCCGCCTCCGACCCCGAACAGCCCGCCGACCGCGCCCACTACGCAGAAGCCCGGCAGAACGGCATCCGCTCCGCGTACGCGCAGATGGCCACCGGGGACCGCACCAGCGCGTGGAAGCGTACGGTCATACCCACCGCCGGGGGCGGGCAGGCCGAGCTCGACGTCCTCATAGCGAAGCCGCAGGTCAACCTGGTGTGGCTGATGCTCCGGGAGGCCCGCAGCACCGGCGGGGACACCCCGGAGAGCCTGCGCGGCCTGTGGAACGGCCGGATACCCGCGCTGGACGCCCAGCTCACCTCCGGCACCCCGGTGAAACGGCCGTTCACCTACACGAAGGACCAGCTCGTCCAGGCGGTGGTCGAGGTCCTGGACCGCTACCGGCCGACGACGATACGGATGCAGGACCCGACGCCGAACCGGTACGGCGAGAACGGGACCGGCCGCTACACCGACCACCAGGACCACATGTACGGGGCCCGCTTCGCACAGGCCGCCACCGCCGCCTACGCCGCCCAGGTCAGCAGGCGCCCGCACTTCACGGTCCAGAGCTACCTCGGCTACCACAACAGCACCCTCCCGCACGCGCTGGACCCGCAGACCGCCGAGACCAAGATAGGCTTCCTGAAGACCTACGCCTGGCAGGACCACCAGGACTACTGCGGCAGCCCGTCGGGCTGCGGCGACCGCAAGGTCGCGGGCAACCCGACCGGGCGCAACTGGGCCCAGTCGCTGCGCTACACCCGCGCCGACCACACCTCCTGGCTGACGGAGGGAACGCCCGGCCGCCTGTGGGCCTTCGCGACGCTGGACGGCCAGAGCGCGTACTGGACGCGCAACGCCGGCGGCGACTGGGCGGGCCCGGTGTTCCTCCCGGGCACGGGCATCGACCAGGGGGCCACCGCCGCCCGCCTCCCCGGCGGCCGCATCGCCGTCCTCGCCACCCGCACCACCTTCGGCCCCACGCCCGCGGAGTACCGGCGCGAGGTCGTGTACGCCGTCCAGCCCGTGCCCGACGGCCCGTTCGGCCCGTGGCAGTCGCTCGGCACCCCGGAGCGCACCGACGACGAGGGCACCTCGGCGATCAGCGCGCCCGCGGTGTCCGTGGACGCGCGGGGCCTCCTCACCGTCTACCTCCGCGACTCGCGCCGCACCCTGCGCGCGAGCACCCAGCAGCCGGACGGCAGCTTCTCGGCGTGGGAGCGGCTCGGCGGCGAGGACCTGCAGAGCGACCCGGTGGCGGCGATCGACGCGGCCGGGCGGCGCCACGTGTACGCGACCACCACGACGTCCGTCCTGGCCTGGACCCAGCGCACCCCGGACACCCCGCTGCTCGGCCCCGCGCCGACGGGCCTGCCCGCCACCACGGTCCCCCTCTCGGCCGCCCCGGACGGCGCGGGCGTCCGCCTCTTCTTCCGCCGCCCGGACTCGGGCGTCGTCCGCACCGCGCTGGTCACGGCGGGCCCTTCGGTCCGGCCCCAGGTCTCCAGCGTCACGGAGGCGGGCGGGCGCGCGGGCTACGGCGCGGTCGGCGCTGCGGGCCGCCTCATGGTGGGCCGCGCGGACAGCGGCACCATCAGCACCACCGGCCTCGGCGGCCCCCCGGCATGGGTCGAATCCGGCATGCTCTTCGCGGGCGCCCCGTCGGCCGTCCTCGAACCCTCGGGCACCATCACGACGGCGGTGCTGGGCCTGGACGCCGAACTCCACACGACGACGACCCCCACCACCCCCAACCGCCCCACCTGGCACCGCGCGGTCCACTGACGCCGTCCTGGCGGTGGCTGGAGGGACGCTCGGCGCCAAAGGATGCTGGCTCGACCGGCAGGGCCCGAAAGGGGCGACCTAACCGTGCGGGCCGCGGGTCGCTTCGGCGCGGCGGAAGGCTTCTTCGCAGGTGCGGCCGGAGTGGGTGGCCGTCAGCGAAAGGGTGTCGATGAGGCCGCCGTTGGTGAAGTGCAGGCGCCAGGGTCCGCTCTTGAGCGCCACCCCCGGAGCCGGCCCGCCCCGGCGGGCCGTGACCTGCCAGCCGCGTTCCTCCAGAGCGGTTTCGAGAGCCGCCAGCCGTCCGTCGTCGGCGGGGCCGTCGCCCGTCCAGTCCGCGATGCAGTCGGCGAGCTCCCCCTGCTCCGCGGGGTACGGGGCGCCCGGGGTGAGCCCGGCCGCAGCCGCGGCGGCGGCGAGCTCCGCCGCGACCGTGGCCCGCGACGGATCTCCCCCGGCGCGGGCCGCAACCTCCGCCCCGGCGGGCTCCCGAACCCAACTGCCGTCGAGCCCGTCCTCCTCGGGCGAAGCCAGCACGGCCCCGCCGACCCCGAGCACCCCGGCGAACACCGCAACGCCCACGACCGCCGCCCCCACACCCCAGCCCTTGCGCCTACTCAAACCACTTCTCCCACACCCGTATGACCGCCGCCTGCCCGGACGGCAGCAACATGCTAGGTGCTGCCGGCCCCTGATCCCTCGACCCCGACTCGTACTGGGGGGCCATCACACCGGCCGGAGCCGTCGCGGCAAAGGCCGCTGGGCCGAACACCACCCCTCAGTGGGCCAAGGGGAATCCGGCGAAGCCGTCCTCGGTCTGGTGGACGAGGTACACGTTCTGCGATGCCAGCAGGTCCTTCACGTCCTTGCTCGGCTCGCTGGGCAGCAGCACGGCCACCCTCAGGCCCTCCGGGTCGGGGAGGTGCCTGCGGTAGTCGGCAAGCTGACCGATCGCCATGCGGATGTTGGTGCGGGTGGTCAGCCCCTTGGCCTCGTACAGCACGTGATCGGTCATGTCGTACAGGTCAGGGGTGAGGGCGCCCACCTCACCGGCGATGGTGATCTGGAAGGACTTGTGCAGGTGCCCAGCGGCCTCGAGGTCCTTCTTGAACGCCTCCATCAGCAGGCCCTCACGACGTAGAACGGTACGAGGCCCTCCGGGAACGTCAGCGATCGTCTCCGAGGTGGTGTGCTGCTCGGACTTCTTGTCCTTCACGCTGGTCTGCGCGGGAATCACCGGGACCGTGTCCACGTCCTCCACGTCGTTGCCGGCCGCCGGCTTGAGCCAGTCCTCTTCCTTCCATGCCGGCGACGACCCCGGAACCGGCCGAAGCCGGAACACCAGAGCGTTGCGCATCTTGTGGTCCTGGCCCGGGCCGCGGCGAATCACGACGGGGTTGATCGGGTCCACGGTCATCTGCCCGATGTACCTCTGGCGCATGGCGCCGCTACCACCCGGCACCTTGCCGTGCGCGACGAACAGGTGCAGTTCACGACCGTCCTCGACGTGGTACCGCAGGGACTTGTTGCGGCTCTTCATCTCCTGGTCACCGTTGGCGCCGTAGCCGGTGTACAGGTACAGCGGACCGTACTCGTCGTCCTCGGCGCGGCCGTCGAAGGTGTAGCCGTACTCCTCGCCCGCGGAAGGGTCGGAGTAGACGAACACCTTCTTCGCCTCGTTGGCCGGCTCGATGCCCTGGTACTTCCCACCGCCGAACGCAGCCACGACCTCATCACGCGTGGTGATCCTCCCGGGCACAAGCTCAAACGTCGTCGTCATGGTCACGACCATAAGCAGCCCCAACGGCACCCCGGCACCGCATTTCCAGGACCACGCAATCGGATGACCCCCTCTCGGTCCGCCGGCCCAGGGTCAGTGAGACGGCTCCGGGCCGGTGGTCGTCGACCACCGGCCCGGAGTGTCGTACGTGGCCCGCAAGGGCGCTGACCTGGCCTTACAGGACCGGGAGGTTCTTGCGGAGCTCGAAGGCCGTGACCTCCGAGCGGTATTCCTCCCACTCCTGCTTCTTGTTGCGGAGGAAGAAGTCGAAGACGTGCTCGCCGAGGGTTTCGGCGACCAGTTCACTGCGTTCCATCAGGGAGATGGCCTCGCCGAGGTTCTGCGGGAGGGGTTCGATGCCCATCGCGCGGCGTTCGGCGTCGGAGAGGGCCCAGACGTCGTCGTCGGCGCCCGCCGGGAGTTCGTAGCCCTCCTCGATGCCCTTGAGGCCGGCCGCGAGGAGGACCGCGTAGGTGAGGTACGGGTTGGCGCCCGAGTCGATCGAGCGGACCTCGACGCGCGAGGAGCCCGTCTTGCCCGGCTTGTACATCGGGACCCGGATCAGGGCCGAGCGGTTGTTGTGGCCCCAGCAGATGTACGAGGGGGCCTCGCCGCCCGCGCCCGCGCTGCGGGAGGAGCCGCCCCAGATGCGCTTGTAGGAGTTGACCCACTGGTTGGTGACCGCCGCCGTCTCGGCGGCGTGCTTCAGCAGGCCCGCGATGAAGGAGCGGCCGACCTTGGAGAGCTGGTACTCGGCACCCGACTCGTAGAAGGCGTTGCGGTCGCCCTCGAAGAGGGAGAGGTGGGTGTGCATGCCCGAGCCGGGGTATTCGGAGAACGGCTTCGGCATGAAGGTGGCCTGGACGCCCTGTTCGAGGGCCACCTGCTTCATGACCAGGCGGAAGGTCATGATGTTGTCGGCCGTGGAGAGCGCGTCGGCGTAGCGGAGGTCGATCTCCTGCTGGCCGGGGGCGCCCTCGTGGTGGCTGAACTCGACCGAGATGCCCATCGATTCGAGCATGGTGATCGCCTGGCGGCGGAAGTCCATGCCCACGTTCTGCGGGGTGTGGTCGAAGTAGCCGGAGTTATCGGCCGGGACCGGGCGGGTGCCGTCCAGCGGCTTGTCCTTCAGCAGGAAGAACTCGATCTCCGGGTGGGTGTAGAAGGTGAAGCCCAGGTCGGAGGTCTTGGCCAGGATGCGCTTGAGGACGTAGCGCGGGTCCGCGAAGGACGGCGAGCCGTCCGGCATCAGGATGTCGCAGAACATCCGGGCGGTCCCGGGGGCCTCCGCGCGCCACGGCAGTATCTGGAACGTGCTCGGGTCCGGCTTGGCGATCATGTCGGACTCGTAGACCCGCGCGAAGCCCTCGATCGCGGAGCCGTCGAAACCGATGCCCTCGTCGAAGGCCTGCTCCAGCTCCGCCGGCGCGACCGCGACGGACTTGAGGAAGCCCAGTACGTCGGTGAACCACAGGCGCACGAAGCGGATGTCGCGCTCCTCAAGCGTCCGGAGGACGAATTCCTGCTGCTTGTCCATGCCTTCATCCTCGCAGTTCAGACGGCCCGTGCACCACCGCCTCGACCGTTGGGGCACAGTCGGGCGCGCCCAGTATCGCCAGTCGTGGTTTCCGCCACATTACGCACCCGGGAAAGCTCGCGGCACCCCCGCACTGACCTGGGAGCCGTCATGAGCATTACCATCTGCGCCCATGGGGGGCCGGCAGCACATGCAGTCGGGGCGTCGCGGACGTCCCGGGGTTCGGCGTGCCGTCCTGCTGGTCGTCTTCGCGGTGCTGGCCGGCACGGTGCTGCTGTGCGCGCGGTCCGGCGAGTCGCACGTCCCGTGGCCCGGTGCGCAGGTACAGCAGGCGGCGGGTGGAGGGGCGCAGGCACCGGCACACGCCGTTTGCGTGTCTCCGTACGACCTGCCCGGCTGCTCGCCGCGCACGCGCGTCACGCCGGGTGTGCTGCCCGTGCCGCCGCCCGCCGTGACCGGCTCCGTGGGTGCGCCGGCGCCCGCCGCGATCGCCTCCGGGGCATCGCGGATCCGGCTGTACGGGGCTCCGCCGCGCGCCCCTGACCTGTATGCCCTCCAGGTGCTGCGGACCTGAGTGGTCCGGTTCGGTTTCGCGTTCATCCACCCCCCTCAGCAGAAGGAAACCAGGGCACATGGCCAGCAAGTCCGGCAGGACCAACCAGCACACCGACCCGAACTCCCGTCAAGCACGCATAGCCGAGATGCGCCGCGCCGACCAGATCAAGGAGCGGCGCAACAAGGCCATCGCGATCACGACCGCATCGGCCGTCGTCGTGGGCCTCGTCGGCTTCGGTGCCTGGGTGCTGATCGGCCAGAAGCAGGAAGAGCAGCGCAAGCAGGCGGCCGCGGAGAAGATCCGCAAGGAGGCCGAGGAGATCCGCAAGCAGCCGGTCTCGGGCGAGCAGCTCTGGGACGCGAAGACGCTGGGCCGCAACCACGTCGAGACCCCGGTGAAGTACGAGATGAACCCGCCGGTCGGCGGCGACCACCACCCCCGCTGGATGAACTGCAACGGTGACGTCTACAAGAACCCGGTGCCGGAGGTGAACGCCGTGCACTCGCTGGAGCACGGCGCGGTCTGGGTGACGTACAACGAGAAGGCCCCCAAGGCCGACGTGGACAAGCTCGCCGCGACCGTGGGCAAGACCCCGTACACCCTGATGAGCCCGGTCAAGGAGCAGACCGGCTCGATCATGCTCAGCGCGTGGGGCAAGCAGGTGACCGTGGACAGCGCGGACGATCCGCGGGTGTCGCAGTTCTTCACGAAGTACGTGCAGGGCGAGCAGACCCCGGAGCCGGGCGCGGCCTGCACGAGCGGGCTGGCCGGCAAGTGAGCCGGCCGGCCGGCGCCGACCGCCCCGTCCCCCGTACGTACTGGGTCGCGGGCACGGCCGTCCTGCTGGCCCTGCTGTTCGCGGCTGCCGCCACGGTGGCCGCCGCGAACGGCGGTGGTTCCGCGCATCCCGGTCCGTCGGACCGTACGGCGGCGCCCCGCACTCCGGGGCTCCGGTCGCCGGACGCGGGCTTCGCCCGGGACATGGCGGTGCACCACCAGCAGGCGGTGGAGATGTCCTTCATCGTCCGCGACCGCACCCAGGACGAGGCGGTGCGCACGCTCGCCTACGACATCGCCAACACCCAGGCCAACCAGCGGGGCATGCTGCTCGGCTGGCTGGACCTGTGGGGGCTGCCGAAGGTGGTGGCCGGCGAACCGCCGATGTCCTGGATGGGAACCTCGGGCGGCCACGGCGGTAGCGGCGGGCATGCGGGGCACGGTGGCGGCGCGGACGCCGCCAAGCCCGGTGCGTTGATGCCGGGCATGGCCACCAAGGAGGAGTTGGACCAGCTGGGTGCCGCCTCGGGCAGGGACGCGGAGGTGCTCTTCCTCCAGCTCATGACCGACCACCACAAGGGCGGCGTCGCGATGGCCGAGGGCTGTGCGCAGCAGTGCGAGACCCCGGTCGAGCGGGCGCTGGCGCAGGGCATGGTCGACGCGCAGCGCTCGGAGCTCACCTTGATGGCGGACATGCTGCGGCAGCGCGGAGCCGCGCCGCGCGGGTGACGGGACACGCCCGTACCGTGGTGAGAGGCGCCCTCTCACCCGTACGGGCGTGCTCCACCGTGTGGACGGCGGTGGGACGGCCCTGTGGACCACCGTGTGAACCGCCGTGTGGACCGCCGTGTGGACCGCCGTGTGGACCGCCGTGTGGACCGCCGTGTGGACCGCCGTGTGGACCGCCGTGTGGACCGCTTGTGGGACCCGTACCGGCCCGTGGGAGACCGCCGCACCGGACGCGCCCGCGCCCGGTGTCGAACGGCGTGCTCAGGAGGTTCAGCGATGACCACTGCCGCAGACATCATGCACCCCGGGGCCCAGTGGATTCCCGCCACCGAGACCCTCGACCGGGCCGCCCAGCTGATGGCCCGGCTCAATGTGGGTGCCCTGCCCATCAGCGACGCCGAGGAGCGGCTGTGCGGCATCATCACCGACCGCGACATCGTCGTGAACTGTGTGGCGAAGGGCCACGACCCGGCGAAGGTCACCTGCGGCGACATGGCCCGGGGCACCCCGCGCTGGATCGACGCGGGCGCGGACGTCGGTGACGTGCTGGAGGAGATGCAGAGCCACCAGATCCGCCGGCTGCCCGTGATCCGGAACAAGAAGCTGGTGGGCATGATCAGCGAGGCCGACCTCGCCCAGCACCTCTCCGACGACCAGATGGCCACCTTCGTGGAGAAGGTCTACGCGCGGGTCTGATCCTGCCCGGCCGTTGCCAGGACCGCCCGGGCCACCTGGCCCGGGCGGTCCAGCATGACCAGGTGGCCGGCGGGTTCGGCGACCTCGAAGCGGGCGCCGAGCAGGTCGGCGAGGTCCGCCTGCCGGGACAGCCAGCGCAGGGCCGAGCGTCCGGCCGAGCCGTCGTGACCGGCCAGGACGGTGGTGGGGGCGGCCAGCGGGTGCGTGCCCCGCAGGACCTGCAGCTCGGCGGCCATGTCCAGGTAGCGGGAGTTCTCCAACAGGGCGCCGCGCCAGACCCGGCCGGTGCGGTAGCAGCGGCGTACGAGGTCCCGTGCGGCCGGGTCGGAGCCGCCGGTGCGGGAGGCCCGTACGGTGACGCGGCGGAGCAGCGGTCCCAGCGCGGCCGGCAGTCCGGCGGCGGTCACGGCCCGGCCGAGCGACCGGGCGGCCCCGGTGCGCAGTGCGACGGGCAGGGCCGCGTGCGGGGCCTCCTCGGTGCTGCCGTCGACCAGGACGAGCCCGGCGGTGCGCTCCGGGTACAGGCGGGCGAAGGCTTCGGCGTGGAAGGCGGCGATGGAGTGCCCGACGACGGTGACGGGCCCGGCCGCGCGGGCGCCGAGCCCCAGCGCGTCCAGCAGCCCGGCGATGCGGTGGGCCTCCCCGGCGGTGGTGGGCGGCTCGGTGGCGGGGCCGCTGAGGCCGTGTCCGGGGCGGTCGAAGCGGACGACGGTGCGGCCCGCGGCGACGAGCGGTGCGACGACCGGGTCCCAGTCGAACCAGGCCATGGCGAGCCCGGCACTGAGGACGCACACGGGCCCCCGGCCTTCGACGACGACGTGCAGCGGAACCCCGTCGACGCGGTGGGCGCCGTTGCCCCCGCCGACCCCTTCGACGCGGTCGATGCGGACGAACCGGCCGGTGGCGCTCACGTACGGCCTTCCTTGTGGACGGAGTGGGCGAGCAGGCCCAGCCAGAGCGCGACGAGGAGCACCTGGAGCCGCTGACCGGCGCCAAGGGCCCAGGTCCCGCGCCCGGCCGTGAACAGGGCGATCGCGGACAGGGTCCAGACGGTGGCCAGCAGTTCGAGGGCGACGAGGGCGGGGCCGTAGCGGGCGAGCGGGGCGAACCAGCGGTAGCGGCGGGCGGCAACGGTGAGGGCCACCAGGCCGACCAGGGCCCCGGTCATGGCGAGGCTGCTGCTGACGGCGTGGGCCTGGTGGGTCGCGGGGACCAGTCCGGCGGTCTCCAGGGCGGCGCATTCGGGGTCCACGGTGGGCTGGCAGCTCAGCGGCAACCAGGCGTCGGCGGCGGTGGCCGCGCCGAAGAGGGCGACCCCGGCCCATCCGATGACCGCCCAGGCGCGGCGGGACTCCGCGTACTTCAGCAGCCGGAAGAGGGCCAGGAGCCCCCCGGAGAAGGCGAGCAGCCCGGCGGTGAAGTCGGTGGCCCGGAAGAGGCCGCCGAGCGGCTGGTCCTGGGCGGCGAGTTCGCTGACGTACGTCTCGATGGGGTTGAGGCCCGTGGAGAGGACGACTTCGAGCACCCACGCGGTGTAGGCGGCCGCGGCAAGACCGATCAGCGTGGCGACCGGCCACGCGCTCCGCGGCGAGAGCCCATGTGGGGACATAGTGTGACTAATCCTAAGCAGACGCGGGGTCGGTCCTCCGATCGGATACCCACCCCCGGTAGGGTTCCCGGCATGACGCGCAGCGCTCAGCGAGCCGCCCCGGGGGACCGGTTGCTGCTGCTCGCCGCGCTACTGCTGGGCATCGTCACGATGCACACCCTGGGCCATCCGACTGAGTCCCACGCCGTGCAAGACGTGTCTGCGGCCCACTCCGTTGCCTCGGCGGGGCAGCCCGTCCCGGTCGGGTCGGGTGGCGCGCGCCACACCTCGGCACCGGCGGCCGCCGACGCGCCCTCCCCCACCACCCCCTGGTGGGGGCACGCGGTGCCCGCGACCGAGATGGACCCGACGTCGGTCTGCCTCGCCGTGCTCGCGGGGCTCGTCGTACTGCTCATCGGCACCGGTCGGACCGGATCCCGACGCGCCGCGCCGCTCGGGGGCGCGGCCCGCATACCGGTCCGGTCCGGCAGTGGTCCGGACCCGCCCTCGCCCCGCGAGCTCCTCACCCGGCTGGCGGTCCTGCGGGTGTAGGCCGACGCCGCCGCCCCGCATGCCCGCGCATGCCCGGGGCGGCGCCGATCCGTGCCCATGCATCCGTAACACCACACCCATGAGGTGCTCCCATGCGCTCTCTTCCCACCCGTCGCACCGTGCTCGGCGCATCCGCGGCCGTCCTCGGCACCGGTCTGCTCACCGCCTGCTCCGGTTCCCCCGGAGCAGCCGGCTCCGGGGGCTCCGCCGGCTCCGGCCACGGCTCAATGAACCACGGCGGCTCCGCCGGGAACGTGCCCGAGGGGTACGTGGACCCGGCCGGACCCGAAGTGCAGGCCGCCGAGGCCGCCCGCAAGGCCACCGGCCCGCTCACCGAGGTCAAGGTGACCGCCACCGCCACCCCGCTCGACCTCGGCGCCGGCATCACCGTCCGCTCCTGGGCGTACGGGGACAGGGTGCCGGGCCAGGAGGTCCGGGCCACCGCGGGCGGCACGCTCGCCCTCACGCTGGCCAACAACCTCCCCGAGGCCACTTCCCTGCACTGGCACGGCCTCACCCTGCGCAACGACATGGACGGGGTCCCGGGGCTGACCCAGCGGGACATCGCCCCGGGCGCGTCCTTCCCGTACAGGTTCGCCGTCCCGAACCCGGGCACGTACTGGTTCCACCCGCACACCGGGGTCCAGCAGGACCGCGGCCTGTACGGCCCGCTGATCATCGAGGACCCCAAGGAGCCCCTCTCCTACGACAAGGAGTGGGTGGTGGTCCTGGACGACTGGATCGACGGGGTGGACGGAGCCACTCCGGACGCCGTCCTCGCCGAGCTCCGCAAGGGCATGAACGGCAACGGCGGAGCCCACGCGGCCCGCGGCCGGAGCGCCTCCCCCTCGCCCTCCCTCTCCTCCGGCGGCGCCAAGAAGCGCTCCTACGTCGCCATGGGCGGCCACAGCGACTACCTCGGCGGGGACGCGGGCGACGTCGTCTACGCGTACTACCTGATCAACGGGCGGGTGGCGGACGACCCTTCGGTCCTCACGGCCGAACCCGGCGACCGGATCCGGCTGCGGATCATCAACGCCGGCGGGGACACCGCCTTCCGGATCGCCCTCGGCGACCACGAACTGACGGTCACCCACACCGACGGCTACCCGGTGGAGCAGACGAGGACGGGATCACTGCTGCTGGGCATGGGCGAGCGGTACGACGTCCTGGTCACGGCCAAGGACGGGGTGTTCCCCCTCACCGCACTCGCCGAGGGCAAGGAGGGTTCGGCGCTCGCCGTGCTGCGCACCGGGTCGGGAACGGCGCCGACGGCCGCGACCCGGCCGGCCGAACTGGACGCGCCGCCGCTGATGGCGGACGCGCTCAGGGCTGCCGAATCGGTCGCGCTGGCCCCGCGCGACCCGGACCGTACGGTGCAGCTCCGACTGACCGGCAGCATGACCAACTACAACTGGGCCTTCGACGGCAAGCCGTACACGCCCGACCAGCGGCACCCGGTGAGGGCGGGCGAGCGGGTCCGGCTGGAGTTCGCCAACGCGACGCCCATGTGGCACCCGGTCCACCTGCACGGGCACACCTTCGCGCTGGGCGGGCAAGAGGGCGGGGCGCGCAAGGACACCGCGATCCTCCTGCCGGGGCGCAGGCTGACGGTGGACTTCGACGCGGACAACCCCGGGTTGTGGATGACGCACTGCCACAACGTCTACCACTCGGAGTCCGGGATGATGACGGTGCTCGGCTACCAGCTGTAGATCACGGCCGGCCCCGCCCGACCCCCGGTCCCGGGCCGGGCGGGGCGGGGAAGCGGGCACGCGGGCAGGAATTCGGGGCGGCCCCGGGCGCGAACATGACACCCTTGCGGTGATCACGACTGCCGCGACAAAAGGACGCCCCCGCCGGTATGAGCACCCCGCCGAACCCGCCCAGCACTCCCGTCGGTCCGCCGACCGAGCCGGCGGGCAGCCCGACACCCGAGACGGAATCCATACCGGCACCCGCGCAGCCGCTCTCGCTCGACAAGACCCTGGCCGCCCCGGCAACCCCCGAGGCACCGGAAACCTCCGAGGCACCCACCGAGCCGCTCTCGCTCGACAAGACCCCGACCGCCCCGGCAACACCCGAGGCACCGGAAACCTCCGAGGCACCCACGGAGCAACTCTCACGGGACGAGACCCCGGCGACCCTCGAAACACCCGCGCAGCCGCTCTCACTGGACAAGACCCCGACCGCCCCGGCAACCCCCGAGGCTCCGGCGCAGACGCCCTCGCCGGAGAAGACCCCG
The DNA here is from genome assembly GCF_036227605.1 of Streptomyces sp. NBC_01439. Taxonomy (GTDB): domain Bacteria; phylum Actinomycetota; class Actinomycetes; order Streptomycetales; family Streptomycetaceae; genus Streptomyces. Next base: position 6,601,757 of record NZ_CP109487.1, on the reverse strand, counting down.
GCAACTCCTGAGGCTCCAGAGGCGGCCCGGGCACCCGAGGCGCCCGCCGCAGCCGCCCCGGAGCCGGCTCCCGCCCCGTCGTCGTTCGCCCCGCCGTCGCCGCCCGCTCCCGCTCCCGCCCCGGCGGCCGCCTTCGGCACACCTGCCGCACCCGGCGCACCTGGCCACACGTGGGGCGAGCCCACCCCGGGCTTCCCCGGAACCACGCACCCGGGATACCCGGGGTATGCCGGATACCCCGGATACCCCCAGGCCGCCCCGAACAACAACGGCCTGGCGGTCGCCGCCGTCATCACCGGCGGCTTCGGCCTCTTCTTCGGCATCATCCCGTTCCTCTTCTGGCTCGGCACCCTGCTCGCCGCCGTCGGCGCGGGCCTCGGCATCGGCGGTATCGTCCGCGCCAACAAGGGCGCCCCGAGGAAGTCGATGGCCGTCGTCGGCACCGTCCTCGCGGCGCTCGGCCTGTTCGCCTCGGTCGGCGGCTTCTTCCTCACGGCACTCGTCGTCGACCGGGCCGACCACCACATCGACCGGCAGATCGAGGAGGAGTGGGGGCCGGACGGCGACTACCCCAGCAGTGAGCCCTGGCCCTCCAAGTCCCCGTCACCCACCCAGGTGCCCGGCCTGACCAGCGCGCTGCCGTTCGGCGAGACCTTCACCTACCCGAACGGCATCAAGGTGAGCCTCTCGACCCCGACGAAGTACGAGGCGAAGGGCGAGTACTCCCGCGAGAGGATCAAGAACGCGGTCCAGCTCACCGTCACCATCACCAACGGTTCGTCCTCACCGCACGAAGTGATCTACGCCGTGCCCAACGTCCGCGACGACCAGGGCATGGCCGCCGAGATGGCCTACGACTCCGGCAACGTGCCGAAGATGATCAGGGGCTCGATCCTGCCGGGCGAAACCGCCAGCGGGATCCTGGCCTTCGAGGTCCCCAAGGGCACCAAGAGCATCACCGCGGACATCTCCCCCGGGGTCATGCTCGACAACGTGAAGTACGCGGGCCCGATCCGCTGACGGAACGTCACCGGACGGGAAACAGACGGGGCCCAGGACATCGCGTCAGAAAGACGATTACACTGGGCCCCGTGCCTCAACTTCGACTCGCTCTGAATCAGATCGACTCGCACGTCGGCGACATCGCCGCCAACGCCGACTCGGTCGTCCACTGGACCCGGCACTCCGCCGAGCAGGGCGCCCACCTGGTGGCGTTCCCGGAGATGATGCTGACCGGGTACCCCGTCGAGGACCTCGCCCTGCGCGGTTCCTTCGTGGAGGCCTCCCGTACCGCGCTGCGCGAGCTCGCGGAGCGGCTGGCCGCCGAAGGCCTCGGCGAGCTGCCGGTCGTCGTCGGCTACCTCGACCGCACCGAGCGGGCCGTGCCCCGCCTGGGCCGCCCGGCGGGCTCCCCCGAGAACGCGGCCGCCGTGCTGCACCGCGGGCAGGTCGTCCTGGGCTTCGCCAAGCACCACCTCCCCAACTACGGCGTGTTCGACGAGTTCCGGTACTTCGTGCCGGGCGACACGCAGCCGGTGATCCGGGTGGGCGGGATCGACGTGGCCCTGGCCATCTGCGAAGACCTCTGGCAGGAGGGCGGCCGGGTCCCGGCCACCCGCTCCGCCGGGGCCGGGCTGCTGATCTCCGTGAACGCGTCCCCGTACGAGCGCAACAAGGACGACCTGCGGCTCGAACTGGTCCAGAAGCGGGCCCAGGAGGCCGGCTGCACCCTCGCCTACCTGGCGATGATCGGCGGCCAGGACGAGCTGGTCTTCGACGGCGACTCGATCGTCGTCGACGCCGACGGACAGGTCATCGCCCGCGCCCCGCAGTTCTCCGAGGGCTGCGTCCTGGTCGACCTCGACCTGCCGGCCGCCCGCCCCGACGCACCCGAGGGCGTCGTGGACGACGGGCTGCGCATCGAGCGCGTGATCCTCTCCGAGGAGCCCGTGGAGCCGTACGAGCCGGTGGTCACCGGCGGTTACGCCGACCGGCTCGACGACGACGAGGAGGTCTACGACGCACTGGTCGTGGGACTGCGCGCCTACGTCAAGAAGAACGGGTTCCGCTCCGTCCTGATCGGGCTCTCCGGCGGCATCGACTCCGCGCTCGTCGCCGCGATCGCCTGCGACGCGATCGGCGCGCAGAACGTCCACGGCGTCTCGATGCCCTCGAAGTACTCCTCGGACCACTCCCGCAGCGACGCGGCCGACCTGGCCGAGCGCACCGGGCTGAACTTCCGGACCGTCCCCATCGAGCCGATGTTCGACGCCTACATGGGCTCGTTGGGCCTGACCGGCCTGGCCGAGGAGAACCTCCAGTCCCGACTGCGCGGCACCCTGCTGATGGCCCTGTCCAACCAGGAGGGCCACATCGTGCTGGCCCCGGGCAACAAGTCGGAGCTGGCCGTCGGCTACTCCACCCTGTACGGCGATTCGGTGGGCGCGTACGGCCCGATCAAGGACGTCTACAAGTCGGACGTCTTCCGGCTCGCGGAATACCGCAACCGGGCCGCCGCCGAGCGCGGTGAGGTCCCGCCGATCCCGGAGAACTCGATCGTGAAGCCGCCGAGCGCCGAACTGCGCCCGGGCCAGGTGGACACGGACTCGCTGCCCGACTACCCGGTGCTCGACGCGGTCCTGGCCATGTACGTGGACCGCGACCAGGGCCTGGACGCGATCGTGGCGGCCGGCTTCGATCCGGAGCTGGTGGCCAAGACCCTGCGGATGGTGGACACGGCGGAGTACAAGCGCCGCCAGTACCCGCCGGGCACGAAGATCTCCGCGAAGGGCTTCGGCAAGGACCGCCGGCTGCCCATCACGAACGGCTGGCGCGAGCGGGCGTAGCCGCCACGGGACGCCCCCGAACGCGCGGGGACGCCCCCGGCGGACACGGCGCGGCCCCGGTCGCTCTCCGAGGAGAGCGACCGGGGCCTTCGCCCGACCGCGTCCGTCAGGGCTTCACGGTGACCCGGGCCGCGACGGGAAGGTGGTCGCTGCCGGTGCGGGGCAGGGTCCAGGAGGCCTCCGGCCGGATGCCGCGGACCATGATCTGGTCGATCCGGGCCATGGGGAACTCCGCCGGCCAGCTGAAGCCGAAGCCATCGCCGGCCGCGCCCTGGGTGGAGCGCATCTGCGAGGTGACCTCGGACAGGGCGCGGTCGTTCATGGTTCCGTTGAGGTCGCCGAGCAGGATGACCCTCTTCAGCCGTTCGGCGGCGAGCGCGGCGCCCAGCGCGCCGGCGCTGTCGTCGCGCTGGTTGGCGGTGAAGCCGGCGTTCAGCTTGACCCGGACGGAGGGCAGGTGGGCGACGAAGGCGGCGACCTCCCCCTGGGGGGTGGTGACGGTGGCGCGCATGGCCCTGGTCCAGCCCATCCGGATGTCGACGGGCGCACTCGCGGTGATCGGGTACTTGCTCCACAGGCCGACGGTGCCCTCGACGGAGTGGTACTTGTACACGGCCCCGAGGGACTTCTCGTAGACGGGCACGGCGCTGCCCTTGAGCTCGGTCAGGGCCAGGACGTCGGCCCCGGACCGGGCGACCGAATCGGCGGTGCCGCGCGGGTCGGCGTTGTCGGCGTCGACGTTGTGGGTGGCCACCACCAGGTTGCCGCCGGAGCCGGACTTGTCGCTGATCAGGCCGCCGAAGAGGTTCGCCCAGACCGCGGCCGTCAGCAGTACCGCGAGGAGCGCGGTGGCGGACTTCCGGTAGACGGCCCCGGCCAGCAGGAACGGGACGACCAGACCCAGCCAGGGCAGGAAGGTCTCGGTGAGGCTGCCGAGGTTGCCCACGTCGTTGGGCAGCTCCGCATGGAAGATCATGACGAGCGAGATCAGTACGGCGATCCCGGCGAGGACCCAGCCCCGCCGCCAGGTTCCGGGGTCCTTGCGCAGTACGGTCAGCCGGCGCCGGAGGCGGGTCCCGGAGGGCTCGGACTCCGAGCCGCCGTTCCCCGAATCCGTCATGTACGCCTGTGCCATACCACTGCCCTCACTGCCGCGCTCGCGCTCCGTCCCCGCCCCTTGACCCTAGGCGATGAACCGGAGCCTTCCGTGCCGTACGTCACGACCGTCGGTCACGGTCGTACGTCCGGGAGGACGAACGGCCGTGCGCAGAGGGTTCCGCTTGTCACGAAACGCGCACATTGGACCCCGTGGCGGGGCTCGCGCCACGGACCACTACCGCCTTTGCCCGCGTGGATGCCACCATGGGGGGTGAGTCCGGGGACGTCGTAAGGGCGCCTCGAGATGACACAAGGAGCAGTTGCAATGACGCCTGCCGTTTCGCCTGCCCGCGAACCCGCATCCGCGGCCTCCGCCACCCTGTACGGGGGCACGGGCACCCGGCGCATCACCGTCCGCGACCTGGCCCTCGCCAAGGAACGCGGTGAGAAGTGGCCCATGCTCACCGCCTACGACGCGATGACCGCGTCCGTCTTCGACGAGGCCGGCATCCCGGTCATCCTCGTCGGCGACTCCATGGGCAATTGCCACCTCGGCTACGACTCCACCGTCCCGGTGACGATGGACCAGATGTCCATGCTCTCGGCGGCCGTCGTGCGCGGCACGAGCCGTGCGCTGGTCATCGGCGACATGCCGTTCGGCTCGTACCAGGAGGGCGCGGTGCAGGCCCTGCGCAGCGCCACCCGCCTCGTCAAGGAGGCCGGGGTCGGCGCGGTGAAGCTGGAGGGCGGCGAGCGCTCGCTGGCCCAGACCGAGCTGATCGTGCAGTCCGGCATCCCCGTCATGTCCCACCTGGGCCTGACCCCGCAGTCCGTCAACGCCATGGGCTACCGGGTGCAGGGCCGCGGCGACGAGGCCGCGCACCAGCTGCTGCGCGACGCGAAGGCCGCTCAGGACGCGGGAGCGTTCGCGGTGGTGCTGGAGCTGGTCCCGGCCGAGCTGGCCGCCGAGGTCACCCGGTCCCTGCACATCCCGACGGTCGGCATCGGCGCGGGCGCGGAGTGCGACGCGCAGGTGCTGGTGTGGACCGACATGATGGGCCTGACCGGCGGGAAGATGCCGAAGTTCGTCAAGCAGTACGCGAAGCTCCGCGAGACCATGACCGACGCGGCGAAGGCCTTCGCCGAGGACGTGATCGGTGGATCGTTCCCCCAGGCGGAGCACGCCTTCCACTGATGGAGTGAGCGCCGGACCGACGGCCCGCCGACCGCGTGTCGGCGGGCTGTCGTACGTCTGTCGTACGTTTGTCGGTCGGCTGTCGGTGCTTTGTCAGTGGCGGCTGGTCCCATGAGGACATGACGCGAAACGACAACAAGCCCAACGCCGTGGAGGTACGGGGGCTCGTCAAGCACTACGGCGAGACCAAGGCCCTCGACGGTGTCGACCTGGACGTACCGGAGGGCACGGTCCTCGGGGTCCTCGGCCCCAACGGTGCCGGCAAGACCACGCTGGTGCGCTGCCTCTCCACCCTGATCGTCCCGGACGCCGGCACGGCGACCGTCGCCGGCTTCGACGTGGTCCGCCAGCCACGGCAGCTGCGCCGCACCATCGGCCTCACCGGTCAGTACGCCTCGGTCGACGAGAAGCTCTCCGGCTGGGAGAACCTCTACATGATCGGGCGGCTGCTCGACCTCTCCCGCAAGGACGCCCGCCGCCGCGCGGACGAGATGCTGGAGCGGTTCTCGCTGACCGAGGCGGCCAAGAAGGCCGCCGCGAACTACTCCGGAGGCATGCGCCGCCGGCTCGACCTCGCCGCCTCGCTGATCGGCAATCCGGCCGTTCTGTACCTGGACGAGCCGACCACCGGTCTCGACCCCCGCACCCGCAACGAGGTGTGGGACGAGGTCCAGCGCCTGGTCGCCGAGGGCGCCACGGTGCTGCTCACCACCCAGTACATGGAGGAGGCCGAGCAGCTCGCCAGCGAGCTGACGGTCATCGACCGCGGCAAGGTCATCGCCAACGGCAAGGTCGACGAGCTGAAGGCGCGCGTCGGCGGCCGCACCCTGAGGATCCGCCCCGTGGACGCCTCGGACCTGCCGGGCATGGCCCGCGCGCTGGCCGAGACCGGACTGGACGGAGTGGCCGGCAGCCAGGCCGTACCGGACGAGGGCGTGCTGCTGGTCCCGATCCTGAGCGACGAGCAGCTGACGGCCGTCGTCGGCCTGCTGGCCGCCCGCGGGTACGCCATCGCCGACCTCGGCACCTACCTGCCCAGCCTCGACGAGGTGTTCCTGGCCATCACCGGCCAGAAGCCCGTCTCCGCCGAGGCGACGACACCTGCGGGCGTTCCCACCGAGAAGACCGAGGAGGTCGCGGCATGAGCACCGTAACCACGACGAAGCCCGCCCCCACCGCGCCCGGTCCGGCCCCGGTGGCCGCCCCGCACGGCGAGGGCCGGATCGGCCTGCGGGGCAACCTGCGGCACATCGGCGCCCTGGTACGCCGCAACGCCCTGCAGATCAAGCAGGATCCCGAGTCGATGTTCGACGTCGTGTTCATGCCGATCATCTTCACGCTGCTGTTCGTGTTCGTCTTCGGCGGCGCGATCTCCGGCAAGGGGAACCAGGCGGAGTACGTCAACTACGTGGTCCCGGGCCTCATGGCCATGATGGGCATGAACATCGCCATGGGTGTCGGCACCGGGGTCAACGACGACTTCAAAAAGGGCGTCATGGACCGGTTCCGGTCGATGCCCATCGCCCGGTCGTCGGTGCTCATCGCCAAGATCGTCGTCGAGCTCGGCCGGATGATGGTGGCCATCGCCATCCTGCTCGCCGTGGGCTTCCTGCTCGGCCTGTCGATCAAGGGTCCGGTGCTGGGCCTGTTCCTCGCCATCGGGCTGTCGGCCGTCTTCGGCGCCTCGCTGATGTGGATCTTCGTCCTCCTCGGCCTCACCCTGAAGACCCCGCAGGCCGTCCAGGGCATGGCGATGATGGTCCTGATGCCGCTGCAGTTCGGCAGTTCGATCTTCGCCCCGCCCACCACGATGCCGGGCTGGCTGCAGTCCTTCACGGACTACAACCCGCTGTCGAACCTGGCCGACGCGGCCCGCGCCCTGATCAACGGCCTTCCGGTCGGCGACTCGGTGTGGATGACCCTGATCTGGTCGCTGGCCATCACCGCGGTCACCATGCCGCTCGCGGTACGGAAGTTCCGCCAGAAGACCTGATCCGCGGACCGATCCGTTCGGATCGCGTCCCGGACGGGCACCGGCCGGGGGCCGGATCAGATGAGGGCGGTGGCCTCCTCCAGGGAGAGGCCACCGCCTTCGGCGTACGCCTTCTCATAGCCGGCGTCGCCCAGCGCGGCCCGGGCCAGCTCCTGCGCGAGGGCGTGGTCCTCGCGCTCCGTCGTGACCGGGAAGTGCGCGGGCGGCAGCTGCGCCCGGTAGGCGCCCAACAGCCTGGCGGCGTCGTACTCCCGGCGCGGGCCGCCGAGCGAGACCAGCGAGAGGGCCGCTATCAGCAGGTAGACAGCGGGCATCTGCGGGGCCACCATCCGCGCCATCGGGTCGATGACGGTGACCATGCCCCGGCGCAGCCGGTCGAGGGCGTCCTCGTGCAGCCCCTGCCGGTTGTCGAGCCAGGCCATCGTGGCGAGCAGGAAGCCGTCGAAGATGGCGAACGCGCCGAAGGCGAACTCGTCCCGCAGCATCTGCAGCTGGTCGCGCGCCTCGGAGATCCGTCCCGTACGGCCGAGGATGCCCGCGAAGAACATCCGGGCGGCGGGCATGGCCTCGTTGCCGTACCGCTGCACCGTCGCGGTGATCTCGGTGAGGATCTGCTCGGCCTCCTCGATCCGGCCGGCCTCGGTCAGCGTCCCGGCCATCCGTACGCGCAGCACCGTCACCTGGGCCATGGCGCCGAGGCGTTCGGCGTAGGCGATGGCCTCCTGGTAGTCGCGGGCGGCCAGTGCGTACTCGCCGCGCTTCTCCCGGGCCTCGGCGCGGGCGGACAGCGCCTCGGCGCAGCCCCAGGCATCGCCGAGTTCGCGGAACAGGGCCAGGCTCTCGTCGGCGTCGCGCGAGGCGTCCCCGGCCCAGTCGGCCCGGTTCGCGAGGATGTTGGCGCGCAGCTGGAGCGCGGAGGCCAGTTCCCAGCGGTAGCCGAGCTCGCGGGCGGTCGCGACGGTCGCGTCGACGACCCGCTGGAGCAACCCGGGGTCGCCGGCGATCATGACGGCGTAGATCCACAGGGAGGCGGGGGTCCGGCAGGTCTGCGGCAGTCCGGGCCGGTAGGTCGCGAGGACCCCGTCGATCAGGGCGCGGACCGAGGGGGTGTTCCAGGTCTCGTTGGTCTGGTCGCGGGAAGCCAGCAGAACCAGGTTGAGGGCGCGCCAGCCCTCGGTCCGCGTTTCGGCGGAGTAGGGCGGCGGCGTGTCGACGAGCCGTTCGTAGACGGGCTCGGCGGGGACGAAGGGCGGTTCGAAGGGGTTGGGGCCGAGGGCGGCGGCGGCCTCGGCCCAGTGCCGGGACTCGGAGCGCAGGTCGTGCATGTGCCAGTACCAGCCGAGCGCGTGGACCAGGCACAGGACCTCGTCGGTGTCGCGGACGGCGACGGCCCGGCGCAGGGCGGTGCGCACGTTCTCGTACTCGGTGTCGAGCCGGTCGGTGGCCGCCCGCTGGCCGTGGCCGCGCAGCAGCGGCTCGGTGGTGCGGGCGAGCTCCCGGTAGTGGACGAGGTGGCGGTGCTCGGTGGCCTCGCGGTCGCCGCCGGCCTCGGCGAGGCGTTCGGCGGCGTACTCGCCGACCGTCTCCAGCAGGCGGTAGCGCATGCCGCGGCCGTCGGATCCGGGGGTGGCCACGACGAGGGACTTGTCGACGAGGGAGCCGAGGACGTCGGCGGGGTCGTACGAGGCGTCGCGGGCGGGGCCGGCGGGGTCGTACGAGGCTTCGCGGGCGGGGTCGGCGCAGACGGCCTCGGCGGCGGCGAGGTCGCAGCCGCCGGCGAAGACGGACAGCCGGCGCAGGACGGTGCGTTCGGCTTCGTCGAGCAGCTCCCAGGACCAGTCGACGACCGCGCGCAGGGTCTGCTGGCGGGGCAGGACGGTACGGGCACCGCTGGTCAGGAGGCGGAAGCGGTCGTCGAGGCGGTCGGCGATCTGGCGCGGGGTGAGCAGCCGCAGCCGGGCGGCGGCCAGCTCGATGGCCAGCGGCAGACCGTCGAGGCGGGTGCAGATCTCGGCGGCCGCGGCCGGGTCCTCCTCGATGGTGAACCCGGCGCGGGCTGCGGCCCCCCGGTCACCGAGCAGCCGCAGCGCGATCGGATCGGGCAGCGGTTCCACCGGGCGCAGGGACTCCCCCGGGACGCCGAGGGGTTCGCGGCTGGTGGCCAGGATCCGGACGTCGGGGCAGTGCGTGAGGAGGCGTTCCGCGAGGGCGGCGGCCGCGTCGATGACGTGCTCGCAGTTGTCGAGCAGCAGCAGGAGCCGGCGTCGTGCGCAGTGCTCGGCGAGCCGGTCGAGGGGGTCGTCCCCGGCGCGTTCGGTGAAGGCGCGCAGTTCGTCGGCGGCGGCGCCGCGCAGCTTGGTCTCCCGGGCCCCGAGCGCGGCGAGGGCGGCTTCGGCGACGTCTTCCGGGTCGCCGGGGCCGTCGATGGGAGCGAGCTCGACGAGCCAGACGCCATCGGGCCAGGCGCTCTCGTCCTGGGCTTCGGCGGCCTCCTGGCACAGCCGTGTCTTGCCGGCGCCGCCGGGTCCGAGGAGCGTGACGAGGCGGGCCCGCGCGAGGTCGTCCCCGATGGTGCGGATGTCGTCCTCACGGCCGACGAAGGTGGTCAGGCGCGCCCGAAGGTTTCCCGCGGACGCGGGGGTGGGGGCGGGGACGGGGGCGGGGGCGGCCGGGGGCGCGCCGCCGACGGCCGCGGTGGTAGCCGCGCTGGCCGTGGCGGTAGCGGCGGTGGCCGCGGTGGTCGGCGGCTGCGCGTCCGAGGTCAGCAGTTCGGCGTGTAGGGCCCGCAGTTCCGGGCCCGGGTCGGTGCCGAGCCGGTCGGACAGCTCCCGGCGCAGGCTGTCGTACTCGGCCAGCGCCTCCGCCGGGCGGCCCGCGTCGCGCAGGGCCCGGATGCGCAGGGCGTGCAACGACTCGTCCAGCGGCTGCTGCGCGCACAGTGCGGTCAGCTCCGGAAGGCACCGCTCCGCCTCGCCCATGGCCAGGGCCGCCGCGAGCCGACCCCGGCGCGCATCCATCCGTACGGCCTCCCAGCGCGCGGCCTCCGCAGCCGGGTCCGGCAGGTCGGCGAGGGCCGGTCCGCGCCACAGGGCGAGGGCCTCCTCGTACAGGGCCGCGGCCTCGGCCGGGTCCGGCGCCCGGCCGCCGGCCCGGACCAGCCGCTCGAAGCGGTACAGGTCGACGTCCTCCCGCTCGGCGACCAGTTGGTAGCCGCCTTCGGCGGACCGCACGGCCGTGTGCCCGAGCGCCCGCCGCAGCCGGGCGACCAGCGCCTGCAGGGCCGCCACCGCGTCGGCCGGCGGATCGCCGTCCCACACCTCGGCGACGAGCAGCGGAGCGGGCACCACCCGCCCCGGTCGCAGCGCGAGCGCTGTCAGGAGCGCCCGCAGGCGTGCTCCGCCGACGGCGACGGGGCTCCCGTCGTCGTGGATGGCCTGGGCGGTTCCGAGGATCGCGTAACGCACCGGCCCATTGTCCCCGTACCCGGCCCGGGACCCGCACCGTTTTCCGTTCGGCCTGCGGGATAGGTTGCCCGCATGGGTCATCAGGGCAGCCGCGGAGAGCGGCAGATCAGTTCGGTATTCCTCGGCATCTTCGCGATCATGGCCGTCACCGGCTGGGCGGTGTGGACGGGGTACGCGGCGAGCCCCGGACTGGCCGTTTTCCTCTTCGTGACGTCGGCGTGGATCGTCTCGCTGTGCCTGCACGAGTACGCGCACGCCCGCACCGCCCTGCACGGCGGTGACCTCACGGTGGGCGCCAAGGGCTACCTGACGCTGAATCCGCTCAAGTACACGCACGCACTGCTCAGCATCGTGCTGCCGGTGATCTTCGTGATCTTGGGCGGCATCGGCCTGCCCGGCGGCGCGGTGTTCATCGAGCGGAGCCGGATCCGGGGCCGCTGGAAGCACAGCCTCATCTCGGCGGCGGGCCCGCTGACCAACGTGGCCTTCGCCGCGGTGTGCACGGCCCCGTTCTGGCTGGACGCCCTCGACGGGGTGCCGCTGGCGTTCCGCTACGCGCTCGCCTTCCTCGCCATGCTGCAGGTCTCGGCAGCGATCTTGAACTTCCTGCCGGTACCGGGCCTGGACGGCTACGGGGTCATCGAGCCCTGGCTGTCGTACCGGGTGCGCCGCGAGATGGAGCCGCTGGCACAGTTCGGCCTGCTGGCCGTGTTCGCGCTGCTGTGGATCCCGGGGGTCAACGCGTTCTTCTTCGGCGCGGTGGACGGCCTGATGTCTGCACTCGGTGTGACGGACCTGGAGACGTACTGCGGCCGCGACCTCTACAGCTTCTGGCGGGACTCCGACGGCTACTGCGCCGTCCCGCAGGACTGACCCGGCCGACCCGGCCCGGCCCGAGTCGCCCGTCCGCTGAAATGTCAGTGCGAGCCGCTATCCCTTTCGGAAAGACTGCGACCGATCCGACCGATCAACAGCATTAATCCCAGGGGGGATTTCGCACACATGACATCCAGAATGCCCTTGCGCGCCCTGCCCGCGGCGGCCCTGTCGCTGGCGCTCGGCCTGGCCGCCGCCGCGCCGGCCTCGGCCGCCGCCGACCCGGCGGCCCCCAAGGTCACGGCGCCCCTCACCAGCCCGGCCCCCGGGTTCGCCGGCGAGGAGCAGTACTCCGACTGCTACACCGACCCGTACGCGGGGTCCGGAGCCGGCTGGATCGGCCTGGACGACGTCACGACCAAGGTCACCGCCACCTCGGCGTCCCAGGCCCAGCTGCAGACGACGTTCCAGCTGTGGGACACCTCGTACGGGGGCGCGCGCACCGACGTCACGACCTCGTGGTCCACCTACCCCCAGGCCGCCACGGTCTTCTCCCGCGACCTGCTGAAGGACGGCGGCCAGTACGCATGGCGGGCCCGGGCCACCGACGGGAAGCTGACCAGCCCGTACACGGCCTGGTGCTACTTCCGCGTCGACCACACCCGGCCCACCGCCGAGGTCACCACGGACGAGACCCCCAAGAAGGTCGGCGAGGAGGCCACCTTCACCCTGAAGGGCACCGACGGCGGCTCGGGGATCGCCTGTGCCCGCTGGCAGACGAGCCCCACCTTCCCGGTCGGCTGGAGCTGCGCGGACGCGGCGACCGACTCGCGCGTCGTCCGGCTGACCGACGGTTCGGCCGACATCAAGGTCAAGCCCGCCACCTGGGGCAGCCAGGCGGTGTACCTACAGACGCGGGACAACGCGGGCAACCTCGGCGAGGCGCAGGCGTACTACTACGCGCAGCCCACCACCAAGCCCGCCGCCTTCGGCGACATCGACGCCGACGGGAAGCCGGACGTCCTCGTCCCGGACGCGGCGGGCAACCTCCGCAAGCCGGGCGCGAACCCGCTGGACCCCGCGAACGCCCGCCACCTGGCCGCCCCGGGCGACGGCGGGAGCTGGGCCGCTGTCCAGTACACCCACCGAGGTGCCTTGGGCGAGACTGCGGTCGACGACCTGCTGGCCCATGCCCCCGGTGGGGAGTACGTCTACCGGTTCAACAACGACGGTGCGGGCCACTTCACGGACCAGGCCCCGATCCACTTGGGCAAGCCCGCCAAGTGCCTGAACCCGGCAGGTTCCGTCATCGACTGCGCTCAGCACGGGTTCGGTGCGGACTGGTCGAAGGTCACGCAGATCGCCGCGTACGGATCGCCCACCGGCGACAGCGCGGTCGACGGCCTCCTGCCCCGCAGCTCCCTGCTGTTCGTCGAGAACGGCCGGCTGTGGCTCGCGAAGTTCGGCGGCATCCGACTGCGGACGGCCGTGCTCCTCTCCGCCGACGACACCTCCTGGGCCGGCTACGACCTGCTCGCCCCGGGCCGGGCGCAGGGCACGGACTTCCCGACCCTGTGGGCCCGCTCCCGGGCGGACGGCACGATCCGCGCCTTCTCCATCAAGGGCACCGCGGACGCACCGGACTTCTCCGCCTTCGCGAACCCGGCCGCCGGTCCGGTCCTGTCCACGCTGACCCCGGCGGCGCACCCGCGCGTCGGCTCCGACGGCGACCTCACGGGCGACGGCCTGCCGGACCTGTGGTCCGCGGACGCCACCGGCAAGGTGACCGTCTTCCCGGGTACGGGCACGACCGCCCCGCACCCCACGGTCACCGGCTTCGGCCCGGCCGTCTGACGCACCGGACACCCCCGAGGGCGCCCGGGCGGTTCCCCGGGGGTGACTAGCCGACCTGGCGCGCGGCGGAAGCCTTCTCGGCCTTCGCCTTGCGCAGGTAGTACCAGGCCATGTTGGACGTGAGGCCGGCCAGCAGCACCCAGACGATCCCGAGGAAGCTGCCCTCGACGAAGGCGACGACGGCCGCCGCCACCGCACAGACGCAGACGACGATGGCGAAAACGGCAAGGCGGGGCATGGGAAGAGCTCCTCGGAAACACTGAACGGGGTCGAGCCCCTCCAGTGTCCCCCATGCCCCGCAGTGCTGCCGTAAGGGTGTCGGACCGGGGTCAGAGGTCCGTGACGCGCAGGCCCGCGTGGGCCTTGTAGCGGCGGTTGGTGGAGATCAGGTTGGCCACCAGGGACTCGACCTGGTGGGCGTTGCGCAGGCGGCCGGCGAAGACGCCGCGCATGCCGGGGATGCGTGCGGCCAGGGCCTGGACGATGTCCGTGTCGGCGCGGGCCTCGCCGAGGACCATCACGTCGGTGTCGATCTCGTCGATCGACTCGTCCTGGAGCAGGACGGCCGAGAGGTGGTGGAAGGCGGCGGTGACTCGGGAGTCCGGGAGCAGGGCGGCGGCCTGCTGGGCGGCGCTGCCCTCTTCGACCTGGAGGGCGTAGGCGCCCTGCTTGTCAAAGCCGAGCGGGTTGACGCAGTCCACCACGAGCTTGCCGGCGAGGTCCTCGCGCAGTGCTTCGAGGGTCTTGGCATGGCCCTCCCACGGCACCGCGATGATGACGATGTCGCTGCGGCGCGCGCACTCGGCGTTGTCCGCGCCTTCCACGCCCAGGCCCAGTTCGTCGGCCGCGGTCTGCGCGCGGTCGGCGGCTCGGGAGCCGATGATCACCTTCTGGCCGGCCCTGGCGAGTCGGTAGGCCAGCCCCCGGCCCTGGTCGCCGGTGCCGCCGAGGACGCCGACGACGAGGCCGGAAACGTCCGGCAGCTCCCATGGGTCCTTGACCGGCGGCTTCTGCGTGTTGTCTGAGGAAGTCATGGGGGCGAGGGTACTGCCGGGTAGCCCACAGTCGAAGGGTGACGAAGGGGAAGGAACCGCTCCCCGTGTCGCCCTCATGGTGCAGGATGCCGATATGGACGCCGTGAGGGTCGCGCTGCTGCGCGAGGTGCTCGCCGGTACGCAGTGGCCGGGGGACGCGCGCCGCTTCGCCGGTTCGATGCGCCGGTCCGTCGTACCGGCCGGCGGTCACCTGTTGTTGGTGGGGACCGAGGGCTACGAGCCCTGGCACCTGGCGGCGCACCTGGTGGACGAAGCCGCCTGGTCGGGTCTGCCGGAGCTGGCGCCCACCCTCGTACGCCACCACGTGCGGCCCGGGGAGCCGCCGCACCTGTCGGTGGGGCTGGGCCGGTTGGCGGCGGCCCGGCGCGGGCACACGCTGCTGGTGGTGGCGCCCGGAGCACCGGGTGAGGGGCTGCTGGAGCGCGTCCACGACGTGCGGCGCGCGGGGGCGACCGTCCTGTCCCTGGACGGCGGGGACCCGGACCTGGGCGCGCTCGCCCACGACGCGCTGTCGGTACCGGCGCCGGCGTCGGACGACGGGATGGACCTGGACACCGTGCAGCACCTGGTCAGCGCGGCGGCCGGGGAGAACACCGTGCCGGTGCGGCGCGGACCGCGCCGCTTCAGGGACCGGCTGGCGCGGCTGGCCGACCACCTGACCGCGCCGCCGCCCAGCCGCTGGTGATCCGAAAGGGACGGCCTACGCCCCGCCCGTGCCGGCGGCGCCCTCTTCGTCCTCGCGGGTCCGGTCGTTCCACTTGGGGTCGTTCTGCCATTCGAGGTTGCGTTCCTGCGCCGTCTCCATGGCGTGGTTCGCCTCCTCCGGGGTGCCGTAGGGCCCGAACCGGTCCTTGGCCGGGCAGTCGGGGCCTTCCTCGACCTTCTTGTGGACCAGGCAGTAGTACCACTCGCCGGGTTTGCCCACCTGACGCTTCTTGAACAGGGCCATCCTCGTCGGGCTCCTCTCGTACCGCTCTATCCCGCCATGCTGCCCCATCCTCGCTGGATACACTCGTTCGCATGTCTGGCCAGTCGCTGCTCGTACCAGGCGAGCTCTCCCCCGTCCGTTCCGTTCCCGGAAACATCCGTCGGCCCGAGTACGTGGGCAAGCCCGCACCGACTCCGTACACCGGACCGGAGGTGCAGACGGCCGAGACCATCGAGGCCATGCGCATCGCCGGTCGGATCGCCGCCCAGGCGATGGAAGAGGCCGCGAAGCTGATCGCGCCGGGGGTGACCACCGACGAGCTCGACAAGGTCGCCCACGCATACATGTGTGACCACGGGGCCTACCCGTCGACGCTCGGCTACCGGGGCTTCCCGAAGTCGCTGTGCTCCTCCGTGAACGAGGTCATCTGCCACGGCATCCCCGATTCCACCGTCCTGCGCGACGGCGACATCGTGAACCTCGACGTGACCGCGTACATCGGTGGCGTGCACGGCGACAACAACGCGACCTACCTGTGCGGAGAGGTGGACGAGGAGTCCCGGCTGCTGGTGGAGCGCACCCGGGAGGCACTGAACCGGGCCATCAAGGCCGTCAAGCCGGGCCGCCAGATCAACATCATCGGTCGGGTCATCGAGTCGTACGCGAAGCGTTTCGGCTACGGCGTGGTCCGGGACTTCACCGGCCACGGCATCAACTCGTCCTTCCACTCCGGCCTGATCGTCCCGCACTACGACAGCCCGCACGCCACCACCGTCATCGAGCCCGGCATGACCTTCACCATCGAGCCGATGCTGACGCTGGGCACCCACGAGTACGACATGTGGGAGGACGGCTGGACGGTCGTCACGAAGGACCGCAAGCGGACGGCGCAGTTCGAACACACGCTGGTGGTCACGGACTCCGGCGCGGAGATCCTGACCCTCCCCTAGCGTTCGGCGGTCCCTCCGTGACCGCGACCGCGACCGCGATCGGGCCCGGTGCACCTGTGCACCGGGCCCGGCCCTGTTTCCGCGGGCTCCCGGGGGTCACGCGCTGAGCGGGAACTCCTCGCCCAGCTCCCGGAAGACCGCACCGTTGAAGTCGAAGGCGCGCTTGCACTCGTCGATGATGCGCTGCTTCTCCAGGTCGTCCGCCGCGATGGCGTCCAGCAGCTCGCGGTAGGTCCGCTTGAAGGCCGCCGGGTTGGAGATGTCCGCGAAGACGTAGAACCGGACGCCGTCGCCCTTGCGTTCGAAGCCCCAGGTGCGCTCCGCCTTGTCGCGGATGATCTGGCCGCCGGAGAGGTCGCCCAGGTAGCGGGTGTAGTGGTGGGCGACGTAGCCGCCCGGCCACTCGGCCGCGCACCAGGCCACCCGGTCGGCGTACGCACGCGTCGCGGGCAGGGGCACCACGTTCTCGCGCCAGTCCGGACCCACCAGGTGGGCGAGGTCGCGCTCGATCTCGGCGACGCGCATGAGCTCGGGCTGGATGAACGGGCCCGCCACCGGGTCGTCCTTGAGGGATTCGGCCGCGTCCTCCAGGGCCCGGTACACGAACCACAACTGCTCGGTGTAGCGCGTGTACGCGTCCACGCCGAGTCGTCCACCCAGCAGATCGCTCATGAAGGTCGACGTCTCGGCCTCGGTGTGCTGCTCGTGCGAGGCGACGCGGATGACCGTAGAGAAGGCGTCCAAGGCGGACCTCCAGGAAGAGGAAACAGGCGTGACGGCATCGCCGCCACGCCCGATCCTCCTACTTAGGTTTGCCTAAGTCAATGAGTTCCCGACGTCTTGTCGGTAAAAAATCCGGTCCTGCGCCCGGCTCAGCCGCCCGAGAAAGCCCAGAGCGTGAGCACCCCGACGAGGAACACGTGGGGGTAGAAGAAGGCCAGCAGGCAGCCGATGCTCCCCAGCGCGAGACGCCGCGTGCGCTGCGCGTCGGTCCGGGGCGGGATCCAGGTGAAGGCCACCATCGCCAGCGGCACGGCGTAGAAGAGCGCGAAGACTCCGGGCGGGAAGCCGGGCAGGTAGGAACTCGCCCGGCCGCACCAGGCGGCCACCGGGGCCAGCACGGTGAAGAGCGCGGCCACCGGCAGCCACCGCTGCCGCTGCCGCTCGTCGGGGCGGGGGGTCACCGAAGTCTTCGTCATGGCGCCATTGCACCGCGCCGACCGGCGGCCCCGTCAGCGCCGACGTACTCATTTCCCCCTGCGCGGGGTACTCAGGGTGGGGGGGCTCAGATCCCGTCCGGGGTCGGGGCGAAGCGGACCCGACCGCCGATCTCCACGGTGCCGTCCGGGCCGGGAGCGGTGAGGATCTGGGAGCCGGCGCCCTGGGTGATGTTCAGGGCGCGGTTCAGCTGGGCCGTCAGCAGGATCGCCGCCGAACCGGTGGCCTCGTCCTCGGTGATGATCCCGTCGGGGCGGCGCGGAAAGCCCCGGGCGCGCACGCGGCCCGCGGCCTCGTCCTCCCAGGCCCAGGCGTACAACCAGCCCTCGCCGGGCGGCGGGGCGGGCAGCGCCTCGACCTCGGCGACGGATCCGAACTGTTCGGTGCGCTTGCCCTCGACCCACTCGGGGCGGGCCGTGATCCAGGTGAACTCCCCGTCGTCCCGGGCCCATACGGATCCGGCGGGCGGCTGGAGCTCTTCGATGTCCAGCAGCCACGCGGCCCCGACCAGCGGATGTCCCGCGAAGGACATGCGCGTGCCGGGGGTGCGGATGTCGACGACCCCGCGCTCGGGGTCGTCGACGAACACCGTTTCGCTGTAGCCGAGTTCGGCGGCCAGGGCCTGCCGCGACGCATCGTCGGGGCAGGTCCGGCCGTCGCGTACGACACCGAGCAGGTTGCCGAACCGGCCGTCGCCCGCGCAGAAGACCTTCAACACGTCGAGATCGTTCACGCGGGAAATTGAAGCACGGCTCAGACCTGGGCCGTACGGCGCCTGCGCGCGAAGTACACCGCGCCCGCGCCGGCCGCGATCACCACGCCGGAGGTGGTGAGCAGGGCCCCGGTCGGGATCTCGGCGCCGGTGTTGGCGAGGTTGCCGCCGACGGTGGAGGAGCCGCCGCCCACGGTGCCGCCCGTACCACCGGTCGTACCGCCCGTGGTTCCACCGGTCGTACCGCCCGTGGTTCCACCGTTCGAACCGCCCGTGGTGCCGCCGGTGGTGCCGCCGGTCGAGCCGCCCGTCGTACCGCCGGTGCTCGGCAGGGTGGCGTCCTTGTCCACCGCCACGGCGAAGGTGAGCGGGTCGATCGCGTCGCCCGCCTTGTACATGGAGCCGGTGGTGTCATTGGCGAAGGCGGCCGCGCCCTCGGCGGTGAAGACCGCCGGGACCGCGTTCAGCGCCAGGACGCCGTCCTTGGTCTTGTAGTCGGTCTTCGACAGGTCGAGCGTGGCGAAGCGGAGGCCCGTCTTGGTGCCGGAGGCGTTCTTGACGTCCACGTAGAGGGTGCCGGTCTTGCCGGTGGCCTCGACGCGGGGGCTACCGAAGGTCATGTCGATGCCGTGGGCGACGTACTGGAAACGGAGGTTGCCCTGGAAGGAGGCGTTCAGCTTCTGCTTCTTGACGTCGAGGTCGCCCTTGCCGAAGGCGAAGTCGAAGGTGTCGCCGTTCTTTGCGGCGCCGCCGGCCGGAGTGATCGACCCCGCGCTCAGCACGTACTTGCGGAAGGACTCCTTCACGCCCCACGTCAGCTTGCCGCTGAGCACCTTCTGCACGTCGTCGGCCGGCGGGGTCGGGTTCTTGGTGGTGTTGTCCGGGCTGGGCTCGGGGTCGGGCTTCTTCTCCAGCTCCAGCTTCGCGGTGAGCGGGTCGCCCGGCTTGTCCTTGTAGCCCGGCGACCCGAGCGCGTCCGCGGCCTCCTGGGTGAGCGTGGTCGCCAGGCCGTTCATCGCCTGGCCGGCGAAGGCCACGGTGGCCATGGGCACGTCCTGGGTGGTCGTGCCGCCCTTGGTGACGTCCGCGGTGAGCTTCTTGGTGCCGGTGTCGATGCGAATGTCCGAGAGCTTGACCTCGAAGCCGTGGCCGGCCGGCGGGGCGGGCGAGGAGAAGGTGACGCTGCCCTTGAAGGCCGCCTTCACCACGTGCCCGTTGGCCGGCTCGTACGCGCCGGTGGGCTCGACGAAGCGCAGCGTGCCGTCCGCGTTCTGCTGGGCGCCGTCCGCGACGGTGATGGTGCCCTTGGCCATGCCGGTCACGTAGTTGCGGTAGCTCGCGAGCACGCCCCAGTCGAGGGTGCCACCGGTGATCTTCACCGGGTCGGTGGGCGGGCCGCCCGCAGCGGTGGCCGGCAGGGCGAAGGCGGTGGCGCCGAGCGCTGCGGCGGTCAGGACTGCGGCCGCGAGGGAATTCGGGCGTCGGATGGACGACATGGCTGGGAACTCCTGGAGGAACAGGGGAGGGGAAGAGGAAGGGGTGGGTGCCTACTGGGGCGCGTCGGTCGGCGTCGGCGGGGCCGCTGCCGTACGGCGCTTGCGCACGACCAGGAAGGTGGCGCCGCCGGCCAGGACCAGGACGGCCACGGCGAGGGCGACGAAGAGCCCGGTGTTCGAGGACTCCGCGGCCTTCGCGGCGGGGGCGGGGGCGGGCTCGGCGGACGGCGACGCGGCCGCGGGGGCGGGCGACGCCGTCGAGCCCAGGTCGGGCAGGGCGGGCAGTTGGGCGGTGGCGTCCAGGGCGACGGCGAGCGAGACCGGATCCATCTCGGTGCCGGCCTTGTACATGGAGTTGAAGGCTTGCGAGCCGCCCTCGGTGAGGGTGGCCGGGGCTTCGGTCAGGGTGGCCAGCTTGCCCTCGGTCTTCAGACCCTTGGCGTCGAACTCCACGAGCGGGACGGCGTTCTTCGTGGCGCCGCCGGCGGTCACGTCCGCGGACAGGACGCCCTTGCCGTTCTCCACCTTGACGCTCATCTTGCCGAGCGTGAGGTCCAGGTGGGCGCCGGTGAACTGGACCGTACCGGCGAAGGCCGCATCGAGGGTGCCTTTTTCGCCATCGTACGAGCCCTTGCCCTGCGGGAAGCGAAACAGCGCGCCGCCGTCCTGGGCGCCCTCGGCGAGGACCCACTTGCCCTGGCCGATCGAGCCGGTGACGTACTCGCGGAAGGTGCGGCGCACCCCCCAGTCGACGGCGGCGTCGGTGAAGGCACCCGCCGCCTGCGGGGTCTGCGCGGTGGCGGTCGGCTGCGCGGCCGTCGCCGTCGCGGTCGGCGCGGGCTCGGCGGCCGGGGCGGCCTTGACGTCGGCGGAGAGCGAGATCGGGTCGAGCTGGGTGCCGGCGCCGTAGTAGCCGGCGAAGGCCTTGGCGCCCTCCCCGGTAAGAGTGGTCGGGATGTTCGTGAGGGACAGCGGGCTGGCGCCGCCCTTCATGTGGATGCCGCCGACGCCCAGCGAAGCGAAGGCGACCTGCGACTGGTTGGTGACCACGCCGCTGTCCTTGGCCTTGCTGGAGACGTCCACGTACAGCGTGCCCTTGCCGCCGGAGATTTTGACGGTCGGGCGGCTGATGGTCATGTCCAGCTCGTAGACGCCGTCGGGCTTCTGGTGGCCCTGGAAGGTCACCCCGCCCGAGTAGGAGGCCTCGAAGGTTCCGGAGTCGGGGTCGTAGGAGCCGGCCGCGGAGTGGAAGCGGAAGAGGCTGCCGCCCACGGTGGCTGCGCCACTCTTCAGCTTGAAACTGCCTTTTGCCACCGGACCCGTGACATAACTCTGGAAAGACGATTTGATGCCCCAGTCGAGCCGACCCCCCTGTACGGTGCCCGCCCGGGCGGCGGTCGCCGGGAGCAGTGCCCCCAGCAGGGCCGCCAACAGGGCGACGGCGAACGTACGGACGGGTCTCGTGGGCATGAATGCCCCCTCCTCAGGTCTAGCGAGCAAGGTTAGGCTAACCTAAGCTAACCACGGCCGGATGAACACCCCCCGGTCTCCAGAACCTCAGTCGGACGATCAGGACGGTGCCTTCGTGCCTACGCCCGCCGCGTCACACCGCTTTCCCCGTCTCGCAGTTGCCGTGGCAGCACTGGCACTCGCGCTGACGGCCTGCGGAGGTACGGCCACCACCTCGGGCTCATCCGCCCCCGGCGCAGCCGCGGTCCCGGACCGGCTGGAACCGCTCCCGGCGCCACAGCCCGCCCTGCCCGTCACCGTGCCCTCGGCCGACGGCACCCAGGTCACGATCACGTCAGCGGACCGGGTCGTCCCGCTGAGCGGCAGCCTCAACGAGATCGTCCACACGCTGGGCCTCGGCAAGCAGGTCGTCGCCCGGGACATCACGGCCACCTTCGAACAGGCCGCCCAACTGCCGGTGGTGACGCGCGGTCACGACGTCTCCGCCGAGAGCGTCCTGTCGCTGCGCCCCACCCTCGTCATCGCGGAGACGACCAGCGGACCCGGAGAAGCGATTCAGCAGATCCGCGACGCCGGCGTCCCGCTCCTGGTCCTCGACCCCGCCAAGGGACTGGAGGACGTCCCGAAGCGCATCGACGCCGTGGCCGCCGCGCTCGGCGTCAAGGAGGCCGGCACGCAGCTGAACCAGCGCACCGCCGACCGGATCGCCACCGTGCGCAAGGACATCCCGGCCGCCTCCGGCAAGAAGCCCCGGGTGGCCTTCCTCTACCTGCGCGGCACCGCCTCCGTCTACCTGCTGGGCGGTTCGGACTCCGGCGCCGCCTCACTGCTGGAGGCGGCCGGCGCGGTCGACACCGGCAAGGACTCCGGACTCGGCAAGGACTTCACCCCGATCACCAGCGAGGCCCTGGCGGCCGCAGCGCCCGACGCGATCCTCGTCATGTCCAAGGGGCTCGAATCGGTCGGCGGCATCGACGGCCTGGTGAAGATCCCGGGCGTCGCCCAGACCCCGGCCGGCATGGACCGCCGGGTGGTCACGGTCGACGACGGCGTCCTCCTCAACTACGGCCCCCGCACCGACCAGGTCCTTGCCTCCCTGGTCACCCAGCTCTACAACAAGGGCGCCTGAAATGACCCTCCACGACCCGGAAGCAAGAACCGCTCCCAAAACCGACGGATCCGGGACTGCGTCGGCGCCACCCCTGCGCGGTTCCGACGGGGCCGGGAGCGTGTCGGGGCGATCCCCGCAGGGCGCCGAACGCACTGCCGCCGCGCTTTCCGACCCCTCGTCACGTTCGGCGCCCGAGGAGACGCCCCGGCGCGCGCCCGGCCCCGGCGGAACCC
Source organism: Streptomyces sp. NBC_01439 (assembly GCF_036227605.1). Taxonomy (GTDB): domain Bacteria; phylum Actinomycetota; class Actinomycetes; order Streptomycetales; family Streptomycetaceae; genus Streptomyces. Next base: position 6,579,318 of record NZ_CP109487.1, on the reverse strand, counting down.
CCGCACCCGCCACCGCCGAGCCGACCCCGGCCGCCTCGGTGAAGGACAAGGCCAAGCTCCGCAACGGCAACGGCACCGGCAGGCCCGCCCTCCTCACCACCGCCCTCGTCGCGACCCTCGCCCTCCTCGCCCTGCTCTCCGCAGGCATCGGCGCCTACGACATCCCCCTCACGGACGTCCTCGCCTCCGTCCAGCACCACCTCGGCCTCGGTGGAGCCCCCCTCGACCGAGTCGGCGAGAGCGTGCTGTGGAACGTCCGCCTCCCCCGCGTCGTGCTCGCCCTGCTCGTCGGCGCCAGCCTCGGCTGCGCGGGCGCGCTCATGCAGGGCGTCTTCGGCAACCCCCTCGCCGAGCCCGGCGTCATCGGCATCTCGGCCGGCGCCGCCGTCGGCGCGGTCGCCGCCATCGGCCTCGGCCTCAGCTTCTTCGGCAACTGGACCATCACCGTCTGCGCGTTCATCGCGGGCCTGATCACCGTCAGCTCCGTCTACCTCCTCTCCCGCAACGGCGGGAAGACCGAGGTCGTCACCCTCATCCTCACCGGCATCGCCGTCAACGCCTTCGCCGGCGCCCTCATCGGCCTGTTCGTCTTCTTCGCGGACAGCGGCCAGGTCAACCAGATCACCTTCTGGCAGCTCGGCTCCCTCGCCCAGGCCACCTGGCCCAAGGTCCTCGCCGTCCTGCCCTGCGCCGTGGCCGGACTGCTGGTCGCCCCCTTCTACTCCCGCCGCCTCGACCTCCTCTCCCTCGGCGAACGCCCGGCCCGCCACCTCGGCATCGACGTGGAGCGGCTGCGCCTCTCCCTCATCCTGGTCGTCGCGCTGCTCACCGCCGCCGCCGTCGCCGTGGCCGGCGTCATCACCTTCATCGGCCTGCTCGTCCCGCACCTGCTGCGCATGGCCAACGGCCCCGGCCACCGCTTCCTGGTCCCCGGCAGCGCCCTCGCCGGCGCCGTCGTCCTGGTCGCGGGCGACCTGGCCGCCCGTACCCTCGCCCAGCCCGCCGAGCTGCCGCTCGGGGTGCTGACCGCCCTGCTCGGCAGCCCGTTCTTCTTCTGGTTGCTGCGCCGCACCCGCCGCAAGCAAGGAGGCTGGGCGTGACCAGCAAGCTGACCGGGTCACTGACCGGGCTGCTCACCCGCTCGCGCAAGACCGTCCCCGCCCGCCCCGCCCCGGGCGACGCGGTCGCCGAGGCCGTGGACCTGCACCTGCGGCTCGGGCAGCGCGAGGTCCTCGCCGGAATCGACCTGACCGCCCGCGCCGGCGAGGTGCTGGCGCTGGTCGGCCCGAACGGCGCCGGCAAGTCCACGCTGCTGGGCGCGCTCGCCGCCGACCTGCCCGCCGCTTCCGGGGTGATCCGGATCGACGGCCGCCCGGTGGGCGACTGGAGCGCCCCGGACCTCGCCCTGCGCCGCTCCGTACTACCCCAGTCCGCCGCACTGTCGTTCCCCTTCCCGGTGGAGGACGTCGTACGGATGGGCCGGGCGCCCTGGGCCGGCACTCCCCTCGCCGAGGCCGACGAGGAGGCGGTGGCCGTCGCCATGGCCGCCACCGAGGTCACGGACTTCGCCGCGCGTCCCTTCTCCGCCCTCTCCGGCGGCGAACGGGCCCGGGTCGCCCTGGCCCGCGTACTGGCCCAGCGGGCCCCCCTGCTGCTGCTCGACGAGCCGACCGCCGCCCTCGACCTGCGCCACCAGGAGCTCGTCCTGCGCATCTGCCGGGAGCGGGCGGCCGCCGGGGACGCGGTCGTCGTCGTCCTGCACGACCTGGGGCTGGCCGCCGCCTACGCGGACCGGGCCGCCGTCCTGCACGACGGGCGGATCGCCGCGGACGGCCCGCCGGCCGAGGTGTTCGAGGTCGGGCTGCTGAGCCGGGTCTACCGGCAGCCGGTGGAGGTCCTCCCGCACCCCCGTACCGGGGCCCCGCTGGTGGTTCCGGTACGGGCTTGACCCGCGGCTCGACCTCCGGCGCGGACCGGGGCCCGGACCGGGGCCGGACCTCCCTCTTGACTTCCGCTTGACCGCTCCATGGGGCTGCCGTGGAGGCCTCGTAACAGGGCCGTGTCCGGGACCCAAGCGTATGAGCTGAATCACGGTACGAGGGGGCATGGGTGAGGTAAGCCTCGGTTAAGTTAGGTCCGCCTCATCGGCCTTTCCTTCCTCGGGACGGCCCCTTCGTCCGACGCCAGGAGCCCCCATATGCGCCCCGCCCGCCTCACTGTCATCGCCGCGGCCTCCGTGGCGGCCGCACTGACCGCCGTCACCGGCTGCTCCCAGAAGAGCGACGCGGGCGGCGACGACGCGATCAAGGTGGCGGCGTCCGACAGCGCCTGCGACGTGTCGAAGACGGAGTTCCCGGCCGGCAAGGTGCAGATCGACGTCGAGAACAAGGGCTCCAAGGTCACCGAGGTCTACGTCCTCTTCCCGGACGCCCGCATCGTGACCGAGCGCGAGAACATCGGCCCCGGTACCAAGGCCTCCATCACCGCCGAGATCAAGGCGGGCGACTACGAGATCGTCTGCAAGCCCGGCATGAAGGGCGACGGCATCTCCAAGAAGGTCAAGGCCACCGGCAAGGGCGGTGCCGAGGAGAAGCGCAGCCCCGAGATGGACGCCGCGGTCGCCGCCTACCGTGCCTACGTGGTCACGCAGGCCGAGGAGACCCTCCCCAAGGCGCAGGCCTTCGCGGACGCGGTGAAGGCCGGTGACGTCGAGGGCGCGAAGAAGCTGTACGCCGCCTCGCGCATCGGCTGGGAGCGCACCGAGCCGGTCGCCGAGTCCTTCGGCGACATCGACCCGAAGGTGGACGTCCGCGAGGACGGCCTGGAGGCCGGCCAGGACCTGGAGAAGGACTGGACCGGCTGGCACCGCCTGGAGAAGGCCCTGTGGGTCGACAACAAGATCGGCGACCGGGAGAAGCAGCTCGCCGACACCCTGATCGCGGACCTGACCGACTGGCAGAAGAAGGTCGGCCAGGCGGAGATCACCCCGACCTCGATCGCCAACGGCGCCAAGGAGCTCCTCGACGAGGTCGCCACCGGCAAGGTCACCGGTGAGGAGGAGCGCTACTCGCACACCGACCTGGTCGACTTCAAGGCCAACGTCGAGGGTGCGCAGAAGGCGTTCGAGCTGCTCAAGCCGATCGCCGCGAAGAACGACCCGGAGCTGGTCAAGCAGCTCGACACCCAGTTCGCGGCCCTGAACACCCTTCTGGACAAGTACCGCGCCGACCAGGCCACCTACGAGTTCACCTCGTACGAGAAGGTCGGCGAGCCGGAGCGCAAGGAGCTCTCGGACGGCGTGAACGCGCTCGCCGAGCCGCTCTCCAAGCTCGCCGCCGCGGTCACCAAGTAACCGGCAGAGACGAAAGCAGGCGGGAGAGGACGATGACCGAGTCGGACTCGGCTGCGCAGCAGCCGCAGCAGCAGCAGCAGCAGTCTCAGCAGGACGGTGACGGTTCGGCGACGTCTTCCGCCGCGGCGCCCTCGCGGCGTGCGGTGCTGGGCTGGGGCGGGGCCGGGTTCGCGCTCGGCGCCGCCGCGGCCGGCGGTGCGGTGACGGCCTTCGGCGGCAGCTCGGACATGGTGTCGGCGGCGGCCTCCGGGGCGTCCGTGCCGTTCCACGGCGAACACCAGGCCGGTATCGCGAGCGCCGTGCAGGACCGCCTGCACTTCGCGGCCTTCGACGTGAAGACGAAGGACCGCGAGGAACTGATCAAGCTCCTCAAGGAGTGGACGGTGGCGGCCCGGCTGATGACGGCCGGTCTGCCGGTCGGCGAGGGCGGCTTCGGCGGCCTCCCGGAGGCCCCGCCGGACGACACGGGCGAGGCGCTGGGCCTGAAGGCCTCCCGGCTCACCCTGACCATCGGCTTCGGTCCGGGCCTGTTCGCCAAGGGCCGGTTCGGGCTGGAGGGCAAGCGCCCCGAGGCCTTGGTGGACCTGGAGCTGTTCCCCGGCGACAACCTGGACCCGGCCCGCTCCGGCGGCGACCTCTGCGTCCAGGCCTGCGCCGACGACCCGCAGGTCGCCGTGCACGCGATCCGTCAGCTGGCCCGCATCGGCTTCGGCCGCACCGCCATGCGCTGGTCGCAGCTCGGCTTCGGCAAGACCTCGTCGACGACGCCCGACGAGCAGACCCCGCGCAACATGATGGGCTTCAAGGACGGCACCCGGAACGTCTCCGGCACCGACAAGGCCGCCCTGGACAAGCACGTGTGGGTCGGCGCGGGCGACGGCAGCGACTGGCTGACCGGTGGCTCGTACCTGGTGGCGCGCCGGATCCGGATGAACATCGAGACCTGGGACCGCACCCCGCTCCAGGAGCAGGAGGACATCTTCGGCCGTGACAAGGGCGAGGGTGCCCCGGTCGGCAAGTCCAGGGAGCGCGACGAGCCGTTCCTGAAGGCGATGAAGCCGGAGGCGCACGTGCGCCTCGCGCACCCGGACACCAACAATGGTGCGACGATCCTGCGCCGCGGCTACTCCTTCACCGACGGCACGGACGGACTGGGCCGCCTGGACGCGGGCCTGTTCTTCCTCGCCTACCAGCGCGACATACGCAAGGGCTTCATCCCGATCCAGCGCAATCTAGCCAGGTCCGACGTCCTCAACGAATACATCCAGCACGTGGGTTCGGCCGTCTTCGCCGTCCCGCCGGGCGTCCGTGACAAGGACGACTGGTGGGGCCGGACGCTGTTCGCGTAAGTATCCGCCGGAGAGGAACAACCGCCGTGTTCGGCAACTATCTGATCGGCCTGCGCGAGGGGCTGGAGGCCAGCCTGGTCGTCTGCATCCTCGTCGCCTACCTGGTGAAGACCGAGCGCCGGGACGCCCTGCGTCCCGTGTGGCTGGGCATCGCGATCGCCTGCGGGATCTCCCTCGCCTTCGGCGCGATGCTCGAATTCGGCACCCAGGAGCTGACCTTCGAGGCGCAGGAGCTGCTCGGCGGCACCCTGTCGATCATCTCCGTGGGTCTGGTGACGTGGATGGTCTTCTGGATGAAGCGCACCGCGCGGCATCTGAAGGCCGATCTGCACGGCAAGCTCGACACGGCGCTGGCCATGGGCACCGGGGCGCTGGTGGCCACCGCCTTCCTGGCCGTCGGCCGGGAGGGCCTGGAGACGGCGCTCTTCGTGTGGGCGTCGGTACGGGCCAGCGGCGAGGGTTCCTCGGCTCCGCTGATCGGTGTGCTGCTGGGCATCGCCACGGCGATCGCGCTGGGGTACCTCTTCTACCGGGGCACGCTGAAGATCAATCTGGCGAAGTTCTTCCGGTGGACCGGCGCCATGCTGGTGATCGTGGCCGCGGGTGTGCTCGCGTACGGGGTGCACGACCTCCAGGAGGCCCGTTTCCTGGGCGGCCTGGGCGACAAGGCCTTCGACATCAGCGAGGCGATCCCGCCGGACAGCTGGTACGGGACCCTGCTCAAGGGCGTCTTCAACTTCCAGCCCGACCCGACCGTCCTCCAGCTCACGGTGTGGGTGCTGTACCTGGTGCCCGTGCTGACGCTGTTCCTCCTGGACCGCGGCCGTCCGGCGGCCGCGCCGAAGGTGCGGCCGGCGGACTCGGACTCCACGCCCGCGGGCTGAGTGCGGGCGGCCGGGCGGCCGCCGCGGACAGGCTGTGGTGAAGGGCCTTCGGGCCCGTCACCACAGCCTGTCGGTGTTTCCGGGGTGGAGCGGGACGCGGACGCCCGTGAAGGCGGCGCGGTCACGGCCCGGGTCGACCGTGAAGAACGCCGCGAGGACCACCTTGTCGAAGCCGGGTTCGTCGGTGGCCAGGGGATCCTCGGGGGTTCCGCCCACCAGGACCGTGCCGGGCAGCACTTCGAAGCCGGCCGCCTCGTAGAAGGCGGCCAGGGGTCGGTCGCAGCTGAACAGCGCCAGGTCCACGGCCGGGTCGGCGGCCAGCTCGGCGCGGGCCGCCGCGACCAGCCGGCCGCCGAGCCCGCGGCCGCGCAGCTCCGGCAGGGCGACCACGGAGCTGAGCCCGGCGGCCCGGTACGTGCGGTCCGCGAGCGGGATCGGCTTGTACAGCAGCGACAGCGCGGCGGTCACGGTGCCGGCCGCGTCCACGAGCAGCATCGTCCTCGGGTGGAGCGCAGGGTCGTGGCCGGGGGTGGAGCCGGGCCACGCCCTCGCCTCCAGCTCGGCGACCTGCCGGGCCGGGCCCGCGGGCAGGTCCGCCTCGGCGCATCCGATCACCCTCACGGTCGCAGCCCCTCCGGGGTTCGGGAAGCGGGGTCCGGGGCGGAGCCCCGGGAATCCGGGCCGATGGATCCGTTCACGGGATGCGGACGCCCTCGCCGCTCACCCTGACCCGGGGGTCGCCCTCGCGCAGTTCCACGGTGAGCACCCCGGGGCGGCCCATGTCCGCTCCCTGGTGGAGGGTGAGCACCGCGTCCGCCGGGACCAGGCCGCGCTCGCGGGCGTACGCGCCGAAGGCGGCCGCGGCCGCTCCCGTGGCGGGGTCCTCGACGACGCCGCCCACCGGGAAGGGGTCGCGTACGTGGAACTCCGCCGGTCCGGCCCGGTGCACCAGCTGGACCGTGGTGAGGTCCAGGCGCCGCATCAGGGCCTCCAGCCGGGCGAAGTCGTAGGCCAGGTCCGCGAGCCGGGCCCGGGTGCCGGCGCCGATCACCAGGTGCCGGGCCCCGGCGTAGGCGATCGCCGGCGGGATCGCCGGGTCCAGGTCGGCCTCCGGCCAGTCCAGCGCGGCCAGTGCTTCGGCGAGGTCCGCCGCGCCGATCTCCTCGGTGTGCGGCTCGACGGTGGTGAGCGTGGCCCGCAGCCGCCCGCCCTCGGAGGTGACGGACACCGGTACGGTCCCGGCTCGGGTGGCGAGGAGGAGTTCGCCCGGCCCGATCCGCTCCCCCAGCGCGATGGCCGTGGCCACGGTGGCGTGCCCGCAGAAGGGGACCTCCGCCTTGGGGCTGAAGTAGCGCACGGTGAAGGAACGGCCCTCCTCGCCGCCGAACCCCTCGGGCGGGGGCGTCAGGAAGGCCGACTCGCTGTAGCCGAGCCCGGCGGCGATCTCCAGCATGGCGCCCTCGTCCAGTCCGGCGGCGTCGAGCACGACCCCGGCCGGATTGCCGCCCTCCGGGTCGTGGGAGAAGGCGGTGTAGCTCAGTACTTCGGTGTCGTTCATGCCGCCATGATCGTCCGCGCTCACGCGGCCTGGCAATGCGTTTCGGCCATGGATCCCGCGCGGTTCAGCCGCGGCCGATGTACGGCATCGAGGTCGCCATCACCGTCGCGAACTGCACGTTCGCCCCCAGCGGGAGCTCCGCCATGTGCAGGACCGTGCGGGCCACGTCGGCGGCGTCCATCACCGGCTCGACGGCCAACTGCCCGTTGGCCTGGAGGATGCCGGTCTGCATCCGCTCGGTCATCTCGGTCGCCGCGTTGCCGATGTCGATCTGGCCGCAGGCGATCCGGTACGGCCGCCCGTCCAGCGACAGGGACTTGGTCAGGCCGGTCATCGCGTGCTTGGTCGCGGTGTAGGCGATGGAGTTCGGGCGCGGCACGTGCGCCGAGATGGAGCCGTTGTTGATGATGCGGCCGCCCTGCGGGTCCTGCCGCTTCATCTGCCGGAAGGCGGCCTGCGCGCACAGGAAGGCGCCGGTGAGGTTGACGTCGACGACCGAGCGCCAGGCCTCGTAGGTGAGGTCCTCCAGCGGGACCCCGCCCGGTCCGAAGGTGCCCGCGTTGTTGAAGAGCAGGTCGAGGCGCCCGTAGCGGGCCCGCACTGACTCGAACAGCCGAGTCACGTCGGCCGGGTCGCTCACGTCGGCCGGCGCGCACAGCACGTCGGCGTCGGTCCCGGCCGCGGCGGCGGTCTCCTCCAGCGGTTCGGCCCGGCGGCCGGCCACGGCCACGTCCCAGCCCGCGGCGGCCAGGGTCAGCGCCACGGAGCGGCCGATCCCGGAGCCGGCGCCGGTCACCAGGGCGATCTTCTTCGTACTTTCGTCCATGGGGCCGCAGGGTACGTCACACTGCGCCCCGTTCCCCGGACGTTCCGATTGCTGAGAGCATGGGGCAGTCAGGGGTGCGTAGATCAGATGAGAAGACTGGAGTTCCGCATGTCGGAGAGAGGCCCCGCGACAGCCGCCTCGCAGGACTCGTCGCCCGAATCGCCCTCCGCCTCCAGCGCCACCGCGTCCCTGACGCGCGCACGCCGCACGAGCCTGCTCGTCACCTTCATACTCGGCGGGCTCACCGCCCTCCCCCCGCTGTCCATGGACATGTACCTGCCGGCCCTGCCGCAGGTCACCGATGCCCTGAACAGCCCTGCCGCGACGATCCAGCTGACCCTCACCGCCTGCCTCGCCGGCATGGCCCTCGGCCAGCTCGTCATCGGCCCGATGAGCGACAAGTGGGGCCGCCGCCGGCCGCTGCTCGTCGGCATGGTCGTCTACGTCCTGGCCACCGCGATCTGCGCCCTCGCCCCGACCGCCGAGTTGCTGATCTCCTTCCGGCTGCTCCAGGGGCTGGCCGGGGCCGCCGGTGTCGTCATCGCGCGCGCCGTCGTGCGCGACCTGTACGACGGCGACGAGATGGCCCGCTTCTTCTCCACGCTGATGCTCATATCCGGGGCCGCCCCGATCGTCGCGCCGCTCATCGGCGGCCAGGTGCTGCGCTTCGCCGACTGGCGGGGCGTCTTCGTCGTCCTCACCGCTGTCGGTACGGTGCTCACCCTGATGGTCTGGCGCGGCCTCGGCGAGACCCTGCCGCCCGAGCGGCGGCACACCGGCGGCGTCGGCTCCGCGCTGCGGACCATGCGCGGGCTGCTCGGCGACCGGGTCTTCACCGGCTACACCCTGACCGGCGGCTTCGCCTTCGCCGTCCTCTTCTCCTACATCTCCGCCTCCCCCTTCGTGGTGCAGGAGATCTACGGGGCCTCGCCCCAGACCTTCTCCCTGCTCTTCGGCCTGAACTCCGTCGGCCTGATCCTCGTCGGCCAGATCAACGGCAAACTGCTGGTCGGCCGGGTACGCCTGGACAAGGTGCTGGCCGTCGGCCTCGCGGTCGTCCTGGCTTCCGCGGTGTCCCTCCTGCTGATGGCGACGGGCGTCTTCGGCGAAGTCGGGCTGACCCCGATCGCCACCGCGCTGTTCGTCCTCATGTCGGCGATGGGCATCGTGCTGCCGAACACCAACGCGCAGGCCCTGATGCGGACCCCGCACGCGGCCGGATCGGCCTCCGCGCTGCTCGGCACCTCCTCGTTCCTGATCGGCGCCATCGCCTCGCCGCTGGTGGGGATCGCGGGCGAGGACACGGCCGTCCCCATGGCCGTGGTCCAGCTGGTGTGCGCGCTGCTCGCGGTCAGCGCCTTCCTCGGCCTGTGCCGCCCCTGGCAGAGCGCGTCCACCCTGTCCGACCCCACCGGCGACTCCAGCCCCGCCGGCGTTTGAAGCGCGGGGCCCGGGGCGGAGCCCCGATCCTTGAGCCGCACCGGACCGGCGGCCGCACCGGACCCGGCGGCCCCGCCCGGGAGTGGCGGCCCTGCCCCCGACCGGCGGCATAAACTTCGCAGGTGAACGCCTCCGCCCCCACCTCCGCCGAGACCCTCCGCCGCACGCTCGGCGGGCTGCTCGACGGGCTCCCGCCGAAGCAGGCCGCGGCCGCCGTCGAGCGGCTCATCGCCAACTACCGGGGGCAGACCCCGACCGACGCGCCCGTACTGCGCGACCGCTCCGACGTGGCGGCGTACGCGGCGTACCGGATGCCCGCCACCTTCGAGGCCGTCCGGAGCGCCCTAGACGAACTGGCCGAGGCTGCACCCGGCTGGGCGCCGGGCTCGCACGTGGACGTGGGCGGCGGCACGGGCGCCGCGACCTGGGCGGTGGACGCCACCTGGGACGGCCCGCGGGAGACCACGGTGCTGGACTGGGCGGAGCCGGCCCTGGCCCTCGGCCGGGAACTGGCGGCCGCCTCGACCTCCGAGGTGCTGCGCGGGGCCGCGTGGCGGCGGGCCGTCATCGGTTCGGGGCTGAGCCTCCCCGAGGCGGACCTGGTGACGGTGTCCTACGTCCTCGGTGAACTGACCCCGCAGGCGCGCACGGCCGTCGTCGCCGAGGCGGCCCGGGCCGGCCGGGCCGTGGTGCTGATCGAGCCGGGCACGCCGGAGGGGTACCTGCGCATCCGCGAGGCCCGTGACCAGCTGATCGCGGCCGGGCTGCAGATCGCCGCGCCGTGCCCGCACGACGGAACCTGTCCGATCGAGGTCGGCAAGGACTGGTGCCACTTCTCGGCTCGGGTCAGCCGGTCCTCCCTGCACCGGCAGGTCAAGGGCGGCTCGCTGCCCTACGAGGACGAGAAGTTCAGCTACGTCGCCGCGACCCGCTTCAGGGCGGAGCCGGCCGCCTCCCGGATCACACGGAAACCGCAGATCCGGAAGGGGCTGGTCCTACTGGAGCTGTGCGGCCCCGAGAGCGAGGGCCTGAACCGGGTGAACGTGACCAAGCGCCACGGAGACCTCTACAAGGCCGCCCGGGACGCCGACTGGGGCCAGGCCTGGCCTCCGGCACCGTAGCCGGTCCCCGGAAACGGCCTAGGCCCGCAGCTCCTGGGTGCAGCACTTCACGCTGCCGCCGCCCTTGAGCAGCTCGCCGAGGTCCATCGGGACCGGCTCGAACCCCCGGTCCCGCAGCGGCTCCAGCAGTCCGGTCGCCGCCTGCGGGAGCAGGACGTGCAGGCCGTCGGAGACCGCGTTCAGACCGAGGGCGGCCGCGTCCCGGGCGTCGGCGATCAGGGCGTCCGGGAAGAGCCGCCTGAGCACTCCCTGGCTGCCGGGCGAGAAGGCGCCCGGGTAGTACATGATCTCGTCGCCGTCGAGGACGCTGAGCGCCGTGTCCAGGTGGTAGTAGCGCGGGTCCACCAGGTCGAGGCCGATGACCGGGCGGCCGAAGAACTCCTGGGCCTCGTCGTGCGAGAGCGGACTGGAGCGGAAGCCCCGGCCGGCGAGGATGTAGCGGTCGGTGACCGCGAAGTCCCCCTCGCCCTCGTTGACGTGGGACGGCTCGTGGATGTCGGGGTAGCCGTGGGTACGGAACCAGTCGAGGTGGATCTCGGCTTCGGCGGCCCGTTCCGGGTAGGCGAACCGGGCCCCGAGGACCCGGCCGTCGACCACGAGGGCCCCGTTCGCCGCGAAGACCATGTCGGGCAGTTCGGGGTCGGGTTCGAGGGTTTCGACGATGTGCCCGAGGGAGCGGTAGCGGTCCCTCAGGTCTTCCCACTGGGCCAGTGCGAGGGGCAGGTCCACCGGTTTCGTGGGGTCCATCCACGGATTGATGGAGTACGTGACCTTGAAGTGTGCGGGTGGGCACATCAGGTAGCGCCGGGGTGTGGCGTCTCTGCGCAAAGAAGGCTCCTCACGACTTACACGACTCTGGACGGGTGCTGGAGAGAATCGTCTCTCCAACACCTGGACAGCACAGTGAACTGATTGGGTGGTTTACGCAAACCTATGGAAAGACGAGACGTCTCGCTTTGATAGTTTCGGGCCATGCCCAAGACCCCTGACGCCACCCGCCGCAGCGACCGCTCCCGGCGCGCCATCCTCGACGCCGCGCTCACCCTCGTCGGGGAGGTCGGCTACAACAAGCTGACCATCGAGGCCATCGCCGCCCGCGCGGGCGTCGGCAAGCAGACCATCTACCGCTGGTGGCCGTCGAAGGCCGCCGTCCTCCTCGACGCCTCGCTGGCCCTCTTCGGCGACGCGGAGACGGAGGTCGAATGGACCGGCTTCCCCGACACCGGGGACCTCGCCGCCGACCTGAAGCACGTCCTGCGGGCGACCGTCGACCAGTTCAACGACGAGAAGTACGACGCCCCCACGCGCGCCCTGACCGCCGCCGGGGCCACCGACCCCGAGCTCGGCGCCCGCTTCACGGAACAGCTGCTAGAGCCCCAGCTCGCCCTGTACGAGGAGCGGTTGCGCGCGGCCCGGGAGGCCGGCCGGCTCGCGCCGGACGCGGACCTGCGCCTCACGGTCGAGATGCTCGTCGGACCGCTCACCTACCGCTGGCTGATGCGCACCGCGCCCCTGACGCACGCGTACACCGACGCGCTCGTGGACCGGGTGCTGGGGGGTGTCTTGCCTGATCGGCAAGACACCCCCTGAGGCGGGGTGGCCAACGTCACCGCCCGCTAGCGGGCAGAGAATCGAAGATCGGCCGAGAGCATTTGGCCTGATTCTATGGTTATGTGGGGGTTTCCGGTCACGCATCTCCAACCCCCCGGTTGCCAAGAGCGGTCACCCGGGGCTCAGGATGGTGGGACCATGGACGGGTCCGCCGGAGATTACGGTGAGGTGAGGGGATAGATGGGGTCTGAGTCCGGCCGCGTCAAACGCGGCGAGCAGAGCAGGATTTCCCAGTGGTTGCGCCGGCGGCAGAAGCCCACCGCCGAGGACCCGGGAGCGGAGCGCGAGGCGCTCCTCCTGGCCGTCGCCGCCGCGGGCCTGCCGCTCGCCCCCGCCGCCCATCCCGCCGGTTACCGATGTTCGTGCGACCGGATCGGCTGTCCGACGCCCGCACGGCACCCCATCTCCTTCGCCTGGCAGACCCAGTCGACCACCGACCGCTCACAGGTCGAGCGCTGGGCGCGCAACCAACCCCAGGCCAACTTCATCACCGCGACCGGCATGGTCCACGACGTGCTCGACGTCCCGCTGGAAGCCGGCACCGACGCCCTCGACCGACTCCTGCTCGCCGGCATCAAGGTCGGCCCCGTCGCCGAGTCGGGCGGCACCGGTGACCAGGCCCGGATGCTCTTCTTCACCGCCACCCGCGGCACCCCCGAGGACGAGGACGAGTGGTGGCCCTGCGCACTGGACTGCCACCCCGAGACGATGGACGAACACCCGGGCCTGCGCTGGCACTGCCGCGGCAGCTACGTCCTGGTCCCGCCGGCCGCCCTCCCCGGTGACCGGGCGGTGACCTGGATCCGGGGCATGGAGCACCCCCTCCCGGACCCGCTCACCCTCCTCGAAACCCTCACCGACGCCTGCGCCGCCTACGCGGGCGCCGCCGACCGCAGCCCGGCCACGGCGGCCTGGCCCCTGAGCCAGTAGCCCCGGTGGGCGATCCGGCCCGCCGGGCGGCACGTACCGGCGCAGCTCAGCCAAAATTCAGCCCCGCCGGCGTTTGGGGCGCGGGGGCGCGGGGGTGCGGGGGCGGAGCCCCCGGTACGGCGCGTCAGTGGTGGATCTGCGTCACGACCACGTCGAGGGACCAGGCCTTGCCCGCCTTCGCAGGGGCTTCGGCCTCGACGACGTAGCCCAGGTCCCGCAGGGCCGTGACCAGCTCGGCGGGCGAAGCCGGAACGGCCCCCGCCAGCAGCAGGTCCCGTACCAGCCGCCCCTTCGTCGCCTTGTTGAAGTGGCTCACCACCGACCTCTTCTCCACCCCGTCCACGAGCTGCGCGTGCAGCACCCGGACGGTCGCGGTCCGCGTCGCCACCTCACCCTTCGGCTTCCACGCGGCCCCGTACGCCGCCGACCGCAGGTCCAGCACCAGCCCGTCCCCGGCCGCCTCCGGCATGACCTCCGCCATCGGCCCCCGCCAGTGCGCGCCCAGCGCGCCCAGCCCGGGCAGCTTCACCCCCATCGAGCAGCGGTACGAGGGGATCGCGTCGCCGACCCGCACCGCACCCCACAGCCCCGAGAAGACGAGCAGCGCGTCCTCGGCCGACGCCCGCGCCGCCGCGGGCAGGTCGGCCAGGCCCAGCGCGTCGTAGAGCACGCCCGTGTAGACCTCGCCCGCCGGACGGGCCCCCGCCGTACGCAGCTCCGCGTTCTTGGCGACCTCGCCGCGCAGGCCCTCGCTCAGGCCCAGCACCTCGCGCGCCTTCGTCTCGTCCGCCGCGCACAGCTCGACGAGCTCCTCCAGCACCGCCGCACGGGCCGGGGCCAGACCGGGCAGCGACAGCGCCTCCGGCTTCAGGGGTGCGCCGGAGCCGCCGGCGGCCTTTCCCTCGGACGGCGGCAGCAGCACGAGCACGGTGGTTCTCCTTCGGTACGACGTCGCAGGGGGCGCGGCCCCCGAGCCAGGGTAGACGTCCGCCGCCCCCGCTCGCCGCGCCGTCCGCGCCCCCCGACCATAGGCTCGGTCCATGCCACGCCGTCAGATGCACATGACCGGCGCAGACGGGGCTGCTCTGCGGGCCGCGCTGCGCGAACTGCGGACGGAGCTGGAGGTGCCCGGGGAGTTCCCGGCCGCAGCCCTCGCCGAGGCCGAACACGCGGCGGCGCACCCCCGCCTCCCGGACCTGGACAGTACGGACGTCCCCTTCTTCACGATCGACCCGCCGGCCTCCGTCGACCTCGACCAGGCCGTGCACTTGGCGAAGCGCTCCGGCGGCGGGTACCGGGTGCACTACGCCATCGCCGACGTCGCCGCGTTCGTCACCCCCGGCGGCGCGCTCGACGCCGAGGCCCACCGGCGCGTGACCACCCTCTACTTCCCCGACGGGAAGGTCCCGCTGCACCCGGCCGTCCTCTCGGAGGGCGCGGCCAGCCTGCTGCCCGACCAGGTCCGCCCGGCCCTGGTGTGGCGCTTCGACCTGGACCCCGACGGCCGCGTCGAGACCGTCGACGTCCGCCGCGCCCTGATCCGCAGCCGGGCCCGACTCGACTACGACCGGGTCCAGAAGGCCATCGACACCGGAACGGCGGAGGAACCGCTCGCCCTCCTGAAGGACATCGGCCGGCTCCGCGAGGCCCTGGAACAGGCGCGCGGCGGCATCTCCCTCAACGTGCCCGAACAAGAGGTCGCCGCGCACGACGGCACGTACTCCCTGGCCTACCGCGCCCCGCTGCCCGCCGACGGCTGGAACGCACAGCTCTCCCTGATGACCGGCATGGCCGCGGCCGATCTGATGCTGGCCACCGGCACCGGCATCCTGCGCACGCTGCCCAGCGCCCCCGACGGCGCGGTCGGCAGGCTCCGGCGGACGGCGAAGGCCCTGCGGATCGACTGGCCGCACCACGTGCCGTACGCCGAACTCGTGCGCTCCCTCGACCCGCACCGCCCCGCCCACGCCGCCTTCCTCCAGGAGTGCACGGCCCTGCTGCGCGGCGCGGGCTACACCGCGTTCACCGGCGGCGAGCGCCCCGACCCGGCGATCCATTCCGCGGTGGCGGCCCCGTACACGCACTGCACGGCGCCGCTGCGCCGCCTCGTCGACCGGTACTCCGGGGAGCTGTGCGTGGCGGCGGTGGCAGGGGCCGAACCGCCGGAGTGGGTCACGGCCGCGCTCCCCGCGCTCCCGGACGAGATGGCGGCGGGTGGCCGGCTGGCGAACACGGTGGAACGGGAGTCCGTGGACCTGGTCGAGGCCGCCGTGCTGAAGGACCGCGTCGGGGAGACCTTCGAGGCCACGGTCATCGACGTCAAGGACCGGGAGCCACTGGTGGGCACGGTGCACCTGGAGGACCCGGCGGTGGTCGGCCGCGTCCGGTCCACCGCGCTCGACCTGCCCCTGGGCGAACGGATCCGGGTCCGGCTCACGGAGGCCGACCCGGGCACGTCGAAGATCCTCTTCGCGCCCGTCTAGGCCGGCTGGCGGCGCAGGGCGGTGACCAGCGCGCGCGGGTCGTCGGCGTGGAAGCGGACGGTCCGGGCCGCGCCCGTGGCGCCGAGCGGCCGGGTGAAGGGGAGCGGCCGGTTCAGTTCCAGTGTGACGGAGGTCTGGCTCCCGACGATGAGGTCGAGCACCCCGTCCTCGGACAGCGTGACCAGCCGGCCCTCGGGATAGCGCCGGTCCACCCGGACCGAGGCCACCGCGTCCGCCGGTACGGCCAGGTCGAACAGGGCCCCGTAGCGGATCCGCAGGGACCCGTCGGGGCGGACCACGTGCGGCCGGGTGACGCACGCGGCGTGCAGGGCGAGGACGAGCAGGATCGCGTACACGTCCAGCACGAGCACGATCCGGTGCACCGTCGGCCAGGGGATGAGCAGGGCCAGACCGACCGTCTCGATCACCGACACGAAGAGCATCCCGTACATCATGGCCGTCTGCGGTCCGGTGTACGCGGCCGCGAGGTCCCCGGTGCGCACCCCGTGCTTCCCGCGCACGGCCCACCGGCCGAGCGAGGCGAGGGCGCGCACCTCGTGCCGCACCAGTCGCCGCACCTGCACCGGGACCACGGCGCGGACCGCCGCGCGGCGGGCGGCCCGGGAGTCCGCGCCGCGGGCCCGCTCGGCGGCGTAGAGGCCGTACAGCACCCGGGCCTCCAACAACAACACGCCGACGAGGAGCGCCTCGGTGGCGGCGAGCACCCACCCGGGCGGGCGCACCCCGGCCGCCAGGCACACCACGAGCGCCAGCTCCGCCGGGACGACGGCGGTGACGGCGATCCGTGCCGCCCGTATGCGGGTCATCCCCGCCCCCTCTCGATGAACGCCTCCATGACGAGGCGGACGACTTCGGCCTGCGCGGGCGCGTACTCGGCGAGCAGCGCCTCCTTGAACCCGGTCACGACCACCCCGTCGGTGGGGATCGCGGCGAACACCTCGTCGGGGACGGCCGCCACCAGCTCCGCCGCCAGGGGCGGGATCCGCGGGTCGTCCACGGGCGCGTCGGCGAGCTCGTCGAGGCGCACGTACAGCGCGAGCACGGCGGGATCGGCGGCCAGCGGCCCGAGTGCGGCGTACACCTCCTGACCGGCCGCGCCCGTCGCGTCGAGCAGGGTCAGGTGTTCGCGGTCCTTCGCGGCGGCCGGCGAGTCGGTCGGCGGCGCCTTCGCCAGCAGCTCGGCGAGCCCGGGCGAGAGCGGTTCGGCCTCCCCGGGCCCGGCGGCGAGCAGCACGGCGAGCCGGCGCCGCCGCTCCTGGATCTCGGCCTCCTGGCGGGCGAGGTCGGCGTCGAGTTCCGTGAGGACGTCGGCGAGTTCGCGCCCGGCGTCGTCCGCGAGGACGTCCCGCACCTCGTCGAGACCGAGCCCGAGCTCGGTGAGCCGGCGTACGCGGGCCAGCAGGACGGCGTCACGGAGGCTGTAGGCCCGGTAGCCGTTGGGGCGCCGCTCCGGTTCCGGGAGCAGCCCGACGTGGTGGTAGTGCCGGATCGCCCGGGTGGTGATCCCGACGACCGCGGCGATCTCTCCGATCCGCATGCCCCCAGTAGAAACCTTGCCGCTGCGTCAAGGTCAAGCGCGGTCGGGTGGGGTCGGGCGGGGTCGTCGCCCCGGGTAACATGGTCGCCACGGCAGACGAGTCGGCCGGGCGGCCGCGTCGGGATCCTCGGATCCCGCCGAGGAACGTCCGGGCTCCACAGGGCAGGGTGGTGGCTAACGGC
Organism: Streptomyces sp. NBC_01439; assembly: GCF_036227605.1. Lineage (GTDB taxonomy): Bacteria > Actinomycetota > Actinomycetes > Streptomycetales > Streptomycetaceae > Streptomyces. Next base: position 6,562,024 of record NZ_CP109487.1, on the reverse strand, counting down.
CACCCGGGGTGACCCGCGGGACAGTGCCACAGAAAACAGACCGCCGGGGGCTTCGGCCCTCGGTAAGGGTGAAACGGTGGTGTAAGAGACCACCAGCGCCTGAGGTGACTCAGGCGGCTAGGTAAACCCCACCCGGAGCAAGGTCAAGAGGATCCGTCCCCGGACGGGTCTGCGCGAACGCTCGAGGGCTGCCCGCCCGAGTTCGCGGGTAGACCGCACGAGGCCGGTGGCAACACCGGTCCTAGATGGATGGCCGTCTCCCCGGCGACCGCGAGGTCACCGGGCGACAGAACCCGGCGTACAGGCCGGCTCGTCTGCCGCTTCCACTCCCGTTCGGGGGCCAGCGGTTCTCTCTCCCCCGGTCCGGGGTGTCCGGCTCCGGCCGGTCGGTGGTCCTGGGGCGCTGCCCCGGGCCCCGCGCCTCAATCGCCGGCGGGGCTGGGTGGTGTGGGGCGGTGCCCCGCCGGAGTGTCTCCTCGGCTCGCGCGGTACGGCATGTCGCGGCTGTACCCGGTGGTGCGCGCTCGTCCTGCGGGGACACTCCGCCGTGTCCCCACCCCACGGCAGGGCTCCGACAGCACCCCCGAAGCCACCCCGACGCGTGGGGAGCGGGGACGGGGAGGGGTGTCCCCGCAGGACGAGCGCGCAACCACCGCACACAGCCGAGACACGCCCGCACGCGCCGAGCCGAGGAGACACCCCTCCCCGGCCCCGCGCACCAACCCGCACCGGCCTAGATCCCGCCAGGGGTACCGCACCGAGCCCGGACCCCGCCCGGCCCCCCGCCAGGGCTACCGCAGGTGGGACGTCTCGTTCAGGAGGCGGACCGAGGCGTTGCCGTCCGCGTAGTAGGCCACCGCCGAGAGGGAGGCCGCCGAGAGCTCCATGCGGAACAGGGCTTCCGGCGGGGCGCCCAGGGCGAGGCGGACCAGGATCTTGACCGGGGTCACATGGGTGACCAGCAGGACCGTGCGGCCCGCGTGGGCGGACAGCAGGCGGTCACGGGTGGCCGAGATCCGGCGGGTGGCGGACATGAAGCTCTCGCCGCCGCCCGTGGGGGCCGCCTTCGGGGAGTCCAGCCAGGCCTGGAGGTCGTCCGGGAAGCGCTGCTGCACCTCGGCGAAGGTCAGACCCTCCCACGCCCCGAAGTCCACCTCGCGCAGGCCCTCTTCGACCGTCACCGTGAGGCCGAGACGGTCCGCGACGGCCTGGGCGGTCTCCCGGCAGCGGCGCAGCGGGGAGCTGATGACGTTCTGGATGGTGCCGCGTACGGCGAGCGCCTCGGCCACCGCGGCGGCCTGCCGCAGGCCCGCCGGGGACAGTTCGGGGTCGCTGCCGCCGCTGCCGGAGAAGCGCTTCTGCGGGGTGAGGGCGGTCTCGCCGTGCCGCAGCAGTACGAAGGTGGCCGGCGCCCCCATGTCCGGGCCCCAACCGTGGCTGCCCGCGGCGACCGCGGGGGCATCGGCGTCGAGGCAGGGCTCGATGGCGTCCGCCAGGGCCTCGGCGTCGGCGAACAGCGAGTCGGCGGCCTCCTGGGCGGCCGTGGCCGCCGCTCCGGAGGAGGCGAGCAGGGCCGCGCGGACGGCCGCGGCCCCCTTCGCCGCGTCCCCCGGCGGGCCCGCCGGCGCCGGCGGGGTGGCCAGGGCGCGCGCCGCGCCGTGGTCGAGGGCGGCCGTGGACGCCGACGGCTCCCACTGCTGGCCGCGCTTGCCCGCGTCCATCGCCTCGTTCGCGAGCCGGTCAGCGTGCTTGTTCCGCTCGCGCGGGATCCACTCGTACGTCACCTGCGCGCGCGGCAGGATCCGGGCGGCCTCGGCCGCGAGCGGCTTCATGTCCGGGTGCTTGATCTTCCAGCGGCCCGACATCTGCTCGACGACCAGCTTCGAGTCCATGCGGACCAGGACCTGCGCGTCTGACGCCAGGTCACGGGCCGCCGCGAGCCCGGCGATCAGGCCCTTGTACTCGGCCACGTTGTTCGTCGCGACGCCGATGTACTCGGCGCGCTCGGCCAGCGTCTCGCCGGTCGCCGGGTCGAGCACCACCGCGCCGTAGCCGGCCGGCCCCGGGTTGCCCCGGGACCCGCCGTCCGCCTCCACGACAAACTGCGGCATCAGATGCCCGAGTCGGCCGTACGGACCAGGATGCGGCCGCAGTTCTCGTGACGGACGACCTGGTCACGGGCCGCGGACTTGATCTCGTTGACCTCGGCCATGTCGAGCTCCAGCCGGCAGCCCTCGCAGCGGCGCTGGTAGAGGCGGGCCGCGCCGACCCCGCCCTGCTTGACGCGGATCTTCTCGTACAGCGCCATCAGGTCGGTCGGCATGGACGCGACGATGACCTCGCGGTCCTTGGTGACCTTCGCGACCTCGGTGTCGATCTCGGTGGTCGCCGCGTCCCGGCGGGCGGTGGCGTCCGCGGTCTTGGCCTCCAGGGCCGAGACGCGCTCGGTCAGCCCGGTGACGCGCTCCTGCGCACCCTCCAGACGCTCCATGACCTCCAGGACCACGTCCTCCAGGTCGCCCTGGCGCTTGGCGAGGGAGACGACCTCGCTCTGCAGGTTCGCCAGGTCCCGGGCCGAGATGCCCACGCCCGAGTCGAGCCGCTGCTGGTCGCGGACGGCGCGCTGGCGCACCTGGTCCACGTCCTGCTCCGCCTTGGTCTGCTCGCGCGCGGTGTCGCTCGCCTGGGTCTGGGCGGCGACGAGCAGGTCGCGCTGCTGCGCCAGGTCCTTGGTGAGCGAGTCGAGCTCGGCGTGCTCGGGCAGCGACTTGCGCTTGTGGGCGAGCTGAGACAGCCGGACGTCCAGCGCCTGGACGTCGAGAAGTCGGATCTGGTCGGCGGGCTCGGCGTTCAGTTGGGGGCTCCAGAGATAGAAGGGGGTGTGACGGACGGCGCGTGCGCCGTCCAGGGGTCGGTGACCGTGCGCGAGACGTGGGTGCGCAGACCCCAGCCGTGGCGCTCGGAGATCGCGTCGAGCTGGGCCGCGGCCTGCTCGCACCAGGGCCACTCGGTGGCCCAGTGGGCGGCGTCGACGAGGGCGAGCGGGCGGCTCGTCTCGCGGGCCTCGGAGGCCGGGTGGTGGCGCAGGTCGGCGGTCAGGAACACGTCCACACCGGCGGCGCGGACCTGCTCGAAGAGGCTGTCGCCGGAGCCGCCGCTGACGGCGACGCGGCGGACCAGTGCGTCCGGGTCGCCGGCCACGCGGATGCCCTGGGCGGTCGGCGGCAGCCAGGCCGCGGCGCGGGCGGCGAACTCGCGCAGCGTCTCGGGGTGGTCCAGTTCGCAGATCCGGCCGAGGCCCCGGCGGCCGTCAGGGTCGCTCGGGTCCGCCACCAGCGGGCCGGTGATCCGCAGGCCGAGGGCGCCGGCGAGGGCGTCGGAAACCCCGGGGTCGGCGGTGTCCGCGTTGGTGTGGGCGACGTGCAGCGCGATGTCGTTCTTGATCAGCGTGTGCACGACGCGGCCCTTGAAGGTGCCGGCCTCGACGGTGGTGGTGCCCCGCAGGTAGAGGGGGTGGTGGGTGATGATCAGGTCGGCGCCCAGCTTCACCGCCTCGTCGGCGATCTCCTGGACGGGGTCGACCGCGAACAGGACCCGGGTGACCTCGGCGTCCGGGTCGCCGCAGACGGTTCCGACGGCGTCCCACTGCTCGGCCCGCGAGGGGGGCCAGAGAGCGTCCAGCGCGGCGATGACTTCAGAGAGACGGGGCACGGGCCAAGGCTACCGTCCGGGGCGACCGTCCCGGTCAGGCCAGCCCTGCCGGACGGGGCCCCACCCTTCCGGTTCGGACAAACTGGCGGATACCCACTGGCGCCTGACCCCGCCCGGGCGGCGGTCCGGCCCGTACTCCCCCCGGGGGGGGTGCGCCCAGGAAGCCGAGGGCGCGACGCCCGCGGGACTCGGGCACGACCCCGCTCCGGAGCGGCCCCGGGCCCGCTCCGGCCCCGCCGCGCAGGGCGTCGAAGGGCTGACGGCCGTCGCCCAGCACAACCGCCTCGTCCAGCACGCGCGAATCGCCGCGCGGACACCCGTATGTGTGAAGCGGTGTTGGTGGTGTTGTTCGCCGGGAACCCCGAAAACTAGCTTCCCCCCCGGAGGTGACCACGGATGACCGTCTGTGCCATCGAAATGACGACCACGGCCGCGTTCCGCATCGCCGCGGACGGGTCGTACGCCGCCCGGCTGGCCGGGGAGGGCGACGCTCTCTATGCGGAGCGCTGGACCCTCGCCGGGCCCGAGCCGTACGCGGTGCCGCTGCCGCTCGCGCAGCCCGAGGAGGCGGACAGCGAGGTGCTGCCGCTGGCCGACGGGCGGGTGCTGATCCACCGGCGGGTGGCGGAGCGCCACGCCTTCGCGCTGCTGTACCCGACGGGGGCCGGTGCCGGGCCGAGCACCGGGGAGCTCCAGCTGGGCGGGGTGGCCGTGCGGGAGGACGTACGGGTCCGCCTGCTCCCGCCGTGTCCGGCGGGATCCGCTGCCTTCGTCCTGGCCGCGGAGGAGACCGTGAGCACGGTCTGGCAGGTGGCCGGTGGCCTCTCGGGGCCGCGGCCCGTCGCCCGGATCCCGGGGCGCTGCTCGGGCGGCGTCTGGCTGGACCGGGCGGGCCGGCTGCTGGCCCTGGACCGCGAGCTGGACGGCACCACCAAGGCCGTCGCCGTGGACCTGGGGCGCGCCGAGGTGTCCCCGCTGCTGCAGATCACCGAGGACAGCGACGACCGGCTGCTGCTGGCCGACCCGGACAGCGGGCTGCTACTGATCCGCTCCGACGCCCCGGGCACCTCGCGCCTGGGCTGGGGGGTGTCGGGCAGCTCCCTGCCGGTCCGCTTCCCGGAGTGCCTGGCCAGGCTGGGGGACGCGTACCCGTTCGCGGTCCAGCCCGGCCAGTCCCTGATGCCGGAGACCTGCGGGGTGGCGCTGCGGCTACCCGAGGGCGACATCGGCCTGTGGCGCCCCGCCGACCGGCGCGTCTTCCGGCTCGGCGCCCCGGCGGGCTGGCTCGGCGGGGCCGGCCTGTGGAGCCCGCAGGGCCGCCTGCACCTCCCGTACGCGACGCCCGAGGTGCCCTGCGGGATCGTCGGCCTCAACCTGCCGGCCGCCCCGCCCCCGCCAGTGGTCCTGGCTCAGACCGCGCCGACCGCCCCCCGTCCGGTCCCCCTCCAGCAGGCGCCGCTGGCCGGGCGGTAGGGACGGAGGGCGCTCGCCTCCCACGACGGGGCCTAGGCGTGCTTGAGGCCCAGTACCTCCGTCGCGGCGAAGGTCTCGTTCGCCGGGCGGGACGCGTAGTGCGGGGTCAGGAGCTCGTCGAGCTCCTCGAAGGAGAAGGACTCCTTGGCCGTGTCGAACTTGGCGGCCACCTTGGGGCGTTCCATCACGACCACGATCCCGCCGTGCACGACGAACAGCTGGCCGTTGGCCCGGGCGGAAGCGGGCGAGGCCAGGTACCCGACGAGCGGTGCGACGTGCTCGGGGGCGAGGGCGTCCAGCTTGCCCTCCTCGGGGACCTGGAAGCCGGCGAAGACGTCCTCGGTCATCCGGGTGCGGGCGCGCGGGCAGATGGCGTTGGCCGTCACCCCGTACTTCGCGAGCGCGAGGGCGGTCGAGGTGGTGAGGCCCACGATGCCGCCCTTGGCCGCCGCGTAGTTCGGCTGGCCGGCCGAACCGCCGAGGAAGGCCTCAGAGGAGGTGTTCACGATCCGGCCGTAGACCGGGCCGCCCGCCGCCTTCGAGCGCTCGCGCCAGTGCACGGACGCGAAGTGCGTGGTGTTGAAGTGGCCCTTGAGGTGGACCCGGATCACCGAGTCCCACTCCTCCTCCGACATCGAGAAGACCATCCGGTCGCGCAGGATGCCCGCGTTGTTGACCAGGACGTCCAGCTTCCCGAAGCTGGACACCGCCAGCTCGACCAGTTCCCGCGCCTGCTCGAAGTCGGCCACGTCGCCCAGGTGCGCCACCGCCCGGCCGCCCGCGGCGCGGATCTCCGCGGCGACCTCCTCGGCCGGGGCGGCCGAGGCCTCCCCGGAGCCGTCCCGGCCGCTCTGGCCGAAGTCGTTGACGACCACGCTCGCGCCGAGCCGCGCGAGCTCGATCGCCTCGGCCCGGCCGAGCCCGCGGCCCGCACCCGTGACGATGGCGGAGAGCCCCTCAAGTGGGAGTGACATCCGTAGCGTTCCTCTCGCAGGTCTCGGAGCAGGTCAGAGTTCGATGCAGGTGCGCAGGGCGACGCCCGTACGCATCTGGTCGAGCGCGTCGTTGATCTCGGCGAGCTGCACCCGGTGCGTGATCAGGCCCGCCAGGTCCACCCGGCCGGCCCGCCACAGCGCGATGGTGCGCTCGTAGGAGCGGAGCACGTCCCCGCCGCCGTACATCGACGGCAGGATCTTCTTCTCGTCGAAGAAGAGCGAGAACATGTCGATCTGGAAGTTGTCGTCCAGCGCACCGGCGCCGACGATCACCACGCTGCCGCCGCGGCGGGTCATCTTGTAGGCGGTCTGCGCGGTGGCGGACTTGCCGACGACCTCGAAGACGTAGTCGAAGCCCTCGCCGCCGGTGATCCGGTTCTTGGCGTCGTCGAAGGCCTCCGGCCCCACCGCCTCGGTGGCCCCGAACCGCAGGGCCGCCTCGCGCCGCGACTCCACCGGGTCGACGGCGATGATCTGGGCCGCGCCCTGGACCTTGGCGCCCTGGATGACGGAGATGCCGACGCCGCCGCAGCCGATGACGGCCACCGAGGATCCGGCCTCCACCTTGGCGGTGTTGATGGCGGCGCCGAGGCCGGTGGTGACCCCGCAGCCGATGAGCGCGGCGATGTCGAAGGGCACGTCGTCGGGGATCGGGACGGCGCACGCGGCGTCGACCACGAGCTCCTCGGCGAAGGTGCCGGTGGCGGCGAAGCCGAAGATGTCACCGCCCGCTCGGCGGAAGTTGGGGGTGCCCGCGTTGACCAGGCTCGCCAGGCACAGGTGGCCCTGGCCGCGCTTGCAGGACGGGCAGTGGCCGCACGGCGGCAGCCAGCAGACCAGGACCCGGTCGCCCTGCTTGAGGGCGGTCACCCCGTCACCGACGTCGGAGATCACCCCGGAGCCCTCGTGGCCCGGGATGAAGGGAGCGGGCTGCGGCAGGACGCCGCTCATCGCGGACAGGTCCGAGTGGCACAGGCCGGTGGCCTTGATCCGGATCTTCACCTTGCCGGGGCCGAGGCCGACGGCCTCCATGTCGTCGACGACCTCGAGCTTGTCCTGGCCGATCTCGCTCTGCAGTGCTGCGCGCACGGTGCGGCTCCTTGTGTGGTCGGGCGTGAGGGGGTGCCCCGCCGGTCGGGCCGCGAGCCCGGCCCGACCGGCGGGAATTCCCTAGTGCTGCGGCCGGAAAGGTTTGCCGGTTCGCGGCGTTCGGTGCGGTGCATCGCAAGGCGGAAGGCCGCGGCTCGCACTGGACGTACTTGCGCGGTCCGACAACCTGGGGGTCCCCCCGGACGAAGTCTGGGGGATGAGGTGCCGTACCGGGCGTCGTGAGCCGGTGAACCTTTCCGGCCACAGCACTAGGCGTGTTCGACGACGGTGTCGGCGAGGACCGGCGCGTCGTCGCGTTCTGCGGCGGTCACCGAGACCTGGACCCGGCCCGGCTCCTGCCACATCCGGATCCGCAGGGTCTCGCCCGGGTAGACGATCCCGGCGAAGCGCGTGCGGTAGGCGCGGACCCGGGAGACGTCCCCGCCCAGGGCCGTGTCGACGACGGCCTTGAGGGTCATCCCGTACGAGCACAGGCCGTGCAGGATCGGCTGATCGAAGCCGGCCGTCTTGGCGAACTCGGGGTCGGCGTGCAGCGGGTTCCAGTCGCCGGAGAGGCGGTAGAGGAGCGCCTGGTCCTCACGGATGTGCCGCTCCTCGGTACGGTCGGGCGCGCGCCCGGGGAGCTTCTCCTTGGCGGAGGGCCCGCGCTCACCGCCGAAGCCGCCCTCCCCGCGTACGAAGATCTGCGCGTCGCTCGTCCACAGCGGCCCGTCGGCGTCCGCGACCTCCGAGCGCAGCACGATCACGGCCGCCTTGCCCTTGTCGTAGACGGCGGCGACCTTCGAGCGGGAGGTGGCCCGCCCCTTGACGGGGATGGGCCGGTGCAGCTCGATGGAGTGGCCGCCGTGCAGGACGGCGGCGAGGTTGACGTCGATCCCGGGTGCGGCGAGGCCGCCCAGCATGGCCATGCCGGCGCCGGCGACGGTCGCGAAGCTGGGCAGGACGTGGAGCTTGGATTCGAGGGTGTAGCGCAGCTCGTCCGGGTCGGTGGCCGGCCGGCCCGCGCCGAGGCCGAGGTGGTAGAGCTGGACGTCCTTGTGGTCCCAGCCGATGTCCCCCAGGCGGGGGTCGGCGGCGAGGGCCTTGGCGGCATCGATCGGCATGGGGGTGCTGCTCCCTGTCGTTGGAGAACCGGGGCCGTGGAAGACCTCGGCGCGGCCGTCCGCACCGTCGGCCGCACCGAGGTCGCATGCGGGGGCCGGTTCTAGAACGCGTTCTAGGCACGGCCGGTGAGGGAATGTATAACGCACGCCCCCACACTTGGGAAGACTCTTGACTTGACGTCAGATCTGCTGCGTGCGGGGCGTGTTGCACGCCCCGCGGGAGGCGGGGCAATACCCTGCCCGCGTGGAAGAAATGCCTGTTGATCACCGTGCGGGCCGCGCCCTGCGCATCCTGCTGGAGCCGCCGAATCCGGCCCTGGCGCTCCAACTCGGCCTCCAGCCGGACATCGAGGTCGTCCGGGACCCCATGGCCCGGCCCGCGGTGGCCCTGGTGGAGGAGCTCGCGGCCGTGACCGCCCTGCTGGCCGACGACCCCGAGTGCCGGGTGCTCGTCCTGACGGGCTCGGCGCACCCCGGCCTCGCGGAGGCCGCCCTCGCCGCGGGCGCGGTGGGTCTGGTGCTGCGGGACGGCCCGGTCGAGGACCTGGCGGACAGCGTCCGGCGCGCGTCGATGGGCGAGACGGTGGTGGACCCGGCCCTGGGGTGAATCCCGGTGAATCCCGGTGAATCCTTTCGCGGCTCCCACGCCTCTTATGCATGTGCCGGCGCAGAGGTCGGCACCTGACCTGGAGGTTGTCGTGATCACTGCCGTCGCCGTCGGCGCCGTCGTACTGCTCCTGCTCTGCACGTGCACCGTCCTCGTGGCGCGCCGCCGGAGCCGTTCCCGTGGCTGAGTCGACCTGGCCCGCCGAGCCGCTGGTCCTCGCCGCGCAGGGCGGGGACCTCGATGCCGTCACCGCGCTGGTCTGCGGATCGCACCCGAACGTGCGCAGGTTCGCGTACTCGTTGTGCGCCTCCCCCGAGGACGCCGAGGACGCGGCCCAGGAGGCGCTGATCATCCTCTACCGGAAGATCGGCATGCTGCGCGCTTCCGGTGCCCTGGCCTCGTGGATGTTCCGCATCGTCCGCAACGAGTGCCTGCGCCGGGCCCGGCTGGTGCCCCGCGAGCGCGCCCCGCTGCCCGACTCCGCCGTGATGTCGGCCGAGGACGAGGTACTGGAACGCCTGGAGGCCGCCCGGGTGGCGCGGGCGATCGCCGCCCTCCCCGCCGACCAGCGGCAGGTCCTGATCATGCGGGACGTCCAGGGCTACAGCGGGCGGATGGCGGCGGACGCGCTCGGGCTCAGCCCCGCCGCGATGAAATCACGGCTGCACCGGGCCCGCGCGGCCCTGCGGCACACCCTGTACCCGGTTCCCGGAGGCAACGATGGCGATCACTGACGGCCCCGACTTCGCGAGTTCCTCCCTGCCCCGGCACCTGCTCCGCGGCGCGGTCGGCCTCGGCGCCCTGGTCGGCGCCTTCGCGCTCCTCCCGCTCTACGGACCGATCACCCTGGCCCTGGCCCCCGTCGGCCTGGTGGCCCTGCGCGGCTGCCCGATGTGCTGGGCGATCGGGCTGGCCCAGACGCTCTCCCGGGGCCGGTTGCGCCGGGAGTGCGGCACGGAGGGCCGCTGCGAACTCAGGGTCAACCACGCGGTCCCGGCCACCGATTGACGGGTTCCGCAGCAGCGCGCGCCCCCGTACTGGACCAGGATGGGACCTCCTTCAACCTAGCTTCGTGGAGACGGAACCATGCGCTTATCCGCCCTGTCCGCCACCGCCGTGCTCGTACTCGCGACCCTTGCCGGAGGCGCGGCCCCGGCCGCTGCCGACACCCCGGCCGGCGAGGTCCTCCAGGTCGACCTGGACGCAGGCAAGGGCCTGCACCACAACATGGGGACAGTGATCTACGAGCGCGTCGACGGCGCGGCGAACGCGGTCAGGATCATCTCGGTGTCCATTACCAGCGGCGAGCGCGACTGCGCCTGGGTGTCGTGGAACGACCCGCACAACTTCAACGGCTGGACCAACCTGACCACCGAGCCCTCCTGCAACGGCGGGACCATGGGGGAGAACCCCGACATCATCATCAAGGCACCGGTCGGCCACCCGCTCAAGGTGCGCCTGGCCGCCGACCACCTCGGCTCCGACGTGGTGCACAAGGACATCCAGAAGCTCTGACCGGGGCGGGGTGGTAACGGTGTCCGGGCCGGGCCGGGGTGCTACGAGCCGTCGCCGGCCTGCTCGTGCCCGTAGGCGGCGAGGAGCTCGCTCTCGCCCGGGTCGGCGAACAGCCGCTTGGGCACCGCCACGAGACACGTCCGGCGGCGCGAGCGGCCCACGAACACGTGCAGCCGGGGCGTCTCGTAGTAGTAGCGCATCTCGTCCCACACGATCCGCTGCGACTCCCCGCCGCGGAACACCTCGATGCCCGTGCCGTCCACCACGACCCGCTTCTCCTCGGCGGCCCGGCCGCTGCGGAAGCCCCGGCCCACCGCCCACCGCGGCAGGAGCAGCAGCACGACGAGGCCGTACGCCACCGCGATCCCGAGCGGGACGGGGTACACGGTGAGGCCGTCGGACGACAGCTTCAGGCTCGCCGCGGCGAGGAGAATCGTAGTGGCGGCGGCCAGGACCCGGCCCCGCCGGAACAGCCCCGCCGCCTTGGCGGCCTCGTCGTACTCGTCCCTGCTCAGGCTGCCGGTGGCACTGAAGGACAGCTCGTGTATCTCGCTCACGGGAGCGGAGCCTAGCGCTCCGCCCCCGCGGCGCGTGAGCCCTTTCAGCCCCGCCCGGGGGCACCTCCCAGCGGTAGCTGGGGGAGTTTGAGGCGCGGGGGTCCGGGGCGGAGCCCCGGAAGCGGCGGCCCGGCCGGCCCGCTAGCTCCGCAGCAGCGTCACCACCGCCGCACCGCCCAGCCCGATGTTGTGCGCGAGCCCCACCCGCGCCCCCGCGACCTGCCGCGGACCGGCCTCGCCGCGCAACTGCCACACCAGCTCCGCGGCCTGCGCCAGCCCCGTCGCCCCCAGCGGATGACCCTTGGAGATCAGCCCCCCGGACGGGTTGACCACCCACCGCCCGCCGTACGTGGTCGCACCCGACTCCACCAGCTTCCCGGCGGCGCCGTCCTCGCACATGCCCAGCGCCTCGTAGGTCAGCAGCTCGTTGATGGAGAAGCAGTCGTGCAGCTCCACCACGTCCACGTCCTCGATGCCGAGCCCCGAGACCTCGTACGCCTGTCGGGCCGCGGCCGCCGTCATCGGCTTGCCGACCACGTCGATGCAGGAGCCCGAGGCGAAGGAGGCCCCGGTGTCCGTCGTCATCGACTGACCGACGATCTCCACCGCCTTGTCGTGCAGCCCGTGCCGCACCAGGAACCGCTCGGACACCACCAGCGCCGCCGCCGCGCCGTCCGAGGTCGGCGAACACTGGAGCTTCGTCAGCGGCGCGTGGATCTCCTTGGCCGCCAGGACCTCCTCGACCGAGTACACGTCCTGGAACTGCGCGTTCGGGTTGTTCGCCGAGTGCCGGTGGTTCTTCGCGCCGACCGCCGCGAGCTGCGCGGCCGTGGTGCCGTACCGCTCCATGTGCTCGCGCGCCGCGTTGCCGAAGATCTGCGCCGTGGGCGGGGACATCTCGAAGCCGTGGCCGGCGGCCATGATCCCGTAGTGCCGGGCCACCGGCGAGGTCTTGAAGGATTCATTAGCGGCTCCGCCGCGGGCACCCCCGTCCGCGCCCCCGCCCAGTGCGCCGCGCTTCATCTTCTCGAAGCCCAGCGCCAGCACGCAGTCGCTGATCCCGCCCTGCACGAACTGGCGCGCCATCATCAGCGCCGTCGAGCCCGTCGCGCAGTTGTTGTTGACGTTGTAGACCGGCACTCCGGAGAGCCCCAGCTCGTACACGGCCCGCTGGCCGGCCGTGGAGGCCTGGAAGCAGTACCCCACCGGGACCTGCTCGACCAGGTCGTAGCCGATGCCCGCGTCCGCGAGCGCCGCCGATCCGGCCTCCTGCGCCATGTCCCAGTACTGCCAGTCCCGCGACTCCGGCTTCTCGAACTTCGTCATGCCGACGCCCACGATGTACGACTTCATGCCCGACAACTCCTAGTCCCTGGGTAGGCCGAGGATCCGCTCGGCGACGACGTTGAGCTGGACCTGCGTGGTGCCTCCGGCGATGGTCAGGCAGCGGGACATGAGCATCCCGTGGACCGCCCGCTCCCCCGCTCCCTCCCGCACCGCGCCCGCCGGCCCGAGCAGTTCGAGCGCGAGCTCGGCGGTCCGCTGCTGGTGCGGGGTCTGGACGAGCTTGCGCACGGACGCGCCCGCGCCCGGCTCCAGCCCCGACACCTGCGAGAGCGTGGTGCGCAGTCCGATGCAGGCCAGGGCGTGCGCCTCGGCGGCGAGTGCACCGATCCGGGCCCGGTAGGTGCCGTCGAGGTCGGCGGCGCGCGCGAGGAGCGCCTCCAGGCCGGTGTCGAAGGTCATCTGGTCGGCCATGTGGACGCGTTCGTTGCCGAGGGTGTTGCGGGCCACCTTCCAGCCGCCGTCCGCCGCGCCCACCAGCGCGTCCGCCGGGAGCTCGACGTCGTCGAGGTACACCTCGTTGAAGAGGGCCTCGCCGGTGATCTCCTTCAGCGGCCGGACGTCGATGCCGGGGGTGTTCTTCATGTCGACGACGAAGTAGCCGAGCCCCTTGTGCTTGGGCGCGTCCGGGTCGGTGCGGGCCAACAGGATCCCGAAGTCGGCGCTGTGGGCGGAACTCGTCCACACCTTTTGGCCGTTGACCTTCCAGGAGCCGTCCTCCCGGCGCTCGGCCCGGGTCCGCAGCGAGGCCAGGTCGGAGCCGGCGCCCGGCTCCGAGAAGAGCTGGCACCAGGTGACGTCGCCGCGCAGGGTCGGCAGGAGGTGGGCCTCCCGCTGGGCGGGCGTCCCGTAGGCGAGCAGCGAGGGCACCACCCAGGTGGCGATCCCGAGGTCGGCGAGCTTCACGCCGGCCGCGCTCAGCTCCTGCTGGACGACGAGCTGCTCGACGGGGCCCGCGCCGATCCCGTAGGGCGGCGGCAGGTACGGAGCCGCGTAGCCGGTGGCGGCCAGGATCCGGCGGGCGGCGGCCGGGCCCTGCCCGCGCGCGTCCGCGATGGCGGTCCGGGCCTTCGCCCGGTAGGTCTCGGCCTCCGCGGGCAGTTCCAGGCGCAGTTCGCGCCGCGCACCGCCCGCCGCACACCGCACGGCCCGTACGCGGTGCCCGTCGCCGGGCCCCATCAGCTGGCGGGCGACGAGCGCCCGTCGCAGGTAGATGTGGGCGTCGTGCTCCCAGGTGAAGCCGATCCCGCCGAGGAGCTGGATGCAGTCCTTGGCGCAGGAGTGGGCGGCGTCCAGGGCGGTCCCGGCGGCGAGGGCAGCCACCAGCGAGCGCACGTCGGCGGGCTCGTCCATCGCCTGCGCGGCGTCCCAGGCCAGCGCCCGGGCCTGTTCCAGCCGGACCAGCATGTCGGCGCACAGGTGCTTGACGCCCTGGAACTGCCCGATGGGCCGGCCGAACTGCTCGCGCACCTTCGCGTACTCGGCGGCCGTGTGCAGCGCCCGGGCGGCGGTGCCGCAGGCATCGGCGGCGAAGAGCGTGCAGGCCAGGTCGCGGACCAGGGCCGCGTCCAGTTCCAGCAGCCGCTCCGGGGCGATGGCGACCCCGCGCGCCCGCACCTCGGCGGTGGGACGGGTGGGGTCGGCGCTGTCGTGCGTACGGATGTCCAGCGCGACGGCGTCCACGGCGAACCAGCGGGTGCCCTGCGCGGAGTCGGCGGCGAGCAGTACCAGGTCGGCCTCGCCCGCGCCGAGGACGGGCGGGGCGAGTCCGTCGAGCAGGTGGCCGCCGCCCTCGACGGCAACGGCCGTCAGGGTTCCCGGCCCGAGCGCGACCGCCCCGACCCGGCCTTCGAGCGGCTCGGCGCCGGCCCGCTCCAGCAGTACGGAGGCCAGCGCGCTCGGCAGGTACGCGCCGGGCAGCACGGCCCGGGCCGCCTCCTCGACGACGACGGCCAGGTCGAGCAGGGTGCCGCCGTCCAGATGCGGGTCGAGCAGCCCCTGCGCGGTCAGCGCGTCCCAGTAGGCGGGCCGCGCCCCGGTCTGCGGCGGGGTGTCGAGCAGCTTGCGGACCTCCTCGGGAGGCACGGCCCGCGCGATCCAGCCGCGCACCGCCTCGGCCAACTCGCGCTGCTCCTGCGTGATTCCGATGCCCATGCGCGGCAGACTAGAACACGTTGCAATCTGACGGAAGGTCAGATTGCGGATGATTCGGAGCGGGCACCGCCCCTCGCGGGTCCTGTCCCGCAGCGCCGAAGGAGACGGCACGAGACGTCAGTGGTCGGCGAGCACGTCGGTCAGGTCCCCGCGGGTGTCCGCATCGGCGACGGAGGGATCTCGAGGTCCGGCCGCACGGAGACCGCCGGGGCGCGGGGCCGGTGCGGTCGAGGGCGGCGCCGGGGCGGAAGTCGTTCGGCGGGCCGGGTGGGCCCGAGGGGCGGTCGACGGGCCGTCCGAGTGGTGCTGATGGCCCGGAAGGGTGGCATCCCCCCGTTGCGCATTGTGGTCCGGGGAGTCGGTGGGCATCGGACTGTTCGTCCCGACCGGGTCGGGTGCCCGGTCAGCCGCTGGTGCGTCCGAGCTGGCGGCACCACACGATCCGTGTTCCCGCGGGAGCCGGAAGAAGCGAGGAACCTTCATGGTGAACCACCGGCGGCCCGTTCTGCGACGGGTGCTGACGAGTGCGGCGATCGGCCTCGTTCTGGCCGTCACGGGTCCTGCCGGACTCGCGCGGGCGGGTGCGGCTTCGACCTCCGCCGGTGTCGCCGCGTCGAAGGCGCGCGCGGTGTGCCCGCCGGCGCCGCTGTGGGCGAACACCGGAGGAAACGACCAAAGGCTCATCCAGTACGACACGGCGGGCAACACGCTCAGCACCGCTCCACTGGTCCGCGACTACGGCGACATCGCGTTCAGCCCCGACGGATCAACCCTGTACGGGGTCGACTTCCCCGGATCCGCCGGCTCGACCACGCTCTACACCATCGACCCGATCACCGGAGCGGAGACGGCGAGCCAGCCGGTCTCCGGACCGCTCGCAGCGGTCACGCCGTCGCCCGCCGTCAACGGCCTGACCGCCCGCGCGGACGGCATGCTGATCGCCGGCTCGTTCCTCACGAACCAGATCTTCCTGATCGACCCCGCCACGGGGGTCTCCACGCTGTTCCCCGTCTCCTTCCCGGCCGACGTCGTCTCGGCGGGCGACTTCATCACCCTGGACGACGGCGACATCCTGGCCTTCGGCACCCAGGTCACCGGGGGCCCGTCCCCGGTCTTCCGGATCCGTCCCGACAACACCATCGTCCAGATCGGCACGGTTCCCCAGACCTTCGGTGCGGCCAAGTCCGCGGGATCCGTCTACGCGTTCGCCTCCAACGGCGACATCAACCTGCTGACCGGCCTGCCCACCACGGCGTCGACCGCGCCGCTCCCGGTCACGACCGTCGAAGCGACCGGCCGCGGCTTCTACGGTGCCAGCTCCGCTCAGGACGGCGGCAACTGCGTCGTGCCCGCCTACACGCTGGCGAAGTCGGCATCGCCGAGAGGACCGGTGAACGAGGGCAACGCCATCACCTACCGCCTCACCGTCAAGAACACCGGCGCCGTCGCCGCGAACGGCGACTTCACCGACGACCTGAGCGATGTCCTGGACGACGCCACCTTCGTGCCGGGCTCGCTCACCTCCACCACCGGCTCCGCGTCCCTCACCGGGAACACGCTGACCTGGACCGGCACCCTGGCGCCCGGCAGCACCGCGACCGTCACGTACAAGGTCGAGGTGAACTCCCCGGACAAGGGCGACCACGCCCTGGTCAACTACGCGGCGCCCACCGCGCCCGGCGGCACCTGCGCGACCTCGCGCGCCTGCACCGTCACCGTCCACGTCAAGAAGAAGCACGACCACGAAGACTGCGACAAGCCCGGCCACGGCCACGACCACGACCACGGTGACAAGCCCGGCCACGGCGACGGCCACGGCCACGGCGAGAGGCCCGGTCACGACCACGGTGACAAGCCCGGCCACAAAGACGGCCACGGAGACGCAGACTGAGACGCCGTGCCGCAACAAGCCTGAACGGGCAGGCGTCTTGGCGGTGGCGGGTCACGCACCGCCCGGACGGGGACGACCGCGATCGGCGCCGGATCCGATCGCGGCGGCCCGGCCGGCGGCTTCTAGGATCTGCGGCATGGCAACACGACTCGTACAGATCAACATGAAGGCCCAGGACGACTCCGCGCTCGGCCGGTTCTGGGCGGAGGTGCTCGGCTGGGGCGTCGACACCGAGGGACCCGGCGTGACCAACCTCGAACCCGTGGGGTTCTCCTACCCCGACCCCGTGGCCGTCTGCATCGACATCATCGCCCGCCCGGAACCCAAAACGGTCAAGAACCGGGTGCACCTCGATCTGGCCACCACCTCGACCGCGCACCAGACGGAGCTGGTCGAGCGCCTGAAGGAGCTCGGCGCGACCCTCGCCGACGTGGGCCAGGGCGACGTCCCCTGGACGGTCATGGCCGACCCGGAGGGCAACGAGTTCTGCGTCCTGGAGCCCCGTCCGATCTACCGGGACACCGGGCCGATCGCCGCGGTGGTGGTCGACTGCACCGACCCCCGGGCAATGGCCCGGTTCTGGGACGGGGCGATGGACTGGACGCTGCACGAGGTCACCGACGAGCACGCGACCCTGCGTTCCGCCAAGGGCGTCGGTCCCTACCTGGAGTTCGTCCGCACCCCCGACACCAAGAGCGTGTGGAACCGCGTCCACCTCGACATCTGCCCCTACCCCGGCGACGACCTGGCAGCAGAGGCGGCCCGACTGCGCGCCCTGGGAGCCACCGACCCCGGCATCGACCAGTCGAGCATCTCCTGGACGGTTCTCGCCGACCCGGAAGGCAACGAGTTCTGCCTGCTCACCCCCCGCTGACCTCCGGTCGCTCCACATCGTCCCGGCTCCTGACGCATCACCGGTCGTGCAACCGACGCAGAAGGGAGTGGCGTCCATCGATGCACAAGATCGACTGACGCTTCGAAGGAGCCCTCCATGACCGGCACGGCCACCCGATACCTCTATCTAGCCCGGCACGGCGAGGCAACACCGGACGAGAGCGAGCTCACGGAGAACGGCCGCCAGCAGGCCGTCCTCCTGGGCCGGCGCCTCCGGGACGCCCCGCTCGCGGCCGTCCACCACGGCCCGCTGCCCCGGGCGGAGCAGACGGCACGCCTGATCGGCGACCAATTGAGCGGCGTCCCCCTGCACCGTTCGGAGGTCGCGGGCGACTACGTCCCCCATATGCCGCAGCGGGAGGAACTCCCGCCGGACTCGGCCGACTTGTTCCTCCGCTTCCTCTCCGGCGCCAGCGCCGAGGAGCGGGAGCACGGCCCCGCACTGGCCCGGCGGGCACTGGACCTGTTCACCGGGCCGGTGGACGGCGAGGAGGACCGGCACGAACTGGTCGTCACGCACAACTTCCTCGTCGCCTGGCTCGTCCGGGAGGCCATGTACGCACCGAAGTGGCGCTGGCTCGGCCTCAACCACTGCAACGCCGCCCTGACCGTCATCCGCTATGCGCCGGACCGGCCCGCCTCCGTCCTCTTCTCCAATGACATGCGACACCTTCCGGCCGAACTGCGCTGGACCGACTTCCCGCCCGAGTTTCATATATGAGTACACCCGCACATAGGGGGCCCACGGAGATCACTTCACGCCAACTCCGGCTCATATAAAGGCTATTGAGCGCAGGTGAACCGTTCACTATAGTCGGCACGGACACGGCCGGGCTGGGTCCGGGCATGCCTCATTTGGGAAGCAACTCCCCTTCGTGGTGCCCGATTTGGTACCGGCGAGAGCACCACTACGTAGGGGGATGAACCATGCGCATGAAGCGGACCATGGCACTCTTGGTCGCCGCAGCTGGTGTCACGATGGGAATGGCCACCCCGGCCAGCGCATACGCGTGCCCGACCGGCTTTTTCTGCCTCTACTACAACTCCAACCAGAACGGCGCCCGATGGTTCACGGACGTCGACGTACCCAATCTCGCCGGGGAAGTGTTCACCACGTGGGCCAACGGCGAGGGTCAGCTGGTGAAGAACAATGCCGCGTCGACCGAGAACGCCTCGAACTGGTGCTACCGGGTCTACTACAACTCGAACTACGCCGGCCCGTACGACACCGTTCACGCCCACTCCTCCCGGAACCTCGTGAACACGTACAACAACAACGCTTCCGTCCGGGACTGGATCTGCTGAGCATCGACACCTGAACCGGGGAAGGGTGCTCCGCAACCGCCATCGCGATTGCGGAGCACCCTTCCTTGTGCACCCTTCCTTGACACCCGTAGAGGAATCCAGTGAACGCGACCACCCCGTCCGCCAGAGCGTGCGCCGGCATGGCGGTGCTGCTGCTCCCGCTCCTGTCCGCGTGCTCGGCCGACACCGCCGGCCCCCGCGAAACCCCGCGCCGGACGGCGGCGAGCCAGCTCGCCGACAGCAAGGCCCTCAAGCTGCCCCTGGACGACTACCTCATGACCACGGTCGACGCGGGCACTCTCGCCCGGGGGCGCGATTCCCTCATGCAGCGGTGCCTCACCGGATTGGGTGCCCCATATACCCCCAAAGCCCTGGGAAGCGCCGATATCGAAACGAACGAGCGGCGCTACGGCCTGGCCGATGCGGAGCTCGCGAAACAACACGGATATCACGTGCCAGACGTGAAAAAACCGACCGAAGACTACCCATCGTCGATCATGCCGCTCGTCAGGGGCGAGGTGCCCACGTACAACGGCGTGCCCGTACCGGAGGGCGGATGCTTCGGAGAGGCGCGGAGGGAACTTCACGAGGCCGAACTGCAAGACGCCTTGGACCTTCCCCAAAAGCTCAACGTGGAAAGCTACCAGAAGTCGCAGAAGGCGCCCGCGGTGATGAAAGCCACCGCACAGTGGTCGAACTGCATGAGGGAGTCCGGGCACGCCTACCCCGACCCCCTCGCCGCGATCAACGACAAAGAATTCGGCGCCGAAACCCCGGGAACCCGCGAGAAGGACGTGGCACTCGCCGACGTACTGTGCAAGCAGAAGGTGAACCTGATCGGTGCATGGTCCGACGCCGAGAGCGAATACCAGCAGTTCCTGATCGAGTCGAATTCGGCCGCTTTGGCGGGGCCGCTGCTCACCAAACAGAAAATCATGTCCGCCGCGAAGGCGGCGGCCGGCCAGTAGACCGGCCGGGTCGATGGCGTGCACCTGCGCGCGCGTGGGGGCACGCCGACGGGTGGGCGAGCCCCGGAACGGTGGTCGACCGTCTCCGCCCACACGTGGGGAGACGGAGCGGCGTCCGTCGGCCCGGCCACGGGCGAACTGGTTCAGCGAAGTGCCCTCGCAGACGTTCACCAACCGGTCGTTCTGGACCGCGGCGACGGCCTCGGGGTTCGTGGTGAACTCGCCGGTCAAGAACTGGGTGCTCGAGAACGACGCCGAGACGATCTTCAACAGGCTCGAGCGGCACGGTCGAACGTGGAAGGTGTACGTCGCCGAGCCGGACCGGTTCTCCATGACCGGCCTGATCCACTACCCGCGGCTCAAGGACCGCTTCGACACGCACTTCGTGCCGTTCTCCGAGTTCGAGACCGACGTCGCCGACGGCCACCTGCCCGACTTCTCGTTCATCGAACCGAGCCTGGTGCTCGGGCACGGGGACTACCACCCGGCGTTCTCGCGCGTCCTCGGCCACGGCATCGTGATCGGCGGCGCCGACCCGCCGTCCTCGATCCTGGGCGGCGAGGCGTTCCTGGCCCGGATCTACGACGCCTACCGGGCGATGCGGTCGCCGACCGGGTCGAACGTGTGGAACACGACCCTGCTGATCGGCTGGGACTAACCCGGCGGCACCTACGACCACGTTCCCCCCGGCCCGGTGCCGCCGCCCGACCCGTCCGCTCCGGCCGGACAGCTCGGCTTCGCGTCCGACCGCTCGGGCTACCGGGTTCCGGCCGTCGTGGTCTCCCCCTGGGTGGCCGAAGGCCAGGTGTTCAACGAGGAACACCGCCACACCTCGCTGATCGCGACCCTGCGCGAGCGGTGGGACCTCGGCGCCCCGTTCACCGCGCGCGACGCCGTCGCCCGGACCATCTCCCACGTCTTCACCCTCGACACCCCGAGGGACCCGGGCACCTGGCCCGTGCCGACCCCGCGTCCCGTGCCCCAGTACGTCGTGGACGCCCTGCTCGTGGGCAAGAGCCTCTCCACCCTGGGCAGGGCGGCTTTTGACGGGATCCGCAGCTTCGCGGAGCATCACGACCTCCGCATCGAGGGGCTCCCCGCCGATCCGAGCGCCGAGGTACCCCCGGCGCAGGCCCTGCAGATCATGCGTGACTTCCTCGCCATCCACTTCCCCCGCCTGGTACCACCCGCGTGACCCTTCCCGACCTCGCACCCCAGAGGGGGTCGTTCACGAGGGGCGGGCTGACCCCGGCGGATAGGGTAGATCGGGTTCGTACGGTCGCTGAGGCCCTGGTTAGGGGCACCGAGGAGTTGTCGATGCACGACCCCGACCCCCTGCACGGCACGCGGCTCGTCGCCTACGGGAGCGTGTCCACCCACCTGTCCCTGCTGAGCGACCGGCGGCTCGGCGACGTCGTGGCGGCTGCTTCCGCGGTCGGGTCCGGCATCGGCGGCAGGTCCGCGGAGCTGAACGTCGACGGGACGCGGGTCTTCGTCAAGAGGGTGCCGCTGACGGACGTCGAGACCCGGCCGGAGAACGTGCGGTCAACCGCGAACCTCTTCGGCCTGCCGATGTTCTACCAGTACGGCGTGGGCTCGGCCGGCTTCGGCGCTTGGCGGGAACTGGCCGTACACACCATGACCACCAACTGGGTCCTGGGCGGGGAGCACGCGGGCTTTCCACTGATGTACCACTGGCGCGTGTTGCCCGACTCCCCTCCCGAGGGCTTCGTGGACGAGTTCGGGGGCATCGACGGGGCGGTCGCGCACTGGGACGGCTCACCTGCCGTGCGCGAGCGGCTGGAGGCCATCGGCCGGTCCTCCCGCAGCCTGGTGCTCTTCCTGGAGTACGTGCCGCAGACGCTCGGCGCGTGGCTGCACGGGCGTCGGGAGGCCGCGGGGCCCGGCGGTGACGTCCCGTACTCGTGGGTGGAGGACGGCTTGGCGCAGGGAACCGCGTTCATAAGGTCCCGCGGGCTCGTGCACTTCGATGCCCACTTCCGCAACCTCCTGACCGACGGCCGGCTGATCTACTTCGCGGACTTCGGGCTGGCCCTGAGCTCGGGTTTCGAGCTCTCCGCGGTTGAGGAGCAGTTCCTCTCGGACCATCTCGCCTACGACCGCCACTACACGGCGAGCCATCTGATCCACCACCACCTCGTCGATAGCCTCCGGGGCGATACGCCTACGGACGCGTTCCTGCGGGGGTGGACCGAAGGGCGAAGGCCCGCTGGCGTCCCGCCCGAGATCGCGGCGGTCGTCGAACGGCATGCCCGGGCCACCGTGGTCCTGGACGGGTTCCACCACCGGCTGCTGTCCGAAAGCAAGCGGACCCCGTTCCCGGTCGCTGAACTCGACCGTGCCGCCGGAAATTGAGGGAGCGCCAGCGTCCCGCACCGGGGCCGACTCCGGCTGACCGAGTCGGTCACCGGATCACCGCCGGGCGGCGCGGGTGCGATGGCGGCGGTGGTAGGAGACGGTGACGGCGGCGAGGAGCGGGCCCCAGAGGAACAGCGGCAGGTACAGGATGCCGACCACGAGGCTTCCGGTGGGCGTCATGTCGTCGTGCGGAAAGGCCCACCACCACGGGGTGAAGGCCCAGAGTGCGGTCAGGACCGCCGCGCCGAGGGCGGCGGGGACCACGGCGGCCATGGGGCGGACTCTTCGCCCTCCGATCAGCGGTATCCAGCGGGGCACGACCTCGCCCCACGGCCGTACCAGACCGATCGTGAGGAACGCCGCGAGCTCGCAGAGGACGCTGAGTGACAGCATCCACACCTTCGCGCCGATCGTATGGAAGCTCTCGAAGCCGACGTCGGTGTAACCGGCGGGGTACCCGAGCACCAGCGCGATGCGCCACAGTCCGCTCGGCAGGACCACCCATGTCGTCAGGTGCGCGGCGCAGACGGCCCAGCGGGGCGGCGCCGCCGCGGAGATGACCGTCGAGTCGCTCGATTGAATGCTCATGCCACACATCGTCATGCGCCGCCCGATCGGCTTCATCAGCCTGCGCGGCCTACTCGGACGGCCCTGTGGAACGAGAGCGGGACGGCGGCCTCCCCCGCGTGGGGGAGACCACCGTCATCCTCCGAGGCCGGCGCCTCAGATCCGAGCCGCCGGTCGTCCGCCCGCATCACGGTCAGCGGGTGCGGGACCGGGACGGGTCTCAGCCGGACTTGACCGGTACGGGCTTCAGTGCGGCCTTGGCGATCTCCTTGGCCTTCTGCTCACAGCCCCCGGGCTGGTACAGGCCGACCCAGACGACCAGGTTGCCGTGCCGGACGGAGAGCGCACAGGTCCACTCGGTGGTGCCGGGGGACTCCCAGTACGCCCCGTCGCCGAACCCGAGGTTGTTCGCCCGCTTCCCGCCGGCCGCGCTCGCGGCGAAACCGGCCTGCTGGAGCTTCGCGTTGGCGCTGTCCTCACCGCCCCGCTTGACGTCCCACCGGACCAGCGCGGTCCGCCGGCCGGCCAGCGCGTCGGACCAGGTGCAGGTCGTACGCACCTCGGTCCTGCCCGCGCTGTGGGAGTCTTCCTTGGCGTCCCGCCCGGTCAGGGGGAGGTCCTGGGTGGCCTTCTGGCAGGCCGGTACGTCGGTGTAGGCCGCGGGACCGGAGCCCTCCGCCGAGCGCCGGTCCAGGGTGTACGCGGTCACGCCGATGCCCGTCGTCACCAGCACCCCGGCGGCCACCAGGGCCACCGCCCGCGACCGCCTCCGGGGCGTCGGTGCCGAAGCCGGCTCGGTCGGCGGGACGGGCTCCGCGACCTCGGCCGCCCGCTCCACCACCGCATCGGGCGCCGGAACCCGCTCCGGCTCCGGCGGCACCTCCACGTCCGCCGTGTCACCGGACAACAACCGGTCGATGTCGGCCCGTTGCGCGGCCAGCATCCGGTACACGGCGGGCGGCCACTGCAGGCCTGCCGGAGCGACCGGCCCAAGGAGTTCCAGCAGCTCCGCCGGGGTGGGCCGGTCGGCCGGGTCCTTGGCCAGGCAGCGCTCCACGATCCCGCGCAGCCCGTCGGGTACCGCACTCAGGTCGGGGGTCGCGTGCACCACGTCGTAGAGCGTCCGGAGGGTGGAGGCCCCGGCGAAGGGGCTGCTGCCGGTGAACGCCATGACCAGCATCGATCCGAGCGAGAACACGTCGCTCGCCGGGGTCAGCGGCTTGCTCTCGGCCTGCTCGGGGGACATGAAGGACGGCGAACCGATCACCCAGCCGGTGCGCGTCAGCCCGGTGTCGCCCTCGACCTCGCCCTCGGTGGCCCGCGCGATGCCGAGGTCGATGACGCGCACCCCGTCCTCGGTCAGGAGCACGTTGTCGGGCTTGAGGTCCCGGTGGATCAGCCCCGCCCGGTGGATCTCCGCGAGCGCCGACGCGAGCCCCGCCGCGATCCGGTGGACGACGGCTTCCTTCAGCGCGCCGTCCGCCTTGACCACGTCCCCGAGCGAGGGCCCGGACACGAACACCGAGGCGAGCCAGGGTGTCGGCGCGTCCGGGTCGGCGTCCATGACGGCCGCCGTATAGGCCCCGGAGACCTTGCGCGAGGCCGCGACCTCGCGCCGGAAGCGGGCCCGGAAGCCCTCGTCGTCGGCGAAGTGCGCGAGCACCTGCTTGACGGCGACGAGCCGCCCGTCAGGCCCCGCGCACAGCAGTACCCGTCCCATGCCCCCTTGCCCGAGCACGCCGGCCACCTTGAACGGCCCCACGTGCGTCGGACCGGCCGGTCCTACCCGCTCCATGTCCCCCCGACTCCCTCCCCGTCGTCAGGGAGCGGATCATACCGAGAGGGACTTCACGAAGGCTTCGAACGCCGCCGGGTGGACGGTGAAGACGGGACCCTCCGGGTTCTTGGAGTCCCGGACGGCGACGCGGCAGGGCTGAGCGGCGATCTCGACACAATCACCGCCGGTGTCCCCGCTGTACGAGGCCTTGAGCCAGCCGGTGTCACCGAGCGGCGCGCACTCGACGCAGTCGCCGCCGGTGGTACCGCTGTACGAGGACTTACGCCACTGCGCGCCCGTCAGGTTCCGGATGGTGTCCATAACGCTCCTCCATTACGCGGGCGATCCGTGCCGCCGAGCCCTCCAGGGACAGGGCGGATGCCTGCAAATGATCGTATCGGAGCGAACCTTCCTTGAGAGCTTGCGGATTGGCCGTCATATGGCCCTGCACGAAGTCCTCGGTGTAGGCAATGTCGGGGTCGTCGTCGAACCGCAGGAGGTTGAACGAGCCCATCACCCCCGCGTGGGCGCCCGCCTCGAAGGGCAGGATCTGCACCTTCACCCACTCCCTCCTCTGGAGGGCCAGCAAGTGGGCGAGTTGATTCCGCATGACCTCGCGGCCACCGATCTCCTGGTGCAGTGCGGCCTCGCTCAGCACCACCCAGATCAGTGGCGGGTCTTCGCGGTCGAGGATCCGCTGCCGATCCATCCGCGCGGCCACCTTCCCGTCCAGGTCCCCCTCGGTCCGCGCGCCGAGCACGGCCCGCGCGTAGGCGGGCGTCTGCAGCAGCCCGTAGACCAACTGCGCCTGGAAGGTGGAGATGTACGAGGCCCGGGCCTCCATCTCCGCGTACGGCTGGAACCACGTGGGCAGTTGGCTGCGCAGCACGAGCCCGATCAGCCGCGAGAACACCCCGCCGGTATTGAGCGCCGCGTCCACCCGCTCGGA
Source organism: Streptomyces sp. NBC_01439 (assembly GCF_036227605.1). Classification (GTDB taxonomy): domain Bacteria; phylum Actinomycetota; class Actinomycetes; order Streptomycetales; family Streptomycetaceae; genus Streptomyces. The sequence goes on along the minus strand of NZ_CP109487.1, from coordinate 6,536,725 downwards.
GAAGTCCCGGGTCGGGACGCGTTTCGTCGTCTCGATCTGGCCGATCAGGGACCCGGTGCAGAAGATGATCTCGCCCAACTGCGCCTGCTTCAGGCCCGCCTGCTCCCTCAGGCGCCGCAGTTCGTACCCGTAGTAGTCCAGCGGCGAGGCGCTGGGATCGAGCTCGCGGATCTTGACCATGAGGTGGTCACCCCCAAGTTCACGCTGTGCGTTCGGCGTTCGTTTCGCCCTGTCGCCGAGCGTAATCAGCCGGATGCGCTCCGGTGTCGGGAATCACACACTCGGTCACGGTCGGTCAGAAGCAGTCGGCAGCCGCTCCACTCACATACGGCGATAATGCTCTGCCGAACTGATCTTGTGGTGACGGGGGCCTGGCAGGTGCGGGAAGTGATCGAAGGCCGTTACGCGCTGGCCGAGTTGCTCGGCCGGGGCGGCTTCGGCGAGGTGTGGCGGGCCGAGGACAGCCGGGTGGGCCGCCAGGTCGCGGTCAAGATCGGCTATCCGCAGACGCCGGAGGACACCCGCCGCTTCGAGCGGGAGGCCAGCCTCGCCGGGAACCTCGCGCACCCCAACATCGCCATCATCCACGACTTCGGCCGCACCGAGCGCGAGGGCCGCGACGCCGTCTACCTCGTCATGGAGCTGCTCCGGGGCCGCAGCCTGGCCGACGTACTGGAAGACGGCGTACCGGAGCTCGCGGACGCCCTGGAGTGGGCCGGGCGCATCGCGGACGCGCTGGGGGCGGCCCACGCCGCCGGGATCGTCCACCGGGACGTCAAGCCGGCCAACGTGATGGTCACCGACGGCGGGGTGACGAAGGTGCTCGACTTCGGCATCGCCAAGGCAGGGGGCGGGAGCGGCGCCGTCACCACCACGACGGGGCTGACGGCCACCGGCATGGTCATCGGCTCCTTCCCGTACATGGCTCCCGAGCGGTGGACCGGCGGGGCGAACGGCGTGCCCGTCGACGGACGAGCCGACCTCTATGCCCTGGGCTGCGTGCTGATGGAACTGCTGACCGGCACCCGCCCCTTCGCCGCGCGCGAGATGCACGAGCTGCTCGCCCAGCACCTCACGACCGCGCCGCCCGCGCCGAGTTCGCTGCGCGCGGAGCTGCCCGCCGAGCTGGACTCCCTCGTACGGGAGCTGCTCGCGAAGGACCCGGCGGACCGGCCCGCGGACGCGGCCGAGGTGTCCCGGCGGCTGGCGGAAATCGCCCGCAGCCAGGCCCGGGCCCCCGCACCCGCGCCGGCGGCACCGGCAGCAGCCTTCCCGCCCCCGCCGTCGTACGCCCCCACCGTGCACACCGCGGTCGGCGATCCGGTCCGCGCGCTGCTGGAGCGCAGGCTGACGCAGCTGCTGGAGGACGAACCGGCCGACGTCGTGGAGCGGCTGCGCATGCTGACCGACGACCTGACCGAGGAGCTCGGCCCGCAGGACGCCCTGACCGTGCGGGCCGCCTACCACCGCGTGATGCGGCTCCCGGGGCGGTCCAGGACGACCGATCTGGAACGCCTGCTGCCGCGCATGGTGCGGGTCCTGGGCCTGGAGCACCCGGACACGATCACCGGGCGCGCCGCCTGGGTCGGCGAGGCGGCTGCCTTCGGTTCGGGGGACGGCCGCCGGAGCGAGCAGGAGCTGCGCGAGATCATCGAGCAGGCGACGCGGGTGCTCGGCTCGCACGACCTGGTCACGCTGACCGCCCGCTACCACCTGGCGTCGGCCATGCACCGGGGCGCCCACCCCCGCGACGCCCAGTGGGACGCGCGCAGCCGGGAGCGCGCGCTGAGCGAGCGCGCCTGGCTGGGGCCGCTGCTGCCCGACCTGGAATGGGCCCTGACCGCCGACAGTCCCGTCCTGCTGGACGTGCGGCGCAGGCTGGCCCACGACGCCTGGCTGGTCGGTGACGTCGCCGGCGCCGCGCTCCTGTACTGGCGGCTCTTCCCCGACCTCGCCGAGCTCGCCGAGCGGGGCAATCCGGAAGTGGCCCACCGGGTGCTCCGCGCCATCGGTGAGGCGGGCGATCCGGCGGCCGCCCTGGCGCACCTGAACCCGTTGCTGCGCCGGCTCCCCTTCCTCCCGGGCATGCAGGACCTGGCCGACGAGGTCTCCGACACCCGGGCCGACTTCCGGCGTGCCGTACGGGAGCAGCGGCGGGCGGAGGGAACGGGCGGCGGGACGAGCGGCCTGTCCCGGCTGTTCGGCCGCTGACCGGGCGGCGTACGAGCGCACCCCCGGCCGTAGCGTCCTACCAGCGGGTAGGGCACCATGGGCCGCCACACACGATCACCGCCGGAGGAACCATGGCCACCCCCAAGCCGGAGACCCTCGCCGCCTTCGAGGCCGCCAAGGGGTTCATGCCCGTACGCGAGGGCCTCGCCCTGTACGAGGCGGCCACGGCCGCCGGGGCGCTCGGGCTGCCGCTGCTGGAGGTCGGCACGTACTGCGGCCGCTCCACCATCCTGCTGGCCGACGCCGCGCGCGAGGCCGGCGTGCCGGCGATCACCGTCGACCACCACCGGGGCAGCGAGGAGCAGCAGCCGGGCTGGGAGTACCACGACCCGACGGTCGTGGACCCGGAGGTCGGGCTGATGGACACCCTGCCGACCTTCCGCCGGACCCTGCACAAGGCCGGGCTGGAGGACCACGTGATCGCGATCGTCGGCCGGTCCCCGCAGGTCGCGGCGGCCTGGGGCGGCAAGCTCGGCTTCGTCTTCATTGACGGCGGCCACACGGACGAGCACGCGAGCGGCGACTACGAGGGCTGGGCCCCGCACGTCGCGGAGGGCGGCACGCTCGTCATCCACGACGTCTTCCCGGACCCGGCAGACGGCGGCCAGGCCCCGTACCGGATCTACCTGCGGGCCCTTGCCTCGGGCGCCTTCGAGGAGATCTCCGTCACCGACTCGCTGCGCGTCCTGCGGCGCACGGGCGCCGGCATCTAAGCCTTGTCTTCCGGCTCTTGCCGGACCCGGACTTCCCGGCACCGCGCGCAACGAGGCACTATGCGGTGTGATCTGTGATGTCTGCGACCATGAGATGCGCCGAATACCGGTGAATGAACCGCCGACGCGGTGGGACATGAAGGTGAAGGAACGCTGGTTCTGCCCCTGGTGCTACGCCTGGACCGAATTCGGATACGACCCGCGCGAAGTCTCGCGACCGCAGTACGGCTACATATCGTGGGGGCGGGCGGAATCCCCGCAGCTCCCGGAGGACGTCGCCCACGCGTACGACGCGGCGTACGCGTACTCCGCCGATGGCGTCGGTGCGACGCTGTGCGGCATTGCCCACGAGGGCCTCGACGCCTCGCCGTACCCGTTCGTGGCCAAGTGGCCGAATGCCTGTGAGGCGTGCAAGGAGGCCGTTGCGGTCATCGACGAGCGCTGGCCCCTCGACATGCGGAACGACAACAGGGTCTCTCCCGCCCCGCCTCCGGGATCCGACTGGCCGCCTTTCTAGGTCGCTCCCTTCGGAGCCCTTCAGATCTCTTCTACCGGTGACCCGCAGACAGGGGAGCATGACGTGAATGTTCTGCGCACTCGCACCATGTCCGCATTTTTGACTCTCGGAGCGGGTGCGCTGATCGGCGCCCTCGGCGCCCTCGCCGGCAAACTCGACGGCCCGATCTTTCACGTGGTGAACATCGTGTTCTCCGGAGGATGGTCGTGGGCGTGTTTCGCCTTCCTCGTCGGGTACACCAGGAAATCGAAGGTGGAGTCCGCCTGTCTGGCGTCTTCGGCATTGGCCGTCGGTGTGGTCGTCTACTACCTGCTCAAATGGCTGAGTCCCGTCGCGCCCATCGGGATGACGGCCGACGGGACGGTCGGGGACGGCGTCTCGTCGGGAATCCTGTTCTGGGGAATTGCCGCTTTCTTATTCGGCGCCCCGCTGGGCCTGTTCGGAAATCTGGCGCGGATCCCCGGAATCGGCGGGCTTCCGTTCCGCCTCCTCGTTCCGCTCATCGTCTACTTCGAAACGTCTACCCGGCTGGAAGTGGAAGCGGCCACCGCGGGAAGATTCGTCGAAATGACCTGGAGCACGATCCGTGTGATCGCCGTCCTCGCCGCCCTGGCTCTCGTGGGGCACACGGCGTGGGAGTGGGTGCGCTCGGCGCGCGGGCGTGAACGCCGGACCTGATCCGCCCCTATGAACGCCGGGCATACCATCGCACCACGCCTTCGGATGGCCTACGGTCCGGACGAGCGGCGGGAGGCGGGTCTAGCATCGCGGCGTGCGCAACGACAACAGCCCCCCGCCCCCCGAGTCCGGCTCCTCCATCGACCCGGACCGGTCCTGGTTCACCCGACGCGCCACGCTCGTCGTCGGGGTTGCCGCGCTCGCCCCGGCCACTCTGGCGGGCTGGGTCCTGACCCAGGCGTTCGCCGGGACGGGGTCCGACGGACCGTCCCGCTCGACGCCGCCGTCCGCCTCGCACTCGACCCTGTCGCCGGGCCAGCGGGACTCGAAGCCGGGCTCCGCGCCCGCCGAGGGCGCGAGCGCAAGTACCAGCGCGAGCACGAGCCCCAGCGCCAGTCAGAGCACCACCGCGGCCGCACCCGCACCCGCCAGGGGCCCGCTCGCCGGCAAGACCGTGGTCGTCGACCCCGGTCACAACGCCGGGAACTTCGAGCACACCGACGAGATCGACCAGCAGGTCGACATCGGCACGGGCCGCAAGGAGTGCGACACGACCGGCACCACCACGAACGCAGGTTACAAGGAGGCCGACTTCACCCTCGACGTCTCCCGGCGCCTGCGGACCGCCCTTGAGGCCCAGGGGGCCAAGGTGGTCCTCACCCACCAGGCCGACCGCCCGTGGGGGCCCTGCATCACCGAGCGCGCCCGCATCGGCAACGAGGCGAAGGCCGACGCCGTCGTGTCCGTCCACGCCGACGGGGTCTCGGCGGGCAACCGGGGCTTCCACGTCATCCTCCCGGCCAAGGTCAAGGGCGGCGCCGCGGACACCGCGAAGATCGTCGGACCGTCCCGGGAGCTGGGCGAGCGGATCGCCGGGAACTTCGCCCGCACCACCGGCTCCGCGCCCGCCAACTACCTGGGCAGCGGTACCGGTTTGGTCGTCCGTGACGACCTCGGCGGACTGAACCTGTCAACCCAGCCCAAGGTGTTCATCGAATGCGGCAACATGCGTGACGCCAAGGACGCGGCGCAACTGACGAGTCCGGAGTGGCGGCAGAAGGCGGCTCAGGGCATCGCGGACGGCATCGTCGGATTCCTCGGCGGGTAGTACCCCTCGGGAGTCCGGCGGGACCACCCGCCGCCCCGATCATCTCGGCCGTGGGAAACCTCCGTACCATGGTGCCGCCCGCCCTGCTGCAGGCACGTTCTGCGACCGCGGCACCACGAGACGACGACCGAGACCGAGAAGGACACCTAAGACGTGAACATCCGCTCCCTCACTCGAGGCGACGGCGTGGTGATCGGAGCAGCGGCGCTGCTGTTCATCGCCTCGTTCCTCGATTTCTACTCCGCGACCGGTATCGACCGGCCGAGCGTGTGGGACCTCGACTCCAACTACCTGGCGCTCCCCAGCATCTTCCTGCTCGCCTTCATCGCCGCCGGCCTGCTGATCGCGTCCCGCTTCCAGCCGGAGCGCAAGCTGGCCGGCCTGCCGCTGACGGCGTGGGGCACCGTGCTCGCCGTCTCCGCCGCCTGGTCGTCGCTGTGGGCGCTCATCGCCTGCCCGGACGTGCTCGACCTGGGCGCGGGCTCCATCCTCGCCTTCCTGGGCACGCTGGCCCTGGCCGGCGTGGCCGTCGCCGGCGCGAAGATCCCGGCGCTCGCCGGCCAGCTCGTTCCGGAGCCGCGTCCCGCCGCCGTCCCGCCGTACGGCGGCCAGCCGGGCCAGCCCCAGCCGGGTGCCGGGTACGGCTACCCCGGCGCGCAGCAGACCCCGTACGGTTCCACGCCGCAGCCGGTCCCGCCGTACGGCGGCACGCCGAACCCGACCCCGGGTCCCGGTCCGCAGGACTCCCAGCACACCCCGGCCCCGGCCCCGGCGGCGGACTTCACGCCGTTCTGGTTCGCGGTGCCGGTGGCCCGCCCGCTGTACGCGGAGGACGGCTCCCCGACCCCGATCGCGGAACTCGCCCCGGGCACCTGGTACCTGGCCGTCGAGCAGCGTGGCGCGGCCACCCTGATCGCCCAGACCCAGGACGGCCGCCGCGGCGTGCTGAACGACACCTCGGGCATCCAGCGCGGCTGACCGCCGCCCGGACCCGCACCGACGGCCCCCCGCCCTTCCGGGCGGGGGGCCGTTGCCCTACAGTCACCTGACGCCTTGTCAGATTCTGGAGGGACCGTACATGCGCCTCGGACTCGCACTCGGCTACTGGGGCCGCGGCCCCTCCCCCGCCCACCTCGACCTCGCCACCGAGGCCGAGAACCTCGGCTACCACTCGGTGTGGACCGCCGAAGCCTGGGGCTCCGACGCCTTCACCCCGCTGACCTGGATCGCCGCGCACACCTCGCGGATCCGCCTCGGCACGGCCATCGCGCAGATGGCCGCCCGCACCCCGACCGCCACGGCCATGCACGCCCTGACCCTGGACCACCTCTCCGGCGGCCGGATGATGCTCGGCCTCGGCCTGTCCGGACCGCAGGTCGTCGAGGGCTGGTACGGGCGCCCCTTCCCCTCCTCACCGCTCACCGCCACCCGCGAGTACGTGGACGTCATCCGCCAGGTACTGCGCCGCGAGGCCCCGGTGGAGCTCGACGGCCGCTTCCACGGCCACCCGTACCGGGGCGCCGACGCCACCGGAATCGGCAAACCCCTGAAGCCCATCACCCACCCGCTGCGGGCGGACCTGCCGGTGCTGCTCGGCGCGGAGGGCCCGAAGAACATCGCCCAGACCACCCGGATCGCAGACGGCTGGCTCCCCCTGTACTGGTCCCCGACCCGCACCGACGTCTACCGGGCCTCCCTCACCGACCTCCCCGAGGGCTTCATGATCGCGCCGATGGCCCGCGCCAAGGTCTGTGACGACGTCGCGGAGGGACTGCTCCCGGTCAAGGCGATGCTCGGCTTCTACATCGGCGGCATGGGCCACGCGGCCCGCAACTTCCACGCCGACCTGATGGCCCGCATGGGCTACGAGGAGGAGGCCCGCCGCATCCAGGAGCTGTTCCTCGCGGGCCGCAAGGAGGAGGCGGTCCTGGCCGTACCGGACGCCTTCGCCGACGAGATCTCGCTCATCGGCCCCCGGGAACGGATCGCGGAACGCCTGGACCTCTGGCGCAAGGGCCCGGTCACCGACCTCCTCCTGACGGCCCCGGACCCCCACACCCTGCGCGTCCTGGCGGAGCTCAACGGCTGAGCGCGGCCGTCAGGACTCGGCCTGCGGTACGGCCTCCAGCAGCTCCCGCACGTCGAACGGCATGACGGCGATCTCGATGCTCCCGCCGCCGTCATAGGAACAGGTGACGATCCGCGAGCCGGGATTGATGGAGATCCCCTCCTTCACGGACGGGACCCGGATCCCGGTGGCCCGCCCGCCGGGCAGCGCCACGGACTCCCCGCGCCGCGGAACCCACCGGGCCGCGCCCTGGTCCGCGTACACGCGGCCCACCCGCCAGCGGCCCTCACCGGCCGGTGTCCTGCCCATGCAGGGAATCCCGGCCGCGGGCCCGGCGGCCACCCGCGCACGGTGCTTGCGCCGCAGCAGCCACCCGGCCACCACGCCGCCGGCGACGACCCCCACGATCTCGATCACCCACCCATTCAACCAGTCCCCTGGCCAGGCCTGGCTGGTGCGGGCCGGTGGTTGCCGTTGCCCTGGCCGGGCGGTGCGGGTCCCCTCCGGGTGCGGCCCGGTGCCTGCCGTTGCCCTGGCCGGGCCGGGCCGGGCTGGTGCGGGCCGGTGGTTGCGCCTCAAACGCCGGCGGGGCTGGGTTTGGCCCCCTGGGCGGGGTCGGGACCGGGGGGTGGGAATGCGGGGCCGCCGGGGGGTGTCTCCTCGGCTCGCGCCTGACGGGCCATCTCGGCCGTACCCGGCGGTTGCGCGCTCGTCCTGCGGGGACACCCCCCACCGTCCCCACACCCCCACCCCGGCCGCCTCACACCGGGCCGTGGGGCGGGGACACTCCGGGGGCTCCCCGCAGGACGAGCGCGCAACCCAGGCCGAACGGCAGGACCACGGCCGCCTGGCGCGAGCCGAGGAGAGCCCCCGGAGGGGCACCGCCCCACCCGAAGCCAAACCCAGCCCCGCCGGCGATTGAGGCGCGGCCACCGGCCCGCACCCAGAACGGGACCGCACCGCCCGGCCAGGGCAACGGCCCGGCCAGGGCAACGGCCCGGCCAGGGCAACGGCCCGGCCAGGGCAACGGCCCGGCCAGGGCAACGGCCCGGCCAGGGCAACGGCCCGGCCAGGGCAAGGGCTAGCCGCCCAGCTGGGACACGCTCGGGACCTTGTCCGTCACCGTCGCACCCGCACTCTGGCCCGCTTCCTTCACACTGTTGATGACACTGTCGAAGGCGTCGATGTCACCGTCACCCGCCTGCCCCTTGCGCAGCTTGCTGCCGAGGCCCTTCAGGGACTCGATGCCCGCCGTGAGCGGGGCCACCGCCTTCGCCAGCAGCGGGTCGCCCTTGGCGTTGTCGGCCGCCGCCTTGAGCCGGTTGTACGCGAACGCGCCCGCGAGGCCCGCCTTGATCAGTGCGAAGGTCCGGCCCTTGGCGCCCTTCTTGAACTTGCCCGCGCGGTACGGCTTGACGATCCACTGGTACGTCGCACCGGCCGCGAGGCCCGCGTTGGCGACGAAGCGCGTCTTGGCGAACTTCTGCTTCTCCGCGGAGGTGCTGGGCGACGGCGTCGGGGCGGCCAGTTCGTCGGCCTCGACGGCGGCGGGCTCCGCCGCCGCGAGCGCGGCCAGCTCCCCCATCGACGCGGCGGAGAGCTCCTCGCGCGGGCCGTTGCCGCTACTGCCGCATGCGGTGGCACCGACCATCAGCGCGGTGGACAGCACCACGGCGGCGAGGGCGCGGCGGAATCGGACGGTCGTGGGTACGGGCACGGTTTCCTCCGGGAATGAGGCGTCTCCCGCAGCCTCGCCCCGGTCCCCCGGCTCCACCAGCCGGGAGGACCCGTTCGGGTTTACGACCCGTCAAGGCGGCAACACGCGCCGCATGAGCACTCACACACGAGTACGCACCCGGGGAAGCAGTCAGGCAGGCCGCGCCGTCGCACTGGTGGCGGACGTGCTCGCCTTCGTCATCGGACTCTGGATCCTGCTCTTCCTGCTGGAGGCCAACCAGGGCAACGCCCTGGTCGACCTCGTCCACGACGTCGCCTCCTGGCTCGCGGCCTGGTCCTACGACCTGTTCACCTTCGGCCGCGCATGGGTCCAGGTCGTGGTCGGCTACGGCATCGCCGCCGTGGCCTACCTCCTCATCGGCCACGCCGTGGCCGGCTGGCTCTACCGCCGCTGAGCCGACCGCCAGGTCACCCGCAGCAGTCCGGCTCCAGCCCGGACGGGAGCGAGGTCCCGCCGAACACCTCGGTGGTGGCCTCGTCCCCGCCGAGCGCCGCGACGGCGAGCAGCAGCGACCCGGCCGTCCAGGTGGTCTGCTCCACCGGCCAGACGGCCTCGTCCTGGAACACGTACCCCGTCCAGTACATGCCGTTGTCGGCGCGCAGGTGGGTGATCGAGCGCAGGATCTCCAGCGCCCGGTCCGACTCGCCCGTCGCCCACAGCGCGAGCGCCAGCTCGCAGGACTCGCCGCCCGTCACCCACGGGTTGGGCAGCACGCAGCGCACGCCCAGGTCCGGGACCACGAACTCGTCCCAGCGCCCGTCGATGCGCGCTTTGGCCTCCGAGCCGGTCAGGGCCCCGCCGAGGACCGGGTAGTACCAGTCCATCGAGTAGTGGTTCTTGTCGAGGAACCGCTCCGGGTGCCGCCGGATGGCGTGCCGCAGCGCGCCCGCCGCGAGCTCCCAGTCGGGCTGCGGTTCCTCGCGGTGCTCGGCGATGGCCAGCGCGCAGCGCAGCGCCTGGTGGATGGAGGAGGAGCCGGTGAGGAGGGCGTCGGTGACGGCCGTGCCGTCCGCCTCCCGCTTCCAGCCGATCTCGCCGCCGGGCTGCTGGAGCGTCAGGACGCACTCCACGGCCGCGTAGACGGCCGGCCACATGCGGTCGAGGAAGGTGTCGTCGCCGGTGGAGAGGTAGTGGTGCCACACGCCGACGGCTATGTACGCGGTGAAGTTGCTCTCGCGGCTCGCGTCCTGCGGCTCCGCGGTGTCCACGCCGTCCGGCCGGTCGGCGTAGGCCGCGTACCAGGAACCGTCCTGGTTCTGGTGCCGGGCCAGCCACGCGTAGGCGCGCTCCGCCGCCTCGTGCTCGCCGGCCGCGTCGAGCGCCATCGCGGCCTCGGTGTGGTCCCACGGGTCGAGGTGGTGCCCGCGGAACCACGGTATGGCGCCGTCGGCGCGCTGCGCGGCGAGGATCCCCGCCACCGTCAGGGCGGCTTCCTCGGCCGTCAGCACGCCGTCCAGGACCAGGTGTTCGGTGCGCCCCGGCGAGCTCACTGGGCCGCGCTGACGGGGAGGTGGGGCTTGGTCGCGTACGCCACGAAGCTCTTTCCTATGAGCGGGTTCAGGGCCTGCTCGGCGAGCCGCGTGGCCAGCGGCTTCTTCATGATGTCCCAGACCAGGAGCTTGTGGTACGCCTTGACGGGCAGTGCCTTGTCGTTGTCGACGCCGAAGGCGCACTTGAGCCACCAGTACGGGGAGTGCAGCCCGTGCGCGTGGTGGGTGCCGTACGGCTTGAGGCCCGCGGCCTTCATCTTGCCGAGCAGCTCGTCCGCCTTGTAAATGCGGATGTGGCCGCCTTCGACCTCGTGGTAGGCGTCGGAGAGCGCCCAGCAGATCTTCTCGGGGCCGTAGCGCGGCACGGTGATGGCGATGCGCCCGCCGGGCTTGAGCACGCGGACCATCTCGGCGAGCACGCCCTTGTCGTCGGGGATGTGCTCCATCACCTCGGAGATGATGACGACGTCGAAGGAGTCGTCGGGGAAGGGCAGGGCGAGCGCGTCGCCCTCCATGGCGGTGGCGGTGGCCCCGGCGGGGGCCTCACCGGCCTCCTTCATCGCTGCGAACCACTTGGCGACCTCGCGGATCTCCTCGCCGTTGCGGTCGACGGCGACCACCTGGGCGCCTCTCCGGTAGCACTCGAAGGCGTGCCGGCCTGCGCCGCAGCCCAGGTCGAGTACGCGGTCGCCTGCGGCGAGCGGGAACCGGGAGAAATCGACGGTCAGCACGGGGTCCTGCCTTCGCGGTCGCGGGGGTTGTTCGGGGATGGGGAGGAAGCGGAGGAAGCAGAGGGGGCAGGAGGTCAGCGCGCCCGGCGGGTAGGGGCGGCGGCGGCCTGCTCGATGGCGGCGCGGTAGTGCGCGACGGTACCGCGGGCGGCCGCGGCCCAGGTGAACCGGGTCAGGACCCGTTCGCGCCCGGCGGCGCCGAGGCGGGCCCGCAGCTCCGGATCGCCCAGCACCCGGCCCAGTGCGCCGGCCAGCGCGCCCGCGTCGCCCGGGGGCACCGCGAGGCAGGTCTCGCCGTCGGGTCCGGCGACCTCGGGGATCGCGCCGCCGGTGGTGGCGACGAGCGGGGTGCCGGTGGCCATGGCTTCGGCGGCCGGGAGCGAGAAGCCTTCGTAGAGGGAGGGCACGCAGGCGATCTGGGCGCTGCGGTAGAGGTCGACGAGCTCGGCGTCGGTGATGCCCTTGACGAAGCGGACCGCGTCCTGGAGGCCGTACGTCTCGATGGCGCGGGCGACGGGGCCCTGCTCGGCGCGCTTGCCGACGACGACGAGGTGCGCCTGCGGCTGCTCGGTGCGCAGCTTGGCGAGCGCCTCGACGAGGTACACGAGCCCCTTGAGCGGCACGTCGGCGCTGGAGGTGGTGACGATGCGGCCGGGCACCTCGGCGACGGACGGGTCCGGCGACCACAGGTCGGTGTCGGCGCCGATGTGCACGACGTGGATGCGCTCGTCCCGGACGCCCAGGTGCTGGGCGATCTCCTGCTTGGAGGACCCGGAGACGGTGAGCACGGACGGCAGTCGGCGGGCGACGCGGCCCTGCATGCGGGTGAAGCCGTACCAGCGGCGCACGGAGGCCCGCTTCAGCCGGCCCTGCGCGGCGTCGAGGTCGAGCTGGCGGTCGACGGTGATGGGGTGGTGGATCGTGGTGACCAGCGGGGCGCCGAGGTCGGCGAGGAGGCCGTACCCGAGCGTCTGGTTGTCGTGGATGACGTCGAAGTCACCTGCGCGCGCGGCCAGGTGGCGGCGGGCGCGCAGCGAGAAGGTCAGGGGCTCGGGGAAGCCGCCGGTCCACATGGTGGCGACCTCGACGGCGTCGATCCAGTCCCGGTACTCGTCGCGCGCCGGCGTGCGGAAGGGATCCGGGCTGCGGTACAGGTCCAGGCTCGGGAGCTCGGTGAGCGTGGCGCCGGTGTCGAGCACGGGGTAGGGCTGCGCGCCGATGACCTCGACGGCGTGCCCCAGTTGGACGAGTTCGCGCGCGAGGTGGCGGACGTAGACGCCCTGGCCGCCGCAGAACGGGTTCCCCTTATAGGTGAGGAGTGCGATGCGCAGCGGGCGGTCGCCGTCGGCGGCGGAACCCGCGAAAGGGCTCGTCACCATGGCCTCAGCGGTCACTCTCGGCCCCCTTCTCCCTGCAACTTTCGCCGGAGCGTAACCGCTCGGATAATGTAGAACAAGTTTCAGACTTGATCCGTCGAAGACCATTGAATCTACCGGCCGGAAACTACACCGTAAGAGGCGGAGCAGGTGATTCGCGCCACGGCTCCGGCGCCTGCCATGCTGGCCGCGGACCAGCCCGGATTCAGCCCGCGCAACGACACGGAACGACACGGAACGGGAGCCATGACAGCGGAAGTGAAGGCCGTCACCACATCGGCGTCGCCTCCCCTGACGGAGCGCCAGGAGGCCCGCCGCCGCCGGATTCTGCACGCCAGCGCCCAGCTGGCCAGCAGGGGCGGATTCGACGCCGTCCAGATGCGCGAGGTCGCGGAGGCGGCGGGCGTCGCCCTGGGCACGCTCTACCGCTACTTCCCCTCCAAGGTGCACCTGTTGGTCGCCACCATGCAGGACCAGCTCCAGCACATGCACACCACGCTGCGCAAGCGCCCGCCGGCCGGGGACGATCCCGCGACGCGGGTCGCGGAGACCCTGATGCGGGCCTTCCGCGCCCTCCAGCGGGAGCCGCAGCTGGCCGACGCGATGGTGCGGGCACTGACGTTCGCGGACCGGAGCGTGAGCCCCGAGGTGGACACGGTGTCCCGACTGACCACGGCGATCATCCTGGACGCGATGGGCCTGGAGAAGCCGCCGACGGCGGAGCAGCTGTCGGCGGTCCGGGTCATCGAGCACACCTGGCACTCGGCGCTGATCACGTGGCTTTCCGGCCGCGCGTCGATCGCCCAGGTCAAGATCGACATCGAAACGGTGTGCCGCCTGATCGACCTGACGTCTCCGGAAAAGGCCTGAAGCCGCCGCTCCGGAGCCGGGTCGCGGCGGACCCCCGACTCACTCCGCCAGGAAGCGGAGGACCTCGCCCCCGAACTCCTCGGGGTGCTGGAACAGGAAGCCGTGTCCGGCGTCCCCGTAGATGACGACCTTCGAGTCCGCCAGCCGCTGGGACATGGCGTACGTGGCGTACGCGTGGACCATGACGTCGTGGGCCCCGGCCGCCGCTAGCACCGGGTGTGCGATCTCCCCGAGCCGCTCCCAAGCGGCGCCCTCCCCCCGTCCCCACCGGCCGAGCGCGGCGGCCTGCGCGCCGACGCCCTCGGGGCGCACGGTGGCTGCGGATGCGCCGAGCCGGGTGTCGAGGCGGCGCAGCGAGGCCAGACCGGCGGCGCGCGCGGCCGGGGTGTCGGGGAAGAAGAGGTAGAGGAAGTCCTCGTCGTCGTTGACGGGCTTCCCCGCGACCTCCCACACCCGGTCCGGCGCCGCCGGGGTGTCGGGAACGCCACCAGGGCCGCTCGCGGCCACGACGAGCCGCCGGACGAGCTCCGGGCGCCGCAGTGCGACGGCCTGCACGACCGCGCCCCCCATCGACCAGCCCAGCAGGTCCACCCGCGGCAGACCCAGCGCCTCGATGAACTCGACGGCCCCCTCGGCCATCGCGGCGATGGTGTCCGGGGTCCGGCCCGAGGAGAGGCCGCAGCCGGCGTTGTCGAAGACGATGACGTCCCGCGCGGCCGCCAGGACCTCCAGGAAGGCGGGGTCCCAGTGGTCGACGGTCCCGCGGAACCGCAGGGCCAGCACCAGCGGCACCCCGCGGCCGGTGCCGAACCGGCGGTAGGCGAAGCGGGTGGTCGGGCCCTGGACGTACGAGGTCTGCGCCGAGTCGGACAGGTACGCGGACATGCTGCTCCCCTTGCAGTGAGTCTGATGAAGCAACTAACTCGATCGACCCTAGCCCAGGAGAGTCGCTTCACGCGACCCACTAGGTATGCTCGACCCATGCTCGCCCGCGATTACGAGACCCAGGTGTGTTCCATCGCCCGCGCCCTCGAGGTGATCGGCGAACGCTGGTCGCTGCTGATCGTGCGCAGCGTCATGCAGGGCCACCGGCGCTTCGACGCGCTCCAGGGCGAACTCGGCATCACCCGCAGCGTCCTGACCGACCGGCTGCGCCGACTGGAGGCCGAGGGCGTGCTGGAGCGACGTCCGTACCAGACCCGGCCGGAACGCTTCGACTACGTCCTGACGGCGAAGGGCCTGGCCCTGTGGCCCGCCCTGAACCACCTGATGCAGTGGGGCGACCGCTACTACCCGGAGGTGGACGGGCCTCCGGTGGTCATCGAACACACGGGCTGCGGCGGCGGTCCCGACACCCACCAGCTCTGCGACCGGTGCGGCGCGCGCCTCGGCCCCACGAACATCACGAGCCGACCGGGCCGCACGACCCGCCCCTGAGCGGGCCGCGCGGGCGGTAGGGCCCCGGGGGAAAACCAACGAGGCCGGCGCACGGCCCGACGCACGAGCGCCGGCCAGCAGTCGGCGACCCACGCTCAGCGGACAACGACTAGAGCTCAACGACCATCGGCCAGCACCAACAGCCAGCCGCCAGTGCCAACAGTCAGCGGTCGGCGGTCAGCCCCATGACGTCCCGCACCTCTGCGCTGGTTTCGGCCACCTCGCTCAGCACCGCCTCCATGGTGACGACGGACTGCGAGAAGAGCTCCCGGCCGGACGCCGTGAGCCGGACGTCGAACCCCCGCCGGTCGCTGGAGCACGGCTTTCGCTCGACATAGCCCGCACCGACCATCTGGGCCACCAGGCGCGAGACCTGGGGCTGGCTGCGGGACGCGCGGGAACTGAGCTCCCCCGCCCGGATCCAGTCGTCGGCGCGCGCCATCACGTCCATGATCTCGAAGGCGCTGGCGCACAGGCCGTGGCGCTCGGCCAGCACGCGCTCGGCGGCCTGGTTGATCTGCGCACAGGCGCGGGTCACGGCCACCCAGCGGTCGGTGAGAGCTGCTGTTTCTGTCACGTTCCTCATCGTAGGTTCGCCACCTCGCCTTGTCGATGCATACGCATACATGTACTGTCCGAGCTCAATTGATGCATGCGCATAAATCATTTAGCGCAGACGACGGACGAAGGAGACGTGGTGACCGAGCAGACGCTGGCGCCCCGAACGGCCGAGCATGACGCGGCGGGAACACCCGCACGGGCCCCCGGCAAGGCCGCCTGGACCACTCTGGTGGTGGTCGGCGTCGCCCAGTTGATGGTCATGCTGGACTCGACGGTCGTGAACGTGGCCCTGCCCTCGATCGGGGCACAGCTGCCCGCGGATCAGACGGCCCTGCAGTGGACGATCAGCGGGTACGTCCTGGTGCTCGGCAGCCTGCTGCTCTTCGGTGGGCGCGTCTCCGACGTCCTCGGACGCCGCCGCACCTTCCTCACCGGCCTCACCGTCTTCGCCGTGGCCTCCGTGCTCTGCGGCATCGCGGGCAACCAGGAACTGCTCGTCGTGGGCCGCGCCGTCCAGGGCGCCGGAGCCGCACTGCTTTCCGCCGCCGCCCTGTCGATCATCTTGGCGGTCTACCAGGACGAGGAGCAGCGCAAGATCGCACTGACCGCCTGGAGCGGCCTCGGCGTGATCGGCGCGACCATCGGCGTGGTGCTCGGCGGGCTCATCGTCACGGCGATCAGCTGGCGCTGGGCCTTCCTGATCAACATCCCGGTCAGCATCGCGGCCGGCATCGGCGCCCTGCGCAGCATGCCCGCCCTCGACACGAGCAGCGGCCGCAAGCTGCGGCTGCCGTCGGCGATCGTGTCCACCGCCGGACTGGCCGCCCTGTCCTTCGGACTGATCCGACTGCACGAGGGGTTCGGCGACCGGAACGCCTGGATCAGCATCGGCGCCGCCGCGGTCCTGCTCGCCGCGGTCACGTTCATGGAGATCGGCCGGGTCGACCCGCTGCTCCCGCTGCACCTGCTGCGCAAGCCCACCTACTGGCTGTCCAGCGTCGGCCTGCTCCTCGTGGCCGCCGTGATGATCAGCAGCTCCTTCCTGGCCAGCATGTACTTCCAGCGGGTCCACGAGATGAGCGCCTTCGTCACCGGCCTCTCACTGCTCCCCATGGGCCTGGCCGCCCTCGTGGTCGCGCTGGTCGCGCCGTCACTGGTCAACGCCCTGGGCCCGGGCGGAACGTACGCGGCCGGGGCGGCCCTGCACGTGGTCGGCACGGGCATCCTTGCGGCCGGCACCAGCAGCGTCGCGCTCACCGCGTTCGCGCTGGCCGTGATCGGCGCCGGTCTGCCCGCCTGCTACGTCCCGCTCTTCGCCATCGGCACCTCGCACGTCGAGGTGGCGGAGTCCGGTGTCGGCTCCGGCCTGCTCAACACCTTCAACGAGACCGGCGCCGCCCTCGGCATCGCCGTCATCGGCACCGTCCTCGCCACCTCGGTCGACGGCCGTCTCGACGACGGCGGTTCGGTCGCGGACGCGACCACCGCGGGTGTCGGCAACGGCTTCCTGGCCCTGACCGTGTGCTCCGGCACCGCCGTCGTGATCGCGCTCGTGCTGCGGTCGCTGACCCGCGCTCCCGAAGGCGCCGACGCCTGAGGGCGACCGCAGGGCCGGTCGTACCCGGCTGCACGCACCGGCCCCTGCGACGAAACGGGACTCCGGTAGCCGGGCGACTGGCTACCGGGTCGCCAGCCGCCTGCTCACCGGCTCACCGCCACCGGCTCACCGGCTGCCGGGGTCCCGCTCCCCGTCCGCGGTCATTCCTCCGGCGGGAAGACCGGTTCGCCCGTCGTCGCCAGGGTGATCATGATGGCCTCCACCGGGCAGCCCTCCGCAGCCGTGAGGATCGGCTCGTTCGCGTCCGACTCGGCGGTGCGCGGGTGGGACTGGCGCGCCGTGTCCAGGACGAAGCCGTCCGGGGCGTGGTTCACGCACATGCCCGAGCCGATGCAGACCCCCCGGTCCACCTCGACCTGCCAGCGGTCCCCCATCAGGCACCCGCCTCGGCGGCGCCCGCTGCATACGTCGCCGGAAGGTGGATCATCTTGTGTTCCAGGTACTCGCTCAGGCCCTCGGGGCCGAACTCCCGCCCCAGGCCGCTGTTCTTGTAGCCGCCGAACGGCCCCAGCATGTCCAGGCTGAAGGTGTTCACATTGAAGGTGCCGGTGCGGATCCGGCGGGCGAAGTCGATGCCGCGCTCGATGTCGGCGGTCCAGACGCTGCCGCTGAGGCCGAACTCCGAGTCGTTGGCCACCCGTACCGCCTCGGCCTCGTCCCCGTAGGGGATCAGGCAGACGACCGGGCCGAAGATCTCCTCGCGCGCGATCCGCATGGAGTTGTCGACGTCACCGAAGAGGGTGGGCTCCACGTACCAGCCCTGCTCCAGGCCCGCCGGACGGCCGCCGCCCGCCAGGACCTTCGCGCCCTCCTCCTGCCCGATGCGGATGTAGTCCAGCGAGCGCTGCTGCTGCCGCTTCGCCACGAGCGGGCCGAGTTGGGTCGCCGGGTCGAGCGGGTCGCCGACGACCAGCGCGCCGGCCGCCGCCGCGAGGGCCTCGGCCACCTCCTCGTACTGGCTGCGGGGAGCGAGGATGCGGGTCTGGGCGACGCAGGCCTGACCGTTGTTCATCCAGGCCGCGGGCACGATCCCGGCGACCGCGGTCTCCACGTCGGCGTCCGGGAGGACCACGGCGGCCGACTTGCCCCCGAGTTCGAGGGTGACGCGGGTGAGGTTGCGCGCGGCGACCTCCATCACGCGCTTGCCGGCCGCGACCGAACCGGTGAAGGAGACCTTGTCGATGCCGGGGTGCCCGACCAGGTACTCGCTGACCTCGCGGTCGGCGGGCAGGATCGACAGCACGCCCTCGGGGAGCCCGGCCTCGCGCGCGATGTCGGCGAGGATGTAGGAGTCGAGCGGCGCCTCGGGCGACGGCTTGAGGATCACCGTCGAGCCGGTCAGGAGGGCAGGCGCCAGCTTGGCCGCCGCCACGAACTGCGGGACGTTCCACGGAATGACCGCGGCGACCACGCCCACCGGCTCCCGGCGCACCAGGATCGGGCCGAGCACGCCCTGGCGGTGCTCCTCGTACGGGTAGGCGCGGGCGACCGTGATCGCGGCGTCGTAGACCATCATCGGGCCGAGCGCCTGGGCGAGGACGCTCCAGGAGTAAGGGGAGCCGTTCTGGGAGCTGATCGAGCGGGCTATCTCCTCGTGCCGGACGGCGATGGCGTCCTTGATCCGGGAGACGACGGCGATCCGCTCGTCCAGGCTCATCCGCGGCCAGGGCCCCTCGTCGAACGCCGTGCGCGCGACGGCGACGGCGCGGTCGACGTCAGCCTTCGAGGCGTGCGGGACGGAGCCGATGACCTGCTCGGTGTGGGGGGAGACGATCCGGATCGTGTCGGTGCCCAGCGGATCCGTCCACTCCCCGCCGATGAACAGCTTTCCGTGTTCCACGAGCTCGGTCATGGCTGAGGCCTCCTGCGGCTTGGCGTTCCAGAACTGATACCAGTTCTAGTTAGAGGAGTCCACGGCCAGGACTGAACCTCCGTCAGTGCGGCGGAGAAGATCGAACGACTAGTCAGGGAGCCCGGAAAGTGGTCGACTTGGGCTACTACTGGAACACGTTCTCGTCCGAGGGCGACGACAGGGGAGGGCGGGCGCATGACGGAGGACACGCCACGGGTCACGGAGGAGGCGTCACGGGTCGCCGGAGGCGCCCCGCACGTCACCGGAGGCACCGCACACGTCACCGGTGACGCCCCGCACGTCATCGATCACGGCGGCGGCGTATGGGCCATCAAGGTCCCCATCCCCGACAACCCCCTCGGACACACCCTCGTCCACGTCCTCGACACCGACCGCGGCCCCGTCCTCATCGACACCGGCTGGGACGACCCGGCCTCCTGGGACACCCTCGGCGCCGGCCTCGCCGCACTCGGCACCGCCGTCACCGACGTCCACGGCGTGGTCATCACCCACCACCACCCCGACCACCACGGCCTCTCCGGCCAGGTCCGCGAGGCCTCCGGCTCCTGGATCGCCATGCACGCCGCCGACACCGAGGTCGTCGTACGGACCCGCGCCTCCGAGCCCGGCGTCTGGTTCGACTACATGAGCGCCAAACTCGCCGCCGCCGGAGCCCCCAAGGAACACATCGCCCCGCTGCGCGCCGCCCGCGCGAGCGGCCGCATGCGGACCCTGCCCGGCCTGCGCGCCGCCGTCCCCGACCGGGAGATCGTCCCCGCCGAGCTGCTCCCCCTCGCCGGGCGCCGACTACGCGCGATCTGGACCCCCGGCCACACCCCCGGACACGTCTGCCTGCACCTCGAGGAAGCGCACCCGGCGAACCTCCCCGGCCACGGCCGCCTCTTCTCCGGGGACCACCTGCTGCCCGGGATCTCCCCCCACATCGGGCTGTACGAGGCCCCGGAGGACACCCGCGTCACCGACCCGCTCGGCGACTACCTCGACTCCCTCGAACGCATCGGCCGCCTCGGACCCGCCGAGGTGCTCCCCGCCCACCAGCACGCCTTCACCGACGCGCCCGCCCGCGTACGGGAGCTCCTCGACCACCACGAGGAACGGTTGAGGGGCCTCTTGGCCCTGCTGGCCGAGCCGCTGACCCCGTGGGGGCTGGCCGAGCGGATGGAGTGGAACCGGCCCTGGGAGCAGATCCCGTACGGCTCCCGCAACATCGCCGTCTCCGAAGCGGAGGCCCATGTGAGGCGGCTGGTCAAGCAGGGCCGCGCCGAGGCGGTGCCGGGCACGGAACCGGTGGCGTACCGGGCCGTGTAAGGGGCGACCGGCCCCTGCACCCCGGGGCCCGCCGGTTACGGGCCGGTAGAGTGAACCTGTCGTCCACACCTCTGTACGGGGGGAAGCCGGTGCAATTCCGGCGCTGACCCGCAACCGTGAACACCCCCGGCACCGCCCGGGCGGGAAGCCGGAATGCCCCGTACCGAAGGTGCGCGGCTCGTGCCGCCGGAGCCCCCGGTGGCCGGCACCGTCGAGGTAAACGGAGCCGGAGCCCGGTGCCTGTGCGTGCCTGCTGCCGGTTCCCCCGTACGAGAGGCACCACCCCCCCTATGAACGTCCGCCGCAGCGCAGCCGCGCTCGCCGCCTCCGCCGTGCTCTGCGTGGGCGCCGCCCCCGCAGCCCTCGCCGACACCGCGCCGCCCGCCTCCCCCTCCGCACCCCCGGTCATCCCCTCTGGCCTGTACGGCAAGAACGACCCCACGTACGACGGCGTGTGGCGGCAGTCCTTCGCACTGCTCGCCCAGCACACCGTCGGTGTCGAGCCCGCCGGCCAGGCCGTGGACTGGCTCGTCGGCCAGCAGTGCGCGACCGGTGGCTTCGCCTCCTTCCGCCCGAACGCCGCCGCCGCCGCCGAGTGCGACGCGAACACGATGTACGACACCAACGCCACCGCGGCGGCCGTGCAGGCCCTGAAGGCGCTCGGCGGCCACGACACGACCGTCAGGAAGAGCGTGGACTGGCTGAAGTCCGTCCAGAACGAGGACGGCGGCTGGAGCTTCGTCCCCGGCTCCCCCAGCGACGCCAACTCCACCGCCGTGGTGATCAGCGCCCTGGCCGTGGCGGGCGAGAAGCCGGCCGAGGTCAAGTCCAAGGCGGGCAAGTCCGCCTACGACGGCCTGCTCCCCTTCCAGCTGGGTTGCACCGCCGAGCCGGCCACCGACCGGGGCGCCTTCGCGTACCAGCCGGCCGACGGCAAGCTCCTCGCCAACGCCGACGCCACGGCCGCCGCCACCCTGGCCGGCCTCGGCAAGGGCGCGGCCGTCGTCCCGTCCGCCGAGAACACCCCCGCCGCCCCGCTGGCCTGCCCGGCCGCGAACGCCGCCGACCCGGTGACCGCCGCCCAGGGCGCGGCCGGCTACCTGGCCGAGGCCCTCAAGAAGGACGGCCACCTCATGGCCGTCACCCCGGGCGCGGACCAGCCCCCCCCCGACACCGGCAACACGGTCGACGCGGTACTGGCCCTGGCCGCCGCCGGCCACAAGGAGTCGGCGGCGGGCGCCCTGAAGTGGCTGGAGACCAACTCCGCCGAGTGGGCGAAGGGCAGCCCGGCCGCGCTGGGCACCCTCGTCCTCGCCGCGCACGCGACCGGCAACGACCCGAAGTCCTTCGGCGGCACCGACCTCGTCGCCGCGCTGAACGCGACCGGCCCGGCCCCGAAGGGCGCGGACACCGACGCGACGAAGGTGGACAGCAAGAAGGAGGAGCCCTCGGGCGGCCAGAACGTCTGGTGGATCGTCGGTTCGTGCGCCGCGGCCGGTGTCGGCATCGGCATCCTGCTGAGCGGCCGCCGGAAGAAGAACGAGTCCTGATGCGCCGCCGCCCGCCCGCCGTGGCCCTCGCCCTCGGGATCGCCCTGGCCCTGCTGGCCGCCTCCCCGGCGCTGGCGGCCGGCTACCGCTACTGGTCGTTCTGGGACGGCTCGGCGGGCGGCCGGTGGTCCTACGCCACCCAGGGCCCCTCGATGGCCCGTCCCGCGGACGGCGCCGTCCAGGGCTTCCGCTTCTCGGTGAGCAAGGACGCGGCGGCGCAGGCGGCCCAGCCGCGCGCAGCGGCCGACTTCGAGACCGTCTGCGGGGCGACCGCCCCGACGGAGGGCACCAAGCGGGTGGCGCTCGTCATCGACTTCGGCGTCCCGGAGGACGCCCCGGCGGGCGACGCCCCGCCCGCTGCCGCCCCGCGCACGGCCTGCGCGCAGGTGGCCTCCGAGGCCACGACGGCCGAGGCGCTGGCCTCGGTCGCCAAGCCGCTGCGCTACAACAGCGCGGCGCTGCTGTGCGCGATCTCCGGCTACCCGAAGCAGGGCTGCGGCGACCAGGTCGCCGACGGCGCGGCCGGGACCCCGGACCCGGCGCGGTCCGCCGCTGCGGAGTCCGCCGCTCCGGAGTCCGGCGGGGGCCCGTCCGCGGGCCTGCTCGCGGGCATCGCCGCGGTGGCCGCCCTCGCCGCGGCCGGCGTCTGGCAGTCCCGCCGCCGTACGCGATGACCGGCCCCGGCGCCGCGGCGCACCCCGGCAACGGCGCCGAGCCGACCAGCACGGACACTGGCGCACCCCGAACCGCGCCCGCCACCGGCACGGCCCCGGGCACGGGCACCGGCACCGGCACCGGCACCGGCACCGGCACGGGCACGGGCATCGGCATCGGTATCCGCCGGGCACGGCCGCAGGCCCACCGCACCCCCACCGGAGCCGCACCCGGCGGCCTGCCCCCGGCCCGCCGGAGTCCGGCCGCGGCGCAGGTCCCCGCGCACCGGTCGACGTACGAAAAGTGGAGGCCCCCGCAGTCCGGCCGGGCCACCGCCCTGCACGCGGGGGCCTGGTGGCTGTGGGCCCTCGGCCTCGCCACCGCCGCCTCCCGCACCACCAACCCGCTGCTGCTCGGGCTGATCATCGGCGTCGCCGGGTACGTGGTCGCGGCGCGCCGCACCGACGCGCCCTGGGCCCGCTCCTACGGCGCCTTCCTCAAGCTCGGCCTCTTCGTCATCGGCCTGCGCCTGCTCTTCTCGATGCTGCTCGGCTCCCCCCTGCCCGGCTCGCACCTCCTCTTCACCCTCCCGGAGATCCCGCTCCCGGCCTGGGCCCAGGGCATCCGCTTCGGCGGCCGCGTCACCGCCGAGCAGCTCGTCTTCGCCTTCTACGACGGCCTGAAGCTGGCCGCGCTCCTGGTGTGCGTCGGCGCCGCGAACGCCCTCGCCAATCCGGCACGGCTGCTGAAGTCCCTCCCGGCCGCCCTGTACGAGGCCGGGGTCGCCGTCGTCGTCGCCATGACCTTCGCGCCGAACATGGTCGCCGACGTCGCCCGCCTGCGGACCGCCCGCCGGCTGCGCGGCCGGCCCACGGGCGGGGTGAAGGCCATCCTCCAGATCGGCCTGCCGGTCCTGGAAGGCGCTCTGGAACGCTCCGTCGCCATCGCCGCATCGATGGACGCGCGCGGCTACGGCCGTACCGCCGAGGTACCGCCCGCCGTCCGGCACACCACCAACGCCCTCACCCTCGGCGGCCTCCTCGGCATGTGCGCGGGCACGTACGGCCTGCTCGCCGCGCAGGGCGCCGCGTACGGGCTTCCGGTGCTCGGCGCCGGTGCGGCCCTGGCCGTCGCGGGCCTGCGCCTGGGCGGCCGCCGGTCGGTGCGGACCCGCTACCGGCCCGACCGCTGGGGGCCGCGCGCCTGGCTGGTCGCCGGATCGGGCGCGGCCGTGGCCGCCGTGCTGATCCACGCCGGTTCCGTCGACCCCGCCGCCCTGCACCCGGGCGTGGTCCCGTTGACGGCCCCCACGTTCCCGCTCTGGCCGGCGGCAGCGATCCTGATCGGCCTGCTGCCCGCCTTCGTGGCACCCGTACCGCCCGAGGAGGCGTCGCAGTGATCCGCTTCGAGCAGGTGTCGGTCACCTACGAGGGCGCACCCGCCCCCTCCCTGCAGGGCGTCGACCTGGTGATCCCCGAGGGGGAGCTGACGCTGCTGGTCGGCCCGTCGGGCGTCGGCAAGTCCACCCTGCTGGGCGCGGTCTCCGGGCTGGTCCCGCACTTCACGGGCGGCACCCTGCGCGGCCGGGTCACGGTCGCCGGCCGGGACACGCGCACGCACCAGCCGCGCGAGCTCGCGGACGTGGTCGGCACGGTCGGCCAGGACCCCCTCGCACACTTCGTGACGGACGTGGTCGAGGACGAGCTCGCCTACGGCATGGAGTCGCTGGGCCTGCCACCTGCGGTGATGCGCCGCCGGGTGGAGGAGACCCTGGACCTGCTGGGCCTGAACGAGCTGCGCGACCGGCCGATCGCGACGCTGTCCGGCGGCCAGCAGCAGCGGGTCGCGATCGGCTCGGTCCTCACCCCGCACCCCCGGGTGCTGGTGCTGGACGAGCCGACGTCCGCGCTCGACCCAGCCGCGGCGGAGGAAGTCCTCTCGGTCCTCCAGCGCCTGGTCCACGACCTGGGCACGACCGTGCTGATGGCGGAGCACCGGCTGGAGCGGGTCGTCCACTACGCCGACCAGGTCCTGCTCCTGCCGTCGCCGGGCGCGGCCCCGGTCATCGGCACCCCCGCCGAGATCATGGCCGTCTCCCCGGTCCACCCGCCGGTGGTCTCCCTGGGCCGCCTCGCGGGCTGGTCCCCCCTCCCCCTCTCGATCCGCGACGCCCGCCGCCAGGCCGCTCCGCTGGTGGCCCGCCTGTCCGCTGCGCCAGGCATCCCGGACCGCCTGTCCGGGCCCGCCCGCCCCGCCGCTTCCCAGGGCTCCGCCCCGGACCCCTCGCCTCGAACGCCGGCGCTTGAGGCGCGGGGGTCCGGGGGCGGAGCCCCCGTCGCCGAAGCCCCCGGCCTGCTCGCGCGCCTGCTCCGCCGCGGCCGGCCGAGCCCCGACTCCGACCCCGCCCGCGCCCGCGCCCCCCGGGAGACCCCGGCCGAGGTCCGCCGGGTCACCGTCCGCCGCGGCCGCGTGCAGGCCCTGCACGACGTCACCCTCACCGTGGCCCCCGGCGAAACCGTCGCCCTCATGGGCCGCAACGGCGCCGGCAAGTCCACCCTCCTCTCCACCCTCGTCGGTACGGTCACCCCCACCACCGGCGAGGTGACCGTCGGCGGCCGCACCCCCCACCGCACGGCACCGCCCGAGATGGTGCGCCGCGTCGGCCTCGTCCCGCAGGAACCCCGCGACCTCCTGTACGCCGACACGGTCGCCGCCGAATGCGCCGCCGCCGACTCCGACGCCGCCGCGCCTCCCGGTACCTGCCGGGACCTCGTCTCCGCGCTGCTTCCGGACGTCTCCGACGACGTCCACCCGCGCGATCTCTCCGAGGGCCAGCGCCTGGCCCTCGCCCTGGCCCTGGTCCTCACCGGCCGGCCCGCCCTCCTGCTCCTGGACGAGCCCACCCGCGGCCTGGACTACGCCGCCAAGGCCCGCCTGGTCGAGATCCTGCGCGGCCTGGCCGCCGACGGCCACGCCATCGTCCTGGCCACCCATGACGTGGAACTCGCCGCCGAGCTGGCCCACCGCGTGGTGATCCTGGCCGGCGGGGAGATCGTCGCGGACGGTCCGACCGCCGAGGTCGTCGTCTCCTCGCCCGCCTTCGCGCCGCAAGTGGCGAAGGTCCTCGCCCCGGCCCCCTGGCTCACCGTGCGCCAGGTAGCCGAGGCCCTGGACGCGGCCGAGGCCCTCGACGCGGCGGAGGCCCGGTGAACCGTCCCGCCCACCCCACCAGTCCCGCCCACCCCTCCCGCTCTGCCCGCCCCGTCCGGATCGGCCCCCGCGCCGCTGTCACCCTGCTCCTCGTCACCCTCATCGGCATCGCGGCCTTCGGCTGGCCGCTGCTCGCCGACCGTCAGTCGGGGCTCGCCCACGCGCAGGACGCCCCCTGGCTCTTCGCCGCGCTCCTGCCGCTCCTGGTGGCGGTGGTCGTCGCGACCATCGCCGACAACGGCATGGACGCGAAAGCGGTGGCGATGCTCGGTGTGCTCGCCGCTGTCGGGGCAGCGCTGAGACCTCTGGGCGCGGGTACCGCCGGGCTGGAGCCCATGTTCTTCCTGATGGTGCTGAGCGCGCGGGTCCTCGGTCCCGGCTTCGGTTTCGTCCTGGGCTCGGTGACGATGTTCGCCTCCGCCCTGCTGACGGGCGGGGTCGGGCCGTGGATGCCGTTCCAGATGCTGGCGATGGGCTGGTTCGCGCTGGGGGCCGGGCTGCTGCCGGGCCCGGAGAGGATCCGGGGCCGGGCGGAGCTGCTGATGCTGGCCGCGTACGGCTTCGCGGGCTCGTTCGCGTACGGCACGGTCATGAACCTGCAGGGCTGGGTGCTGCTGCAGGGCATGGGCCAGGGCATCTCCTTCCATCCGGGGGATCCGGTGGCTTCGAACCTGGCGCGGTTCGCCGCGTACTGCCTGGCGACCTCGGTGGGCTGGGACCTGGGCCGGGCGGCGCTGACGGTCGTACTGACCCTGACCCTCGGGGCGACCCTGCTGAAGGCGCTGCGCCGGGCGACCCGCAGAGCCGCGTTCGACGCCCCGGTCTCCTTCGATCCGGGAGCCGGAATCGCCACGAACCCGCCCTCAGAAGGGGTACGAACGGCAGCGGAGGGTGACATTCGGGGCCTGCCCCGGTGACCCGCCCCATAGGGTGTGGATCACATACGAACCCGGCTAGTAGGCCTCGGAGCCACTGGACCCACCCCTACGGGGGTCGGTGGGGCCCCTGCTGCGAGGACCACTAGTACGCGGGACCTTTGCCAGGGCGCCGGGGCGTCTGTAGAACTGGATGAGTCGCAAGGCGGCAGGGTCACTTCACCCGCCGCCGACGAACCCCTCTCCTTCGCGTGAGTGGCTCACGCACGTCTTCGACGTGCCCGCGACCGTCCTTGTCCCCGTCGGAAGGTTCCCTCCGTGTCCAACGCCATCATCCGCCGCATCGCCATCTCGAAGAAGGCCCTCGCGGGCACCGTCGTCGCCCTGGGCGTCGCCGGCTCCATGCTCGCCACGGTTCCCGCCCAGGCGGCCCCGGTGAGCGCCAAGGCGATCGCGCAGCAGATGATCAAGGACCCGGCCCAGTTCGCCGCCTTCGACAAGATCATCTCCCACGAGAGCGGCTGGAACCACACCGCGACCAACCCCTCCTCCGGCGCGTACGGCCTGGCCCAGGCCCTGCCGGCGTCGAAGATGGCCTCCGCGGGTGCGGACTGGAAGACCAACCCGGCCACCCAGATCAAGTGGGGCCTGGACTACATGAACGACCGCTACGGCAGCCCGGTCGGCGCCTGGAACTTCTGGTCCGCCAACCACTGGTACTAAGCCGCGGCACGCAGCACGCAGCACGCAGCACAGCAGACATACGAAGGCCCCGGTGGCCGGCCTCCCCAGGTCCGGCCTCCGGGGCCTTCTGCATCCCATCCCACGGGACTCAGGGGCGCCTCACAGGCGCTGGATGATCGTGCCGGTCGCCAGCGCGCCTCCCGCGCACATGGTGATCAGCGCGAACTCCTTGTCACGGCGCTCCAGCTCGTGCAGCGCGGTGGTGATCAGCCGGGCGCCCGTGGCGCCGACGGGGTGACCGAGGGCGATGCCCCCGCCGTTGACGTTGACCTTCTCCAGGTCCTGGTCGAAGACCTGCGCCCAGGACAGGACCACGGAGGCGAAGGCCTCGTTGATCTCGACGAGGTCGATGTCCCGCAGCGACATCCCGGCCTTGCCGAGCACGGCCCGCGTCGCGTCGATCGGCCCGTCGAGGTGGTAGTGGGGGTCGGCGCCGACGAGCGTCTGGGCGACGATCCGGGCGCGCGGCTTGAGCTTGAGGGCGCGGGCCATCTTGCGCGAGGCCCACATGACGGCGGCGGCGCCGTCGGATATCTGCGAGGAGTTCCCCGCGGTGTGCACGGCGGTGGGCATGACCGGCTTGAGCCGGGCCAGCGCCTCCATGCTCGTGTCCCGCAGCCCCTCGTCCCGGTCGACCAGACGCCACATGCCCTGCCCGGCGGCCTGCTCCTCCTCGGTCGTCGGCACCTGCACGGCGAAGGTCTCGCGCTTGAACCGCTCCTCGGCCCATGCGGCCGCGGCCCGCTCCTGGGAGAGGAGCCCGAGCCGGTCGACGTCCTCGCGGGACAGGCCCCGGTGGCGGGCGATCCGCTCGGCGGCCTCGAACTGGTTGGGGAGGTCGACGTTCCACTCGTCCGGGAAGGGCTTCCCCGGGCCGTGCTTGGATCCGGAGCCGAGCGGCACCCGGCTCATGGCCTCGACGCCGCAGGCGATGCCGATGTCCATGACCCCGCCGGAGATCATGTTGGCGACCATGTGGTTGGCCTGCTGGGAGCTGCCGCACTGGCAGTCCACCGTCGTCGCGGCGGTCTCGTACGGGAGCCCCATGGCGAGCCAGGCGTTGCGGGCGGGGTTCATCGACTGCTCGCCTGCGTGCGTCACGGTGCCGCCGACGATCTGCTCGACGCAGTCGGGCTGGATTCCGGTACGGGCCAGCAGTTCGCGGTAGGTCTCACCGAGCAGGTAGGCGGGATGGAGGTTGGCGAGCGCGCCCCCGCGCTTACCGATGGGGGTGCGTACGGCTTCGACAATGACGGGTTCCGCGGCCATGAGCTCGTCCTCTCCTGCACTGCGTCAGCACGGCGGGCCGTCCCGGCGCCCCGCCCCGAACTAGTACGCGTTCTAGTTCTCCCCGCAGTCTTATGACCTGAGGCCCCGGCACGCAAGGGTCTTGCACGCGCCCTGCACGGATTCCACACGCAACAGTTGGCGCCGCGACCCTTGTCAGTTCTAGAACTCGTTACTACCTTCAAGCCAACTTCTGATGGTCCGTCAGACTTTGGAGTTGCCCGATGTCCTGCCCCGCACTGCCCGAAGGCTTCGACGCCACCGACCCGGACCTGCTGCAGAGCCGCGTCCCCTTCCCGGAGTTCGCGCAGCTGCGGCAGACCGCGCCCGTGTGGTGGTGCCCGCAGCGTCGGGGTGTCACCGGCT
The DNA here is from genome assembly GCF_036227605.1 of Streptomyces sp. NBC_01439. Classification (GTDB taxonomy): domain Bacteria; phylum Actinomycetota; class Actinomycetes; order Streptomycetales; family Streptomycetaceae; genus Streptomyces. The sequence continues at coordinate 6,507,721 of NZ_CP109487.1, read as the reverse complement.
TCGACGACGAGGGCTACTGGGCCGTGACCCGGCACGCGGACGTCAAATACGTCTCCACGCACCCGGAACTGTTCTCCTCGACGACCAACACCGCGATCATCCGGTTCAACGAGCACATTCCGCGTGATGCGATTGATGCCCAGCGTCTGATCATGTTGAACATGGACCCGCCGGAACACACCCGCGTACGCCAGATCGTGCAGCGCGGCTTCACCCCCCGGGCCATCCGCGGCCTGGAGGCGGCGCTGCGGGACCGCGCCCGGAAGATCGTCGAGGAGGCCGCGGCCACGGCGGCCGACGGCAGCTTCGACTTCGTCACGCAGGTGGCGTGCGAGCTTCCGCTGCAGGCCATTGCCGAACTGATCGGCGTACCGCAGAAGGACCGCGCGAAGATCTTCGACTGGTCGAACAAGATGATCGCCTACGACGACCCGGAGTACGCGATCACCGAGGAGGTCGGCTCCAACGCGGCGATGGAGCTCATCGGCTACGCGATGAACCTCTCAGCCCAGCGCAAGGAATGCCCGGCCAAGGACATCGTCACGCAGCTGGTGGCGGCCGAGGGCCAGGGCAACCTCGGCTCGGACGAGTTCGGCTTCTTCGTACTGCTGCTGGCGGTCGCGGGCAACGAGACCACGCGCAACGCCATCAGCCACGGCATGCACGCCTTCCTGACCCACCCCGAACAGTGGGAGCTCTACAAGGCGACCCGGCCGTCGACCGCAGCCGAGGAGATCGTCCGCTGGGCCACCCCGGTGGTGTCCTTCCAGCGCACCGCCACCCAGGACACCGAACTGGGCGGTGCGAAGATCAAGGCGGGTGACCGGGTGGGCATGTTCTACTCCTCCGCCAACCACGACCCCGAGGTCTTCACGAACCCGGACGTCTTCGACATCACCCGTGACCCCAACCCACACCTGGGCTTCGGCGGCGGCGGCCCGCACTTCTGCCTGGGCAAGTCCCTCGCTGTGATGGAGATCGACCTGATCTTCAACGCCCTGGCCGACGCGCTCCCGAACCTCCACCTGACGTCCGAGCCCCCACGCCGCCTTCGCGCGGCCTGGCTCAACGGCATCAAGGAACTCCGCGTCACCCACCCCTGACCCCGCCGGCGTCTGAGGCGCGCGGCCCGCAGCAGAGCCCCACCCCTCCAACCCCGCCGCTCCCCCTCCAGCCCCGCCGGCGTTTGAGGCGCGGGGGCTCGGGGGCAGCGCCCCCGCAACGGCGCCGCACCCGTTCGAGTGGCAGCCCCGCCCGAACGGGGTGATCCTGACAAACAGCGGCGATCCAGCCGAAGGGGCGCCGGGGCGATGTGCGCCCCGGCGCCCCTTCGGCCTCGTACGGCCCGGCCGGGCCCTGAGAGGCCCGGACACGGCCACGGTCACCCCATGCGCAAGATCGCGCACGTCGTCGTCGCGTGGGCGTAGAGCTTCCCGTCATGCGTCCCGATGACCCGCGCCTCGGCGGTGGCGGTCGTCCGCCCGACGTGCAGGGCGGTGCCCTCGCAGCGCAGGGTGGGGGTGTCCGCCATGACCGGCCGGATCATGTGCACCCCGAGCTGCACCGTGGTGTAGGCGGTGCCGGCCGGGAGCAGGGTCATCACGGACGAGCCGAGCGCCGAGTCGAGCAGGGTCGCCAGAAAGCCGCCGTGCACCGTCCCCATGGGGTTGAGCAGGTGGTCGCCCGGGTCTCCCTCGAAGACGGCGACTCCCTCGGCGGCCTCGGTGAGCCGGAAGCCCAGGGTGCTCATCATCGACGCGCCGGGCAGTTCGCCCTTGAGGCTGGCCCGGAGGATCTCCAGTCCGCTCATGCCGAGGATCTGCGGGGTCATCTCGGGCCGCGGCTGCCAGGTGTGCGTGCGGCTGCGGAGCGGGGCGCCGGCCTCGAGGGCACTGGTCTCATACGTGGTCATGGCAACGACCCTAGGCACGGCCCGGGCGGATCGGGAGTGTCGGATCCGGCAGCTTCCGCACGGATTCCGACAGCCGCACCGGGGTCGCTCGGCGTTACCGTGGAGCGGTGAAAATCGCCGTACTGGCCCTCGACGGGGTCTTCGACTCGGGCATCTCCGCCGTCCTGGACGTGCTGCACACTGCCGACGTGCTGCGCGGCCGGGTGGCCGGAGCCCCGCCGCCCGCCTTCGACATCCGTACGGTCGGCGTGCGGCGCCGGGTCCGTACCGGACTCGGCCACCGCATCGACACCGAACCGACCGCCGTGGCCGAGGACGCGGACCTGCTGGTGGTGCCCGCGTTGATGGAGCGCCGCCCGGACGCCCTCGTCGAGGCCGTCGCGTCGGCCGCGCACCGCCCGGCCCGCCGGGTCCTGGCCGGGGCCCGCGAGCGCGGCACCCCGCTCGCCACGTCCTGCACCGGGACGTTCCTGCTGGCCGAGGCCGGGGTGCTGGACGGACAGCGGGCGACGACCAGTTGGTGGCTGGCCCCCTTCTTCCGAGACCGCTACCGCCGGGTCACGCTCGACGAGACCCGGATGGTCGTCAGCTCCGGCGGGATCACCACGGCCGGCGCCGCGTTCGGCCATCTCGACCTGGCCCTGTCGATCGTCGGCACGCGCAGCCCCGCCCTCGCGGATCTGGTCCGGCACTACCTCGTCGTCGACGACCGCGCCTCACAGGCGGCGTACGCCATCCCCAGCGCCCTGGCCCGCCACGACCCGCTCGTCGCCGCCTTCGAACAGTGGGCGCGGACCCGACTCGCGGAGCCGGCGCCGATCGCGGACGCGGCCCGGGAGCTCGGCGTGAGCGAGCGCACCCTCCAGCGCGCGGTCGCCCGTACCCTCGGCCGCACGCCCGTCGGGCTGGTGCAGGACCTGCGGGTGGAGCAGGCCGAACACCTGCTGCGCACCACGGACCTACCGCTGGCGGCGGTCGCCCGGCGGGTGGGGTACGAGAGCCCGGGACCGCTGCGGACGCTGCTGCGCAGGCGGCGCAACGGTGGCTGATGCGGCAGCGCCCCGGGGGGCGCCCCCCGGGGCACGCCCCCGAAACACCCCGCTAGGAACGCGACCCCGCGACGGGCTCGGCGGTGGTCGTCCCGGGCGCGGCGGGCGCCGCCCGTTCCGCGTCGTCCCGGCCCTGCTGCGCCGGGAGGTTCATGTGCAGGCCCCGCGGTCCGGACAGCGCATAGACGAGACCGAAACCGGCGGACACGACCACGGCTCCGCCCACGGCGTCCAGTACCCAGTGGTTGGCGGTGGCCACGATCGCGCCCACCGTGATCAGCGGGTGCAGCGCCCCGAGCAGCTTCTGCCAGCCCTTCGGCGCCAGCACCACGATCACGATCCCGCACCACAACGACCAGCCGAAGTGCAGCGAGGGCATCGCCGCGTACTGGTTGGAGATCGCGGTCATCGCCCCGTACGAGGGGTTCGCCAGGTCCTGCGGCCCGTGCACGGTGTCGATGAAGCCGAGACCGGGCATCAGGCGCGGCGGCGCGAGCGGGTAGAGCCAGAAGCCTATGAGGGCCAGCACCGTGGCCAGCCCCAGCGAGGCCCGCGCCCACCGGTAGTCGCCGGGGCGCCGCCAGTACAGGACGCCCAGGATCGTCAGCGGGACCACGAAGTGGAAGGAGGTGTAGTAGAAGTTGAAGAACGCCTCCAGCCAGGGCGTGTTCACCACGGCGTGGTTCACGGCGTGTTCGATGTCGATGCCCACCGCGCGCTCGATCCCGTGGATCTGGCTGCCGTTGCCCTCGGCGAGGCTGCGGCTGGTGGGTGCGGCGGCCCGAATGTGCGAGTAGATCGAATAGCCCACCCGTATCAGCAGGAGTTCCAGCAGCAGGTTCGGGCGGGACAGCACGCGCCGCCAGAACGGCATCAGCGGCACCCGCGCCCAGCGGGCCGTCGCGGGCCGCCCGTAGTCGGTGGGGACGGGCTCGCGCCAGTAGGGCGACGAGCGCGGGAGGAACGGTACGGCGCAGGCCGCGGCCACGGCGATGAGCAGCAGCACGTTGTCGCGTACGGGGGCCAGCGCGGCCAGGTTCGGCAGCAGCATCGTGCTCGGAAGGGTCATGGCGAGGACCACGGCCACCGGCCACACCGGCCGATCGGCGGCCCGCTTGCCCACCTTGCCGGCGACGGCGAGGAGCACCCAGAGCAGCTGGTGGCGCCAGCCGGTCGGGGACACGGCGACGGCCACGCAGCCGGTGACGGCGACGGCAAGCAGCAGTTGGCCGTCGCGGGCGTAGCGGACCGCGCGGCGCAGGCCGATCCAGACGACGGCGGCCGCGAGGGCGGCGTACAGCAGGATCTCTAGCGGGCCGGTCAGGCCGAAGCGCAGCAGCGCGCCGTGCACGGACTGGTTGGCGAGGCCGTCGGGGGCTCCGCCGAGGCCGGCACCGGCCAGGTGCTGGACCCAGTACGTCCAGGAGTCGCGCGGCATGGCCGCCCAGGACAGCGCGGTGGCTCCGGCGAAGGTCACGGCGGCGGCGCGCGCGGTGGGGCGGCGTCCGGTCAACCACAGAAGCGGGGCGAACAGCAGCAGCGCCGGCTGGAGCGCGGCGGCGAGGCCCACGAGGAATCCGGCGGGCCGGTCGCCGGGCACGCGGAACACGGCGACGAGCACCAGCAGCACGGGCAGGACGGCGGTCCGGCCGGGTGAGGCGGCCTCGCGGACGGGGAGCGAGACCATCATCAGGGCCGTGAGCACGGGCGCGGCGAGCAGAGCGCTGCGCCGCGGCACCGGGTCGGGCAGGCCACGGGCGGCGACGAGCCCGATGGCGGCGACGCACAACAGCGTCACGAGGGTCCAGGTGACCTCCAGCGACGGGGCGGCGGCGAGGCCGACCAGCGGCTTGAGGACCAATCCGGCGAAGGGGGTGTCGGAGAACTGGCCGGTGTCGTAGACCGATCCGGGCAGACTGCCGGAGAGGTGGAAGCCGCTCAGCCACTCGCCCGGTGGCACCCGCAGCACGGCGACGGCCTGTCTGACGGCGAGCGCGCCGGCCAGCGCCCACAGGAGGAGGCGAGCCGCCCCGAGCCTGCCGTGACCGCCTATGACTCCGGCATGTCCGTTCGCACCGCTGTGCTCCGCCGCGTTAGCCACGCCTCGCCGGCCTCCCGCCCTGTTGACCGCAACCCTGACTTCGCCTGGCTGCCGCGCTCCATTACCCGCACGACGATATCCCCCGCGGGATGTGTTGGAGGGCCCTCGTGGGCATCGCGAAGACCGACACGCCTGCCGACCTGCGAAGCCCTCTCCCCGACCGGCCGGACCGGGGAGCTGCGGGCTCTCCAGGTGCGGACACCGGACTTCGTGGCGAAGCTGAGGTGGACAGGCATTCCGTGGAGAAGACGGCCCATGTCCATGCTCGACAAGCTCAAGGACCTCATCAAGGGACACCCTGACCAGGCCCGCCAAGGCGTCGAGAAGGCCGGAGACGCCTTCGACGCGAAGACCGGGAACAAGTACCAGAGCCAGGTCGACACGGCGCAGCAGAAGCTCAACGAACAGATCGGCAAGGAGCCGCCCATGTCCGGGGAGGGCAAGCCGCCCCAGACCTGAGACGCGCGACGCGCTTCCGGACCGGCACGGTGGCCGGCACGGTGGCCGGCACGGTGGCCGGCTTCGGCGCAGGGACCGCACCACGGTGCGGTCCCTGCGTCTACGGTCCTGCGGCGGGGTCCGTTACGAGCCGGGCCGGATCACCGACGCCTGCCGGCCGGGCAGGTGTAGGAAACTGCACGCATGTCATCGAGGCCGGGCGCACGGCCCGGCCGGTGTTTCATGAGAGGTGTCCTGTGCCTAGCGTCGTAAAGATCAACGTACTGACGGTCCCTGCCGAGCAGCGGGAGATCCTGGAGCAGCGCTTCGCCTCCCGGGCCGGGTTGGTGGAGAACTCGGACGGGTTCGAGTGGTTCGAGCTGCTGCGCCCGGTGGAAGGCACGGACCAGTACCTCGTCTACACGCGTTGGCGTTCGGAGCAGGATTTCCAGGCGTGGATGGAGGGCCCGATGAAGGCCGCCCACCAGGGCGGCGGTCAGGGCGGCGGTCAGGGCGGCGGCGAGCGGCCGAAGCCCGCGGCTTCCGCCTCGACGGTGTGGTCGTTCGAGGTCGTGCAGCAGGCGGCGCCGAAGCAGGCCTGATGCGGTGCGCGTCGCGGGCCCGGGTCGGGGCCCGCGACGCGGCGGACGGTCAGCCGGAGAGACGGGCCAGCGCCAGAACCTCAGCCCCAGAAGACGTCTTCCTCGTCGATGTCCGCGGTGCACTGGTCGACATCGGTGATCTTGTTCCCGATGATCGTGAAGAAGAGCCCCTGGCGGATCTCGATGCCGCGGTCACCGCGGTCGGCGCGGGCCGTGTGGAAGCTCATCACGTGCCCCCGCCCGTCCGCCAGCACCGATTCCAGATCCACCTGGAAGGTGCCCTTCGTCTCCTCGCCGAGGCGGCGGTAGAAGTCCAGGACGTTCTCCCGCCCCTTGTGGTGCCCGGACAACGGGTTGCTGCCCGGCACGTGGTGGATGACGTCGGCCGTGAACAACGTGCTCATCGTCTCCATGTCGCCTCTGCCGAAAGCCTCGTAGCCACGGCGGACCAGGGCACAGTCGGGATGCTCTGACATGGCGTTCCCACCCTCCGGGTACGCAGGGAATGTCCTTTTTCCTATCATCGGCCCGGCCTTGTGGATATTCCACGCGGGAGATCCGCCGCGAACTCCACAATGACGCCATGACCACTCTCAGCGAACACCCCACACCCGCCCTGTCGTGGACCGTGACCCCGGAACCGTTCACCACCCGGGACGCCACCGCCCTGCGCCGCGCGTACTACGCCGAGGTCGCCGGCCGTTACTGGAAGCGGCAGGTCACCGAGACCGAGATCGATCAAGGGCTGCTGGACTTCCCGGACGACGAGCTGACCCCACCGACGGGACGGTTCGTCGTCGGCAGACTGGACCGCGAGCCCCTGGCGTGCGGCGGGATCCGACTGATCGACCCCCGGACCGCCGAGCTCACCAGGGTGTACGTCGACCGGCGCGCCCGCGGAACCGGCGGCGGGGCGGCGCTGCTGAAGGTCCTGGAAGCGGAGGGCCGTGCGCTCGGCGCCGAACGGGTCCGGCTGGACACCCGGTCGGACCTCGTGGAGGCCCGGGCGTTGTACGCGCGACACGGGTATGCGGAAATACCGGCCTACAACTCCGGCCCGTACGCAGACCACTGGTTCGAGAAGCGCCTGGTCTGAGCCCGCGTCCCGGCGACCGCACCGCGCACGGCCGCGTCCGCCGCGGCCGCCGCTAGTGGGCGGCGTGGTCCCGGCGCGGCAAGGCGTCGTAGGGCTCCTCGGCGTCGGAACCGCACAGCTCCGTGTTGATCTGCCGCACCAGCTTCACCAGGTCCGTCGGACGGTCCGGGCCCCACCAGTCGCCGAGCAGCTCGGCGAGGGACTCCTGCCGGGCCTCGGCGAGCTTCGCGGCGCACGCACGCCCCTCGTCGGTCAGGACCAGCGGCAGCCCGTTCCGGACGGCGAGTCCGCGCTCCTCGATCTGGCGTGCGGCGTCCGTGACGACCTTCAGCGGCACGTTGACCCGCTCCGCGAGCAGTGCGGGCTCCGCGGAGCCGTACCTCTTGATCCGCAGCAGCAGCCAGCTGGAAGCGGGCAGCAGGTCGTAGCCCGCCTTCTCGGTGATCTTCTCGTAGACGTGGCGGCGGCCCTCACGGGTGCCGAGGACCGACAGGGCGCGGGCGACCTCGTCGTGGGAGGACCGCTGGACCGGGTTGGAGGCCAGGGTCTCCGTCACATCGGGGGCGGTGACCGAACCGCGGAGCTTGTCCTCCTTCAGGAACCAGGCGATCACGAAGGCGATCAGGACGATCGGCACCGCGTAGAGGAACACGTCGGTGATGGCGGTCGCGTAAGCGTCGAGCACCTGCGGTTGGAGCTCGGCGGGCAGTGCGCCGATGGCCCGCGGGTCTGCCTCCAGCTGCGCGATGCTCGCACCGGCCGGCAGCGTGACGCCCGCGAGGGAGGCTGCCAGCTTGTCGTCGAGCTGGTTGGTGAAGACCGTGCCGAAGATGGCGACGCCGAAGGAGGCGCCGATGGAGCGGAAGAAGGTGGCACCGGAGGTGGCGACTCCGAGGTCGGCGTAGCTGACCGCGTTCTGCACCACCAGGACGAGCACCTGCATGACCAGGCCCAGTCCGGCGCCGAAGACGAAGAAGTAGACGCTCATCTCCCAGGTGGAGCTGGTGCGGTGCAACTGGTGCAGGAGGAGCAGACCGAGCGCGGTCACCGCCGTGCCCGCGATCGGGAAGACCTTCCAGCGCCCGGTACGGCTGACGATCTGGCCGGAGACGGTGGACGTGAGCAGCATGCCGATCACCATCGGCAGCATGTGGACGCCGGACATGGTCGGTGAGACGCCCTGGACGATCTGGAGGAAGGTCGGCAGGTAGACCATCGCGCCGAACATCGCGAAGCCGACGACGAAGCTGATCGCCGAGCAGAGGGTGAAGGTGCGGATGTGGAACAGACCCAGCGGCAGGACGGGTTCGGCGGCTTTGCGCTCCACGAGGAGGAAGCCGACGAGCAGTACGGCGCCGAGGACGGCGACGCCGATGATCCGGGCCGAGCCCCAGCCCCAGGTTCCGCCGAGGGAGGCGACGAGCACGAGACAGGTGGCGACGCAGGCGATGAGGAAGGTACCGAGGTAGTCGATGGTGTGCTGCGAGGAGCGCGCCGGAATGTGTAGGACGGCGGCAATGACGACGAGCGCGACGAGACCGATCGGGAGGTTGATGTAGAAGACCCAGCGCCACGACAGGTTGTCCACGAACAGGCCGCCCAGCAGCGGGCCCAGCACGCTGGTCGCACCGAATACCCCGCCGAAGAGGCCCTGGTACTTGCCGCGTTCGCGCGGCGGGACGATGTCGCCGACGATCGCCATCGACAGCACGATCAGTCCGCCGCCACCCAGCCCCTGCAGGGCGCGGAAGCCGATGAGCTGGGGCATGTCCTGAGCGATCCCGCACAGCGCCGACCCGATGAGGAAGAGGACGATGGCGTACTGGAAGAGCTTCTTGCGTCCGTACTGGTCACCGAGCTTGCCCCACAGGGGGGTGGCGGCGGTGGAGGCGAGCATGTAGGCGGTGACGACCCAGGACAGGTGCGCCATGCCGCCGAGGTCGCTGACGATGGTCGGCAGGGCGGTGGAGACGATGGTCTGGTCGAGGGCGGCGATCAGCAGGCCCAGCAGCAGGGCTCCGATGGAGACGAGGACGTCGCGGGAGGCGTGCTCGGCGGCGGGGCCGGTCTTCTCCGGGTCGAAAACTGGGCCCGGGCCCTGCGCGCTCACATCCTGAGCCATCGATACCTCCTCAGGCCGGATCGACATCTCCATCCTGAGCGGTGTGTCCGGTTATGGCCTCTCGGACGGTTGGGAGGTCCCCTGCGGGTCTGCATAATCGCAGGCAATAACCAGGGAGGGAGTCCAGTGAGCCGTCAGCACTGTTCGGAATGCGGTGCCGCCGGGGCCGGCTGCGGATGCGGATCGGGTGTGGGTTTCAACCCCTTGCGCATCCGCCCGTACGTAACGTTGCCCGACCCTGTCGAACCGGACGCCCCGGTGTCCCCGCAGCCGGTGTCAGGGGTGGTGGCCCCGGAGCCGCAGGCACCTGCGCCCGCGCCTGCGCCTGACGACACCCCGGCGTACGGGATACCCGGGATACCCGTACCACCACAGGACGGGCCGTGGCCCGCGGGGCCTGCCGGACCTGCACCCGCCCCGCACCCGGACGAGACTATCCAGCTCCGGACGATCCCGGCAGCGGGCCACACGTACGGCAACGAAAGGGGAGGGGGCGGGGGCGGGGGCCCGGAGAAGCGAACCGGCCCGACCTCCCGCAAGCCACTCGCCCTGCTGATCGGCGCCGCGGCGGCGGTCGCCCTCAGCGGGACGGCCGTGGCGGTGTGGGCGCTCCCGAGTTCCGCCGAGAACGAGGCCGTGCTGCTGGACGCGAAGGCCTCGGTGCCCGTGACGAGCGCCGCCCCGGCTGCGCCCCCCTCCACGAGCCCGTCCCCGAGCAAGGGCAGCCCCTCTCCCTCGGCCTCCCCCTCACCGAGCGCCTCGAAGTCGGCGTCGCCGTCTCCGTCCCCGTCGCCGAGCGCCTCCCGCACATCGGCGTCCCCGTCCCCCAGCCCGTCTCCGAGTGCCATCCGCTCCTCCAGTCCGCCGCCCAAGCAGGCCCCGACGCTGCGGCACGGGGATTCGGGTTCGGAGGTGGAGAAGCTCCAGCGGCTGCTGGCGGCGCAGGGCCTGTACCGGGGCCGGATCAACGGCCGGTTCGACTGGCGGGTGGAGGACGCCGTGTCGGAGTTCCAGTACGAGAGGGGCATCGACGATCAGGAGTGGGGCTTCTACGGGCCGGTCACCCGCAAGGCTCTGGAGGGATGAGCGTCACATGTCCGCTGGTGGCGAGGACCGCCCTTTGTTTTGTATCGTAAAGGAACAAAGTGGTTCCGTCCTCTCACCCTGACCGGTGGACGGAACCACTTGTTCTCTTTCCCGCCCCGTCTGGAGTGCCCCCGATGCCGGCCAGCACCACCACCGCACCCGTCGCCCTCACCGCCAAGGCCCTGCTCCTGGACATGGACGGCACGATCGTCAACTCCGACGCGGTGGTCGAGCGCTGCTGGCACGAATGGGCGGTCTCCCACGGGCTGGACCCGCAGGAGGCCATGAAGGTGGTCCACGGACGCCAGGGCTACGCCACCATGGCCGTACTCCTGCCGGACCGCCCCATGGAGGTCAACCACGCCGAGAACGCCGTGATGCTGGCCCGCGAAACGGCCGACACCGACGGAGTGGTCCCGGTCGCTGGCGCCCCGGAATTCATGGCCGCGATCGACGGGCTGCCGCACGCTCTGGTCACCTCCGCCGACACCGCCCTGGCCACGGCACGAATGACCGCCGCCGCCCTGCCGATGCCCGAGGTACGGGTCACGGCCGAGTCCGTCCGGGCCAGCAAGCCCGACCCCGAGGGCTTCCTCATGGGCGCCGCCGCGCTGGGCGTGGATCCGGCCGACTGCATCGTCTTCGAGGACTCGGGCGCGGGCATCACCGCGGGCCGGGCGGCAGGCATGCGCGTGATCGGCGTGGGACCCCGGGCAGCCGTCCACGCCCCGACGGCCCACGTCCCGGACCTGACGGCGCTCCACGTCACGACCACCCCGGACGGCTCGATCACCATCACGCTCCACCCGACGGCCTGACACCCGAACCACAGGACGCCACCGGGCCTACGAAGCCCTGTCGGGCGGGCGAGCGAGCGGGGTCGGAACCTGGGGCGAGGGCTTCGGGGGTCGGCAAGTACGGCGGTGGTTCCGGGGGGCGGAGGCCACCCGGAACCACCGCCGTACTTCCCGACCCCGCCCACCCGGCCCCTGCCCACCCCGAAGCCCCCGCCCGCCCCGCCTCGCCCTACTGCCCCACTCGCCCGTCGATGCGTTCCCGCAGGAAGTCCGCGTGGCCGTTGTGGCGGGCGTATTCCTCGATCATGTGGACCAGGACCTCGCGGAGCTCCATCGGCTCGTCGCCATGTCTGCTGTCACCCGTGACGCCCAGGTCGGCGGCCTCCGCGACCAGTTGTTCCGCGAAGGCCACTTCGGCACGCCAGGTCGCCCACGCGTCCGCGACCACCTCCGGGTCGGCCACCGCGCCAGTGAAGTCTCCCGTGCGGTCCTCCTCCGTGCGGTAGTGCCGACGTATCTCCTGGCCCGCCATGACCTGCCGGAACCAGTACTGCTCGACGCCCGCGAGGTGGCGCACGAGACCCAGGAGCGACAGGTTGGACGGTTCGACCGAGCGCCGCGCCAGGGCCTCCGCGTCGAGGCCCGCGCACTTGAGCTCAAGCGTCAGGCGCTGGTCGCGCAGGTAGCCGGCGAGTACGGCGCGCTCGCCCTGGAACCCGCCGTCGGTCCGGGTGTCCTCGTCGGGGCGGACGAACATGTTGGACCAGCCGAACTGCCGGTCCTCGGCGGACACCGGCGCGGACGCGGATCGGGGTGCGGGCTCGACGGCAGGGCCGGTAGGGCCGGTGGGGATGGGGGTGTCTGTCACACGCACGAGCGTGATCTGTACGTTCCCGCCCCGCAAGGAAATATCCGCCACCGCCGGCCCGCACCTGCGACGCGTCAGCCCGCGATCGCCTCGTAGAGCGAGAACGCGGCCAGTGCGGCCATCACGGCAGCCGCGATCTTGGTGATCAGTCGCAGCGGCACGTACTTCATCAGGGTGCGACCACCCAAGATGCCGATGCCCGCGACCGCCCACAGGGCGATCACGGCACCGATGCCGACCGAGACGGGGTTGTCGTACCGGGCGGCGAGGTTGGCGGTCATGATCTGGGTCAGGTCACCGAACTCCGCCACCAGGATCAACATGAATCCCGCTCCGGAGACCTTCCAGAAGGACTGGTCGGCGGGCGGCTTGACCTCCTCGTCCCCGTCGTCCTTCTTCAGGAGCAGCATGGCCGCGCCCGCCAGGAAGAGGATGCCGACGACGGCCTGGACGAGCCGGTGCGGGAGCAACGTGAGAACGCTGCCTGCGGCGATGGCGAGTGCGACGTGAACGGCGAAGGCGGCGGCGACGCCCGCGAAGACGTAGGAGGCACGGTAGCGCGTGCCGAGCATCAGGCCGGCGAGGGCCGTCTTGTCGGGGAGTTCGGCAAGGAAGACGACGCCGAAGGCGATCGCCATGATGCTGAAGCTGAACACGGGGGTGAAACCTCGATCGGTCGGGCAGGGCGCCATCGGGACCGAGAGACCTGGGGTGTGTCAGGGGTCGCTTCGGCTCGGCGGCACCCTGGCTTGCGCGTGCGCGTACAAGACGCGCCTGCGCTGAACAGGACACTGCGGCCGAAGGTCTCGCTGGCCTGCCGCTGCTCGCGGCCTGCCTCCGGGCGCCGGCTGGGGTGACCCAGCAGTATGTCGACGGTCCGGCGAAGAGCTACTCCCCTTCTGCTCCGAACAGAGTACGCGAAGCCCACGACAGACCGGAATGGGCCTTTGGTCCCGGCCGGACGGTCCCGACTGGACGGTCCAATACGGGGCCCGGTGCGCAGGCGAGGCGGCGCGCAGCGGTCGGACGGGCGAGTCCGACGGACGGGCAGGAACGATTCGCAACCCCCCTCCACCCCCCTGCGGAATATCAAACTCCTTTTAAATCAGGCGCGTTGGCGACTTGATGTGACGTGCCCATGTCGCCAGGCTGTCATCTGGTGCCCATCCCCGCGATACCCGGCGCCGCCACAATGGCCACGCCCCGCCGGGGCCACACGGCCACACCCCCCGCACCCAGGGAGCCCCTCATGGCACTCATACCCAGCATCTACGCGCGTCGAATTGGCGTGCTCGCGTCAGCAGCCGCCCTGGCCGCACTGACCTCCCTCCTCAACGCCCCGGCCGCCCAGGCCGCCCCGCCCGCCCCCATCAGCGCCTCGGCCGCCCGCGCCTACCTGGCGACGGTCACGCCCAAGACCGAGGGGTCCACCAGCGGCTACAGCCGCGACCTCTTCCCGCACTGGAGCACCGTCTCCGGCAGCTGCAACACCCGCGAGACCGTCCTCAAGCGCGACGGCGTCAACGTCGTCCAGGACTCTTCCTGCGCCGCCGTGAGCGGAAGCTGGTACTCGGCGTACGACGGCGCCACCTGGACCGCGGCCGCCGACCTCGACATCGACCATGTCGTCCCGCTCGCCGAGGCCTGGCGTTCCGGTGCCAATTCCTGGACCACCAGCAAGCGCCAGCAGTTCGCCAACGACCTCACCCGCCCGCAGCTCATCGCGGTCACCGACAACGTCAACCAGGCCAAGGGCGACCTCGACCCCGGCAAGTGGCTGCCCTCGCAGACGTCCTACCGCTGTACGTACGCGCGGATGTGGGTCAACGTGAAGCAGTACTACGGTCTGAGCATGGACTCCGGTGAGAAGACGGCCCTGGTCAACATCCTGAACGGCTGCTGACCGAGCCGGCCGATCTTTCCCCCGCCAGGGGGAGGCGTGGCTCCCCCTACCCGTCGTACCGTGATCGAAGGGGCTTACGGAGGAGGGGGAGTTGCATGGCCGGACTGCGTCTGGGGCCGCTGCTGCGCCACGTCGACTGGGACACGGGCCGGTCGGCCACCATATGGGTCGAGGCGGACCGCCCGTGCGCGGCCGAGGTGCGGTGCGCGGACGGGGCGGGCGGCAGCGCCCGTACGTTCCAGATAGCCGGTCACCACTACGCGCTGGTACCGGTGACCGGTCTGACCCCGGGCGCGACCACGGCGTATGAGGTGCTGCTCGACGGCCGGCCGGTGTGGCCGCTGCCGGAGAGCGGTTTCCCGCCGAGCACGATCACCGCTCCGGCCGTGACGGGCCCCGGCCGGCCCTCGCCCGGGCTGCGCGTGACCTTCGGTTCCTGCCGACAGGCCGCGCCGCCCGCCGGCCGGCACGGGCCGCACGGCGCGGACGCGCTGGACACCCTCGCCGCGCGACTGGCCGCCGACCCGGAGGCGGTGCGCCCGGACGTCCTGCTGCTCCTCGGCGACCAGGTGTACGCGGACGCGCTGTCCCGGGAGACCAGGCAGTGGCTCGCGGCCCGGCGGGACCTGCGGGAGGCGCCGGGCGCCCAGGTCGCGGACTACGAGGAGTACACCCGGCTCTACTACGAGTCCTGGCTCGACCCGGAGATCCGCTGGCTACTGTCGACGGTCCCCAGCCTGCACATATTCGACGACCACGACGTCATCGACGACTGGAACACGAGCGCGGCGTGGCTGGCGGAGATGCGGGCCACGCCGTGGTGGCGCGAGCGCGTCCTCAGCGGGCTGATGTCGTACTGGGTGTACCAGCACCTGGGCAACCTCTCCCCCGCCGAGCTGGACGCCGACGCGGTGTACGAGGCGGTACGGAAGACCCCCGACGGTACGGACGCGCTCCAGGCCTTCGCATCCGCGGCGGACGCCGATCCGGGCACGGTGCGCTGGAGCTACCGGCGCGACTTCGGCCGGACGCGGCTGCTGATGGTGGACACCCGGGCCGCCCGGGTGTTGGCGGAGGACGGGCGGGCGATGCTCGATCCGGCGGAGCAGCAGTGGCTGCGGGAGAACGCCCTGGCCGGGCACGGTGGTTACGACCATCTGTTGATCGGGTCCTCGCTGCCCTGGCTGATGCCGCCGCTGATCCACGATGCCGAGACGTGGAATGCTGCGCTGTGCCGCGGGGAGCGGGGGCCGCGGTGGGCGCGGATCGGGGAGGATCTGCGCCGGCGCAGCGATCTGGAGCACTGGGCGGCGTTCCCGGCCTCGTTCGCGGCCCTGACCGATCTGATCGAGGAAGTGGGGACGGGGCCGCGGGCGCCGGCGACGGTGTGCGTGCTGTCCGGGGACGTGCATCACGCGTATGTGGCCGAGCCTCGAATACCGAGTACGGCACGGGTGTTCCAGCTGACGTGCTCACCGGTTCACAATTCCATCCATACCGCGGTGAAGTGGGGTTTTCGGCTGGGCTGGTCCCGGATGGGGCGGTGGCTGGGGCGCGGCTTCTCCCTGCACGGGCGGACGGGGCGACCGCCGCTGAACTGGCGGCGTACGGGTGGGCCCTGGTTTGGGAATCAGCTGATGACGCTGGCTCTGTCGGGGCGGACCGCTCGGCTGCGGCTGGACCAGGCGCGCAAGAAGCGCGAGGGGGCCGTGCTGGTGACGGTGCTGGACCGGGATCTCACGGCGGCGGAGTAAGGGACGGGGCGGGCCCTGGCGGTGCGGGGCGGTGGACTTGGCGTGGTGGTGGTGCGGGGGTCGTCCTTGGCGGGCGTACCCGGCAGGCGTACCGGCAGGCGCCCCGGGAGGCATCCATTCCCGGCATCCCTTCTCGGCAGGCGTACCGGGAAGGCGTACCGGGCAGGCGCCCCGGGGATCCGGGGGGCGAACGTCGGGCGTACGCTGTCTCGCTGTCAGGCCGCTCCTGCCGCTCCCCGCGACGTCGCGGCGCTTGGTGTCGCAGCACGTCAACCGGACTGGGGAGTCCCGTTTTGTTTGAGACGCTGGGATCGCTGACCGCGAGCCCATGGATCTACGCCCTCGTGGCGGTCTCCATCGTGCTCGACGTCTTCCTCCCGGTGCTCCCGAGCGGGGTTCTGGTGATCACCGCGGCGGCGGCTGCGGCAGCCGCCGGGGCTGCTGGCCCGGTGCCGGTACCCGCGCAGGTGCCGGACATCCTGCTCCTGCTCGTGATCGCCACGACCGCCTCGGTGCTGGGCGACATGGCCGCGTACCGGCTGGGCCGACGCGGCGGAGCCCGGCTGGACCGGGCCATCGCCCGCTCCCGCCGGCTGACCCGGGCCCACGAGCGCCTCGGCACGGCTCTGGCGCGCGGTGGCGGCGCTCTGGTGGTCATCGCCCGCTTCGCCCCGGCGGGACGCTCGGTGGTGTCCTTGGGTGCGGGCAAGACCCAGCGCAAGGTGGCGGAGTTCCTGCCCTGGTCGGTCCTGGCGGGCATGGCCTGGGCCGGATACAGCGTGGCCCTCGGCTACTTCGGTACGCAGTGGCTGGGCACCCAGTGGCTCGGCACCGCCCTGTCCGTCGTCGCCCTCTTCGCCGCGGGTGCCCTGGCGGCCTTCCTGGTACGGCGCCCGGAGGCGGCCGCGGCGACGGCGTAGGCCGGCCGACACGGCTCGGCTCCCCCGGGCGGAGCAGTCGGCTCACCCGTTCACCCGACCCCGATCGCCGCCCCAGGGCTGGGCTCCTAGCGTCCACAGCACGGTGCGCAACCGAATCCGTGTCACATCAGTGGCCTGGCCGCGCCGTTTCGACGAGCCGAGGAGTCCTCTCCATGCCCGCCAAGTCGTCTGCCAAGTCGTCTGCCAAACCGCCCGCCGGACCGCCCGCCGAACGGCCCGTCATGGCGCCCGCCGCGGCGCCCGCCACGGCCCGCCGCCTGATGACCGTCGCGGCCGCGGCCCTCATCGCCGCTGCCGCCGCTCCCGCCACCCTCGCGTACGCGGCCCCCTCCGCCACCGTCTCCCCCACCGCCGTCGCCCCGGGCGGCCGGGTCGCGCTGAACGTCTCGGGCTGCGGAACGCAGGTCGCCAGGGTCACGTCGACCGCCTTCGGCGAGGCCCGGCTGACCCCGGGCAGCCAGACGGCCGCCAGCCTCATCGGGAGCGCCACCGTCTTCAACAACGCGAGCTCGGGCGCGCACCGCGTCGTCTTCGAGTGCGGCGGCCCCGGCGGCGAGCGCGTCACCCTGTCCCTACAGGTCAGCTCAGGTGCGGCTCGCGGCGGGACGGGCGGCAGCATCGGTTCGATGAGCCCCGGTCAGATCGCCGTGGGCAGCGCCCTCACCGCGGGCGCGCTGGGCGCCGGAGTGTGGGTGATGCGTCGCCGCGCGGCAGCCTCGTAGGCGCCGACGGGGTCCGGGTCACGCCGGGGCGGCCTGCCCCCGTACGTGCACCCCGTCGAGCAGCGCCGCGGTGGCCTCGGCGACGGCGTCCACGGCCGCCTCGAACACCTCGCGGTTGTGCGCGGCGGGCGCCCGGAAACCGGACACTTTCCGTACGTATTGCAGGGCGGCGGCGCGGATCTCGTCCTCGGTCGCCTTCTCGGGGATGGCGGGCGGGCGCAGGGTCTTAATAGAACGGCACATACCTCCACTATCCCGCTACCGGGGCAGCTCGGCCCCGGAAAGCTTCATGATCAAACCGGCTTGGAGGCGGGCCCTGAGCCCCGGGTCCTCGACCGTGTCGAGCAGTTCGATGGCCTGCTGGGTCGTCTCGGCGGCCCGCCGGTCGTCGCGCAGCGAGGCGGTCTGCTCGGCCATGTGCTTGAGCGCGATGTCTGCCCGTCGGTGGAAGAGCTGTCCGATCAGTGTGGTGACCAGTCCTGCCGAGCTCGTGACGATCCCCAGGTAGAGCTCCCCGCCGCCCTCGGCCTTCCAGACGGCCAGTCCGATTCCGAAGAGCAGGATCGCCGCTCCGACTCCGGCGAACCGCTGGCTGGTCGCGAAGCTGCTCCGCGCCTGGGTCAGTCCGTAGGCGTAGTACTCCACGAGGAGCGGGGTGAAGTCGTCCCGCCGGTCGCCGAGCTGTGCCGCGGGATGCTGGATCTGGATCCCGCCGACGTCCTGGAACTTCCCCCTGCCGGCCACGACGACGGACGGCCTGTCGACCTCGACTTCGACTTCGACTTCGCCCTCGACTGCGCCCGGACCGGCGAGGTGCGCGAGCAGCCGCATCCGCTCCTCGTTCCGCTTGCGCTCGAAGCCTGCCCCCAGGGACCGCTCCATCAGCGCCAGTGCCACGGCGACCGCGGCCACGACCAACCCACCCCACGCGAGCTCGCCCATCCTCCGACGATCCCACGCCCCGAACCGGCGGCCAAGAGAGCGTCCACTTTCCCAAATGCGGATGAATCACACCGAACCTAGACTGACCGAGGCATGAACCAGTCGCCTACGAGGGAGACCATGACCATGGCCAAGCGAGGCAACAAGCGTCGGGCACGCAAGAAGAAGAAGGCGAACCACGGCAAGCGCCCCAACGCCTGAGCGAACCACCCGAAAGACCCCCGACCGCGACCGGTCGGGGGTCTTCGCGGGCCGGCCCTCCTCCGCTGCGCACGGGGACGGAGGCCCGCCCCCGACACCCCGGCACCCCAACGCCCCCCGGCGCCGGAGCCGGAGCCGGACCCGTCAGGTTCCGCAGGAGCAACCGGTGGCGGCCGTCGGGGCGGGGTTCCGCGCCCGGTCGGCGCAGCAGGCGTCCGGGGCACCCTCGGCGCCCTTGTCGAGGACGTCGGCGTCCCCCTTCACCACGTAGACCTCCCAGGGCTCCTTGCCGGGGCCGGTGACCCAGACCTTGTCCTGGACGGCGTAGCAGCACGCAGTGTCGTTCTCTTCGAAGGTGGCCAGCCCCGCGCCCTTCAGCCGGGCGGCGGCCGCGGCGACCTGTTCGGTGGCCCCCACCTCCACACCGAGGTGGTCGAGCCGGGTTTCCTCGCCGACCTCCCCTTCGATGAGGACGAGCTTGAGCGGCGGCTCGGCGACGGCGAAGTTCGCTTATCCGGGGCGGATCTTCGCGGGTTCGACGCCGAAGAGCTTCGAGTAGAAGGCGATGGATCCTTCGAGGTCGGCGACGCGCAGGGCGAGCTGAACACGGGACATGGCGGTCTCCCTGATCTTCACGATCGGTCCTGTTTCGACATTCATCGATACAGCCTGGCAAACCCGAGGTTGCCACCGGAATAGATGACTGTCAACATAGACAGATGTCGAATTCAGAGCTCCCCGTGATCGGTCAGGACGATGGGGCAGCGTGCTGCTCGCCGATGGTCCGCAAGCCGCTGGACGAGGAGTCCGCAGCCGCTCTGGCGAAGATGTTCAAGGCCCTGTCCGACCCGGTACGACTTCGACTGCTCTCGTTGATCGCCTCGCACGAGGGCGGCGAGGCGTGCGTCTGCGACCTCATCGGCCCGTTCGACGTCTCGCAGCCGACGATCTCGCACCACCTCAAGGTGCTGAGGGAAGCGGGACTGGTGGGCTCGGAGCGACGGGGCACCTGGGTCTACTACTGGGTGCTGCCCGCCGCCCTCGCCCAGCTCTCCTCGCTCCTCCAGGCCGCCGACGAGGCCGTAACAGCCGGAGCGGCAAGAACATCCGTAACTGCCGGAACGTCCGTAACCGCCGGAGCGGCGGGAACGGTCGGATGACCGCACCCCTGCGGCGTCGCGCACTGGGCGAGCTGGTCGGGACGGCCGCCCTGGTTGCGGTGGTGGTCGGCTCCGGCATCCAGGCGACCGAGCTGACCGACGACCTGGCCCTGCAACTACTGGCCAACTCCCTGGCGACGGTCTTCGGCCTCGGTGTGCTGATCGCCCTGCTCGGGCCGCTCTCCGGCGCCCACTTCAATCCGGCCGTGACCCTGGCCGCATGGTGGACGGGGCGCCGCAGCGAGGACGGACCCGACCTGCGGGACGTGGCGGCGTACGTACCCGCGCAGCTAGCCGGCGGCATCGGCGGCGCGATCCTGGCGAACGCGATGTTCGGCGAGCCCCTCGCCCGGCTCTCCACCCACGACCGGTCCGCCGGTCACCTCTGGCTCGGCGAGGTCGTCGCGACCGCCGGCCTGGTCCTGCTCGCCCTCGGACTGGCCCGCACCGGTCAGCAGCGAATCGGCCCGCTCGTGGTGGCGTCCTACATCGGCGCGGCGTACTGGTTCACCTCCTCCACCAGCTTCGCCAACCCGGCCGTCACCATCGCGCGCGCCTTCTCCGACTCCTTCGCAGGCATCGCCCCCGCCTCCGTACCGCCGTTCGTCGCCGCCCAGTTCCTCGGCGCCGCCCTCGGCCTCTTCCTGCTCGCCGCCCTCTTCGGCCGCCTCCCGACGCCGAAGGACCGCGCACGCGCCTCCTGCGCCGAGCACGAACTCACCGCCACCGGCCACTGATCCACCTCGACACAGGAGCCCCGACCATGACCACCACCAACGTCCCCTCCGTGCTGTTCGTCTGCGTCCACAACGCGGGCCGGTCCCAAATGGCCGCAGCCTTCCTCACCCACCTGGGCGGCGACCGGGTGACCGTCCGATCGGCCGGTTCCGCCCCCGCCGACACCGTGAACCCGGCCGTGGTCGAAGCCATGCGCGAGGTAGGCATCGACGTCTCAGCCGAAACCCCCAAGGCGCTCACGGCCCTGGCGGTTCAGACGTCCGACGTCGTGATCACCATGGGGTGCGGCGACGCGTGCCCCTATTTCCCGGGCAAGCGGTACCTCGACTGGACGTTGGACGACCCCGCCGGCCAGGGCGTGGCCGCGGTCCGGCCGATCCGCGATTCGATCGAGGAGCGGATCCGCGGCTTGCTCGCGGAGCTGGGCATAGCAGCCCGGGCATGAACGTGGCCGTACGGCCTCCCGTCACTGCCGGGCGAGGAACCAAGCGACGCCGTTCGGGCCGGTCGCGCTCAGGACGGGCTCAGGACGCGCTCAGGACGGGCTCGGCCGCCGCGCCACCGCGGTGACGACCGGCCCGCGAGATCAGCGGGGGGATTCCACCAGGCCTGTTGCGATGAGTTCCTTGGTCCGGGCGACTGCTTCCGCGATCTCGGGGTGCCGGCCCGCGGGCGGGAAGAAGTCGACCGCGCCGACCGCGCCGTGGTTCGCCCACAGGCAGGTGGTCATGGGGAAGGTCTCCCAGACGTTCTTCTGGCAGGTGATCGCGGCCGTCTTGGTGGTGACCGTCTCCGCCTCGCCGACCAGGGTGCGTTCGTTGTCGTCCGCCAAGGATTCGCCGTACACGGTCTTGACGGTCTTGAGCGGGTCCGGGACGGCTCCGTAAAGGTCGTACTCGGCCGCGATGTGCGGCGCCGTCACCGTCTTCCCTCCGACGGCGAGACTGATCCGGTCCGGGCCGTGGCAGACGTAGTCCTCGGAGTCCTTCTCCCCCTTGTGCTCGGGCAGGGAATCGTCCTTGTGGGCGTTGAGCCCGTACCGGATCGAGCCGCGCTTGCGGTCACAGGTCATGTTCTGGACCGTCGGTACCTGGGACTTGTCGTACCGGATCCCGGTGTCCTTGCCGAGCGGCTCTGACTCCGGCTCCGATGCGCCACCGCCGCACCCCGCGAGCAGCAGAGCCAGCCCGACGGCCCCCACTGCGCCCTTCAATCCGCGCACGTCCGCGCCCCTTCGCTGCTCACACCATCTGATGATCAACTTCAAACCATAGGCGAGCAAAA
Source organism: Streptomyces sp. NBC_01439 (assembly GCF_036227605.1). Lineage (GTDB taxonomy): Bacteria > Actinomycetota > Actinomycetes > Streptomycetales > Streptomycetaceae > Streptomyces. Next base: position 6,486,005 of record NZ_CP109487.1, on the reverse strand, counting down.
CCGGTTGTCCGGCATCCGCCGAGGGGGGAGAGAAGCCGGGGCACCTCACCCTGCCCCGGGGACGGGTGAGCGGCCGCCGCCGGGAGCCCTCACTCGTCGTGGCAGCGCTCCAGGACCAAGCCGGCGGACCCTTCCGGCAGACCGTTGCCGCCTTCGAGGTGCAGATGGCTTCCATCGGGAACGTCGTCGCCGGCCAGTACGAGCAAATGCCCTGCGAGCGTCCTGAGACCCGCGGCGTTCGCCTCGATGACGACCTCTCCCCCGAGGCTCCGCACCTCGATCCGCGCGTCCGCCCGGACGGAGTCGTCCCTCACTGGGGACCATCCGTCGACAGCCAGGCCATTTGAACAATCCCCCTCTGCACAGTCCCCATCTGGTGTATCGATTAGGCCATGGCGAGTGTCGATGAGGTGCGCGAAGACTTACTGCGGTCGCTTGAACGCTGCGAGCACTGGATGAACGGCCTGCGGGGGATACCAGGTCTCGCGATCAGCGATGTGGAGATCGAAGAACGGGTGCGCGATCTACGCGGTCAGCGGGGGCGCGCGCTGTCATCGCTTCTCAATGTGGGACTGCTGGGCCGCCAGTCGTCCGGCAAGAGCTTTCTGATCAGCGGCCTGCAGAAGGGCCTGCGATACATGCGGTTCGAGCAGCCGGACGGCGGCTACCACAAGCAGTACATCGGCATACTGCCGTCCTCCCCGACCCCGACCACGGCATGTCCGTCCACGGTGCGTCCGGTCCATGCGGACAACGGTGTGTATGCGCCCGGGCGGGGAGTGCTGCGCGTCAGGTTCGTCGGACATTCCGACGGGGAGTGGGTCGAGATCGGAACTGACCTGGCGCCGGGCGTCGTCGCGGCCTACGGTGCCGCCGATGGTGACCGGGCCAACCGTCTCCCCGACCACTATCAGCTGGAAGTCGAGCAGATCGAACTGCTCATCGAGAACGCACTGCTCCCCGCGAAATTCTTCGATCTACCCGGTGCCGAGTCTCCGAATCCGGTGCACGAGCAGATCATGCGCAACGCCTGGGCCGAGGCCGACTGCTTCATCTACGTGACCCAGGGGACCTCGACCCTCACCGCGGGCGAGCTGGAGCTCATGACGGATCTGTACAACCATCACCTGCAGAGCGGCAAGCCGGTGCTGTGGGTGCTGACCGGTATCGACCGCGCCGATCAGCTCGGCAATGACAACCGCGAGGGCTGGCGGTCGGCGCAGGACACCAACAACGCGTATCTGAGCGAGCGCTTCTCAGCGCCGGGCGGGACGGGAGCTGCGTTCATCGGCGAGGGCTTCCTTCCGGTGTCACCCGCTTGGGAGGCCCAGGCCGACCTGGACGAAGCCGAGGGCGATACGCGGGCGGCGCAGCGGAACCGCAGCGAAAGCCGGATGGACGCTCTGCGCGATCGTCTCACCGAGCTGATCGAGAACGGGACGGGTCAATACCACCTGGGGAAGATCGCGACTGAGGCGTTCCGGCTCGTCCGCACCAAGCACCGCTACGTCACCGATGTACTTGCCACCCATCAGGTGTCGGTAGAACAGCTGGAGGCGGAGCGGGCCAGCTTGCAGGACCGGTTGGATGACACAGAACGGTCTGCGGCAAACATCCGCACCGAACTGGAAGACGAGCTGAACCGCCATGTTCGCGATACCGGGCAGCGATTCGTTGAACTCAAGGCGGTCTTCCACGCGGAGCTGGACGCCCTGATCGACCGCGGGCACCTGGGCGCAGAACACCTCGCCGAGGTCAAGGTGCGCCAGACGCGTTTGTTCACCGAGTGGATGACGACGGAACAAGGGCCGGCCACCGTGTGGGCACAGCACCTGGAGGAACTCGACACCCGGGCCCGGGCCCTGTTGCGCAGCGAACTGCATGAGGAGCACGCCACACGCCTAGTCCCGGAGGCTCGCATCGAGCCCGGCGAACTCCTCTCCTCCTTGGACGAACGCCGCAGGTACGACGTCTACGGAGTGCTTCAGAACAGCGCGGCCGCCGTCACGATTCTCAGTGCCCTGGGCAGCGCAAGCTCCGCCGCCCTCATGACCAGTCTGTCGCTCTCTGCCATCACGGGCGGGGTGGCGCTGGCGGGAGCAGCCGTCATAGTGGCCGCCAGGGGACTGCGGGCACGTAGGTCCGTGCTCGATCAGGCTCGGGACCAACGCAAGAGCCAGCTCGACCAAGAGGTCCAGAAGGCCAGTGCCGACTTCGCCGGTGCCGCCTTGCAGCAGGGGCAATTGCTCATTGACGCCGTGGCCGGCCACGTCGCAGAACACCGGCAACGACTGCGGGACGCACTGCTGCAGATCGAGGACCGCATCAAGGATCCCGACATCACGGCCAGCCTTGAGCTCGTGGCCCGTCTGGAGCCGGTGGACAGGACCGGCCGTTCCATCATCGACGACCTCATGGATCTGTCCGCCTTCGCCCAGGGGAACTAGGGTTTTCGTGGTGTCGTGATCAGTTCCTGGGTTCTGACCCCTGCGCGAGGTGGAACCCAGGAGGACTGAGACCGTGACGTGACGCCTTGCCAACTCACGCATGCGCAGTGGAAGTTCATCGAGCCGTACCTGCCGATCGGTAGGTACGGCCCGCACCCGGAGCGGTTGCGGGAGCAGTTCGATGGTGTGATCTGGCGGTTCCGGTCGAGCGGTCAGTGGTCAGTGGTCAGTGGTCAGTGGTCAGTGGCGGGAAATGCCTACCGAGTTCGCCCCCTCACCCCTCAGCCCTGGTCGGTCCCGAAAACCGCCTCGGCTGGCCAGGGGCCCGCTCCTTGGCCATGATCCCCGCGCGTTCCCCGTGCTTCCCTGCTCGATCGGGCACGTACGGGGCACGGCGACGACGCTGCGGCCTCCAGAACTGCGCCTGATGGCGACCTGCCGTCTCGGCCCGTCAGGGCTTCGAGCATGATGTCCGGCATGCTGCTGACCTTCGGCCCCGACCGCCAGACTCGCGAGTTCATGTGCGACTGCTGCAACGCCCCCGTTGAGCGGGCCTGGGACTACGTCTACGCGGGCGGAAGCCCGTATGCCGTCTACTTCGCAAACTGCTATCACCACTCCGACCGAGACCACGACGCATGGATAGACGTGATCTTTGGTACGTGGGGCGTGGGCCCTGACGAGTGGAATGATCACGTTGCGTTCGCCTGCCGAGTGGGCCCGGTAGCGGGACAGTCCACGCCTGCTTCCACCCTGGTGACCGCTGGCCTCGCCAACCCGGACGGGCCTCTTTTCGGCCTCAAACTCGATCGTGAAGCCGCCCTGCAGCATCCGAAGCTGAGTGAATTCTGGAAGGTATCGGACTTCATTCTCGAGAACGACCCCCTGGTGCGCGGGCACGTCTACGGCCACTGAGGCTGGGGGCCGACGAGTTGCCGGAGAACGGCTGAACGACGCGCTCATCAGCCACGACCACACCGGCCGGCACCACATCGCGGCAGCAGCTGCTCCCCGCCAACCCGTTCCCGGTGGCGCGTTCGCCTCACGCTCCCGTCATCCGTGACGGCGGGGGTACGGCGCCCGGCCCGAATCGAGCCTGGCAGTCGGCCGGCCGTGCGCAAGAGGCCACCCCGCCCTCGCCGCTGGCCGCCTCCGGGCAGTCCGCAGTGCTCCCCCGCGGTCTCGGCGACGTCGAGCCGGACACCGCGCTCGCCCTCGCCCCCCTGAAGTGCGCCGCCACGGCCACTCCCCCGGCAAATCCGTCCTCACCACCACCATCGCCCGCGGCATCCAGCTCAACCGCCAGACCGCCCGCGAAGGCATGCACGACCAACTCGCCCTGGAAGGAGTCGCGTCATGACCACCGCCGCTCCCGAGATGCTGATCGCGCCGGAGGCCATGGTGCTGCTCAGGCTCGGACGCTCGACCGTCCATCGACCTGATCCGGTCCCGGCCGACGTGCTCGTCCCTGGCCGTCCCCGTTGATGTCGGGTGGAGATGCAGAAGGCCCCCCGCCATGATCGGCGGGGGGCCTTCGTACTGGTGGGCGCGGACGGTTTCGAACCGCCGACATCTGCTTTGTAAGAGCAGCGCTCTACCCCTGAGCTACGCACCCGTGGATGAGTGGACAGCCTACATGGCAGGCACACCCCCCACGCAAACCCGTTCCCGTGGGAGAGAATGGACCGGGGCATGGCGGACGCGGTACGGGAGAGGGATTGTGACGACGGCATCCCGGCGGTGGTTCGGCGGGCGGGACGAGAGTCGGCGGGCGGATGCGCAGGCGGCGAAGGATGCTGCCGCGGCCGCGTTCTACGAGCTGGACACGGCGCAGCGGGACCTGCGGATCTCGATCGAGACGATCGCGGCGGCGGACGGGTCGCCCGCCGCGCGGCAGGCGACCGAGGGGTTCGCCGCGCTGGGGCGGCGGATCGACGAGGTCAGTCACGTCTACATCGAGGCGGTCGACGCGCACGACCTGGACCGGGCGGAGTTGGAGGCCTCGGTCGCCACGCGCGCACGGGAGCAACTGACCCGGGCCCGGGACGAGCTGGTGCGGGTCCAGGGGGAGCTGGAGCGGTTCGCGCAGGGGCTGCAGCCGCTGCTGGACAAGGCCGAGACGCAACTCGCGCGGGTGGCGCCGGCCCGGGAGCGGGCCAGGACCGCGCTGATCGGGGCCAGTGAGGCGCTGGACGCCGTACGGGCCAAGGGGATGCGGGCCGATGACCTCGCGGCGCGGCTGGCGGCCCTGGGCCCGGAGCTGACCAAGTTGAACCAGGGCGCGGCCCAGCACGGCGTGCAGGAGACGGTGCAGCGCGCCGACCGGATCCTGCGCGACGCGGAGGCCGTACGGGCCGAGGCGGCGCGGCTGCCCGAGCGGGCGGCGGAGATCGACCGGCGGCTGGTGAGTCTGCGGACGCGGGCGCAGGCGTTGCGCAACCGGGCGGACCGGGTGGATCCGGTCCTTAGTGAGCTGCGGCGGCGGTTCAGTGCGGCGTGCTGGCAGGACCTGCAGCACGTGCCGGACCAGGCGGTACGGGACGTGGCGCGGGCCGAGGAGCAGTTGCTGGAGGCCGGCCGGGCCCGGGACGAGCAGCGCTGGGCCGATGTGGGGGCGCTGATCGAGGCGGTCCGCGGCTCTCTGGACGCTACGGACGAGGCGGTGTCGGCGGCGCAGGACCGGCTGACGCGGCTGGAGGCGGTGGCACGGGATCCGCAGGCGGAGGTGGACCGGACCCGTTTCGCGATCCGGGACGCGCAGCGGCTGGCGATGGCGGGGCGCAGCGTGCCGGATCCGCGGCACGCGCAGCCGCTGGACGATGCGGTGGCGCGGGTGGCCCGGGCGCTTTCGGCGTTGGAGGGGCGGCATCCGGACTACTGGGCGTTCCTGCTGGAGATGGCGGACGTACGAGCTGCCGTGAACCGGGTGGTGAGCGGGATCCGGGCCGAGCGCGGGCACACCTAAATCCACCCTTTCGGATCTTGCCGGATGGGCCCGGCCCGGTCGTCCGGTGCGGTGCATCTCCCCGGGTGGCGCTGGACGTACGCGAATGCCCCGGCATGATCCGGAGGAGACGGCCCTGGCGGCCCCCTGCGGGCACCCGGTTGTTTCCGGGCGGCCTGCGGCGGATGCTGGGAGGTGCCGGGAACGGAGCAGAGGAGGGCACCATGGCTGCCCACACCACCCACGAGCCTCCCGTGGCTCATGAGCCCTACGTGGCTCACGCGGCGTACGGGTGCACCGAGCCGCATGAGCACTACGCGCCCTACGTCGCCCACGAGCCCGATCCCAACGCGCCCGTCCCACCGCGCTTCGCCGACACGGTCTCGCGGCGCATGGCACGCGTGCTGCATCCCGTCAACGCACAGCTCGACGATCATCTGCCCACCGACCACAAGCTCGGCCAGGTGTATCGGGTCGGGGCGGGGCTGACGGGCCTGCTGCTGGTGGTGTTCGGGATCTTGGGGCTGGTCAATCAGATCGGGTTCTTCGACACCGGCGGAGACACGGTGCTCGCCCTGAACACCAACGGGGCGCTGAGCGTCCTGTCGATCTGCATCGGTGCACTGCTGATCTACGGGATGGTCGTGGGCGGCACCTTCGCCTCGACCCTGAACATCGTGCTGGGCGTGCTGTTCATCGCGAGCGGGTTCGTGAATCTCGCGCTGCTGGACACGGAGCTGAACTTCCTGGCCTTCAAGATCCAGAACGTGCTGTTCAGCTTCGTCGTCGGTGTGATGCTGATGTGGTTCGGGATGTACGGACGGGTGGGCAGCGCCCTGCCGCACGACAATCCGTACTGGCGGGCCCGCCACCCCGAGCAGGCGGCCCGGGAGGACCGGGTGCGGCGCGTTCAGGGACGGGCCCCCGTGGTGCACGGCCGCTGCCCGTAGCCGCGCTGCCCGTCGCCGCGCTGCCCGTCGCCGCGCGGTCCGTAGCAGCGCAGTCCGTAGCCGCGGCGTACGTAGCGCCGCGGCGCCGGCCGCGCTTAGCCTGTGCGCATGCCTCGATACGATTACCGCTGCCGGACCTGCGACGACACCTTTGAGGTCAGCCGGCCCATGGCCGAGTCCTCCGCGCCCGCCGACTGCCCGGCAGGCCACTCCGACACCGTGAAGCTGCTGTCCGCCGTCGCCGTGGGCGGTACGAGCAGCGCCCCCGCACCCGCGATGGGCGGCGGCGGGGGCGGCTGCTGTGGTGGCGGCGGCTGCGGCTGATCCCGGGCGGGAACGTCAGCGCTTGCGCGACAGGGTCAGGCCGTCCGAGATGGCGAGCAGGACGGATTCCATGCGCGGGTCCGCCGACACGTGGTCGTTGAAGGCGCGGACTCCGGCCGCCGCGCCCGTGGCCGAGTCGTCGAGGACCGTGCCGTGGAACAGCGTGTTGTCGGTGACGATCAGGCCGCCCGGACGCAGTCGGGGCACGAGCTCCTCCCAGTAGGAGATCTGGCTCTGCTTGTCCGCGTCCACGTAGGCCATGTCGATGTGCGGTTCGGTCGGCATCGCGCGCAGGGTCTCCAGGGCCGGTGCGATGCGCAGCTCGATGCGGTCCGCGACGCCCGCCTCCTCCCAGGCCTGCCGGCCGTACTGCGTCCACTCCTCGGAGACGTCGCAGGCGATGAGGCGGCCGTCGGCGGGCAGTGCCTGGGCCATCGACAGGGCCGAGAAGCCGGTGAAGGTGCCGACCTCCACGATGTGGCGGGCGCCCGTCAGCCGCACCAGGAAGGCCAACAGCGGCCCCTGCTCCTCCGCCGACTGCATCCCGGCCACGTCCGGGAATTTGGTGTACGTCGTCGCCACGAGCCCCCGCTGGACCCGGTCCAGCGGGGGGTTGTGGTCGAGCATGTACCGGTAGAGCTCATCCGTGATCTTGGTGCTGTTCCCCTTGGTCATGCGTCCAGTCTGCCCAGTCGGGCCGCTTCCCGGGCGAATGCGCGCACGATTTCCTCGCCCGCGAGGACCCCCGCCGTGGCCAGGGCGGTCACCGTCGGCGCCGTCCAGGCCGCGTCGGCCAGTTCGCCGTGGCCCGGGCGCCAGGCCGCGTCCGCCGCCAGCAGCAGGTCCGCGTCGAGCAGGGAGTCGCCGGCGGCGAGGGTGGTGGAGGCTCCCGTCCGGCGGGCGACCTCGCGCATCGCCGCGCTCTTGGTGAGCGGGCGCGGGACGGCGTAGATCTTCCGGCCCTGGAGGGAGACCGTCCAGCCGCGGTCCTCGGCCCACCGGGTCAGGGACTTGAGCCATTCGTCCGGGACCAGGGCCCGCTCGACGACGAGGTACGCGAAGAGGTCCTCCGCCAGGCGCGCCTTGCGCAGCCACGCCGGGTCGGCCGTGGCCAGCAGGTGCTGGTACACCTCCTCCAGGGGGGCGCACTCCTCGGCCAGGCGCCCCGCGACCTGCCGCCGCCAGTCCCGGTCCGGTACCCCGTCGACGAGCAGCTGCCCGCCGTTGGCGCAGATGGCGTACGGGGCCGGGCGGCCGGGGAAGCGGATGCGCTGGTACTGCTTGCGGGTCCGGGTGGTGGTGGGGACGAAGACCACCGAAGGGTCGGCCGTCAGCTCCGCCAGCAGTCCCGCCGCCGTCTCCGTCATGTAGGACAGCGGCTTGCTCTCGTGGACCTCGACGCACAGCAGCCGCGGGGCCACCGGGTCGGGCATGGTCAGGCCGAGGGCGGCCGTCGAGTAGATGAGCGTACGGTCGAGATCACTGGCTACGAGGACAGTCACTTCGAGGCCACAGCCTTTCCGTCGGCGCCGGTGGCGCCGCGCGTGAATCGGGGGTGGATGAGTCCTACGCACGTGTAGGGCAGTCCGTCGACCTCTTCCACCGGGACGCCGCGCTGCTCGGCGAGCAGCCGTACGTGGTCCAGGTCGGCCCCGGCGCCGCGCTGCGCCAGGATCTTCCACGGCACCCGGCGCAGCAGGACGCGGGTGGTCTCGCCGACGCCGGGCTTGACGAGGTTCACGTCGTGGATGCCGTACTCCTCGCTGATCCGCTCGACCGCCGCCCAGCCCTCCCAGGTGGGGGTGCGGTCGGCCGCGAGCAGCTCCTTCACCTCCTCGTCGACGGCGTCGGCCACCGCGTCGAAGTGGGCGGCGACGGTGTCGACGAATGCGACGGACACGTCGGCTGCGGCGAGCTCGCGGTAGAACTTCGCGCCGTGGAAGTCGGCGGGACCGACGAGGTCGGACCTCAGAACCGTACGCGAGATGAGACCGGAGACGGTGGAATTGAGGCAGGCGGACGGGATCAGGAAGTCCTCCCGGGTGCCGTACGTGTCCACGCAGGAGCCGGGGTCGGCGAGGACGACGATCTCCGGGTTGAAGCCCTCGAACTCGGCGAGGGCGTCGCGCAGCTCGCGGGTGATGGCGCCCTTGCCGGTCCAGCCGTCGACGAAGACGACGTCGGCCGGGTCGTGGTGGGCGGCCAGCCAGCGCAGGGCGTTGGCGTCGATGCCGCGGCCGCGCACGATGGAGACGGCGTAGTGCGGCAGGTCCAGGCCGTGGCGGGCGCGGGCCCAGCGGCGCATCAGTACGCCGACGGGGGTGCCGGCGCGGGCCAGGGAGACCAGGACCGGGGACGGGGAGCGCTCGGCGAGGACGGTCTCGGTGACCGTGCCGACGGCGCGGGCCACGCGGACGGCGGAGGCGGTCAGCGCGCTCGCGTACAGCTCCTGGTACTGCGGGGACGGCTGGTACTCCACGGGCAGGGACTCGGCGTAGTGCGCGCCGCCCGCCTGTATCGCCTCCTCGCGCTCCTCCGTCGGCGCCTCCAGCTCGACGTCGGAGAAGTCCTGGAGCAGCCAGCCGACGTCCTCGGGGGCGTACGAGGAGAAGGCGGGGCCGCGCAGGGGCTCGCGCAGGATCGGGTCGGTCGGGTCGGTCAGCTCAGACAACTCAGACAACTCAGTCAGCGCGGTCGGGTCGGTCATGATCGGCTTCGGCTCCCGCCGGTCGGGTGTGTAGGACGGGACGACGGCCAGGACTACGTGGCCGGTGTGCGGGGCGAGGGCCGCCAGCAGTCCCGCGTGCAGCTCGGGGGTGTCCCCGACCGAGTCCACGACGGCGACGACGGCGTCGAAACCGGCGCCGTCCACGCTGTGGACGTTGTAGGCGTAGCGGTCGCCGGGGCCGTCGGCCGGGGCGTCGTGGGCCGGGAAGACCAGCCGGGTGCGGATGGCGTATCCGGGATCGTCGACGGCGAGCACGGGCGAGCGGGTGGTGGTCGAGAAGCGGACCTCTCGGGCCGCCCCCGCGTCCTCCAGGGCTTTGGCCAGGCGCAGCGGCGCGTACATCAGCTCCTCGTTGCCGAGTACGAGGACCCGCCCGGGGCTCTCGCCCAGCGCGGCGGCGAGCTGCCCCGCGAGCTCGGGCAGGGCCGCCTCCAGGCGGGTGCGGTGTGCCGCGGTGAAGCCGTGGCGGCCGCCGTCGGGGACGCCCGCCGGCCAGTCCAGGTCCACGCGGGTGACCGGCCGCGGGGCGTCCGCCCGGGCGGCGGAGCCGCCCCGGTCCCGCTCGGGCGGGGCGGTCGCCTCGTACTCCTCGACCAGCGCCTGCCCCTTGGCCAGGACACCGTCCGGGAGGGAGACGGTGCCCGAGGCGAGGGCGATCAGGTCCACGCGCGCGCCCAGCTCGGCGGCGAAGGCGGTGAGCCGGTCGCGGTCGGCCGCCGAACGCATGTCGACGAGGGCGACGACGACGTAGTGCGAGCGGGGGTGGCGGGCGTGCAGGTCGCGGATGGTGTTCAGGACCGTGTTGCCCGTGGAGAACTCGTCGTCGACGAGGACCAGGGGCCCGCTGCCGGCGAGCAGCTGCGGGTCCTCGGGCAGCAGCAGGTGCGAGGTGGCGTGCGAGTGCGCCTCTTCGAAGCCGCCGGCCGCCCGCACGCCCGGCACGGGCCGACGGGTGGAGTGCAGGTAGGGGGCCGGGCCGAGGCCGTCGGCCACGCAGTGGCCGAGGCCGGTGGCGGTCTCGGCGTAGCCGAGGACCACGGCGGCTGCGGCGCCGTCCTCGCCGAGCAGCGCCCGTACGCGTGTGCCGAGGCGGAAGCCGGCATCGTGGACGACGGTCGGGGACTGCGGGACGTGCTTGCCGAGGACCTGCGAGACCAGCAGGTGGGCGCGCTTGGGGTTGCGCCGCAGGGCCAGTCCGAGCAGCTCCGTCAGCCGCGGACCGTCACCGGAGTCCTCCAGGCCCACGCCCAGCCGGTCCGCGACCCAGGTACCCGACCACACCTCTTCGATCGTCTTGCCTTTCCTCGTCATCGTCATCGTCCGGGCCCGCACCTGAGCCCGGTCCCGGGCCTGCTCCTGGGCCCGGGTCGGCGTCCGCTCGGGCGTGTTCACACCTGGAGCCCGGCCGTGAGCAGGTCGACGAAGCCGACCTCCTCCTTCGCCACCCCGAAGACCTCGGCGCGCAGCATGGTGCGCTCGGCCCAGGCCCGGTGGGGCTTCACCTCGTTCATCTTGTTCGTGTAGGCGCTGCGCATCACGCCGCCGCCACCGCGCTCGGGCCGCAGGATGTCCTGCGCATCGCAGAACTCCTCGTGCGAAACCACTGACAGTGCGTGCACGGGCGTGACGTGGGCGGGGTGGATGCAGGTCTTGCCGAGCAGCCCGTTGGCCCGGTCCAGCTCGATCTCGCGCAGCAGTCCGTCCAGGTCGTGCTCGATCAGGGCGGTGCGCAGTTCCTCCACGCCCTCCTCCAGGAAGGGGCTGCGGCGCAGCTGGGGCTTGAAGAGGCGCTGCTGGCTGCGGAAGTACTCCCAGACGGGCCCGGTCACCGTGAAGCCGGTGCCGTCGGCCCTGCTGAGGACGTTGACGACGTCCGCGATGACGCCCGCCACGATCTGGACGTCGTAGGCGGTCATGTCGGGGGTGCGCCGCAGGCCGTAGGCCGAGCAGAAGTCGGTCACGCCGAGCCGCAGCGCCAGGACGCGCTCGCGGTGGCTGTTGACCGTGCGGGAGATGCCGGCGAGGGCCAGGGCGCGGGTTTCGAGGTGGAGGAGGTCCGGGGTCTCCAGGACCGGCATGGCATACAGGCGGGGCAGTCCGCTGACCGCCTCCGCCTCGGCGACGGCTTCGAGGAAGGCGACCCCGCGGTTCTCGTCGAACTTCGGGAGTACGAATCCGGCCAGTCGCCGCACGGAGCCGCCCAGCCGGCGCACCAGGTCGGGTATCTGCTCGGGCGTGCGGACGCGGATGAAGAGCAGCGGGAGCTCCGCCCCGTCGGCGTCGAGCTCGCGGAAGTGCCGGACGAGGTTCTCCTCGGCTCCGGCGACGTCGCCGTCGCTGATGGAATCCTCCAGGCAGAGGACCATCGAGACGACCCCGCGGCCGGCCTGCTTGCGGATGTCGGCCGCGAGCATGGGCCGAGTTGCCGGGCTGTAGAGCGTGGCCCCGAGCGCTGCTGCGAGGACGCGGGCGGGCGAGGCTCCGGTGAATTCTGCCGGTTCCTGGTGGAAGAGGTCCTTACGGACGGTGGGCGATATGTGCCCAAAGTGACGCATGTGCTATCCCCCGTACTGCCTCGGCGGCCCAACTGGCATGGCCGGTAATAGTACGTACGAACGTGAGTCAAGAGTTCCTCAAGCACATGAAGTTCAGGTAACCCTCTTGCACCATGCCCAGGTCTCGCGTTCGAGACAAGGCCCTACGGGGGGCCGCATTGTCCCTGTCCACCCCGGGAGGGCAGGATGACGTGCATGACGCACGCGATGCAGAAGGGCTCGAACATCCCGGTGACCGCTGTGGCGGTCCGGGCGGTGCTGCGCTGGACCGCCGGCCCCGAGGTGCCGGACGTGGACGCCTCGGCACTGCTCGTCGGCCCGGACGGCCGGGTGCGTTCGGACGAGGACTTCGTCTTCTACAACCAGCCCCGGCACCCCTCGGGCGCCGTCTGGCGACTCGGCAAGAAGCAGATCGGTGACGCGATCACCGACGCCGTGCAGGCGGACCTGCGCACGGTGACGCCCTCGGTGGACCGGATCCTGGTGGTCGCCTCCGCAGAGGACGTCCCGTTCCGCCGGGTGGGCGACCTGCGGATCCTCCTCTACGACGCCACCCCGACCGGCGGCTCCGATCCGCTGGCCTACTTCGACGTACGGCCCGAAACCGGCGCCGAAACGGCGCTGATCTGCGGGGAGCTGTACCGGCGGGGCGAGGGGTGGAAGTTCCGGGCGCTCGGCGAGGGCTACTCGGACGGACTGGTGGGGCTCGCGACCGACCACGGGATCTCGGTCGATGAGAACGCCGCCGAGGCCGAGGCGGCTCCCGCGGCCGGCCCCGCCTCCGGCCTGGTCTCCGGGTCCGCCTCCGAGGAGACGGCGATGATGGCCCCGCCCACGCAGGCCCCGCCGCCCGTCCAGCCCGCCTACGGGTACCCGCAGCCGGTGTCCCCGGCCCCGGTGCCGGGTCCGGGCGGCGACCCGTCCTTCCGGCTGCCGGTGCAGGGACCGCAGTTCATCCGCCACTGACAGCGCCGGGCCCACCGGCCGGGCAGGCCCGGCCCGCACCAGGGCCCCGCGGGCGATCATCGTCCCGGGGCCCGGTCAGCCCTTGGCGCTCTTGTAGCCACGCCCCCACTGGAGCCCCCAGCCGTACAGCCGGTCCAGCTCGGCCTGGAACCCGTACACGAACTTCACCTCGCGCCGCACCACGAGCTCGCCCTTGACCTTCTCCAGGGAGACGACCGCGCAGGAGCGGGCCTGGGGGTGCCGCTCGTCCAGCGGGATCTCGATCCGCGGCCCCGTGACGGGGTAGAGGGTCACCATGGCGTGCGTCCGGTCAAAGGCCGGCGTCTGGTCGTAGATGTAGACGAAGACCAGCAGGCGCTTGATCTCGTCGGCGTGGTCGAGGTTGACGTAGAGGGTCTCCCCCGACGCCGAGCCGAACCGGTCGTCCCCGCTGAGCTTGACGTACGGCGGGTCGTTGAGGTCGCCCAGCAGGTTCCCCAGCGGCTGCACGGCCCCGCGGGTGCCGTCCTCCAGCTCGTACAGGCAGCCCATGTCGAGGTCGACGTTGACCATGCCCTGGGTGTGCGCCTGCACCATGTCCGGCTTGAACAACTTGAACGGATGCCGGAAGAGCTGGCCGCTCTGGCCGGACCGGCCGCCGATGTCCGAGGTCCGCATGCGCCAGGACAGGTTGACGCGCAGATTGCCGTGGACGGCCCCCTGTTTGGTGAGCGACACCGTCGAATGTCGTTTGGTCAGCTCGATCGCGTTCGACGAGGCACTGCCCGACTGGAACTGCACGGCCCTGCTGCCCATGATGCCGTCGAAGAAGCCCATCCCCTACCCCCTGGTCCCCTGATCCCCTGATCGGCCTGAGCCTACGGAAGCGGGGCGGCCCGCCGGGTCCGTGGACCCGGTGGACCGCCCCGCCATGGAGCGTTCCGCATTACCGCCGCGGTCATGCCTCGGCGGTGGAACCCTCCAGTTCCAGGCGCTTGTTGCGGCGCACCGAGGACCAGAAGGACCATCCGATGAGCAGTACGCCGACGAGACCGGTGATGATCTCGTTGATCTCGTACTGGATGGTGACGAGCAGGATCACCGCGAGCGCGCCGATGGCGTAGTGCGCGCCGTGCTCCAGGTAGACGTAGTCGTCGAGGGTGCCCTGGCGGACCAGGTAGACCGTCAGCGAACGGACGTACATGGCACCGATGCCGAGGCCGAGGGCCATCAGCACGATGTCGTTGGTGATGGCGAAGGCGCCGATGACCCCGTCGAAGGAGAAGGAGGCGTCGAGCACTTCGAGGTAGAGGAACATGAAGAAGGCGGCCTTGCCGGCCATGGCGACGGCCGTGACGGGCTTGCCGGTCCGCTTGGCCTCCTCCTCGGCCTCGTGCTCGGCTTCCTCCTCTTCCTCCAGCTTGTTCTCGAAGTAGCCGGAGAGACCACCGACGATCATGTAGGTGATCAGGCCGAGGACGCCGGAGATCAGGACGGTCTGCGCCTTGTCCACGTGGACGCCACCGTGCTGGTGGGCGTTGGCACCGACCGTCATCGAGGCGATGACCAGGACGATCAGCGCGATGCAGGCGGACAGCATGTCGATCTTGCCGAGCTTGGCGAGCGGACGCTCCAGCCAGGCGAGCCACTTGATGTCACGGTCCTCGAAGATGAAGTCGAGGAAGATCATCAGCAGGAACATGCCACCGAAGGCGGCGATGGACGGGTGGGCGTCCGTCACCAGCTGCTCGTACATCTCCTTGTCGGAGAGGGCGAGGTCGACGGCCTCGATGGGGCCGATCTTGGCGCTGATCGCGACGATCACGACAGGGAAGACCAGGCGCATGCCGAAGACCGCGATGAGGACGCCGATGGTGAGGAAGATCTTCTGCCAGAAGGCGTTCATCTTCTTCAGGATTCCGGCGTTGACCACCGCATTGTCGAAGGACAGCGAGATCTCGAGGACCGACAGGATCGCGACGATACCGAAGGCCTGCCACCCCCCGTAGAACACGGCTGCGACCAGACCGAGCGCAGTGATTGCGAACGACCAGCCGAAGGTTTTCAGAACCACTGGCACCCCATCGTCTTGTACGGCTTTACGAAACGTTGACCCCGAAGTCTAGAGCGATGCCTCGGAGCCCCGACGCGTACCCCTGCCCCACCGCACGGAACTTCCATTCGCCCCCGTACCGGTAGACCTCGCCGAAGATCATCGCGGTTTCGCTGGACGCGTCCTCGGACAGGTCGTAGCGGGCCAGTTCCTGACCGTCGGCCTGGTTCACGACACGGATGAAGGCGTTGCTGACCTGGCCGAAGCTCTGCCGGCGGGAGTCCGCGTCATGGATCGAGACCGGAAAGACGATCTTGTCTACGGTCGCCGGCACCTTGGTGAGGTCGATGATGATCGACTCGTCGTCGCCTTCACCCTCGCCGGTGAGGTTGTCCCCGGTGTGTTCGACGGAGCCGTCGGGGCTCTTCAGGTTGTTGTAGAAGACGAAGTACTCGTCCCCCAGCACCCGGCCGCTGTTGCACAGCAGCGCGCTGGCGTCGAGGTCGAAGTCGGCTCCCGTGGTCGAGCGCGCGTCCCATCCGAGACCGATCAGAACCCTGGTGAGGTTCGGTGCGGCCTTGGAGAGGGAGACATTGCCCCCCTTGGCGAGTGTGACGCCCATGTTGTGGTCCTCCCCGGACGACGGTGTGGCGGTACGGCGGTGTGCCGGTGGTGCGGTGTGCCGGTGGTGCGGTGTGCCGCCTGCGGTGGCGTCCGCAGGTAAAGCCGGTCCGGCGCCGTACACACAGTGCACGGCGCCGGACGGACGGACTGCTCTCGGACTCAGACGTTGACGCCGAAGTCCTGCGCGATGCCGCGCAGGCCCGATGCGTAGCCCTGGCCGATGGCGCGGAACTTCCACTCCGCACCGTTGCGGTACAGCTCGCCGAAGACCATGGCGGTCTCGGTCGAGGCGTCCTCGGAGAGGTCGTACCGCGCGAGCTCGGTGTTGTCGGCCTGGTTCACCACGCGGATGTACGCGTTGCGGACCTGGCCGAAGCTCTGCTGGCGGCTCTCGGCCTCGTAGATCGAGACCGGGAAGACGATCTTGGCGACGTCGGCCGGGACGCCGGCCAGGTTGACCTTGATCGCCTCGTCGTCGCCCTCGCCCTCACCGGTGGTGTTGTCACCGGTGTGCTCCACCGAGCCGTCGGGGCTCTTCAGGTTGTTGAAGAAGACGAAGTTCGCGTCGCTGGCGACCTTGCCCTGGTCGTTGGTCAGGATCGCGCTGGCGTCGAGGTCGAAGTCGACACCGGTGGTGGTGCGAGCGTCCCAGCCCAGACCGACGATGACCGCCGTCAGGTTAGGCGCGGCCTTGGTCAGCGAGACGTTGCCGCCCTTGCTGAGGCTGACTCCCACGGGTCCTCCATTGGGTTCTGTGTGTGGGGCGGTGCCCCGTCGTTCAGGGGCCCTCCCGGCCGTGACCGGGGGAGCTACCGGATCAACGTTTCGATCCTAGTGACGGGTTCCCGCCTGTAGGCGGTTTTCGTAGGGAAAATGCGCGTACGGCCCGCTCGGGTGCGCTCAGAGGCTCTCGAGCGCCTTGATGTACTCGTTCAGGTCACGCGCGTCGGGCAGTCCGTTGACGACAGTCCAGCGCACGACGCCGTCCTTGTCGATGATGAAGGTGCCGCGGACCGCACATCCCTTGCCCTCGTCGAAGACGCCGTAGGCGCGCGAGGTCTCCCCGTGCGGCCAGAAGTCCGACAGCAGCGGGTACTCCAGGCCCTCCTGCTCACCGAAGACCCGCAGGGTGGGCACGGAGTCGTTGGAGACGGCGAGGAGCTGCACCTCGTCGTTCTGGAAGCGCGGGAGCTGGTCGCGCAGCTCGCACAGCTCGCCGGTGCAGACGCCGGTGAAGGCGAACGGGTAGAAGAGCAGCACCACTGCCTTCTCGCCCCGGAAGTCGGAGAGCCGCACGGTGGCACCGTGGTTGTCCTTGAGCTCGAAGTCCGGGGCCTTGTCGCCGACCTCGATCGCCATCTCTCGCATCCCTTCGTTCCCGCATCCCCGCGTTGGGCTGTTCGGGTGAGTCACAGACTAGGTGCTGATCGCGGCGCGGGCACGGAACGCACACACCCCGCCGACCGGGGTCACCTGGTCGGCGGGGTGCGGTTGCGTGTCCGCTCGGCTGCGGTTGCGGCTCAGCGCTTGGCCTTGGCCGCCTTCGGCGTCACCAGCTTGGTGGACGTCCACTCCTTGCCGACGGGCAGACCCTTGGCCAGGGAGAGGCCGGCCGTCTCGGCGGCCTCGCTGATGTCACTGGCCTCGACGTAGCCGTCACGGCCCGTCTTGGGGGTCAGCAGCAGGATCAGTGCGCCGTCCTCGACCAGCTCGGTCGCGTCGACCAGGGCGTCCGTCAGGTCGCCGTCCTCGTCGCGGAACCACAACAGCACCGCATCGGCGACGTCGTCGTAGTCCTCGTCGGCGAGCTCGCTGACGAGCTTCTCGACAGCGTCACGGAATTCCTGATCGACGTCGTCGTCGTAGCCGATCTCCTGGACCACCTGTTCGGACTGGAAACCCAGCCGGGCGGCCAGGCTCTCCGCGTGGTCCGCGGTCGCGCTCACGGGGTGCCTCCTGCTCATGTTCGGTGAATGTCTTCGGCGGCGCGCGTACGCGCAGCATTGGGCGTAGTCCACACGGGCGCGGCGGATCGCGCAAGTACCCGGCCGTCGAGACCGTCGAAACGGTGACGATTGCGGCCGTCTCGCCGCAACTTTCAGCCTTCCCGCGTGCACCTCTCGTGATTCATCCCACACCATTCCAGCTCATTCGGCATCATCGTCGACGCTTGAGGACTTTCCTACCTGTTTGAGGGACGAACGGTCGTACGAAACGAGTGCCCGGCTTGGGCGCAAGGTGGCGGTGTGGCCTGATTCGCTACGGATCCCTGCCGACCCTTCCCCCTCCGGTTCCACCGGGTTCTCCGCGGTTTCCGGGGATTACCCGGTGGTAAAGATGAAGATTTCGGCCCGGCGTAAGAGCATGGGAGGCAACGCCCCCCAGTTACAGCTTCAGCGCGACTCCCCCGACAGCGAAGGAACAGCGTGGCTTCCGCACCCGATCGCAATCCGATCATCATTGGCGGCCTCCCGAGTCAGGTCCCGGACTTCGATCCGGAGGAGACGCAGGAGTGGCTCGACTCGCTCGACGCCGCAGTCGACGAGCGGGGCCGTGAACGCGCCCGCTACCTGATGCTGCGGCTGATCGAGCGGGCCCGCGAGAAGCGCGTGGCCGTGCCGGAGATGCGCAGCACGGACTACGTCAACACGATCGCCACCCGGGACGAGCCGTTCTTCCCCGGCAACGAGGAGATCGAGCGCAAGGTCCTCAACGCCACCCGGTGGAACGCGGCCGTCATGGTCTCGCGCGCCCAGCGTCCCGGGATCGGCGTCGGCGGCCACATCGCCACGTTCGCCTCCTCCGCCTCCCTCTACGACGTGGGCTTCAACCACTTCTTCCGGGGCAAGGACGAGGGCGACGGCGGCGACCAGATCTTCTTCCAGGGGCACGCCTCCCCCGGCATCTACGCCCGCGCCTACCTCCTGGACCGGCTCACCGAGCAGCAGCTCGACTCCTTCCGTCAGGAGAAGTCGAAGGCCCCGTACGGCCTTTCGAGCTACCCGCACCCGCGGCTGATGCCCGACTTCTGGGAGTTCCCGACCGTCTCGATGGGTCTCGGTCCGCTCGGTGCGATCTACCAGGCGCGGATGAACCGGTACATGGAGGCGCGCGGTATCGCCGACACCTCCAAGTCCCACGTTTGGGCGTACCTCGGCGACGGCGAGATGGACGAGCCGGAGTCGCTGGGCCAGCTGTCGATCGCGGCCCGTGAGGGTCTGGACAACCTGACCTTCGTCGTCAACTGCAACCTGCAGCGCCTCGACGGCCCGGTGCGCGGCAACGGCAAGATCATCCAGGAGCTGGAGTCGATCTTCCGGGGCGCCGGCTGGAACGTCATCAAGCTGATCTGGGACCGCTCCTGGGACCCGCTGTTGGCCCAGGACCGCGACGGCATCCTCGTCAACAAGATGAACTCCACCCCCGACGGGCAGTTCCAGACGTACGCCACCGAGTCGGGCGCGTACATCCGCGAGCACTTCTTCGGCGGCGACCAGCGGTTGCGCTCGATGGTCGAGAACATGTCCGACCAGCAGATCCAGCACCTGGGCCGCGGCGGTCACGACCACAAGAAGGTCTACGCGGCGTACGCGGCGGCCAAGGCCCACAAGGGCCAGCCGACGGTGATCCTGGCCCAGACGGTCAAGGGCTGGACCCTCGGCCCGAACTTCGAGGGCCGCAACGCGACGCACCAGATGAAGAAGCTGACGGTCGACGACCTCAAGCGCTTCCGCGACCGTCTGCACATCCCGATCACGGACGCGCAGCTGGAGGGCGGGGCCCCGCCGTACTACCACCCGGGCCCGAAGTCCCCCGAGATCCAGTACATGCACGACCAGCGCAGCGCGCTGGGCGGGTACGTGCCGACCCGCGTGGTGCGCGCGAAGCCGCTGCAGCTGCCGGACGACAAGACGTACGCGGCCGCCAAGAAGGGCTCCGGGCAGCAGTCGATCGCCACGACCATGGCCTTCGTCCGCATCCTGAAGGACCTGATGCGGGACAAGGAGATCGGCAAGCGCTTCGTGCTGATCGCGCCGGACGAGTACCGCACCTTCGGCATGGACGCCTTCTTCCCGAGCGCCAAGATCTACAACCCGCTGGGCCAGCAGTACGAGGCGGTCGACCGCGACCTGCTGCTCGCGTACAAGGAGTCCCCGACCGGCCAGATGCTGCACGACGGCATCTCGGAGGCGGGCTGCACGGCCTCGCTGATCGCCGCGGGTTCCGCGTACGCGACGCACGGCGAGCCGCTGATCCCGGTCTACGTCTTCTACTCGATGTTCGGGTTCCAGCGCACGGGTGACCAGTTCTGGCAGATGGCCGACCAGCTCGCGCGCGGTTTCGTGCTCGGTGCGACCGCCGGACGGACCACCCTCACGGGTGAGGGCCTCCAGCACGCGGACGGTCACTCGCAGCTGCTGGCCTCGACGAACCCGGGCTGCGTGGCGTACGACCCGGCCTACGGCTACGAGATCGCGCACATCGTCAAGGACGGTCTGCGGCGGATGTACGGCCCGGAGGCGGAGGACGTCTTCTACTACCTGACCGTCTACAACGAGCCGATCCAGCACCCGGCCGAGCCGGCGGACGTCGACGTGGACGGCATCCTGGGGGGCATCCACCGGGTGTCGCAGGGCACCGAGGGCACGATCGGGGCCCAGCTGATGGCCTCGGGCGTGGCGGTGCCGTGGGCGCTGGAGGCGCAGCGGATCCTGGCGGCCGACTGGGGCGTCCGGGCGGACGTCTGGTCGGCGACCTCCTGGAACGAGCTGCGCCGCGAGGCGGTCGAGGTCGAGGAGCACAACCTGCTCCACCCGGAGGAGGAGCAGCGCGTCCCGTACGTGACGCGGAAGCTGTCGGGTGCGGAGGGGCCGTTCGTGGCGGTCTCGGACTGGATGCGGGCGGTTCCGGACCAGATCTCGCGGTGGGTGCCGGGCGCGTACACCTCGTTGGGCGCGGACGGCTTCGGCTTCGCGGACACCCGCGGTGCCGCGCGGCGCTTCTTCCACATCGACGCCCAGTCGGTGGTCCTGGCGACGCTCACCGAGCTCGCCCGGGCGGGGAAGGTCGACCGCTCGGTGCTGAAGCAGGCGGTGGACCGGTACCAGCTGCTGGACGTGGCGGCGGCGGACCCGGGCGCGGCGGGCGGCGACGCGTAGTCGCCGCACGGTGGGCGTGGTGAGCGGGTCCCGGCTCCGGCCGGGGCCCGCTCACCTTTATGGATTCCTTACGATGCTCGGCATGAAGGAACCCTCCCGCCAGCTGGTGTGGGAGCGGCGGAGCCAGACCCCGCTGCTCCTGCTCGCCGTGGCGTTCGCCGTGGCGTACGCCGTGCCCATCGTCGCCCCCGACGCGCGCGCGGAGGTGCACCGGGCCTGCACCCACGTCGAATGGGTGGTGTGGGGCGCCTTCGCCGTCGACTACCTGGTCCGCCTCGCCCTCGCGGCGGACCGCAGGCACTTCGTCCGGACCCACTGGCTGGACCTGGCCGCCGTGGTGCTGCCGCTCGTGCAGCCGCTGCGCCTGTTGCGGCTGGTCGCCACCTTGATGCTGGTGGGCCGGCGGGCCCGGATGGCCCCGCAGATCCAACTGACGACGTACGTGGCCGGTGCCGTCGTGGGGCTGCTGATGTTCGGCTCGCTGGCGGTGCTCAGCGTGGAGCGGGACGCCCCCGACGGGAACATCAAGAACCTGGGCGACGCCGTGTGGTGGTCCTTCACCACGATGACGACGGTCGGGTACGGGGACCATTCGCCCACCACCGGCCTCGGCCGGGTCCTGGCCGTCGGTCTGATGCTGTCCGGGATCGCCCTGCTCGGTGTGGTGACCGCCAACATCGCCGCGTGGTTCATCTCCCGCTTCGAACGCGACGACCGGGCGGACATGCTCCAGTTGGCGGCCATCCGGGAGCTGCAGGACGAGGTGCGGGCGCTGCGCGGCGAGGTCGCCCGGCTGGGCGGCACGAGGGCCGAAACGGCCGCGGCCGACGTGGCCGCGGCCGACCCGCCGAACGCCCCGGCGCAGCGGGGAGCTACCTCTCCCACACCTTGAACGCCCGCACCTGGTAGGGCGACTGGGGCAGCCAGACCCCGTCACCCGGATAGGTCTGGAACTCGCCCGTCTCCGCGCACTCCGCCGACTGGTAGGTGGTCACCGGACGCCCGGTGCGGTTGGTGAGCGACTGGGCGCTGGTCCCGGCGGGCAGCGCGGTGCAGCTGTTGATGTCCAGGTTGCTGAGCTCGTGCGTCTGCCGCGCCCCCTTGAACTCCGGTTTCGCCCACAGGCACAGCTGCCCGGTCGCGCAGGCCCCCAGCGTCGGCGGGCCCGCGGCCTGCGCCGTGGTGGCCGTACTGGGGAGGAGGGCGGTGAGGGCCAGGACGGTCGCGGCGAGGGTGGTCTTGGTGGTGGCGCGATTGTTTCGACACGTACGCATGACGGGTCAACTCCTTGTGGACGGCGGGCGCCCGGACCGTTTCCGAAAGCTCCGCCGACACCACGCTGACCTGCGGCGACGGGCGGGCGGAAGAGGCCCCGGACGGGTCCACCCGGATAGGCGACAGCCCCGGCGGAACCCGTCGGCCTGGCCTTCGCACGCACGGAGTTGACGCTTCCGGGCGTCGCCGGGCCGGGCCCGCGGCCGCCCCGGCCGGGGTGCGGGCCCGGCCCGTGCCGCACCCGAACGTGTCATGCGCGGGCGCTCCCGCGGGCCGGCCGAGGACCTCGGACGGCGCGTCGCAAACGGCTTAACGCGGCAATCCCCACCCCGCCGGTCACCGGTACTCTGACCGCCCACTCGGCATCAGAAGGGAGCCCCGCGGTGGTGATCGACGAGCGGTCGGCGACGGCCGCGCCGGTGACCGGACTGCGCGAACGCAAGAAACGGCGCACCCGGAACGCGCTGCTGCGCGCCGCCCTCGTGTTGTTCCTCTCCCAGGGGTACGAGCGCACCACCGTCGACGAGATCACCGACGCCGTGAACGTGTCCCAGCGCACCTTCTTCCGCTACTTCGCCAACAAGGAGGAGGTCGTCTTCGCCCTCCAGGAGCTGGTCGAGTCGCGGTTCGTCGCCGAACTGCACGCCCGGCCGGCCTCCGAGGGACCCTTCGAGGCCCTGCGCGCAGCGGCGCTCACCGCCTGGGACACGGTGGAGGTGGCCCTGTCGGAGGTGGTCCCGGTCGATCTCTACATGCGTAGTTACCGGCTGATCGAGTCCACGCCGGCCCTGCTCGCCGTACACCTGCGGCGCTCCACGGAGCTGGAGGAGAGGATCTCCCGACTGATCGGCGCCCGCGAGGGTCTGGACGTAGACGCCGATCCGAGGCCGCGGGTCGCCGTCGCCGCGTTCTGCGGCGTGATGCGCGTCACGGGACGGCTCTGGGGGCAGGGCGAGGACACCAGCGTGGAGTCGATCCGAGTGCTGACGGAGAGCTACCTCGATCGGATCGGCCCGGCCCTGACCTCCAGTTGGCGCGGGTCCGCGTAGCCCGACGGCCCGCTCCGTCCGGTCCGTCGACGCGTCGGCGGGTCCTCCGCACGGGTCCCGCGGGGTCCCACGGTCGGCCGTGAGTCCTGTCACCCGGCACGCCCGCGGCGTAAGACGTCTCATAGGCTGGTCACAGTGAACCTGCCCGGCCTTGCCCACCCCACCGCCCTCGGCGCCGACCCGCGCCCTGCCGCCTTGCGCGCCCTGCTCGCGCTGGCGGTGGTCTTCATCATGCTGGCGACCACCGGCTGGACGGCAGTGCACCGGCCGCAGGAGGTCTCCCCGCTGCGGGTCGCCGCGCTCGGCGCCTGGGCCAAGGCCCGGATCGACGGCCGCCCGGTGCCTGCGGCGGACGCCCCGGCGCGGACGGTGGCCCGTTTCTTCGCCGGCCTCGACGGCGCCCAGCGCGCCCAGCTCGCCGACGGCTACCCGCTCGTCGTGGGCAACCTCGACGGGACGCCCCCGGCCGTCCGCTACCGGGCCAACCTGCAGGGCCTGGAGCAGGCCCGCCGGGTCGAGGAGGCCCGCAGCCGCGACGTCGCGCTGACCCCGGCGGACCGGTCCACGGCCACCCGGCGCTCCCACCGCTTCGCCTCGCTCGCCCTGCCGGGCCGGCAGATCTTCGCCTTCGACCCGACCGGCAGCGGCCGCGTGGCCGAGGTCTTCGGTGACCTCGCCGGGGCCGAACGGGTCTCGGTGATCGTCCCCGGTGTCGACACCGACGTGCTCACCTTCGAGCGCACCCAGCGCCGCCTGACCTCCCCGGTCGGCATGGCCGAATCCCTGTACGGGGCCCAGCGGGCGGCCGCCCCGGACAGCCGGACGGCGGTCATCGCCTGGGCCGGCTACACCGCCCCCACCGGCATCGGCGTGGACGCCGCCACGGGCCGCATGGCCGTCGAAGGCGCCGGCCTGCTGAAGTCCCTGACCGCGGCCCTGCCGGGCGACGCGAGCGTGGCCCTGTTCTGCCACAGCTACGGCTCGGTGGTCTGCGGGGTCGCGGCGCACGAGCTGCCGCGCCGGGTGACCGACGTGGTGGTGGCGGGCAGCCCCGGGATGCGCACGGAGAACGTCGCCGGGCTGCACACCTCGGCGCGGGTCTGGGCGACGCGCGACGAGGGCGACTGGATCGCCGACGTACCGCACCTGGAGGTCGGCGGCCTCGGCCACGGCGCCGATCCGGTCTCCCCGGCGTTCGGCGCACGGCTGCTGTCCTCGGCCCGGGCCAAGAGCCACACCGGCTATTTCGCGCCAGGTACGGACTCGATGGACAACTTCGCCAAGATCGGAACCGGTGCGTTCGGTTCCGTTGTCTGTGCGACCGGGAACGATGCGTGCCGACGCGGGATTTCCGGGACAGAGCAGGACTGACGCGCGTAGAGGCGCGGAAATCGGTCCCCGCAACCGGGGGGACGTGCGGGGGCGCCGCCCTTTACGATGTGCCACATGGGTGACGTACTGGCCGGAAATCATGCCGTCTGGGAGTTCGAATCGGACTCGGTGCTCATCCGCTTCGCACGGGGGATCAGAACGCCGAGGCTGCCACGACTCTGGCATGCCCTGGGATCGCGCCGGATCCCCCTCGAAGCGGTGTCCGCCGTGACAGTGACCGTGACCGGCGGCAAGCGGGACACGGTGATCTTGCGTGCCGTCCCGCGGCCGGGCGCCGATCCGCTGATGGAGGCCGCCGCCGGGCAGCTCAAGGAGGCGTGCGACCCGTACCGGCTGGTGCTGCCGGGCGACCGGGCACCGGCCGCCACCGCGTTCGCCGACGCGCTGCGGTCCCGGCTCGGGCCCGATGCCGCCGAACCGTCCGAGCGCTTCCTCGTCGACGTGCCGCAGTCGCCGCTGCAGCTGAAGGCGTACGACGCCCGGGTGTCCTTCGACGGCGCGGCGGTCACCTTCCACTGGTCCCGTACGGGCGCCTCCAGCACCAAGTGGAAGGCGGGCGACCAGCGCTTCCCGCTGGCCGCGCTCACCGGCGTCGAGTGGTGCTCCCCGGAGGGCCCCGGCGGGCACCTGCGGCTGTTGCAGCGGGACACCACCGGTGACCCCCGCCCGGACCACGACCTGGCGGCGGCCGTCTTCGGCACGGGCTACGGGGCGGTGCACGAGTCGCTGCCGTTCGCCGCGGCCGTCCTGGCCGCCCTGCGGGCCCGTACCCCGGTCGCCTCCGTGCCACGGGCCCGCTCCGGCGACGACCGACTGCGGCACCTGAGCGAGCTGCACGCGGCGGGGCTGCTCACGGACGCGGAGTACGCGGCGCTGCGGGACCGGTTCGCCGCCGAGTCGCTCTGAGCGGGGCCCGCTCCGAGCAGGGCCTCCGAACAGGCCTCCGAGCGGGCTCCGAGCAAGCCTCCGGCGGCTCAGACCTCCCGCGCCGTCGAGGTGGAGCTCATGTCCGGGTAGCGGTCCCCGGCGACCTGCGCGGCGATCGGCTCCAGCAGGTCCAGCTCGGCCTGCACGAGGGTGATCCGGGTCGCCCCGGTGTTCTCGCGCAGCCGGCCCGGCTTGCGGGTGCCGGGGATCGGGACCACGGTCAGCCCGTGCACCTTCGCCCGCTGCTGCACCCAGGCCAGGGCGATCTGCGCCGGGGTCGCACCGCGCTGCGCGGCGATCTCCTGGACCGGAAGCAACAATTGCGCGTTGACCTTGGCGTTGTCACCGTTGAACCGCGGCTGATGGCGGCGGAAGTCGCTCTGCGACAGCTCCGCGGACGCGTCCGCGAAGGACCCCGTCAGGAAGCCCCGACCGAGCGGTGAGTACGGCACGAACGCCACTCCCAGCTCCGCCGCCGCGCCCACCGCGCTGCGCTCCACGTCCCGGCTGAACAGCGACCACTCCGACTGGACCGCCGCGATCGGGTGCACGGCGTGCGCCTCCCGCAGCTCCGCGCCGGTCACCTCACTGAGGCCCAGGTGGCGCACCTTGCCCTCCTGCACCAGCTCCGCCATGGCACCGACCGACTCGGCGAACGGCACGGCCGGGTCGCGCCGGTGCATGTAGTAGAGGTCGATGACGTCCACGCCGAGCCGGCGCAGGCTGGCCTCCACGGCGGCGCGGACGTAGCCGCGGTCGTTGCGGACGCCCCGGTAGTGCGGGTCGTCGGTCCGCTCTATGGCGAACTTCGTCGCCAGCGTGATCTCGTCCCGGTGCGCGGCCACGAAGGGCGCCAGGAACTCCTCGTTGCGCCCCCGCCCGTAGACGTCCGCGGTGTCGAAGAGGGTGACCCCGGCGGCCAGCGCCGCGTCCAGGGTCTCCCGGGCCGCCACCTCGTCGGTGTCCCCGTAGAACTCGCTCATGCCCATGCAACCGAGCCCCTGGGCGCCGACCGTCGGGCCGCCCTTGCCGAGCTCTACCTGTTCGAGGGTGGTGCCGTGCTCCGTCATTGCTGTGCCTTCCCCGATACCGTTTTCATGGCGTACGTGTCGATCTTGTAGTCCAGAACGGCGAGTGCGTCCGTGAGCTCCGAGATCCGCGAGCGCACCTCGCGGCGCGTGCGTTCCAGCAGCTCCCGGCGTTCCCCCACCGTGTGCTCGCCCTCGCGGACCAGTTCGGCGTACCGCACCATGTCCGCCACCGACATCCCCGTGGCGCGCAGCTTGCCCACGAAGGCCAGCCAGTCGAGGTCCTTGTCGGTGAAGCGCCGCTGCCCCGAGTGGGAGCGGTCCACGTGCGGCATCAGGCCGATCCGCTCGTACCAGCGCAGGGTGTGCTGGGTCAGACCGGTCCGGGCCTCGACCTCGCTGATCGTGTACCGCGTCTGCGTCAGGCTCTGGCTCATGGCTCCACGCTAAAACCCTTGAGTGCACTCCAAGCAAGTAGGCTCGGCGGCATGGACAGCGTGGAGGACGGGAACGGCATGGAAAGCCTGCGGATCATCGAGACCTGGCCGGTGCCGACCGCCGCGGCGGCCGTCGTACGGGCCGACGGGAGCCTGGCGGGCTCCCACGGGCCCGTGGACCACCGGTTCGCCCTGGCGTCGGTCACCAAGCCGCTCACCGCGTACGCCGCCCTCGTCGCGTACGAGGAGGGGGCGATCGAGCTGGACGAGCCGGCCGGGCCCGAGGGGTCGTCGGTCCGTCACCTCCTCGCGCACACCAGCGGCCTGGCCTTCGACGAGCACCGGGTGTCGGCCCCACCCGGGCAGCGCCGGCTGTACTCGAACGCCGGTTTCGAGGAGCTCGGCGACCACATCGCCAAGGCCACCGGCATCCCCTTCGCGGAGTACCTGCACCAGGCGGTCTTCGAGCCGCTGGGCATGGAGCGGACCACTCTGGAGGGCTCGCCCGCCAAGGACGGCGTCTCGACCGTCGCCGACCTGCTGCGGTTCGCCGCCGAGCTGCAGGCACCGCGGTTGCTGGACGTCCGTACGGTCGCCGAGGCCACCTCCGTCGTACACCCCGGGCTCAAGGGCGTCCTACCGGGCTACGGGCACCAGTCCCCCAACGACTGGGGCCTCGGCCTGGAGATCCGCGACCACAAGTCCCCGCACTGGACGGGCTCTTCCTCCTCGCCGCGCACCTTCGGACACTTCGGCCAGGCCGGCACCTTCCTGTGGGTGGACCCGGACGCGCGCGCGGCGTGCGTGGCCCTGACCGACCGCCCCTTCGGCCCGTGGGCGGCCGAGGCCTGGAGCCCGTTCACCGACGCCGTGCTGGCCGAGCTCCGCTCCCGCTAGGGCCGCCCCGCCGATCGGTCCGGGTCGGGGAACTCCCAGATCAGCAGCTCCCCCGGGGACCCGGCGACGACCTCCAGGTCCCGCTCGGCCGTGATCCGTACCGAGTCCCCGGGGCCCAGCTCCGCCCCGTCCAGGCGCAGGTCCCCGCGCACCACGTGCAGGTACACCCGGTCCGCCGCGGGTACGGCGACGCGCTCGCCCGCGCCGGGTCGCCGGACGTGCAGCACGGCGCCGGCCTCGGGAACCTCGTAGGACGCGGCGTCGGCGATCCCCCGGACGACCCCGTACGAGGGCTCGCCACCCGCGGCGAGGGGCGCGAGCCACATCTGCACGAACCGCAGCCGCCCGGTTCCGTCGTTGCGCTCCACGTGCCGTGCCCCGGATCCGGCGCTGAGCCGCTGTACGTCCCCGGGCCGCACCACGCTCTTCTCGCCGGTGCTGTCGTGGTGGGTGAGTTCGCCCTCGATCACCCAGGTCACGATCTCGGTGTGGCTGTGCGGGTGCTCGTCGAAGCCGGCGCCCGGCGCGAGGGTCTCCTCGTTGCAGGCGAGCACCGGGCCGAAGCGCAGATTGTCCGGGTCGTAGAAGGAGCCGAAGGAGAAGGCGTGCCGGGTGGTGATCCCGGCGGCCGGGTCCCCGCCCTCGTACCGGTCGGCGCCTGGGCGAACATCAATCATGGATGCCACGGTAGACCCCGCCGCGGGCCGGGGCGCGGGCCACGGACGGGACCGGACTCCGCGTACCCGTCCCGATAAGGCAGTCTTGTCACGTGTCCCAACCCGAACGTGAGCATTCGCCCGCCACACATGCCGCGCATCCCGTACCCGCCCATCCGCACACCGCGACGCTCCGCCGACTGGAGAAGTCCGCGGGCCGGCTGGCCGCCAACGCGATCGCGCGCATGGACGAGACCCTGCCGTGGTACCGGGCCATGCCGCCCGAGAACCGGTCCTGGATCGGTCTGGTCGCCCAGGCCGGCATCGCCGCGTTCACGGAGTGGTTCAGGCACCCGGAGACCCCGCAGGCCATCTCCACCGATGTCTTCGGGACGGCTCCGCGCGAGCTGACCCGGGCGATCACCCTGCGCCAGACCGTCGAGATGGTCCGCACGACCATCGAGGTCATGGAAGCCGCGATCGAGGAGGTGGCGGCCCCGGGCGACGAGTCGATCCTGCGCGAGGCGCTGCTGGTGTACGCCCGGGAGATCGCCTTCGC
Source organism: Streptomyces sp. NBC_01439 (assembly GCF_036227605.1). Taxonomy (GTDB): domain Bacteria; phylum Actinomycetota; class Actinomycetes; order Streptomycetales; family Streptomycetaceae; genus Streptomyces. Next base: position 6,457,056 of record NZ_CP109487.1, on the reverse strand, counting down.
GACCGCCCAGGTGTACGCGCAGGCCGCCGAGGCGCGCGGTGCCTGGGACGCCCGGCTGGAGTCCCTGGTCGTCAACGCGGTGCTGTCGGGCGAGGCGGACGAGGGTGCGCTGTCCCGGGCGGCGGCGCTGGGCTGGAACTCCCCGGAGCACGTGTGCGTGGTGCTCGGCACCGCGCCGGAGGGCGACAGCGAACTGACGGTCGAGGCGATCCGGCGCGCGGCCCGCCACCACAAGCTCCAGGTCCTCACCGGTGTGCTCGGGGACCGGCTGGTCGTCATCGCGGGCGGCAGCGACAACCCGATCCAGGTGGCCAAGTCACTGATCGGACCGTTCGCGGCGGGTCCGGTGGTCGCCGGACCGGTGGTGTCCGACCTGCTGAACGCAACGAAGTCGGCACAGGCCGCGGCGGCCGGGCTGAAAGCGTGCACGGCCTGGCAGGATGCCCCTCGGCCGGTCCTGGCGGACGATCTCCTGCCGGAACGCGCCATCGCCTCCGATCCCGCCGCCAGGGATCAGCTGGTGGAGGAGATCTACAGACCACTGGAGGAGGCGGGGTCCGCACTGCTGGAGACCCTGAGCGTCTACCTGGAACAGGCCAGCAGCCTGGAAGGGGCGGCGCGAATGCTGTTCGTGCACCCCAACACGGTGCGCTACCGGCTGCGACGTGTGACCGACGTCACCGGATGGTCTCCTTCTGATGTCCGCTCGGCGTTCACGTTGCGAATCGCCCTGATTCTCGGGCGTCTGGCTGACGGCGACGCCCAGTCCTAGACTTTTGTTGGACATCGACAATTACCCCGACCGTTCTTGGTCCCTGTCCCCACCGGCGGCAGGAACCATCCGCAAGAGAGAGTGTGAGGGTGCTCGTACTCGTCGCTCCCGGCCAAGGCGCTCAGACGCCCGGCTTCTTGACTCCCTGGCTCGAACTCCCCGGTGCCGCTGACCGTGTCGCCGCGTGGTCGGACGCCATCGAGCTGGACCTTGCCCACTACGGCACGGACGCAGACGCCGACGCGATCCGCGACACGGCCGTGGCCCAGCCCCTGCTGGTCGCCGCGGGCCTGCTGTCCGCGTCCGCGCTCGGTTCCCCGGCCGCCTTCGGCGCCGTCGCAGGCCACAGCGTCGGTGAGATCACCGCCGCCGCCTACGCCGGCGTGCTGTCCGAGGCCGACGCGCTGTCGTTCGTCCGGACCCGCGGTCTGGGGATGGCCGAGGCCGCCGCCGTCACCGAGACCGGCATGGCCGCGGTCCTCGGCGGTGACCGTGACGTGGTCGTCGCACACCTGGAGAAGCTGGGCCTGACGCCCGCCAACATCAACGGCGCGGGTCAGATCGTGGCCGCCGGCACGATGGAGCAGATCGCCGCTCTGGAGGCCGACAAGCCCGAAGGCTCCATGAAGGTCGTCGCCCTCAAGGTCGCGGGCGCGTTCCACACGCACCACATGGCCCCCGCGGTCGCCACGCTGGAGAAGGCCGCCGAGGCCCTCGCCCCGGCGGACCCGGCGCTGAAGTACGTCTCGAACAAGGACGGCCTCGTCGTCGCCTCGGGTGCCGATGTCGTCGCCCGCCTGGTCGGTCAGGTCGCCAACCCGGTCCGCTGGGACCTGTGCATGGAGACGTTCGCCGAGCTGGGCGTCACGGGGATCATCGAGCTCAGCCCCGGTGGCACCCTGACGGGTCTGGCCAAGCGCGCGCTGAAGGGCGTACCGAGCGTGGCGCTGAAGACCCCGGACGATCTCGACAAGGCCGCGGCGCTCATCGCCGAACTGACGGTCTGAGAGAAGGAGCCCACACAGCATGTCCAAGATCAAGCCGGCCAAGGGCTCCCCCTACGCCCGCATCCTCGGTGTCGGCGGCTACCGCCCGACCCGTGTGGTGCCCAACGAGGTCATCCTCGAGACCATCGACTCGTCCGACGAGTGGATCCGCTCCCGCTCCGGCATCGCGACCCGGCACTGGGCCTCGCCCCAGGAGACCGTCTCCGCGATGTCGGTGGAGGCCTCGGGGAAGGCACTGGCCGATGCCGGTGTCGCTCCGGAGCAGATCGGCGCGGTGATCGTCTCGACGGTCTCGCACTTCAAGCAGACCCCGGCCGTCGCGACCGAGATCGCGCACCGGATCGGCGCGGGCAAGCCCGCCGCCTTCGACATCTCCGCCGGCTGTGCCGGGTTCGGCTACGGCCTGACCCTGGCCAAGGGCCTGGTGGTGGAAGGTTCCGCGGAGTACGTCCTGGTCATCGGCGTGGAACGACTTTCGGACCTGACCGACCTGGAGGACCGCGCGACGGCCTTCCTGTTCGGTGACGGCGCCGGCGCCGTGGTCGTCGGTCCCTCGGACGAGCCGGCCATCGGCCCCACGGTGTGGGGTTCGGAGGGCGACAAGTCCGAGACGATCAAGCAGACCGTGCCGTGGGACGAGTACCTCGGCAAGGACGGCGGCGAGAAGTTTCCGGCCATCACCCAGGAGGGTCAGGCGGTCTTCCGCTGGGCCGTCTTCGAGATGGCCAAGGTGGCCCAGCAGGCGCTCGACGCGGCCGGGATCACCGCGGAAGACCTGGACGTCTTCATTCCGCACCAGGCGAACATGCGGATCATCGATTCGATGGTGAAGACTCTGAAGCTGCCGGAGCACGTCACGGTCGCCCGTGACGTGGAGACCACCGGCAACACGTCGGCCGCCTCGATTCCGCTCGCTATGGAGCGGCTCCTGGCGACCGGAGCGGCGAAGAGCGGCGACACCGCGCTCGTCATCGGCTTCGGGGCGGGACTCGTCTACGCCGCGACGGTCGTTACCCTCCCCTAGGGCCGGGATCCACATCCCGCCCTGTTTCACCTCAGTTAGCTAGAGAAGGAGCGCCCCATGGCCGCCACGCAGGAAGAGATCGTCGAGGGTCTCGCGGAGATCGTCAACGAGATCGCCGGTATCCCCACCGAGGACGTCGCGATCGAGAAGTCCTTCACCGACGACCTGGACGTCGACTCGCTCTCCATGGTCGAGGTCGTCGTCGCCGCCGAAGAGCGCTTCGACGTCAAGATCCCGGACGAGGACGTCAAGAACCTCAAGACGGTCGGCGACGCCGCTGACTACATCCTGAAGCACCAGGCCTGAGCCTGACGAGCGTTTGTCGCCACCTGGCGGTGGCGCCGTGACAATTCAGCACCCCCTGAGACGTGGAGAAAGAATTCCTGTGAGCCCGACCAATCGCACCGTGGTCGTCACCGGTATCGGCGCAACCACTCCGCTGGGTGGCGACAGCGCTTCGACCTGGGAAGGTCTGCTTGCCGGCCGTTCCGGCGTCAAGCCCCTGGAGGGCGAGCGCTTCGCCGAACTCCCGGTACGCATCGCCGCTCGGGCCGCCGTCGACCCGAACGAGGTCCTGCCCCGACCGCTGGCCCGCAAGTTGGACCGCTCGGCGCAGTTCGCCATCATCGCGGCCCGCGAGGCGTGGGCCGACGCCGGTTACACCACCCCGGCAGGCGAAGAGACCGAAGAGGGCGCCTCCGTCGCGCCCGAGCGCCTGGGCACCGTGATCGCCTCCGGCATCGGCGGTGTCACCACCCTGCTCGACCAGTACGACGTCCTGAAGGACAAGGGCGTGCGCCGGGTCTCCCCGCACACCGTCCCCATGCTCATGCCGAACGGCCCCTCGGCCAACGTCGGCCTGGAAGTCAACGCCCAGGCGGGCGTGCACACTCCCGTCAGCGCCTGCGCGTCCGGCGCCGAGGCCATCGGCTACGCCGTCGAGATGATCCGTTCCGGCCGCGCCGACGTGGTCGTCGCGGGCGGCACCGAAGCGGCGATCCACCCGCTGCCGATCGCCGCGTTCGCCAACATGATGGCGATGTCCAAGAACAACGAGAACCCCGAGCAGGCCTCCCGTCCGTACGACAAGGCCCGTGACGGCTTCGTACTGGGCGAGGGCGCGGGCGTCATCGTCCTGGAGTCCGCCGAGCACGCCGCCGCGCGCGGCGCCCGGGTCTACTGCGAGGTGCTGGGCCAGGGTCTGTCCGCGGACAGCCACCACATCGCGCAGCCGGAGCCGACCGGCCGCGGTGTCGCGGCCGCGGTGCAGAACCTGCTCGACAACACGGGCCTGGACCCGGCCGAGCTGGTCCACCTGAACGCGCACGCCACGTCGACCCCGCAGGGTGACACGGCCGAGCTGAAGGCCCTGCGCAAGGTGCTGGGCGACGACCTCGACCACATCGCGATCTCCGCGACCAAGTCGATGACCGGGCACCTGCTGGGTGGCGCGGGCGGTATCGAGACCGTCGCGACCGTGCTGGCGCTGTACCACCGGCTGGCCCCGCCGACGATCAACATCGACGACCTCGACGAGGAGATCGACGCGGACATCGTCGTCGGCGAGCCGCGCAAGCTGCCGGCCGACGGCCCGATCTCCGCGATCAACAACTCCTTCGGCTTCGGCGGCCACAACGTGACCCTGGCGTTCCGTACGGTTTAGTACGTCCGAGCTGTGCGAAAGGCCCACCCGGTGCATCCGGGTGGGCCTTTCGCGTGCCTCCGTGTGCCTGTCGCGGGCTCAGACCACCTGGTGGAGCCAGCGGACCGGGGCGCCCTCGCCCGCGTAGCGGAAGGGCTCCAGTTCGTCGTCCCACGGCTTGCCGAGCAGCTTGGCGATCTCCGCCTCCAGGTCGGTCTCGCCGTGCGCGGAGCGGGCGAGGGCGGCGCGTAGCCGGTCTTCGGGGATCAGGATGTCACCGTGGATGCCGGTGACGGCGTGGAAGATGCCGAGCTCCGGGGTGGAGCTGTAGCGCTCGCCCTCGGCGTTCGAGCACGGTTCCGCAGTCACTTCGAAGCGCAGCAGGTGCCAGCCGCGCAGCGCGGAGGCGAGTTTCGAGGCGGTGCCCGCTTCGGCCTGCCAGGAGAACTCGGCTCTCCAGGTGCCCGGGGAAGCGGGCTGTCTGATCCAGTCGAGGTTCACCCGCACCCCGAGCACGCCCGCAACAGCCCATTCCACGTGCGGGCAGAGCGCGCGCGGCGCGGAATGCACGTACAGAACTCCACGTGTCGTCACCGGGACCTCCAGTATGGGACGAGGTCGGGAATAAACTCCAGAAAACGGACAGTATGTGACGTGATGTAATGTAACGGAAATTTTTTGACATTGCGCTACGAGACCTGCGGCCGAAACGCCACGGGAAAAAGCTACCGTGCGCCAGGGGTCATGGTGTGACGTACGGTCGCTCCAAGACCCTCAAACAAAGAGCTTTCACTCAGCAGGACCCCCCGAACGACGTGGGGACGACAAGGAGGCCCCTTCCCATGCGCACCACCGCTCCGCGCCGCCGCGCGCGCCGGACCCTCGCGGGTGCGGGCGCAGCGGTCCTCCTGCTGGCCGGGGCGGCCACCGGGTGCAGCTCGGGCGGGTCGGGCGAGCAGGGTGGCGAGCGCGGGGCGCAGGCCGCACCGCGCTGGAACACGGCACCCGCCTCGATCGCGGCCGTGGGCGACTCCATCACGCGTGGTTTCGACGCCTGTTCGGTTCTGGCCGACTGTCCGGAGGTCTCCTGGGCCACGGGGAACGACCCCGCGGTCCGCTCGCTGGCCGCCCGGCTGCTCGGGGACGCCGCGGCGCCCGAGCGCAGCTGGAACTACGCGGTGACCGGCTCGCGCATGGCGGACCTGCCGGGTCAGCTGGCCGGCGCCGCCGCGCACAAGCCCGACCTGGTCACGGTGATGGTGGGCTCGAACGACGCCTGCCGGTCGACGGCTTCGTCGATGACCCCGGTGGCGGAGTTCCGTTCCGGGTTCGAGAAGGCCCTCGCGGACCTGCGGACCGCGTCCCCCGCCTCCCAGGTGTACGTCTCCAGCGTGCCGGACCTGCAGCGGCTGTGGGAGCAGGGCAAGGACCTCCCGATGGTCCGGCAGATCTGGAAGCTGGGGATCTGTCAGTCCATGCTCGCCGATCCGCTGTCGGCGGCCTCGGGGGCGACGGCCCGGCGCGAGCAGGTGCGGGCGCGGGTGGTGGAGTACAACGAGGTGCTGCGCGAGGTCTGCGCGAAGGACGCGCTGTGCCGCTACGACGGCGGCGCCGTGTTCCAGTACCCTTTCGCGGCGGATCAGTTGAGCCGCTGGGACTGGTTCCACCCGGGCAAGGACGGGCAGGCGCGGCTGGCGGAACTGGCGCACCGCCAGGTGACGGCGGCCGAACCGCCGCGTTGACGGCCTGGTACGAGGGGTCCGGGGGCGGGGGTCAGGGCCCGCCCCCGGACCGGTTCTCAGGGGTGATTTCCGGCCATACGTTGTGTCACGCGAGGTCGAGCGTCGCGGTCAGCCGGGTGTCACCGTGCGCGTGGCTCGCACGGACCTCGTAGGTCCCGCCGATCCGCCGCCAGCCCCGGGCTTCCTCGTCCCAGATCTCGAAGGCCCGGGCGGGCAGCGGGATCTCGGCCTCGACGCTCTCGCCGGGGCCCGCCGCGACGCCCGCGAAGGCCGCCAGCCAGCTCGCCGGGCGTTCCGCCGTCGTGCTCCGCGCGCCGTCGGACGCAGTGGCGACGGGGGCGAGGTAGACCTGGACGACCTCGCGGCCGGGGCGGGCACCGGTGTTGGTGAGGCGGACCCGGACCGTGTCGGCGGTGACTTCCAGGGAGTCGTAGGTCCAGTCGGTGTAGCCGAGTCCGTGCCCGAAGGGGTAGGCCGGGGTCACGGCGTGCTTCTCGTAGGCCCGGTAGCCGATGAAGAGCCCCTCGCGGTACTCCAGGCGCCCCTCGGTCGGGACGACCTCGGTGACGGGCGCGTCCGCGAACCGCGCGGGCCAGGTGGTGGGCAGCCGCCCGCCCGGCTCCGCGTCGCCGAGCAGTACGTCGGCCAGCGCGGCCCCGCCCTCCTGCCCGGGGAACCAGGTCAGCAGGACGGCGGCCGCGTCGCCCCGCCACGGGAGCTCCACCGGGGAGCCCGCGTTGACGACGACCACCGTGTTCGGATTGACGGCGGCGACGGCGCGCACCAGGTCGTCCTGGCGGCCGGGGAGGGTGAGGTCCTGCCGGTCGAAGCCCTCGGACTCCACGCGCTCGGTGGTGGCGACGACCACGACGGCGGTGTCGGCCCCGCGCGCGGCGGCCACGGCCTCGGCGATCAGCTCGTCGGCGTCGCGCCGCGGGCCGAGGTGGAGCAGCGAGAACATGATCGCCCTGAGCGGCAGCGCGGACATGTCGGGGACCTGGAAGGTCAGTGACACCTCGACGGGCTCGCCCTCGGTGAGGGTGACGCGGGCGCGCTCGCTGGGGGCGCCGAAGAAGGCCTCGAAGGGGTCGGCCTCGTTGCCCATCTCCTGGATGCCGCTCCACAGCCGCTCGCCGCCGACGGCCAAGGCGAAGGCGCCGAGTCCGCGGGTGCCGAAGGCGTGCTCGCCGCTCTCGCGCGGCACGAAGGTGCCGCGGACCTCGATGCTCGCCATGGTCTCGTACGTGGCCCCCGCGGGCAGGTCGTCACCGATCCACTGGACCTGGCCGGAGGGCAGGGCGCCCTCGCCGATAACGGTCCCCGCGGCATCGCGGCAGACGGCGTGGAGGTCGAAGCCCTGACCTGCGGGGGTGAGCTCGTCGGAGGGGTCGGCGCCGACGGTGTAGGTGAGGGCGCCCTCGGGGAGGGCCGCGGTGAGGCCATCGAGCGGGGAGACGATCCGCTCGGGGAAGACGGTGGCGCTGCCCCCGCCCAGGACCCGGGCGTCGCGGGCGGCGGCGCCGGAGAGGGCGACGGTGCGGCCGGCGGCCCCGTCGAGCGGCAACGCCCCCTCGTTGCGGACCAGGACGAAGCCGCGGGCGGCGAGCTCGCGGGCCAGCGCCTGGCCGTCGATCGGGGCCGGGGCGCTCTCGACCGCGGCGGGGGCGCCCTCCAGGACGCCGACGCGGGCGGCGAGGCGCAGGACGTTGCGCACGGCCTCGTCCACGACGGCCTCGGGAACCTCACCGGCGCGGACGGCTTCGGTGAGGGCGGGACCGTAGACGGTGGTGGGGCCGGGCATGGCCACGTCCATGCCGCCGAGGATGTCGCCGGTGGTGGAGCGTGCGGCCATCCAGTCGGAGACGTTGCAGCCGTCGAAGCCCCATTCGGCGCGCAGGACCTCGTTGACGAGGTGCTGGTGCTCGGTCATGGTCGTGCCGTTGACCTGGTTGTAGGCGGTCATGATGCCCCAGGGGTGGGCATGGGCGACGATGGCCTCGAAGGGCGCCAGGTACAGCTCGCGCAACGGGCGCGGCGCGATGACGCTGTCGACGGTGAACCGGTCGGTCTCGGCGTCGTTGCCGACGAAGTGCTTGACGGTGGTGCCGACGCCACCGTCCTGGACGCCGTTCACGTAGCCGGCGCCGACGGCGCCGGTGAGGTGCGGGTCCTCGGAGTAGCACTCGAAGTGCCGGCCGCCGAGCGGGGACCGGTGCAGGTTGACGGTGGGGGCGAGGAGGACGTGCACGCCCTTGCGGCGGGCCTCCTGGGCGAGGAGCCGGCCGGCGCGGCGGGCGAGCTCCGGGTCCCAGGCGGCGGCGAGCGCGGTCGGGGACGGCAGGGCGATGGACGGGTCGTCAGCGGTCCAGCGCACGCCGCGGACCCCGATGGGCCCGTCGGAGAAGACCAGGGACTCCAGCCCGATCGCGGGGACGGCGGGCAGGGACCACATGTCCTGGCCGGCCAGGAGCCGGGCCTTGGTGTCGAGGTCCAGTTTGCCCAGCGCCGCCTCGACGGCTTCGTCACGCATCTGACCACGGACTTGATCGCGTATTTGATCGCGGACCTGATCGCGGACCTGATCGGCATCGGTCACGGCCGTGCCTCCTCGTTGAGTGCGGTTGCTCGGTGCGGGGCCCCCATCGTGGACCTGTTGCCTGTTGAACGGTAGGGTTCGTAATCTGTTCGTGATATTGAGGATGCCGTACGGTCCTGTGGGCAGGGCGCAGCGAGCGAACGGGAAGGGGTGCCGGGTCGATGGTCAGGGCGAGGAGCGAGGAGCGTCGAGGGGAGATCGTCCGCGCGGCCGTCGAGGTGATCGCGGAGCGCGGCTACCGGGGCGCGTCCCTGGCCACCGTCGCCGAACGCGTGGGCCTGACCCAGCAGGGGCTGCTGCACTACTTCCCGACCAAGGAGGCGCTGCTGGTCGCGGTGCTGGAGGAACGCGACCGCTGGGACACGGGCGGCGGTTCGCGCTCCGCCGCCGACACCTGGCGCCTGGACCTGCTGGACTCGTTGGTCGAGTACAACGCCATGCGCCCGGGCATCGTGCAGACCTTCTCGGCGCTGCTGGGCGAGAGCGTCACCGACGGGCATCCGGCCCGGGAGTTCTTCACCGAGCGCTACGCCCAGGTCCGCGCGGAGATGGCGGCGGTGCTGCGCGCCGAGTTCGGCGACCGCCTGCCCTCGGGCCTCACTCCGGAGCAGGCGGCACCGCTGCTGACGGCGGTCATGGACGGCCTCCAGTACCAGTGGCTGCTCGCCCCCGAATCGGTGGACATGCCCGCCGCCTTCCGCGCCTTCCTGACCCTGCTGAGGGGGCCCGGGACCCAGGTCTGACCCGCGCCGCCCCTCCGGATACCTTGATCGTCGACTGAGTTCGATCAAAGGTTGGGTAGTTCATGCAAAGGTCCGGATGGATGAGGCGGAGCGCCGGAGTGCTGAGCGCACTCCTGCTCGCGGCAGGCCTGGGGACGCCGGCGGCCGTTGCCGCCGAGACGAAGAACCTCCAGGTCATGTCATGGAACATGTGCGGTTCGCAGCGTTCCAGTTGGCACTGCGAGGGCACCGGCACGCCGCAGCAGAAGATCGACGTGGTCAGGTACCACGTCCAGAACAACTACGTGCACGTCGCGCTCCTCCAGGAGGTGTGCGAGGACGACCTCACGGCGCTGATGGCCCAGTTGGGGCCGGGCTGGAACACGAGCTTCGCCGCGTACCAGTGGTCGCAGGGAGCCTCCGGGAAGTGGAACAGCCGCTGCGGTGAGGACTACGGGCGGGCCGACCGCATCGGCACCGCGATCGTGGTCAAGGGCCAGATGGCGGACGCGCAGGAGTACCCGCTGCCGCAGCCGTACGTGGGCCAGCAGCGCCCCTTCCAGTGCGCGACGGCGGTGTACTGGGGCGTCCGGCTCTGCAACGTCCACCTCTCGCCGCTGGGCAGCAACCCGGACCACCCGACCTGGGACTACCGCGACGACCAGCTCGCGCAGCTCAAGGCCCTCGTGAACACCTTCCCCCGGACGGTCTTCGGCGGGGACTTCAACAGCCTGTCCCCGGACGACCCGAAGAACAAGGCCGCCCTGGTGTGGCCTGTCGGCCTCTACTCCACCGGGCCCGGCACCGAGGGCTACCAGGAGTGCGATCAAGAGGGCGCCTCGCGGACCGGCCGGGCGACGCACTCCTCCGGCGGGAAGATCGACTACCTGTTCGCCAGTGAGACCCGGCGCTGGTGCGCGGTGGCCGACTCGGCCTTCTCCGACCACCACGTCGTGATCGAGTCCCTGGCCGTCCCCGCCTGACGGTCAGACGGCGACGCCGCGACCACCGTCCGGCCGGAGTGCGCAGAGGTCCCGGTCCGCGAGCTCCGGGCGGGCGGTGAGCGTGGCGCGCACCGCCTCCAGGATCGGCAGGGGGGCGTGGCCGGTGGCCAGGGCCACGTCCTTCGCGGCCAGGGCCACCGGGAAGTGCGAAGCGTCCGCGTACGCACGGGCCACCGCGCCCGCCAGCGGCCCGCGGGCCAGCCGGTCGCGGACCAGTTCCTCCGGCAGGCCCACGGCCCCGCCCAGCCTCAGGGCCTCGGCCACCAGAGCCACCCCGCCGACCGCCGCGCTGATCAGCACCAGCTTCAGGGCGGCCCCCGAGCCGAGCGGCCCGCACGGCGTGACCTCGCCCAGGGCATCGAGCACCTCCCGCACTGGGCCGGGCAGCGGGTCGACTGGATCGCCAAACAGGGCTTCTTCGCCGCCGGGCTCGGCGTCACCCTGATCCCGGCGCTCGCCGCCTCCTCGGCACGGGCCGACCTCGCGCTCGTCCCCCTGCACCCGGACGACACCCCGCGCCGCCGGGTCTACGCCGCCACCCCGCGCGGGATCTCCCCCTCCCCCGCCGCCCTCGCCTTCCTGGCCCTGCTGAAGGAGGTCGCGGCCGGGCTGGCATCCTGACCCGGTGAAGATCGCCGCCGCGCAGCTGACCTGCGTCCCCGCCGATGTCCGGGCCAACGTCGCACGGGCCGCGGACCTCGCCGCGACGGCCCGCGAACAAGGCGCCGCGCTGGTGGTGTTCCCCGAGCTCGCGCTCACCGGCTACGAGCTCGCCGCGCTGGCCGCCGACCCGGGCCTGTGGACGGCCGCCGACGACCCCCGGCTGGATCCGCTGCGCTCCGCCGGGATCGCCACCGCGGTCAACGTCGCCCTGCCCACCGGCGGCCCGCGCCCCGCGATCGCGACGCTGGTCCACGACGCGGACGGCGCGCACGTGACGACGTACGCGAAACAGCACCTCTACCGGCACGAGCAGGACGTCTTCGAACGCGGCCGGGGCGACGGGCGCTTCGAACTCGGCGGGATCCGCTTCTGCCTGGGCGTCTGCTTCGACAACCACTTCCCCGAACTGCCCGGCCGGGGCGCCGCCGACGGCTGCCGGGTCCACCTGGCGAGCTCCCTGTACGGGACGGGCGACGGGATCCACGAGCGCGCCACCGTCCACCCCGGGATCGCGCGCGAGCACGACCTGTACGTGGTCCTCGCCAACCACGTCGGCCCGGCCGGCCCGTGGACCGGCTGCGGCCGCTCGGCCGTGTGGGCCCCGGGCGGCGCCCTGCTCGCCGAGGCGGACGACCGCACGCCGTCGGTGGTGACGGCCTCGGTCGCGACGTCCCCGGTGTGATGGGGTGGGCGCCATGAGCGACTTCGAGACGATCACGGTTCCGGAACGCCTCCACGGATATCCGGGGGTGGCCTTCGGCGGTTACGTGGCGGGCGTACTGGCCGCCCGGGCCGCCGCCGAGGACGTACGGGTGGACTTCCGGCGGCCGGTGCCGACCGGGGCGCCGGTGCGGCTCGCGGCGACCGCGGACGGCGGCTGCGAGCTGACGGACGGCGAGCTGCTGCTGGCCGCGGCGACCCCGGTCGGGGCGCCGGGTGCGCACGGCCCCGAAGCCCCGTCCTGGGACCGGGCCGTGGCGGCGGCCGAGGCCTTCCGGGCGGACCCGCCGGACGGCCAGGCCGACTGCTTCGGCTGCGGCCTGGACCGGACGCCCGCCACCGGACTGCGCCTGCACTGCGGTACGGTGCCGGGCCGCGAGCTGGTCGCCGCGGCCTGGACGCCGGCGCCCGAACTCGGGGGCGCGGACGGGCTGCTGCCGCCCGAGCTGGTGTGGGGTGCGCTGGACTGCCCCGGGAACGCGGCCGGACGGCTGCTCGACGGCCGCCCGGCCGGTGCGGTCACCGCCGCGCTCGGCGCCCGGCTGCTGCGGCCGGTGCCGGTGGGCGAGGGGCTGGTCTCCTACGCCTGGATGGTGTCGTCCTCGGGCCGCAAGTACACCGTGGGCACGGCCCTGGCCACGGCCGACGGCGAGCTCTGCGCGGTCGCCGAGGCGTTGTGGGTCCAGCCGCGCGCGTAGGCCTCACACGGTGTCGGCCAGCAGGTGCTTGCCGCCCCACGCCCCGAGGGGTTCCAGGGCCGCGTTCAGGTCCTGGCCCAGCGGGGTCAAGGAGTACTCGACGCGCGGCGGGACCTCCTCGTACACCTCGCGGTGCACGATGCCGTCGGTCTCCAGCTCGCGCAGCTGGGCGGCGAGCACCTTCTCCGAAATGCCGGGGAGCAGCCTGCGCAGTTCGCCGAACCGGTGGGGCCGCTGATCCAGCACCCACAGGAGCGACACCTTCCACTTCCCGTCGATCACGGACATCGCCGCGGCGATCCCGCATTGATCCGCACCCGGCCTTCGTGTCACCGCCATCGCACACCCTCCCCACCTGCTCGCTCACCTCGGGGTAACCACCCACTCCGAAGTGCGTACTTGAGCGCCCTGCCGCCTGCCAACAGGCTAAACGTCATGACCGACACCACAGCTCACCTTTCCCTCACCCTCCTCGGCCTCGGCGACATGGGCACCGCCCTCGCCCGCACCTGGCTCGCCGCCGGGCACTCCCCGACCGTCTGGAACCGGACCCCCGCCAAGGCCGGGGCGCTGGCCGCCGAAGGGGCCTCCGTCGCCGCGACCGCGGCCGACGCGGTCGCCGCGAGCACGCTGGTCGTGGTGTGCCTGCTGGACGACGCCAGCGTCGGCGCCGCCCTGGACGGCATCGACCTGACCGGCAAGGACCTCGTCAACCTCACCACCAGCAGCCCGGCCGAGGCGCGCGCCCGCGCCGCCTGGGCCGAGGCGCGCGGTGCCCGCTACCTGGACGGCGGGATCATGGCCACGCCGACGATGATCGGCGTCCCCGAGGCCGGCGGGTACGTCTTCTACAGCGGCTCGCGCGCGCTCTTCGAGCGCCGCCGGGCGGTCCTGGAGGTCCCGGCCGGGTCCCGCTTCGTCGGCGAGGACCCTGGGCACGCGGCCCTCCACGACGTGGCGCTGCTCAGCGCGATGTGGGGGATGTTCGCCGGCATCTCGCAGGCCTACGCGCTGATCGAGGGCGAGGACATCGCACCGAAGGACCTGGCTCCACTGCTGTCCGAGTGGCTCGGCGCGATGGGCTTCTTCGTCGGCAACGCCGCCGAACGACTGACCTCTCGGGACTTCACCTCGGGGGTGGTGTCCAACCTGGCCATGCAGGTCGCGGGCAGCGGCACCATGCTGCGCACCGCCGAGGAGCAGGGCGTCAGCCCCGAGCTGATCACCCCGTACGTGGACCTGCTGCGCCGCCGGCTGACCGCGGACCCGGCGGCGCACGGCGGGGAGGACACCACGGGGGCCGTCCTGCTGCTGAAGCGGTAGGGGGCCGGCGACCTGGGCCTACGAGTACGCGGGCGGCGGCGGTCCGAAACCCGCGGGGGTGGTTTCGGCGGCCGGGACCTCGTCGCTGCGCATGAGGTCGCGGGCCATCAGCGTGGCACCCGCCACCGCGCCGGGCATCAGGAACACCGCGACCAGCGGCACCAGGAACGCCAGCACCAGCGGCACCCCGAAGCCCAGCACCAGCATCCGCCGCGAGCGCATCAGTTCCAGCCGGTCGGGCAGCTCCACCTTGCGCCGCTGCAGGGCCACGGCGGTGAGCTCCTGGGTCAGGAAGTATCCGGAGACGCAGAAGCCGAGCACCGGGATCACCGTCTGGCCGATCACCGGGATGAAACCGAGGGCGAAGAGCAGGATCCCGTACAGCAGCACCCGCACGAGCACCTTCATGCTGTCCCGGGCCGAGATCCACAGCTCCAGCCAGAGCGGGAGTCCCGACTGCGGCACCTCGCCGCCCTCGCTGCGGTCGACCTGCTCCGAGAGGGACTCGTAGAACGGCTGGCCGATCAACAGGGTCACGGCGGTGAAGGTGATCACCGCGAGGAACAGCCCGAGGCCGAAGAACAAGGCGGTCAGGAGGCCGCGGAAGAGCGAGAGCCAGGGCGCGGACCAGTCATCCGCGAACGGGGTGGCCCAGGCGGTCAGGTCATCGGCTCCGTAGCCGAGCCCGATCAGGGCGCCGACGTAGAGGACGAGCGCCACGAGCCCGGGCAGCAGCCCGAAGCCCAGCCACCGGCCGTGGCGGAACACCCATCGCTGTCCGGCCAGCAGATACCGGAAACCCCCCGCAAGATCACGCATGGGGCCAGTTTACGGCGAAGGCCGCACCCCGGTGGGGTGCGGCCTTCGCGCTACGAGCGCCGGATCAGACGGCGAGCTCGACGGTGATGTTGCCGCGGGTGGCCTTGGAGTACGGGCAGACCTCGTGGGCCTTCTCGATGAGGTCCTTGGCGGTGGCGGCATCCACGTTCGGTATCACGGCGGAGATCTTGACGATCAGGCCGAAGCCCTCGTCGTTCTTGCCGATGCCGACCTCGGCGGTGACCGTGGAACCGGAGATGTCGGCCTTCACGTTCTTCGCGACGACGCCCAGGGCGCCCTGGAAGCAGGCGCTGTAGCCGGCGGCGAACAGCTGCTCCGGGTTGGTACCGGCGCCGCTGCCACCGAGCTCCTTCGGCGGGTTCACGACGACGTCGAGCTGGCCGTCGTTGGTGGCGACGCGACCGTCACGGCCGTTCTCGGCGGTGGCGACAGCGGTGTAGGCGACGTCGGACTGCTGGATGGACATAAAGGAAGATCCTCCTGGTAATCGCCGTGAGTCGCGCCCACGATCACGACGGTGTGCAGTGAGCCTAACCGGTGAAGGAAACGATCATCTTTCCGGTGTTCTCGCCGCGCAGCATGCCGAGGAAGGCGGAGGTGGCGTTCTCCACACCCTCGACGACCGTCTCGTCGTACCGCAGCTGGCCGGAACTCAGCCATCCGGCGACGTCCTGGACGAACTGCTGCTGCAGTCCGTTGTGGTCGTTGACGAGGATGCCCTGCAGGCGCAGGCGCTTGCCGATGACCTGCATCAGGTTCCGCGGACCGGGGGCGGCCTCGGTGTCGTTGTAGCCGGCGATCGCGCCGCACAGGGTGGCCCTACCGTGCACCTTCATCGAGGAGATGGCGGCCTCCAGGTGGTCGCCCCCGACGTTGTCGAAGTAGACGTCGATGCCCTCGGGGGCGGCGGCCGGCAGCTGCTCGGCGACGGGGCCGTTCTTGTAGTTGAAGGCGGCGTCGAAGCCGTACTTCTCCGTGAGCACCTTCACCTTCTCGTCCGAGCCGGCCGAGCCGATCACCCGGGACGCGCCCTTGATCTTGGCGAACTGGCCGACGAGGCTACCGACGGCACCGGCGGCGCCGGAGACGAAGACGGAGTCGCCCTCCTTGAAGGAGGCGACCTCGAAGAGTCCGGCGTAGGCGGTCAGGCCCGGCATGCCGAGGACGCCGAGGTAGGCGGAGAGCGGGGCGAGCGAGGCGTCCACCTTGACGGCGTGCGCGGCGTCGAGGTCCGCGTACTCGCGCCAGCCGAAGGGGTGCAGGACGTGGTCGCCGACGGCGAAGCCCTCGGCGGCGGAGGCGACGATCTCGCCGACCGCGCCGCCCTGCATCGGCTCGTCGAGCTGGAAGGGCGGGATGTACGACTTCACGTCGTTCATCCGGCCGCGCATGTAGGGGTCCACGGACATGTGCAGGTTGCGCACGAGGATCCGGCCGGCGGCGGGCTCGGCGGACACGGGCACCTCGCGCAGGGCGAAGTCCTCGGCGACGGGCCAGCCCTGCGGGCGACGGACGAGGTGCCACTCGCGGCTGACGGCGGGGATCTGAGACATGCGGCGCTCCTGGTCAGAACGAATTACTTCACTAGGTGAAACAACCATGCTCCTAGATATTTCATGTTGTCAAGTAAATGGGTACGCTGGTTCCATGCCCAGTCGTCGCGCAGACCCAGTAACCATCGAAGTAGTCGAGCTCATCGGCGACGTCGTGGCCAGGTACCACATGGAGTACGAGCACGCGGCCGCCAGCCACCAGCTCACCGGCGCCCAGGCCAAGGTGCTGAACATGCTCTCCCTGGAGCCCATGCCGATGCGGCGCATCGCACTGAAGCTGCGGTGCGAGCCCTCGAACGTGACCGGCATCGTCGACCGCCTGGAGACCCGCGGCCTGGTCGAACGCCGCCCGGACCCGGCGGACCGCCGGGTGAAGCTGGCCGCCCCCACCGAGGAGGGCGCGCTGACCGCGGAGCGGCTGCGCGAATCGCTGGACTTCGCCCGCGAACCGCTGGCCGGGCTGTCCACGGAGGAACGGACGGTCCTGCGGGACCTCCTCAAGCGCATGCTGGCCTGACGGCGCCGTCGCGCCCAGCCCGGCCGGGCCGGGCCCGCACACGACGGGGCCGCTACGACGGGCCCCTGCGGCGGCAGGAATCCAGGATTGGCTAGAACCAGCCGCAGAAGATCCAGCAGTCCTTGGTCGGCGAGGGCGTCGGCGACGGGGACGGCGGGGGCGACGGCGCCCGCGTTCCCGTGGAGCCGCTCGGCGAGGGCTTCCCCGACGCGGTTCCCCCTACGGACCGCCCCGGACCGGGAGTGCGGGACGTCGGGCCCGACGTCGCGGACTCGGGGGCGGGCGAGGCCGGACCCGACTGCGCAACGCTCCCGGAAGGCGCCGCGGTACCGGCCTTCTTCGTGCCCGCAACGGCGGCCTTCGTCGTGGCCTTTCCGGGCCCCGTGGGCGCACCGGCCGTCGGAACGTCGGGCAGCGGGGCGGGCTGCTGCGGCCCGTCGTCGGTCAGCACCACGGTCGCGGCCCGGTCGGTGCGCTCCCCGTCGGTGACCATGCGGGCCACCGCCATGGAGACCCCGACCGCGAGCAGCAGGCCGAGCGAGAGCGACAGCACGGTCCGGCGGCGGCGCCGGTGCGTGACCCGGCGGCGGGCACCGGCGCGCCGCTCGTTCGACGCGGACAGCACGACGAGCGAGTCGGCGTGGACCTCGCCCCGTGCGGGCGACGGTCCGGGGACGGGCGCCTCGGCGGCCGGCGCGGCAGGGGCGGCGGAGGGGGTGGGTATCAGGTACTCGGCGGGGGTTCCGCATCCGGCGCACGCCAGTGCGCCGTTGAGGTGCCTCCGGCAGGCGTGGCAATAGTTCATGGCGCCCGCAGGCTACGTGGTCTGCGGCAACATCCGGATCCCGAGAACGTAAGGATCCTGTGTGGAATCGTTGCTTCCATGACATCTTTCGGGCCGACCGGATTCCAGTTGGTGCTCTTGCGGCGGATGGCCGACTTCCAGCCGGACCTTGCCGACGAGGCCCGCCGCCGACTGGGCGCCTCGCTCGCGGACCAGCGGGAGGCGAACAAGCGCTGGCAGGCGATGGTCCGGTCGCCGCGGTCCCGCGGGGCCCTGGCCCGGTACCGCTCGGTGCTCGGTCCGCCGGAGCGCGCCGAGCACCGCACGATCGGCGATCTGGAGTGCGAGGCCCTGCTGTGGCCGCTGCCGCTCTGGCCGGACCTGCGCTTCGAGGTGCTGGCCGCGCCGGACGGGGCCGTGTGGAACGAGTGGCTGGTGCGGGCTCCGGGCGCGCGCGGGCCCGCACTGGAATCGCCGGACGACCTGCGGCCCTGGTCGGCGACGGTGGACGAGGTCGCGCGGGCCTTCGCCCCGGTCCGGCCGATGGAGGGCACCGCGCCGACCCGCTGGCGCCTGGCCTTCGCCGCGCAGGGGCGGCCCTGCGTGGCGGAGTTCACCTACGGCCTGCTCCAGCGGTTCGCCCTGGCCGCGGGGGAAGGCACCTCCTAGGAGGAGAGGAAGGCGCGGACCCCGGCCGAGGTCGCGTCGTCGCCGAGCAGGTCGTTGTGGCCCAGGCAGCCGACCGGGGTGTTGGCGGCTCCGGTCAGCGGGACGCTGTCGTCCGGGTTGACGACCTCGTCGCAGTTCGACCAGAAGGTCGCGTACTTCACCGTGCCCGGGGTCTCGTCCCCGCTGTTCAGGTTCTTCACCACGTACGACCCGGGGGTCATGTCCCGGCACGCCTGGTCCCACAGCGCGCACGCCCAGGCGGTGGAGGTGCCGCGGTTGGGTCCGGCCAGCGAGATCCAGTGGTCCACGGCGGCCGCGCCGCCGCCGAACTTCACGTACCAGCGGCTGACCAGCGAGCCGAGGGAGTGCGAGACGACGTCGACCCGGGCGGCGCCGGTCTCCCGGCGGACCTGGTCGACGTAGGCGCCGAGCCGCCCGGCGAGGACTTCGTTGACGGACCGGTGGGTGTCGTAGCCGAAGGAGAAGAGCTCCGCATCGGTGTACCCGGCGGCGCGCAGGTCCGCGCGCAGCGCTCCCCACACGCCCGGATCCGCGTTGTAGCCGTGCACGAGGACCACCGGGTGACGGGCGGCGGCGGCCCGGGCGGGGGGAGCCGTCGGCAGCGCGACGCACAGCGCGAGGAGCGTCAGGAGCACCGGGAGGGCCTGCATCCCCTGTCGGGCCGTCAGCATCGGGCCTCCTTTACCTCGTTACGCGCGAGTAGCGCGTGCGGTGGGCGCATGGTGCTGCCTGTCGGTACAGAAATCCACCCCCATGCAGCCGCGACACACCCCCGGCCGGAGCAGCCCAACGGGCCGTTAGCCCGAATTGCCCGCGATGATATGAAAAGCGATCGACACTTCCGTCGGTCCTTGCGTCAGTGCTCTCGGGAGGATCTGCCATGACCGTCAGTCTTGAGCAGTTGCGCCGCTGCCACGTCGCCGTCGACCTGGGGGCGGCAAGAACCCGCGTGTACGTCAAGGGCGCCGGCCTCGTGGTCGACGAACCCAGCGTCGCCGCGGTCAACACGCGCACCGGCGCCCTCATCGCCGTCGGCTCCTTCGCCGAACGGATGACCGGCCGCACGCCCGACTACATCCGGGTCGTGCGCCCCGTCTCCGGCGGCACCGTCGTCGACATCGAGATGGCCCAGCGGATGCTGCGTCACCTCCTCGGCGAGAAGCTGCGGCGCGCCCTGCGCCGCAAGCCCCGTCTGCGGGCCGCCGCGTGCACCCCGCACGACGCGGACCCGCTCGCCCAGCGGGCCACCGTGGAGACCCTCGTCGGGCTCGGCGCCCGGCGCGTCGAACTGGTCGACACCCTGATCGCGGCGGCCGTCGGCTGTGGACTCCCCGTGGAGCAGCCGACCGCGACGATGATCATGGTGTGCGGGGCCGCGGCCACCCAGGTGGCCGTCCTCTCCCTCGGATCCATCGTCACCGCCCAGCGGATCCCGGTCGGCGGCGAGGCCATCGACCACGCGGTCGTCCAGCACCTGCGTCACGCGCACGAGCTGATGCTGCCCAGCCAGGCCGTCCGGCCGCTGCAACTGGCCCTCCACGGCAACGGCCTCACCGTCGGCGGCCCGGCCTCCACCCTGATCCACGGCCGCGACGTGGCCACCGGCCTCGCCCGCTCCGTGCAGGTCGACACCGCGGCCGTGCGCGACGCCATCTACACCCCGCTGACCGCCGTCCTCGACGGCATCGGCAAGGTGCTGCGGGACTGCCCGCCGGACCTGGTGGCCGACCTGACGGACCGGGGGATCATGATGGTGGGCGGCAGCGCCCTGCTGCCGGGCCTGGACCAGATGCTGCGGGACGCCACCGGAATGCCCGTCGCCATCGCGGAACGGCCGGACGTGTGCGCCGTCCTCGGTCTCGGCGCGATGCTCGAAGGGAAGATCGCCCCCATGGTCCTCAACCCGCTGGCCGAATGAGGCCCCAGGAGCCCCAGGAGCCCCAAGAGCCCCAGGAGCCCAGGGAGACGGACGAGGAGGCGGCCAGGCTTCCGGTGCTGCTGGAAGCCGTCCTCAACGTCGGGACCGAGCTGGAGCTGCACACCACCCTCCAGCACATCGTGGACTCCGCGACCGAACTGTGCGCAGCCCGGTACGGAGCGCTCGGGGTCGTCGACCCCGAGCGCGTCCTGCTGACCCGGCTGTTCACGGCGGGGCTCACCGAGGAGGAGCGGGCCGCGATCCCGCACCTGCCGGACGCCCGCTCCGGCGTGCTCGGAGCCCTCGTCGGCGACCCGCGTCCACTGCTCCTGGACGACGTCACCCAAGACCCGCGGGCCGCCGGGTTCCCGCCGGGCCACCCGCCCATGCACAGCCTCCTGGGCGTCCCGATCCGGGTGCACACGGAGGTCTTCGGCAGCCTCTACCTCACCGAGAAGCGGGGCGGCGGCCCCTTCACGGACGAGGACCTCGCCCTGCTGCGCGTCCTGGCCTCACAGGCGGGCATAGCGATCGGCAACGCCCGGCTCTACGAGACCGCGCGCCGCCGGGAGCGCTGGATCGACGGCGCCGCCGCCGTGACCACGACCCTGCTCGCCGGACGCCCCGCGGCCGACGCCCTGAAGTGCGTGGCCGAACGGGCCCGGCTGTTGGCGGACGCAGCGGCCGGGGTGGTGCTCCAGCCGACCCCCGAGGGCGGCATGGAGATCGTGGCCGCCTCCACGCAGGGGGACCCCGGGGACCTGGTGGGGACGGCGATCGCCCCCGGTTCGCCGGTGCTGGTACAACTCCTCGGCGGCGAGCCCGTCTTCATCGACGACTCGGCGACGGATCCCCGGATGACCACGCACGTGCGGGAGCGGTTCGGGCCGAGCATGATGCTTCCGCTGCAGAGCGGCGGCCAGCTGATCGGCACCCTGGCCCTGCCCCGCGCCCGGGGCGGCCCCGCGTACGACGCGGTGGACCGGCTGCTCGCCTCGCAGTTCGCCTCCCAGGCCGCGCTGGCCCTCGTACTGGCGGACGCCCAGCACGACCGGGAGCAGCTGGCGGTGTACGAGGACCGCGACCGGATCGCGCGGGACCTGCACGACCTGGTGGTCCAGCGGCTCTTCGCCACCGAGATGATGCTCGAAAGCACCCGGCGGCGGGCCGCGAACGCCCCGTCGGGGGACACGGTGGGCGACGAGCTCGGCCGGGCGGTGGACGAGCTCGACTCCACCATCCAGGAGGTCCGGACGGCCATCTTCGCCCTCCAGCAGCCGCCGACCGACGCCCCGACGACCTTCCGGGGGCGGGTGCTGCGCGAGACGGGCGGGGCGGCGGCCGTGCTCGGCTTCCAACCGTCGGTGCACTTCGCGGGCGCGGTGGACGCCCTCCTGCCGGATCCGGTGGCGGTCGAGCTGCTCGGCGCCCTGCGCGGCGCCCTGGCCGCGGCGCACCGGCGCGGCGGGATCACCTTCATCGACGTGCAGGTGGAAGCGGGCCCGTCCCGGGTCCGTCTGACGGTGGCGGACGACGGCCGTACGGAGTCGGGTGCGCGGGGTACGACGGTGACGTGGGAGTCGGCGCTGTAGCGGCCGCGGGCGCGCTTCGGAAACGGTCGACCACGGACCCCTGCTCCGCGGCTGTGCTTCCATGATCCGATGAACGACGAGGGTGCTCCAGCAGCCGGCGAACCCGCGGTCCGGCACGTCCGGAGTCGGACGGACGCCGACCTCGGTGCGTGCGTCCGGGTACTCGCCGAGGTCCACGAGCAGGACGGCTATCCGGTGAACTGGCCGGACAACCCCGGCGGCTGGCTGTCCGGGCCGGCACTGCTCGCCGCCTGGGTGGCGGAGCTCGACGGGCGGATCGTCGGTCACGTCGGCCTGGCCCGCAGTGCGGAAGGCGATGCGGCGCCCGCGCTGTGGAGCAGCCGCGAGGGCGCGAGCCGTGCGGGGGCCGCCGTGGTCGGCCGTCTGTTCGTCGCTCCGGCGGCCCGGGGCCACGGGATCGGTGCGCTCCTGATGGCCCGGCGACGCGGGAGGCGCGGGAGCGCGATCTGCATCCCGTGCTCGACGTCGTGGCCTCCGACGCCTCGGCGGTGGCCCTCTACGAGCGTCTGGGCTGGGAGTTGCTGGCCACGGTCGAGCAGCGGTGGAGCCCGGAGCGGACGGTGACCGTGCACTGCTACGCGGCCGCGGGGTGACCTGACGTCGGTAGGGCCCGCGGCGTGCCGGGCCGGGCGTCGCGGGCCCGGCAAGATCCGGAAGGGACGGCCTAGTACTGGCCCGGTCGGGTGGCCGCGCGCAGTGCGATCCGGGTGTTGGACTGGGCCACCCCCGCCTCCCGTTTCATGCGGCGGAGCAGCCCGTCGAGGGCGGCGGGGTCGGCGGCCCGGGCGCGTACGAGGTAGTCGTGCTCGCCGGTCACGTGCACGACCTCGGTGATCCCGGAGAGCTTGGCGACCTGCCGCTCGAACTCCTCGTTGGTGGTGTCCTGGCGCAGGGTGACGTCGATGAAGACGACGAGCCCGCCGGCGGTGTCGGCCGCCGGGTCCACGATCGTGGTGAACCCGCGGATCACCCCTTCGCGGCGCATCCGTCGGACCCGGTCGGCGGTGGCATTGGCGCTGAGGCCGACACGGACTCCCAGGTCCCGGTACGAGATCCGCGCATCCTGCTGCAAGATGCCGAGGATTTCCCTGTCGAGGCGGTCCATACCGCGATTCTCGCAGCCGGGCCCGGTATGCGCGCTCGCCCCCCGAAGGCCGGGCCCGACGCTCGCCCCATGAGCGAACTGATGACACCGACGCTGGCGGGCGCGGCCGCGGGGCTGGGCGTGGCGATGCCCATGGGGGCGATGAGCGTGCTGCTGCTGCAAGAGGCCATGCGCGACCGCCGCACTGCCGTGGCCGCGGCCGCGGGAATCGCGGCCGTCGACCTCGGCTACGCAGCCCTCGCCACCGCCCTGGGGCCCTGGGTGGCCTCCCACGTCGCCCCGGTCGAGGCCTGGGTACGGCTGGCCTCGGCGGTGATCCTGCTGGTCATTGCGGCGCGCGGCCTCTACGGGGCCTCCCCCGCCCGGGCCTCGGCCCCCGTCCGGGTCTCGGACTCCGCCGCGGCATCCGACACCGTGTCCGCCCGGCCCGCGGCCCGGCCGGCCAAGGCCTTCGCCCGGTACGTCGGCCTCACCGCCCTCAACCCCACCACCGCCCTCTACTTCGCCGCCCTCACCACCGCCCAGGGCGCCGCCCTCGGCGCCGGAGCGGCCGGCGCCGCCTTCCTCCTCGGTGTCGGCGCCGCCTCCCTCCTCTGGCAGCAGGCGCTCGTGACGCTCGGCGCCCTCGCCGGCACCCGCGTCCCGGACGGCGCCCGCGTCTGGACCTTCCGCCTCGGCTACGGCCTGGTCGCCGCGTACGCGGTGAAGATCGCCCTCCCGCTCCCGTGACCGGCGAGTCCCGGCCGCGCCGCACCGGTCGCCACCGTCCACCGACGCCGTCCGGATCCACCGCCGGGCGCCCCGGCGCCACCCGGTCCAAGTACTGTCGTCCGTACACGACTTCGACGACCGTCAACCGTCAACCGTCAACCGACGACCCGACCTGGGGTGACCCCGTGACGACCCGCCTCTCGGCCCGCGCGGCCATCGCCTCCGTGACCGACGCCGGCAGCTTCACCGAACTCCCGGCGCCCCGGCGGGAGTCGCCCGCCGACGGCCCCCTGGAGTGGACCGGCTACGACGACTCCCGCGCCCGCGCCGCCGAGCGCACCGGCGAACAGGAGTCCGTGGTCACCGGCACCGCCCGGGTCGGCGGCCGCGAAGCCACCGTCATCTCCTTCGAGTTCGGCTTCCTCGGCGGCTCGCTGGGGCAGCGCACCGGGGACCGGCTCGAAGCCGCGTACGCCCACGCCCGCGAACACCGGCTCCCCCTCGTCTCGCTGATCGCCACCGGCGGCTCCCGGATGCAGGAGGGCATGCTCGCCCTCACCCAGCTCCAGCGCGTGGCCCGCCAGTGCGTCCTGACCCGGGCCGCGGGGCTCCCGCAGCTCGCCGTCCTGCGCGATCCGACCACGGGCGGCGGCTGGGCCACCCTGGGGGCCGGGGCCGATGTGGTCCTCGCGCTCCCCGGGGCCCAGGTCGGCTTCGCCGGGTCCCGGGTGCGTCCGGCGGACGCCGATCCCACGGCCTACGGCGCCGAAGGGCAGTACGCCGCCGGTCACGTGGACGCCGTGGTGCCCGCCGCCGAGCTGCCGGGCACCCTCGCCGACTGGCTCCGCATCCTGGCCGCGCCCCGCCCCGCAGCGCCGCTGGAGCCGCCTGGCGCGCTGGCGGACGCGAGCCCGCCGCGGACCGGATGGGACGCCGTCCTGCAGGCCAGGCACCCCGACCGGCCGCACGCCGCCGCGTACCTGGACGCGTACTTCGAGCTCCGCCTGCCCCTCTCCGGGGACCGGGCGGGCGGCACCGACCCCGGCATGCTGTGCGGATTCGGGCTGCGCGAGGGCCGCGCCGTCGCCTACGCCGCCCAGTGCGGCACCGCCACCCGCCCGGCGGGCTACCGTACGGCCGCCCGCGTCATCCGCCTCGCGGACCGGCTGGGCATCCCGGTGCTCACCCTGGTGGACACCCCGGGCGCGGCCAACGACGCCGCCGCCGAACACGCGGGCGCGGGCGCGGCCATCGCGGACACCTTCGCGGCGGTGGCCGCGGCCACCGTCCCCGTCACCACCCTGCTGATCGGCGAGGGCGGCTCGGGCGGCGCCCTCGCGCTGGCCGCGCCGGGGAACACCTGGGCCACACCGGACAGCTACTTCTCGGTGATCGCCCCGGAACTGGCGGCGGCCATCCTCAAGCGGCCCCCGGCGGCCGCGCCCGCCACGGCGGACCAACTCCGCGTCCGCCCCCAGGACCTGGTCGCCCTGGGGGTCGCCCGCGGCATCGTCGGCCCGGCCGACGGGGCCTGACGCCGCCCGACCCGGCGCTGCGACAGCCGGACGACCGGCCGGCTTCCCCTCACGACCGGCCGGATCGGGCGAACCGCGCCGGGCTGATCCCGACGTGCCGCCCGAAGTGCCGCGTCAGGTGCGCCTGGTCGTAGAACCCAGCCGCCACCGCCGCCTCGGCCGGCCGCACCCCCGCCAGCAGCAGCCGCCGCGCCAACGCCACCCGTCGCGCAGTCAGATACGCGTGCGGCGGCAGCCCGTACGCCGACTTGAAGGTCCGGATCAGGTGCGTGGGGTGCAGGTGTCCGAGCTCGACCGAGGCCTCCTCCAGGGTGATCCCCTCGACCACCCGCGCGTCGAGCAGCTCGCGCAGCCGTACGGCGACCCGCGCGCCCGGCACGGGCCCCCGCCCTTCGGCCGCGCGCCCCGCCAGCCGGCGGTGCAGCCGCTCCCGTAGGAAGGCCAGGCGCGACTGGGCCTCGAAGGGGTCCCGTTCCGCGAGCGCCAGGTGCAGCCCGTGCACGCGCGCACGGAGCGCGGGGTCGGCCAGCAGCGGGGTGTCGACGGCGGCCCCGGTCAGCCGCTCCGGGAGCACCGAAGTGTCCAGGTACAACACGCGCTTGCGGAAACCGGTCTCGGTCACGGTCCGCCCGTCGTGGCTCACCCCGGGCGGCAGCAGGACCACCGCGTCCGACACCCCGAGGCCGTGCCGTTCCCCGTCGAGGGCGAAGTCCACCCGTCCGCCGTCGAGGATCATCAGCGCCCAGGTGTCGTGCACGTGGGCCGGGTACGCGTGCTCGGTGAAGCGGGCGTGGAAGACCTCGGCGATGCCGGGCACCGGCGGCTGCCAGGCGGACACGGTGCTGGGCGGACGTATCGCGGCCATGTCAGGAACGTACAAGACCGTCCGCGGGCGTGCCGACAGGCTGTCCGCATGACGAAACAGAAGGTCAACATCGCCGAAAAGCTGGCGGGTTTCACCGAGCAGTGGGCCCCGCGGCGCATCGCCCGCGTCAACGACTACGAGGTCAAGGCCGCCCGGCTCCAGGGGGAGTTCGTCTGGCACACCCACGAGGACACCGACGAGCTGTTCCTGGTGGTCGGGGGCACCCTGACGATCCGCCTGCGCGACGGGGAGGTGGTCCTGGGACCCGGCGAGATGTACGTGGTCCCGCGCGGGGTCGAACACTGCCCGGCGGCGGCGGAGGAGGCACAGATCCTGCTCTTCGAACCGGTCGGCACCGTCAACACCGGTAGCGGAGGCGGCGACCGGACCCGGGAACCGGTGGACGCGTAGTCCGGCCGGTCGCGCCGGGGGCCGGCACGCGTCGGCACGGGTCGGCACGGGTCGGCACGCAGGTCGGTACCCACCGACGGGCAGCAGGCGGCAGCCCACCCGGCGGCCCCAGCAGTCCCGGCAGGCCCAGCTGTCAGGCCTGTGGGGACCGGGCGTCGTACCGGGCGAAGTTGCGCCACCGCAGCGCGAGCAGACCCAGCACCAGCACACAGGCCAGCCCGCCGCCCGTGACGGCCACGCCCGGGGAGATCAAGTCGGCGGCGGTCCCGGCGAGGAAGTCACCGAGCCGGGGCCCGCCCGCGACGACGATGATGAAGACGCCCTGCAAGCGGCCCCGCATGTCGTCGGGGGTGGCGGCCTGGAGCATGGTCGTGCGGAACACCATCGAGGCGGTGTCCGCGTACCCGGCCAGGGCCAGGAAGAACATGCCGAGCCACAGGTTCCGGCTGAGCCCGAACGCCGCTACGGCCAACCCCCAGCCGGCGACGGCCAGCAGGATCGCCAGCCCGTGCCGGCGGATGCGGCCCTGCCAGCCGGAGAACAGCCCGCCGAGCAGCGCTCCGGCGGCCAGCGCGGCGACCAGCAGGCCGACCGTACCGGGGCCGCCGCCGTACCAGAGCACGGCGATGGCCGGGAACAGTGCCTTGGGCTGGGCGAGCACCATGGCGGCCAGGTCGGAGAAGAAGGTCATCCGAATGTTCGGCCGGGTGCCGAGGAAGCGCAGTCCGTCGAGCACGGAAGCCCGTCCCCGGGCGCCCTCGGCCCGGTCCGGCTTCATCGACGGCAGCTTCCACATCGCGTAGAGCGCGGCGCCGAAGGTGACGACGTCGATCAGGTAGGCCGTCCCGTAGCCCGCGACCGTGACGATGACCCCGCCGAGGGCCGGGCCGACCATCGACCCGAAGGTCATGGTCATCGAGTTCAGGGCATTGGCGGCGGGCAGCTGTTCGACCGGGAGCAGCCTCGGGATCATGGCGGACCGCGCGGGCCCGGTGAGCGCCCCGCAGACCGCCTGGAGTGCGACGACGGCGTACAGGAACCAGACGCGGTGGAAGTCGAGCAGCGCGGCGACGGCGAGCACGACCGAGAGTGCGGCGGCGCCCATCGAGCTGTAGAGGCCGAGTTTGCGCCGGTCCACGGTGTCGGCGATCGCGCCGCCGTAGAGGCCGAAGACGACGAGCGGGACGAGCGAGAAGAGACCGACGAGCCCGACGGAGAAGCTGGACCGGGTGATGTCGTAGACCTGGAGCGAGATGGCGAGGGTGGTCATCGCTTGCCCGACCCACGAGATGGTTCCGCCGAACCACAGCCGCCGGTAGTCGGCGGATGCGCTCAGCGGCGTGAGGTCGGCGAATATGCGCTGCCAGAGCCGGGGTGGGGCGGTCGTCGGAGTCACATCGGATGATAATCACCGACCGTCCGGCGCCCTCCTGGAATTTCGGCCCTTTCACACACCGGCAACAGTCGCCACACCCTGCTCCGGATTCCCGGACCGGGCGGCGTTTTACCGGTAACTCGCCATTATCATCGGACATTTGACCGAATCGACGTGCGCTCCTCACCTCGGGTTCAGCTCATGATGAAAAGACTCGTATGTCCAGGGAGGCGTAGTGATCGAACCTGGCAACAGCACCGCGAGCACCGGCACGACGCAGAACACGGGACGCCCCGCCGTCCCCCTCACCGTCGGCGTCGAGGAGGAGTTCCTGCTCGTCGACGCCCGCAGCTTCCGGGTGGTTCCCGCCGCCCCGCTGGTCCTGGCGACGGCCGGCGGGCTGCCCGGCGAACTCCACCCCGAAGGCACCCGCTACCAGGTGGAGATATCGACCCCGATAGCCCACTCGGCGGCTTCGCTGCGCGCCGAGCTCGCCGCGCTGCGGCGCACCGTCGGCCGGGCCGCCCGCGCCCACGGCTGCCGGCTGCTGGCCGCCCCCTCGCCGGTCGTCGCCGTGGAGGGACCGCTGCACCTGACCGACGACCTGCCGCGCCAGCGCGAGCAGCACCGCCGCTTCGGCGCGCTCACCGACACGCTGGTCAGCTGCGGCCGCCACATTCACATCGGCACGCTCGACGTGGACACGGCGGTGGCCGTGTCCAACCGGATCAGACCCTGGCTGCCCACGCTGATCGCGCTGGCCGCCAACTCGCCGTTCTGGGGCGGCCGTGACACCGGTCATGCCAGCTGGCGGGCCATGGCCTGGTCCGGCTGGCCCTCGGCGGGCCTGCCCCCGCACTTCACGTCCACGGCGCACTTCCGGCGCTCGGTGCAGACCCTGCTCGGCTCCGGGGCGGCCCTGGACACCAAGATGGTCTACTGGGACCTCCGCCCCTCCGGACACTGGCCGACGCTCGAGATCCGGGCGCCCGACATGTCCCCGGACATCGACTCGGCCGTCCTCCAGGCCGAACTGGCCCGCGCGCTGGTCTCCACGGCGCTGCGCGAGATCGCGGAGCGCCGGCCCGAACCGGCCGTGCGGGACGACGTACTGCGCCTCGCGCGCTGGCGGGCGGCCCACGACGGCCTGGAGGGCTTCGGCCTCGACCCGTACTCGGGAACGGAACTCCCCGCGGCGGACCTCGCGGAGGCCCTGCTGGACCTGGTCGCCCCGGAACTGGCCGCCGCCGGCGACCTCGACCACGCCGCCAAGACCCTGGCGGGCCTCCTGCGCGACGGCTCGGGCGCCCACCGCCAGCGGGTGGCGTTCGCCCGCCGACAGGACCTGACGGACGTACTGCGCCACCTCACGGACGAGACGGAGGACTTCTGACCGACCCGGCTCCGACTCCCGCACCCCCGGCGCCCCTCGGCCGGGGGTACGGGTCCGCGGGGGCCGCTTCGGCGCCACCAGCTCCGACCGAGTGCGACGACGAAAACACCGAACGCAACAACAAAACAGTCATTCTCATGGCCCGAACCATCGGGTCGGCACACAATGGGCCAGCAGGAGGCATCTCCACCTAAAACGAACAGTGATTCGAGGGGTCCCGTACATGACGTTACCTATGGGGGTCGGCGGATCCGCTCAACGGCCGGGGCACAGTCACTGGCCAGCGGCGAGTCTTCTCGGCCGACTCTCCGAGGAACCCCGCGAACAGTTGGTCAGGCTCGGGCGGGACGTGCGATTCGAGCGGGGCGAACGATTACTGCGGGAGGGCGAGTACGGCTCGTACGTGTTCCTCCTCCTCAGCGGCTGGTACAAGGTGCTGGCCCGGACGCAGGACGATCGCGAGGGTCTGTTGGCGGTCCGGGCCGGCGGGGACCTCGTCGGCGAGCTGGCCTGTTTCGATGCCCAGCCCCGGGTCGCCACGGTGGTGGCCGCCGGAACGGGCAGCGCGAAACTGATAGGCCGGCAGCCGTTCCTGGACCTCCTCGCGACGTACGAGGAGGCGGCGCAGGCCGTGATGTGCACGGTGGCCGGGAAGCTGCGCTGGGCGACGCGGCGACGGCAGGACTTCGGCGGTTGCCCGGTGGGGACACGGGTGGCCCGGGTCCTGCTCGAGTTGGCCCGGGCGTACGGGCACCCCTGCGCGACCGGCGTCTCGATCGGGGTTTCGCTCACGCAGCCCGAGTTGGCGGAGCTGGTCGGCGCCTCCGAACCGAGCGTGCACCGGGAACTGCGTTCCCTGCGCGAGCGGGGCGTCGTCGAGACCGGCTACCGCCGGGTCCTGGTCAGGGACCTATCGGTACTGACGCTCGTCGCCGACGGGGACGCCCCTCAACGGAACGTCCCCGCGGGCATCGGCCACGGGGTCGCCGCGGCGCCCACCACCCCCACCCGCCCGACACCGCGGCCGGTGTAGACGTCCCCCAGCCCAGTTCTCGTACAACCGGGCCGCGTTCGGCCGTCGGTCAGTGCCCGCCGTGGTGGAAGTGGTGGCCGAGGTCGTGGTGACCGGGGTCGTGGTGCCCCGGATCGTCGTGGTACGGGTCGTGGTGGCCCGGATCGTCGTGATGCGGGTCCGGGTGGTACGGATCGGTGTGGTGCCCGTCCTGGTGGTACGGATCGTCGTGATGCGGGTCCTGGTGGTGCGGATCGGTGTGATGGGGATCGTGGTGGTGCGGATCTCCGTGGTGCGCGTCCTGGTGGTGCGGATCGGCGTGATGGGGATCGTGGTGGTGCGGATCTCCGTCGTGCCCGGGGGCGTGGTGCGCAGGGGCGTGGTGCGGGCCCGGGGGCCGGGGGGCTCCGGCGTGGCCGCTCGCGTGAGGCCCGCTCCCGTGGTGGGCGCCCGACCGGTGCCGCCCCGGGGGGTGGCCGTCGACCAGACCGTCCTCGTGCAC
The DNA here is from genome assembly GCF_036227605.1 of Streptomyces sp. NBC_01439. Lineage (GTDB taxonomy): Bacteria > Actinomycetota > Actinomycetes > Streptomycetales > Streptomycetaceae > Streptomyces. The sequence goes on along the minus strand of NZ_CP109487.1, from coordinate 6,426,319 downwards.
GTCCGTGCCGTCCGTACCGTCCGTGTCCTCGAAGTCCCGCTCCCCGCCCCCGTACGAGACACCGGTGCCGGAGCCCCCCAGCACCCACTCCCGCAGCGGCGAACCGTGCGAGAGCGCCGTGGCCGCCAGGTGGGCGGCACCCAGCGCCGGGACGACGAACTCGCGCATCGCCGTACGGGTCGGCGAATGACCCCAGATCACCGGCTCCGGCCTGGGATCCCGGACGGGAGCCGAGGGCGGCACGTGGAGCCAAGCACCGCTGGCGAACTCCTTCTTCTCGACGGCCACCTCGATCCGGCGGAACTCGGCGGCCAGCCCCCGCCCGTCGGGCAGGATCACGTCCCGGTACATGTCGTCCGGCACGGCCAGCGCCAGGTCGCTCCCCTCTGCGTCCTCGAGGGCGCCGCGCAGTCCGTCCGAGTCGACCAGCCGGTTGACCAGGACGACGGAGTCGCCCAGGTACCCGCGGTCGGCCCGGGAGACCTCCCCCATCGCGAGGGCGGCCCGCATCCGCATCCGGCCGAAGGCGCCGGGCGTGCGGTTCGCCTGGTAGAGACCGTCCCGCAGGCCGTGGACCAGGGCGGGAATCACGCGTACGGCATCGATCCTGGCGGGGAAGACGACGAGTTGGCCGTCTCCCTGCACCTGCTGCTGGGCACGGACGCGCAGCACCCGGGACCGACGCAGCGCGTGCTCGACCACGAGCCGGAGCCGGTACTGCGCGTCCTCCTGCGCGCGATAGCCGTGACGGCTGTACTTGCGCAGGTCCACGGCCAAGCACAGCCGTCTGCGGTACCGGGCCATCACATCCTCGTCAACTCGGCGATGAGGTCACCGGTCTCTTCGTCGACCCGGCTCAGGAGGTCGTCCAGCCGGCTCAGTTCGGTGCGGCGCTGTTCGACCGCCTCCTCGCCCTGGTCCAGGGCCGCCCGGGCGGAGACCACACTGCGGGTGAGTTCCTCGATCCGGGAGGACATGGCGTGGCTGATCTGCCTCTCCAAGGGCTCCATCGTCTCCGCTGCGAAGGCCCGTGCGGCCTCCCGCGCCTGCGTGGGTGCCGCAATCCGCAGCTGGGTGGCCATCGCGCGACCGATCTCCTCCCGCATCTTCTTCTCCACGCGGTCACCGGCGAAATTGACCTGGAAGAAGCCTTGAGCGATCCAGGCCGCAACCAACGTCGGCAATCCGAACGGGGTGAACAACCAGGCCAGGGCGACGCCAAGAGAGGGCAGGACCGTACGCAACGCCTCCTTCGCCCCGAACTGCGTCCCGACCAGAACACCCGCCGGCCCGCCGATCGCCCACCCGCCCACGCCCGCCAGGAACCGGGTCAGGGGTTGGGCTTCCAGATCTCCCCCGACGGCCGCGCCGGACGCCCCCTGCAGTTCGATCCGCAGCTTGGCCAGTGACTCGTCGAAAGCGACGAGTTCGGCGTTCAGCCGCTTGGCGAGCCGCTCCCGCTCCTGCTCGATCACCAGTTTCAGCGACCCGGTCACCCAGAGGGCGACCTTCTCCTCCATGGCCTTCACCGTGCCGTTGGCGATCTCGTCCGCCACCTGCCCGGCGCGTTCCTTGGCCTTCAGGGGGTTCATGCCGAGCTTGGTCGTGATGTCGACGCTCTGTGCGATGGGGAGCGCCTCGTCGGCGATGCCCGTGAGGAAGCCCCCGAGCAGGCTCTCCACCCGGTCCTGCAGCTCACGGGTCTGGTTGCGGATGTCCAAGGAGATCTGGCGGGCCAGCGCCTCCAGCTCCTTGACGGGCTGCTGGGCAGCGGTCCAGTTCCGTTCGAGGTCAGCTTTCTCCGACTCGAGCATCTTCAGCTCGGAGGGGATGTTGTGGCGCAGTTCCTGGGCGACGTCGCACAGGGTACGGGCCGGGGCGAGCAACTTGACCTTGTGGCGATCGGTCACGAGGTACCGCTCCAGCTGCCTCTCCACCGCGTCCATGCCGGTGCGGCGGAACGCCCCGTCGTCCTCGGCCATGCGGGCGCGCAGCGCCGACTTGGCGTCGACGAAGAAGAACCGGCCCTCGTCCCTGTCCTCGCCCCGCAGCGTGGTGATGCGTCGCCGGGCCGAGTGGACGACGTCGTCGCGCTCGTGATCGTCGATGGCGTCGAAGTAGGTGAACACGAAGAACGGGTCGTACGCACTCAGGTACTTCTCCAGGAAATCGGACTCGCTGATGCTCATCGGGGCGATCGCGTGCTGCAGGAAGATCACCGCATCCGCTTTGCTGAGGTGAGTGAGGGTGATGCCGTCGTGGGTCGCGTACGCGTTGAGGCCGGGCGAGTCGATCAGTACGACGTTGTGGCGGCACAGCTCCAGCGGCCAGGACACTTCGGCCATGACGTACGGGCTGCGCTCGGCGCCCGTCGCGTTGTTCACCGTGATGAGTTCGATGAGCCGGGCCGGGTCGACCGCCTCGGGCTCGTCCGCGTCCTCGGTCCACAGCAGTGCGGCCGGCGATTCGCCGAACCTGACCTCGGTGATCACGGCCGTGGCGGGCACCGCCTTGACCGGCAGCACCCGGTCTCCCAGCAGGGCGTTGACGAAGGTGGACTTCCCCCGGTTGAAGTCCCCGACCACCATCACGTGGAAGACTTGGTTCTCGATCCGTTCGAGCAGCGCCGCCACGTCGTTGACGGCACCGTTGTTGCCGATCTGCTCGGCGGCCTTCTGCGCCCCGCGGCACATCTCGGCCAGCCGCTCCCGCTGTGCGTCGGCGGCAGCGTAACCGCCTTCTTCGGTCGTCATGGGTAGGCCGTCCTCTCCTTGGTTCATTCGTTTTCCTCCCCGACCCGCACGCCGCTGGCGAGTGCGGAACGGATGCGGCCGGCCAGCTCCGTCGCGGCGCTCGCCAGGCGCGGCCAGTCCGTACCGGATGCCGATGGTGCTTCGGCCGCCGCCCGCCGGGCGTCCGCCCAGGCCCCGTGGGACTCGCGGAGTCGGGCGAACACGTCCGCGTAGACCTCACCGAGTGCGTCGACGGCCCGCCGCTGGAAGGCCCCCGCACTTTCGTCGACCGCCCGCACGAGGACGGCGTCGACCTGGCGGCGCCGCTCCTCGGTGGCGTTCCTGATGTGCGTCTCGGCCAGCAGACCGCCGACCAGGCTCAGGACGCCGCTGTAGAGCATCGGTGGCGCTCCGGACCGGCCGGAGCCTGATCGCTGGCGCTGGCGGGCGTAGGCGATCAGAAAACCGAGGATCGAACCGCCCTGGGCGCCCAACCGGGTGGCCAAGCGGGTCTTGGACAGGCTGGAGACCTCGCCGGCGACGTCCGCCTCGGCGGACAGCTCCAACGCCCCGGGCAGTGGGCTGCGCGCCGCACCCGGCAGCCTGTGCGCCACTTCCCGGTCCAGCCAGTCGGTGTCCGCGGCCATGGCCGGCAGCAGGACCGTGCGTTCGGAGCTTCGGGCCAGCAGAGACAGTTCGTGCCCCAGCCGGACCGGCAGGTCGCGTTCCCACCAGGTGCCCGGGTCGGAGGCCCGCTCCAGGTCCCAGCGCAGCCGTTCGATGATGCCGTCGCGCCCCTTCTGGACGTGTTCACGCAGACGGGTACCGAGCTGGAGTTGACGTGCCGTCAAATTGCCTTGGATTCGGTCCCACTCCCTGTCTTCGCTCTCCCGCAGCGCTTGCGCCAGCTCGGCCCGTTCCGCGACCTCCTCTTTCGACAGCCGACCCGCCGCGTCGGCCTCGGCGGCGATCTGGGCCATCACCTCGCAGTGGTCCGCCACTTGGGCGGCGATCGCCCTGTCACGCCACAGCGCCCGTTCGCTGTCCCGCGCGAACCCCTCCAACAGCGAGCGCAGAGAGGCGAGCTCGGACTCGCCTCCGCCGGGCGCCGGGGCGATCAGCACGGGCAGGCCGGACAGTCGTGCCCTGAGGTCTCGCACGGCCTCCTCGCGGTCGTCACCGTCCACCAGGTCCAGCATGGTCACGACGACGGCCACGAAGGGTACGTGCCGACAGAGGACCTCCTCTTCGAGGAGGCGCCGCTCGGTGATGCTCACCGGGGAGAGGGCCGAGACGACGAACAGCACGGCGTCGCTGCCGGCCGCGGTCCGGCGCACCTGCTCGAACTGCTCCTCCGTCCCGGAGTTGACCCCCGGCGTGTCCACCAGTTCTGCGTCCAGACCGGCGAGCCAGTCATGCGCCACGGTCACGGTCACGGCGGGCTCCGGGGGCGCTGCGGGAGCGCCCGGCTCGCGTTCCGTCGGGGGCCCGATCAGCCCGTCCCAGAGGGTGTCGTCGTCGAGCTTGCGCCGTTCACGGCGGCCGTCCGGCCAGCCGAGGGTCAGTCCCTCCTCGTCGGAGGCCCGGATCACCACGGGTGCCCACGTGGCCGGAAGGGGCCCCGTCGGCAGCAGGTCACGGTCCAGGAGCCGGTTGATCACCGTGGACTTGCCGCGGTTGAACTCGCCCACCACCGCGATCCGGAACGCGGGCCGGCCGCGCCCGGCGGCCAGCAGGTCCAGCGCCTCCCGGATGGAGTGCTGGCCGTGGTCCTCGGCGAGCTGGCGGGCCTGTCGCAGCCAGCCGGGGGCGGCGCTGGCGACATCGGCCACGGGGGTGGCGGGTTCGTCTTCCGGCGGTGAGTCCGCCGTGGGCGGGGGTGTAGTGGTCACTGGTCACGGCTCCTCGGGATGGGGACGTTCCGGCTGGTGCGGCGCCGCAGGGCGGCGACTTCGTCACGGCGCCGTCGGGCGGCCACCGCGGTTTCCTCGGCGTGAGCGATCCCGGCGGCCAGTTCCGCCCGCCGCCTGTCATGGGCTGCGGTGAGCCCGGCGATCTCCTCGCGCCACTCGTCGTCGTACTGCCGACGCAGCGCGGCGACGCTCTCTGCAAGGCTGTCCGCGACGCGCGGCAGGCAGGAGGCGAGGGCGCCGATCTCCTCGTGCGCGGCCGCGATGACCGGGCTGACCTGCTGCAGGAACTGCTCCCGGGTCGCATCGGGGCCGCGGCGCCCGATGAGCGCGCCGAGCACGCCACCGACGACGGCGCCGATGCCCGGGACGACGAGACCGCCGGCCAGGGCGCCGGCCATCGCCCCGCCGCCGGTACGCCATTTGCCGCTGGCGGTCAGCTGGGTGCCGATCGCGCTGAGCGCGCGGTCGATGTCGGACATGTCCGGGGCGGGCGGGTCCGGCCACACCACCGGTGGCACGGGGGGAGCCGTCCTGGTCTCCCCGGCCAGGTCGACCAGCGCGCTGTACTGGGCTTCGAAGTCACGGGCGAGTTCCGCGGCGGCGGCGCTCAGCACCTCGCCGGCCCGGTTCGCCGTCCTGCGGGCGGCTTGCTGGGCGTCTTGCCGCAAGTGGTTCCGGACCAGACGGGACACCTCTTCCGCGGCGCCGGCCAAGTCGTTGATCTTCTCGCCCGCCACCGCGTTGCCGACTTTCACTTCTAGCGTCGTACGGGAATGCGGTGACGCCCGGTTCAGGGCGGGAGTCAGCTCGGTCGCGGCCCGGTGCCGCGTGCGCGCGGCCCAGGTGTCGAGGAAGGCGGGGAAGTCCGGCAGCGTCAGGGCCGCCAGCTCGCGCTCTCCCCGGCCGAGCGCGGCCCGCCGGGCCTCGGCCGTCTCCTCCACCGCCGCCAGCAGTTCCGAGAGCAGCCCGAGCGTCGTGGCGGCGACGGCCGACCGGCGGCTGTCCGCGGCGAATTGCGCGATGCTCGCCTCCACCTCGAGGAAGGACGCGAGATGGCCCGGCCCGCGGACGCCGACGGCCTCGATCTCGCCCAACGCCTTGCCCGGGGCGCAGGGCAGCAGCAGTGGATCCGTGCATCCCAGTTCGCTGAGCCGGCGCTCGACCACCGCGACGGCTTCGGAGCGTTCGTCTTCGTCGAGGAGGTCGAGCTTGGTGAGGACGAACGCGCACCGGTCGTGGTGATCACGCAGCGGACCGGTGAGGAAGTCCACCAGGGTCAACGACATCGCCGCGACGGCGGGCACCACCACGAGCGCCACGTCCGCGTGCCGCGCCGCGGCCTCGGCCAGCTCCCGGTGCCCCCGCTCGGTCACGTTGAACCCCGGGGTGTCGATCACCGTGACTCCGCCGCCCAGCAGCCGGACCGGCGAGAGCACCCGCAAACTGGCCACCTCGTCCGCCAGTGCCGTGGTCAGCACCCGCTGCAGCGCCCGCTCCAACGTGTCCGGCCCGGCCTCCCGCCCCCGCCCCGCCCACCCGGCGAACGGCGCGGACGGCCACTCCAGGTAGGAGTCGTCCGCGGTCCTCACCGTCAGTCCCTCGGCGCCCTCGCGGTATTCCAGCACCGTGGTCGTACGCGTCGTCACGCGGGCGGAGGAGGGCAGCAACCGGCGCCGCAGGAAGGCGTTGAGCAGGGTGCTCTTGCCACTGGACGCCTCACCGAAGACGGCCACCCGCAACTGCGGGTCGGCTGCCCGTGCCTGGACCGCGAGAAGCCGGGCCCGCAGCTCGTCGGACCGTTCGGTCGGCAGGCCGAGGCCGTCGAGTTGCCCCTCGATCCACCGCAGATGCCCGCTGACCACAGAGGTCCAACCCGCTCCGAGACCGTCAACCACCAGCTGTTCCGTCACGGCGTCAGCGTATGAACGACAGGATGGTCAGCTCCTCGTCACATGATGGGATCGGCGGCGACAATTCCCGGCGCGAGAAATCCGGCCGTGCGAGGAGCAGTCGCCGTGATGGCGGGCCACGCGAGCGGGCCATCTCCCGGCTCCGTCCACCCGGCCGCAAGGACCTTCCGCGAGCGGCGTGGTCTTCCCGGGGCAAGGCCTTGAGCCGGCCGCCGGAACGGGCCGCGGCGCGGCCGGGCGCCGCTGATGCGCGCCGCCGGGGTCGCCGTTCCAGGGCGACGACCGCCACGGTCCTGTACGGGCGGGCGCGACGCGGCAGAGGAGGCGGCGTTCCGCGTGCCGCGCCGACGGCGCGAGCAGGTCACCCGGGGGGCTCGCTCCCGGGCGGTTCCCCGCCACAGGCGTGCGCCCGGCCCGCCTGAGGGCACAACGGCGCCGGAAACACCGAAGCCGCAGGTGCGATCGTTTCTGCACCTGCGGCTCGCAGTGGGGCGGGTGGGACTCGAACCCATTTCAGTGACGCGTCTCACCTGCCACGATGCCGAGGGATCGGACATATCTATCCGTTTCCATCTGCCTGCATCCTCCTCAATCCCGCTCCGACGGGGAGTGTTAGGCGTTCGCCACACCGCTTCCTCTGCGTCCCGCACTCCCACCACACCCGCGGAGCTTCGGAAAACTCCGCCCGCCAGGGTTCTCGCTTCACTACGCGGGTCGCCCCGGGCTCCCCACACTCTGACCCATACTCGCCTACTGCGCACAATTACTTTGCGTAGGGCCGCACTGGGGGCCGGGCGTCCACACGCTGAACGTCCTCGCCCCCACCGCCGGCTGCTGGGCGACCCTCGGGCCGCGACAGGGAGTCGTCGGTTCAGCGGATCAGGTGGTTGAGCCCTACCGTGACCGCCGTGGTCACAGCAGTTCCCCCAGCCACACGGAGGAGGTGCGTGAGGATGCCCTTCCGACATGCCGGGCGGCGGTCCCGGACGGGTCGGCGACGGATGGGGTAGCGCGTACGGTGATACACGGGCCCTCCAAGGGGTGCCAGGCCCTCGTGCCGCCGACTTTGCGAGAGGGAGCGGCGCGAGGGCGTTTCGTTGCTCCCCACTCTGGGCCAGCGGAGCCTGAGAAGTCCCGCTCGATCGCCCCAATCCCGGTGTAAGTTCCAGCCCATGACAGACCAGCCGGGCGAGTGGTCGGCCGGGACGGCTGACGACTTGGTGGAGGATGCCCGCTCCCTGGGAATCAAGGTCAGTCCGCGAACGGTCCACTGAGCCAGTCGGCGGCCACCGGCAGCGCGGCGTGCTCGGTAATGTCCTCGGGTGGCAGGACGCAGAACGGGAACTGATTCCCGTCTCGTACGTTTCAGGGGATGGAGTTGAGTGACGGGGGGACCAGCGTGACCGTGACACTGGCCGAGGAGATCATGCTGCTGTCGCTGGACGATGAGTCCGGGACGGTGCGTGAGCGGCAGGCCTGCCAGTGGGCGGTCGCGGGCGGGATCGTTCTCGATCTGGTGCTGGCCAGCCGTGTGTCCGTGGACCGGGGCCGGATCACCGTGGTCGACACAGCCCCGACGGGGGTCGCGCTGCTCGACGGACGGCTCAGGACGATCGATACCTGGGCGGCGGGGACGCGCCGACCGCCGAAAGTGACGGCGTGGCTGACCAAGGACAACCGCAAGGCTCTGGACGCCACCGTCGATTCCCTTAGGGATCGCGGCCTGGTCGGCCACGAGCAGCGCAAGGTGTTGGGAATGTTCCCGGTATGGCGGTTTCCCAAGGTGGACGGCACGGTCGAGAGCGAACTGCGTGTGCGGCTCGAAGAGGTTGTCCTTCGGCACGCCGAGCCCGACGACCGCTCGGCTGGCCTTATCGCACTACTGCACGGTGCCAAGCTGCACCGCCTAGCATTCCCCGACCGGCCGCCGAGAGAGGTCGTTCCGCGGATGCGGGAGATATCCGAGGGCCAATGGGTCGGTGAGAGCGTCCGTAAGGCGATACGGGAGATGCAAGCGGCGATGACCGCAGTTGCTCTGGTCACGATGAGGAGCTGACCACGGGGAGCCGCTGCATCGGGATTGCCGGGCGTTTGTCCGGACCAGTGAGCCGGAACGGTGCGGCGATACCCGTTACTCGAATTCTCCCTCTGGGTGGATGTTCTCAGCGGATCCACGGATTCTCGCGACGAGTTCTTCGTCGCTCAATGCAGGGCGCGGGGCCGATGCCGAACCGAGGAGGGTGCGCAAGGTTTCGCGGAGTGACTCGGAAGCATCCCGCTCGCATCCCGGTGCTTGATCTCGCATATTCTCACTCACGGCTCAACCCTATGGGAAATAGAGGGCAGAATAGATTGGCCTCATAAGCAGTTATGGGATCGCTGGTCACCGCTGGCCCCGCAGAGGATTCCTGTCCGTCTCCCGGTGAGAACCCCCTGGTGATGCCCTTGCATACACCCGGTCCCCAGAGTGCCGGGCCACCGCCCCCTTGGCAAGGGGACCGTCCCCGGCGGACCGGCCCCGTGGCCGGGGGCCGGCCGGACCACGCACGGGAAGGCGTCCTCACCCCAGCACCGATACGACACAGACACTCGCATCCACGCAGGCCAGCACCCTTCCTGCTACCGGGCCGTCAGATCCGCGCATCCCTCGGCATATCCGGGGTCAGTCCTCGTGTCGACGGGCCCCCAGCTCGCCGAGTCGTTCGCGCAGGATCCGCAGCGCCCGCGAGGTGGAGCTGCGAACCGTCGAGGAGGAGCAGTCCATGATTTGCGCGACCTCTTCGATCCCCAGGTCCTCCCAGTAGCGCAGGTAGACGAGGCCGCGTTGCCTCGGGGTGAGGGTGGACAGTGCCTTGAGCAGGACCAACCTGTCCCCGATCTGAGCCAACTCCTCGGGTGCGGGCTCGGGGTCGGGTAACGATTCCTGCAGCAGCTCGCGGGTCCAGCGATGCCTGCGTCGTTCGTCGATGAAGAGCCGCACCATCACGGTGCGGGTGTAGGCGGACAGTGCGTCGTGATGATCCAGCCGTTCCCAAGCCCGATATACGGCGATCAGCGTCTGCTGTACGAGATCGTCAGCAGCGAACCAGTCCCCCACCAGCACGAAGGCGTTGCGTCTGAGTGCCGGTCGAACGCCTACGACGTGCCGTTCGAAGTCATCTTCGTGCGCCTTGTCCAATCTGTTCATCCCCGTTTCAAGATTCTTTGTCTTGGCGAACAGCGCCCCGACCTGTCCACCACGTGTAGAAGGTTGGAACCGTTCGCAGCAGATCGTGAACCCGAGCCGCGCACGGCGTCCAACGGAGTCAAACATGTCATCTGCTCTCCCGCTAGTGACCAGAAGATTGTGACCAGAAGACCCAACATGGCTTGCGGTGAGCTGGCCTGATGGCGCGAACTGGAATTGCACTTGTCCGGAATGAGGGAATCAATTTGCGGCTTCAACGAACGCGAATAGGTCGAGATATCGGCTGCGGCTCGGCCGGATCTCAGACGGTCGAGGAGGGCGGGGAATGAGGACGCTTCAGGCGACGCCCCAGGGTGCCGCGGTGCCCGAATCCCTGCGCCGGATCGGAAGGCTGGTGTCGCCGTACGGGCTCGTGTCGAGGCTCACCTGGCTGCCCGTAACCGAGGGCGAACCTGACTTCGCGGTCTTCTCCGGATCTCTGGGCGACCCGGGAGCCGTTCTCGCAGCGCAGTCGGAGTGGACGCACGACGCTTCCTCCGGCAACTTCGACGGGGCCGGCGGAGCGCTGGACCGCGAGACGGCGGCCCACCTCGCGGCCGCCGAATCCCTGGAGCGGTACTCCTCGTGCGCCTGGTCCCCGCGGGACATGATCTGGGCGACCGCCGAGGAACTTGGCGAGGACGCCATCCCGCCCTGGGAGTGGCCGAACCTCGCACCGGCCGAACTGGCCGACCCGCGCTGTGGTCTGGTCCCCACCGACCGGCGGATGCCGCTGCGCTGGGTCGAGGGCTGGTCCCTCGCCCGCGGCCGGAAGGTGTACGTCCCGGCCGTCCAGGTCTATCTGAAGTGCTCACCGGAGTCGGCCGCGGAGCGCTTCGTTCACCCGGTCTCCACGGGCTGCGCCACCCACGCCGACCCGCTGGCCGCGATAGCCAACGGTCTGATGGAAGTCGTCGAACGGGACTCCATCGCCCTGACCTGGCTCCAGCGCCTCCGGCTGCCCCGACTGGAGTTCGCACTCGACGGCCTGGCCCCGGAGCACCGGGCGTTCGTCGAACGTGCGGCCAACGAGAACATCCGCACCCTGCTCTTCGACGCCACGACGGACCTCGGCATCCCGGTCATCTACGGGGTGCAGCTCGCCGACCACGACCCCGATCTCGCCCAACTCGTCGTCGCCACATGCGACACCGACCCCGGCAAGGCCATCGCCAAACTGCACCGGGAGGCCGCCTCACTGCGCATCGCGCTCCGCTCCCATGCGAGCCGGCACACGAACCCCGACGACCCGCAGGACATCGTCAGTGTGATCGGCGGCGCGCTCCTCGCCGGGAAGCCCGACCAGCGCCACCGGTTCGACTTCCTTCTGAAGGGCGAGCGCCCCGTACGGGCCTTCACGGACCTGCCGCGCCCCGCGAAGGGAGCGGAAGAGCTGCCGTGGTTGCTGGAGCGATTGTCCCGGGCCGGCTGCGAAGTCGTAGTCGTCGACATCACGACCGACGAGGCCCGCCAGGTGGGTGCGACCGCCGTACGGGTCATGGTGCCGCAGCTGATGCCGCTCTCCTTCGCCCACCGGGCCCGCTACCTCGCCCATCCCCGCCTCTACGAGGCCCCCCGCGCCATGGGACATCCCGTGCACGACATCGACGGCATCAATCCCGATCCGCAGCCCTTCGCATGAGGTGGGTCATGAATCGTCACCTGCTCGTACTCGCCTCGGGAGCCTTCGGCAAGGACGTCGCACGACGTCTTCAACACGACCCCCGGGAGCGCGGACACGACATCACCCTGATGGAGATCGACGAGGGCACCCACCCGAGTCTGTGGCCCCGCGCCGACCTCATCATGTTGGCCACCTCTCATAAACGGCCCCGTATCGACGAGGCGACGGACCGGGCGGCTTTCGCCTGGGGCACTCCCTGGTTCGGAGTGCACACCACCGCCACCGAGGTGCTGTGCGGCCCCGTGGTGGTCCCGGGCCGCACGGCCTGCCACCAGTGCTACGTGCGCCGCCGCATCCAGCACAGGCGGCCCGAGCACGGCACCGTCGACACGGGCGACCGCTACCCGACCGGCTATCCGGTCCACGCCGTCGGCATCGCCGCCGCCTTCGCCCGGCAAGCCATCGAGGAGGCGCTGGGCACACCCGGCGACGAGGAGGCGATCGGCGGCACCGTACGGAAGTTCGACCAGATCACCGGCGCCACCAGCAAGGCCTCCGTGATCGCGGTGGACCGCTGCGAGCGCTGCCGCACCGCCGCCGATGGCGACGAACTGTGGCGCCGACTGGTGTCGATCACCGAAGGGCGGACAGCGTGAACGATCGATCCATGATGACGGCCGAAACCGTCGGCTCCGCCGCACGGTTCGACCCGCAGCTGCGCATCCCCCGCCGGCCGCGGCTGCGCCGGGGTCTCGTGGTCGTCATCGAGGCCGACCAGGTGGTGGTGACCGGACCGCCCAAGAAGCAGCTCTTCCGTGGCAGGTCCGCCACGGAGATGCTGCCCGGGCTGCTCGCCCTGCTCGACGGCGAGCGCACGCATGACCGGCTCGCGGCGGAGCTCGGGATGCCCGAAGAGGTCGTGTTCAAGGCACTCTCGTTGCTGTGGACCTGCGGCGTCGTCGAAGAAGGACCACCGCGGGGGACGGAACGCGAAGCGGTCGCGGATGTCGACGACCGCCTCGCCGACTACCTGTCCCGGGTGGGCAGCGCCACCGAGGTGAACCCCTGCTGGGAGGAGGCGGCCGCCCGCCTGCGCACCGCCGAGATCGAAGTCTTCGGCGACCCGGCCCTCGCCGCGTTCCTGCGCGACGAGCTCACCGGCTCCATGCGGGTCACCCTCGCCACCGGCGACACCCCATCCGAACGGGCGACCCTCGCGGTCTGGGCCGATACCGGAGCCGGCGGACTGGGCACAGGTCCCGGTGCCGGCCGGGACGTCCTCGCCGAGCACTGCTGGGACAAGGGCATTCCGATGCTGCGCCTGAGCGTGCGCGGTCGCCGTGCGGCCCTGGGCCCGCTGGTCGACCCCCGTACCACGCCGTGCCTGGACTGCCTGACCGCCGACGACGAGGACGACGACCGTACGGCCGGCGTCGGCGACCACGAGCTCGCCACCGCGCTGTTCGCCCGCGACGTGTTCGCCGCGGTCTCCCGGACGATCCCCACACCGCTGCCGATGCGCTGGCGTCTGGTGGACCTGGAGACCCTCGGCCAGCGGGACACCGCCTCCGCAACCCGACCCGGCTGTCCGCGCTGTTCCGTAGCCGAGGGGCCGGTCGTTGAACGCGCCGCGCCGGCCACGCGCTTCGAGGCGTCCGTGGCCATGCCGCCGAAGGAGTTCGCCGACCTCAAGGCCCACCAGATGCACTACAAGCCCTCCAACCTGGCTTTGCAGCGCGTCTCCCGGACCTGGCCGGTCGCTCCCGCCGTCGAGCTCCCGCCACCCGACCACGACCGGCTCGACCGGTCCGCCCCGCGCCAGGACGCCGCGCGGCCCGGGCCGGACACGCTGTCGCTGCTGCTCTCCGTCACAGCGGGAATCAGGGCCGACAACGCGGACAAGGTGGCCCGTTGGACGGCAAGCGGCGGCAACATCGGCTCGGTGACCGCATACGCCGTCGTCCGGGACGTACCGGGCATCAACCCCGGCGTCTACGGCTACGTCGCCTCCGAGCACCGCCTCGCCCGTCTGTCCTCCCGGGTCGACGCCCTGCCCGGTGACCAGCCGTTCAGCATCGTGCTGACCGGCGACTTCCCCAAGGTCGCCCGGAAGTACTCCGCCTTCGCCCTGCGGATCGTCCTGCTCGACAGCGGCTGCGCCCAGGCCACCGCCCGGGAGGCGGCCCACACCCTGGGCATCGGCTTCGCCCTACGCCCCCGCTGGGACGACGAAGCCATCGCCGCAGCCCTCGGGACGAACCCCGACATGGAACCGGTCACGGCCGTCATCGATCTGGGAGACGCCACATGAGCAGCCCGCACGACCTCGCGGCGGAGCTCCTCACCGCCTTCCGGACCCCCGCGGCCGCGGGCACCGACACCGTGCCGGCGCCCGAGCGGCCGGCGGCCCAGCCGCCCGCACCCCTCGGACCGCCCGTCCTCTTCACCGCCCAGCAGCGGGACAGGTCCTCCCTGCTCACCGTGCTGGAGAAGCGCCGCTCCATCCGATTCTTCGGACCGCAGCCCATCGACGCCTCACTCATCGCCGACGTGGCCGCCCGGGGCATCGACGCGGACCTCGCGTCCTGGCCGCAGGAACGGGAGCGGCTGCCGCTGCAGATCAACGTCGTCGCCTTCCGGCTCAGTGGCCTGGAACCCGGCATGTACGGCCTCGAGACGGGCAGCGGTACGCAGCGGTCCTATGTCCCGGTCGCACCGCTGCCGGAGGGCGAGGCCCTGCACGACCTCACGATCCAGCGGGAGTTCTGCGACTCCGCCGCCATCGTCTCCCTCGCCGCGGACCTGGACCTGGCGAGCCGCCTCCACGGCGCCCACGGCTACCGGACGCTCATGACCCGAGCCGCGGCGGCCGCCTACACGATGTGGCTCGACGCCGTGGCCGTCGGACTCGTCGGCACTGTCTTCGCCGGGTTCATCCCGGCCTCCGTACGGCTGCCGCTGCGCAGCGACGGGGCCAGCCGGCACCAGCTCTTCGCCCTGGCCCTGGGCGGCGCAGTCGTGCCGCCCCCCATACCTCCGGGGCCGACCGGCCACCGGTGATCCGAGAACCGACACCAAGAGAAGGAAGTGATCCGATGACCGACGCCAACGCGTGGGAGCTCGACCTCCACAGCGTCGACCTGGGCGACGACGCACTGTCCATCGAGCAGATCCCCGAGGGCGTGGCACTGGGGACCTTCAGCACGGCCTCCAGCGCGACCACGGCCAGCTGCCCGATCAGCAGCGCCGGAAGCATCATGACCGCCAACTGCACGGGCTGAGCCCGGCTCGTCTCAAAGAAGGGAAACAAACCATGCCCGAACTGGAACTCTACGTCCTCGACGACATCCTTGAGGACTCCCTCGAGATGGAGACGCTGTCGGAGGGCAACGCCCTCTCGTCGGTCTCTACCGCAGGATCGGCCAGCTCGGCCTCCTGCCCGGTGACCACCGCCTCCTCCTTCACCTCGTTCTCCAGCTACACCTGACAGGCCCGGAGGTGCCAACGGCTCCTCCTCTCCGCGCACGTCCTACACAGAGCCCCGTCCGAAGGGAAAACGATCAGTGGACATCAACGAGGACGCATTCGACCTGTACGCCCTGGATGGCGAGCTGTCGGTCGAGGAGCTGCCGCAGGGCAACGCACTCGGCTGCTGGTTCTCCGCCGCTTCGGCGTCGACCGCGTCCTGCCCGGCGACCTCGGCCGCCAGCGTCGGCAGCGCGTCGACGTTCGGCTGACCGCTCCCTCGCGGTCGCGCCAGTCTCAGAAGGGACATCTCCTGTGAACGAGAACAGCACGGACAAGCTCATCGACCTCTACGCGATGGACGAGGAGCTCTTCGTGGAGGAGCTGCCGCAGGGCAACGCCCTGGGCTCCTTCTCCAGCGCCACCTCGGCGAGCTCCTTCTCCTGCCCCGCCAGCTCGGCCAGCAGTGCCACCACGGCGTCGACGTACGGGTGACCGGACCCGGCAGGCGGTGCCGCACTGGCTGACACCGTTTCAGCACCTGCCCGCCGGGCACGGCTCCTTCCTTCCAGCGGCGTCGTCACCGGCGCCGCTGGAAGGCAGCTTTCTCATTTCGCAGCATCCTGCAACGCAGGGCCCTGGGTCAACGGGTCGCGGCCCGTCGGCCCAGGGCGTCCAGGGGTACAGGAGAGGTAGACAGTGATCAGTTCGCCACCAAAGCTCCGAGACGAGCTGGAGGTCATCCGCGGGATGGACGACATCCCGCTGATCTTCGATCCGGTCACCGGGAACTACCACCGCATCACCCGCGCCGGCGAAATGGTGCTCACCTATCTGGACGGCACCCGCACCCGCGATGACCTCGTCGTCTTCCTCTCACGCGCCGACCAGGAGCGCGCCGGAGCGGTCTCCCGGCAGATCGACACCTTTCTGGCCGCCCTGGACCGGAGCGGGCTCCTCGAGGGCTCCGAGCTGCCCGACAAGCCGCAGGACGGCAGCCGCGTGCGCACGTCCATGCTGATGCCGCGGATCATCCTGACCCGCTCCCTGCCCCGCCTTCTCGAACCCGTGGCCGCGGTACTGCGCGCCGTGCCGGCGACACTGCTGGTGCTGATCGCGGCACTCGGCGCGCTCGCGGGGTACACATTCGGCTTCCACACCCTCTTCACGGCGATGCCACCCCCGCAGGATCTGGCCGGGCCCGCGTTCCTGATCGCCACGGGCGTGATGCTGCTGTATGTACTGATGCACGAGACCGCCCACGCCTTGGTCGCCCAGATACTCGGAACGCCGGTCCGCGGACTGGGAGTCGCGCTGCTGTTCTACTTCATGCCGGTCGCCTACGTGGATCGCACGGACGCCTACCGCTTCCGGGGACGCGGCGGCCGAGTCGCCCTGGCCATGGCCGGCATCCTCAGCGACGGCTGGTTCTGCGCACTGTCGGGCGCGGTCGCTCTGAACTCGGCCGGACTGCTCAGGGACACAGCCGCGCTGCTGCTGGGGATGCAACTCCTGATGCTGATCGTCAACCTCAACCCGCTCATGCCCAGCGACGGTTACACGGCCATCGAAGCGGCGACCGGACTCACCAACGCCCGGGGGCGCGCGTTCGCGCTGCTGCGACACACCGTCCGGCGCCAGGAACTCCCCGCGCACCTCGCCAACCTCAGCAAAGTGGCCCGCCGCGGCCACATGGCGTACGGACTGTTCTCCATGGCCTACGTCTGCTTCCTCGCCTACGCCATGTTCCACGCCCTCCCGGTCACCGTGGACCTCGCCCTTTCGGCGGTGGGCCGATGACCTCCTTCGTCATATCCCCCGTCGCGCTGACCCGGGTGGCGGGCCTGCCCTCCGACACCCTCGACCTGGTCGCCCCGGCCACGCGCAAGCTGCTGGCCGAACACGCCGCCGCCGCGGAACGCCTGAGCTCCCTGGCCCCCGAACTCACCGAGGCCCTCTTCGCGCTCGTGCCCCGCCTCGACGACGACGTACCGCTACGCCGCCGGGCCCTGGCCGCCAAGCGATCGGTCAACCGCCTGGACCCGCTGCCCTGGGACGAGGACGTACGGCACCGCCTGGCCGAGCGCCTCCCGCCCGCCGCGGCCCCCCTCCTGGACGACTGGGAGCGTCTCGTCGGCGAACGGCACGCGCTGCTCGAGCAGCTGACCGCCCAGCTCGCCGAGGACCGGGACCAGGCCGTCGAAGCACTGCACCGCACTCTCGAACACGGCGGGGACACCGCCGACGGCGCAGGGGAGCGCGGCTTCGCCGCATCCCTGGCGATCGCCGCGCCCGACTGGATCCGGCACCGCGACCACAAGGCCCGGTCGGCGAAGCAACTGAAGACGCTGTACTCGTACGTCGCCCGTGCCGCCGTCAAGACGAGCCCCTTCTCCGGGCTGACCACGGTCGGCGAGGCCGGATCGCAAGGACGGGGCCGCGTACGCAGCCGTACCTCCGCGACCATGGCCCACTTGGCGCTGCGCCGGCTGGCGCGCGACCCGTCGACGGCCGGCCTGCTGCACTACCGCGTCGCGCCCGTGCGCCCCGGCACCGCCACCGAACCGGAGGGTCTGCTGCTCCACAGTGAGACGATCATCACCGAGGGCGTCGTGTGGCGCCACGACCGGGCGGTCGAGGCCGACTACGCCCTGCCCTCGTTGGCCGGCCTGCGCTCCGGTGCCACGTTCACCGAACTCCTCACCGCCGTCGGTGGTGCCCGGCCCTTCACCCGGTTCGTTCGTCTGATCGACACCGGTGTCCTACAGCCCATCCCTCCCTGGGACAGGAGCGAGGCGCCGTTCCCCGTTCTGGCCGCGCTGCTGGAAGGGGGCACCACCACGTCCCCGATCGGGCGCAGCGACCTGTCGCGGGCCCACGACCTGGGTGACGGTATGTGGCGGCACGACGCAGAGGGGCGGATCAACGCCGCCGCGGAGCTGCGGGACCTCACCGGCGGTTGGAACGAGCACAACGACCGGAGCGAGCGCAAACCCAGCGGGCTGATCTACGAGGACCGGGAGACGGACCTGGGTCTGCCCGACCCGCTGAACGTCCCCGCGGTCCGGGCCGACCTCACGGCACTGGGCGAGCAGATGCGACCGTACGTCTTCCGCTCACACCTCTACGACTTCCTCCTGGAACGCTTCACCGCGGAGTTCGGCGCCGGCGGTGTCTGCCGGGACCCGCTCGGCTTCCTCATGCGCCTCACCATCGACCGGGACGCCAATCCGCCGCTCGACCGCGCGCTGTTCGCCGACATGGCCAGCCGCCGTGACCCGGCGGACCGCGCATGGCTCCCGATCGGGCCGACCAGCGCCCCGCCGAACGCCGGAGTCTTCTTCCAACTGGAGGCGGCGAGCCATGCCGACATCGAGGCGGGCCGCTACCGTCTCGTCGTCAACCAGTACGGGGCGGGCACCGGTGGACTGTTCAGCCGCTTCGGCCGGCTCCTCGGCGACGGCTTCCGCGAACGCCTCGCCGCGCACATCGAAAGCTGCTGGCCTGGCCTTACCCGCCGCGAGCTGGTGGTATGGACCGATTGCAACACCGTGCAGTCCGAATGCGGCGGCCTCCTGCCGCCGTTGGTCCTGCCGGGCGAGGTCGAGGCCGCGAACGGGATCACCCTGGACGACACCGTGCTCGCCCACGACGCCCGCACCGACACGCTGTCCCTCTTCGACCGCGACGGCGACCCTGTCGGGCTGGCCTACCTGGGGCTCATCCCCCAGCATCTGCTCCAGTCCTACGTCCGGCTGCTCGCCATACTCGCCGATCCCTGGGTCAACGGATCGCCGCACTCCGACTACACGATGACCAAGGCCCACGAGCTGGGCCCGCTCTGCGGCGACGGCGTGGTGGAACTCCCCCGCGTCACCGACGGCCCCGGGAACCGTCTCGTCACCCGCCGCGCCTCGTGGATCGTTCCGGCCTCCGCGATCCCCCGCCCGGAGGGCGGCGAGCACGACGCGACCGACCTTGCCGTCCGGCTCGACGCCTTCCGACGCGCGCACGGCATTCCCGAGGAGGTCTTCGTGCACCAGCTCGGCGGCGCAGGCAGCGCCCCCGGTATGACTGCCGACCGGAAACCCATGTGGGTCTCCCTGGCCTCTCCACTGTCCGTAGGGGTCCTGCACCACTGGCTCAGCCCGCAGACCAGTCACCTCCGGCTCGTGGAGGCACTTCCCGGGCGCGCCCTGCACGCCCAGCGCGACGCCCTCGGCCGGCCCAGGGTCACCGAGCACGTAGCCCTGCTGGCCTGGCCCGAGGAGAACCGATGATGCCGACACCGCACCACTGCACGGACCGCGCGGACCCGGGCATGGAGACGGACTGGTGGTACGTCCGCGCCTACCCGGGACACCCGGACGCCATAGACGAGGCCACCCGGGTACTGATCCCCTGGCTGGCCGCGCGGGCATCCGAGGAGAAGGCATCCGCGTGGTTCTTCACCCGCTACTGGGACATGAGCGGTCATCACCTACGGCTGCGCCTCAGGTGCTCCGCCGATGGGATCGACCGCGTTTACGTACGCCTGCCCGAGCTCGTCGGGCTGCTGCACACGCTCGACAAACCCACTGCCTCGGAACGCCTCGTGCCGGGCTCCGTACCGCAGGGGCTGCCGATGGTCAAACAGGCCCGGTGCTGCTTGTACGCACCGGAACTCGCCAAATACGGAGGAGCGCGCGGGGTGGCCAGGGCCGAGGAGCTCTTCACGGCTTCCTGCCAGTGGTACGCCGACCAGCGGATCGGCAGCCTCGCCCCGCTCTTCGACCGGGCTGCGCTGGCCGTCTCGTACATGAGCACGCTCGTCCAGGCGGCGCTCCCCGACCCCCAGGCGCGGACGGCGTTCTGGACCGCCCACCGCCGCCAATGGGGGCGGCAACTGCGCATGGCCGCGCCCGACCAGGCGGTGCTGCGCAGCCTTCTCGGCCGTGCCGCGCAGGGCACGGGGGAGGCCGCGGCGCGCCTGGACGCACCCCTCCGGGAAAGCGCGGCGCGGCACGTCGGGACGGTCGTGCGCACCCTCGACGCTGCGGCGGCCGACGAGAACCCCGTACCGCGGGAGGAGTTGCTCCTTCATTACCTGCACATGGACCTCAACCGCTGGGGCTTCGTTCCGGCCGAGGAGAGCCTTCTGGGCGTGCTCGCTTCCGCCAACTAGCCGCGAGCCAAATCCAGTTACCTTTCCCCAACCACTTGCCAATTTGGAAAGTGGTTGCCAAGCTGACTGGACAGCGGTACGCACGGCAAGACCTCGGTGGAACCCGATGAGAGGTAGATGCGGAATGGCTGAACGAAGCCCGTCCCACGACCCGGTGATCCTGCTGGAGAACGTCACCAAGCGGTACCCGGGCCCCCATGGGGACGTCATCGCCCTGGCCGGCATTGACCTCTCGGTGCGGCCGGGGGAGATCTTTGGTCTGCTCGGCCCGAACGGAGCCGGCAAGACCACCACCATCGAGACCCTCGTCGGCCTGCGCCGCCCCACCGGAGGCACCGTCCGGGTGCTCGGATACGACCCCGTGGCGCAGCGGGACGAGATCCGCAAGTACGTCGCGATCCAGCCGCAGCACGCCGCCGTGTTCGAGCAGCAGACGGTGGCGGAACTCCTGCGCGTCTGGGCCTCGCTCTATCCCGACCCCGAGACCCCCGACACCATCATCGACCGGATGGGCCTGTCGGCCTCGCGCGACGTCCGGGTATCGAAGCTCTCCGGCGGACAGCGCCAGCGCCTCCTCGTCGGCACGGCACTCATCTCCCGCCCCCGTCTGCTGGTGCTCGACGAGCCGTCGACGGGCATGGACCCCAACGCACGGCAGGAACTGTGGGACGCGATCCGCGCGCACCGCGGTGCCGGCGGAACCGTACTGTTGTCGACGCACTCCATGGAGGAGGCCGAGATGCTCTGCGACCGGGTCGCCGTGCTGCACAAAGGCCGGGTCGCCGCTTACGGAACCCCGCAGGACCTGATCAACACCCACGCGCCCGAACGCGAGGTGCACTTCACCGTCCCGGTCGGCACCGACCTCGCACGGCTGCGCACCGCGCCCGGGGTGTCTCACATCGAGAGCCACGACACCGGCGGCAACACCCGGGTCATCGTGCGGACCAGCGACTCCGACGCGGCGTTCGGCCTGCTTGCCGGCCCGCTCGGAGCCCGCCACATCCAGATCAAGGAGGCCGGCCTGGAAGCGGTCTTCCGCCTCCTCACAGGTGTCTCCTTCCACGAAGCGGGGGACGGCGCGCAGCCGCCCACCGGGCACGATGCCGCGCAGCCCGCAGAGACGAATGGTGTGATGGCGTGATGTCCTCGTCCTCGCGTGAGCTGACGCTCATGCACGCCCGGGAGCTCGTACGCGACGGGAAGTACTTCTACTTCGCGCTGTTCTTCCCCTTCGGGATGCTGGCCATCTTCCTCGGCCTCGGCTTCACCATGCCGAAGGACTCCGGTGCCCCGGACTTCCTGCAACTCGTCTTCCCCATGGCGATCTTCCTCGCCGTGACCAGCGCGGCCCTGACCGTCACCGCCGGACCGCTGGCCAGCCTGCGCGCCAAGGGAACCCTCCGGCTCCTGGGCACCACACCTGTGGGGCGGGCCCGCCTCGTCTTCACCCACATGATCGCCAGGATTCTCATGGTCACCGTCCAGGCGGCGGTCCTGCTCGTGCTAGCGGTCGCCCTCGGCAAGGTGGAACCGAGCAGCCTCCCCGCGCTCTTCGGCATCACGCTGCTCGGCCTCGCCATGTTCGGGGGCGTCGGGTACCTGATCGGTGGCCGTCTGGCCTCGCCGGACGCCGCCACCAACGTCGGTACGCTCGTACAGCTGGCGGCGCTGTTCCTGAGCGGTCTGGCGTTCCCGCTGGAACTCATGCCCGATGCCGTTCGCACCACGCTGAGCCTGCTGCCCACGTCCTTCTTCGCGGACCTCATGCTCACGCAGATGCCACAGGGCGAACCGACCCACCCGGTGTGGCTGTCCGTCCTGGTCGTCACCGTCACCACTGCCGTGGCGGTCGTCCTCGCCGTCCGCACCTTCAAGTGGGACCAAGGCGAGGCCGCGTAGGCACGGGCATGCGACGGAATCCTCCCACGAAAGGCGCGATGATGGACAAGAAGGAAGCAAGGGAAGCCCTTGCGTCGGCGGACGCACTGGCGTCCCGGATGCGAGGGGGAAACCGGCGACCCGGCCCGGTGGTGTTCCTCCTCGGCCTGGCGATGATGGTGATGACGGCCGTCTACGGACTGCTGATCGAGCCCTCTACGCAGTACGCCGTTCCGGTCGTCCTGCTCATTCCGTTCTTCGCCCTCGTGATCTACACGGCGACGCGGCCGGTACTGCCCCGCCACTACCGGACCCTTTACGCCCTCACGACGACGGCCGGCGCGGCTGTCTACACACTCGTCGTCACTCTCGGCACGGTGTTCTTCTCCGGCGAACCACTCTGGTGGGTACCGGGAGCCGTCCTGTGCGGCATGCCCTTCTTCGTGATCGGCGTGCTCGAACGCAAGGCGGCCCGCACCCCCGGGGCCAGGCCGTGACGCATCCCCGCAAATCCCTCGACACCTTGATCCACGCACCGGTGCGGTTCTCCATCGCAGCCGCACTGGCCTCGGTCGATGAGGCCGATTTCAGAACGCTCCGCGACACCATCGAGATCTCGGACTCGGCCCTCTCCAAGCAGATCACGCTCTTGGAGCAGGCCGAGTACGTGAAGGTCCGCAAAGCCTTCGTCGGCAAGCGGGCCCGTACCTGGCTCTCCCTGACGGCTAAGGGGCGCGTGGCCCTCACTCGCCACTTGGCTGCCCTCCGCGACATCGCCGAGTGGGAGCCGGAGCAGACAGCTGAACTCGGTGCCCGCCAGGGCAGCGAGGAATGATCCACCTACCACCCCGACGAAAGGAACTCGATATGAACCGCTCGATACGACGCGTCCTGCACGGTGCGGTCCTCGCCACCGCCTTGGCGGCGGCGGCTCCCCAGGCCTTCGCCGCAACCACCGCACCACAGCCGCCGGCCTCCTCGTCGAGCTTCGGCACGCCCCCCGCCGGCTACGTCCACGAGCAGTCCTTCCGCGGCACGGCCGCGGCCTGCCGGGCAGCGGGCCAGGCGGGCATCGCGGAAGACAAATGGACCGCGTACTTCTGCTACCAGGCACTCCCCTTCACACCGTTCCAGGAGCTCTACGTCAAGAAGTAGGACAGCCTCGACCCCCGCACACCCGCCCCGTGCGGGAGTCCGGTCCTCGGCTCGTTCCACGCGCCGCACGCCAGCGCAAGCAGCGTCTCGGGCAGGACCTGCCAGTGGCTGGGCCTCACGAGCACCCCGCAGGAGCCGGGGGCCACCGGTCGTGGCCGCGGATCGCTTCGACGACATGACCTTGCGCGACAACGTGATCACGGATGTAGCCACCACCTCGGCGCGATCGGGCTGGAGCGCCAGCGTCTGGGCAGCACCGGCGGGGTCCAGGCCACTTACCAGGACATGGCCGCCGTCCTGGCCCGCCTCGCCTGAGCCCGTTCTTCATCTCACCTTGGCCGTGGTCGACGGCGGCCAGGGAGCGGTCGGTGATGACGGTCGCGGTGGCGTCGGCGGCCTGGTGGTCGTCGTCGTAGGTGAGCAGGACGGCGAAGCCGGTCGGCGGGTTCAGGTGGAACGCGAACGCCTCCTGTACCGCGGTCTCGTGGGGCGGGTTGCTGGGGTCGTGGAGGTGGGGCGGGTAGGTCGACCAGCGGCCGTCGCGGGCGAGGGTCTCCCCCAGCTGCAGGCGGACCGAGAGCGGCGGGGTGATCAGGGTGGTGACCTCCCGCTCCCAGGAGCCGTGCCCGCGCACTTCGACCACGGCGCCGGGCCCGCCGAGCAGCACCGGGGCCCTGCCGGTGGGCGGGGTGCCGGGCGGAAGCGGGCTGGAGACGTACGCGATCGGCGCCACGGCGGTGAACGCCGTGGAGGTCCCGGCGGGCAGGTACCAGCCGCGGGCCGGGCCGGTGAAGGGGTTGTCGCGGTCGATCGTTTCGCCGGTGCTGGAGGTGGGGGTGCCGGCCAGCAGGACGAGCGCGTGCTCGCGGCCCGGGTCGGCGCCGGTGGTCGACACCTCGGTGGTGGCCACCTCCGCACCGGTAGGTCGGGCGCCACGACGGGCTCCGCCACGCCGCGGCCGTCCGCAAGCCGAGGGCGAACAGCACCACTCCCATCAGTCGAGCGATTCCGCGTCGGAAGCACGGGGTCTGGGGTTGCGTCTGCGCGTGCGGAGCTCCACGTGACGACTCCCAGCCAGACGAGATAGACACCGTCGTCGAGACCGAGGACCTTCACCACGGTCAAGGCTTAGGCCGAGGCCATGACCAGGGCCGAAAGCCCGACCGCGGCGAAGGTCGACGCTGCGATGGCACCCCATGCGGCCGTGGGACCAACCACCACCCATCCCACCTATGAGCAGGCAAACCCCCAGGTCAAGAGCCTCTGGGGTTCCCGCGATGCAGCCTTCGCCTCACGTTCGCCACACCGACACGGGGATCCCACGGCCACAAAAACCGCGTTTCCGCAGGTCAGAAGGTTTCTTCTGACCTGCAGTAGTGGGGCGGGTGGGACTCGAACCCACGGCCGACGGATTATGAGTCCGCTGCTCTAACCGGCTGAGCTACCGCCCCTTCACGGCGTGGCGCGTACACGTGTGCGCGCCGTCTGCCGCAGCATAGCCGCTCATACGATCTCCTGCCTCAGATGCCCCGCATGATCGGCTTCGCCTGCTCAGAGAGACCGTTCTGAGGGCTGTCCGGTTCCCGAACGGGGCGACAAAGAAAAGAAGAGGACCCCTCGGGGTCCTCTTCCTCTTCCTTGCTCCCCCGGCTGGACTCGAACCAGCAACCCTCCGGTTAACAGCCGAATGCTCTGCCAATTGAGCTACAGGGGACCGCGCTCCCCCGACTGGACTCGAACCAGTAACCTGCCGGTTAACAGCCGGCTGCTCTGCCAATTGAGCTACAGGGGATTGCTGCGGTGCATCGAACAGCCCACCTCCGGCGTTGCCGGGGGGCGAGTGCCCGTTGCGAGTCATAGATTAGCGCAAGCAGGGGGGTGCTCCGCCAATCGGTATCGACAGCGGGCCGGGCACCACACGACGAAGGGTGACAGGCATGCGGTACAAGGTCACGTTCGTGGTCGGACTGGCCCTCGGGTACGTGCTCGGAACCCGGGCCGGACGCGAGCGCTACGAGCAGATGCGAAAGTCCGCGCGGCAGCTCGCGCAGAACCCCGCGGTGCGCAACGCCGCCGAAACCGCGGGTCAGACCGGGCGCGAGTTCGCCGGGAAGGCCTTCACCGCGGTGAGTCAGAAGGTCGGCGACGCCGTCCCGGACTCGCTCTCCGGGCGGGTACGGGGGCTGCGCGGCCGGGCCGGCGGCGCCGGCGAGGACGACTGGGGCACCAGCAACACCTGAGCACCACGGGTCCGCGCGCCGGGGCTCACGGGATCCATGAGGTTCCGGGGGCTCCGGACCGGTCGAGTCCGGCCCCGCGTGCGGCAGAATTCACGGCATGGGGATAGTCGCCGGGCTGGACAGCTCTTCCGCGTTCACACGCATCGTCGTCTGTGACACCGAGACCGGCGCCGTGCTGCGCCAGGGGTACGCACCCCACCCACAGCCCTCGGGTGAACCGGACGGCGCGAATCCCTACGAGACCGACCCGCAGGCCTGGCTGCTCTCGCTCGGCGAGGCCGCCGGCGGCGGGCTCCTCGAAGGGGTCCAGGCCATAGGGGTCTCCGCCCAGCAGCACGGCCTGCTGCCGCTGGACCCGCAGGGCGCTCTGGTGCGGCCCGCGCTCGTCGGCAACGACAAGCGCGGCCAGGTCGCCGCCGCCGACCTCATCGACGCCTACGGCGGTCGGCACGGCTGGGTCGAGGCGGTGGGCTCGGTCCCGCACTCCGCGCAGCCGGTCGCGAAGCTGGCCTGGCTGGCCCGCAACGAGCCCGAGGCCGCCCGCCGGATCGCCGTGCTGATGTCCCCGCACGACTGGCTCGTCTGGCAGCTGCTGGGCCGCCCGGCCCGGCGGACCACCGACCGCGGCGGCGCCTCCGGTACCGGGTACTGGTCGGCGGCCACCGGCACCTGGCGCCCCGACCTGGTCGAGCTGGCGCTCGGGCACCGGGCCCTGCTGCCCGAGGTGCTCGGCCCGGCCGATGCCGCCGGGACCACGCCCGAGGGGCTGCTGATCTCCGCCGGCACCGGCGAAACGATGGCCGCCGCGCTCGGGCTGGGGCTGGGCCCCGGCGACGCGGTGGTCTCCCTCGGTGCCTCCGGTTCGGTGATGGCCGTGCACCACGAGGCGGTGTCGGAGCCGGGCGGACTGGTCACCTCGCTGGCCGACGCCAGCGGCATGCACCTGCCCGTGGTGAACACCTCCAATGCCGTGCGGGCGCTGCGCGGCACCGCCGAACTGCTCGGCACCGATCTGGAGGGGCTGTCCGAGCTCGCGCTGAAGTCGACGCCGGGCGCGCACGGCCTCGTGCTCCTGCCGTACCTGGAGGGTGAGCGGACCCCGAACCTGCCGCACGCCGCCGGCACCCTGTCCGGGCTGCGCCGGGACTCGATGAAGCCGGAGCACCTGGCCCGGGCCGCCTTCGAGGGCATGCTGTGCGGGCTGGTGGACGCGCTGGACGTGCTGCGCTCGCGCGGGGTCGAGATCCGCCGGGTGTTCCTGCTGGGCGCGGCGGCCGAGCTGCCCGCCGTGCAGGCCGCGGCCCCGGGACTGTTCGGCACGCAGGTCGTCGTACCGGCGCCGGCCGACTACGCGGCGCTGGGCGCGGCGCGCCAGGCGGCCTGGACGCTCGGTGTGGCGCAGGGCACCCTGGCCCCGCACACCCCGCCGGTCTGGCCGGCCCCCGCGGCCCAGGTCTTCGAGCCGGGCGAGGAGTTCCCGGCGTGGCAGGGAGTGCGCCAGCAGTACGTCGCGACGCGGGAGCAGATCCACCCCGGGGCGTTCTAGGGGTGTCCTAGAGGTGTCCTAGTACGCGGGTCGGGGCGGGCTGGTCCTTTTGACCGGCCTTTGCGAAATCCGGTGGGGATCACGGGGCCGGTTGGCCCAAGATGGGTTGAACCCCCTCGATCATGCCGACCGGAGCCTACGCGTGCTCATACGACTTCTGCGGACCCA
Organism: Streptomyces sp. NBC_01439; assembly: GCF_036227605.1. Classification (GTDB taxonomy): domain Bacteria; phylum Actinomycetota; class Actinomycetes; order Streptomycetales; family Streptomycetaceae; genus Streptomyces. The sequence goes on along the minus strand of NZ_CP109487.1, from coordinate 6,399,295 downwards.
TCTGGGTACGTACCGGAAACCCATCGCGGTGCTGGTCCTGCTGCAACTGCTGCAGACCAGCGCCAGCCTCTACCTGCCCACGCTCAACGCCGACATCATCGACAACGGTGTCGTCAACGGTGACACCGGCTACATCCTGCGCTTCGGCGCGCTGATGCTCGCTGTCTCCCTCGTCCAGCTCGTCTGCAACGTCGGGGCCGTCTACTACGGCGCCCGCACGGCCGCGGCCTTCGGCCGGGACGTCCGCGCCGCGATCTTCGACCGCGTGCAGAGCTTCTCGGCGCGGGAGCTGGGCCAGTTCGGCGCCCCGTCGCTGATCACCCGTACGACGAATGACGTCCAACAGGTCCAGATGCTGGTGCTCATGACCTTCACCCTGATGGTCTCGGCCCCGATCATGTGCGTCGGCGGCATCGCCATGGCGCTCTCGCTCGACGTGAAGCTGTCGGGCGTACTGCTCGCCGTCGTCCCGGTGCTCGGGATCTCGGTCGGCGCGATCGTCTTCAAGACGCGGCCGCTGTTCCGCCAGATGCAGGTGCGCCTGGACACCGTGAACCGGGTCCTGCGCGAGCAGATCACCGGCAACCGGGTGATCCGCGCCTTCGTCCGCGACGACTACGAGAAGGACCGCTTCCGCGAGGCCAACGCCGACCTGACCGGCGTCTCGCTGTCCGCCGGCAAGCTCCTCGCGTACATGTTCCCCACGGTCATCGTGGTCGTGAACATCTCCAGCGTCGCCGTCATCTGGTTCGGTGCGATGCGCGTCGACAGCGGCGGCATGGAGATCGGCCAGCTGACGGCCTTCCTGGCCTACCTGATGCAGATCGTCATGGCCGTGATGATGGCCACCTTCATGTTCATGATGGTGCCGCGCGCCGAGGTCTGCGGGGAACGCATCCAGGAGGTCCTGGACACCGAGTCCAGCGTGGTCCCGCCCGAGGACCCGGTGCGCGAACTCGCCCGCCGCGGCCGCCTGGAGCTGCGCGGCGCCGACTTCCGCTACCCGGGCGCCGAGGCTCCGGTCCTGCGCGGCGTGGACCTGGTGGCCCGACCCGGCGAGACCACGGCGGTCATCGGCTCCACCGGAAGCGGCAAGTCCACCCTGCTGGGCCTGGTCCCGCGCCTGTTCGACGCGACCGGCGGCGAGGTCCTCGTCGACGGGGAGGACGTCCGCGCGCTCGACCCGGAGCTGCTGGCCAAGACGGTCGGCATGGTGCCGCAGAAGCCGTACCTGTTCTCCGGGACCATCGCCTCCAACCTGCGCTACGGGCGCCCGGACGCGAGTGACGAAGAGCTCTGGCAGGCGCTGGAGGTGGCCCAGGCCAAGGAGTTCGTCTCCGCGCTGGAGGGCGGCCTGGAGGCCCCCGTCAGTCAGGGCGGAACCAATGTCTCCGGCGGCCAGCGCCAGCGTCTGGCCATCGCCCGCACGCTCGTGCAGCGCCCGGAGATCTACCTCTTCGACGACTCCTTCTCGGCCCTGGACTACGCGACGGACGCGGCGCTGCGCGCGGCGCTCGCCCGCGAGACCGAGGACGCGACCGTGGTCATCGTCGCCCAGCGGGTCTCCACGATCCGCGACGCCGACCGGATCATCGTCCTGGACGAGGGCCAGGTCGTGGGCGAGGGGCGCCACCACGAGCTGATGGCCGGCAACGAGACCTACCGGGAGATCGTGCTCTCCCAGCTGACGGAGGCGGAGGCCGCATGAGCGGGCCCGGAGGACGGATGATGATGGGGCCGGCCCAGCGGTCCATGGACTTCAAGGGTTCGGGCAAGCGGCTGCTGCGCCAGCTCGCGTACGACCGGGCCAAGATCTGGGGCATGGTCGCGGCCGTCGTCGGCAGCGTCGGCTGCGCGGTGGTGGGCCCGAAGATCCTGGGCGAGGCCACCGACCTGGTGTTCGCGGGGATCGTCGGCCGCCAGATGCCGGCCGGGACCACCAAGCAGCAGGCGCTGGACGGGCTGCGCGCCCGGGGCCAGGACGGCATGGCGGACATGCTCGCCGGTACCGACTTCACCCCGGGGCAGGGCATCGACTTCGGCGCCGTCGGGGTCGTCGCGATCTGGGCGCTGGTGGTCTTCACCCTGGCCGGCCTGCTGATGCTGGTCGCGACCCGGCTGTCGAACCACGTCATGAACGGCACCGTCTACCGGATGCGCGAGGAGCTCCAGGCGAAGCTGTCGCGGCTGCCGCTGTCCTACTTCGACCAGCAGAAGCGCGGCGAGGTGCTGAGCCGGGCCACGAACGACATCGACAACATCGGCCAGACGCTCCAGCAGACGATGGGCCAGTTGCTGAACTCGCTGCTGACCATCGTCGGCGTGCTCGTGATGATGTTCTGGATCTCTCCGCTGCTGGCGCTCGTCGCGCTGGTGACCGTACCGCTGTCGGTCTTCGTCGCCGCGAAGATCGGCAAGAAGTCGCAGCCGCAGTTCGTGGCGCAGTGGAAGGCGACCGGCGCGCTCAACGCCCACATCGAGGAGATGTACTCGGGCCACAGCCTGGTCAAGGTCTTCGGCCGGCAGAAGGAGTCCGCTGCCGTCTTCGCCGAGCAGAACGAGGCGCTCTACCGGGCCTCCTTCACGTCGCAGCTGGTCAGCGGCATCATGCAGCCGGTGATGTTCTTCATCTCGAACATCAACTACGTGCTGATAGCCGTCGTCGGCGGGCTCCGGGTCGCCTCCGGCACCCTGTCGATCGGTGACGTGCAGGCCTTCATCCAGTACTCGCGGCAGTTCTCGATGCCGCTGACGCAGGTCGCCTCGATGGCGAACCTCGTGCAGTCCGGTGTCGCCTCGGCGGAGCGGGTGTACGAGCTGCTCGACGCGCCGGAGCAGGAGCCGGACGCGGTGGTTCCGGAGCGTCCGCAGGAGCTGCGCGGTCAGGTCACCTTCGACAAGGTGGCCTTCCGATACGAGCCGGACAAGCCGCTGATCGAGAACCTCTCGCTCACGGTCGAGCCGGGCCAGACGGTCGCGATCGTCGGCCCGACCGGCGCCGGCAAGACCACGCTGGTCAATCTGCTGATGCGGTTCTACGAGGTCACGGGCGGGGAGATCGCCCTCGACGGGGTGGACATCGCGAAGATGACCCGCGAGGAACTGCGCGACGGCATCGGCATGGTGCTGCAGGACACCTGGCTGTTCGGCGGCACCATCGCGGAGAACATCGCCTACGGCGCTTCGCGCGAGGTCACGCGCGCCGAGATCGAGGAGGCGGCGCGGGCCGCCCACGCGGACCGGTTCGTCCGCACCCTGCCGGACGGTTACGACACCGTGCTGGACGACGAGGGCGCGGGGGTCAGCGCGGGCGAGAAGCAGCTGATCACCATCGCCCGGGCGTTCTTGTCGGAGCCGGTGATCCTGGTGCTCGACGAGGCCACGAGCTCGGTGGACACCCGTACCGAGGTGCTGATCCAGAAGGCGATGGCGCGCCTCGCGCGCGGCCGCACGTCCTTCGTGATCGCGCACCGGCTGTCCACGATCCGCGACGCGGACGTGATCCTGGTGATGGAGAACGGATCGATCGTGGAGCAGGGCACGCACGAGGAGCTGTTGGCCTCGGGCGGCGCGTACGCACGGCTGTACGCGGCGCAGTTCGCGCAGGCGGTGGCCGAGGTCGACTAGGCGGCCCGGGGGACGGCGGCGGTGAGGGGCATTCGGGTGCGGGACGCACTCGGGTGCCCCTGCGCCGTCGTTAGCATGACGGCATGGCAACGGACGTGGTGGTACGCCCCGCTCGGGCGGAGGACGAACCCGAAATACTGGAGCTGGCCCGCTCGGTGTGGTCGCGCGTGAGCGAACCCGGCCCCGAGCGCGCGGCCGACGCGGCCGTCTTCGACGAGCGGCACCCGGTGGAGGGCTTCCTCGTCGCGGAACGCGGGCAGGAGATCGTCGGGTACGTCGCCCAGGCCCCGGCGAGCCCCCTCGAAACCAATCGGCACGTCCGTCACGTCCAGGGACTGGCGGTCCGCGAGTCCGCCCGCGGCAGCGGGGTCGGGCAGGCCCTCGTCGAGGCCGCCTGCGCCGCCGCGCGGGCCGGTGGCGCCCGCCGGATGAACCTGCGCGTGCTCGGCCACAACGAGCCGGCCCAGCAGCTCTACCGGCGGTGCGGGTTCGCGGTGGTCGGAGTCCTGCCCGAGGAGTTCCTGCTGGACGGGGCCTACGTCGACGACGTCTGGATGAGCCGGAGCCTGGCCGACCCGCACGAACCCGCGCAGCCGTAGCCGGAGCCGGGGCAACGGGTGGGGGCGCCTGGCGGGGCGCCCCCTTTTCCGTTGGTCCGTCAGTCCAGGTAGCCGCGGAGCTGGTCGGCGAAGGCGTGGTCGCGCAGTTTGTTGAGGGTCTTGGACTCGATCTGGCGGATCCGCTCGCGCGTCACGCCGAAGATCCGCCCGATTTCCTCCAGGGTACGGGGCCGCCCGTCGGCGAGGCCGTACCGCAGCTGCACGACCTTGCGCTCGCGCTCGCCGAGGGTCGACAGGACGGCTTCCAGGTGCTCGCGCAGCAGGAAGAAGGCGGCCGATTCCACGGGGGAGGCGGCGTCCCCGTCCTCGATGAGGTCGCCGAGCGCGACGTCGTCCTCCTCGCCCACCGGGGCGTGCAGGGAGACCGGCTCTTGCGCGAGGCGGAGCACCTCCAGGACCCGTTCGGGGGTCAACTCCAGCTGGACGGCGACCTCTTCGGCCGTGGGCTCGTACCCGCGCTCCTGGAGCATCCGACGCTGTACGCGGACGACCCGGTTGATCAGTTCGACGACGTGGACGGGCACCCGAATGGTCCGGGCCTGGTCGGCGAGGGCCCGTGACATCGCCTGCCGGATCCACCAGGTGGCGTAGGTGGAGAACTTGTACCCGCGGGCGTAGTCGAACTTCTCGACGGCGCGGATCAGCCCGAGGTTCCCCTCCTGCACGAGGTCGAGCATGGTGAGTCCGCGGCCCACGTACCGCTTGGCGACGGAGACGACGAGCCGCAGGTTCGACTCGATGAGCCGGCGCTTGGCCATCCGCCCCATGACGACGAGCTTGTCGAGGTCGAGGGCGAGCTGGGAGTCGAGATCGGGGGTGTTGCCGAGTTTCTCCTCGGCGAACAGGCCGGCTTCGACGCGGCGCGCGAGGTCCACCTCCTCGGCGGCGGTGAGCAGCGGAATCCTGCCTATTTCGCGGAGGTACTGCCGGAACAAGTCGGCGGACGGGCCCGCTCCGCCTCCGCTGTCGCCGCTGCTGCGCCTGCGCTGCACGGGCACCGGCTCGATCAGCTCCAGTACCTCGGGCTCTTCGTCCACGGCCTTGGCCTCCGAGGACTCGCTCACGTTCACGGTCAGGGTCCGGGTCTGCACGGGGGCGACCTCCAGGGCTCCGAGGACGGGGGCACCGCACCCCAGTGTGGGGTACGACACATCGCGGCCACGAGGGGCGTGCGAGCACTTTCTGAGTCCGGTGCGTGACCGATGGTTACCCCCCGGCGGGAACCCCGATGCGGATCGGACGCATGTCCGAGATGATCGACTCCATGTCGGAGTACGAGACCCATGTGACGGTGCGCTGCGCGGACGCAGCGGAGTTGGCGCGCCTCGACGCGTGGGCCGGGGCACGGGAGTTGAAGGTCACGCACATCCTGCTGGCCCGCGGCCGGATGGTGTCCCAGCCGATGCTGACCCTGCCGGACCGCACGGGCCACGAGCTGCTGGTGCCGCGACTACGGGCGGCCGGCTTCGACCCGGTCCGGGTCAAGGTGGAGACGGTCCCGTGGACCGCGGACCCGCCCGGACCGGGCGGCGGCTACTTCGAGCACCATCTGAAGCTGCTGCTGCCCGCGGACTTCGACCGCGCGGCCTTGGAGGCCCTGGTCGTCCCGCACGGGGCCCACCTGTCCTGGAACGCCCGCCGGGTCCTGGCCGGGGGCGTGCACGAGCGGTTCGTGACCCAGCGGTGGCGCGGCACGGCGGCGCAGGCGGGGGCGGCGTGCGACGCGCTGGTCGCGGCGCTCGGCGCCGCCGGGTACAGGATCCGTTCGCAGGAGCGGGAGTTCGTGCTGTACGACAGCGACCTGTCGGTGGACGACGGGTGGATCGACGAAGGGGTGACGGCATGACCGGGGAGCGGGACGTCCGGGACCCGGCGCCGCCGACACCGACCGGGCGCCGGTACGAGGACCGTAAGCTGGCGCTGCTGGAGAAGAGCCTCGGGGAAGGTGCGCGATGAGCTCGTGGCGGGAGTTCGGCATCAACAGCACGCACCTGCCGAGCGAGCCCCTGGACGAGGAGACGCGCGCGGCCCGGCACCTACCGCGGACGCTGCGTCCGGTCGTCGGGGACGACGTGCGTCAGCGGGCGGTCTTCGACCCGTCGCTGCGGCACAACTTCCAGGGCTACCGGGCCGGTGACCCGGTCTTCGACTCCCCCGAGCGGACCCTCGCCTGGGTGCGGGCGCGGCGCGCGGCCATGGAAGCGGTCCTGCTGGCGGTCTCGGAGTCCGAGTGGGCGGACTCGCTGGTGCTGCGGGGCAGCGTGCTGCTCGCCGACTGGTTCGGGGAGCAGGCCCGGGAGCCCGGCGACCTGGACTTCGTGGTGGTCCCCGAAACGTGGCGGATGGAGGACGGCCGGACCGGCCGGATGCTGGACGGCATCGCGGCGGCGGCCGACGGGCGGGCCGGGATCAAGGCCTCGGGAGCGGTGTCGGAGGAGATCTGGACGTACGACCGGGTGCCGGGGCGGCGCATGGTGCTGCCGTGGTCCGTACCCGGCTTGCCGGACGGGCAGGTCCAGCTGGACTTCGTCTTCAACGAGCGCCTCCCGGTACCGCCGGAGCCGGCCGAACTCGCCTGCGGGGCGGTGGTCCTCGCCGCGACTGCGGCGCTGTCGCTGGCCTGGAAGGTGCTGTGGCTCATCAGCGACCGGCACCCGCAGGGCAAGGACCTGTACGACGCGGTCCTGCTCGCCGAACGGCACCGACTGCCGAACGCCCTGCTCCAGGAGGTGTTCCGGCAGGCGGGCGAAAACCCGCAGCCGAACCGGGACGTGGAGCTGCTGGACATCGTGCACATCGCCCCCGAGGGCTACGTGGGCGCCGAGTGGGAGCACTTCGAGGCGGAGTACCCCGAGCTGGCCGCCCCGGGCGAAGAGGTGTTCCTGGCCCGGCTGGTGGAGGCCCTGCGCCCGACCTTCGCGAACGGTGCCTGATCAGGCCGGCTCGACGCGGACCGCGCAGACCTTGAACTCCGGCATGCGGGACGTGGGGTCCAGGGCCGGGTTGGTGAGGGTGTTGGCGCGGCCCTCGCCCGGCCAGTGGAAGGGCATGAAGACCGTGTCCGCCCGGATGGTGTCGGTGATGCGGGCCGGGGCGACGGCCCGGCCGCGGCGGGAGGTCACGGCGAGGGGGCTGCCGTCGACCGCGCCGATCCGGGCGGCCAGCCGCGGATGGAGTTCCACGAAGGGGCCGGGGGCCGCCGCGTTGAGCTCGTCCACCCGGCGGGTCTGGGCTCCGGACTGGTACTGGGCGACGACCCGGCCGGTGGTGAGCAGCAGCGGGTAGTCCGCGTCGGGGACCTCGGCGGCGTCCCGGTGGGAGACGGGGACGAAGCGGGCCCGGCCGTCGTCGGTGGCGAAGCGGTCCAGGAAGAGGCGTTTGGTGCCCGGGGAGCCTTCGCCGCCGGAGCCTTCGCCGCCTTCAGGGCTTGCGGGGCAGGGCCAGAAGACGCCCTGTTCGGCCTCGATCCGGGCGTAGGTGATGCCCGAGTAGTCCGCGGGGCCGCCGGCCGAGGCGCGGCGCAGTTCCTCGAAGACCTCCTCCGGCTCGGTGGGGAAGCCCTTCTCCACGCCCAGGCGGGCGGCGAGTCCGTGCAGCACGTCCAGGTCGCTGCGGACCCCCGGCGGTGGGGTCAGTGCCCGGCGGCGCAGCAGGACGCGGCCCTCCAGGTTGGTGGTGGTGCCGGTCTCCTCCGCCCACTGGGTGACCGGGAGGACCACGTCCGCGAGGGCCGCGGTCTCGGAGAGGACGACGTCGGCGACCGCGAGGAAGTCCAGGGAGCGGATGCGGTCCTCGACGTGGGCGGCGCCGGGGGCGGACACCACCGGGTTCGAGCCCATCAGCAGCAGGGCCTTCACGTCCCTGCCGAGGGCGTCGAGGAGTTCGTAGGCACTGCGGCCCGGGCCGGGGAGGCCGTCGGGGTCGACGCCCCAGACCCCGGCGACGTGGGCACGGGCGGCCGGGTCGGTGAGCTTGCGGTAGCCGGGGAGCTGGTCGGCCTTCTGGCCGTGCTCGCGGCCGCCCTGGCCGTTGCCCTGCCCGGTGAGGCAGCCGTAGCCGGACAGCGGTCGGCCGGCCCGGCCGGTGGCCAGGCACAGGTTGATCCAGGCGCCGACGGTGTCGGTGCCCTTGGACTGCTGCTCGGGGCCCCGGGCGGTGAGGACCATGGCGGATTCCGGGGCGCAGAACATCGCCACGGCCTCGCGGAGCCTGGGGACCGGTATCCCGGTGATGCGTTCCACCAGCTCCGGCCAGTGGGCCATCGCGGCGGCCCGGGCCTCCTGCCAGCCGGTGGTGCGGGCGGCGATGAACTCCTCGTCGGTCCGGCCTTCCGCGACGATCAGGTGCAGCAGGCCGAGCGCGAGGGCGAGGTCGGTGCCGGGGCGCGGGGCGAGGTGCAGGTCGGCCTGTTCGGCGGTGCGGGTGCGGCGCGGATCGATGACGATGAGGGTGCCGCCGTTCGCCTTGAGCTCGGTGAGGTAGCGCAGGGCGGGCGGCATGGTCTCGGCCAGGTTCGAGCCGACGAGGATCACGCAACCGGTGCGCGGGACGTCCGCCAGCGGGAAGGGCAGGCCGCGGTCGAGTCCGAAGGCCCGCTGGTGGGCGGCGGCGGCCGAGGACATGCAGAAGCGGCCGTTGTAGTCGATCTGCGAGGTGCGCAGGGCGATGCGGGCGAACTTGCCGAGCGCGTAGGCCTTCTCGTTGGTGAGCCCGCCGCCGCCGAACACCCCGACGGCGTCGGGGCCGTGCGTGCGGCCGGTGCGGGCGAGGCCCTCGGCGACGGCGTCGAGGGCCTCCTCCCAGGTGGCCGGCTCCAGCCGCCCGGCGTGGGTGCGGACGAGCGGCTCGGTCAGGCGTACCCGGGAGGAGAGCACGGCGGGGGCGGTGCGGCCCTTGCCGCACAGCGCGCCCCGGTTGACGGGGAAGTCGGCCCGCTCCTCCACCGCCACGGTGGCGCCGCCCGGTTCGGGGCGCAGCCTCATCCCGCACTGCAGGGCGCAGTACGGGCAGTGCGTGTCGGTGGCGGAGCCGGCGGTGTGCATGCGGTCCAGGGTGGGTCGCCGGTGTTACGTCGGCCGCCGCGGCGCGTTACGGGTCCGGGTGCTCCGCCTCAGCGCCGCCGGACGGCTGCGGTGAGGCCCGGCGCGGCCGGGGGGCGGGGCGGGTCACTGGCCGGTCAGGTGCTTCACCGTCAGGCCCGCGGTCCAGCCGCCGTCGACGGCGAGTTCGGCGTCGGTGATCAGTACCCGGCCGCCACCGTCCACGACGGCTTGCGCGGCCGCGGCGCCCAGGCCCCGGGCTCCCCCGGTGATGACGACGACCTTGCCGCTCAGATCCACAACAGCCACGGTTCCACACCCCTGATGCTCTCGTACGGACGGAACGGCATATGACTAATCGGCATATGCGGCGGGGTCGTCAGTCTGCCAGAGCGGCCAGCGCCCGCGACACCCCCTCCTCCTTCGGTCCCAGGAAGCGCGGTGCGGGCTTGAAGGCCGCGTCCAGCGCCGCCTTGCCCGCCGCGAAGACCTCGCGGGTCTCGCCGTAGTACCAGGTGGCGTCGTGCACGTCGGCCACCCCGACGCCGTACGACTCCAGGCCCGCCGCCTGGCACAGGGCGACGGCACGGCGGATGTGGAAGCCCTGGGTGACCAGCAGGGCCCGTTCCACGCCGAAGATCTCCTTGGCCCGCACGCAGGAGTCCCAGGTGTCGAAGCCCGCGTAGTCGCTGACGATCCGCTCGTCCGGCACCCCGTGCGCGGTGAGGTACCTGCGCATCGCGTCGGGCTCGTCGTAGTCGTGCCGGCCGTTGTCCCCGGTGACGAGGACGACCTTGACCTTGCCGGTGCGGTACAGCTCGGCCGCGGTATCGAGCCGGTCGGCCAGGTAGGGGGTGGGCCTGCTCCCGAGGAGGCCCGCGCCGAACACCACGGCCACCTCGGCGGAGGGCGCGCCCGCCGTGGTCCGCAGCCGGTCGGCGGCCACCGCGTGCATCCACGCCGAGGGCAGCAGCGCCAGTACGCAGCCCGCCATGACGGCCTGCACCGCCCGCCGCCGGGTCCGTACGCTGCGCAGCGCCGCCACCGCCCGGCTCCACTCGACTCTCGGCAGGCGCGGTCGGCGCATCATCCATCCCCTGGTGTCTCGACTGCTCGTCCGCTGGTCAGGACGCGTACCGGGGCCGCGCGGTTCGCCCGGAACCCGATCTGCGGCAGGTACGCCGCCGGCCGCGCCGGCTCCGAACAGTCGCGCCGGCCGCGATGTGAGCACACGGCAAAGACCCGTCATCCCCGCGCAACGCACCGGCAACCTCCGGCGCGGAGGATCGGTTCATGACGGAGCCGGTGCACCCTCCCGAGTTTCCCGCCCTCCCCTTCGACAGTACGGCCGAGCTGCTCGGCCGCATCACCCTCCAGCTGGGCACCCAGCTCAGCGGCCTGCGCCGACCCGGAGTCCGCCCATGCAGCCCACCCTCGTCGCCGTGGCCCACGGCAGTCGTGACCCGCGCGCCCTGCACACCGCCCTCGCCCTCCTCGAACGGGTCCGCGAACTCCGCCCCCGGCTCGACGTCCGGCTCGGCCACGTCGAGCTGAACGAGCCGCTGCTCGACGACACCCTGAGCGGGCTGTCCGGCTCGGCCGTGCTCGTCCCGCTGCTGCTCGGCCGCGGGTACCACGTCAAGCGTGACCTCCCCGCGGCCGCCGCCCGTGCCGGCCACCTGCTCACCCGCGTCGCCGCCCCGCTGGGCCCGCACCCGCTGCTCGTCGAGGCCCTTTACGAGCGGCTCCTGGAGACCGGCTGGACCCCGGCCCCCGGTTCGGCCGTCGTGCTGGCCGCCGCCGGTTCCCGCGACCCCGACTCGGCGGCCGACACCCGCCGCACCGCCGCCCTGCTCAGCGAACGCCTCGGCGGCGTCCCGGTGACCCCCGCCTACGCCTCCGCCGCCGCGCCGAACGCGCCCGAGGCGGTCCGGGCCCTCGCCGCCCGTGGTCACCACCGGATCGCCGTGGCCTCGTACTTCGCCGCGCCCGGCCGGTTCGCCACCCAGGCCGCCGCGGCCGCGCCCGGCCCCGCCGCCGCCCCGCTGGGCGATCACCCGGCGCTGGCCCGGCTGCTGCTGCACCGGTACGACGAGGCCCGCGCGCTCCCCCTCGACCTGGTGCGGCCGGAACTCGTCTCCGCCTGATCCCGGTTTGTCAGTTGTTCCGGTTACCGTCTTTGCATGGAAGGCACCACGCACGCCCTCACCGACGACCACCACGGCCGCTACGACGCGGCCGACACCGAACGCTGGGCCGCCGAGCCCGACAAACGGCCCGGTCGGACCGCCTTCCAGCGCGACCGCGCCCGAGTGCTGCACTCGGCGGCGCTGCGCCGCCTCGCCGGGAAGACCCAGGTCGTCACGCCCGGCAGCCGTTCCTACGACTGGGACGCGAGCCCCCGCACCCGCCTCACCCACTCGTTGGAGTGCGCCCAGGTCGGACGGGAGCTCGGCGCCGCGCTCGGCTGCGACCCCGACCTCGTCGAAGCCGCCTGCCTCTCCCACGACATGGGCCACCCGCCCTTCGGCCACAACGGCGAGGAGGCGCTCAACGAGTTCGCCAAGGACTGCGGCGGCTTCGAGGGCAACGCCCAGTCGCTGCGCCTGCTGACCCGTCTGGAGCCCAAGCGGTTCGTGCCCGATCCGGCGAGCGGGGAGCTCGTCAGCGTCGGCCTCAACCTCACCCGGGCCTGCCTGGACGCCGCCACCAAGTACCCGTGGGCGCGCGGGGACCACCCCACCGACCCCGACTCGGTGAAGTTCGGCGCGTACGAGGACGACCTACCGGTCTTCGCCTGGCTGCGCCGCGGCGCGCCCGCGGACCGCAAGTGCTTCGAGGCCCAGGTCATGGACTGGGCGGACGACGTCGCGTACTCCGTCCACGACTTCGAGGACGGCCTGCACGCCGGCCACCTCGACCCCAACATGCTCTACGCCGAACCCGAGCGCACGGCGATCTGGCAGGTGGCCATCGGCCGGTACGTCCCCGCCGACACCGCGCCCGAGGAGCTGCGGGCCGCCCTCGACCGTTTGATGGAGCAGGATTGGTGGCCGCACGGGTACGACGGTTCGGCGCTCGCCCAGTCCCGGTTGAAGGACGCGACGAGCCAGCTAATCGGCCGGTTCTGCCTGGCCGCAGAGGGTGCCACCCGTGAGGCGTACGGCTCCGGCCGCCTCACCCGGTACGGTGCCGAACTGGTGATCCCGCGCGAGGCGCGCAACGAGTGCGCGGTCCTCAAGGCCGTCGCCAATCTGTACGTGATGCAGCGCGACGAGCAGGAACGGATCCGCGCCGACCAGCGCATCGTCCTGGCCGAACTCGCGGAGGCGCTGAGCGCCCGCGCGCCCGAGGGGCTGGACCCGCAGTTCCGGGCGATCTTCGACGCGGCCCCGGACGACAAGGCCAGGAAGAGGGCGGTCATCGACCAGATCGCGTGCCTCACGGACGCATCCGCCCGTTCCCTTCACGCACGCCTCACCCGGCGCGGCCGACGCGCCGAAAGGTGAGCTGATCGAGCCACTCCCCCTTCACGCGGCAGGCTCGGTGCGGGACGCTCGCATGTGCTCGCATGTGGCGGCGAGGTTATGAGGAGGCATCAGGTGGTCGACGCACACCGGACGTTCGTCATCGTCGGAGCAGGGCTCGCCGGGGCGAAGGCGGCCGAAACGCTGAGGTCTGAGGGGTTCACGGGGCGGGTGATCCTGATCGGCGACGAGCGCGACCATCCCTACGAACGCCCCCCGCTGTCCAAGGGCTACCTGACCGGCAAGGACGACCGGGAGAGCGTCTTCGTCCACGAGCCGTCCTGGTACGCGGCCGCCGACATCGAGTTGCACCTCGGCCAACCCGCCGTCCACCTCGACCGGGACGCCAAGAAGGTGGTCCTCGGCGACGGCGCCGTCCTGCACTACGACAAGCTGCTGCTGGCCACCGGCGCCGAGCCGCGCCGCCTGGACGTCCCCGGAACCGGCCTGGCCGGGGTGCACCACCTGCGGCGCCTCGCGCACGCCGAACGGCTGAAGGGCGTACTGGCCGGGCTCGGCCGGGACAACGGGCACCTGCTCATCGCCGGCGCCGGATGGATCGGGCTGGAGGTGGCCGCCGCGGCCCGCGGCTACGGTGCCGAGGTCACCGTCGTCGAGCCGGAGGCCACCCCGCTGCACGCGGTGCTCGGCCCGGAGATCGGCCGGCTCTTCGCGGACCTGCACGCCGATCACGGGGTGCGGTTCCACTTCGGGGCGCGGCTGACCGAGATCGTGGGCCACGACGGGATGGTGCTGGCCGCCCGTACGGACGACGGGGAGGAGCACCCGGCGCACGCGGTGCTCTCCGCGATCGGGGCCGCCCCGCGGACCGCGCTCGCCGAGACCGCCGGGCTGGCCCTGGTCGACCGGGAGCACGGCGGCGGGATCGCGGTGGACTCCTCCCTGCGCACCTCCGACCCGGACGTCTACGCGGTCGGGGACGTGGCCGCCGCCCACCACCCGGTGCTCGGGACCCGGCTGCGGGTGGAGCACTGGGCCAACGCGCTGAACGGCGGGCCGGCCGCCGCGCGGGCCATGCTGGGCCAGGAGGTCGGCTACGACCGGGTGCCGTACTTCTTCTCGGACCAGTACGACGTGGGCCTGGAGTACTCGGGGTACGCGCCGGCCGGCGGCTACGACCAGGTGCTGATCCGCGGTGACGTGGGCAAGCGGGAGTTCATCGCCTTCTGGCTGTCACAGGGGCGGGTCCTGGCCGGGATGAACGTGAACGTGTGGGACGTCACCGAGCACATCCAGGCCCTGATCAGGTCGAAGACCCCGGTCGACCGCGAAGCCTTGGCGGACCCATCCATTCCGCTTGACTCCCTGGTGCGGGCCGAGGGGGCCTGACCGGATTGCCGGCGCCCGGCCGTAGACTTCACGGGTGGCAGGACGGATCAACGACGACGACGTGAAGGCGGTACGGGACGCGGTCCCGATCGACGCCGTGGTCTCCGAGTACCTCCAGCTACGGAACGCGGGCGGCGGCAACCTCAAGGGCCTGTGCCCCTTCCACGACGAGAAGTCCCCGTCCTTCCAGGTCAGCCCCAGCAAGGGGCTCTACCACTGCTTCGGCTGCCAGGCGGGCGGGGACACCCTCGACTTCGTCATGAAGATCGACCACCTCTCCTTCTCGGAGGCGGTCGAGCGCCTGGCCGGCCTGGCCGGCATCACCCTGCGGTACGAGGAGGGCGGCTACACCGCAGGCACCAGCGGCCGCGGCGACCGCATCCGGTTGGTCGAGGCGCACAAGGCCGCCGCCCAGTTCTACGTCGAGCAGCTGGGCGGCCCCGAGGCCGAGATCGGCCGCAAGTTCCTGGCGGAGCGCGGCTTCGACCAGGCCGCGGCCGCGCACTTCAGCGTGGGCTACAGCCCGGCCGGGTGGGACCACCTGACCCGCTTCCTGCGCGGCAAGGGCTTCACCGACAAGGAGCTGATCACCTCCGGGCTCGCCCAGGACAGCCGCAGCGGCAAGCCGATCGACCGCTTCCGCGGCCGGCTGATGTGGCCGATCCGCGACATCAGCGGCGAGGTGGTCGGCTTCGGCGCGCGCAAGCTGCGCGACGACGACAACGGCCCGAAGTACCTGAACACCCCCGAGACCGCGATCTACAAGAAGTCCCAGGTGCTGTACGGCATCGACCTGGCGAAGAAGGAGATCGCGAAGACCTCCCGGGCCGTGGTCGTCGAGGGCTACACGGACGTGATGGCCTGCCACCTGGCCGGGGTCACCACCGCGATCGCGACCTGCGGCACCGCCTTCGGCGGGGACCACATCAAGATCCTGCGCCGGCTGCTGATGGACAACGCCACCGCCGAGGTGATCTTCACCTTCGACGGCGACGCGGCCGGCCAGAAGGCCGCCCTGCGGGCCTTCGAGGACGACCAGAAGTTCGCCGCGGAGACCTCGATCACCATCGCCCCCGGCGGCATGGACCCCTGCGACCTGCGCCTCGCGCAGGGCGACGCGGCCGTGGCCGGCCTGGTGGAGGCCCGTACGCCGCTGTTCGAGTTCGCGCTGCGGCACATCGTCGCCCGGCACAACCTGGAGAACCCGGCGGGCCGGGCGGCCGCCCTGGACGAGGCCGCGCCCGTCGTCGCCAACATCAAGAACATCGCGATCCAGCACGAGTCGGCGGTCCAGCTGGCGGGCATGCTGGGCATCCGCGACGAGCAGTTCGTGGTCAAGCGGGTCGCACAGCTGGCGCGCTGGGCCCGCGAGCGCGGCCAGGGCGACGGACCGCAGGGCGGCCGGCCCGGCGGGAAGCCGCAGCGGGGCCGCCCGTCCTACGAGGACGTCCCCGCGCCCCCGGCCCAGCCGGCCGGGGGCCCCGCGCTGAACCTGCGCAGCCCGGCCCACCGCACCGAGCGCGAGCTGCTGAAGCTCGCCCTCCAACGGCCCGCCCTGGTCTCCCCCGCCTTCGACGCGTACGGGATGGACGAGTTCACCGCCCCGCCCTACGCGGCCGTGCGCCAGGCGATCCTGGACGCGGGCGGCGCCTCGCTCGGCACGGAGGACTACCTGGCGCGCGTCCGCGAGGCCGCCCCGAACGACACCGTGCGCGCGCTCGTCACGGAGCTGGCGGTCGAGGCCATCCACGCGAAGACGGTGGACGAGATGTACGCGGGGGTCCAGCTGGTCCAGGTGCGGCTGCGCGCCGTCGACCGCCGGGTCCACGAGATCCAGGGCACGCTGTCACGGCTGGGCCCGCAGGCTCCACCGGAACAACTGGCGGCCGTCCAGGAGGAGCTGTGGGTGCTCCAGCAGTACGGCCAGCGGCTGCGCAACCGCGGCGCCGAGGGCCTGTAGCCGTAGCCGCAGGTCACCGGCGCTTGAACCAGTCGCCACCGGGGATCTCGGTGCCCGATTCCCGCAGGTCGCGGGCGATCAGCGGGGCCGCCAGGTAGACCCAGGCCCGGACCGTGGTGCCGTCGGGGCGCAGGGCCGGGCGGGCGATCCGGTCGTAGACGTTCCCCGGGCGGCCCGGGCCCCCGTACTCCTCCAGCTGGTCCAGCGCGGCCAGCAGCTTCCCGTACGCGCCCGGCGCCGCCGTGATCAGCTCGCCGACGACCGCCGCGCCAGGACGGTGGACCGCGTACGGATAGCCGGGGCCGTCGAAGAGCGCGGCGTCCGGGAGGACGGCCGGCTCCTCCGAGGCCGTGCGGCCGCGCAGGAAGAGGTCGTGGTTGACCTCGCCCGGGCGCAGGGTCCCGTAGACGAAGAACGGGAGCGGATCGCTCGGGTCCGGTAGCCGTTCGACCGATGTCACGGGGCCCTCCCTCAGCAATGGCGCGACGGTGCGCGGGCCGGGCCGGACGCCCCGGCCTCCCCGCGCCCACCACCGTACGCACCACCGGAGTCACCCGGACGGCGCGGGGTCCTCCGATGACCGCGGTACATGCGTTGAGCTGCGAAGACGACCCCCGGTCGGGCCTCAGACAGGCACACCTGACGGAGCATCAGCAGGCGCGCGGCGGGCGGGCCGGGTTTCCTCGGAAGCACGACCCCGTGTCTCCAGGAGAGTCCCCATGCGCCGACGTACCGCACACCTGTTGACCGCGACCGCGCTGACCGCCGCCGCGTTCACCGGGCCGGTCGCCGGCGCGGTCGCCGCCGCGGACCTCGGCGTGGCGGGCTTCGCACCCGGGGACTTCGCGCCGCTGGAGGTGTGGCCCAAGTCCGCCGCCCCCGGCGCCACCGTCACCGTGAACACCACCGCCTGCGGCAGTGGCAGCCATGCGGACGGCGATGCCACCACGGTGGGCGGCGGCCGGTTCAAGCTGGTCCCCGGCACCCACAAGGAGGTCGTCGTGGGCCAGTTCCAGATCGCCCGGGGCACCCGCGGCGGCACCTACGCCATCGGCGCGACCTGCGCGAACGGCAAGTTCGCCACCGGCAACCTGATCGTCACCGAGCGCGGCCCGCAGGGCCACGTCAACACCGGGGTGGGCGGTGGCACGACCACCACCACCGACCCCGCCAAGATCGCGGCGGGGGCGGCCGTTCTGGCCGCTGCCGCCGTCGGCGGTACCTGGCTCCTGCGTCGCCGGGCGAGCGGCACGCGGAGCTGACGGACGCCCACCGCGGCTCCGGCTGCGGTCCGACCGGTACCGTCCCCCGTCGCCCGCCCCGCGAGGTCCCCCCGTTCGCGGGGCCGGGCGACGGCCAGTCACCCCGAAACGGAAGCCGAGGGGGTACGCATGGGTGGCGATTTCGGTGGCGCGCGGAACCGGTTCCCCCGCACCCCCACCGCCCGCCACGGCGGACTCGTCGCGCTCGCCGCCTGTGTCGGCATCTGGCTCGTGACCAGCGGTTCGCGTGAGCCCGTCGGACCGCCGCTGCCCTCCCCCGCCGAGTCACTGACCGCCGCCGGCGTGGTGGGCCCCGGGATCGCCCCGCTCCCCGGTTCCCCGCCGGCCCGGATCCGGATCCCCTCCATCCGGGTCGACGCCCCGCTGACCGGGCTCGGCCTGGATCCGCGCGGCAGTCTCGAAGTGCCGCCGCCGGACCGGCGCGACCTGGCCGGCTGGTACCGCGACGGCACCACCCCGGGCGCCACCGGCACCGCCGTCATCGCCGGGCACGTGGACGACGCCGCCGGGCCGGGGGTCTTCTACCACCTGGGCGCGCTGCGCCGCGGGGCCGCCATCGAGATCCCGCGCGCGGACGGCCGTACGGCGGTGTTCACGGTGCACGCGGTCGAGGTCTACGACGCCAAGGCCTTCCCCGACACCCGCGTGTACGGGCCTTCGGCGCGCGCCGAGCTGCGGGTGATCACCTGCGGCGGCGGCTTCTCGCCCCGCACGGGCTACCGCGGCAACGTGGTGGTCTTCGCGCACCTCACCGGGACGTACTAGGTGTACGGCCCCGGTAGTTCCTGGCCGGCGGGACGGTTCCTAGCGGCTCCTAGCCCCACTGCTCGAAGCCGAGCTTGAGCACCAGCGCGCCCACCACCGTCAGCAGCACGCCGCGGACGAAGCCGCTGCCCTTCTTGAGCGCCATACCGGCCCCGATCATGCCGCCGGCCAGGTTGAACACCGCCATCAGCGCGGCCAGCTGCCACAGCACCATGCCCTGGTAGGCGAACATCGCGAGCGCCCCGGCGTTGGTGCAGCAGTTCACGATCTTGGCGGTGGCGGAGGCGGTGACCAGGTCGAGGTGGAGCAGTGCCGTGAGCGCGAGCACCAGGAAGGTGCCGGTGCCGGGCCCGATGAGGCCGTCGTAGAAGCCGATGCCCAGGCCCGCGAGCCCGATGGCGAGCAGTACCCGCTGCCGGCTGACGGGCGCGGCGGAGGGCGCGGTGCCGAAGCCCGGCTTGAAGATCACCACGCCCGCGACGATCACGAGGACCACCATGATCAGCGGGCGGAGGGCGTCCTTGCTGATGCCGCCCGCGAGCGCCGCGCCGCCCATCGAGCCGGCGAGCGCGGCCAGGCCGATGCGGACGGCCAGCTTCACGTTGACCGGGGCCTTGCGGGCGTACGTCACGGCCGCCCCGGCGGTGCCGACGATGGCCACGGCCTTGTTGGTACCGAGGACGGTGGCGGGGTGGGCGTTCGGCAGGCCGAGGAGGAGCGCGGGCAGGAGTAGCAGGCCGCCGCCGCCCACCACCGCATCGATCCAGCCGGCCGCAGCCGCGGCCACGCACAGGACGATGATCATCGTCGTTGATATGTCAGGCACGAACCGACCCTATGGAGCTGTCGGTGCAGTGACCATTCAATTCCCTGAAACTTGCGCAAAGGTTGAGCTTTGCCGGGCCGGGACCCGGTCCGGGGCCACCGGAGCGGCCGGGTCCACGGCCGCCGTCAACACGGTCGCGGCCAGCACGCTGACCGCCCCCAGCCCCGCCGCCAACCGCTGCGCGGGCGGTACGGAGGTCAGCACGGCCAGTGCGGCCCGCACCGGCGAGGGGCGCCGCGGCTTGCGGTGCCGGGCCACGGCCACCGCGGCTGCCGCAGGAGCCTCGGCGCCGACGGGTACGGACAGGGCGACGTGCAGCGGGTGACGCATGGGGCGGTGACTCCTCGGGGAACGCGGGGAACACGGGGATCGCGGGCCGTGGGCGCCCGGCTCAGAAGCTGAAGCACTCCGCATGGATGCGGCCGGCCGGCACCCCGGCCCGCAGCAGCGCGGCCCGGGTCGCCTCGGCCATCCCCGGCGGCCCGCACAGGTACACGTCGTGCTCGGCCAGGTCGGGCACCAGCGCGGCCAGCGCCTGCGGGGCCAGCGGATCGTAGGCCCCGCCGGACGGCCCGAGCAGGTAGTGCAGACCGGCCTGCCGCTCGGCGGCGATGGCCTCCAGCTCGGCCCGCAGCACGAGGTGCTCCTCGCCCCCGGCCCGGTAGAGCAGGGTGATGTCCCCCGGCCCCCCGGGCAGCGTCTCGAACAGGGCCCGCATCGGGGTGATCCCGACCCCGCCCGCGATCAGCAGCACCTTGGGGCGGGTGCGCCGGGCGGCGGTGAGCGCGCCGAACGGCCCGGTGGCCAGCACCCGCGTCCCCGGGCGCAGCCGGCGGACCCGGCGGGAGTGGCCGCCGAGCCCCTTCACGGTGATCCGCAGGGCGTTCCCGCGGACGGGCGCGGACAGCGAGAACGGCAGGGCGGTGTGCCACAGCCCCCGCTGGAGGAACCGCCAGCGCAGGAACTGGCCCGGCTCCGCGCGCAGTTCCGCGAGGTGCTGTCCGTAGATGACGACGGATACCACCCCGGGCCCCTCGCCCCGGACGTCCGCGACCCGCAGCGCGTGCCGCAGGGCCTGCCGTACGGGAACCACGGCGCGGTACCAGAGCAGCAGGACGGCGACCACGGTGTGGGCGAGCGCCCAGAACCAGGCGACCGCGGCCAGATCGGGCCCGGCCAGCTGGTGCCCGAAGGCGAGGACGACGGCGAGGTGGACAAGCAGGTGCACCCCGCGCCAGGTTTCGTGCGGCACCCGGCGGCGTACCGCCCGGGCGGAGGTCACGCCGACCGCGGCCAGGAGGACGGTCCCGGCCGCGGCGGCGGCGAGCGCGGGGTAGCCGAGCAGCTCCGAGGCGGCGGAGACCACGTCGATCCCCTCGTGCACGGCGTATCCGAGCAGGGCGAACAGCCCGTGCCCGAAGACGAGCAGCAGGACGTACCGGCCGCCGAGGGCGTGCCAGCGGGCGAGCCGGTCGGCGCCGACCCCGTGCTCGACGGCGGGCACCCGGGCCATCAGGAACACCAGCACCAGCACCCCGTACCCGGCGAGCAGACCGGACAGGTGCGCGGCGGTGGCGAACAGTGCGTCGGGCCGGGCCGAGGGCCGCACCTGCGCCGCCCAGAGCAGGACCACCACCCCCGCACCGCCCAGCATCCCGCCCCTGACCCGCACCACCGCATTCCGCATACGGATCACGCTAAGGGCGCAGGTGACGGCCCTGACGACCTTTAAGGCCGCCTTGAGGAAGGCCTCACTGACCCTTAACCCGGGCGCTGAGGTCGGCGTTCCGTCCGGGTAACAGAGGCGATGCCGTGGGGAAACAGCGGCCCCGCACGCTCGTGGCATGACCTCGGACCAGCGTGTGGTGGTGATCGGCGGCGGCCTCGCGGGCCTGCGGCTCGCGCAGCGGCTCGGCCCGGCCGCGGCCGTGACCGTCCTCGGCGAGGAGAGCCACGCGCCGTACAACCGGGTCCTGCTCGCCGAGGTCCTCGCGGGCCGGTACGCCCCGGAAGTGACCGCCCTGCCGGCACCCGGCCCGGCGCTGCGGCGCGGGGTGCGGGCGGTGCGCGTGGACCGTGCGGAGCGGGTCGTGCACTGTGACGACGGCTCGGTGGCCCCGTACGAAACGCTGGTGCTGGCCACCGGTTCGAACGCGGTGCTCCCGCCGCTGCGCGGACTGTTCGCACCCGGGGGGCGGGACCTCCCGGACGGGGTGCACGCCTTCCGCACGATGGAAGACTGCCTGGCGCTGTCGGCGGCCGTGCGGCCCGGGGTCCGCGTGGTGGTGATCGGCGGGGGCCTGCTGGGCGTCTCGGCGGCCCGTGCCCTCGCCTCCCGGGGGGCGCAGGTGGTCCTCGCCCAGCAGGGCGAGCGGCTGATGGAGCGCCAGCTGGACGCGGACGCCTCCGCCCTGCTGCACGCGCACCTGACCTCGCTCGGCGTCGAGATCCACACGGAATGCCGGGTCCGCGGGCTTACGACCTCGTCCGCACCGCTGCCGGGGCTGCAGCGGGGCGGGGGCACTCCGCGCAAGGTCACCGGGGTCGATCTCGCCGACGGGTACAGGATGGCAGCCGACATCGTCGTGCTGGCCTGCGGCGTACGCCCCCGCACGGGCCTCGCCCAGGCCGCCGGACTGGAGGTCCGCAAGGGCATCGTCGTCGACGACCACCTCCGTACCGGCGACCCCCGCATCCACGCCATCGGCGACTGCGCCGAGCACGCCGGCCAGGTGTACGGCCTGGCCGGCCCCGCCCTGGAGCAGGCCGACGCCTTGGCCGCCACCCTCACCGGCCGGCCCACCCCCTACACCGGCACCCGCGCCCTCACCCGTCTCACCCTGCCGGGCGCGAAGGGCTCCCTCGATCTCGCCGCCTTCGGCGAGACCACCCCCCTGCCCGGCGACGACGTGGTCCGCCTCGCCGACGCCACCCGCCGCACCTACCGCAAGGTCGTCCTGCGGGGCGACCGCCTCGTCGGCGGGGTCCTGCTCGGCGAGCTCTCCACCGTGGGGGCGCTCGCCCGCACCTGGGAGGGCGAGGAACCACCGCACGACCTGTTCCACCTGCTCACCGACGACGGAGGCCACTGACATGTCCGAGCCCCTGCCCACGATCGTGCTCATCGGGCACGGCATGGTCGGCCAGCGTTACCTCGAGGCACTCGCCGAGCGCGGGGCCACCGCCACGCACCGGATCACCGTGCTCTGCGAAGAGCCCCGGCCCGCCTACGACCGCGTGCACCTGACCTCGTACTTCTCCGGCAGCACCGCCGAGGACCTGTCCATGACGCCCGCCGGGTTCATGGCGGAGCACGGCATCGCCCTCCACCTCGACGACCCCGCCGAGCACATCGACCGGGCCGCCCGCACCGTCACCTCCCGGTCCGGTCAGGTGTTCCCGTACGACGTCCTCGTGCTGGCCACCGGCAGCTATCCCTTCGTGCCTCCGGTCCCGGGCAAGGACGCCCCCGGCTGCTTCGTCTACCGCACGATCGAGGACCTGCTCGCGATCGAGGAGTACGCGAAGACCAGGAGCTCCGGCGCGGTCGTCGGCGGCGGTCTCCTCGGCCTGGAGGCCGCCGGCGCCCTCCAGGGGCTGGGCCTGGCCACCCGCATCGTCGAGTTCGCCCCGCGCCTGATGCCCGTACAGGTCGACGAGGGCGGCGGCGCGGCCCTGCTGCGCACCATCGAGTCCATGGGGCTGACCGTCCACACCGGCGTCGGCACCCAGGAGGTGGTGACCGGCGCGGACGGCCACGTCAGCGGAATGCGACTCTCCGACGGCTCCACCGTCGACACCGACCTCGTCGTCTTCTCCGCCGGCGTCCGCCCCCGCGACCAGCTGGCCCGCGACGCCGGACTGGACGTCGGCGAGCGCGGCGGCATCGCGGTCGACGCCCGCTGCCGCACCTCCGACGCGCACGTCTACGCCATCGGCGAGTGCGCCCTCGCCGTCGACGGCCGGGTCTACGGCCTGGTCGCCCCCGGCTACGAGATGGCCGAGACGGCCGCCGACGACCTGCTGGGCCGTGCGAAGGAATTCACCGGAGCCGACCTCTCCACCAAGCTCAAGCTCCTCGGCGTGGACGTGGCCTCCTTCGGCGACGCCCACGGGGCCGCCCCGGACAGCCTCGACGTCGTCTGGTCCGACTCACGCTCCGGGGTCTACAAGAAGCTGGTCGTCTCCCCCGACGGCGTCCTCCTCGGCGGGGTGTTGGTCGGCGACGCGGACTCCTACGGGCTGCTGCGCCCGCTCACCGGAAGCGTCCCGCCCGTGGCCCCCGAGCAGCTGGTGCTGCCCGCCGGGGTCGGCGCCCCGGTCGCGCTCGGCCCGTCCGCGCTCCCCGACCACGCGGTGATCTGCTCCTGCCACAACGTCACCAAGAAGGCCATCGCCGCCTGCTCCACCCTGGCCGAGGTCAAGAAGTGCACCAAGGCGGGCACCGGCTGCGGCTCTTGCGTCAAGGTGATCGGGCAACTGCTGCCCGCCGCCACCGACAAGGGGCTGTGCGGCTGCTTCCCCTTCACCCGGGCCGAGCTCTACGAGATCGTCCGCACCCGCCGGCTCACCTCGTACGAGGAGATCCTCGACGGCCACGGCCGCCCGGAGGCCCGCGGCGGCGACGGCTGCGAGGTCTGCAAGCCCACCATCGGCTCGATCATCGCCTCGCTCGCCCCGACCCTCGGCGCGAGCGGCTACGTCCTGGACGGGGAACAGGCCGCCCTCCAGGACACCAACGACCACTTCCTCGCGAACATGCAGCGCAACGGCTCCTACTCGGTCGTCCCGCGCATCCCCGGCGGTGAGATCACCCCCGACAAGCTGATCGTGATCGGCGAGGTGGCCCGCGACTTCGGCCTCTACACGAAGATCACCGGCGGCCAGCGGATCGACCTCTTCGGCGCGAGCGTGGACCAGCTCCCGCGGATCTGGGCCCGGCTCGTCGACGCCGGGTTCGAGTCCGGACACGCCTACGGGAAGGCCCTGCGCACGGTGAAGTCCTGCGTGGGGCAGACCTGGTGCCGCTACGGGGTCCAGGACAGCGTCCGGATGGCCATCGACCTGGAGCTCCGCTACCGGGGGCTGCGCGCCCCGCACAAACTCAAGTCGGCGGTCTCGGGCTGCGCCCGCGAGTGCGCGGAGGCGCAGAGCAAGGACTTTGGCGTCATCGCGACGGCGAGTGGCTGGAACCTGTACGTCGGCGGCAACGGCGGCGCCACCCCGCGCCACGCCGACCTGCTGGCCCAGGACCTGTCGGACGCGGAACTGGTCCGGCTGATCGACCGGTTCCTGATGTTCTACATCCGCACCGCCGACCGGCTGGAGCGGACCTCCACCTGGCTGGAGCGGCTGGAGGGGGGCCTGGACCACCTGCGGGACGTGGTCGTGCACGACTCGCTGGGGCTGTGCGCGGAGCTGGAGGCCCTGATGGCCGACCACGTGGCGCACTACCGGGACGAATGGGCCGAGACCCTCCAGGACCCGGAGCGGCTGCGCCGGTTCGTGTCCTTCGTCAACGCGCCCGGCGCCCCCGACCCGACCGTGAAGTTCGTTCCCGAGCGCGACCAGGTCAAGCCCGACCTGGCCGTCCTGACCATAGGAGGAGCCGTCCGATGACCGTGGAACTGCAGGTTGCGCAGGGCTGGCTGACGGTGTGCGAGCTGTCCTCGCTCATCCCCGGGCGCGGGGTGGCGGCGCTGCTGCCCGACGGGAGCCAGGCCGCGGTGTTCGTCGACCGCGCGGGGCGCCCGTACGCCATCGGCAACCAGGACCCCTTCACCGGGGCGCACGTGCTCTCGCGCGGGCTGGTGGGGACGGCGGGGGGCCGGCCCTTCGTGGCTTCGCCGCTGCTGAAGCAGCGCTTCGACCTGGAGTCGGGGCGCTGCCTGGACGACGAGGAGACGGTGGTCCGGACCTACCCGGTGCGGACCGCCGTGACCTCGTGACCCCGTGCGGGTGACGTCGTCAGCCCTGGACCATCGACGGGTCCATCCACATGATCTCCCAGGTGTGACCGTCGAGGTCGTCGAAGGCACGGCCGTACATGACGCCGTGGTCCTGGGCCGGCCGGGGCTCGGTGGCGCCGGCCGCCAGGGCCCCGTCCACCAGCTCGTCGACCGCGGTGCGGCTCTCGGCGCTCAGACAGAGCAGCACCTCGGACGTCTTCGTTGCGTCCGCGATCTCCTTGTGGGTGAAGTCCTTGTAGCGGGCCTCGGTCAGGAGCATCGCGACGATGGTGTCGCTGATGACCATCGAGGCACAGTTCTCGTCGGTGAACTGGGCGTTGAAGGAGTAGCCCAGCTTGCTCCAGAAGGCCTTGCTGGCGTCCAGGTCCTTGACCGGCAGGTTGACGAAGATCATGGTGGCGGACATCGAGGTCCCTCTTCTCTCGTGTGTAGCGCTCGGTGCGTGCGGCTCGGTGCGTGCTGCTCGGTGCTTTCGAGAGGTAGACCTCGGGTCCCCGGGAAACTCATCGCTCTCCCGGAAGTTTCTTCGCGGAAAGTGCCGTGGTGCGCCGCGCCACGCCGTGGCCGGCGGATTGCACGTTGAGCGGTCGCTCGTGCGTCACGGGGAGTTGGCGCCGCGGCAACTGGCACCTCCTAGGTTCCTCCACGCGTGCGACCCGCGTCCGACCGGCCGCGGGGCCTTCCTCCCACAGGAGTGACCGTGGAACGTCGTACCTTCCTGCGCGGCGCAGTGATCGGTTCGTCGGCCGCCGCCTTCGGCGGCACGTTGATGCACGGGGCCGCCTACGCCGCCCCCGCCCAGCCGGGTGCCGGACCCTACGGGGCGCTCGGCGCGGCCGACGCCAACGGCATCATGCTCCCCAGCGGCTTCACCAGCCGGGTCATCGCCCGCTCGGGCCAGATCGTCAGCGGCACCTCGTACACCTGGCACGACGCCCCCGACGGCGGTGCGTGTTTCGTCGACGGCTCGGGCTGGATCTACGTGTCCAACTCGGAGATCAACCCCTCCGGCGGTGCGAGCGCCGTCAAGTTCAACTCCTCCGGCACCGTCACCGGCGCCTACCGCATCCTGTCCAACACCCGGCAGAACTGCGCGGGCGGCAAGACCCCCTGGAACACCTGGCTGTCCTGCGAGGAGGTCAGCCTCGGCTACGTCTACGAGACAGACCCGTACGGGGTGAACGCGGCCGTGCAGCGGCCTGCGATGGGCCGGTTCAAGCACGAGGCGGCCGCCGCCGACCCGGTGCGCCAGGTGATCTACCTGACCGAGGACGAGACGAGCGGCTGCTTCTACCGCTTCGTCCCGACCACCTGGGGCAACCTCTCCTCCGGCACGCTCCAGGTCCTCAAGGCCGGCACCGCCACCTCCGGCTCCTTCACCTGGCAGAACGTCCCGGACCCCGACGGCTCCCCGACGGCGACCCGCAGCCAGGTCTCCGGGTCGAAGAAGTTCAACGGCGGCGAGGGCTGCCACTACGCCAACGACACGGTCTGGTTCACCACCAAGGGCGACAACCGGGTCTGGCAGCTGAACCTCACGAACAACACCTACGAGCTGGCCTACGACGACTCGCTCGTGCCCGGCGGCGCGGCCCCGCTGACCGGCGTCGACAACGTCACCGGGTCCTCGTACGGCGACCTGTACGTCGCCGAGGACGGCGGCAACATGGAGATCTGCGTGATCACGCCGGACGACGTGGTGGCGCCCTTCCTGCGGTTCACCGGCCAGTCCTCCTCCGAGATCACCGGCCCGGCGTTCTCGCCCGCCGGCAACCGGCTCTACTTCTCCAGCCAGCGCGGTACGAGCGGCAGCTCGTCCGGCGGCATCACCTACGAGGTGACGGGCCCCTTCCGCACCTGAGCCCCCACCCTTCCAGCCCCGCCAGGGGGGCACCTCCCGGCGGTAGCCGGGGGCGTTTGAGGCGCGGGGGCCTCCGGGCAGCGCCCCGCTCTCCCAGCCCCGCCGGCGTTTGAGGCGCGGGGGCCCGGGGGCAGCGCCCCCGCAACGGACCGGCACCCGCACGACCGGCCGCACCCCCACGGGCAACCCCGCAGGGGTGCGGCGGCCGCGTTCACGAGGCCACCGCCCCACCCTTCAGCAGCGCGGCCCCCAACGGCGTCACCGTGTGCAGCACCGCGTTCCCCCGCCGCAGCGTGGTTACCAGCCCCGCCTCCCGCATCACACAGGCGTGCTGGCTCGCGGAGGCCAGCGAGACCCCGGCCCGGCGGGCCAGCTCGCTGGTGGTCGCTCCGTCCCCTATCGCCCGCAGCACGACCGAGCGGGTGTGCCCGACCAGCTTGCCCAGGGTGCGCTGGCGCTGCTCCTCCACGGGCCGGGCCGCCTCGCCGCCCGCGGGCGCCGAGGCCAGCTGCGCGGCGGCCGGGTAGACGAGCACGGGCGGTAGCTCCGGATCGTGCAGGGTCACCGCGGTGCGCCGGCAGAAGAAGGACGGCTGGAGCAGCAGCCCGCGCCCCCGCAGCCGTACGTCGCGGTCCACCGGGTAGTCGCACTCCAGCACCGGAGCCCGCCAGCGCAGCATCGGCGGCAGCGAGTCCAGCAGTTCGTCCGCACCGCCGTCCAGCAGGGCCCGGCCGCGCGCCGCGCGCTCGGCTTCTATCTGGGCCTGTATGTGCGTCCAGTACGGCTCCACGGCGGCCCGGTGGTACGCGCGGAGCTCGCCCATGAGCCGTGGCAGCTGCTTGTCGCCGCCGTCCATGAACTCCCGTAGCCGCGGCGTCATCGGCGCACCGGCGCCCAGCAGCTGCAGCTCGCGCCGCATGCGCTCGGAGCGGATCCCGCGCAGCGCGTCGAGGCCCACGTCCCACCCGTACTGCCCCTCCACAGGGGTCAAGAAATCGGGGAAATAACCACGACTCGGTATGAGCATACCGAGCGTGCGTGTTTCACTATTCAACCTGCTCCGGGTTTCCGTACGCCATTCACCGAACAACCGGGCATCGCGCCGGTCCCTTAAGCGGTGAAAGCTCAGAATCGTTTCCCACAACGCATCGGGACGCCCTGCCATCCGTACGCGTGCCAGGTCCACTCCAGTGAAATGGATACGCAGCACCGAACCCCCACCTGTGCAACCGCAATCCCCCCGCCCCATGAGTATGCACGCCGTCACACGTTGTCACCACGCCCTTTCGGCCACAGTTGAAACCCCTTTCGGCGGGGGCGTGACAACCGAAATCCTGTACTCCGCCGGGCACACTCCGGTGCGACCGAAACGCTCCGCGAAGGCCGTGGGGGGCTTTGCGGGGCCTGGCGGTCGGTCGCACCGGGAAGCGCCGACGTGCCCGGCAGAATGACAGCGGCGGTGGACGGGTGGGGATCCGTCCACCGCCTGCTGGCGTAAAGATTTGTTGAACAAACAAAAAGAGGCGCGCCCGCCCCCGGGCAGTCAGGGAACCCGGGGACAGGCGCGGTCTATGGGGCCTTGGCGGCCCGTGGGTCAGCGGCTGTCGCTGCCCTTCGCCTCGGCGGCCGCACGGCCGGCCTCAAGGCGCGCCACCGGAATCCGGAAGGGCGAGCAGGAGACGTAGTCGAGGCCGACCTCGTGGAAGAAGTGGACGGACTCGGGGTCGCCGCCGTGCTCGCCGCAGACGCCGAGCTTGAGGTCGGGACGGGTGGCCCGGCCCAGCTTGGCCGCGTGCCGGACCAGCGAGCCGACGCCGTCCTTGTCGATGGTCTCGAAGGGCGAGACCCCGAAGATGCCCTTCTCCAGATAGGCGGTGAAGAAGCTGGCCTCGACGTCGTCGCGGGAGAAGCCCCACACCGTCTGGGTCAGGTCGTTCGTGCCGAAGGAGAAGAACTGCGCGGCCTCGGCGATCTGGTCGGCGGTCAGCGCGGCGCGCGGCAGCTCGATCATCGTGCCGATGGTCAGCTTGAGGTTGGTGCCGGTCGCGGCCTCGACCTCGGCGATGACCGCGTCGGCCTCGTCGCGGACGATCTCCAGCTCCTGGACGGTGCCCACGAGCGGGACCATGATCTCGGCGCGCGGGTCGCCCTTGGCGTTCTTGCGCTCGGCGGCGGCCTCAGCGATCGCCCGGACCTGCATCTTGAACAGGCCGGGGATGACCAGGCCGAGGCGGACGCCGCGCAGACCCAGCATCGGGTTCTGCTCGTGCAGCTTGTGCACGGCCTGGAGCAGGCGCAGGTCGTTCTCGTTGTGGTCCTTGCGGGACTCGGCAAGGGCGACGCGCACCGACAGCTCGGTGATGTCGGGCAGGAACTCGTGCAGCGGCGGGTCCAGGAGGCGGACGGTGACGGGCAGGCCGTCCATCGCCTCGAACAGCTCGACGAAGTCCTTCTTCTGCAGCGGCAGGAGGGCACTGAGTGCCTCCTCGCGCTCGCCGTCGGTGTCCGCGAGGATCAGTCGCTCCACCAGTTCACGGCGCTCGCCGAGGAACATGTGCTCGGTGCGGCACAGGCCGATGCCCTGGGCGCCGAAGCGGCGGGCGCGCAGCGCGTCCTCGGCGTTGTCGGCGTTGGCGCGCACCCGCAGGCGGCGGACGCGGTCCGCGTAGGCCATGATCCGGTGCACGGCGGCGACGAGCTCGTCGGCGTCGTCGGCGCCGGCGTGCATGCGGCCCTCGAAGTACTCGACGACCGGGGACGGTACGACGGGTACCTCACCGAGGTAGACCTTGCCGGTGGAGCCGTCGATGGAGACGACGTCGCCCTCTTCGATGACCGTCTCGCCGACCGTCATGCGGCGGCGCTTGGTGTCGACGTCGAGCTCCTCGGCGCCGCAGACGCAGGTCTTGCCCATGCCGCGGGCGACGACGGCGGCGTGCGAGGTCTTGCCGCCGCGCGAGGTCAGGATGCCCTCGGAGGCGATCATGCCGTCCAGGTCGTCGGGGTTGGTCTCGCGGCGGATCAGGATGACCTTCTCGCCGGAGCGGGACCACTTGACGGCCGTGTAGGAGTCGAAGACGGCCTTGCCGACCGCCGCGCCCGGGGAGGCGGCGATGCCGCGACCGAGCAGGGCCGTCTTGGCGCCCTCGTCGAAGCGCGGGAACATCAGCTGGGCCAGCTGGTGGCCGCTGACGCGCTGGAGGGCCTCGGCCTCGTCGATCAGGCCCTGGTCCACGAGCTGGGTGGCGATGCGGAACGCCGCGCCCGCGGTGCGCTTGCCGACGCGGGTCTGGAGCATCCACAGCTGGCCGCGCTCGATGGTGAACTCGATGTCGCAAAGATCCTTGTAGTGGGTCTCCAGCGTCGTCATGATCGTCATGAGCTGGTCGTACGAGGCCTTGTCGATGGCCTCCAGGTCCGCGAGCGGCACGGTGTTGCGGATGCCCGCGACGACGTCCTCGCCCTGGGCGTTCTGCAGGTAGTCGCCGTAGACGCCCGCGTGGCCGCTGGCGGGGTCACGGGTGAAGGCGACGCCGGTGCCGGAGTCGGGGCCGAGGTTGCCGAAGACCATGGAGCAGATGTTGACCGCGGTGCCGAGGTCGCTCGGGATGCGCTCCTGGCGGCGGTAGAGCTTGGCGCGGTCGGTGTTCCACGAGTTGAAGACGGCCTCGACGGCGAGGTCGAGCTGCTCGCGGGCGTCCTGCGGGAACTCGCGGCCGGCCTGCTTGGCGACGATCTTCTTGAAGCGGGTGACCAGCTTCTTCAGGTCGGCGGCGTCGAGGTCGGTGTCGATGGTGACCTTCTTGGCGGCCTTGGCCTCGTCGAGGGCTTCCTCGAAGAGCTCGCCGTCGACGTCCAGCACGGTCTTGCCGAACATCTGGATGAGGCGGCGGTACGAGTCCCAGGCGAAGCGGTCGTTGCCGGCCTGGGAGGCGAGGCCCTTCACGGACTCGTCGGAGAGGCCGATGTTCAGGACGGTGTCCATCATGCCGGGCATCGAGAACTTCGCGCCGGAACGCACGGAGACCAGCAGCGGGTCGTCCGACTGTCCGAGCTTCTTGCCCATCTTCGCCTCGAGGGCGGCAAGGTGGGCGCTGACCTCTTCGCGCAGCTCGGCCGGGGCCGTACCGCTCTCGAGGTAGACCTTGCAGGCCTCGGTGGTGATGGTGAAGCCGGGAGGGACCGGCAGACCCAGGTTGGTCATCTCGGCGAGGTTGGCACCCTTGCCACCGAGAAGGTCCTTGAGGTCGCGGTTGCCCTCGGTGAAGTCGTAGACGAACTTCTGATCTTTGTTTTCCGACACGGGTCTCGACTCCTCGAGGCTCGGTGGCTGCCCTGACGGCCAGGAACATACCCAGATCGAAGGCTTCTGGGTACGTCCACTTGGTCGTCATATGGCTGTAACCACCCGTGCGCCAGCAGATCGAAAGTAACTCATGGGTAATCAGAAAGTAGGAAGAGCGTTCACATCCCGAAGGGCGAGGGGGCTCCTGAGGCCTGATCACGCTCGGATGAGCGATCATCGATACATTTGCGTTCAAGTATTGAACGCACAAAGGGTGGCACCCAGTGCCACCCTTTGAAAGTCTTACCCGTGATTTCTGCGCTCATCTGAGCGAAACCCTTCCCATGCGTGGCGTATATCACGCACCACGGAGGGCGATTTGTCAGCCTCCGGAGGTGTCCAGTTCAGCGTCCTCGCTCACACCCGCGCAGTCGTACGGGTCCTTCAGCCAGCCGTCCGGCAGGACAACTCGGTTGTTTCCGGACGTCCGACCGCGAGGCCCGTCCGCACTCTCCGGCCACGCTTGATCCAGATCGAGCTCGCTCAGATGAGCGTCGAGCTCGGCCAGGGACGAGGTGACCCCGAGCTTCTTGCGCATCTCGGAACCCACCGAGAAGCCCTTGAGGTACCAGGCCACGTGCTTACGGAAGTCGATCACCCCGCGCGCCTCGTCGCCGATCCACTCCCCCAGCAGTTGCGCGTGGCGGTGCATGGTGGTCGCCACCTCGCGCAGGGTGGGCTTGTGGAAGTCCTCGGGGCGCCCCTCGAAGGCCGCCACCAGGTCGTTAAACAGCCACGGCCGCCCCAGGCAGCCGCGCCCCACGACCACGCCGTCGCAGCCGGTCTCGCGGACCATGCGCAGCGCGTCCTCCGCGCACCAGATGTCGCCGTTGCCGAGCACCGGGATCTCCGGTACGTGTTCCTTCAGCCGGGCGATGGCCTCCCAGTCGGCGGTGCCGCCGTAGTGCTGGGCGGTGGTCCGGCCGTGCAGGGCTATGGCGGTGACGCCCTCCTCGACGGCGATCCGGCCCGCGTCGAGGTAGGTGAGGTGCTCGTCGTTGATGCCCTTGCGCATCTTCATCGTGACCGGCAGGTCGCCGGCGCCGGCGACGGCCTCGCGCAGGATCGCGCGCAGCAGGTTGCGCTTGTACGGGAGGGCCGAGCCGCCGCCCTTGCGGGTCACCTTGGGGACCGGGCAGCCGAAGTTGAGGTCGATGTGGTCGGCGCGGTCCTCTTCGACGATCATGCGGACCGCCTTGCCGACCGTGACCGGGTCCACCCCGTACAGCTGAATCGAGCGGGGCTTCTCGGTCTCGTCGAAGTGGATCAACTGCATGGTCTTCTCGTTGCGCTCGACCAGGGCGCGGGTCGTGATCATCTCGCTCACGAACAGCCCCTTGCCGCCCGAGAACTCCCGGCAGAGGGTACGGAACGGGGCATTGGTGATGCCGGCCATGGGTGCGAGCACCACCGGGGGCTGCACGGTGTGCGGGCCGATCGCGAGGGGCGGGGGGAGCGTGGTCATCCGCCCATTGTCCCGCATGCCGAGGGGGTGGGGGGGACGTAGCATCGGCGCATGATCGAGCCGAGTCCCCGGCAGCGCACGCTCGTCCTCGCGATCTGCTGCATGAGCCTGCTGATCGTGAGCCTCGACAACACCGTGCTGAACGTCGCTCTGCCCTCGATGCGCCGCGACCTGGACGCCTCGGTCTCGGGGCTGCAGTGGAGCATCGACGCCTACACCCTCGTACTGGCCTCGCTGCTGATGCTCGCGGGGTCCACGGCCGATCGGATCGGGCGCCGGAAGGTCTTCGTGGCCGGTCTGGTGGCCTTCACCGGCGGCTCCCTGCTCTGCTCGCTCGCCCCCAGCCTCGACTGGCTCGTCGTCTTCCGGATGGTGCAGGCGGTGGGCGGCGCGATGCTCAACCCGGTGGCGATGTCGATCATCACCAACACCTTCACCGATCCCGCCGAGCGGGCCCGGGCCATCGGCGTGTGGGGTGCGGTCGGGGGCGTTTCCATGGCGGCGGGTCCCCTGATCGGCGGGGTGCTGGTGGACTCCGTGGGCTGGCGCTCGATCTTCCTGATCAATCTGCCGATCGGTCTGGCGGCGTTCGCGCTGACCTTGCGGCACATCCCCGAGTCCAGGGCGGCCCGGCCGCGCCGTCCGGACCCGCTGGGGCAGGTGCTGGTGATCGCCCTGCTGGGCAGTCTGACGTACGGGATCATCGAAGCACCGGCCGCCGGCTGGCGCTCGCCGCTGATCGTGGGGTGTGCGGTGGTGGCCGTGGCCGCGTTCCTGGGGCTGCTGGTCTACGAGCCCCGCCGCAAGGAGCCGCTGATCGATCTCCGGTTCTTCCGGAGCGCGCCCTTCAGCGGGTCGACCGTGATCGCGATCAGCGCCTTCGCCGGGCTGGCCGGCTTCCTCTTCCTGAACACGCTGTACCTCCAGGACGTACGGGGGCTCAGCGCCCTGCACGCGGGGCTCTACATGCTGCCGATGGCCGGGCTGACCGTCCTGTTCGCGCCGCTGGCCGGGCGGCTGGTGGGCAGTCGGGGGCCGCGGATCTGCCTACTGATCGCGGGGGTGGCCATGGTGTCGAGCGGGCTGCTGTTCGCCCTGTTCGAGGCCGAGACGTCCAACCCGCTCCTGTTCACCGGGTACATGCTGTTCGGGCTCGGCTTCGGCATGGTGAACGCACCGATCACCAATACGGCGGTGTCCGGGATGCCGCGCTCCCAGGCCGGGGTGGCGGCAGCCATCGCCTCCACCAGTCGGCAGACCGGCGGCACCCTGGGCGTCGCGGTGATCGGCTCGGTGCTGGCGGCCGGGCTGGCGAACGGCTCGGACTTCTCGGGCGCGGCCCAACCGGCCTGGTGGATCATCACGATCTGCGGGCTGCTCGTCCTGGTCGTGGGCGCGGCAACGAGCGGTGCGTGGGCCCGTGCGACGGCGGAACGGACCGCCCGCACCCTGGAGGACGCGGTCGGCGCCGCCGCCGTGACGGGTTCCCCGCGGACTTGAGGATCCTCCGCCCGGGCGGCTAATCGCCGCAGCTGAAGTCCTCGGCCGAGATGTTGACCCGGTCGAGGAGGCCGCGCAGGAGGTCGCGCTCCGCGGCCGACAGGCCCGCGAAGATGCCGCTCTCGACCTCGTCGAGGGCGGTGTTCGTCTTGTGGAGGGCCGCTCCCCCGGCTTCGGTGATGGCCACGTTGTGACGGCGCCGGTCGGACGGGTCCCGGCGGCGTTCGGCCAGGCCCTCGCCCTCCAGGTCGTTCAGGATCCCGACGAGCACGCTCGGGTCCACCTCCAGCCGCTCGGCGAGCGCCCGCTGGCTGATGGGGCCGCCCTCCAGGTGCATCAGCGTCATCGCGTGCCGGGGAGTGAGTCCGGCCGCGCCGAGCGCCCGCTTCATCCGCGTCTGGGTGACCGAGCCGTGCCAGGCCAGCAGCAGGCCCAGCCGCTGCGGAGGGTGCGGTCCGTCCTGATCTGCCGTCATGGTCCACATCGTAGCAACCAGGAAATGATTGCATTCGAGATATCGTTGATGCTATTCAATGGTTTCACATTACCGACCGTTGGAGATCTTCATGTTCATCGCCTACGCCGTCGTCGGCGTCCTGCTCGCCCTCGTCCTCACCGCCTCCGCCACCTTCACTCTCCAGCGCAACGACCAGATCGTGGCGAGCATGCAGAAGGTCCGGGTCCCGGACTCGTGGCTGCCGCGCCTCGCCACGCTCAAGGCCGCGGGCGCGATCGGCCTGGTGGCCGGCCTGTGGGTGACTCCGCTCGGGGTGGCCGCGGCGGCCGGCGTGACCCTCTACTTCATCGGCGCGGTCATCAGCCACCTCCGGGTCAAGGACTACGAGCTGGCACCGGCGGCCGTCTTGACCCTGGCCGCGGCGGCCGCCCTGGCGCTGCGGATCCTCGCCTGACACTGACGAGTGACAGATATTGAAATCTGTCACTCGTCATGCCATTCTCGTTCCATGACGACGAACGAGAGCACCCACACGACCGCCGACCGCCGCACCCTGGGCAGCACCGGCCCCACCCTTTTCCCGTTGGGGCTGGGCTGCATGGGGATGTCCGCCCTCTACGGGGAGGCGGACCGCGCCGAGTCCCTCGCGACCATCCACGCCTATCTGGACGCCGCCCCCGACGGCACGCACACACTGCTGGACACCGGCGACTTCTACGGCATGGGGCACAACGAACTGCTGATCGCCGAGGCCCTGAGCACGGCGCCCGCCGAGGCCCGCGAGCGGGCGCTGACCAGCGTCAAGTTCGGCGCGCTGCGCACGGTCGAGGGCGGCTTCACCGGTTACGACGGCCGGCCGGAGGCCGTCAAGAACTTCCTGGCCTACTCGCTCCAGCGGCTCGGCCGGGACCACATCGACATCTACCGGATCGCGCGGGTTGACCCGGACGTACCGATCGAGGAGACCGTCGGGGCCATCGCCGAGGCGGTCGAGGCCGGACACGTGCGCCACATCGGCCTCTCGGAGGTCGGCGCGGACACCCTGCGCCGAGCCGCTGCCGTCGCCCCGATCTCCGACCTCCAGATCGAGTACTCGCTGATCTCCCGCGGCATCGAGGCCGAGATCCTGCCGACCGCCCGCGAGCT
The DNA here is from genome assembly GCF_036227605.1 of Streptomyces sp. NBC_01439. GTDB lineage: Bacteria > Actinomycetota > Actinomycetes > Streptomycetales > Streptomycetaceae > Streptomyces. The sequence continues at coordinate 6,363,555 of NZ_CP109487.1, read as the reverse complement.
CGGCATAGGGATCACGGCGTACGGGGTGCTGTCCCGCGGCCTCATCAGCGGTCACTTCACCCGCGACCGCGCACTGGCCCCGGGCGACTTCCGCGGCATGAGCCCCCGCTTCCAGGGCGACAACCTCGACCGGAACCTCGACCTGGTGGAGGCGCTGCGCAAGGTGGCCGAGGGCAAGGGCGCGAGCGTCGCCCAGACCGCGATCGCCTGGGTGCTCGCGCAGGGGCCGCGGCACGGGGTCGACATCGTGCCGCTGGTGGGCGCCCGGCGCAGGGACCGGCTTGCCGAGGCACTGGGTGCCATGGACGTCTCGCTCGACGCCGCCGACCTGGCCGCCATCGAGGAAGCGGTCCCGGCGGGCGCCGCGGCGGGCGAGAGGTACCCGGCGGCCCAGATGGCCCACCTCGACAGTGAGCACTGAGCTGACGGTACGGTCGTACCCATGCCTCCCGCTGCTGCCGAGCCCCTGACTCCCGAGCGCATCCTCGCGACCACCGAGGAGGTGCTGCGCCGCTTCGGTCCCACCAAGGCGACCGTGGTGGACGTGGCCCGCGCCCTGGGCGTCAGCCACGGCAGCGTGTACCGGCACTTCCCGTCGAAGGCGGCGCTGCGCGAGGCCGTCACGGACCGCTGGCTGGCCCGGAGCGTGGTCATGCTGGAGGAGATCGCCTCGGCCCCCACCGGCAGCGCCCCCTCCAAGCTGGAGGCGTGGCTGGAGGCCCTCTTCGAGGCCAAGCGCCACAAGGCGGGCGACGACCCGGAACTGTTCGCCACCTACACCGTGCTGCTCGCCGAGAACAGCGGCGTGGTGGACGCGCACCTGAGCGAGCTGATCGACCAGCTGGGCCGGATCATCGCCGAGGGCGTCGCGGCGGGCTCGCTCGCCGCCGAAGACGTGCCGGCGGCGGCCCGCGCGGTCTTCGACGCCACCGGCCGCTTCCACGACCCGCAGTACGCGGCCGACTGGCTCTCGCCGACGATCATCACCGAGTTCGAGGCGGTCACCGCGCTCGTGATCCGGGGCCTGCGCGCCTGACCTGGTGCGATCGCCAGCCGGAATCAGTCACTCCGGACAACTTGATGATCATTTTGGTCCGGTCAGGTTGTTCGCGTCCAGTCAAACTCCTTACGGTCTCCCTACCGCACTTCACCAGGCACGTTTCAGGGGGAACCTTGTCCGCTCCAGCAACTCACTCCACACAACCGGCACCTCCGAAGCGCTCGGGCAGCGCTGCCGTCCTCGGCTGGATCTTGACCATCGGGCTCAACGTGGTCGCGCCGCTGATCACGTACAACATCCTCACCAAGGACCACGGCTGGAGCGAGTTCTCCGCACTCCTGCTCAGCAGCGCCTGGCCGGTGCTCGAGAGCGTCATCAGCCTGGCCTGGCGGCGCAAGCTCGACGAGTTCGCCGTCATCACCATGGTGTTCCTGGTGATCACCGCCGTCGTCTCGCTCGTCGGCGCGCACTCGGCCCGCGCCCTGCTCGTCAAGGACTCGGGGGTCACCGGGCTGTTCGGACTGCTCTGCCTGGGGACGCTGCTGGCGCCGCGCCCGCTGATGTTCTACTTCGGCCGCAAGTTCGCCACCGACGGCACCCCGGAGAGCACCGCCTGGTGGAACGGCCTGTGGCAGTACGAGGGCTTCCGCACCACCATGAACCGGATGACGCTGGTGTGGGGCGTCGCGTACGTCATCGAGGCCCTCGTCCGCATCGCCCTCGCCTACGCGCTGCCCACCGAGACCATGCTGGTGGTCAGCCCGATCATGATCTACGCGGTGCTGGGCGCACTCGGCGCGTGGACCGGCTGGTACGGCAAGCGGTCCAGGGCCGAGGGAGAGCGCCGCGCGGCCGAGGCGGCGGCGCAGGCGGCAGCGGCCTCCTGATCCGGGCCCGCCCCACCCCGAGTAAAGACCGGTGGCCCGGTGCGCTGCGAGCGCACCGGGCCACCGGTCTTCGTGGAGCAGGACCTAGCAACCGAGCAGACGGCTGCCGAGGTAGGCCTGGATCTGGTCCAGCGAGACGCGCTCCTGCTTCATGGTGTCGCGCTCGCGCACGGTCACCGCGTTGTCGTCCAGGGTGTCGAAGTCGACGGTGACGCAGAACGGCGTACCGATCTCGTCCTGGCGACGGTAGCGGCGGCCGATGGCGCCCGCGTCGTCGAACTCGATGTTCCAGAACTTGCGCAGGTCGGCGGCGAGGCCCTTGGCCTTCGGCGACAGCTGCGCGTTGCGGGACAGCGGCAGCACGGCGACCTTGATCGGGGCCAGGCGCGGGTCGAGGCGCATCACGGTGCGCTTCTCCATGACGCCCTTGGCGTTCGGAGCCTCGTCCTCGTTGTACGCGTCGAGCATGAAGGCGAGCATGGCGCGGTTCACGCCGGCCGCCGGCTCGATGACGTACGGGGTGTACTTCTCCTTGGTCTCCTGGTCGAAGTAGACCAGGTCCTGGCCGGAGGCGGCGGAGTGGGCCTTGAGGTCGAAGTCGGTGCGGTTGGCGACGCCTTCGAGCTCGGAGAACTCGTTGCCACCGAAGTTGAAGCGGTACTCGATGTCAGCGGTGCGCTTCGAGTAGTGGGACAGCTTCTCCTTCGGGTGGTCGTACCAGCGGATGTTCTCCTCGCGGATGCCGAGGTCGCGGTACCAGTTCCACCGCTCCTGCATCCAGTACTCCTGCCACTGCTCGTCCTCGCCCGGCTTGACGAAGAACTCCATCTCCATCTGCTCGAACTCGCGCGTGCGGAAGATGAAGTTGCCCGGAGTGATCTCGTTCCGGAAGGACTTGCCCATCTGCGCGATGCCGAAGGGCGGCTTCTTGCGCGAAGTGGTCTGCACCACGGCGAAGTTGGTGAAGATGCCCTGGGCGGTCTCGGGGCGCAGGTACGCCTTCGAGCCGGTGTCCTGGGTCGGGCCGAGGTGGGTCTCCAGCATGCCGGAGAACTGCTTGGGCTCGGTGAACTGGCCCTTCACGCCACAGTTGGGGCAGTTGATGTCGGCGAGACCATTGGCGGGCATCCGGCCGTGCTTGGCCTCGTACGCCTCTTCAAGGTGGTCCGCGCGGTGGCGCTTGTGGCAGGAGGTGCACTCGGTCAGCGGGTCCGAGAAGGTGGCGACGTGGCCGGAGGCCACCCACACCTCGGGGGCCAGGATCACGGAGGAGTCGATACCGACGATGTCCTCACGCCCGGTGACCATGGCCTTCCACCACTGGCGCTTGATGTTCTCCTTGAGCTCGACACCGAGCGGGCCGTAGTCCCAGGCGGCCTTGGAGCCGCCGTAGATCTCACTGCACGGGAAAACGAAGCCACGGCGCTTGCTCAGGCTGACGATGGTTTCGATCTTGTCGGCGGCCACGGTGCTCTCTTCATTACGAGGACGAACGGCGAAGTCTTTAGATTACCGGCGCCCGCACCCCCCCTTTCAAATCGGTTCCCCTTCCACGCCCACCCACCCCGGCCCCCCACCTGGGTTTTTGACAATCGTTTCCATCTTTGATGAAAATGGATGTCATGAACGTACGACGCCTCATACCCACCGCCGCCCTCGCCGGAGCCGTCGCCCTCGGCGCCACGGCCCTAACCGCCTGCTCCGGAGCCGCCGCCGGCGCCGGTGGCAGCAAGGACGGCAAGGTCGGCGTGACGGCGTCGTTCTACCCCATGGCCTTCCTCGCCGAGCAGATCGGCAAGGAGCACGTGAAGGTCGACAGCCTGACCAAGCCCGGCGTCGAACCGCACGACCTGGAGATCACCCCGAAGCAGACCGGGCAGCTCGGCGAGGCCGACGTGGTCCTCTACCTCAAGAGCCTGCAGCCCGCCGTCGACAAGGCCGTCGCCCTGTCCGGCGTGAAGAACGTCGTCGATGCCGCGACCCTCACCGAGTTGGAGGTCCACGGCTCGGCCGGCCACGACCACGGCGCCGAGGGCCACGCCGAGGGCGAGGGCGAGGGCCACGACCACGACGAGGGCGGCAAGGACCCGCACGTCTGGCTCGACCCCGTCAAGTACGCGGAGATCGCCAAGGGGGTCGGCGCCGCCCTGGAGAAGGCCGACCCCGACCACGCCGCGGACTACAAGAAGAACACCGACGAGCTGGTCGGCAAACTGACCGCGCTGGACACGGAGTTCAAGGACGGCCTGAAGAACACGGCCTCCAAGACCTTCATCACCACCCACTCCGCCTTCGGCTACCTCGCCGAGCGCTACGGCCTCGACCAGGAGGGCATCTCCGGCGTCGACCCCGAGTCCGAGCCGAGCCCGGCCCGGATGAAGGATCTTCAGGCCGTCGCGAAGAAGGACAATGTCACCACCGTGTTCTTCGAGACCCTGGCCAGCGACAAGACGGCCAAGACCCTCGCGACGGACACCGGCCTGAAGACCGATGTCCTGGACCCCCTCGAAGGAATCACCAACACGTCCCAGGGCGCTGACTACTTCGAGGTCATGCGGTCCAACCTGAAGAACCTCCAGAAGGCGCTCGGAGCCAAGTAGATGACAGCAGCAACGGAGGCGCGAGCCATGCAGTCCACGCCAGGACGGGCAGCGGACCAGTCACCCGTCATATCCCTGCGCGGGGCCACGGCCTCGCTCGGCTCGCGCCCCGTGCTGCGCGGGATCGACCTCACCGTCCACCGCGGTGAGGTCGTCGCGCTGCTCGGCGCCAACGGCTCAGGCAAGTCCACGGCCGTCCGCGCCGTGGTCGGCCAGGTCCCGCTGACCGACGGAACCCTCAGCCTCTTCGGTACGGACTTCAAGCGCTTCCGCGACTGGTCGCGCATCGGCTACGTCCCCCAGCGCACCACCGCCGCCGGCGGCGTCCCGGCCACCGTCCGCGAGGTCGTCTCCTCCGGCCGGCTCGCCCGCACCCGCTTCGGCCTCCTGCGCAAGGCCGACAGGACGGCCATAGAGCAGGCCCTGGCCCTGGTCGACATGGACTCGTACGCCGACGTCTCGGTGGACGCCCTCTCCGGCGGCCAGCACCAGCGCGTGCTCATCGCCCGGGCGCTCGCCGTCGAACCCGAGCTGCTGATCATGGACGAGCCGATGGCGGGCGTGGACCTCGCCAACCAGGAGGTCCTGGCGAACGCCCTGCGCGCGCAGGTCGCCGCCGGTTCCACCGTCCTGCTCGTCCTGCACGAGCTGGGCCCGCTGGAGCCCCTGATCGACCGCGCCGTCGTCCTGCGCGACGGCTGCGTCGTCCACGACGGCCCGCCCCCGGAGGCCGTGGGGCAGCACGCCCTGCCCGGCCACGACCACGTACACCCCCACGCGGCGCACGACGCCGGGCCCCTGCGGACGGGACTGCTGAGCTGATGGACATCCTCGACTACGCCTTCATGCAGCGCGCGCTGATCGCGGCGGCCCTGGTCGGCATCACGGCCCCCGCCATCGGCACGTACCTCGTCCAGCGCCGCCAGGCGCTCATGGGCGACGGCCTCGGCCACGTCGCCATGACCGGTGTCGCGCTCGGCTTCGTGCTCCAGACCAGCCCGGTCTGGATGGCGACGCTCGTCGCCGTCGTCGGCGCCGTCGGCATGGAACTGATCCGGGCCCGCGGCAGGACCAGCGGAGACGTCGCCCTCGCCATGCTCTTCTACGGCGGCCTCGCGGGCGGCGTCATGATCATCAACCTCGGGGGCGGTCAGACGGCCAGCCTCCTGGGCTCCATGTTCGGCTCGATCACCACGGTCTCCGCCGAGGATGTGACCGCGATGGCGATCCTCGCCGCCTTCGTCCTCGCCGTGGCCATCGGCCTGCGCAGGCAGCTCTTCGCCGTCTGCCAGGACGAGGAGTTCGCCCGGGTCACCGGCCTGCCCGTGCGCGCCCTGAACCTGCTGATCGCGGTCACCGCCGCCGTCACCGTCACCGTCGCGATGCGCATCGTCGGCCTGCTGCTGGTCAGCGCGATGCTGGTGATCCCGGTCGCGGCAGCGCAGCGCCTCACCCGCAGTTTCGCGGCCACGCTGGGCCTGGCCATGGCCATCAGCGTGACCGTCTCGCTGACCGGCACGGCGGCCACCTACTACATCAACGTGCCCTCGGGCGCGACGATCGTGCTGCTCGCGATCGGCGTCTTCATGGTGATGACCGCCCTCTCCGCCCCGTTGGCCCGGCGCCGGGCCAGAGCCGCACTCGCGGCCGAAGAGGTCTGCACGCGCGACGATGTGAAGGTCTAGGGGGCGTCCGATTCGCCGGACGCCCCCTGAAGGGCTGGCACAATGGCCGCAGGCCTATACGAGGAGGAACCGGTGGCGACTGCGCCTGGCGAGATGAATACCGCGCCAGTACGAGGACGATCCACCCGGCAGCGGGCCGCGGTCGCGGCGGCGCTGGACGAGGTGGACGAGTTCCGCAGCGCCCAGGAGCTCCACGACATGCTCAAGCACCGTGGCGACTCCGTGGGCCTGACCACCGTCTACCGCACCCTCCAGTCCCTCGCGGACGCCGGCGAGGTCGACGTCCTGCGGACCAGCGACGGCGAGTCCGTCTACCGCCGCTGCTCCACCGGCGATCACCACCATCACCTGGTCTGCCGCAAGTGCGGCAAGGCCGTCGAGGTGGAGGGCCCGGCCGTGGAGAAGTGGGCGGAGTCCATCGCGGCCGAGCACGGCTACGTGAACGTCGCCCACACGGTGGAGATCTTCGGCACCTGCGCCGACTGCGCCGCCGCCGGCTAGACCCGCTTCAGGTTCCGGTCCAGGATCGCGCGGAGGCGGTCGATGTCGGCGGGCTCCTCGGCCCCCCGCTTCGGCACCACCGCGAGGCAGCTCGCTCGCGGGCCCCCGACCAGGACGAAGAGGTCCGGCGTCTCGGCGTAGTCCGTGAAGAGCTTCCAGTCGGCCGTGTACGACATGGTCTCGCCCGTGGTCGCGGCGCCCCGGTCGTCGACCAGCGTGCGGCACTGCCCGTACTGAACCCACACCGCGTGAAGCCGGCGCGCCATGCCGCGTCGGCCCCGAACGACTCCGAGGAGTCCGGCACCGAGTCCCACCACCGCGCTGACCACGGTGACGACCGGCAGGAACCCGCGGAACAGGCCGAACGCCACCACGAGGGCAGTGGTCATCAGCGGGGGCAGGAGCATCTCCGCGCGCCCCGCTCCCGTCCGCCAGGCACGCACCCGGACGACCCCTTGGAGGTCAGCGAGCGTGAGCTGGTAGACGAAGGCGGCCTGCTCGGTCCGCTGTGCATGATCCTCATCCGTGTTCATGACAGCGGACTCTACCGGCCGGGCGGAATCCGGCCGTCCCGCACCCCCGTCAGGCGGTGGACTCCGGCTGGTTCGGCACGGCGCCGCCGAAGCGGCGGTCGCGCTGGGCGTACTCCAGGCAGGCCGCCCAGAGGTTGCGGCGGTCGAAGTCCGGCCACAGCACGTCCTGGAAGACCATCTCGGCGTACGCGCTCTGCCAGAGCAGGTAGTTGGAGGTCCGCTGCTCGCCGCTCGGGCGCAGGAAGAGGTCCACGTCCGGCATGTCCGGGTAGTACATGTACTTCGCGAAGGTCTTCTCGTTCACCTTCGACGGGTCCAGCCGGCCCGCCGCGACATCGCGGGCGATGGCCTGCGCCGCGTCCGCGATCTCCGCACGGCCGCCGTAGTTGACGCAGAAGTACAGGGTCATGGCGTCGTTGTCGACGGTCTGCTCCTGCGCGACCTGGAGCTCCTGGACGACCGACTTCCACATCTTCGGCATGCGGCCGACCCAACGGATGCGGATGCCCAGCTCGTTCATCTCGTCGCGGCGGCGCCGGATGACGTCGCGGTTGAAGTTCATCAGGAAGCGGACCTCGTCGGGCGAGCGCTTCCAGTTCTCCGTCGAGAAAGCGTACAGGGAGAGGTTCTTGACGCCCATCTCCAGGCAGCCCTTGAGCACATCGAGCACGACGCCCTCGCCGACCTTGTGCCCCTCGGTGCGCGGCAGACCGCGCTCCTTCGCCCAGCGGCCGTTGCCGTCCATGACGACGGCGACGTGGTTCGGGACCAGCTCACCGGGGATCTTCGGCGGGACCGCACCGGACGGGTGCGGCTCGGGAACCTTGTACTCCCGGCGAGAGCGTCCCAGAATCCCGCGTCGTACCATGTGCCCAGCTCCTATTTCTCGACGTATCGCAGGGAGCGTAGCCCGCGCTCCAGATGCCAGTGCAAATAGGCGGAGACCAGCCCGCTGCCCTCCCGCACGTGACGCGCCTCGCACGCGTCGGCATGCCCCCAGTCGCCCGTCAGCAGGGCGCTGAGCAGGGCGATGGCCTCTGATGAGGGTACGACGCTGCCGGGCACCCGGCAGTCCCCGCATATGACCCCGCCCGCGGCGACGGAGAAGTGCCGGTTGGGTCCGTGGATGCCGCACTTCGCGCAGTCCTCGAAGCTGGGCGCGTAGCCGTTGACGGCGAGGGAGCGCAGCAGGAAGGCGTCGAGGATGAGGTGGGGCTCGTGCTCGCCGCGCGAGAGGGTGCGCAGGGCTCCGACGAGCAGCAGGTACTGCTGGACGGCGGGCTCGCCCTCGTTCTCGGTGAACCGCTCGGCGGTTTCCAGCATGGCGGTGCCGGCGGTGTAGCGGGCGTAGTCGGTGACGATGCCGTTGCCGTACGGGGCGATGATCTCGGTCTGGGTGCAGAGCGGGAGGCTGCGGCCGATCAGTTCGCTGCCCCGGGCGAAGAACTGCACGTCGGCGTGGGAGAAAGGTTCCAGCCCGGCGCCGAACTTGGACTTCGTGCGCCGGACCCCGCGGGCGACGGCCCGCACCCGGCCGTGGCCGCGGGTCAGCAGGGTGATGATGCGGTCCGCCTCACCCAGCTTCTGGGTGCGCAGCACGATGCCGTCGTCGCGGAACAGACTCATGCGCCCATTGTCCCGTACGGCGAGGCGACCACGGGCAGTGCGTCCCGGCAACGAACGACAACGAACGGCAGCGACCCCGGCCGGGCGCGGGGCCCGGCCGGGGTCACCCCTTGGGAGGGTCAGGAGGCCGGCGTCCGGGCTTCTTCGCCCTCGCCCGACGGGGCCGGTACGGCTGCCGAGGACTCCTCGCCCGCCGTCGGCTGGGCGGGCAGTTCGACCTTGGGGGCGTCGTGGGCGCCGTCCTTGCCCAGGCCGTTGAAGACCAGGTTGAGGACGATGGCGGCCGTGGCACCGAGCGTCACACCGCTGTTGAGGAGCGAGGACAGGTCCGGGTCCATGTGCTTGGTGAAGAAGACCGGGACGGTCGCGGGGAGCAGGGCGAAGGCGAGGGAGACGCCGACGATCAGCGCGTTCTTCTCCTCCTTCAGGTCCACCTTGGCCAGGGTCTGGATGCCGGCCAGGGCGACCATGGCGAACATGACGGTCGCGGCGCCGCCGAGGACCCCGTGCGGGACGGCGGCGACGATCGCGGCGGCCTTGGGCAGCAGACCCAAGGCGATCATGAAGACACCCGCGGCGACCACCACGAACCGGCTCTTCACCTTCGTCATCCGCACCAGGCCGACGTTCTCGGCGAAGGCCACGTACGGGAAGGAGTTGAGGACACCGCCGAGCGCGGTCGCGGCGCCGTCGGCGTGCAGGGCGCGGGCCACGGTCTCGCTGTCGACCTCCTTGCCGACGATGTCGCCGACGGCGTAGGTGTCACCGGTCGTCTCGACCATGGTGATCAGCATGACGATGAGCATCAGGACGATCGGGAACCACTCGAACTTCGGGGCACCGAAGTGGAAGGGGGTGGTGACGCCGATCCACTCGGACTTGCTCACGTCCCCGAACTTCGCGTCGCCGAGCAGGAAGGCGACGGTGGTGCCGACGACCAGGCCGAGGAGGATCGAGATGCTGGAGAGGAACGGCTTGCCGATCTTCATCAGGATGAGGATGAAGAGCATCGTGCCGCCGGCGTAGGCGAAGTTCTTCGGGTCTCCGAAGTCGGGGCTGCCGAGGCCGCCGGCGGCGTCGTTGAGACCGACCGGGATCAGGACGATGCCCAGCACGGTGATCACCGTGCCGGTGACGACCGGCGGGAACAGCCGCATCACGGTCCGGAACGCCTTGGCCGGGAGCCAGGCGAAGGCGAAGGTGGCGATACCGGCGGTGATCACCGCGCCGTAGATGACCAGCAGGGCGGCGGTGCCGCCGCCGGCGCCGAGACCGATGGCGATCATCGGCGAGACGGCGGTGAAGGTCACGCCCTGGATCAGCGGCAGGCGCGCACCGATCCGGCCGATGCCCCAGGCCTGGATGATCGAGGCGATGCCGCAGGTGAAGAGGTCCGCGTTGATCAGGTAGACCAGCTGTTCAGGGCTCAGCTTCAGCGCGTTGCCGACGATGATCGGAACGATCACCGCGCCGGCGTAGAAGGCGAGTACGTGCTGGAAGCCGTACAGCGCGAGCTTGGGGAGGGGGAGCACCTCGTCGACCGGGTGCGTGCTCTGCTCTCCGTCGGTGGAAAGCCGGGCGGCGACACGTGCCATCTCAGCCTTGCCCTTCAAGGTAGGTAAGTGAGAGGAGATCTGGTTGTCCCTGGGGCGCAGTGGGTCGCTAACCCGTTGGTACGCCGGGGTTGTCAGTGCATTCACGGTGGAGCGAATGGAAGCCGCGCTGTGTTAACGGCGCCGTCTTGTCGTGTGACCGGAATTGAACGCCTGTGGGTGGCCTCACACATATCGTCGACTTCGACAAACTGTTGACGTCCAGGCCTGCTCGATCTGTAGGTTTCTCCAGTGGTGCGGCGCTCTCGACAGGGGTATGCGCACAACGGTGCGGGGCCGGATCTTCCCCCGGCGCACCCGTGAAGCACCTGCCCCATGACGTGCGGATACCAGGTTTGCAGCCCTTCGGACGGGCAAACTCGAAGGCGCCGTTCCGGCCGTCCGACTGGTGGACACATCGGGCACGGGGCTTGCGCCTGCACCCTTCACACGGCGTTCACGCGTCCCGAAACGGGCCCTGCGAGGCCGGATCGTTACGCCACGGAAGGCCGTTTTGGGCGGAACGGGCCCGTCCGGAGTCCACGGGTCGGACACGAGCGGCCCTGCGCGATGAATTCGCACAGGGCCGCTCGTGTGAGATCCGTGGAACGCCCCTCAGGGAGCGCGCACCGCCGACAGCAGTCGGGTCACCTCGTCCGTGTCGATCCGCAGCGCCGAACCGACCGTCGCGAGCACCTCGCGCTCGGCCGGGGTGTACGGGCCGTCCGCGAGCGCGATGCGGGCCCCCTGGAGCAGGATCGATTCGCGACCCGGGCCGGCCAGGTGCGGGGCCAGCGGTTCCAGGGCCTCGTGGAGCTCTATCGACAGCGCGGCCCCGCAACACTCCGGGACGTCGTACAGCCCCTGCCGGCCCTCGTCCGTGGACAGCGCGTCCACGAGGGACTCCAGCTGCTCCTCGGTGCACTCCTGGAAGCCCGCGGCCCGTACGGCGCCCACGGCGGCCTCCAGCGCGCCGCGCGAGGCCGTTCCGCCCGCGGTGAGCACGGCCAGCGCCACGGTGTGCACGGCGTCGCGCAGGAGGGCCGTGAAGCGGGTCGTGGTGAGGTGGTCCAGGACGTCGGTGGCGAAGCGCGCACGGCAGCCCTGGCACTCGATGACGGGCCCGGCCTGCCCGCGGGGCAGCAGCGGCACCCCGAGGACGGTGAACCGGCGCCGCCCGGTCCGCCTGCGGTAATTGCGGTCGCCACCGCAGGCGGGGCAGAAGAACTCCCCGTCCCCCACGGTGCTCCAGGTGGTACGGGTGCCCCAGACCGTCAGCTTCCGGCCGTCCCCACCCCGAACTGGCAGCACGTCGCACCTCCGTAACCTTCCGGCAACATCGCCGGGTGGGCGTGATGTTAGCCACATCGGTGAGGATGCGTCAGTCGTGTGACAAGACAACATGTGCCGGGCCCCGGACTTGGCCGGTCTGCGTCCCCGGCGTCCCCCCGCCTCCTCCCCGCTCCCTCTAGGGTTCGCCGCATGAACGAGAAGTCCTGTCTGGTCACCGGCGCCGCGAGCGGGATCGGCCGGGCCACCGCCCGGCTGTTGGCCCGCTCCGGGGCCCGGGTGACCGCGGCCGACATCAATGGCCCCGGGGTCGAGGCCCTGCGTACGGAACTGGCCGACGAGGGGTGTGCGATCACCGCGGTCGCCGGTGACGTCTCCGATCCGGAGGCCAACCGCGCGATGGTCGCGGCCGCCGTCGGGGCGTACGGGCGCCTCGACGTGGCCGTGGCGAACGCCGGGGTGCTCCCCCTCTCCGACGTCCGCGAGACCAGCCCCGAGGACTGGGACCACGTCATGGCGGTCGACGGCCGCGGCATGTTCTTGACCTGCAAGTACGCCATCGAGGCGATGACCGCGCAGCCGCGCCCCGGCGGGGCCCTGGTCTGCGTGTCCTCGATCTCGGGAGTGGCCGGGCAGGCCCGCCAGGCCGCGTACGGACCCGCGAAGTTCGTGGCCTCCGGGCTGACGAAGCACCTCGCGGTGGAGTGGGCCGCACACGGGATCCGGGTCAACGCGGTGGCACCGGGAACCATCCGTACGGAGCGGGTGATCGCGCTGAAGGACGAGCCGGGCGGTCCGGAGTACCTGTCGGAGATCGCGGGGGCGCACCCCATGGGCCGGCTCGGGGAGCCCGAGGAGGTGGCCCGCGTCATCGCCTTCCTGGCCTCGGACGCGGCCTCGTTCGTGACGGGCGTGGTCCTGCCGGTGGACGGCGGCTACCTGGCCCGCTGAGGGCCCGCCCGCGCCCCCGCGCCGGCGCGCCATCCGGCCGGCGCGGGGACGGCGGAACCCCGCCCCCTCCAGAGGGGAGGGAGCGGGGTCGCGTACGGGGGGTCAGCGGCCCGCGCGGTTGACGGCGGAGATGACCGCCTTCAGGGAGGCGCGGGTGGTGTTGGCGTCGATGCCGATGCCCCACAGGACGCGGCCGTCGATCGCGCACTCGATGTACGAGGCGGCCACGGCCGAGGCGCCCTCGCTCATGGTGTGCTCGGTGTAGTCCAGCAGGCGGGCGTCGACGCCGATGCCGGCCAGCGCGTCGAAGAAGGCCGAGATCGGACCGTTGCCGGTGCCGTCCAGGACCGTCTCCACACCGTCCACGACCGCCTCGACGGTCAGCGTGTCCGTGCCGTCCTTGTCGGTGGCCGTCGAACCCGACCGCAGCTGGATGCGTCCCCACGGGTTGTCGGAGTTGGGCAGGTACTCGTCGGAGAAGACGTCCCAGATCGCCTTCGGCGTGACCTCGCCGCCCTCGGCGTCGGTCTTGGCCTGGATGATCCGGGAGAACTCGATCTGCATGCGGCGCGGCAGATCCAGCTTGTGGTCGTTCTTCAGGACGTACGCGATGCCGCCCTTGCCGGACTGAGAGTTGACCCGGATGACCGCCTCGTAGGAGCGGCCGACGTCCTTCGGGTCGATCGGCAGGTACGGAACGGCCCACTCGATGTCGTCGACCGTCTTGCCCTGGGCGGCCGCGTCGGCCTCCATCGCGTCGAAGCCCTTCTTGATGGCGTCCTGGTGGGAGCCGGAGAAGGCGGTGTAGACCAGGTCGCCCGCGTAGGGGTGGCGCGGGTGGACCTCCATCTGGTTGCAGTACTCGCTGGTGCGACGGATCTCGTCGATCTGCGAGAAGTCGATCTGCGGGTCGATGCCCTGGGAGAACAGGTTCATTCCCAGGGTGATCAGGTCGACGTTGCCGGTGCGCTCGCCCTGCCCGAACAGACAGCCCTCGATGCGGTCGGCGCCGGCCATCAGGGCGAGCTCGGCGGCGGCGACGGCGGTGCCGCGGTCGTTGTGCGGGTGCACGGAGATGCAGACGTGCTCGCGGCGGGTCAGGTTGCGGGCCATCCACTCGAAGCGGTCCGCGTGCGTGGACGGCGTCGAGCGCTCCACGGTGGCGGGCAGGTTCAGGATGATCTCGCGGCCCTCGGCCGGCTGCCAGACGTCACAGACGGCCTCGCAGACCTCCAGGGCGAAGTCCAGCTCGGTGTCGGTGAAGATCTCCGGGCTGTACTGGTAGCCGAAGGTGGTCTCCGGGCCCAGCAGCTTGTCCGCGTACTCCATGACCAGGCGGGTGCCGTCGACGGCGATCTGCTTGATCTGCTCCTTGGAGCCGCGGAAGACCACCCGGCGGAAGGTCGGGGCGGTCGCGTTGTACAGGTGTACGGTGGCGCGCTTCGCACCGACCAGGGACTCCACGGTCCGCTCGATCAGGTCCTCGCGGGCCTGGGTCAGTACGGAGATGGTGACGTCGTCCGGGATCGCGCCCTCTTCGATGATGGAGCGCACGAAGGCGAAGTCGGTCTCGCCGGAGGAGGGGAAGCCGACCTCGATCTCCTTGTAGCCCATGCGCACCAGCAGGTCGAACATCTCGCGCTTGCGGGCGGGGGTCATCGGGTCGATCAGCGACTGGTTGCCGTCGCGCAGGTCGGTGGAGAGCCAGCGGGGAGCCTTGGTGACGCGGGCGTTCGGCCAGGTGCGGTCGGGGATCTCCACCTGCTCGTACGAGCCGTACTTGTGGATCGGCATCCCGGAGGACTTCTGGGTGTGGGTCGCGTTGGTGATGGGCGTGGGGCGACCGACAAAAGGCTGCTGGCTCATGGCGTTGGGCTCCTCGCGTGTCCGCGTGTAGTTCGCTGGGACGGCCGACGGCGGTAGTGAAAACCGCAACACCAAACTCCGCGGGGAGGGGGTCGGCCTACGACTACAGACCCTCGCCGCGGCAGCTAAGGAGAAGCAGCCCGAAACGCATGATGGGCCGAGCCTAGCCGAGCCGCGCCGTGACGCGAGGACCTGTTTCAGTATGCAAGACCAGAGCGTCCGATTTGCACCAAATGTGAGCCAAGCCTCCTTCATCCCGCCCGGGTCCGGTTGTTCCGTCAACCCGGCGTTACCGCTTTCAGACAAGTGAATGAATCATGGTCGCAGGTAGTGACACCACCATGACCCACTGCCACATTGCCGGGCATGGATGCCTCCCACACCCACCGCCACCACCCCGTCTTCTGCACGGTCGTCCCGCCGCACCTCCTCGACAAGGCCGCCCTGTCCGAGGACTCCCGCCGCGCCGACCTCGCCCAGCGCACGCTGGAGCGCGACTCCATGCTGCGCACCCGGCGCCGGGTCACCGCCGTCCGCGGGATCGTCCCCGTGCTCGCCGCGCCGACCTCCGACGATCCGGACCGGACCGTCTACGACGCCCAGCACCGCACCCGGCTGCCCGGGGCGAAGGTCCGCGGGGAGGGCGACCCGCTGAGCAAGGACGCCACCGTCAACCGCGCCTACGCGGGCCTCGGGGCGACGTACGAACTCTTCCTGAAGGGTTTCGGCCGGCGCTCGATCGACGACTCCGGGCTCCCCCTGGACGCGACCGTCCACTACGGCGAGGAGTACAACAACGCGTTCTGGGACGGCCAGCAGATGGTCTTCGGCGACGGGGACGGGGACCTCTTCCTCGACTTCACCGTGTCGGTGGACGTCATCGGCCACGAGCTGACCCACGGCGTCACCCAGTACACGGCGAACCTGGTCTACCGCGGCCAGTCGGGCGCCCTGAACGAGTCGATGTCGGACGTCTTCGGCTCGCTGATCAAGCAGTACTCGCTGGAGCAGACGGCCGAGGAGGCCGACTGGCTGATCGGGGCCGGGCTGCTCGGCCCCAACGTCACCGGGGTCGCACTGCGCTCGATGAAGGCCCCGGGCACCGCGTACGACGACGACGAGCTGGGCAAGGACCCGCAGCCGGCCACGATGGACGGCTACGTGAACACCCACAGCGACAACGGCGGCGTCCACATCAACTCCGGCATCCCCAACCACGCCTTCTACATCGTGGCGACCGAGCTGGGCGGCAAGGCCTGGGAGCGGGCCGGACGGATCTGGTACGACACCCTGACCGGCGGCGACCTCACCCCCCGGGCGAACTTCGCGGACTTCGCCCGGCTCTCGACCGCGGCGGCCGTGACCCGGTACGGGGCCGGCGGCGCCGAGCACCAGGCGCTCCAGAAGGCGTGGTCCGCGGTGGGTGTCCCGCTCGCGGGGTAGAGGGCACCCATGCGCATTCAGGTGGTACGGACGGGCGGCTTCGCGGGCATCGAGCGCCGGGCCGAGGTGGACACCGCGGGCCGGCCGGACGAGGACGAGTGGAAGGCCCTGGCCCAGCTCGCGCTGCGGCCCGGGCCGCCGGGCGACCCTGCGGACCGGGTACGGGACGGCTTCTCCTACCGGATCACCGTGGACGGGCGGACGCTGGCCTGCGCGGAGCCGAACCTCTCCGACGCCCAGCGGGCGCTGATCTCGCGCGTGCTGAAGGAGGGCGCCTGAGCGGTCCGGAAAGGAGGTGCCCGCGCGGCGCCCCTTTGTTTGGATGACCGGATGACCGACCACATGATCGACCCGACGTTGTCCGAGCTCGAGCGGTACTACGACACGGTGCCGCGGGTGGGCGGGGCCCGCGCCGAGGACTTCGGCCCCCTGACCCTGTTCGTCCAGGAGGGCGCGGGCTGGCCGTACTACGCGCGGCCCGCGCTCGGCGGCCCCGGGGCAACCCGGGCCGACGTGGAGCGGGTCTGGCAGCGCCAGCGGGAGCTGAAGGTCCCCGAGGCCTTCGAGTGGGTGGCCGAAACCAGCCCCTCGCTCCGGGCCGCGGTGGAGGCGGCGGGGCTCCACGTCCACGCCCACCCGCTGATGGTCCTGGACCCGGCGGCCGAGGCCCTTCCCCCGCACCCCGAAGTCCGTCTGCTCGACGCCGACGACCCGCTGCTCACCGCCGCCGTGACGGTCCCGGCCCTGGCCTTCGCGGCCCCGGGAACGGCGGTCGGCGAGGCGGGCCCAGCGGAACTGGCGGCGGCGCTGACGGACCCGGCGGCCGAGGCGGGCCGGGCCCGCGTGGCCGAGAAGCTGGCCGCAGGCAGCACGGTCCTGGCCGCGGCCGTACGGGACGGGGTGGTGCTCTGCGCGGGCCAGTACAACCCGGTCGGGGACGTCGTGGAGGTGGTGGGCGTCGGCACCCTCCCGTCGGCCCGCCGCCAGGGCCTGGCCCTCGGGGTCACGGCCGCCCTGGTCGCACGGGCCCGGGAGCGCGGGGCCCGTACGGTCTTCCTGTCGGCGGGCGACGAGGACGTGGCCCGCGTCTACGCCCGCATCGGCTTCCGCCGGGTGGCCACGGCCCTGATCGCCGAGCCGCCGGCGTAATGCGCCCGCGCGGTCGCCAGATTCCTCTTTTGCCGGGTCGGCAACAAAGTTTGCCGCACTTCGCCGGACGGGCGGAGCATCTGCCGTACCGGCACCCGGACGGGAAGAGGAAGCCATGACCGAGCACGCGCACACCCACACGCACGCCCACCACCACCCCGAGCCCGGAGCGGTGGCGGGCGAGGAGTTCTGGGACGGCCGGTACGGGGAGGGCCACCGCATCTGGAGCGGCGAGGCCAACGCCATGCTGGTGCACGAGGTGTCCGCCCTCGCCCCGGGCCGGGCCCTGGACCTGGGGTGCGGGGAGGGCGCCGACGCCGTCTGGCTGGCCCGCCGCGGATGGACGGTCACCGGGACCGACATCTCCGGGGTCGCCCTCGGCCGGGCGACCGAGCACGCGGCGGAGGCCGGGGTCAGCGACCGCGTCTCCTTCGCACGGCACGACCTGACGGAGTCCTTCCCGCAGGGGGAGTTCGACCTCGTCTCCGCGTGCTTCCTGCACAACTACGGGGACTTCCCCCGTGACGCGGTCCTGCGCACGGCCGCCGCGGCCGTGGCCCCCGGCGGCACCCTGCTGGTGGTCGGCCACGCGGGCTGGGCGCCGTGGCAGGAGGAGCGGGAGGAGGCGCACTTCCCCACGCCCGAGGAGGTCCTCGCGCAGCTGGAGCCGGTCACGGCGGGCTGGGAGGTGCTGCGGGCCGAGGAGACCGAGCGGATCCAGAACCAGCCCGACGGAACGCCCGGGACCCGTACGGACAACGTGGTCCGGGTGCGCCGGCCCGCATAGCGTGACGGAACGACGGTAGGACGGAACGACGGGCTGAACGGCGAACGGACGCGGCCCCGGTGCGGGGGTCGCGTCCGTTCGTCGTCGCCGGGTGCGCGGTCCGCGCCTCAGAAACCGAGCTTGCGCAGCTGCTTGGGGTCCCGCTGCCAGTCCTTGGCGACCTTCACGTGCAGGTCGAGGAAGACCGGGGTGCCGAGCAGCGCCTCGATGTGCTTGCGCGACTTCATCCCGACCTCCTTCAGGCGGGAGCCCTTCGGGCCGATGATGATGCCCTTCTGGCTCGGCCGCTCGATGTAGACGTTGGCGTGGATGTCGAGCAGCGGCCGGTCCGCCGGACGGTTCTCGCGCGGGATCATCTCTTCGACGACCACGGCGATGGAGTGCGGGAGCTCGTCCCGTACGCCCTCCAGTGCGGCCTCGCGGATCAGCTCCGCGACCATGACCATCTCGGGCTCGTCGGTGAGGTCGCCCTCCGGGTACAGCGGCGGGCTCTCCGGCAGCAGCGGCGCGATCAGGTCGGCCAGCAGCTGGACCTGGGTGTCGCCGACGGCCGAGACGGGAACGATCTCGGCCCACTCGAAGCCGAGCTCGGCGCCGAGCTGGTGCACGGCGAGGAGCTGCTCGGCCAGCTGCTTGGACTCGACCAGGTCGGTCTTGGTGATGATGGCGATCTTGGGGGTCTTCTTGATCCCCGCCAGCTCCTTGGCGATGAACTTGTCGCCGGGGCCGAGCTTCTGGTCGGCCGGCAGGCAGAAACCGATGACGTCGACCTCGGCCCAGGTGGTCCGTACGACGTCGTTGAGGCGCTCGCCGAGCAGGGTGCGCGGCTTGTGCAGGCCGGGCGTGTCCACGAGGACGAGCTGCGCGTCGGGGCGGTGCACGATGCCGCGAACGGTGTGGCGGGTGGTCTGCGGCCGGTTGGAGGTGATCGCGACCTTGGTGCCCACGAGTGCGTTGGTGAGGGTCGACTTCCCCGCGTTGGGGCGGCCGACGAAGCAGGCGAACCCCGCACGGTGCGGGGCGGTGGACTCGGGGGAACGATCGCTCATACGGGCCATTCTCCCCGATGCGGCTCCCAGCGCCGACCAGATCACTGCGGCAAGGGCCGGCACGGCCATCGGCGAGGGCCGCCGGACCAGGTCCGCACGGCCCTGAGCTGTGGTTCCGTCGGCCCGGGCGCGCACCGTGACCTCGGCCCATTCCGCTCTCGGCGCGCCCTCCCAACGGGCGCTGAGCCGTACTTCCTGACCCGGCAGCAGTTCGGCGGGCAGCCCGCCGAGCGCGCGGGCGAGGAGCGGGCGGCCGAGGGCTCCGGTGGCGGTGAGGGCGGCCCGGGGGCGG
Organism: Streptomyces sp. NBC_01439; assembly: GCF_036227605.1. Lineage (GTDB taxonomy): Bacteria > Actinomycetota > Actinomycetes > Streptomycetales > Streptomycetaceae > Streptomyces. The sequence continues at coordinate 6,344,304 of NZ_CP109487.1, read as the reverse complement.
AGGGTGACGTTGCCGGTGTTGCGGAGCGTGTACGCGACGTCCGCGGCGGAGCCGCGCCGGTTCACGGTGACCCCCAGGACGGTGAGGTCGGGGGCGGTGGGGCCGGTCACCCGCAGGTACAGCCGGGCGGCGACGGCCTGCTGCACGCCGATCCCCCGGCCGGTGTCGGCCTCGGCGGCCGGCCGTTCCTCCAGGGCCACGACGGCGCCGGGGTGGTCCCCCGGTTCCGCCCGGTCGGGGACGGTGAGGGTGAAGCGGACGGCGACCGACGAGCGGGCCGCTACGGTGACCCGCTCCCGATCGAGCCTCGCCCACGCGGCGGTGGCCAGCCGCGGCTCGTCGGGGCCGCGCAGGGCGAAGCCGCCGTCGCGGGCGGTGTTATAGGCATCGGCGGCGTACAGCCGGAAGGTGCGGGGCCGGTCGGTGCGGTTGGTGAGGGTAACGGCGTCCTCGACGGACTGGCCGGGCGCGGCGGCGAGGTAGAAGGAGGGCCGCTGCCCGACGGTGTTCGCGACGGGCGACACGGACCACTGCCCGTCGTCCGCGGACTCGGCCGGCGCGGCGAGCAGGAGGACGAGCCCGGCGGCGACGAGCAGGGCTGCCGCTGCGCGGAGCCCGTCCCCCGCCCCGCCCCTTCCCGAAACCGGGCTCCGGAAAATCCAGCCTCGTCGGCGTTTGAGGCGCGGGGTCCGCGGCGGAGCCCCGATCTTGAAGCCCCGCCAGGGGGCGCCTCCCAGCGGTAGCTGGGGAAGGGTGAGGCGCCGCGTCACGACAGGGTCAGCGTCAGGACCGCCGTGTACGCACCCGGCGGGGTGTACGGCGGCACCGTGAGGGTGACCGTGGCATCGATCGTGAAGGTGCCGCCGACCAGCGGTGCGTCGGGGGTGGAGGCGAGCACCGCCCCGTCGGACCCGACCACGCCCGCGCTGCCCGGCGTACAGACGCTGCGGCTCCCCCCGGCCGCCGCGCACCTCGGGGTCCAGGACAGGGAGGCGCCCGGGATGCGGATCCCGCCGGGTCCGGTGAAGTCGGTGACCTTGCCGATCAGGGTCCAGCCGGCCGGGCCGCCGCGGGCGTCGGTGACGGTCACCGTCCCGATCCGGCCGGGGGCGGCGCCACCGTCGCCGTACGGGACGGCGCCCAGGGTGATGTCCTCGCCGGCCTGGGTCATGCCCAGGACTCCCGGCTCGACGGTGGCCATGACCTTCTGCGTGGTGGCGGAGGGCGGCGCCGGAGCCGCGTCGATGACCGTGTACGCGGCCGGGCCCGAGCCCTGGCGCGCCGACCAGGCAGCGCCCTCGTAGGCGATCACCGCCGTGGTGGCCTTGTCCGTGACAGGCAGCTCGACCAGGGCCGTACCCAGCTCGTCGGCGGTGGCGCTCACCCGGTCGGCGGTCTCGGCGGCGCCTGCCCGGCCGGCCACCGTAACGGCCGCGCCCGGCGGAAAGCCGGCGGCGGTGACCTTGACCTTGGCGCCCGGCCCGCCCCGGGCCGCGCCGAGGAAGACGCTGCGCAGGTTGGCCGTCGGCAGTCCGGTCGCGGCCAGGCGGGCGGAGACGGGGGCGGCGGACGCTGCATCAGCGGTGCAGGTGGTGTCGAGGTCAAGCAAGTGGCTGGTGTGCAGCGTGTAGCCGCCCGGGGCGAGCGTGGTCTCGCCGGGCGCGGTGACGGTGAACGTGCCGGTCATCGTGACGGCGGGGAGGGCCGCGCCCGCCGGAACGGGGTCGTTCCGCTTGGCCCCGACCACGGTGACCTCGCCGCTCTGGGCGCCCGCCAGCAGGATCCGGCCGGTCGGGGTCAACACGTCGGCGGGGAGCTCGCCGCCGACCGGGTTGACGGCGGGGGTCCGGACCACCTGGTAGGTCACGGTGACGGTGTCACCGACCTGCGGGGCCGGATCGTCGACGGTGATCCGCGCGGTGGTCGGCCCGTCCGCGGACGGGAGCCCGGCCTCCTGGGGCGCCGGGCAGTGGGTCGGGAAGTCCACCTGGCCCGGAGGCGTCTCCCCCTCGGCCGCGGCGGGTGCGCCGAGCGCGCCCCCGGTCGTGGCCACCAGCACGGCCATGCCCACGGCCGCCGGCCATCTCCGCTTCCGCGCCCCGATTCGCACTGCCCGCCCCTTAAGGTCCCGCGCGCCCGAGCCCGGCGCAGGGGGCCATTCACGAGCGGGGGGCGGGAGAAGTCAATGCGCGGGCCCGGCAATAACTGATGGCCCATCAGGAGATGGCAGGTTGCCCGTCCCACCGGCCGCGCGGAAGGTGCGGCGGTAGGCCGTCGGGCTCACCCCCAGCGCCGCCTGCACGTGCTTGCGCAGCGACTGGGCCGTACCGAAGCCGCTGTCCCGCGCCACGTGCTCCATCGGCAGCTCCGTCTGCTCCAGCAGCTGCCGGGCCCGTTCCACCCGCCGGCCGACGATCCACTGGCCGGGGCTGACGCCCGACTCCTCGCGGAACCGGCGCGTGAAGGTCCGTACCGACATGGCCTCCTGGCGGGCCAGGTCCGTCAGTCGGAGCGGTTCGTGCAGCCGGTCCAGCACCCAGGCCCGGGCCGCCGTGGTGGTGGCGAGCTGCGGCTCCGGCATCGGGCGCGCGATGAACTGCGCCTGCCCGCCCTCCCGGTGGGGCGGCACGACGGTCCGCCGGGCCACCTCGTTGGCGACGGCCGCGCCGTGGTCGCGGCGCACGATGTGCAGGCACAGGTCGACACCGGCGGCGACTCCGGCCGAGGTCAGCACGTCCCCGTCGTCGGTGTAGAGCACGTCCGGGTCGACCCGGACGGCCGGGAAGAGCCGCTGGAAGTGCTCGGCGCAGGCCCAGTGGGTGGTGGCGGGACGCCCGTCGAGGAACCCGGCCGCGGCCAGCACGTACCCGCCCGTGCAGATGGAGACGAGCCGGGTGCCGGGCCGGATGTGCGCCAGCGCCGCCGCGAGCTCGTCGGTCAGCCGGCCCTCCTCGTGCACCGGGCCCAGCTCGTACGAGGCCGGCACCACCACCGTGTCGGCGGTGGCCAGCAGTTCCGGGCCGTGCTCGACGTGGATCGCGAAGTCTGCGTCCGTGCGCACCGGCCCCGGGGCGAGCCCGCAGGTGAGGATCTCGTACAGCGGCTGCCCGGCCGAACTCTTGGCGCGCCCGAAGATCCTGTGCGGGATGCCGAGCTCGAAGGGCAGCAGCCCGGTGAGGGCGAGGACGACCACCCGGTGCGCCATCTTCTCCGACTTCTCCGACTTCTCCGGCTCCATGGCCCGATCGTAGCGAAGCATGACAGTCAAGCCACTTTCAGGCGATCCCCAGATGGCCGAATGCTGTCGACGTGCCCCAGACAGCCCCCGCCCCCGCCTCCGCCCCCGCCCCCGCGGACCGCCGCTCCCCGCAGCGGCCCGCCCGCGTCCACCGCGCCTGGTTCGTCGCCGCCGTCGCCTTCGTGACGATCATCGGCGCGGCCGGCTTCGCCTCCCTGCCCGGACTGCTCATCGAGCCGCTGCACGCCGAGTTCGACTGGTCGCGCGGGACCATCGGCCTCGCCGTCTCCGTCAACCTCGCGCTGTACGGGCTCACCGCCCCCTTCGCCGCGGCCCTGATGGACCGTTTCGGCATCCGGCGGGTCGTGGCCCTGGCCCTGCTCGTCATCGCCTCGGGCTCGCTGGCCACGGTGTGGATGACCGAGCCCTGGCAGCTCGTGCTGTTCTGGGGCGTCCTCGTGGGGTTGGGCAGCGGCTCCATGGCCCTGGCCTTCGCGGCGACGGTGACGGGCCGCTGGTTCACCGCCCGGCGCGGCCTGGTCACCGGCATCCTGACCGCGGCCGGGGCCTCCGGCCAGCTGGTCTTCCTGCCGCTGCTGGCCTGGCTGGTCGACCAGCACGGCTGGCGCCCGGCGACGGTGACGGTCTCCCTGGCAGCCCTGGCCGTCGCCCCCTTCGCGTGGCTGCTGATGCGCGACCACCCGGCGGACGTGGGACTCGCGCCGTACGGCGGCACGTACGTGCAGAAGCCGGCACCGGTCCCGGGAGCTGCCCGGCGCGCGCTGCGGGTGCTCTTCGACGCGGCCCGCACCGGCCCGTTCTGGCTACTGGCGGGCACCTTCGCGATCTGCGGGGCCTCGACCAACGGCCTGGTCAAGACCCACTTCGTGCCCGCCGCCCACGACCACGGCATGCCGGTGACGGCTGCGGCGGGGCTGCTGGCGGTGGTCGGCGTGTTCGACGTGATCGGCACGGTGGCCTCGGGTTGGTTCACGGACCGCTTCGACTCGCGGCGGCTGCTGGCCGTCTACTACGCCCTGCGCGGGATCTCGCTGCTCTTCCTGCCGATGCTGCTGGCACCGTCGGTGCGGCCGCCGCTGCTGTTCTTCATCGTCTTCTACGGCCTGGACTGGGTCGCGACCGTTCCGCCCACGATCGCCCTGTGCCGCGAGCACTACGGGGACGACGGCGCGATCGTCTTCGGCTGGGTCCTGGCCTCGCACCAGATCGGCGCGGCCGCGGTGGCCTTCCTGGGCGGCCTGACCCGCGACCTCACCGGCTCGTACGACACCGTCTGGTACGCCTCGGGCGCGCTGTGCGCGATGGCCGCCCTGATGTCGATGACCCTCCGCCGCAGGCCCCCGACGGCCCCCGCCGAATCCAGCCCCGCCGGCGTTTGAGGCGCGGGGTCTGGGCGGAGCCCCAGGAAACCCGGCCCCGCCGGGCACCGGGCTCCGCCCGGACCCTCCCCCAGCTACCGCTGGGAGGTGCCCACCCTGCTCAAACGCCGGCGGGGCTGGAGATGCCCGGCCAGGGGCGAACGGCCCGGCGGCCGGGATGGGCCGGCAGGGGTGCGGAGGGTTCGTCGGCCGCCCCGCCGGGAGGCTAGGGGCCGGCCGGGGTGGTGGACTTCAGGGTGCCGTCCGGGGCCGCCAGCAGGACCGGGGTGTCCGGGCCGCCGAGGTCGCGGACGGCCGCGCGGTCGGCCTCGGCCGGAGTGTCGGCCGTGCTGACGACGGCCGCGGCCTCCAGGGACCGCGCACCGCTCGCCACCGCCATCGCGACCGCGGTCTGCAGTGCGCTCAGCTTGAGGGAGTCGAGCTCCACCGTCCCGGCGACGTACGTGCGGCCCGTCTCGTCCCGCACCGCCGCCCCCTCGGGCACCGCGTTGCGGGCCCGGGCGCTGCGCGCCAGCGTGATGATCTTGCTGTCCTCGGGGTCGATCCCGGTGCTGTCGGTCATGGGCGAAAGCATAGGGAGGCGCCCCGCGCCCCCGCACGACCACCCCGCCGCCGGGGCGGGGGCCAGCGCTACGGCCGGTCCAGCCGCAGCCGCTCCGCCCTCGGCAGACCCGCGACCACCAGGTCGTACGAGTCCTCCACCAACTCCCGCACCAGCCGCTCCGGCAGGCCGCCCGGCCCGCCCACGGTCACCGTGTTCCAGTGCCGCTTGTTCATGTGGTAGCCCGGCACGATCGCCTCGTGCTCCTCGCGCAGCCGCACCGCCAGCTCCGGATCGCACTTGAGGTTGACCTTGAGCGGCGCCGCGTCCAGCGCCGACAGCGCGAACACCTTGCCCAGCACCTTGAACACCGAGGTCTCCGGGGTGAAGGGGAACTCCTCCACCGCCGCGTTGAAGCCCAGGCAGAACGCGCGCAGTTGCTCCGGGGTCATTCCCCCTCCTCCCCCGCGGACTCCGCCGCGGCCACCGGTTCGACCAGGACCGTCACGATCTTGTTCCGCCGGCCCGCCGGGGATTCGGCGGTCAGCCGCAGCGGACGCCCGTCGGGCAGTTCCACCACCGAGGAGGCGCCCGCGATCGGCACCCGCCCGAGCGCCTTCGCCAGCAGTCCGCCGACCGTCTCCACGTCCTCGTCGTCGAAGGCCTCGACCTTGAACAGCTCACCGAGGTCGGTGATGTCCAGGCGCGCGGTGACCCGGTAGCGGTCCTCGCCGAGGTCCTCGACCGGCGGGAGCTCCCGGTCGTACTCGTCGGTGATCTCTCCGACGATCTCTTCGAGGATGTCCTCGATGGTGACGATGCCGGCCGTGCCGCCGTACTCGTCGATGACGACGGCCACGTGGTTGCGCACCTGCTGCATCTCGCGCAGCAGATCGCCCGCGTTCTTGGTGTCCGGTACGAAGACGGCCGCCCGCATCGCGGTCGATACCAGGTCGGCCTCGGCCTCCCGGCTGATGTGCGTCTTGCGGACGAGGTCCTTCAGGTAGACGATCCCGACTATGTCGTCCTCGTTCTCCCCGGTCACCGGGATGCGGGAGAAACCGGACCGCAGCGCGAGCGTGGTCGCCTGACGGACCGTCTTGTACCGCTCGATGCAGACGAGGTCGGTGCGCGGCACCATCACCTCGCGCACCAGCGTGTCGCCGAGCTCGAAGACCTGGTGCACCATGCGGCGCTCGTCGTCCTCGATCAGCGATTCCTTCTCCGCGAGGTCCACCATCGCGCGCAGCTCGGCCTCGGAGGCGAAGGGCCCCTTGCGGAAGCCCTTCCCGGGCGTGAGCGCGTTGCCGATGAGGATCAGCAGCTGCGGGATCGGCCCCATGATCCGGGCCAGCGGCACGAGGACGTACGCGGCCGCGGTCGCCGTGTTCAGCGGGTGCTGGCGGCCGATCGTGCGCGGGGAAACGCCCACGGCGACGAAGGAGACGAGCACCATGACGGCGATGGCCACGAGCAGCGCGGTCCAGTTCTCGCCGAACTCGTCGAGGCAGACGTAGGTGACGAGCACCCCGGCCGCCATCTCGCACGTGACCCGGACGAGCAGGGCCACGTTGAGGTAGCGGGTGGGGTCGCCGGCGACCTGGGCGAGCTTCTCGCTCCCGCGCCGGCCCTCCCGTACGGCCTGCTCGGCCCGGAAGCTGGAGATGCGGGCGATGCCGGACTCGGCGCAGGCCGCGAACCAGGCCACCACCACCAGCAGCACCGCCCCGGTGATCAGCTGGGGGGCGTTCACGAGACGGTCGGAGCCGGGGACGGACCGGTGATGCCGCGCTCGCCGCGCCAGCCGTCGACGATCGCTGCCTGGAGGCCGAACATCTCGGCCTTCTCGTCCGGCTCCTCGTGGTCGTAGCCGAGCAGGTGCAGCACTCCGTGGACGGTCAGGAGCTGGAGCTCCTCGTCCATGGAGTGCTGCGTCGGGGCTTCCTCGCCCTGCCGCTTGGCGACCTCGGGGCAGAGCACGATGTCACCGAGGAGCCCCTGCGGGGGTTCCTCGTCGTCCTTGGTCGGCGGACGGAGCTCGTCCATCGGGAAGGACATGACGTCGGTCGGACCGGGCAGATCCATCCACTGGATGTGGAGCTGCTCCATGGCGTCCTCGTCGATGACGATGACGGAGAGCTCGGAGAGCGGGTGGATCCGCATCCGGGTGAGCGCGTAGCGGGCGATGTCGAGGATCGCCTGCTCGTCGACCTCGGTTCCGGACTCGTTGTTGACGTCGATCGACATGGTGCGCTGGGTTCTACTTCCGCTGGTGGCCGTTGGAGGCCGGCTGGCCGTCGTCGTACTTCTCGTACGCGTCGACGATACGGCCGACCAGCTTGTGCCGGACGACATCCTCGGACGTGAGCCGCGAGAAGTGGATGTCGGGCACCCCTTCCAGGATCTTCTGGACCTCCCGCAGACCGCTCTTGGCGCCGCCCGGCAGGTCGATCTGGGTGATGTCACCGGTGACGACGATCTTCGAGTCGAAACCGAGCCGGGTCAGGAACATCTTCATCTGCTCGGCGGTGGTGTTCTGCGCCTCGTCGAGGACGACGAACGCCTCGTTGAGCGTGTTGTGCGTCAGCAGGTAGTCCTGCGTCACGTACAGCGAGTCCTCGGCGGCTACCTGGATGCACACCGCCTCCTCCCGTCCCGCGGGCTCGATGGAGTCGATGAAGCGCATCGGACGCCCACCGCCGCCGGCCGCATGGTACGCGTCCCGCTTGCGGGCAAGGCGGAAGGGCTCGATGTCCTCGGGGAGTCGGATGTCGACGACGTGCGCGTCGTGCCGGTGCGCGCCAATGGCAGTGCCCTGCAGCCGGTCCGCCGCCCTGCGTCGTCGGGTGTAGGCCACGCCGCCGAGCGACTGGACGAGTGCGATCACGTCGTCCCGCAGGACGATCGAGGCAGTGGAGTACTGGACCCGGCAGGTACGGTCCCGCTGGGTGACCGGTCCGCCGTCGGAGTCGAGCAGGCCCTGGAGTACCGCGAGGCGGACCTCCGCCGTGTTGAACAGGTAGTCGTCCGGCACGAACTTGGAGTGCGAACGGCTGCCGAGCAGATCCAGTTCGCGCATCACCCGAGTGACCGGGTTTTCCAGAGTGATCATGTCACCGGGCGACTTCACCCTATTCAGGACGTAGTCGGGGCCGCCCTTGTGGCGTACGGCCACTCCGGGAAGCGCTGCCTCCAGGGCGCGGACGAGCTCCTCGTCCACCGTGGAGAAGGACGGTGTGGTGGAGCCGGTGAGGCAGCCGTCGCCGAGCAGCAGACCGAGCGCGTACGGGTCCATGGGGATCTCGCGCTCGGGGAAGGCCACGGGAGCGGTGAGCATCGGCAGTTCGTATCGGCGGGCGTGCCCCGCACGGAGGTTGCCGATCATCTCCTTGGTCTCCATGACCCGCCACGGCTTGTCACGGCGCTTGTCGTCGCGCGTCCTGACGGTCCACAGGTGCTCATCGCAGCAAAGGGTCCAGGAGCCGTCCTGGGCAGTGAGGCGGTAGATGTCCTTCTCGCCCTGCGGGTACACGCCGAGGACCGGGGTCGGCTCACCGTTCGACCCGACGACGAGGTCGCCCACCTGGAGATCGCCGATGGGGCGCCAGCCGTCCGGCGTCAGCACCTTCGTGAAGACGGGCATCGCACGCCCCCTCATGTACGCCAGGGGCGCCACCTCGATCGTGCCCGCCGCCATCAGCCGCGGGATCGAGTCGGGGTCGATCATGTCGTGCAGCGCGTCGTAGAGCGGGCGCAGGTAGGGGTCGATCTTGTCGAAGAGGGTGCCCGGCAGGAAGCCGAGCCGCTCCCCCGCCTCGACGGCGGGTCGGGTCAGGATGATCCGGCTGACCTGCTTGGACTGCAGGGCCTGCACGGCCTTGGCCATGGCGAGGTAGGTCTTGCCGGTACCGGCGGGGCCGATGCCGAAGACGATCGTGTTCTTGTCGATCGCGTCGACGTACCGCTTCTGGTTGAGGGTCTTGGGTCGGATGGTGCGGCCGCGGCTGGAGAGGATGTTCTGGGTGAGCACTTCCGCGGGCGTCTCGGCCGGCCCGTCGCCATTGCCGTTGCCGCTCGCCTTGAGCATGGCGATCGAGCGTTCCACTGCGTCCTCCGTCATCGGCTGCCCGGTGCGGAGCACCAGCATCATCTCGTCGAAAAGTCGCTGGATCAGCGCGACTTCCGCCGCTGCACCGATCGCGCTGACCTGATTGCCCCGAACATGGATGTCGGCCTTCGGGAAGGCCTTCTCGATCACGCGCAACAGGGCGTCACCCGAGCCGAGCACGGTCACCATCGGGTGCGTGGCCGGAACGGTGAAGTGGGCTCGCGCCTGCCCCGGCGCGGGGATGTGGGCTGTCGGTGTCTGAGTCATGGGCCGGCACTGTGGCCTGCGCATACCTCCCGCTGAGGGGCCGCGCCGATCGACGACCTCCGGAGTACCAAGCGTACGTCTCCGCCGCGGCTTCCCCGAGAGGTTTTACCGCCCGGTCGCACCGCTAGAGCGAGTGCCGGAAGCCGATCGTCGGTACCGCCCTGCGCCGGGCCGCCGGAGTCCCGCCCGGCGGGACCAGATCGTCCAGGAAGCCGTACCGGCCGCGCAGCTCCTGCGGGGCGTCCCGCCACCAGTGGGCCACCTCCGGCCAGCCGGGGGCCGACAGGGAGCCGCCGAACTCCTGCACCGACAGGGCCGCCGTCAGCCCGGCGAAGGCGAGGCGGTCCGCGAGCGGCCAGCCCGCCAGGGTGCCGGTCACGAAGCCCGCCACGTAGACGTCTCCCGCCCCCGTCGGGTCCAGCTCGTCCACCGTGATCCCGGGGACGTGCGCGGTCTCCCCGGTGCGCCCGTCCACCGCGTACGAGCCCTCCGCGCCCATGGTCACCACCGCGATCGGCACCTTCTCCGCCAGCGCCCGGGCCGCGGCTCTCGGACAGTCGGTCCGCGTGTAGCGCATCGCCTCGCCCGCGTTCGGCAGGAAGGCCTCGCAGTGCTCCAGGTCGGCCAGGGCGCCCAGGTCCCACCGGCCGCTCTCGTCCCATCCCACGTCCGCGAAGATCCGCGAGCCGCGCCGGGCGGCCTCGCCGATCCACTCCTCGCCGCGGCCGGGTCCCAGGGCCGCCACGGCCGCGCGGGCCCGTGGCGGGCACTGCGGGAAGGGCCCGGGGCCGGCCGGCGGCGGAGCCTCGTGGCCGTGCGAGACCATCGTGCGCTCACCCTCGTAGGCCATCGAAACGGTGACGGGGCTGTGCCAGCCGGGGATGGTGTGCGACATGGACAGATCGATTCCCTCGCCCTGTTCGAGGGCGTCCCAGCAGTACTCGCCGTAGTGGTCGTCCCCGAATGCGGCCGCCAGCGAGGTGCGCAGGCCGAGCCGGGCCAGGGCGGTGGCCATGTTGGCGACGCCGCCGGGGCTGGAGCCCATGCCGCGCGCCCAGGACTCCGTACCGCGCACGGGGGCCGAGTCGAGGCCGGTGAAGATGATGTCGAGGAAGACCGTTCCGGTCAGGAAGACGTCACAGCCGGGTTCCCGGGGGTCACGTAGCGGACCGAGCGGGTCCACTGCTGCTGCGCGGATTTCGTAGTCCCGACCGGTCACGGCGATCTCCCCGTTGTTCCTCGAAGGCCCGTTCCTGCATGACGCTTCCCATGGAAAGCTGCCAGCCCTGCCCACCCCGGACAGGACCAAAACCCAGTGTGGCGCAGATCACCCATGGAAGGCCCCCGGTCGCTCGGGCCGCTCGGGCCGCTCGGCGAGCACGCCCCGGGCCGGCCGGCGCGGCCGGGCCGGGGTGCGTGCCCGGGCCCGCGGTCAGCCCCGCTTGGGCAGGGGCACCCGCACCAGGTCCGCGGCCACGGTGAGCTCGCCCTCGAAGCCGGCCGCGCGGGCCTGGCGCTCGAACTCGGCCGGGTCGGTGTAGCGCTGCGAGAAGTGCGTCAGCACCAGGTGCCGCACGCCGGCGTCCCGCGCCACCCGCGCCGCCTGGCCGGCGGTCAGGTGCCCGTGGTCGGTGGCCAGCCGTTCGTCCTCGTCGAGGAAGGTCGACTCGATCACCAGCATGTCGCAGCCCTCGGCCAGCGCGTCCACGCCCGGGCAGAGCCGGGTGTCCATGACGAACGCGAACCGCTGCCCGGGCCGGGGTTCGCTGACCTCGTCCAGGGTGACCTCGCCGAGCCGCCCCTCGCGCTGGATCCGGCCCACGTCCGGCCCCATGATCCCGTGGCGCGCGAGCAGCTCGGGCACCATGCGTCGCCCGTCGGGCTCGGTGATCCGGTAGCCGAAGGACTCGACCGGGTGCGAGAGCAGTCGGGCCTCCAGGACGTACGAGGACCCCTGCGCGAGCACGCCGTCCGCCGCCACCGGCTCCTCGCGGAGCGGGACGGTCTCCCGGTAGGCGGTGGCGTACCGCAGCCGGTCGAAGAACTTCTGCCCCGAGGCCGGGTAGTGCGCGGTGACGGGGTGCGGGACCTGGTCGAGGTTGATCCGCTGGATCACCCCGGCGAGGCCGAGGCTGTGGTCACCGTGGAAGTGGGTGATGCAGATCCGGTTGATGTCGTGCGCGGCCACCCCGGCGCGCAGCATCTGGCGCTGGGTTCCCTCGCCCGGGTCGAAGAGGATGCCCTCGCCGTCCCAGCGCAGCAGGTAGCCGTTGTGGTTGCGGTGGCGGGTGGGCACCTGGCTGGCCGTGCCCAGCACCACGAACTCTCGTACGGACACGTGCTATCCGGGGGGCCACTGGAGGCCGCGGCCGCCGAGGACGTGCGCGTGGGCGTGGAAGACGGTCTGCCCGGCGCCGGAGCCGGTGTTGAACACGACCCGGTAGCCGTGTTCGACGATCTTCTCGTCGAGGGCGACCTGGCCGGCCTCGCGCAGTATGTCGGCGGCGACGCCCGGCTCGGCCGCCACGAGGGAGGCCGCATCGGCGTAGTGCACCTTGGGGATGACGAGCACGTGCGTGGGCGCCTGCGGGTTGATGTCCCGGAAGGCGACCGTGGTCTCGGTCTCCCGTACCACGGTCGCGGGGATCTGCCCCGCGACGATCTTGCAGAACAGGCAGTCGGCCTGCGGTTCCCCGGCCATTGCTTCGCCTCCCGTGACGGTGATCGGTCCGGGCATCGTATCCAGCCGGACGCCCGCCGCGGGACGGCATTTCGACCGGCCGGGCCGCAGGCCCCGGGCCGGACGGGCCGATTGCCCCCGGGCCGGCCGGACCAGGAGCCGGAGCGGCCCGTCAGGCCCCGGGGACCGTCACGACCAGCGGGCCGTCACGACCAGCGGCCCGTGCGGGCCAGCAGCACCGCCGTGGCCGCCGTCCCGGCCGTGGAGGTCCGCAGGACGGAGCGGCCCAGGCGATAGGGGTGGGCTCCCGCGGCGGCGAAGACGGCCAGCTCCTCCGGGGAGACACCGCCCTCCGGGCCGACCACCAGCACCACGGAACCGGTCTTCGGGAGCTCGGCCGTCGCCAGCGCCCCGGACGGGGCGTCGCGGTCCTCGTGGAGCACCATCGCCAGGTCGGCGCCGGCCAGCAGCGCCGCCACCTGCTTGGTGGACATGGCCTCGGCCACCTCCGGGAAGCGCACCCGGCGGGACTGCTTGCCCGCCTCCCGGGCCGTGGCCCGCCACTTGGCCAGTGACTTGGCTCCGCGGTCGCCGCGCCACTGCGTGATGCAGCGCGAGGCCTGCCAGGGCACGATCGCGTCCACGCCGGTCTCGGTCATCGTCTCGACGGCCAGCTCGCCCCGGTCCCCCTTGGGGAGTGCCTGGACCACCGTGATCCGCACTTCCGGCTCCGGCTCCTCCGCGACGGTGTGCAGGTCCGTGACGACCAGCCGGTCCTTGCCCTCGGCGGCCTTGACCACGCCCTCCGCCCAGTGGCCGAGCCCGTCCGTGAGGACCACGTCCTCTCCCGGGTTCAGGCGTTTCACGGACACCGCGTGCCGGCCCTCCGGGCCGTCCAGGACGAACTCCGGCCCCGCGGGGACCTCTTCCACCACGAACACCGGGGCGGTCATGACGCACTCCTCATCTGCCTTGCCTTCAACGTGCTCTGCGCCTGGGCCAGTTCGGCCGTCAGCACTTCCACCAGCTCCCCCGCCGGCAGTGGTCGCGCCAGCCGGTGCCCCTGCCCCGCCCACAGGGCCATGCCCTGCGGGTCCCCGGCCGCGGCGGCGGCCTTGCGCAGCCCCGAGGTCAGGTGGTGGACCTGCGGGTACGCGGCCGGGGCGTACGGCCCGTGCTCGCGCATGAAGCGGTTCACCAGCCCCCGCGCCGGCCGCCCGGAGAAGGCCCGGGTCAGCTCGGTGCGGACGAACAGCGGGTCCGTCAGCGCCTTCTTGTGGACCGGGTCCGCCCCCGATTCCGGGCAGGCCAGGAAGGCCGTCCCGAGCTGCGCCGACTCCGCGCCCGCCGCCAGCAGGGCCGCGATCTGCGCGCCCCGCATGACCCCGCCCGCCGCGATGATCGGGAGCGCCACGGCCTCCCGCACCTGCGCCACCAGCGCGAGGAGGCCCACGGTCGCCGTGCCGTCGATCTGCGGGTCGTCCCGGTGGGTGCCCTGGTGACCGCCGGCCTCGGCGCCCTGGACGCAGACCGCGTCCGCACCGGCGTACTGGGCGCTGCGGGCCTCCTCGGCGGAGGTCACCGTGACGACGGTGTACGTGCCGGCCTTGCGCAGGGCCGCCAGGGCCGCGAAGGAGGGACAGCCGAAGGTGAACGAGACCACCGGGACCGGGTCTTCGAGGAGGATGGCGATCTTGGCATCGTAGCCGTCGTCGCTGGTGCCGATGATGTCCTCCTCCGCGAGCGAGATCTCGTACCAACTCGCCTCACCGGCCAGCTGCCCGCGGTAGGCCTCCACGGCGGCCGGATCGACGTAACCGGTCTGCGGCATGAAGAGGTTGACGCCGAAACGGCGCCGGGTCAGCGCGCGCACCTGCTTGATCTCCTGGTACATCCCGTCGGCGGTCTTGTAGCCGCCGGCCAGGAAGCCCAGTCCGCCCGACTCGCACACGGCGGCGGCGAGCGCGGGGCAGGAGGCGCCGCCCGCCATGGGAGCCTGCACGATCGGGTACGGGGAGAGACCGTTCGGTGCCGAGGACATGGACTGCATCGTGCCACGTCCGACGCATGGGGCCGAACCGTGGCATTCGCCTGGCATAGTCCGCTTCCCGACCGGCCCCCGGCCGTCGCCGGGCCCACGTGACGAGCCCGGCCGGGGAATCCCCAGGCCGGGCTCGTGACGGTGGACCGAGGTCGATCAGCGACCGTTGAAAGCGTCCTTCAGACGGCTGAACAGACCCTGCTGACCCGGCGCGAACTGACCCATCGGCCGCTCCTCGCCGCGCAGCTTCGCCAGCTGGCGGAGCAGGTCCTCCTGCTGGGCGTCCAGCTTGCCCGGGGTGGTGACCTCGACGTGCACGATCAGGTCGCCGCGTCCGCCACCGCGCAGGTGGGTGACGCCGCGCCCGTGCAGCGGGATCGCCTGGCCGGACCCGGTGCCGGGTCGGATGTCGATCTCCTCCAGTCCGTCCAGCGTCTCCAGCGGGCACTTGGTGCCCAGCGCGGCCGCCGTCATCGGAATGGTGACCGTGCAGTGCAGGTCGTCCCCGCGCCGTTGGAAGGTCGGGTGCGCCAGCTCGTGGATCTCCACGTACAGGTCGCCGGCGGGGCCGCCGCCGGGGCCGACCTCGCCCTCGCCCGCGAGCTGGATCCGGGTGCCGTTCTCGACGCCCGCCGGGATCTTGACCGTGAGGCTGCGGCGGGAGCGGACACGGCCGTCGCCCGCGCACTCGTGGCACGGGGTCGGGACCACGGTGCCGAAGCCCTGGCACTGCGGGCAGGGGCGCGAGGTCATGACCTGGCCCAGGAAGGACCGGGTGACCTGCGAGACCTCACCTCGGCCGCGGCACATGTCACACGTCTGCGCCGAGGTGCCGGGAGCGGCGCCCTCACCGGAGCAGGTGTTGCAGACGACGGCCGTGTCGACCTGGATGTCCTTGGTCGTCCCGAAGGCCGCCTCGTCCAGTTCCAGGTCGAGACGGATCATCGCGTCCTGGCCGCGCCGGGTCCGCGAGCGCGGGCCGCGCTGCGAGGCCTGGCCGAAGAAGGCGTCCATGATGTCGGAGAAGTTGCCGAAGCCACCCGCTCCGAAGCCGCCCGCTCCGCCGCCGCCGCCCGAGGAGGACAGCGGGTCGCCGCCGAGGTCGTAGACCTGCTTCTTCTGCGGGTCCGACAGCACCTCGTAGGCCGCGTTGATCTCCTTGAAGCGCTCCTGCGTCTTCGGGTCCGGATTCACATCCGGGTGGAGTTCACGCGCGAGGCGCCGGAAGGCCTTCTTGATCTCGTCCTGCGATGCGTCGCGGCGCACGCCGAGAACGGCGTAGTAGTCCGTGGCCACTTACGACTCCGCCAGGATCTGTCCGACGTAACGTGCCACTGCGCGTACCGCTCCCATCGTTCCGGGGTAGTCCATGCGGGTCGGTCCGACCACGCCGAGTTTGGCGACTGCTTCGCCGCCCGAACCGTAACCGACCGAGACGACCGACGTGGAGTTCAGTCCCTCGTAGGCGTTCTCGTGCCCGATCCGTACGGCCATTCCCGACTCGTTGGCCTCGCCCAGCAGCTTGAGGAGCACGACCTGCTCCTCGAGTGCTTCGAGCACCGGCCTGATCGTCAGGGGAAAATCGTGTCCGAAGCGGGTGAGATTGGCGGTACCGCCGATCATCAGCCGCTCTTCGGCTTCCTCGACCAGGGTTTCGAGGAGCGTCGCGAGCACGGTGGAGACCGTGCCGCGGTCCTCGGCCTCGAAGGATTCGGGGAGGTCCTGGACGAGCGGGGGCACATCGGTGAAGCGGCGCCCGACGACCCGGCTGTTGAGCCGGGCCCGCAGGTCCGCCAGCGAGGTCTCCCCGAAGGGGCTCGGGCAGTCGACGAGCCGCTGCTCGACCCGCCCGGTGTCCGTGATCAGTACGAGCATCAGGCGCGCGGGAGCGAGCGAGAGCAGCTCCACGTGCCGGACGGTCGACCGGGTCAGGCTCGGGTACTGGACGACGGCGACCTGCCGGGTGAGCTGAGCGAGCAGCCGCACCGTGCGTCCGACCACGTCGTCGAGGTCGACGGCGCCGTCGAGGAAGTTCTGGATGGCCCGGCGCTCGGGCGACGACAGCGGCTTGACCCCCGCCAGCTTGTCGACGAAGAGCCGGTAGCCCTTGTCGGTGGGGATCCGGCCAGCGCTGGTGTGGGGCTGGGCGATGTAGCCCTCGTCCTCCAGCACGGCCATGTCGTTGCGCACGGTGGCGGGCGAGACGCCGAGCCGGTGCCGCTCCGTGAGCGCCTTGGAGCCGACCGGCTCCTCCGTCCCGACGTAGTCCTGGACGATGGCGCGCAGCACTTCGAGTCTGCGTTCGCTGAGCATCGCGCACACCTCCAGCTGTGGTCCGTTGCCGTCTTCTGCCGTGTTCGTTGGCACTCTGATCGTTCGAGTGCCAGAGAGCCCCCGCTCAGTGTACGGCCGGGCGGTAAGCCCCTGGCAAGGGAGGACCGCCAGGGTAGCGTCGCGGCATGGACGTGGATTGGGAAGGGTCGGGCTGGGAACGGCTGACCGGGCGGGCCGGCCGGCGGCGGCTGCCGGTGTGGGACTGCACCGTGGGGCTGGTGGTGGGCGAGGATTCGGTCCTCCTGATCGACCCCGGGTCGTGCCTGCGCGAGGGGGCCGAGGTGCGGGCCGAGGCGGAGCGGCTGACGGGGCGGAGCGTGACCCATATCGCATTCACGCACGGTCATTTCGATCATGTCCTGGGCGCGTCCGCCTTCCCCGGGGCCGAGGTGTTCGGGGCGGTCGGACTGGCCGCACTGCTGGCGGCGGAGCGCGAGGAGCTGCGCGAGGACGCGGTCCGGCAGGGGCTCGCGGAGGCGGAGGCGGCCCAGGCGGTGGACCTGATGGTGCTGCCCCGGCATTCGGTGTCGGGCGAGTGGACGCTGGAACTGGGCGGCGTGCAGGTGCTGTTGGCCAATGTGGGGCCCGGGCACAGCGGGCACGACCTGGCGGTCTTCGTACCGGGCGAGCGCGAGGTGGTCTTCTGCGGGGACCTGGTCGAGGAGTCGGGCGAGCCCATGGCGGGCCCGGACGCCGCCCCCGGGCAGTGGCCCGCCGCCCTGGACCGGCTGCTGTCACTGGGCGGGGACGACGCACTGTACGTGCCGGGTCACGGAGCGGTGGTCGGGGCGGAGTTCGTCCGTGCGCAACGCGCCACACTGGCGGCTCGTTTCGGCGTGTCGGAGGCGTGATGCGGGCGGCTCTCCTAGTGTCGGCCGGATGCGCGAGTACTCCCCCGACCTGACCCCGCAGTGGAAGCGACCCGAGGCCGTGCCGGAGGTGGCGGCGGATCCCGACCTGGTGGTCGAGGTGGCCGGTACGGACTTCTGCGGCGCGGTGGTGGCCTGCGAGGCGGGCACGGTGACCCTGGAGGACCGCTTCGGCAAACGGCGGGTGTTCCCGATGGAGCCGCGCGCCTTCCTGTTGGACGGCGCCGTGGTCACCCTGGTCCGGCCCGCGCGCCGGCCCTCCGGTCCGCTCCTGACGGCTTCGGGCTCGCTGGCCGTGCCCGGGGCGCGGGCGCGCGTGGCGCGGGCCGGCCGGATCTACGTCGAGGGCCGGCACGACGCGGAGCTGGTGGAGCGGGTCTGGGGTGACGACCTGCGGATCGAGGGCGTGGTGGTGGAGTACCTGGAGGGCGTCGACGACCTCCCGGCCGTCGTCGCCGACTTCGCCCCGGCCCCGGACGCGCGCCTCGGCGTCCTGGTCGACCACCTCGTCCCGGGTTCGAAGGAGTCCCGCATCGCGGCGTCGGTGACCTGCCCGGACGTCTTGGTCGTGGGCCACCCGTACGTGGACGTCTGGCAGGCCGTGAAGCCGTCCGCGCTGGGCATCCGCGCGTGGCCGGTGGTCCCGCCCGGCCAGGACTGGAAGAAGGGGGTCTGCCGGGCCCTGGGCTGGCCGCAGAACACGGGCGCCGCCTGGCAGCACGTCCTGTCCCGGGTGACGTCCTACAAGGACCTGGAGCCGACGCTCCTGGGGCGCGTGGAGGAGCTGATCGACTTCGTCACGGCACCGGTTTGAGCTACGGCAGGGTGTCGAACTCCGTGGTGTCGAGCGTGACACCGAGGACGTCGAGCGGGACCGGTTCACCGAACTTGCTGGTCCGCTCGGTCCGGTAGTCGGCTTCCTCTCCGGCGCCGAAAGGTTCGGTGAGCACCACGCACTTGGCCTGGAAGGGGTCGATGATCAAATAGGTGGGGATGCCGCCCGCCGCGTAGATGGAGCGCTTCGTCACGTAGTCGCGCAGCTTGCTGGTCTTGGAGACGACCTCGACCACCATCGCCAGAGCTGAAGCGGGCACCAACCGGCCCGACTCGGGCGCTGCCTCGCTCGGCAGGACCACGAGGTCCGGCTGCGGCTCGGACGACTCCGCCGGAATGTCCACGTCCTGCGTCTGGAGCGGGTACCAGCGTCCCACGGGGATCTGCCGCTGGACGAACAGGACGATCAGGTTGTGGACCACGTCGGGCCCCGCCATCATCACGATTTCCCCCCTGAGGAGCTCAACCTTGACCCCCTCGGGAGCCTCGAAGCTCTCGAAGTACTCGGTCATCCGGCGATCGTCCACAGCGGTCATCTCCGTGCCCTCCACTTCTGCCGCCGGGTATGCGACAGAAGGCTACGAACAGGCTAGGCCGCGCCTGCCCTCATTCGCAGCGATTCACTCCGTGGAGTGATCAGTCCACCAGGTCCCGGACCACCGCGTCGGCCAGCAACCGCCCCCGCAGGGTCAGCACGGCACGCCCGGCCTCGTACGGCACGGCGTCCAGCAGCCCGTCCGCCAGGGCCTTGCGGGAGGCGGCCAGTCCGGCCGGGGCGAGCAGGGACAGCGGGACCCCGTCCACGAGGCGCAGCTCCAGCAGGATCCGCTCCACCCGCCGGTCCTCCTCGGAGAGGATCTCGCGTCCCGCGCCCGGGGAGCGGCCCTCCGCCAGCGCCGCGGCGTAGGCACCCGGGTGCTTCACGTTCCACCACCGCACCCCGCCCACGTGCGAGTGCGCGCCCGGGCCCGCGCCCCACCAGTCGGCGCCGCGCCAGTACAGCTCGTTGTGCAGGCAGCGCCCGGCCTCCGAGGTGGCCCAGTTCGAGACCTCGTACCAGGCGTACCCGGCCTCGACCATGACCGAGTCCGCGATCAGGTACCGGTCGGCGTGCACGTCGTCGTCCGTCATCGGGACCTCGCCGCGGCGGATCCGGCGCGCGAGCTGCGTGCCCTCCTCGACGATCAGCGCGTAGGCGCTGATGTGGTCCGGCCCGGCGCCCAGCGCTGCCGAGAGGGTGGCCCGCCAGTCCTCGTCCGACTCCCCGGGCGTGCCGTAGATCAGGTCGAGGTTGACGTGCTCGAAGCCCGCCGCCCGCGCCTCGGCGACGCACGCCTCGGGGCGCCCCGGCGTGTGGGTGCGGTCGAGCACCTTCAGGACGTGTTGCTTGGCGCTCTGCATGCCGAAGGAGACCCGGTTGAAGCCCCCGGCGCGCAGCTCGGCGAGGTACTCCGGGTTCACGGACTCCGGGTTGGCCTCGGTGGTGATCTCGGCGTCCTCGGCCAGGCCGAATTCGTCCCGGATCGCCGCGAGCATCCGTACGAGGTCCCGGGCGGGCAGCAGCGTGGGCGTGCCGCCGCCCACGAACACCGTCCGTACGGCCCGCGGGTCGTCCCCGAGCACCTTCCGCGCGAGGCGGACCTCGTCGATCAGGGTGTCGGCGTAGTTCTCCCGGGAGGCGAGCACACCGCCGGTGCCCCGCAGCTCGGTGGCCGTGTAGGTGTTGAAGTCGCAGTACCCGCAGCGCGTGGCGCAGTACGGGACGTGCAGGTAGAACCCGAGCGGCCGCTCCCCCGCGCCCACCAGGGCGTGCGACGGCAGCGCGCCGTCTTCGGGCATGGGTTCACCGTCGGGGAGTGCGGAAGGCATGCCCCCATCATCCCGCACCGCCGCACCGCCCGGCCCCGCTCGCGTCCGGTCCCGGCGGCGGCGCGTCCGGCCCCGCCGGCGTCGGGGGCGCGGGGTTCGGGGCGGGGCCCCGGGACACGGCGCGCAGCCGATGCCCGGGGCCGCCCGGGAACATTGGGGTCGGCGGGGCCGGCGGGGCGGTCCACCGCCCCGCCCCGTCGGGCCCGCGGCGGGCGTCAGGCCTCGCGGGACCCCTCGTACATCTCCTCGATCAGGTGCTTGAACTCACGCTCGACCACCGGTCGCTTCAGCTTCAGGCTGGGGGTGAGGTCGCCGTGCTCGACGTCGAGGTCGCGCGGCAGCACCCGGAACTTCTTGATCGTCTGCCAGCGCTGCAGGCCCTCGTTCAGGGTCTGTACGTACGTCTCGATCAGTCGGCTGGTCTCCGGCGCCGCCAGGACCTGTCCGTACGTCTTGCCCTCCAGCCCGTTCTCGGTCGCCCAGGTCAGGATCGACGGCTCGTCGAGGGCGATCAGCGCCGAGCAGAAGTTCCGGTCGGCGCCGTGCACGACGATCGTCGACACGTACGGGCAGATCGCCTTGAACTGGCCCTCGATCTCCGCCGGGGCGACGTACTTGCCGCCCGAGGTCTTGATCAGGTCCTTCTTGCGGTCGGTGATGCGCAGGTAGCCGTCGGCCGACAGCTCGCCGATGTCACCCGTGTGCAGCCAGCCGTCGGACTCCAGGACCTCGGCGGTCTTGTCCGGCTGCCGGTGGTAGCCCTGCATGATGCCGGGGCCGCGCAGCAGGACCTCGCCGTCGTCGGCGATGCGGACCTCGGTGCCGGGGAGCGGCTTGCCGACCGTGCCGGTGCGGTAGGCCTCGCCCGGGTTGACGAAGGAGGCCGCGCTGGACTCGGTCAGGCCGTAGCCCTCCAGGATGTGGACGCCCGCGCCGGAGAAGAAGAAGCCGATCTCGGGGGCCAGGGCGGAGGCACCGGAGACGGCGGCCCGCAGTTTCCCGCCGAAGGCCTCGCGGAGCTTGGAGTAGACGAGCGCGTCGGCGATCTTGTGCTTGGTGCTGAGGCCGAAGGGGGCGGTCGCCTGGCCGGTGCGGCGGAAGTTGTCCTGCGTGACCTTCGCGTACTCGCGGGCGACGCCGGCCGACCACTGGAAGATCTTGTACTTGGCTCCGCCGGCGGCCCGGGCCTTGGCCGCCACACCGTTGTAGACCTTCTCGAAGATGCGCGGGACGGCGGCCATGTAGGTGGGCTGCACGACCGGCAGGTTCTCGATGATCTTGTCGATCCGACCGTCGACGGCGGTCACGTGCCCGGCCTCGATCTGCCCGGAGGTCAGCACCTTGCCGAAGACGTGGGCCAGCGGCAGCCACAGGTACTGGACGTCCTCCTTGCCGATCAGCCCGGTGGCGACCATGGCCTTGGCCAGGTACGACCAGTTGTCGTGCAGCAGTCGCACGCCCTTGGGGCGGCCGGTGGTGCCGGAGGTGTAGATGAGGGTGGCGAGCTGGTCGGAGGTGATGGCCGCGATCCGCTCGTTGACCGCCTCGGGGTGCTTGGCGAGGTGCTCCTTGCCGAGCGCCTCCAGGTCGGCGAGGGAGAGCACCCAGCCCTCGGGGTCGCCCTCGGCGGCGACGGCGTCGGCGGCGTCCAGCACCACGACGTGGGCGAGGTCCGGCAGGTCGGCGCGGCGCTCGCGCGCCTTCGCCAGCTGCGCCGCGTCCTCGGCGATGAGCACCCGGCTCTCGGAGTCCGCGAGGATGAACGCCGACTCGTCCGCGTTGGTGCTGGGGTAGATCGTGGTGACCGCGCCGCCCGCGCACATCACGCCGAGGTCGGAGAGGATCCACTCGACCCGGGTGTTGGAGGCGAGCGCGACGCGTTGTTCCGTTTCCAGGCCGAGGGAGATCAGCCCGGCGGCGATGGCGAACACCCGCTCGGCCGCCTGGCCCCAGCTGAGTGATTTCCAATCGTCTGGGCCGCCGTGGCCGCCGGCCGCCGGCACCGGGTACCGGTAGGCCTCGTCGTTCGGCGTCGCTGCGACGCGCTCAAGGAAGAGCACCGCCACGGTGGGCGGGCGGTTCTCGAGATAGGTCTGTGTGTCGCTCACGACATCCTCCGGACCGTTCCACGCGGCAGTGCGTGGGCGTGGGGCGCTGGGGGGCGCTTGGGACTGGCGGGTTTGCAGCCGGTGGCTTTCTAAACTGGCGAGTAACCGTCGAGCAGTGATCAGACTAGAGCGCGACCGGCGCGTGCGTAAGGGCCCGCGAGCGGCCGCTTGATAACGAAACAGGCCCCCGCACCGGAGTGCGGGGGCCCGTCTGCGTCGGGTGACGGCGGGGCTGCTACTTCTTCTTGCCGCCGGACTCGTCACTGGAGAGGACGGCGATGAAGGCCTCCTGCGGGACCTCCACGGAGCCGACCATCTTCATCCGCTTCTTGCCTTCCTTCTGCTTCTCCAGCAGCTTCCGCTTACGGGAGATGTCACCGCCGTAGCACTTGGCGAGGACGTCCTTGCGGATGGCGCGGATGGTCTCGCGGGCGATGACGCGGGAGCCGATCGCGGCCTGGATCGGCACCTCGAAGGCCTGCCGCGGGATGAGCTCGCGCAACTTGGCGACGAGGCGCACGCCGTAGGCGTAGGCGGCGTCCTTGTGCGTGACGGCGGAGAAGGCGTCGACCTTGTCGCCGTGCAGCAGGATGTCGACCTTGACCAGGCTGCCGGACTGCTCGCCAGTGGGTTCGTAGTCCAGGGAGGCGTAACCGCGCGTCTTGGACTTCAGCTGGTCGAAGAAGTCGAAGACGATCTCCGCGAGCGGGAGGGTGTAGCGGATCTCGACCCGGTCCTCGGAGAGGTAGTCCATGCCGAGGAGGGTGCCGCGGCGCTGCTGGCACAGCTCCATGATCGCGCCGATGAACTCGGTGGGCGCGAGCACGGTGGCCTTGACGACCGGCTCGAACACGTCCGAGATCTTGCCCTCGGGGAACTCGCTCGGGTTGGTGACGGTGACTTCCTTGCCGTCCTCCATGACCACCCGGTAGACCACGTTGGGCGCGGTGGCGATCAGGTCGAGGCCGAACTCGCGCTCCAGGCGCTCGCGGACCACGTCCAGGTGGAGCAGGCCGAGGAAGCCGACGCGGAAGCCGAAGCCGAGCGCCGCCGAGGTCTCCGGCTCGTAGACGAGCGCGGCGTCGTTGAGCTGCAGCTTGTCCAGGGCCTCGCGCAGGTCGGGGTAGTCCGAGCCGTCGAGCGGGTAGAGGCCCGAGAAGACCATCGGCCGCGGGTCCTTGTAGCCACCGAGGGCTTCGGTGGCGCCGTTGTGCAGGCTGGTGATGGTGTCACCGACCTTGGACTGACGGACGTCCTTCACGCCGGTGATGATGTAGCCCACTTCGCCGACGCCGATGCCGTCGGACGGGGTCATCTCCGGGGAGGAGACACCGATCTCCAGCAGCTCGTGGGTGGCGCCGGTGGACATCATCCGGATGCGCTCGCGCTTGTTCAGCTGCCCGTCGACCACACGGACGTACGTGACGACGCCGCGGTACGAGTCGTAGACGGAGTCGAAGATCATGGCGCGGGCCGGAGCGTCCTTGACGCCGACCGGGGCCGGGACCGTGGCGACGACCTTGTCGAGCAGCGCCTCGACGCCGAGACCGGTCTTCGCCGAGACGCGCAGCACGTCCTCGGGCTGGCAGCCGATCAGGTTCGCGAGCTCCTCCGCGAACTTCTCCGGCTGGGCGGCCGGCAGGTCGATCTTGTTCAGGACGGGGACGATCGCGAGGTCGTTCTCCATCGCCAGGTACAGGTTGGCGAGGGTCTGCGCCTCGATGCCCTGGGCGGCGTCCACCAGGAGGACGGTGCCCTCGCACGCGGCGAGGGAGCGCGAAACCTCGTAGGTGAAGTCGACGTGCCCGGGGGTGTCGATCATGTTGAGGATGTGGGTGTTGCCCTGACCCTCGCCCGTGGTGGGCGCCCAGGGCAGCCGGACCGCCTGGGACTTGATCGTGATGCCGCGCTCACGCTCGATGTCCATGCGGTCGAGGTACTGGGCGCGCATCTGCCGCTGGTCGACCACACCGGTGATCTGGAGCATCCGGTCGGCAAGGGTCGACTTGCCGTGGTCGATGTGCGCGATGATGCAGAAGTTGCGGATCAGCGCCGAGTCGGTACGGCTCGGCTCGGGCACGTGGCTGGGGATCGCGGGCACGCAGTGTCCTGATTCTCGGTCGCAGTCGGAAGCGTTTGCGGAGCGTCGGTCGGAGCGAAAGTCCGGCTCCCGTCGCTGTCGGCGGCGCGATGTCGGATCTCTACGCAGACTCCCATGGTCCCATGGACGGGGCAGTGCGCTCGGTTTGGGCCGCCCGCAGCGTGCCTGGTAGCCTGGGCAGCTGTGTCTCGTATGCCCTCTCAGCTGTCGAGGCACAATCCGAAGATCAAACTCTGAACCTGAAAAGGCTCTTTCGTGGCGAACATCAAGTCCCAGATCAAGCGGAACAAGACGAACGAGAAGGCGCGCCTGCGCAACAAGGCCGTCAAGTCCTCGCTCAAGACCGCGATCCGCAAGGCCCGCGAGGCCGTCCTCGCCGGTGACGTCGAGAAGGCCACCGTGGCTTCTCGCGCTGCCGCGCGTGCGCTCGACAAGGCTGTCTCGAAGGGTGTCATCCACAAGAACGCCGCCGCCAACAAGAAGTCGGCGCTGGCCACCAAGGTTGCCTCCCTGCAGGGCTGAAGCTCCTGATGTGATCGCCGGAAGGGACCCAGTGGGCCCTCTCTCCCGCTCCTGACCGGCACCCCGCTCCGCACACGAAGCGTTCGCCACGCGGGTGCGGCGCAACCAGAAGTATCCGAAGGCCCCGGCCTCCTCCCTTCCCCAGGGCGGTGGCCGGGGCCTTCGTGCTGTCCGGCGCACCGCACGGGGCGGGCCTGCTCAGTCGTAGATGTCCTGCGGAGGTACCCGGTGCGGGAGGGGGCGGCGCCAGTCGCCCTCGCGGGCGACGAGGATCCGGCGGGCCAAGGTGCGCAACCCGCTCCAGGCGGGCTCCGTCGTCAGGGACCCGGCCCACGGGCCGGCGCGGCCGAGGACGTCCGCCTCGTCGAGGAGCCGGCTGATGGCCCGGAGGTCACACTGGACCTGCGGTGCGAGGGTCCCCCGCTCCTGCATCCCCTCGGCCAGGTGGAGGACGAAGTCGACGTCCTCGACGAGGGGGGCGCTCTTCACGCCGTGCTCACCGGCCCAAGCCAGCTGGTCCGGGGCATCGGCGGCAAGGATGCCCAGCAGCTTCGCGATCCAGCGCTCCCAGTGCTCGGCATCGACGCTCATGCGGGACGTCCGCTAACGGCGCTGGGGGCGGGCCGCGCGGGCCACCGCGACGACCGCCTTCTCCAGGGCGTACTCGGGGTCGTCGCCGCCGCCCTTGACCCCGGCGTCGGCGGCGGCCACGGCGCGCAGGGCGTCCGAGACCCCGTCCGCCGACCAGCCGCGCATCTGCTGGCGGACCCGATCGATCTTCCACGGCGGCATGCCCAGGTCCCGGGCGAGGTCGCCGGGGCGGGCTCCGCGCGGGGCGGAGGCGAGCTTGCCGATCGCGCGGACCGCCTGCGCCAGGGCGCTGGTGATCAGGACCGGCGCCACCCCGGTGGACAGGGACCAGCGCAGGGCTTCGAGTGCCTCGGCCGCGCGCCCCTCGACCGCCCGGTCGGCGACCGTGAAGCTGGAGGCCTCGGCCCGCCCGGTGTAGTAGCGGGCGACGACGGCCTCGTCGATGGTGCCTTCGACGTCGGCGCACAGCTGCGCGGCGGCGCTCGCCAGCTCCCTCAGGTCGCTGCCGATCGCGTCCACCAGGTTCTGGCAGGCCTCCGGGGTCGCCGACCGGCCGAGCGTGCGGAATTCGCCCCGCACGAAGGACAGCCGGTCCGCGGCCTTCGTCATCTTCGGGCAGGCGATCTCCCGCGCGCCCGCCTTGCGCGCGGCGTCCAGCAGGCCCTTGCCCTTGACCCCGCCCGCATGGAGGAGGACCAGGATGATCTCCTCGTAGGGTGCGGCGAGGTAGGCCTTGACCTCCTTGATCGAGTCGGCGGACAGGTCCTGCGCGTTGCGCACGACCAGCACCTTGCGCTCGGAGAAGAGCGAGGGGCTCGTCAGCTCGGCAAGCGTGCCGGGCTGGAGCTGATCGGAGGTGAGGTCGCGGACGTCCGTGTCGGCGTCGGCGGCGCGGGCGGCCGTCACCACCTCGCGCACGGCGCGGTCGAGCAGCAGCTCCTCCTGCCCCACCGCGAGGGTGAGCGGGGCGAGCGGATCGTCGGTGGAGTTCTTCCTGGTGGCCATCGGCTCCAGCATCCCACGCCGCACTGACAGCCCATCGCCCCGCGTACCCGAGAATGGTCGCGTGAATGTGCGACACGTACTCGTCCTGCCCGACCGCGACGCCGCCGAGGAGGTGGCCCAGGAGGCCGTCGACCGCTTCGGCCTCCCGGAGGAGCCGCAGTTGGTCCGCGACGCGCTGGCCGGCGAGGACGACGCCGAGGACGCCCAGTGGCTGGTGATCGTCGAGGACCCGCGGGAACGGCTCGACACCACCTCGCTGGACGACCTCGCCGCCGAGTACGAGGGCTGGCTGGAAGCCCCGTAGGGGACTGCGCGTCAGGCCTTGCGCACGGCCTGGACGTCCAGCGTCACTTCCACGCTCGAACCGATGGCCGCGATCCCGTGCGCCAGCATCGACTGCCAGTTCAGGGTGAAGTCCTCGCGGTGCAGCTCGGTGGTGGCCCGGCAGGCCGCCCGGAGCTCGCCCTCCAGGCCGGTGCCCAAACCCAGGTACTGGGTGTCCAGGGTCACGGACCGGCTCACCCCGTGGAGGGTCAGCGCCCCGGCGACGGTCCACGCGCTGCCGCTGCGGTGGATGAACCGCTCGCTGTAGAACTCCACCGTCGGGTGGCGGACCGCGTCCAGGAAGTCCCCCGACCTCAGGTGGTCGTCGCGCAGCCGCACCCCGGTGTCGATGCTCGCCGCATCGATGATCACGTGCATGGAGGAGTCCTCCATGCGCTCGGCTATCCGTACCGCCCCGGCGAACGTGGTGAACCGGCCGCGGATCCGGGCCAGACCGATGTGGCGGGCCGTGAAGCCGATGGACGAGTGCGTCGGGTCGAGCTCCCAGTGGCCGGGCTGCGGCAGCAACGGCGGCTCCACCGTGTTGAGGATGATCTCCGCGGTGCCGGGCTGCCCCGGATCCCCCACGATCGTCACCCCGTGGAAGGGCGCGTACCCCTCCGCGGTCACGGAGAGCCGGTACTCCCCCTCCGGTACGGCCACGGCGAAGCCACCGTACGGGTCGGTCTCGCCGCTGACGATGCGCCGGCCGATCGGGTCGGTCACCTCGAACGCGGCCTGCCGAACCGGTCGGTGGACCGTGTCGAGAACCCGGCCGCTGAGCAGACGCGCCGTCGGCGGCAACGTCAGTGTCGCGGATGTGGTCGGGCTGGAACTTCCGGCCGACTCCATCCCCCGTCGGCGACCGAACATGGCTGATGCACCCCCGTGCTGTGTGGACTTGGACCGTTCTGGCGAAGACGCATTCGATCATGCTGTCGGGTTGTGGGCAAACAGAGTGGTCGCGCCCGGTATGGCCGCGCCGATTCCGCCGCCGATTGGCCGGAAACGAACGTAACTGAACTCCGCTTCCTGCGACGGCGATCGAGCCGTCGGTGTCGGTGCGCAGCACGGTCGACCCCAACTCCCGCAGCCGGGCGAGCGTACTCGGCGCGGGGTGTCCGTAGCGGTTGGCCGCGCCGACGGGAACGAGCGCGAGCCGTGGCCGGATCCGGGCGTACAGCTCCGGGTCCTGGTGCGCGGAACCGTGATGGGCGACCTTGAGGACGTCCACCGGGCCGAGGTCCGGATGTGCCCTCAAGAGGGCTTGCTGGGCGGGAGGTTCGAGGTCGCCGAGCAGGAGCAGGGTCAGCCCCGCGCCGCGCACCGACAGGGCGACGCTCGCATCGTTAGGCCCCTCGGGCGGAGGCCCGGCCGGCGGCGGCCAGAGCACCTCCCACTCGAACGCCCCGGCCCGGCGGCGCTCGCCCTGCACCGCCTTCACGATCGGCACGCCGGCGGCCGCCGCGGTCCGCCGGACGAACTCGGCCTGCCCCGGCGGATCTTCGAGTGCGGTGGTCTGGATCACACCGACGGACCGGCCCCGCAGCACCCCCGGCAGACCTCCTACGTGGTCGGCGTGAAAGTGGGTCAGCAGGAGCAGCGGAACGCGGTGCACGCCCAGGGCGCGCAGACACTCGTCCACCGGTCCGGGCTCCGGGCCGGCGTCCACCACCAGGGCCTCCCCCGGGCCGACGGAGAGCGCAGCAGCGTCCCCCTGCCCGACGGCGCACTGAACGTAGCTCCAGTCGGGCGGCGGCCAGCCGGAGAGCGTGCGGGTGAGCTGCGGTGGCCGCAGTACGGCCAGGAGCAGCAGCGCCGCCAGGGCGGAGCAGAGCCACCCGCGCCCGCGGAACCGGACACCGACGACCACGACGACGGCCAGGGTGGCGGCGGCCAACAGAACGCCGCCGGTGAGCCCGCCCGGCCACGAGAGCTCCGCACCCGGAAACCGGGCCCCGGCCCGGGCCACACCCGCGATCCACCCCGCCGGCACCCCCGCGCAACGGGCGAGCAGCTCCGCGGCGGGCATCCACACCGGAGCCACCGCGAGCGAGGCGAAGCCGAGTACCGTCGCGGGACCGGCCGCCAGTTCGGCCAGCAGGTTGCACGGCACCGCCACCAGGCTGACCCGGGCGGCCAGCACGGCCACCACGGGCGCGCACACCGCCTGCGCGGCCGCGGCAGCTCCCAGCGCCTCGGCGAGTCGCGGCCCCGCCCCACGGCGCCGCAGGGCTTGGCTCCATCGCGGAGCGAGGGTGAGCAGCGCCCCGGTGGCCAGCACGGAGAGCAGGAAGCCGTAGCTGCGGGCCAGCCACGGGTCGTAGAGCACCAGCAGCAGCACGGCCGCGCCCAGGGCCGGGATCAATGACCTGCGCCGTCCGGTGGCGATGGCCAACAGGGTGACCGCACCGCAGGCAGCTGCTCGCAACACGCTCGGTTCCGGCCGGCACACCACCACGAAGGCCAGCGTCAGGGCCGCCCCGCACAGGGCGGTCACCCGCAGCGAGAGGCCGAGCCGGGGTGCCAGCCCGCGCCGTTCGGCCTGCTGCGCCCGGGCCGGGGACCCGATGAGCAGGAACAGCACCACGGTCAGGTTGGACCCGGAGACGGCCAGCAGGTGCAGCAGGTCGGTGGCCCGAAAGGCCTCGTGCAGATCGGGCGGAACCCTGGACGTGTCCCCGACGACCAGCCCCGGCAGCAGGGCCCCGGCGTCCGGTGCGAGCCCTTCGGTGGCCTCGCGCAGCCCGGATCGCATCCGCCCCGCGATCCGCTGGACGGTATCCGGGCCGCCGGTCACCCCGGGCGGGGTGTCACCGGCCGGGCGGAGCAGCGCCACGGCCCGCTCCCCGCCCTGCGCCGGGGCCAGCCGGGCGGCCGCCACCACCCGGGTGGAAGGCTGCAGGCGGGCCCATTCCGGATGCCCGGCCAGCACCCGTACCGGGGTATCGACCCAGGTGCTCGACCCGTCGGGCCCGGTCACCCGGGTCACCACCGCGTCCAGCACCACCACCGGTGGCCCGCTCGCGCTCCGGGCGGCCCTGGGGTCGGAGCCGACGGTGAGCTCCGCGAAAACACGGGCGTGTTGCCGTGCCAGACCGGTCACCGGCCCGGCCCGTGCCTCGGCCTGCTGGAGCCCTGCCACCCCCGCCCCGGCGGCCCCGCACAGCAGGGCCGCCGCAGCGACCGGCGCGAGCCGCCACAGCCGGCCCGGACGCCGGCACGCGCCCAGCATCAGCAGGCCCGCGCAGACCATCGCCAGGCCCACCCCGAGGGCGGTCTGGTGGACGGGCATGTCCAGGGCGACCGCGGCCGCCGCCCAGGCGGCCACGGCGGGCACCGCGAGGCGGAGGTCCGGCGGAACCGGTCCCGCCGGGCGGTTCACGGCCGCACCAGCGCGCGCAGGTCGGCGAAGCGCCGCTCACCGATGCCGTCGACCTGGCGGAGCTCCTCCACGGAGCGGAAGCCGCCGCGGGCGGTACGGAAGTCGACGATGTGCTGCGCCAGTACCGGCCCGACCCCCGGCAGGCCGTCGAGCTGGGCGACCGTGGCCGAGCCCAGGCTCAGCGGTCCGGGGCCGAGGCCGGCGCCCGGACCGGAGCCGACACCGCCGCCCGCACCGGCGGCCGGTGGCGGCTGCGCCGGGGCGCCCACAACCACCTGCTCGCCGTCGACCAGCACGCGGGCCCGGTTCAGCCCGGTCGTGTCGGTGCCGGGAGGCACTCCCCCGGCGGCGGCCAACGCGTCCTCCACCCGCGAACCGGCGGGCAGCCGCCGTACCCCGGGGTCCCGGACCTTGCCACTGACGTCGACGACGATCCGCGCGGCCCCACCGACCCCGCCGGTCCCCGCTGCCGGAGCCCCGGCCGGTGCCGTGGCCGCCGCCGGTACGGCCCCCGGGGCGACCACCGCGGGTACGGTCACCGCCCGCGGCCTGTCCGCCCAGTACTGCTGCCCGGCGAAGCCGACCGCGGCGAGCAGCACCACTCCGACGGCAGCCACCGCACGCGGCCGCATCTCGCAGCGGTCCTGCAGCCACAGCGGTAGCCGCTCCCGCACGGCCAGCCTCCACGCAGCCCCTGAGGGCAGCCCGGGCGCCTCATCGGGCGGCGCCTGCACATCCACCCCGTCGGGGGCCCCGGGCGGGGTCTGGAGCGCCCGGAGCGGCGCGGGCGGGGGCGGTGGCGGGGGCGGTACATGCGGCGGGCTGCTGCCGCCCAGCAAGGCCTCGGCCCGTCGGCGCACCGCGCCCGGCTCCGGATGAGGAACCCGCCGGCCACGTCGCGCCGTACGACGATGGCGCAGGCCGCTGCCGGAGAGCCGGCCATCGGAAAGTCGGCCGTCGGAGAGACGGGAGCGACCCGGGCCACCGGTGGCGCCCGACGGATGCGAAGCACGCGTTCGAAGAGTCATGCCACGACCGTAGAGGCCGATCCCGTCCCCGGTTCGGATCACTCAATTCCGGTGGAAAAAAGCTCCCTTGTGGATAACCGAGCCACCCGTTCCGGTGATCAGCGGGGCGAGACGACCGCCGCCAGCAGCCCCGGGCCGGTGTGCGCCCCGATCACCGCGCCGACCTCGCTGACGTGCAGTTCGACCAGCCCGGGGATGCGTTCGCGGAGCCGCTCGGCGAGCTTCTCCGCCCGCTCCGGAGCCGCCAGGTGGTGCACAGCCACATCGACGTCGGCGGAGCCGGCGCGCGCGACGGCCAGCTCTTCCAGGCGGGCGATGGCCTTGGCCGACGTACGGACCTTCTCCAGCATCTCGATCCGCCCGCCGTCCAGCGTCAGCAGGGGCTTCACCGCCAGGGCGGAGCCGAGGAGGGCCTGCGCGGCCCCGATCCGGCCGCCGCGGCGGAGGTAGTCGAGGGTGTCGACGTAGAAGTACGCGGCCATGTCCGCCGCGCGCTTCTCTGCGGCCGCCACGGCCTCGTCCACGGATCCGCCCGCCTCGGCGACCTCGGCGGCGGCGAGCGCGCAGAAACCGAGGGCCATCGCGACCATGCCGGTGTCCAGGACGCGGACCGGAACGGGTGCGGTCCTGGCGGCGACCACGGCCGCGTCGTAGGTGCCGGAGAACTCGGCGGACAGGTGCAGGCTGACGATGCCCGTCGCCCCGGCGTCCGCCGCCTCCCGGTAGGCCCGGACGAACTCCTCCGTGCTCGGGCGCGAGGTAGTGACCGAGCGGCGCTTCTGCAGGGCCAGGGCCAGGCTGCGCGCCGAGATCTCGGTGCCTTCCTCGAGTGCCTCGCCGCCGAGCACGACGGTGAGCGGGACGGCGGTGATTCCGTGCCGCGCCATGGCCGGTCGGGGCAGGTAGGCCGTGGAATCGGTGACGATGGCGACATGGCGGGACATGAGCCGGAGGTTACCGCCCGTCGGGGCATGACGGCAGCCCGGCCCCACGACGCGACCGTCGGCGGGGGATGCTAGGGCGTCGGACCAGGCCGGGCCGGGCCGGGTAAAGCCGGATCGGGTCGGGCCGGGTCGGATCGGGGAACGGTGTCCCGTGCGCGCGCCCGCACGTCCGAGGAGCAGTCGACGTGAAGGCAGCCGGCGCGGAAGCAGCGGGCGCGGCACGTCAGCGACCGACGAGAACACCACGAGCGGGCGTGCGTGCCGGACACGCCGCGAGCCCCGCCTGACCGACGGACGAGGCCCTCTGAAGGGGCGGGAGCCTACGGTACGGGCCCCTGCACGCCCCGCCTCAGGTGGTGCTCTCCGGTCGGCGCGCCTTCTGCCAGGGGTACTGCGGCGCCGGAGCGGCCGGATTCAGGGCTTGCGGTTGATCCGCGCCCCACGTCGGGCTCGCCGCGTCCGCAGGCTGCCCCGGAGCGCTCCCCGGTGCCTGCGGCCGCCCCGTCGCGGCCCCGTTCGCCTGCGCCGCGTCCCACGCCGCGGCCGCCGCCGCGAGGTCGTCCACCGGCTCCCGCGACCAGTCCCGCAGCGCGTCGGACTCGACCTCGATCTGCGCCGACAGCGTGGACAGGTCGTCCTGTGCGAAGCGCTGGGCCCGGTCCCGCGCGGCCCACCGCAGCGAGTCCGCGGCCTGCTTGATCTTGGCCGTCCGCTCCCGCAGATCCGGCAGGCGCTCCGCGATCCGCCCGCGGTCCGGGTCCTGCTCGAGCCGCTTCAGCTCGTCGTCGAGCTCGCGCCCGTGCGCGCTCAGCCGCTCGAACAGCGCGATCGACTCGTGCAGCGAGGCGTCCACCCGGACCCCGTCCTGCAGTGCCTGCTCCGTGGCGCGCATCGAAGTCCGCAGGTCGAGCCGCAGCTGCGCCAGCGCCCCCGTGACCCCGACCTGGCCGAAGCTCTTGGCGCGCAGGGTGGTGTCCTCCACGGTCCGGCGCGCCTGCGTGATGGTCCGGTCCACACCGCGCTTGGTCGCCTGCACCACCTTGACGGTCGCGTACACGCCCAACCCCAGGAAGGTGAAAAGCACCATCAGCGCGAAGATGATCAACGCGGCCTCCATGAGCATCCCTTCCCCAGAACCCGACGGCTCTTTTCCGTCCCCTCCACGGTAAACGCCACGGGCAGGCCAGGGGTTCCAATCGAACCCCCAACCTGCCCGTACGGGATCCCCCCTATGCGGGGGTGCGCCCTCAGATGACGATGTTCACCAGCTTCGGCGCGCGCACGATCACCTTGCGGATCTCCGCGCCGCCCAGCGCCGCCACAACGCCCTCATCGGTCACGGCCAGCTGCTCCAGGTCCGCGTCGGAGATCGTCGGCGGCACCTCCAGCCGCGCCTTGACCTTGCCCTTGACCTGCACCACGCACGTCACGCTCTCGTCCACGACGTACGCCGGGTCCGCGACCGGGAAGTCCTGGTGGACCACGGACTCGCTGTGCCCCAGGCGGTGCCACAGCTCCTCCGCGATGTGCGGGGCCAGCGGGGCGACCAGCAGCACCAGGGCCTCGGCGACCGAGCGCTCCAGCGGGCGGCCCGCCTTCGTCAGCGCGTTGTTCAGCTCGGTGATCTTCGCGATGGCGGTGTTGAAGCGCAGCCCGGTCAGGTCCGAGCCGGCCCCGTCGATCGCCTTGTGCAGCGCGCGCAGGGTCGCCTCGTCCGGCTCACCGTCCACGACGGTGACCGCGCCGGTCTCCTCGTCCACGATGTTGCGCCACAGGCGCTGCAGCAGCCGGTACTGGCCCACCACGGCCCGGGTGTCCCACGGACGGGAGACGTCCAGCGGACCCATCGCCATCTCGTACAGGCGCAGCGTGTCCGCGCCGTACTCCTCGCAGATCTCGTCCGGCGTGACGGCGTTCTTCAGGGACTTGCCCATCTTTCCGTGCTCACGCTTGACCGGCTGGTCCTGGTAGAAGTAGCCGCCGTCGCGCTCCTCGACCTCGGCTGCGGGCACGTAGACACCGCGCGCGTCGGTGTACGCGTACGCCTGGATCATGCCCTGGTTGAAGAGCTTGTGGAACGGCTCCGCCGAGGAGACGTGACCCAGGTCGAACAGCACCTTCGACCAGAAGCGGGCGTACAGCAGGTGCAGCACCGCGTGCTCGGCACCGCCCACGTACAGGTCGACACCGCCGTGCGGCGCGCCCTCGCGCGGGCCCATCCAGTACTGCTCGATCTCCGGGTCCACCAGGGCCGAGGCGTTGTTCGGGTCCAGGTAGCGCAGCTCGTACCAGCAGGAACCGGCCCAGTTGGGCATGGTGTTGGTCTCGCGGCGGAAGGAGCGCACGCCCCGGCCGTCGCCCAGGTCCAGCTCCACGTTCACCCATTCGCCGTTGCGCGACAGCGGGGTCTCCGGCTTGGACGCGGCGTCGTCCGGCTCGAAGGTGCGCGGGGAGTAGTCCTCGACCTCCGGCAGTTCCAGGGGCAGCATCGACTCGGGCAGCGGGTGCGCGACGCCGTCCTCGTCGTAGACGATCGGGAAGGGCTCGCCCCAGTACCGCTGACGGCTGAACAGCCAGTCGCGCAGTCGGAAGTTGACCGTCCCCTCGCCGATGCCGCGCTCGGTCAGCCAGTCGGTGATCGCGGCCTTCGCCTCTACGACGCCCAGGCCGTCCAGGGCGATGCCCTCGCCCGTCGAGTTGACCAGCTTCGCGTCGTAGGAGACGAAGGCGTCGTCCCACTCGGCCGGGTCGGTGCCGCGCCCATCGGAGGGCTCCACGACGCAGCGCATCGGCAGCTCGAAGGCGCGCGCGAACTCGAAGTCGCGGCTGTCGTGCGCCGGGACGGCCATGATCGCGCCGGTGCCGTAGCCCATCAGCACGTAGTCGGCGATGAAGACCGGGACCTTGTCGCCGCTGACCGGGTTGATCGCGTACTCGCCGGTGAAGACACCGGTCTTGTCCTTGGCCTCGGCCTGCCGCTCGACGTCCGACTTCGCGGCGGCCTGCTTGCGGTAGGCGCTGACGGCCTCGGCCGGCGTGGCGTGCCCGCCGGTCCAGACCTCGTGGGTGCCCTCGGGCCAGGCGGCCGGGATGAACTTCTCCACCAGCGGGTGTTCGGGCGCCAGCACCATGTAGGTGGCGCCGAACAGGGTGTCCGGACGGGTGGTGAAGACGGTGATGGCCTCATCGCCCAGTGCGAAGTCGACGCGCGCGCCCTCGCTGCGGCCGATCCAGTTCCGCTGCTGCAGCTTGATGGCCTCGGGCCAGTCCAGCGCGTCCAGGTCGTCGATCAGCCGGTCGGCGTAGGCGGTGATCCGCATGTTCCACTGGCTCAGCCGGGACTTGAAGACGGGGAAGTTGCCGCGCTCGGACCGGCCGTCGGCGGTGACCTCCTCGTTGGCCAGTACGGTGCCCAGCCCGGGGCACCAGTTCACCGGCGCGTCCGAGGAGTACGCCAGCCGGTGCTCGTTCAGCACGTCGGCCCGCTCGGTCGCGGTCAGCCCGGCCCAGGCGCGGCCGCCGGGGACCTCGCGGGAGCCGTCCTCGAAGGCGGCGACCAGCTCGGTGATCGGCCGGGCCTTCTTCGCGTCGGCGTCGTACCAGGAGTTGTAGATCTGCAGGAAGATCCACTGGGTCCACTTGTAGTAGTCCGGGTCGATCGTGGCGAACGACCGGCGCTTGTCGTGGCCCAGGCCCAGCCGGCGCAGCTGGACCTTCATGTTCTCGATGTTGGCCTCGGTCGAGACGCGCGGGTGCGTGCCGGTCTGCACGGCGTACTGCTCCGCCGGCAGGCCGAAGGCGTCGAAGCCCAGGGTGTGCAGGACGTTGTGGCCGGTCATCCGCTGGTGGCGGGCGAAGACGTCGGTGGCGATGTACCCGAGCGGGTGTCCGACGTGCAGGCCAGCACCGGAGGGGTACGGGAACATGTCCATGATGAACTTCTTGGGCCGTGCGACCACCGCGGGGTCCCCGGCCAGGTCGCCGGTGGGGTTCGGGGCCTCGTACGTGCCCTGCGCGTCCCAGACGTCCTGCCAGCGTGCCTCGATGTCGGCGGCCATGGCAGCCGTGTAGCGGTGCGCCTCGGCCGCCTCGGGGGCCGGGGTGTTCGTCTCGCTCATGATTTCTGAAGCTCCATCGATCGTCTTCGCCGTCTCTGCCTGCCCAAACGAAAAAACCCCTCGCACAGGAGGGGACGCCGCGCCGATGCCGACCTCTCGTGGGTCGGCGCTGATCAGCGCGGCTCGGTAAGCAGAAGGCGTACGGCACGCATGGCGTCAGGGTACCGCAGCGGCCCCTTCTGACGCTCGGCCGTTCCATCCGTCGACACAACGAGAAGCGGGCCACCCGATCCGGGTGGCCCGCTTCTTCACTGTGGAGCTAAGGAGAATTGAACTCCTGACCTCCTGCATGCCATGCAGGCGCTCTACCAACTGAGCTATAGCCCCTTGTTGCGCTTGCCGCTTCGGTTTCCCTTGCCGGTTTCCCTTGGCGACGTCCCAAACATTACACGGTCATGGCCCCGGTCCAAAAATCGGTTTCCACCGACCAGAAGCCATGTCCGATTTAAGCCAACTTGTCACGCCCTCGCGAACTGGTAGAACCGCTTGAGCGTGCAGTGCTCGTCGAGCAGCCGGCCGTAGATCGGCTCCCCTTCCAGCTCGCGATACGTCTCGATCGGGTCGCCTTTTATGATCAGCGCCCGAGCGCATTCCTCGCACCAGTACTGGTAGTCGGGGTTGACCGGGTCCATGTCCCGCACGATCGGCGTGCCGTTGTTGCACCAGTCGCACCGGCGCCGGTGTGCACCCATCCGTCAGCGACTCCCTCCCGCGTCGGGCCGTCGTCTCCCCCTCCGGCGGTCACGATTCTGCCATGCCGGTGCGGGCGAGGTCAGCAAACACAATGGGTACAAAAGCAAGGATCCCGCCCCCTGTTGGGGACGGGATCCTGATTGTGGAGCTAAGGAGAATTGAACTCCTGACCTCCTGCATGCCATGCAGGCGCTCTACCAACTGAGCTATAGCCCCGCTCTCCGCTACGCTCCCCCCGTCTCCGGTGTTCTGCGCTGCGAACAAGAAGAACTCTAGCCTGTGACCAGCCGGAAAGTGAAATCCGGGTGGCAGCCCCGCCGGGGAGCGGCAGAAGGCCGCTCAGTCGTCGTCGCCGAGCACCGGTTCCGGCAGCGTGCCGGCGTTGTGCTCCAGCAGGCGCCAACCGCGCGCGCCCTCGCCGAGCACGGACCAGCAGCAGTTGGAGAGCCCGCCGAGGCCCTCCCAGTCGTACGCGTTCAGGCCCAGCAGGCGCCCGATCGTCGTACGGATGGTGCCGCCGTGGCTGACCACGACGAGGGTGCCGGACCGCGGCAGCCGGTCGACGTGTTCCAGCACCACCGGCGCGGCGCGGTCAGCGACCTCGGTCTCCAGCTCGCCACCGCCCCGGCGGACCGGTTCGCCGCGCTTCCACGCCGCGTACTGCTCGCCGTACTTCTCAAGGATCTCGTCGTGCGTGAGGCCCTGCCACTCGCCGGCGTACGTCTCGCGCAGCGCCGCGTCGTGCGACACCGTCAGCCCCGTGAGGGCCGCCAGCTCGGCAGCCGTGGCAGAGGCGCGCTGCAGGTCGGAGGCGACGATGGCATCCGGCTTCAGCGAGGCGAGCAACCGCGCGGAGCGGCGCGCCTGCGCCACACCCGCCTCGGTCAGCTCGATGTCCGTGGAGCCCTGGAAGCGGCGCTCCAGGTTCCACGAGGTCTGGCCGTGCCGCCAGAGGACGATCTTCCTGCCGGACTTGCCCGAGGTGGTCGCGCTCAGAACAGATCACCGTCCAGTTCGTCGTCGCCCGCCGCCTCGCGCAGCTTGGCGTGCTCCTCGGCCTTGCCGATGGTGAGCTTGGCGTCCTCGGGGAGCTCGATCTCGGGGCAGTCCTTCCACAGGCGCTCCAGCGCGTAGAAGACACGCTCCTCGCTGTGCTGGACGTGGACGACGATGTCGACGTAGTCGAGCAGGATCCAGCGGGCGTCGCGGTCACCCTCGCGGCGCACCGGCTTGGCGCCGAGCTCCTTCAGCAGGCGCTCCTCGATCTCGTCGACGATCGACTTGACCTGGCGGTCGTTGGGCGCCGAGGCGAGCAGGAAGGCGTCGGTGATCGACAGCACGTCGCTGACGTCGTACGCGATGATGTCGTGCGCGAGCCGGTCGGCCGCGGCCTGGGCGGCGGCGGTGATGAGCTCGATGGAGCGGTCCGTGGCGGTCACTGGCCATGCTTTCGGGTTGGCGGGCAGATCCTTACAAGGGTCTCATGTACCGCCGACACCGCCCGCGCGCAGCGTCGCGCGCGGGCGAAAGCCTCCGTCGGGGCCGCTCCGGAGCCCGGTCAGGACGCCTTGTAGTCCTTGCCCAGGATCACCACGACCTCCGCGTTCACCGCGTTCTCGGCCTTCTTCACGGCCGTCTCGGGCAGTCCCAGCGTCTTGGCGACCTCGATCGCGCGGTCCCGCTGCGCATCATCCTGGTAGGTGATCTGCGAGGTGGCCGCCGTCTTGTCGGCCTTGCCGCCGTCGACGAAGGCGTAGCCGCCGTTCACCAGCGCCGCCTTCGCCGCGACCTGCGTCTTCTCGTCGCCGGTGGCGTCCTTGAGGCCGACGCGCGGGGCCGCACCCGGCTGAGCGGCGGCGCCGGAGCCGCCCAGCACCTCCTTGACGACCGACTTGTTCGCGTCGTCCGTGAGCGTTCCGTCCGCCTTCACCGCGAGGACGTCCGTGCGGTACGCGCCCACCTTGGCGTGCGCGCCGAGCCGGGACAGCAGGCCCCCGAGGGTCTGCGCGTTCAGGGCCGGGTCGAGGATCTGACCGACGCTCTCGACGGTCACCGCCGCCGCCTTCGGGTCGCTCGGAACCTTGCGCAGCACCGCCTGGAGCACCTTGCCCACGCGTTCCAGCTGCTTGGCCTCCGGTTCGCCCTGCCCGCGGAACGTGGCGTACGCGACGGCCATCCGGCCGCTGAGGCTCTGCTTCTGGCCCTGGGCCACGGCCGGGGTCTTGGCCGCGTCGTCGGCCGGGACCGCGGTGTCGGTGTCGACCTCGATGCCGCCGATCAGCTCGACCAGGCTCTCCAGGAAGGGGGTGTCCAGGCGCCAGGTGCCGCCGATGCGGGTGCCCAGCACGGAGTCGAGGGCCTCGCGGGTGCCGAGACCGCCTTCCTCGACCGACTTGCCGAGCCCCGTCGCCGTCCCGTCCTGGCCGGTGACGGAAAGGTTGTTCGGGAGCAGGACGGTGGCGCCCTGCTTGGTGGTGACGTTGTCGACGAGCAGCGCCGAGGAGGTGCCGCCCTTCTTGGTGTTGTGCAGGTGGACGACGATGATGTCCCGCTTCTGCGGGCCGGCGTCGGCGCTCGCGCCGGTCTTCTTCTCGCCGGGGCCGTCGAGGAAGGGCAGCTTGCCCGCGTACCAGAGGTAGCCGAGTCCGCCGACGACGAACAGGGCGAGGACGACGATCAGCGCCACCACCCGGTTGCGGCCGCGGCGGCGGGCCTCCTCGCGGCGTTCGGTGCGGCTCTCGGTGAACTTGAGCCAGTCGATGACGTCCTCGGAGTCCTCGTCCGGCTGGTCGATGAAGGCGAACATCTCGGTGCGGTAGTCCCGGTCCGCCCGGGGCTCGCCGTCGTGCTCGCCGTCGTGCTCGCCGTCGTGGTCGCGGTCCTGCTCGTCGCCCCGCGCTCCGCCGTCTTCGGCGTCCGGCCGGCGCGGCTCGGGGACCTGGGCGGCCGGCCGCTCGGCGGGGGCCGGGGGCTCCGGGGCGGTCTGTTGCGGGATCCACTGCTGGGTCTGCTGCGTGTCGTACCCGTAGGCGGGCGCCTGGGTGTACTCCTGCTGCCCGTACTCCTGGGCGGCCGGCTGCTGCGAGTAGTACTGCTGTTGCGGCTGCTGCTGGCCGTAGCCCTGGTAGTCGTAGCCGTACTGCTGCTGCTCGTACTGCTGCCCGTACTGCTGCGGGACGGCCGGAGCGGGTTGGGCGGGCTGCGCGGGCACCTGGCCGTACACCGGCCGCCCGTACGCGTCGTAGCCGACGAACTGCTGCTCCTGGGCGGCATGCGGGTCGTACGGATCCTGTCGGTCGTTCACCGCGGGGCCCCTCTCTCCGGAAGCTCAGGCTCCCCGGTACAGCTCACGCTTATCGATGTAGCGCACGACGCCGTCCGGCACCAAATACCAGACGGGATCCCCTTGGGCCACCCTCGCGCGGCAGTCGGTGGACGAGATCGCGAGCGCGGGCACCTCCACCAGGGAGACGCCGCCCTTCGGGAGCCCGTCGTCGGTGAGCACGTGGCCCGGCCGGGTGACTCCGATGAAGTGGGAGAGCGAGAAGAGCTCTTCGGCGTTGCGCCAGGTCAGGATCTGCGCGAGCGCGTCGGCACCGGTGATGAAGAACAGGTCGGCGTCGTCGTTCTGCACCTTCAGGTCCCGCAGGGTGTCGATGGTGTACGTCGGCCCGCCGCGGTCGATGTCGATGCGGCTCACCGAGAACTGGGGGTTCGAGGCCGTGGCGATGACCGTCATCAGGTAGCGGTCCTCGGCCGGCGAAACGGCCCGCTGCGACTTCTGCCACGGCTCGCCGGTCGGCACGAACATCACCTCGTCGAGGTGGAAAAGGGCGGCCACCTCGCTGGCGGCCACCAGGTGTCCGTGATGGATCGGGTCGAATGTCCCGCCCATCACGCCGAGCCGGCGCTTGACCGGACCGGTAGGCATCTCCTGCTCTCCCATGAGCGCAGAGCCTACTGGCCCGGGGGACGCGTCGTTCTCGACGGGTTCGGCCGGATCAGCCTGATCAGCCGGTTCAGCGGTCGCGGTTCAGGCGCGTGGTGACCCAGAGCATCAGCATCAGGATGACGAAGGCACCGCCGCCGGTCAGGTACGGGTTCAGGCTGTCGTGGTTGCCGCCGTGCTGCTCGGCCCCCTCCGAGGCGAGGACGACCAGGTTGTGGGCGGTGGTGGAGAGGCTCATCAGGCAGATACCTATCGAGTCGGGGAGCGGGCGGAGACTTCGCTCACATCGTATGCGGGGGCCTGGGGCACGCTCACGCCGACTCAGGCGTTGGAGAGGATAGACGCAGGGACGAGCAGGTCCATCCAGGGGAGGGCGCAATGACGGAAACAGGGTTCGAGAAGGTGCCGGCACGGGATCGCAGGCGGTTCCCCGGCATCTCGTCACGGGCGTACGAGCATCCGGCGGACCGCTCCGCGCTGGTGGCACTGCGCAAGCTGAGCGGCTTCGACACGGTGTTCAAGGCGCTGAGCGGGCTGCTTCCGGAGCGGAGCCTGCGGCTGATGTTCTTGTCGGAGTCGGTCCGCGTGGGCGAGACGCAGTTCCCGCACCTGTACGCCATGCTGCGCGACGCCTGTTACATCCTGGACCTGGAGAAGGTCCCGCAGATGTACGTGCAGCAGGACCCGAACCCCAACGCCATGTGCATCGGACTGGACGAGCCGATCATCGTGGTGACCACGGGCCTCGTCGAGCTGCTCGACGAGGAGGAGATGCGTGCGGTGGTGGGCCACGAGGTGGGCCACGCCCTGTCGGGGCACGCCGTCTACCGCACGATCCTGCTGTTCCTGACCAACCTGGCGCTGAAGATCGCGTGGATCCCGCTGGGAAACGTGGCGATCATGACGATCGTGACCGCGCTGCGGGAGTGGTTCCGCAAGTCGGAGCTCTCGGCCGACCGGGCCGGGCTGCTGGTGGGACAAGATGTGCAGGCCTCGATGCGGGGGCTGATGAAGATCGCGGGCGGCAATCACCTCCACGAGATGAACGTGGACGCCTTCCTGGCCCAGGCCGAGGAGTACGAGTCGAGCGGCGATCTGCGCGACTCCGTGCTGAAGATCCTCAACCTGCTGCCCCGGACGCACCCCTTCACCACGGTGCGGGCGGCCGAGCTGAAGAAGTGGGCGGAGAGCCGCGACCACCAGCGGATCATGGACGGCCACTACCCGCGGCGGGAGGAGGACAAGGACGCCTCGGTGACCGACTCCTTCCGCCAGTCCGCCGCGCACTACGCCGATGCGGTGCGCACCAGCAAGGACCCGCTGTTCAAGTTCGTCGGTGACCTCGCGGGCGGGGCGGCCGACGTGGGTGGCAAGCTCCGCGACAAGTTCACGGGTGCCGGAGCCGGTGCCGGAACCGGAGCCGGCACCGCTCCGCAGGACAAGGCAGGACCTACGGAGCAGGGCTGACGGGAGCGGCCTGCGGGGGCGAGGGCGGTGTCGCGGGCGGGCTCACGGCCGGGGTCGCGGGCGAGGCCAGGACACCGCACAGCCCGGCCGTGCGCCGCGGTCGGCCGCTGGCGTACGGGTCGCTCGCGGCCGGGCCCACCGTGGTCGGGCCGGCTCCGGCCAGGAGCGGACGGAAGGCCCCGGCCGGGTCGGCGGAGCAGTCCTGCGGCCCGGCCATCACGTAGGCCGAGGCCAGCTCCAGCCGGCGGGCCGTCAGGTCCTCGCGGTCGAAGCGCAGCCGCAGCTCGCGCCGGACGGTGAAGAGCGAGGCGCCGTCGGCCGCGGCCGGGGATCCGGTGGCGGGCCGTACGGCGTAGACGAAGGTGTGGTCGGTGGTGACCTCCAGGACGTCGGGGGCCACCTCCTCGAAGGCGAGCGTGCCGCTCACCCGGACCCGGGGGTCGGCCACGACGGCGGTGTCCCGGTCGAAGCGGACCAGCCAGCCGGTGGCCGCGTGACGGCCGTCGCCGGAGGGCGAGGTCATGCTGCGTTCGAACTGCGCCAGCTGGTCGGGGTCGAGCAGGACGCGCACCGGGCGGGAGGCCGCTCCGGCGAGGATGTCGGGGTCCAGCGAGGACTGCACCAGGTAGTCCTTGGCGATGGACAGCGCGGCGACGACCTGGGCGTCGGTGAAGTGGTGCGTGCGGCGCACGGCGGGCAGCGTGATGCCGGCCGCTCCGACCCGGTAGTCGGCGGCGGGGCTCTTCGCGTACAGCTCGGTGGGGCGCCCGCCGGGCACGTCGGTGGTCGGCGCGAGCGGGACCACGGTGCTGCTGAGCGCCTGGGCGGGTCCCCCGGACGGAGGTACGTAGGGGTTGCGCAGCCCCATGTAGACGGCGAAGGCGAAGGCCGTGGCGATGAGCAGCACGAGCAACATGCCCTGCCGTGCACCCCGGCCGGGGGTGCTGGTCCGGGACGTGGAGCCGCCACCGGACCAGATGGATCGGCTGCGCACGGCACGGGCGTGTTCGCCCATGCGTTCCTGCGCGGAGTACTCCTGGAGCCGGGCGGCACGGACGAAGTCCTCGTCGAACACCACCGACCGGTACTCGTCCGACCGGTACTCGTCCGGCCGGAAGTCGTCGTCGCCCCCGCCCATGCCCTCGGGGGTGCTGTTGGGTGGATCTCCTGGCACGGCCATCGCTTCTCCCCGCTGTCCCCGCTTCAGAGAAGCCCCCAGCTCCGGCGTATGCGAGTGGGGTCGTACCTTCAGGGTTGGCGAACGGAGGGGTACGTAAACGCGCCGACGCCGGTGACTTCACCCCTGGGAGTGCTGGCGGGAGCCGGAGCGGGGTCCGCCTCGCCCGAGGCACTGCGGTACACGGCGCTGAAGGCGAGCGCGACCATGCCGAGGCCCATCAGGAAGGCGAGCACCCACGCGACGGGGCGCAGCCAGGGTGCGCGGCCGCGGTAGGGGCGCAGACTGCCGCCGTAGGCTCCGTACGGACCGTCCGGGTATCCGTAGCCGCGGTCGTGATCCCAGCCGTGGTCGTCGTCGTACCCGTCGGGGTGGCCGTATCCGTAGCTGTCGTGGTCCTCGTCGACCGTCCAGCCGCCGGCCACGGCACGGGCGGCTTCGGCCTCCGCGCGCGCTCGGTCGGCCGCCCGTTGGCGCTCGGCGGCGCTCGGTTCCTGGATCTCGGCGTTCCGGACGAAGTCCTCGTCGAACACCACGGAGGCGAAGTCGAAATCCGCGCCTCCGCGGTCGTCGTCGGGCTCCCCGTCGTCCGGGAACGGCTTGCCCCCCACGTCGTCCGGCACGGCAACAGCCTAGACCTGGGGAGCCGCCTTGG
Source organism: Streptomyces sp. NBC_01439 (assembly GCF_036227605.1). Lineage (GTDB taxonomy): Bacteria > Actinomycetota > Actinomycetes > Streptomycetales > Streptomycetaceae > Streptomyces. The sequence continues at coordinate 6,300,056 of NZ_CP109487.1, read as the reverse complement.
GCAGGGTGTGCGCCGAATTTCGGCCACACCGTGCTGGAGGTGTCACTACCGAACGTGACCGTCGCCGGTGACGATGTACTTGGTGGACGTCAGCTCGGGAAGGCCCATCGGGCCCCTGGCGTGCAGCTTCTGGGTGGAAATGCCGATCTCCGCACCGAAGCCGAACTGGCCACCGTCCGTGAACCGAGTGGATGCATTCACGGCGACCGTGGTCGAGTCGACCAGCTGGGTGAAGCGGCGCGCGGCGGCCTGCGAGGTGGTGACGATCGCCTCGGTGTGACCGGAGGTCCAGCGGCGGATGTGGGTGACGGCGTCGTCGAGGGAGTCCACGACTGCCGCGGCGATGTCGTAGGACAGGTACTCGGCCGCCCAGTCCTCGTCCGTGGCGGGCAGGGCGGTGACCTTGCTGCCTTCGGCGGCGCCGAGGACCCGGGCATCGCCGTGCACGGTGACGCCGGCGTCGGCGAGCGCGTCGAGGGCGCGCGGCAGGAAGGCGTCGGCGATATCGCGGTGGACGAGGAGGGTCTCGGCGGAGTTGCAGACGGAGGGCCGCTGGGCCTTGGAGTTGATGAGGATGTCCACCGCCATGTCCAGGTCGGCCTGGGCATCGACGTAGACGTGGCAGTTGCCGGTACCGGTCTCGATGACCGGGACGGTGGATTCCTCGACCACGGTCTTGATGAGGGAGGCGCCGCCGCGCGGGATGAGCACGTCGACGAGGCCGCGGGCGCGCATCAGCTCGCGGACGGAGTCGCGGGACTCGCCGGGGACGAGCTGGATCGCGTCGGCGGGCAGGCCGACGCTCTCGACCGCGTCCCGCAGGATGGCGACGAGGGCGGTGTTGGAAGAGTACGCGGAGGAACTGCCGCGCAGCAGGACCGCGTTGCCGGACTTGAGGCAGAGGGCGGCGGCGTCGACGGTGACGTTGGGGCGGGCCTCGTAGATGATGCCGACGACGCCGAGCGGGACGCGGATCTGCCGGAGGTCGATGCCGTTGGGGAGGGTGTTGCCGCGGACGACCTCGCCGACGGGGTCGGGGAGGGCGGCGACGTCGCGGACGTCGGAGGCGATGGCGGCGACCCGCTCCCGGGTGAGGGTGAGGCGGTCGATGACGGTCTCGCTGGTGCCGGCGGCGCGGGCCTTGTCCGTGTCCACGGCATTGGCGGCGATGATTTCGGCCGTACGGGCCTCCAGCGCGTCCGCGATCGCCAGCAGGGCGGTGTCCTTGGCGGACCGCGGGAGTGGGGCGATCGCCGCGGCGGCGGTGCGGGACCGCTGCGCGGTGGCGAGGACGGGCGAGGTGGCGGTGGCGGCATCGAGCGAGGTCATGCCGCCCAGGGTAATCCCCCGGCGGTACGCCGCCGTCTGGGTTCCACCCCCCGAGACGGCGGGCGCCGGCCGTCTACGGGGCCGCTGCGCGGGGCCCTCTCCCCGCCCCGCCCTTTCGCCGTTTCCCCGGGCCCTGCCCGGACCTGGTCCTCAATCGCCGGACGGACTGAAAGGTACGCGGGGCTCCACCCCGGACCCAGCTCCTCAAACGCCGGAGGGGCTGAAAGAGCCGGGGCTAGTACGGGTGGACGCCCACCGGGTGGGCCGGGGGCGGGCCGTAGCCCTCCGCCACGCGCTGGTGGTAGGTGGCGCGGTCGATGACCTCCAGGCCGACGATCTCCCAGGGCGGGAGCTGCGCCGAGGAGCGGTGCTCGCCCCACAGGCGCAGGGCGACGGCCGCCGCGTCGTGGAGGTCCCGGGCCTCTTCCCAGTACCGGATCTCCGCGTGGTCCTCGGCGTACCGGCTGGTCAGCAGGAAGGGATGGTCGTGGGCCAGTTGCTCCAGCCCGCGCCGGACCTCGGACAGCCGGGCCGGCTTGCCGGAGACGCTCAGGGTCACGTGCCACAGGCGCGATGCGTGATCCTGCTCCTCCCCGCCACCGCCGCCGTCACCGTCCCCCGTGCCGACGCTGGTCAGCGCTCGTCTCACCAGTCGCCTCCTGTCTCCGCCGCGCGGGTCCGCCCGCCCCTCACAGTTGACCAGTCCACGGGCCGCCGCGCTCCGCTTTTACCGAACCTCAGCCCTCCAGCAGGACGAGATCGTCCCGGTGGACGACCTCCCGCTCGTACGCGGGTCCGAGTTCCCGCGCGAGCTCGCGAGTGGAGCGGCCGAGGAGCTGCGGGAGTTCCTTGGCGTCGAAGTTGACCAGGCCCCGGGCCACGGCGCGGCCGTCCGCGGAGCGCAGTTCCACCGGGTCCCCGGCGACGAAGTCGCCTTCGACCGCCGCGATCCCGGCGGGCAGCAGCGAGCTCCCGCGCTTGGTGACCGCGCGGACGGCGCCGTCGTCCAGGACCAGGTGCCCCTGCGGGGTCGACGCGTGCTGGAGCCAGAGCAGCCGGTCCGCCGAGCGGCGCCCGGTGGCGTGGAACAGCGTGCCGGTCCCCCGTCCGGCCAGCGCGTCGGCGGCCTGGCTCGCGGAGGTCAGCACCACGGGGATCCCGGCCGCGGCCGCGATCCGGGCCGCCTCGACCTTGGTGACCATGCCTCCGGTGCCCACGCCGGCCTTGCCGGCGCTGCCGATGGAGACGTGCGCGATGTCCTCGGGCCCGCGGACCTCTTCGATGCGCGTGGTGCCGGGCTGGGAGGGGTCGCCGTCGTAGAGGCCGTCCACGTCCGAGAGGAGGACGAGGAGGTCGGCACGGACGAGGTGGGCGACGAGGGCCGCCAGCCGGTCGTTGTCGCCGAAGCGGATCTCGTCCGTGGCGACGGTGTCGTTCTCGTTGACCACGGGGAGGGCGCCCATGGCGAGCAGCTGGTCGAGGGTGCGGTAGGCGTTGCGGTAGTGGGCCCGGCGGCTGGTGTCGTCGGTGGTGAGGAGCACCTGGCCGACGCGGACGCCGTACCGGGCGAAGGAGGCGGTGTAGCGGGCGACGAGCAGGCCCTGGCCGACGCTCGCGGCGGCCTGCTGCCGGGCCAGGTCCTTGGGCCGCCGGCGCAGGCCGAGCGGCGAGAGTCCGGCGGCGATGGCTCCGCTGGAGACGAGGACGATCTCCTTCTCGCCTCCGCTGCGGGCCTTGGCGAGGACGTCGACGAGCGCGTCCACCCGGTCCGCGTCGAGTCCGCCGGCCGCGGTGGTCAGGGAGGAGGAGCCGACCTTGACCACGATCCTGCGGGCGTCCACGACACCTTGCCTAGCCGCTGACACGTCTGTCCCCTTGCCCCTTGCCGAAATGCCCGTCGGCGAAATGCGCGTCGCCGAGATGCCTGCCGTCTCAATCTACGGGGTGGGCGCGCGGGGCTGCGCGGGGGTTTCAGACCCTGGACGAGGACCCCGCCTCCACGACGGGGGCCTCCTCGGCCCGGGCGGCACCCGGGACGAGGATCTTGCGGGAGAGCAGGAAGGTGAACGGGATGGCCACGACCGCTGCGACCAGGGGGGCGATCCGGGTGTCCATCCCGGCCCAGGTCACCAGCGCGTAGAGGCCGACGGACTGGATGACGAAGTTGGTGATGTTCGTCAGCGGGAAGAGGAAGAACTTCTTCCAGGTCGGCCGGGTCCGGTAGGTGAAGTAGGTGTTCATGAAGAACGAGCCGACCATCGCCAGGACGAAGGCGAGGGAGTAGGCGGCGAAGTACGGCATCCACGGGTGCAGGAGCAGGTAGATGACGAAGAAGGTGCCGGTGTTGACTCCGCCCACGAGGGCGAATCTGAACACCTGGCCGAGCTGGTCCTTGCGGCTCATCGGGCGCTGCGCTCCACGATCGTAGGCTCTGCGACCGGGGCCGCCGGCCGGTCGTCGGTCCGCGGGAGCGGCTGTGCTCCGTGCGCTTCCTTCACCAGGAAGTGCGGCCTGCGCTTGGCCTCGTAGTAGATGCGGCCGATGTACTCGCCGATCAGGCCCAACATGATCAACTGTACGCCGCCCAGGCCTGTGATGATGGCCACGAGGGTGACGTACCCCGGGGACTCGACGCCGTTGGTGATCGCCATGATCGTGATCCACAGGGCGTACAGGCCGGTCAGGGCGACCAGCGACACGCCGAACCAGATCCCGATGCGCAGCGGCTTGTTGTTGAAGGAGATCAGGCCGTCCATGCCGTAGTTCAGCAGGGCGCCGAACTTCCACTTCGTCTCGCCGGCCTCGCGCTGCGCGTTGCGGTAGTCGAAGTGGACGGTGTCGAAGCCGATCCAGGAGAACAGCCCCTTGGAGAAGCGGTTGTACTCCGGCAGCGACAGCAGGGCGTCCACGGCCGGGCGCGAAAGCATGCGGAAGTCACCGACGCCGTCGGTGAGCTCCACGTCGACCCAGCGGTTGACGCCCCGGTAGTAGAGGCTGCTGAGGGCGGAGCGGAGCTTCTTGTCGCCCTCGCGCGTGCGGCGGGCGATGATCTGGTCGTGTCCCTGCCGGTAGTGCTCCAGCATGGTCGCGATGAGCTCCGGCGGGTGCTGGAGGTCCGCATCCATGATCACTACGGCGTCGCCCGTGGCCTCGCGCAGACCCGCGAGCATGCCGGCCTCCTTGCCGAAGTTCCGGCTGAAGGAGACGTAGCGGGTCTCTTCGCCGTGTTCGGCGGCGATCTTCCGGAGCTTGTCGAGGGTGCCGTCGCGGCTTCCGTCGTCGACGTAGCAGACCTCGTACTCGACGGGGAGGGCGTCCAGGACCCTCCGGATCTCCACATCGAAGCTGTCGATGACGGCTTCTTCGTTGAAGCAGGGGACAACTACGGACAGCTTCGTCATGAACACTTCCTGCTGGATCCGAACGGGTGATTGTCGGCGGCCGGACCCTCCTCACACCTCTTCCTTAGAAGTATGCACGGCGAGGGTCGAGCGGGAGTCGGGCTGCGGGAGTCGAGGGCGGCACACGGTAGCGTGGACGAGATAAGCGGAATCAGCTGAACGAAACGAAACGAAACGAAGGGATCGAGGTGCACGTGCCCGACGTCTCCGTGGTCGTCATCGTCTACAACGACGCAGAGCGTCTGCCGACAGCAGTCCGGTCGGTTCTGGACCAGACCCTGCACAGCGTCGAAGTCGTGATCGTCGACGACTGCAGCAAGGACCGCTCGTACGCGGTCGCCCAGGAACTGGAATCTGCACATCCGGGGAGGGTGCGCGCCTTCCAGCTGCCGGAGAACAGCGGCGGCTGCGGTGCGCCGCGCAACCACGGCATCCAGCAGGCCACCGGAACGTACGTGATGTTCCTCGACAGCGACGACGTGCTGGAGCGCAACGCCTGCCGGAACATGCTGGACGCCGCCGAGCGGACCGGATCCGACCTGGTCGCGGGCATGTGCGTACGCGTGCACCTCGACAACCGGTGGGGCAAGACCACCGAGTGGTACCCCTGGATCTACTCGCGCACCCGCACCCTGGAGTCGATCACCGAGTATCCCGACCTGCTGGTCTACGACACCCTCTCCACGAACAAGTGCTACCGGCGCGCGTTCCTGCTGGAGCAGGGACTGGAGTTCCCGGTCGGCATCCACTACGAGGACCTGCTGTTCTCCGCGCAGGCCTACGTGGCCGCCCGCCGCATCACGCTGATCCCGAACCACGTCTACTACTGGAACGTGGTCGAGAAGGCCGCGGCCCTGTCGATCAGCAACCGGCGCCACGAGATCGCGAACTTCGTCCACCGGATGGAGATCCACCGCCGCGTCGACGCCCTGTTGGCCGAAAAGGGCCACACGGACATCAAGTCCGCGAAGGACGCCAAGTTCCTCAAGCACGACCTCGTCCTGCACCTGCGCGACCTGCCGCTGCTGAGCGACGAATACCGCCAGGAGTTCGCCCGCCTCGCCAACGGCTACCTGGAGGGGATCGACCCGGCGGCGTACGAGAACGTCACGTACCTCCAGGCGATCTGCGCGTACCTGCTGGGCAAGGAGGACTGGGACAACCTGCTCCCGGCCGCCGACGCCATGACCAACAAGGGCCGGCTCACCTCCCCCCTCGCCGAGCGCGACGGGCGCGTCTACTGGTGCGCGCAGCACATCGACGGTCCCGACGGTGCCGAGGCCCGCCGGATACTGGACGTCACCGAGCAGGCCTTCCACACCACGCCGCTCACCTCCCTCACCCTGGGCAACCGGCTCACCTCCTACGAGGACGACGGCCGCGGCACGGTCACCCTGTCCGGCTCCGTGGTGAACCCGCTGGGCCGGATCCCGGCCGACGCGGCGCTGAAGGCCACGCTGGAGTTCCGGGCCCGCCGGCAGATCGGCGTGCGCTCCTTCAGCTTCCCGGTGGAAACCGTCCGCCACGCCGGTGACACGATCGAGTGGACCGGCACCGCCGACGTCGCGAGCACGGTCCGTCCGCTCGGCATCATCGACGCCGTCTGGGACGTCCGCCTCAAGCTGACCGCGGGCGGCGAACGGATCACCACCCGTGTCGCGATCGGCGGGGTCGACCTGGAGTCGGCGGCCCGGCTGCGCGTGCGCCCGCGGCTGACCCGGTTGGTCTCCGACCGCTTCGGGCCCCAGATGACCAAGAAGGGCAATCTCAGCTACGTGCTGAGCGCCGAGGGCGCCGCCGCCGTCCGCACCCAGTCGCTGATCAACAACGCCATACAGGGCAAGGCGGCCGGCGTGGTCAAGCGGGGCCTGCGCAAGGCACTGCGGGCCCGCCGCAACATGGGCTCCGGCGAGCAGAAGGTGAAGGTCTACCACGAGGTCTTCTCGAAGCTGCCGATCAAGAAGGGCACGGTCGTCTTCGAGAGCCACATGGGCAAGCAGTACAGCGACAGCCCCAAGGCGATCTACGAGGAGCTGGTCCGCCAGGGCGCGCCGTTCGAGGCGATCTGGTCGTACGCGGGCGCCAAGCCCACCGGCTTCCCCAAGGAGGCCACCCTGGTCAAGCGCTGGAGCTGGCCGTACCTGCGCGCCCTCGCGCAGGCCGAGTACTGGGTCGACAACCAGGGCTTCCCGCTGGCGCTGGCCAAGCGCCCGGGCACCACGTACATCCAGACCTGGCACGGCTCGGCGCTCAAGCGGATGGGCTTCCACGAGCCCCGGACCAAGGCGCAGGGCCGGGCCGGCCAGGCCCGTTTCCAGGCGGCCGTGGACCGCTTCGACCACTTCCTGATCCGCTCCGAGCACGACACCCGCACCCTCGCCAAGGGCTTCCGGCTGCGCGACGAGGTGCTGCTGCGCACGGGCTACCCGCGCAACGACGCCCTCGTCGAGGTGCACCGGGCCGAGTCGAACAGCGGTGAGCGGGTGCGCGGGCCCCTCGCGGGCGAGCTCGGCATCGACCCGGACAAGAAGGTGCTGCTGTACGCGCCGACCTTCCGGGCGGGCGCGGACGGCGCGGTGGAGGGCTTCGACTTCCCCTTCGACGTGGAGGAGTTCGCGGACCGGCTCGGCGACCGCTTCACGCTGCTGGTGCGGACCCACTACCTCAACAGCGTCTCGCTGCCGCCGTCCGTCGCGGGCCGCGTCATCGACGTGTCCCGGCACCACGACATCACCCCGCTGCTGGCCCTCGCCGACGGTCTGATCACCGACTACTCGTCCGTGATGTTCGACTACGCGGTCCTGGACCGGCCGATGCTGTTCTTCGCGTACGACTACGAGAAGTACGCCACCGACATCCGCGGCACGTACTTCGACCTGAAGGAGAAGGCCCCGGGCCCGGTGGTGGCCACGGCGGACGAACTCCTCCAGGCCCTCGCGGCCTTCGAGGAGGCCGACGTCAAGTACGCCCAGGCACGGCAGCGTTTCCTCGCCGAGTTCGGCGAGTACGACCGCGGGGACGCAGCCCGCCAGATCGTAGAGAAGTTCTTCACCAGGAGCGGCAAGTGAGCCAGCAGACCGCCACCCCGGGCGGCCGTGACATCTTCATCGTCTCCAACAACGTCGACGAGATCGGCGGCGTGACCACCTGGTCGCACCAGATGGCCCGGCAGTTCACCGATCGCGGCCACCGGGTGCACATCGTGGGCATCGCCCCGGTCGCCGACGACATCCGGCAGAAGCTGCCGCAGGGTCTGCCGTACGAGATGACCACGCTCTACGACGCACACCCGCCGTCGGCCCGCCGGCTGCGCGGGATCAAGGGCCGGCTGAACGCGCCCGAGCGGCGCCGCCAGGCAGCCCGGCGGGCGCAGATGCGGGTCAAGGCGGAGCGGCTGAGCGAGCTGCTGCGGGCAGCCCGTCCGGGCGGTGTCGTCATCGTCACCCAGGTCTGGGCGATGGAGTGGGTGGCGCTCGCCGACACCAAGGGGCTCACCGTCATCGGGATGAGCCACGAGTCCTTCGAGGCCAGCCAGAAGTCCACCCGCGGGGAGCGGGTCCGCCGCTTCTACCCGCAGGTCGACCGGCTGCTGGTGCTCACCGCCGAGGACGCGGACCTGTGGATCCGGGCCGGCATGGAGAACGTGGGGAGCATGCCGAACCCGCTGCCCTTCATGCCCGACTCCCCCGCGCCCCGCACGGAGAAGGTCGTGGCGTGCGTCGGCCGCCTCGCCTTCGAGAAGGGCGTCGACCTGCTGCTCGACACCTGGGCGGACGTCGCACCGCACCACCCCGACTGGACCCTGCGGATCTACGGGGCGGGCACGGAGGAGGCGACGCTGAAGGCGTACTGCACCTCGCTGGGCCTGGACGACTCCGTGGAGTGGATGGGAAGCACCGCCGACGTACTGGGCGCCCTGCGCGGAGCCTCGGTCTTCGCCCAGGCCTCACGGGCCGAGGGCTTCCCGATCACGCTGCTGGAAGCGATGGCGGCGGGCGTGCCGCCGGCCGCCTTCGACTGCGCGCCGGGCGTACGGGAGATCGTCGAGCACGGCGAGGACGGGCTGCTGGCCCGGCTGGGCAACACGATGGAGCTGGCCGGCCACCTGCGCGAGCTGATGTCCGACCGGGAGCTGCGCGACCGGCTCGGGGACAACGCCTTCCGTTCGGTCAAGCGGTACTCCAGCCCCGAGATCACCGACCGGTGGGAAGAGCTGTTCTCCTTCCTGGAGCGCTGACCGCCGCCCGCTCCCCGGCACGTATGTGAAGCAGCAGCCCGCCCCGGACGCGTCCGGGGCGGGCTGCTGCTTCACATACGGCACGTGCGGCACGTACGGCACGTACGGATCGGCTTCCGCCCGGTCAGGGCTTGTGGACGTCCCGGTGGGCGTCCTTGCGGGCCACCTTGTTGGCCTCCCAGCCCGCCCAGGCGGAGACGACCATCTCGCGGACGTCGTGCCGGGCCTTCCAACCCAGCTCCCCGGTGATCTTGTCGGCCGAGGCCACGACCTTCGCCGGGTCGCCCGGGCGGCGCGGGCTGATCACGGGGGCGATGTCGTGCCCGGTGTTCTCGTTCATGAGCTCGACCATCTCGGCGACCGATACGCCCTCGCCGCGCCCGATGTTGACGGTGAGGTCCTTGTGGTCGCCGGCCGCGGCCCACTCGGCCAGCTTGCGGGCGGCCGCCACATGGGCCTCCGCGAGGTCCTCGACGTGGATGTAGTCGCGGATGCAGGTGCCGTCGGGGGTCGGGTAGTCGTCACCGAAGATCTTGGCGCCCTGGCCGGCGTCGTAGCGCTCGAAGACCATCGGGACCAGGTTGAAAACGCCGGTGTCGGCGAGCTCCGGGGTCGCGGCGCCCGCCACGTTGAAGTAGCGCAGGCAGGCGGTGGAGATGCCGTGCGCCCTGCCCGCGGCGCGCACCAGCCACTCTCCGGCCAGCTTGGTCTCGCCGTAGGGGCTCAGCGGCTTGCACGGGGTGTCCTCGGTGACCAGGTCCACGTCGGGCATGCCGTAGACGGAGGCGGAGGAGGAGAAGAGGAAGTTGCGGACGCCCGCGTCGGCCACGGCCTGGAGCAGGACGGCCAGGCCCTGCACGTTCTCGTGGTAGTAGTACATCGGCTTCTCGACGGACTCGCCGACCTGCTTCTTGCCCGCCAGGTGCACCACGCCGGTGATCTTGTGCTTGCGGATGACCTCCTCCACGGCCAGCCGGTCGAGGACGGAGCCGACCACCAGCGGGACGCCTTCCGGTACGCGGTCCTCGTCGCCCGTGGAGAGGTCGTCGAAGACGACGACCTCCTCCCCCGCGAGCCGCATCGCGCGGACGACGTGCGCGCCGATGTATCCGGCGCCACCGGTGATCAGAAACGTCATGTGTGTCTCCTTGGTCCTGTCCGACTTCTTGGTCCTGTCCGACTTCGGGATCGAGGGCGCGGCGGTGTGCAGGCCTGCGGCCGGGACCGCCTACGGGGCCTCAGCCCGCCCCACGGCCCGCCCGGGCCCGGTCGAGGCGGTTGCGCACGAGGTACAGCGCGCCCTCGGCGCCGGGCGCGAGGCGCAGCGCGAGGGCGCCGGCCCCCGTCCGGTAAGGCTGCGCCAGCAGCACACCGTACCGGCTGCTGGGCAGCGCCCGACGGCGAAGCAGTCGGCCCCGGGGGCGCAAGGAGGTGAACACCGAGCTCCCGTCGGCACACTGCACGCCCACCCCGACGTTCCACGCCTGCATCCTGCGCACCCCCTGGCGGCGGCCCGTGACGGCCAAATCGGCGAGGCGGAACGGCAGCACGGCGATCCAGCCGCCGCTGCGGTCGGGGTCGGAGTGCAGCTCGACCGGCTGCGCGAAGACCGCCTCGCCGCCCGCACGGAGCTTGAAGCTCAGCTGCGCGGTGACGGGCCCGGCCTCGGCGAGGCGCCCGTACAGGTCGTGCACGCGGATCCGGACGGCGGCGCGGCCGGCCGGTTCGGCGTCGACGGTGACGGGCAGCTCGCCGACCGGCAGCGCGGAGAGACCCGCCAGCTCGACCGGGAGCTCCTCGCTCCACACCGGAACTCCGGTGGGACCGGTCGCGTACGGGGGCAGCAGCCGCGGCGGTTCGGCGGCCAGCCGGGTGAGCCGCTCGACATCGGCGGGCGGGGTCGCGGTGGCGCGCAGCACGGAAACGATCCAGCGGGCGTGGGCCGCGGCGGACTCGATGTCGGCCTCGGGGAAGGTGTCGACGTATTCGCGGGTCAGGGTCCACCAGGCGGCCTGGTACTCGGGGTCCCGGCCGAGCTCGCGCAGGTACATGCGCAGGTCGTACTCGAGGAACTTCACCCGGCAGGCGCTGCCCAGCACCGGGGAGGCCTCGGCGAGGATCCGGGCGGCCGTGCGGTGGGCCTCGATGCGGGAGCGCCAGTTCCCGACGTCCTTGCGGTCCAGGGAGATCGACACCTGGGCCGCGCTGCGGCGCACGTGCCAGACGTAGACGAGGTCGCCGGTGACGGCGATGCGGGGGGCCGCGGCGAGCACGCGGGCGGTGAAGACGAAGTCCTCGTAGATGAACCGGCCATCGGGGAAGCGCAGGCCGTGCTCCTGGAGGAAGGCGCGCTCGTACAGCTTGTTGACGCAGAGGGTGTCGCGGACGAGCTCGGGCCGGTCCACCGGCCGCTCGATCACCTCGCCCGGCGTGTGCAGCCCCGGCATCCACGGGACGTCGTGGTGCTGGGGTAGCTCGCGCCGTACCGCCGCGCCGACGGTGACCGGGGCGCGGTGTTCCTCGGCGGTGCGCACGAGGGCTTCGGCGGCCCCCGGCGGCAGGACGTCGTCGCTGTCGAGGAAGAGCACGTACCGGCCGGAAGCAGTCGCGATCCCGTCGTTGCGCGGGGTGCCGCACCCCCCGCTGTTCTCCGTCCGGTGCACGACCTTGAGGCGGGGGTGCTCTGCGGCCAGTTCGTCCAGCACCCGTGCGGTGCCGTCGGACGAGGCGTCGTTCACCGCGATGACCTCGGCGACCACCGGGCCCTGGGCGAGGGCCGAGGAAACGGCCTCGCCCACGAGACCGGCGTCGTTGTACGCGATGACCACGACGGACACGGTGGGTAGGTTGCTGCTGTTCACCCGGAAGATCCTAGGCGACCCACGTAAAGGCGCATTCAAACCTTCCGGGCACAAGTCCCTCGCGAGGGGATCAGAACGGCCGGAATTCGTCGTATTCCTGCTGCGCCGAGTCCCCGCGCTTGGCTTCCTTCTCCTTGCGGCGCGTCGTGGCCGGGCGCGGCGCGTCCATCCGGTGGTCCTCGCCGCGGCGGCCCAGCATCTCGGCGCCGGCCATCATGGTCGGCTCCCAGTCGAAGACGACCGCGTTCTCGTCGGAGCCGATGGCCACGCCGTCACCGGCGCGGGCGCCGGCCTTCTTGAGCGCGTCCTCGACACCGAGGCGGTTGAGGCGGTCGGCCAGGTAGCCGACGGCCTCGTCGTTGTTGAAGTCGGTCTGGCGGACCCAGCGCTCCGGCTTCTCGCCGCGCACCTTGTAGACGTCCTCGACCTCGTCGTAGGTGACGGTGAAACCGGCGTCGTCCACGGCCTTCGGGCGGATGACGATGCGGGTCGCCTCCTCCTTCGGCTTGCGGGCGCGGGCCTTGGCGATGACCTCGGCGAGGAAGTAGGAAAGCTCCTTCAGACCCGTACGGGCGACCGCGGAGACCTCGAAGACCTTGTAGCCGCGGGCCTCCAGGTCCGGGCGGACCATGTCGGCGAGCTCCTGGCCGTCCGGGATGTCGACCTTGTTGAGGACGACGAGGCGCGGACGCTTCTCCAGGCCGCCGCCGTAGAGCTTGAGCTCCTCCTCGATGACGTCGAGGTCGGCGATCGGGTCGCGGTCGGACTCCAGCGTGGCGGTGTCCAGGACGTGCACCAGCACCGAGCAGCGCTCGACGTGCCGCAGGAACTCCAGGCCCAGGCCACGGCCCTGGCTGGCGCCGGGGATCAGACCCGGGACGTCGGCGATCGTGTAGACCGTGGAACCGGCCGTGACGACGCCCAGGTTCGGGACGAGGGTGGTGAAGGGGTAGTCCGCGATCTTCGGCTTGGCGGAGGAGAGCACCGAGATCAGCGAGGACTTGCCGGCGCTCGGGAAGCCGACCAGCGCCACGTCGGCGACGGTCTTGAGCTCCAGGACGATGTCGCCGGTGGTGCCGGGGACACCGAGGAGCGCGAAGCCGGGGGCCTTGCGGCGGGCGGAGGAGAGCGCGGCGTTGCCGAGACCGCCGCGACCGCCCTCGGCGGCCACGTAGGTGGTTCCCTGGCCGACCAGGTCCGCGAGGACGTTGCCCTCCTTGTCGAGGACGACGGTGCCGTCCGGCACGGGCAGGACCAGGTCCTGGCCGTCCTTGCCGGAGCGGTTGCCGCCCTCGCCGGGCTTGCCGTTCGTGGCCTTGCGGTGGGGGCTGTGGTGGTAGTCCAGCAGCGTGGTGATCGCCTGCTCCACCACCAGGATGACGTCGCCGCCACGGCCGCCGTTTCCACCGTCGGGGCCGCCGAGCGGCTTGAACTTCTCCCGGTGAACGGAGGCGCAGCCGTGGCCCCCGTTACCCGCGGCGACGTGCAGCTCGACGCGGTCCACGAAGGTGGTCATGGGTGTTCCTCCAGATACATACGGGAATGTCCCGGGCAGGACGTATGACTACCCCTGCCCATTAAAACGTGGTCTGTATGACAACGCGCCGAGGGCGGACCTCTCTTCCCGGCTTGCGCCGGGAAGAGCTGAGATCCGCCCTCGGGAAGTTACGAACGCGCTAGATCAGCAGGAGCTGGATCAGGCGGCCGGAACGATGTTGACGACCTTGCGGCCACGGTGCGTGCCGAACTCGACCGAACCGGCCTGCAGCGCGAACAGCGTGTCGTCGCCACCACGACCGACACCCGAACCCGGGTGGAAGTGGGTGCCGCGCTGGCGGACGAGGATCTCACCAGCGGAAACGACCTGACCGCCGAAGCGCTTCACGCCGAGCCGCTGGGCATTGGAGTCGCGCCCGTTCCGGGTGGACGATGCGCCCTTCTTGTGTGCCATGTCTCAGTCCCTCTTACTTCGCAGCCGCGGGGATACCGGTGACCTTGATCGCCGTGTACTGCTGGCGGTGACCCTGGCGACGGCGGTAGCCGGTCTTGTTCTTGTAGCGCAGGATGTCGATCTTGGCGCCCTTGTGGTGGTCCACAACCTCGGCCGTGACCTTGATGCCGGCCAGGACCCACGGGTCGCTGGTCACGGCTTCGCCGTCGACAACGAGCAGGGTCGAGAGCTCGACCGTGTCGCCAACCTTGGCAGTGGAAATCTTGTCAACCTCAACGATGTCGCCGACAGCAACCTTGTGCTGGCGACCACCGCTGCGCACGATGGCGTACACGCGGATCTCTCTCTCACTCGGGACGGATGCTCCTGAAGCCAGCCGCTCAGGCAAGCCCCGCCGAGAAGACGGAACCGCACCGATCCGGATTGGACGAGCGGCCTCTCGCGCCCGCCGCTTGCGCGTGCGGAACGTGAGGAAGGTGCTCAGGAGCGCGGCGCTCTCTAAGACACGCCGACGGTCTAGGTTACGGGGCCGGTTCCGGAGGGTCAAACCGGGCCCGTACGGCCGTGGGCCCCGCCACTCGGCGGGGCCCACGGACGCTGTGTCACTCAGCGGTGGATCAGGCTTCGGTCGGAGCCGACACGGACGGAGGCGTCTGCTGCTCCGCCGCCGCGGTCTTCTTCGTCGCCCGCTTCGCCGCGGTCTTCTTGGTCGTGGCCGCCTTCTTGGCCACGGTCTTCTTGGCGGCCGCCGCCTTCTTGGCCGGGGCCTTCTTCGCCGCGGTCGCCTTCTTGGCCGGGGCCTTCTTGGCGGCCTTCTTGGCCGGTGCGGCTTCCTCGACCGCCGGTGCGGCTTCCTCGGCGGGCGCCTCGGCTGCCTCCTCGGCGGGCGACGGGGCCTCGACGACCACCACGGCGGCCTCTGCCGCGCCGGCCGGGGAACCGGCGGGCGCGGTGGCCTTGCGGGTGGCACGACGGCGCGGACGGGCCGGAGCGGCCTCCGCGACGGGGGCCTCCTCGACCTCGGCGACGGCGACGGCCTCGGGCTCCGGCTCGACGACGGGCTCCGGCTCCGGCACGACGACCGGCTCCGGCTCCGGTGCCACCTCGGCCGCGGGGGCCGGGGCGCCCGCCGGCGCGGTGGCCTTACGGGTCGCGCGGCGACGGGTACGGCCCTTCGGCGCGGCCTCCTCGACCGTCTCCACGACCTCCGCGACCGGGGCGGCCGGGGCGGTCTCGGCGACGAACTCGGGAGCGGGCTCCAGCACCGTCTCGGCCGGCTCGGTCACCGGCTCGTCCACGACCACGGGGGCCGGGGCCTGCACCGGAGCCTGGGCCGGGGCGACCGCACCGCGCGGGGCGCCCGCCGGAGCGGTGGCCTTACGGGTGGCACGGCGCCGGTTGCGGCGACCGCTGATGCCCGCAGCGGCCTCGGCCTCGGCCGGGCTGCTGTAGAGCTCCTCGTCCGCGACGAACTCCGGCTCGGGCAGGGCGCGCGGCGCGGCCGCCTCGGCAGCCACCTCCGCCTCGGACTCGAAGGCCTCGGGCTCGACCGCCTCGACCGTCTCGACCTCGTGGTCGTGCTGGTCGAACTCGGCACGGCCGCCGCGGCGCTTGGAGCGCTTGCCGTTGCCACCGCCACCGATCGCGGTCGGCTGCTCCATGTGCACGATGACACCGCGGCCGTTGCAGTGGACGCAGGTCTCGGAGAAGGACTCCAGCAGACCCTGGCCCACCCGCTTGCGGGTCATCTGGACCAGGCCCAGCGAGGTGACCTCGGCCACCTGGTGCTTCGTACGGTCGCGGCCCAGGCACTCCAGCATGCGCCGCAGGACCAGGTCGCGGTTGGACTCCAGGACCATGTCGATGAAGTCGATGACGACGATGCCGCCCAGGTCGCGCAGCCGCAGCTGGCGCACGATCTCCTCGGCCGCCTCCAGGTTGTTCCTGGTGACGGTCTCTTCGAGGTTGCCGCCCTGACCGGTGAACTTGCCGGTGTTGACGTCGATGACGATCATCGCCTCGGTCTTGTCGATCACAAGCGAGCCGCCCGAGGGCAGCCACACCTTGCGGTCGAGCGCCTTGGCGAGCTGCTCGTCGATCCGGTACGTCGCGAAGACGTCGACCTCGGAGGTCCAGCGGGACAGCCGGTCGGCCAGGTCCGGGGCCACGTGGTTCACGTAGCCGTGGATGGTCTCCCAGGCGCCGTCGCCGCTGACGATGACCTTCGAGAAGTCCTCGTTGAAGATGTCGCGCACGACGCGGACGGTCATGTCCGGCTCGCCGTACAGCAGGCTCGGCGAAGAGGTCGAGATCTGCTTCGACTTCTTCTGGATGTCCTCCCACTGGGCCTGCAGACGCTCGACGTCGCGGCGCAGCTCGTCCTCGCTCGCGCCCTCGGCGGCGGTGCGCACGATGACGCCCGCGTCCTCGGGGACGATCTTCTTGAGGATGGTCTTCAGACGCGCGCGCTCGGTGTCGGGCAGCTTGCGGCTGATGCCGGTCATCGAGCCCTCGGGCACGTAGACCAGGTAGCGGCCGGGCAGCGAGACCTGGCTGGTCAGGCGGGCGCCCTTGTGGCCGATCGGGTCCTTGGTGACCTGCACCAGGACCGACTGGCCGGACTTGAGGGCGGACTCGATGCGGCGCGGCCCGTTGGCCATGCCGAGCGCCTCGAAGTTGACCTCACCGGCGTACAGGACGGCGTTTCGGCCCTTGCCGATGTCGATGAAGGCGGCCTCCATGGACGGCAGCACGTTCTGGACCTTGCCCAGGTAGACGTTGCCGACGTACGACGTGGCCTCTTCCTTGTTGACGTAGTGCTCGACGAGCACGTTGTCCTCGAGGACGCCGATCTGGGTGCGCTCGCCGGCCTGGCGGACGACCATGACGCGCTCGACGGCCTCGCGGCGGGCCAGGAACTCGGCCTCGGTGATGATCGGCACCCGGCGGCGGCCCTGCTCGCGGCCCTCGCGGCGGCGCTGCTTCTTCGCCTCCAGGCGGGTCGAGCCCTTGATGGACTGGACCTCGTCGGAGGACTCGGTCTTCTCCCGCGCGGGGCGCGGCTCGCGGACCTTGACGACGGTGCGCACGCCGTCCTCGTCGCCCGCTTCGGCGGTCTCGGCCGGGCCCTCGCCACTACGGCGACGGCGGCGACGGCGACGGCGGCTGGAGCTGGAGCCGAGGGCCTCGTCGGCCTCCTCGTCCTCTTCCTCCTCGGCGTCCCGCTCGGCGGTCTCCTGCTCGGCGGCCTCGGCCTCGTCCTCGGCGGACTCGTCGAGGTCGGCGGCCTCACCGCGACGGCGACGACGGCCACCGCGACGACGGCGGCGCGACGGGCGCTCGCCCGACTCGTCGCCCTCTTCGAACTCGGCGGACTCCTCGTCGAGCTCGGCGGCCTCGGCCTCCGGCTCCTCCGCGAGCACCTCGGGGAGGGAGACCGGGGCGGTCTCGGCGACCGGAGCGGCCTCGGCGGCGCCGCGCCCACGGCGCCGGCGGCGACCGGCGGGCTGTGCGACGGGAGCCGCGGTGACCTCGGCCTCGAGCTCGGTCTCCTCTTCCTCCTCGACCTCTTCGGCCGGGGCGGCGGCGCGAGCGGCAGCGGCGGCCATGGCAGCGGTCTCGGGGGTCTGGAACATCGGCTCGGCGAAGACCGGGGCCTGGAAGACGGCCACGGCGGGACGAGCGGCGCGGCGGGCGCGGGCCGGAGCAGCGGGCTCGGCGCTCTCGGCGACGGGCTGCGGGGCGGCGGCCGGAGCGGCGGAGCGGGTGGCGCGGCGGCGGCCGCCGCGCTTGGGCGAGTCCACGGCGTCGGCGACGGTCACGGCGCGGGCGGCCTTGGGGGCCTCCTCCACGACGGGCGCCGGCTCGGCGGCGGGAGCCTCGGCCACGGCAGCGGCCTCGGTGGCCGGAGCGGCGACGGCGCGGGTGGCACGACGACGGGCACGCGGCGCCGGAGCAGCCGGAGCCTCTTCCACCACGGGCGCCGGAACCTCGACTGCCGGAGCCTCGACCACGGCCGCAGCCTCAGTGTCCGGAGCCGCGACAGCGCGGGTGGCACGACGACGGGCACGCGGCGCCGGAGCAGCCGGAGCCTCCTCCTCGACCACGGGCGCCGGAGCCTCGGCGGCGGGAGCCTCCGGAGCGGCGACGGCGCGGGTGGCACGACGGCGGGTGCGCGGGGCCGGAGCGGCCGGAGCCTCTTCGACGACCGGCGCGGCCACGGGCTCGGCGGCCGGGGTCTCGGCGACGACGGCCTCGGCGGCCGAGGTCGCCGGGGCGGCCACGGCGCGGGTCGCGCGGCGGCGGGGGCGAGCGGGGGCGGCGGCCGGAGCGGCCTCTTCTGCGGGGGAGGCCGGGGCGGCCTCGGTCACCGGGGCCGTCTCGGCGACGGCGCCACCGGGCGGGCCCGCGGGCCGGGAGGCGGCACGGCGGCGACGGCGCGGCGGCAGGTTGTCGCTGGGGCTGCCGTTGTCGGCGCTACCAGCAGGAGTGATGTCGTTTTCGTTGTTGAGCATTGCGGGCGGTTCTCCCGTCACGCTCCCGGGCGCCGCGGCTGACTTCCGGTCCGGCACGGCTCCGCGCAATGAGCGCGGAACCGGCCTCCGGGGCGCGTTCGCCACACGGGAGCTGTAGTCCATGGCCGCCGGTTCCGTACGTCTTGTCCGTACGGCCTGGCGGAAGTCTTCAGGTCTGTGCGCGGCCCGACCCAGGTGGCTCCCGAGTACCAGGGCTGCGCGACGACGGCGTTCCTTACGCGGCGGGACCTTCCGGCGCCTTCGCGTCGGCTGCTACGGCGGCCGTGGGTGGAGCGGCCGTGTCAGCCTCGCGGTCGGGCGCGAGCGGGTCGGTCACCGTGCCGGACTCCTCGTCGAAGAGCCCCTGCGCCAGCCTGGTCACCGCTGAGGGGACCGGCGGCGCCAGGTCGGCCACAGCTCGGAGACCGGACAGGACGTCGTCGGGTCGCACGGCAGGTGTCAGATGCCGAACAACCAGGCGCAGTATCGCACAGGCATTGTCCAGCGGCCTATCAGCCGGGGCGGGAAGCGCTTCGAGACTGACGACCGCGCCACGCGTGTCGAAGGTCCGCATTCCGTTCTTGGTCCGGCGCTGCACCTCCACGGTCTCGGCGGCGAGGAAGACCTCCACGGCCCGCTCGGCCTCGGCGAGCTCCACTCCGTCCAGGCGCAGCTCCCACACGGAGGCGGTCAGCCGGTCCGCGAGGCCCGAGGTGCGGGCCTCGACGGCGTCGATGATGTCGAGTCCGGTGGGCATCGACTCGTCGAGCAGCTCCCGGAGCTTCTGCGGGTCGCGGGGCGCGGCGAGGGCGATCTCCAGGTACTCGGCCTCGCTGCCGGTGCCGGTCGGGGCGGCGTTCGCGTACGAGACGCGCGGGTGCGGGGTGAAGCCGGCCGAGTACGCCATCGGCACCTCGGCGCGGCGCAGGGCCCGCTCGAAGGCACGCTGGAAGTCACGGTGGCTGGTGAACCGGAGGCGGCCGCGCTTGGTGTAGCGCAGTCGGATGCGCTGCACCACCGGTGCGGGAGGCGGGCCTTCGGGCTGTCGCTTGCCCAGTGGTTCTTCTCCTTGTGCGGGGCTCCGCGGCTCGCACGTCGCCCTGAGGTCTGTCGACCCGCTCCGGCTCACCCCTGCCGTCGGGGCAGGGAGATCTCGTCAGCGGGTGCCGCGTCGGCGGCTGTCGTACTACCCAGAGTACGCGCCCGTGACCTCGACGGTTCCACGGGAGGAGCACCGAACAGCGCGCGGCGTACGGTGGCGCGCGCCTCGCGGACCGCGGCGCGCCCGGTCCGCCAGACCTCGCGCACGGCATGCCCGACGGGGGTGAGCACGTGCCGGTACACCCGGGAGGCGGGCCATCCGACCAACACCCAGCCGACCCGCTTGAGCCCGCGCCACAGGGCGCCGACGATCCGCCCGGCCACGTGCCAGGCCCATACGAGGACCCGTCCGACGGGAGCGAGCACGTACCGGTACAGGGCGACGGCCAGCCACACGATGCCGAGCCCGACGGGCCGCAACAGATACCGGGACACCGAGACCGCCAGCCATACGAGACCGTGCCCGACGGGAGTCAGCACGTACCGGTACACCGCGACCACGAACCACACGAGACCCAGCCCGACCGGCCGCAACAGATACCGGAACACCGAGACCGCCAGCCATACGAGGCCGTGCCCGACGGGGGTCAGCACGTACCGGTAGACCGCGGCGGCGAGCCACCCGATCCCGCGGCCGACGGGCGCGAGCAGGTAGCGCCACAGCCCGGCCCACGGCCACACGAACAGCGTCATGCCCAGGGCCCATCCGATCCAACCGACGCCCTTGGCGAGGGGCGCGAGCAGGTAGCGCATGCCGCCCCGGCCGACCCAGGCCAGCGCCGCGCCGAGCGGACGCAGCAGGTAGGCGATCAGGAACCGCCCGGCCGGCGCCAGCACCTGGTCGTACAGACCCCGCCACCCCCATGCGAGCCCCTGGCCGACCGGAACGATCAGGTACCGCCACAGCCCGACCCACGGCCAGACGAAGACCAGCTTGAGGAGGGTGGTCAGCAGCCACCCCAGGGCGCGGAGCAGCGGCGCGAGGACATGGACGTACAGCGGCGCGAGGACGTGCCGGTGCACGGCCCGGCCCCCGGCGACCAGCAGTTCCCAGACCACTCGTACGGGCAGTACGACAAGTACGGCGACGATCTTCACGGGGATCCTGATGACACCCACCAGGCACCCGTCGCCACCGCCGGACGGAGGCCGCTTGTCTGTTTCCATGCAGGGAAGGACACGGCAGAGGCCCCCACCCGTTGCGGGCGGGGGCCTCTCGTGACCCAAGGGTTACTTCACGACGGACAGCGGCAGCAGCTTCTTGCCGGTGGGGCCGATCTGGATCTCGGTCTGCATCTGAGGACACACGCCGCAGTCGAAGCACGGGGTCCAGCGGCAGTCGTCGACCTCGGTCTCGTCGAGGGCGTCCTGCCAGTCCTCCCAGAGCCAGTCCTTGTCGAGACCGGAGTCCAGGTGGTCCCAGGGCAGGACCTCCTCGTAGGTGCGCTCGCGGGTCGTGTACCAGGCCACGTCCACGCCGTAGGCGGGCAGGGTCTTCTCGGCCGCCTCCATCCAGCGGTCGTAGCTGAAGTGCTCGCGCCAGCCGTCGAAGCGGCCGCCCGACTCGTACACGGCGCGGATGACGTCGCCGATGCGGCGGTCACCGCGCGAGAGGAGGCCCTCGACGATGCCCGGCTTGCCGTCGTGGTAGCGGAAGCCGATGGAGCGGCCGTACTTCTTGTCGCCGCGGATCTTGTCGCGGAGCTTGCCCAGGCGGGCGTCCGTCTCCTCGGCCGACAGCTGCGGCGCCCACTGGAACGGGGTGTGCGGCTTGGGCACGAACCCGCCGATGGACACCGTGCAGCGGATGTCGTTCTGGCCGGAGACCTCGCGACCCTTGGCGATGACGTTGACCGCCATGTCGCCGATCTGGAGCACGTCCTCGTCGGTCTCGGTGGGCAGGCCGCACATGAAGTACAGCTTCACCTGCCGCCAGCCGTTGCCGTACGCCGTGGAGACGGTACGGATCAGGTCCTCTTCCGAGACCATCTTGTTGATGACCTTGCGCATGCGCTCGGAGCCGCCCTCGGGGGCGAAGGTCAGGCCGGAGCGGCGACCGTTGCGGGTCAGCTCGTTGGCCAGGTCCACGTTGAACGCGTCCACGCGGGTCGACGGCAGGGACAGGCCCACCTTGTCGTCCGTGTAGCGGTCGGCGAGGCCCTTGGCGATGTCGGCGATCTCGGTGTGGTCCGCGGAGGACAGCGAGAGGAGACCGACCTCCTCGAAGCCGGTGGCCTTCAGACCCTTCTCCACCATCTCGCCGATGCCGGTGATGCTTCGCTCCCGCACGGGGCGCGTGATCATGCCGGCCTGGCAGAAACGGCAGCCGCGGGTGCAGCCGCGGAAGATCTCCACGGACATGCGCTCGTGGACGGTCTCGGCGAGCGGGACCAGGGGCTGCTTGGGGTACGGCCACTCGTCGAGGTCCATGACCGTGTGCTTGGACACGCGCCACGGCACGCCGGAGCGGTTGGGCACGACGCGGCCGATGCGACCGTCCGGCAGGTACTCGACGTCGTAGAAGCCCGGCACGTAGACGTTGCCGGTCTTGGCGAGACGGAGGAGGACCTCTTCGCGCCCGCCCGGCCGCCCTTCGGCCTTCCAGGTGCGGATGATCTCGGTCATGTCGAGGACGGCCTGCTCGCCGTCGCCGATGACCGCGCAGTCGATGAACTCCGCGATCGGCTCGGGGTTGAAGGCCGCGTGGCCGCCCGCGAGGACGATCGGGTGGTCGACGGTACGGTTGCGGGCCTCCAGCGGGATGCCGGCGAGGTCCAGGGCCGTGAGCATGTTGGTGTAGCCCAGCTCCGTGGAGAAGGACAGGCCGAACACGTCGAAGGCGGAGACCGGGCGGTGGCTGTCCACGGTGAACTGCGGCACCTTGTGCTCGCGCATCAGTTCTTCGAGGTCGGGCCACACGCTGTAGGTGCGCTCGGCGAGGACGCCCTCGCGCTCGTTGAGCACCTCGTACAGGATCATGACGCCCTGGTTGGGCAGCCCGACTTCGTACGCGTCCGGGTACATGAGAGCCCAGCGGACGTCGCAGCTCTCCCACTCCTTGACCGTGGAGTTGAGTTCACCGCCGACGTACTGGATGGGCTTCTGCACATGCGGAAGCAGGGCCTCAAGCTGAGGGAAGACCGACTCGGTCATCACGCGACTTTCGTGAAGCGGGCGGGGGGCAGCTCTCAAGCGTACCTTGAGGCTCAGCCGCCCCCACCCGCATGATCATCCCAGGCCGGCCCGGAGCGCCGGGTCGGAGAACGTCGCCCAGACGTCCGGAAGCTCCCTCTCGCGCCGCTCCGCCAGGGCCTCCTCGCGTGCGTAGAGCACGCCCCAGGTGAAGGCGGACTCCCCGGCGGCCGTCGCCTGGACGGCGAGGCCGCGCAGGGCGCCGCGGGCCACCACGCTGTCCTGGTGGTCGCCGAGCAGGTTCTGCACCGCCTTCCCCGCCTTGGCCAGGTTCTTCGCCGGTCCGCCGAGCACGGGAACGGCCGACTCGGCCGCGTACCGGACCCGCTTGGCCGCCTTGCGGGCGTCGTGCAGGGCCAGGTCGCGCTGCTCTCCCTCGGCGAGCGAGAGGGCGCTCTCGACCCGGACGGCGAGGCGCGCGTAGTCGCGGAGCACCGCCTTCGGCAGGACCGCTTCCGGGGGTCGGGCGGCGCCCGTCAGCAGGGGCGGCGCCTCCAGCAGGGCCTCGAGGGAGTCCAGCAGGGCCAGGTAGCGCGCGCTGTCGAGCACGGCCAGGGCCCGGCGCCGCGAGCCGGAGCGGCGGGCGGTGTTCCACACGCGCAGCCTGCTGCGGACCGGGCCGATCAGGAGGGTGCGGGGCAGCTCGCCGAGGTGGGTCTGGATCCGCTCCAGCAGGACCTCCTGGTCGCGGTCGACGCCGAGCTCGGCGGCGAGCCAGCGCAGCTCCTCGCCGATCGGGTCGGTGGCGGCCCGGTCGATGACCTTGCGGTACGTCTTGAAGGCGCTGCGGATCCGGCGGCTGGCGACCCGCATCTGGTGGACGGAGTCCGGCAGTCCGCGGCGCACGGCCGGGTCCTGGGCGACGAGCGCGTCGCGCTGTTCGCGCAGGTACGCGAGCACGTGCGCGCCCGCGGTGCCCTCGGGGCCGCCGCCCCCGGGCCGGGCCGGGGGCTCGCCCGCGGTCTCGGCGAGGGCCCGGGCCAGCTTCGAGGGGGCGTCGGAGACCCGGAGTCCGGCCTTGCGGAAGGTCTTCTCCACGGCGTCGAGCAGTTCGGGGTCGACGCCGTCGGCGAGTTCCACCTCGACCTCGGTCCAGGTGGCGGTGGTCTCGCCGCGCTCGGCGACGACGGCGTCGGTGCTCAGTTCCGCGAGCAGGGCGCCGCCCGCGTCGAGGAGGTGGCTGATCTTGCGCGAGGAGAGGAGCCTGACCTGCGGCTGGAGTCCGGCGCCGCGGACTCGGGAGCGGACGAGGGCGGCGAGGGAGGGCGGGAGCGTGTCGCTGAGCGCGGCCCCGATCTCGTCGCGCACTCCCGGGGAGACGGGCAGTTTGAGGTGCCAGCCCTCGTCCGCGCCGCCGGTTCTGCGCCTCAGGGTGAGGCCGTCGGCGGCGAGCCGCTGGTCGGGGGTGTCGTAGTAGACGGCGTCGAGGTCGATGGTGCCCTGGTCGGAGACGGCGGCGATGGCGGCCGTGCCCGTCAGGTCCGGCACCCCGCGCCGGGCAGATTTGGCCTTGGAGAACTCGAATTTCCGCTCGATTTCGCGCTTGGTGTCCGCCATAGACCGAACTTAGTCCTGAACGGATCACGTCGGCAGGGTGAACGGAACATCAGGCTGACAATGGCCGTTGCACCTTGATCGACTGTAGGAGCCCGATCGCCACCCACACGGCGAACATCGATGATCCTCCGTACGAGACGAACGGTAGGGGGAGCCCGGCCACCGGCATGATCCCGAGGGTCATCCCGATGTTCTCGAAGGACTGGAAGGCGAACCAGGCGATGATCCCGGCGCACACGATCGTCCCGTACAGCTCGGTGGTCTCCCGGGCGATCATGCAGGCCCGCCACAGGATGACGCCGAGCAGCAGCAGGATCAGCCCGGCCCCGACGAAGCCGAGCTCCTCCCCCGCCACGGTGAAGACGAAGTCGGTCTGCTGCTCGGGTACGAATTGGCCGGTGGTCTGCGAGCCCTTGAACAGCCCCGAGCCGGTCAGACCGCCCGAGCCGATCGCGATGCGCGCCTGGTTGGTGTTGTAGCCGACGCCCGCCGGGTCGAGCTCGGGGTTGGCGAAGGCCGCGAAGCGGTTGATCTGGTATTCGTCGAGGACGCCGAGCTGCCATATCAGGACGGCACCGCTCGCGCCGGCGCCGAGCAGGCCGAGCACCCAGCGGTTGGAGGCGCCGGAGGCCAGCAGCACGCCGAGCACTATCACGATCATGACCATCACGGAGCCGAGGTCGGGCATCAGCATGACGATGCCCATCGGGGCCGCGGCCAGGCAGAGCGCCTTGACGACCGTGCGGTGGTCGGGGTGGGCGAGGTCGCCCGCGTCCACCCGGGTGGCCAGCAGCATCGCCATCACCAGGATGATCGTGATCTTCACGAACTCGGACGGCTGGAGGGAGAACCCGCCGCCGATGACGATCCACGCGTGGGCGCCGTTGATGGTGGCGCCGAGCGGGGTCAGCACGGCGAGGATCAGCACCAGGGAGAGCCCGTAGAGGACCGGCACGGCGCCGCGCAGGGTGCGGTGGCCGAGCCAGATCGTGCCGATCATCAGCACGAGGCCGATGCCGGTGTTCAGGGCGTGCCGGGCCAGGAAGTAGTACGGGTCCCCCTGGTTCAGCGTGGTCCTGTTGCGGGTCGCCGACCACACCAGCAGGGCGCCGATGCAGGAGAGGGCGGTCGCGGAGAGGAGTATCGGCCAGTCGAGCCGGCGCACTACCGAGTCGCGGGCGGTGAGCTTGGCCATCGCCCCGCGCTCGGGCGCGTACCGGGAGACGGAGAACTTGTTGGCGGTCGGCATGTCTTCCCTTAGGGGGTGTCTTGTCGATCAGGGCGGATCGGGGAGCGGTGGCCGGTGCCGTGCAGCGCAAGGCGGACGAGGGAGGCGACGCGGAGCGTCGCCGACCGAGGACAACGCGGCGCGGTGCGGCACCGGCCACCGCGAGCCCGCCCGGATCGGCAAGACACCCCCTAATCCTGGCGTGCCGCGGGTGGGGCGGGCGGCCCTGCGAGCACGGCCGGTTCCAGATCCTCCGGGGACGCCGGCACGTACGGCCGGATCTCCGGGGAAATGATGGAGCCGTCGGGCTCGATCCGGGGCAGCTTCGCCTCGGGGCCCAGCAGCAGGGCCTTCTTGAGGTCCTGCTTCCCGTCCATGGTCAGACCGTAGATGGCGTTGTAGAGGTTGCGGACGGCGGGGCCGGAGGCACCCGAGCCGGTGCCGCCCTGGGAGATCGTCATGACGATCGTGAAGTCCTTGGTGTAGGTCGCCAGCCATGACGTGGTCTGCTTGCCGTAGACCTGGGCGGTGCCGGTCTTGGCGTGCATCGGGATCTTGTCCATCGGCCAGCCGCCGAACCGCCAGGCGGCGGTGCCGCCGGGCTCGACGACCGAGCGCAGGCCCCCGTCGAGGTCGCTGATGGTCTTGGCGTCGATCGGCAGCCGGCCGTGCGACTGGGGCTTGATCATCTCGATGTGCTTGCCGTCGGGGCTGATCACGGCCTTGCCGACCGTGGGGTTGTAGAGGGTGCCCCCGTTGCTGATGGCGGAGTACGCGGTGGCCATCTGGATGGGGGTGACGAGGACGTCGCCCTGGCCGATGGCGAAGTTGATGCTGTCGTAGGCCTTCAGCTGGTTGCCTTCGAGGCAGCTCTCGTAGGCGATCTGCTCGACGTAGGTGCCGCCCCGCTTGCCCTGCTTGCACCAGGCGTTCTTGTTGGCCTTCCAGAAGTTCTGCTTCCACTTCCGGTCGGGGATCCGGCCGGTGACCTCGTTCGGCAGGTCGATCCCGGTCTCGGAGCCGAGTCCGAACTCCCGGGCGGTCCGGTAGAACCAGTCGTGGGCGTCCTTCTTGGGGCTGAGGCCGCCGTCGCGCTGCCACTCCTTGTGGCCCAGGGCGTAGAAGACGGTGTTGCAGGAGAACTTGAGGGCGTCCCCGAGGGTGATCGGGCCGTGCCCCTTGGACTCGAAGTTCGCGAAGCTCCGGCCGCCAAGGCTGTAGGAGCTGCTGCAGTTGTACTTGTCGTCGAACTTGTAGCCGGCCCGGACGGCCGCGCTCGCGGAGACCACCTTGAAGATGGAGCCCGCGGGGGCCATGCCCTGGATGCCCCGGTTGAGCAGCGGGTAGTTGGAGCCCTTGCTGGTGAGCTTCGCGTAGTCCTTGCCGGAGATGCCGCCGACCCAGGTGTTGGGGTCGTAGTCGGGCTGGGAGGCCATCGCGACGATGCGGCCGGTCTTGGCCTCCATGACAACGACGGCTCCCGAGTCGGCCTCGTACTTGCGGCCGGTGATGTTGTCGGTCTCGTTGCGGACGACCTTCATCGCGTCCTGGAGCTCGTACTCGGCGACGGCCTGGACCCGGGCGTCGATGCTGGTGATGAGGGTGGATCCGGCCACGCCCGGGTCGGACTTGGTCTGGCCCATGACCCGGCCGAGGTTGTCGACCTCGTACGAGGTGACCTCCGCCTTGCCGCGCAGCTGCCTGTCGTAGGTGCGTTCGATGCCGGAGCGCCCGACCTGGTCGGAACGCAGGTGCGGCGAGTCGGAGTCCTTGGCCTTCTGGATCTCCTCGTCGGTGACCGGCGAGAGGTAGCCGAGCACCTGTGCGGTGCGGGCCCCGCCGGGCGCCGGGTAGCGGCGGACGGCGGTGGGCTCGGCGGTGATGCCGGGGAAGTCCTCCGGGCGTTCGCGCAGCTGCAGCGCCTGTTGCGTGGTGGCTTCGAGGGTGACCGGGATCGGCTGGTAGGGGGAGCCGTTCCAGCAGGGCGCGGGGGTCTGGGAGTCGCAGAGCCGGACCTTGTCCATGACCTCCTTGGGGGTCATGTCCAGGACGTCGGCGAGGCGGGCCATGACTCCCTTGCCCTTGTCCTTCATCTTCATCAGCGCGGTACGGCTGGCGGAGACGACGAGGCGGGTCTCGTTGTCGGCGAGCGGAACCCCGCGGGCGTCGAGGATCGAGCCGCGCACGGCGGGTTGGACGACCCGCTGGACGTGGTTGCTCTTCGCCTCGTGGTAGTACTCGTCGCCGTTGCGGATCTGGAGGTACCAGAGCCGTCCGCCGAGGGTGAGGAACATCGAGAGGACGAGCACCTGGATCATGACGAGCCTGATCTGCACCCGGGAGGTTCGGCCGGTCTCCGGAACATTGGTCACGACTGCTCCTCCCTCACAGCTTTTTGACGCTCTTCACACCCTTGACCGCCTTGACCCCCTTTATACGGACGGCTTTGTTGGCCCGCGAGCGGGCGGTCTTCAGGCGCAGGCCGCCGCGCTGGCTGCCGATGCGCAGGCCCGTACCGCCGGCCAGCCAGCCGGCGGAGACGTCGGCGGCCTTGTTGGCGGGGCCGCCGCCGGCCTCGACGGCCATCGGGTCGTTCTCGGCCTTCCGCGCCAGCGCCATGATCCACGGCACGGTGAACGGCGCGAGCAGCAGGTCATAGAGGGTCGCGGTGAACAGCAGCCCGGTCAGACCGACGTGGCGGGCGGCGGTGTCACCGACGAGGGCGCCCACACCCGCGTAGAGCAGGGTGGAGCCGATCGCGGCGACGACGACGGTGAGCATCGGGCCCCAGGCGGAACGGAACCGGCCGCCGTCGGGGCGGGTCAGCCCGGCGACGTAGCCGATGACGCACAGGACGAGCGCGTACCGCCCGGCGGCGTGGTCGGCGGGCGGGGCCAGGTCGGCGAGCAGACCGGCGGCGAAGCCGATGAGCGCACCGCTGACGTGCCCGTACACGAGGGCGAGCGAGACGACCGTGAGGAGCAGTAGGTCGGGCACGGCGCCCGGCAGTTGGAGTCGGCCCAGGACGGTGACCTGGATGACGAGCGCGACCACGAGGAGCGTGGCCGAGAGCAGGATCCGGTTGAAGCGCATGCGGGGTCTGCTCCTAGTCGTCGGCCGGCTTGGCGGCGCCGGCGGACCCGGACGGGGTGACCGTCACGGTGACCGTCGGGGTGGGCTTGGGGGCCTCGGGCTTGGGCGGCAGGACCGCGTCGCGGGGGTCCTCGCGCGGCGGCATCACCACGACGCCGACGATGTCCAGGCGCGAGAAGCCGACGAACGGACGCACCCAGACGGTGCGGGTCAGGTCGCCGCGCGAGGGGTCGACCTTGACCACCTCGCCGATCGGCACGCCGGGCACGAAGGGCTTGTTGCCGCGCGAGCCGAAGGTGACGAGCCGGTCGCCGGGGCTGACCTTGGCCTTGCCGTTGAGCATCTGGACCGACAGGGCGCGGTCGCCCTGGCCGGTGGCGAAGCCCAGTTCACCGGTCTTCTCCAGCCGGGTGCCGACGGTGAAGTCGGGGTCGTTGGCGAGGACGACGGTGGCGGTGTCGGGGCCGACGGTGCTGACCCGTCCGACGAGTCCGTCCCCGTTGAGGACGGTCATGTCGCGTTCGATGCCGTCCTTGCTGCCGGCGTCGATGGTGACGGTCCACGAGAAGCCCTGGGCCGCTCCTATGGCGATGACCTCGGCACCCTTGATGCCGTACTGCCCGGCGCCGGCCCGCTTGAGCATCTCGTCGAGCTCGTGGATGCGGCTGCGGGTCTGGTCCTCGCTGCCCAGCTTGGCCTTCAGCGCCGCGTTCTCGCGCTCCAGCGTGGCGATGCGGTTGTGGCGCTCGCCGGAGTCCCGTACCGCCCCTATGGCGTTGGCGACCGGATCGACCGCGGTCGCCACACCTTCCTCGACCGGGCCGAAGACCGCTGCGGCGGCCTGCCGGGCACCGTCGACCGGCGACTCCTCGCCTGCCCTGATGTCCACCGTGATCAATGCGAACGCGATGGCGATCAGAAGCACCAGGAGCAGCCGGCTTTCTCGTGTGTCCCTCACGTGCGGCGGCCGTGCCTTCCTCGTCGGATTTCTCTTTTGCCTGTATATCAACGATCCGCCGCACGGGCCCGGTAGCACCCGTACGGCGGATCCTTGTGTGTTCCGCATGGCCCCTCCGGCAGGGAGGGGCGTCTGTCAGCGACGGGGCTGGGCGTCCAGGACCTGCTGGAGGGCCTCGAACTCCTCGACGCACTTGCCGGAGCCGAGGGCGACCGAGTCGAGCGGGTCCTCCGCGATGTGGATCGGCATGCCGGTCTCCCGGCGCAGCCGCTCGTCGAGGCCGCGCAGCAGCGCGCCGCCGCCGGTCAGGACGATGCCGCGGTCCATGATGTCGCCGGAGAGCTCAGGCGGGCACTTGTCGAGCGTGGTCTTGACCGCGTCGACGATGGAGTTGACCGGCTCCTCGATGGCCTTGCGCACCTCGGCGGCCGAGATGACGACCGTCTTGGGCAGGCCCGAGACGAGGTCACGCCCGCGGATCTCGGTGTGCTCGTCCTGGTCGAGGTCGTACGCCGACCCGATGGTGATCTTGATCTGCTCGGCCGTGCGCTCACCGAGGAGGAGCGAGTACTCCTTCTTGATGTGCTGGATGATCGCGTTGTCGAGCTCGTCGCCGGCCACTCGGATGGACTGTGCCGTGACGATTCCGCCGAGGGAGATGACGGCGACCTCCGTGGTGCCGCCGCCGATGTCCACGACCATGTTGCCGGTGGCCTCGTGGACGGGCAGGCCCGAGCCGATGGCGGCGGCCATGGGCTCTTCGATGATGTGCACCTGGCGGGCGCCGGCCTGCGTGGACGCCTCGATGACGGCGCGTCGCTCCACTCCCGTGATCCCGGAGGGAACGCAGACCACCACGCGCGGGCGGGCCAGGTAGCGGCGCTTGTGGATCTTAAGGATGAAGTACCGGAGCATGCGCTCGGTGATCTCGAAGTCGGCGATGACTCCGTCCTTGAGGGGCCGTACGGCGACGATGTTGCCGGGCGTGCGCCCGATCATCTTCTTCGCCTCCGAGCCGACCGCCAGGATGCCACCGGTGTTCGTGTTGATGGCGACCACGGACGGCTCGTTCAGGACGATCCCCCGGCCCCTCACGTACACCAGCGTGTTGGCGGTCCCGAGGTCGATCGCCATGTCACGGCCGATGAACGACATTTTGTTCCCCTTGTTCCCCATGAGGAGCGTCTGGCCTTCCAGTTGATAGCGGCTGCTGTCAGGTCGGCGAGGTGGGTGTGTGGGTGGAGGCCCCATCGTAGTGCCGCAAGTACGAAGACCGCGCGACGGGACTCCGGCAATCCCGCCGGAATGGATACCCGCCCCCTCAGTGGTGACGACGTGTCCTGCCCAGGCGTTCCCGCTGCGGCCCGGAAATACCGTGGGGCGACCGAAATTACTTCGGTCGCCCCAGGTCGTGAGCGCTATTCGGCTGATGTTCCGTCAGGAAAGAGTGCTCAGAGCGCCGGGAAGAACAGCTTCAGCTCACGCTCGGCGGACTCCTCCGAGTCCGAGGCGTGGATCAGGTTCTCACGCGTGATCGTGCCGAAGTCACCCCGGATGGAGCCGGGCGCCGCCGCGATCGGGTCAGTGGGTCCGGCCAACTGGCGGACACCCTCGATCACCCGCTCGCCTTCGACCACCAGGGCGACGACGGGGCCGCTCGCCATGAAGCCCATGAGGGGCTCGTAGAACGGCCGGCCCTTGTGCTCGCCGTAGTGCGCCTCCAGGATCTCCTGGTCCAGCGTACGCAGCTCCAGCGCGGGGATGGTCCAGCCGGCCTTCCGCTCGATGCGGCCGATGATCTCGCCGACCAGACCACGACGGACGGCGTCGGGCTTGAGCAGGACGAGGGTGCGCTGGGTCATGTTGCGGCTCCTTGCGGCAAACGGGTGCGGTAGGGCGAATCTACAGGGCCGACCAGGGGACCCGTCAGGCAGCGTCAGGCGCCCCGGGTGCCCCCTGCGCCTCCTGCGCGGCCGCCCAGCGCGCCTTGATCGTGTCGATCTTGCGGCCGTAGTGCACGGAACACCACCACAGCCCGGCGAACACCGCGCCGAGGAAGAACATCGTCGGCACGACGAACCCGCTCGCGATCAGGCCGATCTGCAGGGCCCAACCGAGCTGGACCGCCCCGGGACGCGACAACATCCCGCACAGCAGCACCGACAGCAGCATGGTGATCCCGCACACCGTCCAGACCGTGGCCTGGGTCAGATCGGGGTTCTTCATCGCCACCAGCCCCGCGAAGCCGATCACGAAGAACTCGCCGATCAGCGTGCTCGCACACAGCGTGCGCATCCCTCAGCCCCTCTTCAGCAGCAGGCGGGCCTCGCCCACCGTGATCACGGAACCGGTCACCAGGACCCCGGCCCCTCCGTATTCGGCCTCTTCCTCCGCCAGGGTGATCGCCGCCTCCAGGGCGTCGTCCAGCCGCGGCTCCACCTGCACCCGGTCCGCGCCGAAGACCTCGACCGCGACGGCCGCCAGCTCGTCCGCGCCCATCGAGCGGTGGCTGGAGTTCTCCGTCACCACCACCTCCGCGAGGATCGGCTCGAAGGCCTCCAGCACCCCGCGTACGTCCTTGTCCGCACTCGCGGCGACCACACCGATGAGCCGGCTGAAGCCGAAGGACTCGGTAACCGCCTCCGCGGTGGCCGCCGCGCCCGCCGGGTTGTGCGCCGCGTCCAGGACCACCGTCGGGCTGCGCCGCACGACCTCCATGCGGCCCGGCGAGGACACCGAGGCGAAGGCCTTGCGCACGGTGTCCACGTCCAGGACCCGGGCGTGCTCCTGGCCGATCCCGAAGAAGGCCTCGACGGCGGCCAGCGCCACCGCCGCGTTGTGCGCCATGTGCGCGCCGTACAGCGGCAGGAAGATGCCGTCGTACTCGCCGCCCACACCGCGCAGCGTCAGCTGCTGGCCGCCGACCGCGACCTCGCGGGAGACGACCCCGAACTCCATGCCCTCGCGGGCCACCGTCGCGTCCACCTCGACGGCCTTCTTCAGCAGCACCTGCGCCGCGTCCACCGGCTGCTGGGCCAGGATCACGGTCGCGTCCTGCTTGACGATGCCACCCTTCTCCACAGCGATCTCACCGGGCGTGGAGCCGAGCCGGTCGGTGTGGTCCAGGCTGATCGGGGTGACCACCGCGACGGTCGCGTCGATGACGTTGGTCGCGTCCCAGCTGCCGCCCATGCCGACCTCGACCACGGCCACGTCCACCGGGGTGTCCGCGAAGGCCGCGTAGGCCATTCCGGTGAGCACCTCGAAGAAGGACAGCCGGTACTCCTCGGCGGCGTCGACCATCTCCACGTACGGCTTGACGTCGTGGTACGTCTCGACGAACCGCTCGGCGGTGATCGGCGCCCCGTCGAGGCTGATCCGCTCGGTGATCGACTGCACGTGCGGGCTGGTGTAGCGCCCGGTGCGCAGCTCGAAGGCGTTCAGCAGGGCCTCGATCATGCGGGCCGTGCTCGTCTTGCCGTTGGTGCCGGTGACGTGGATGGACGGGTACGCGCGCTGCGGCTCGCCCAGCACGTCCATCAGCGCCGCGATCCGCGACACCGAGGGCTCCAGCTTGGTCTCGCCCCAACGGGTGGCGAGCTCCTGCTCCACCTCCAACAGCGCCCTGGCGACCTCGGGGTCGACGGGCCGGGCGGGTACCGGGTCGCCCTGGGGCGGTCCGGCCTGGGCACGCAGGGTGCGGCTGCCGGCCTCGATCACCGCCAGGTCGGGGTCGCGGTCGGACTCTTCCGCCACAATCTGGTCGAACTCGTCGAAGGGGGCGGCGAGGTCGTCGTGGTCGTCGCGGTCGTGGCTCTCGGGCTGCTGGTCACTCACAGGGCCAGTCTACGGACGGGGACCCGGAGGACTTTCGGCCCGGCCGTTTCGGGACCTCCGACCCCAGGAGCGACCGGATCGTTATGCAAGCCTTGCGACAGGAGATAGGGGAATAAATGCCGCAGGCCAGCAGTAACAAGACAGCATCCAGCCGCGACATAGGGATCGACCTGGGCACCGCCAACACCCTCGTCTACGCACGGGGGCACGGGATCGTCCTCAATGAGCCGTCCGTGGTCGCCGTGAAGGCGGGCACCACCACCGCCCTGGCCATCGGTACGGACGCCAAGGAGACCATCGGCCGCACCCCCGGCTCCATCACCGCGATCCGTCCCCTCAGGGGCGGCGTGATCTGCGACTACGAGGCCGCGGAGGAGATGATCCGGCACTTCGTCCGCAAGGCCGTACCGGGCCGGCGGCCCCGCACCCGGATGGTGATCTGCGTGCCCTCCGGAGTCACCCCGGTCGAGCGGCGGGCCATCGTCCAGGCGTCCACCCGGGCGGGAGCCAGGGTCGTGCACCTGATCGAGGAGCCGATGGCCGCGGCGATCGGCGCCGGGCTGCCCGTGGCCGAACCCCGCGGCTCCATGGTCGTGGACATCGGCGGCGGCACCTCCGAGGTCGCCGTCATCTCGCTGGGCGGCATCGTCACGTCCCGGTCGCTGCGCGTGGGCGGGGACCGGCTCGACGCGGCGGTCATGGACCACGTGCGCAAGGAACACGGGCTGCTCATCGGGGAGCGCACCGCCGAGGACGTAAAGGTCGCCATCGGATCGGCCTGGCCGGTCCCGGACCGCCCTGAGCTGGAGACGCGCACCTTCACCGTGCGCGGCCGCGAGAAGGTCGGCGGCATGCCCAAGACCCTCCGGCTGACCGTCCAGGACGTCCGGGCCGCGCTCGACGAGCCGGTCGAGGCGATCATCGCCGCCGTCCGCGCCACCCTGGAGGAGTGCCCGCCGGAACTCTCCGGTGACGTGATGGAACACGGCATCGTGCTGACCGGTGGCGGCGCCCTGCTGCCCGGCCTGGACCTGCGGATGGCCTCCGCCACGGGCATCCCGGTCTTCGTCGCGGACGACCCGCTGGACTGCGTGGCGCTGGGTTCCGGCCGCTGCGTGGAGGACCTGGACGCCCTGGGCGGCCTGCTCGCCCCGGCGAAGGCGTAGGGGGCTTCAGCCGCGCGGGAGGCTGGCGACGACCTCGTACGCGTCCCGCGTGCGCGTCGCCGTCAGGGTCCCGCCCAGGCTGCGCACGCGCTCGGACATGCTCGCCGTGCCCGAGCCCGCCGAGACGGGGGCCGGGTCCGGGGTCCGGGCCGGCAGGGCGTTGCTGACGGCTATCCGCAGCCGGGGGCCGTCCGCCGTGATCGACACGTAGATGGTCTCCCCGTGCGCGTGCTTGGCGGCATTGGTCAGGCACTCCTGCACCACCCGGTAGACCGCCGCCTGCCGCAGCGGGGAGAGCCTGTGCACGTCCTGGTCCATCGCGAGCCGGACCGGTGATCCGGCCCGCCCGCTCTCCTCGGCGAGCGCGGGCAGCCCGTCCACACCCGGGGTCGAGGCCCGCTCCCCGCGCTGCACGATGATCTCGTTGAGCACCAGATGGGCCCGCCGAGCGGTGTCGGCCAGCTCTTCGAAGTCAGGCCCGTACGCCGTCTCGCGCGCCCGCATCGACAGCACCTCGGAGCGGACCGTGAGCAGGGTCAGCTCGCGCCCCACGAAGTCGTGGACGTCGCGCGCCACGGAGGTGCGCTCCTGCTGGACGGCGTGGAGCACGGCCGACTCGGCCCGCCGGGCGGTCAGCTCCCCCACCAGGTCGTGCCGGTAGGCGGCGATGCCCACCGCGGAGGCGAGCACCCCGATGGGCACGACCAGGCTGAGGAACCCGCTGAGGGTCTGCCCCGCGGGCTCGGGCCAGCCCGGCAGGACGAACATGGCCAGCGCGAAGGCGACGTAGCCGAGCGTGGCGAGGATCCCGGCCCGGCGCCCGCGGTAGCGGCCGACCGAGTAGAGGGCGAACTGGATCAGGGTGAGCTCGTGCAGCCAGCCGATGAACAGCAGCGCGGCCAGGTACGAGATCCAGGGCTGCCGGCGGCGCACCAGCAGGGTGGCGCAGCCCAGGGCGAGCACGACGGCGGCGGTGGGCCCGCTCAGCGAGTTGTCGGCGGCGGCCAGACCCGGAAGGTCGAGGGCCATCAGGCCGAGGCAGCCGAGCGCCGTGAGCACGTCCACGGCCCGCGGCGACCCGGCCCAACTCTCGGTGTGCCGGCGGCCGAGAGCCACCAGCCGGTCGAAGGCCGGGACGACGGGCTTGACGCGCATGCCCTCCATCATCCGTGGTCAGCGCAGCGGTTCGGATCACCCGGAACCGAAAAAGTAGTGATTTAGGGCACTTCGGACAGTCTTCACCGTGACACCGGATCCCGCACGGGGAAGGGATACGGCGAAGGCCCCCGCGTCGACCGACGGCGCGGGGGCCTTCGCCTGAACCTGCGGGGACGCTAGGCGGCCGGGAGGCCCGCCAGCTGCGCCTGGAGCCGGGCGATGTCCGCCTCGGCCTTGGCGAGCCGGCCCTTGATCTTGTCCACGACGTTGTCCGGGGCCTTGGCGATGAACGCCTCGTTCCCCAGCTTCGCCTCGGCCTGCTGCTTCTCCTTCTCGGCGGCGCCCAGGTCCTTCGTCAGGCGCTTGCGCTCGGCCTCGACGTCGATGGTCCCGGACAGGTCGAGGGCGACGGTGCCGCCGGCGACCGGGAGGGTCGCGGTGGCGCTGAAGGAGTCACCCTCCGGCTGGAGGCGCAGCAGCTGCCGGATGGCCGCCTCGTGGGCGCCCAGCCCGGTGGCGCCCAGCTCCAGACGGGCCGGAACCTTCTGGCCGTCCTGCAGCCCCTGCTCCTTGCGGAAGCGGCGGACCTCGGTGATCACCGACTGGACGGAAGCGATCTCCGCCTCGGCTGCCGCGTCGCGGAAGCCTCTGTCCTTCGGCCAGTCGGCGATGACGAGGGACTCGCCGCCGGTGAGCGTGGTCCACAGCGTCTCGGTGACGAAGGGGACGACCGGGTGCAGCAGCCGCAGCATGACGTCGATGACCTCGCCGAGGACGCGGCCGGAGACCTCGGCCTGCTCGCCGCCCGCGAAGAAGGTCGTCTTCGACAGCTCGACGTACCAGTCGAAGACCTCGTCCCACGCGAAGTGGTAGAGCGCCTCGCTGAGCTTCGAGAACTGGTAGTCCTCGTAGTACGCGTCGACCTGCGCGACCGTCTCGTTCAGCCGGGACAGGATCCAGCGGTCGGTGGCCGACAGCTGCTCGACGGGCGGCAGGTCACCCTCGATCGTGGCGCCGTTCATCATCGCGAAACGGGTGGCGTTCCAGATCTTGTTGGCGAACTTGCTGGAGGCCTGGACCCAGTCCTCGCCGATCGGAACGTCGACACCCGGGTTGGCGCCGCGGGCCAGGGTGAAGCGGACGGCGTCGGAACCGTACTTGTCCATCCAGTCCAGCGGGTTGACCACGTTGCCGAAGGACTTCGACATCTTCTTGCCGCGCTCGTCACGGACCATGCCGTGCAGGGCGATGGTGTGGAACGGCGGGGTGCCGTCCATCGCGTACAGGCCGAACATCATCATCCGGGCGACCCAGAAGAAGAGGATGTCGTAACCGGTGACCAGGACGGCGTTCGGGTAGAACTTCGCCAGGCTGTCGGTCTGCTGCGGCCAGCCGAGCGTGGAGAACGGCCACAGCCCCGAGGAGAACCACGTGTCCAGGACGTCGGTGTCCTGGGTCCAGCCCTCGCCGGTGGGCGGCTGCTCGTCCGGTCCGACGCAGACGACCTCGCCGTTCGGGCCGTACCAGACCGGGATGCGGTGACCCCACCACAGCTGGCGCGAGATGCACCAGTCGTGGAGGTTGTCGACCCAGTCGAAGTACCGCTTCTCCATCTCCTGCGGGTGGATCTTGACCTCGCCGTTGCGGACCGCGTCACCGGCGGCCTGGGCGAGCGGGCCGACCTTGACCCACCACTGCATCGACAGACGGGGCTCGATGGTGGTCTTGCAGCGCGAGCAGTGGCCGACGGAGTGCGTGTACGGGCGCTTCTCGGCGACGATCCGGCCCTCGGCGCGCAGCGCGCCGACGATGGCGGAGCGGGCTTCCAGGCGGTCCAGGCCCTGGAAGGGGCCGTGCGTGGTGATGATCGCGTGCTCGTCCATGACGGCGAGGTTCGGCAGGTTGTGGCGCTGGCCGATCTCGAAGTCGTTCGGGTCGTGCGCCGGGGTCACCTTGACGGCGCCGGTGCCGAACTCCGGGTCGACGTGCTCGTCCGCGACGACCGGGATGCGGCGGCCGGTGAGCGGCAGCTCGATCTCGGTGCCGACGAGGTGCTTGTAGCGCTCGTCCTCGGGGTGGACGGCGACGGCCGTGTCACCCAGCATCGTCTCGGCGCGGGTGGTCGCGACGACGATGGAAGCGTCGCCCTCGCCGTAGCGGATCGAGACGAGCTCGCCCTCGTCGTCCTGGTACTCGACCTCGATGTCGGAGATCGCGGTCAGGCAGCGGGGGCACCAGTTGATGATGCGCTCGGCGCGGTAGATCAGCTCGTCGTCGTAGAGCTTCTTGAAGATGGTCTGGACGGCCTCGGAGAGGCCCTCGTCCATGGTGAAGCGCTCACGGGACCAGTCGACGCCGTCGCCGAGGCGGCGCATCTGGCCGGAAATCTGACCGCCGGACTCGCCCTTCCACTGCCAGACGCGCTCGACGAAGGCCTCCCGGCCGAGATCGTGGCGGGACTTGCCCTCCTTGGCGAGCTCGCGTTCGACGACGTTCTGGGTGGCGATGCCGGCGTGGTCCATGCCCGGCTGCCACAGCGTCTCGTACCCCTGCATGCGCTTGCGGCGGGTGAGGGCGTCGATCAGCGTGTGCTCGAAGGCGTGGCCCAGGTGCAGGCTGCCGGTGACGTTGGGCGGCGGGATGACGATCGCGTACGGAGGCTTCTCGCTCTTGGCGTCCGCCTCGAAGTAACCGCGCTCTACCCAGCGCTCGTAGAGCTTCCCTTCTACCTCGGCCGGCGCGTACGTGGTCGGCAGTTCGGAGGTGGGGCTGCTGGGTGTCTGCGTGTTCTCGGTCACGGGGCACAGTTTAGAGCGGTAACAGTCCAGTCATGAAACCGGTATTCCCGGGGCCCGGCGCCGTTCCCGCGCCTGACTTCCGTCAGGATGTGTGAAACGCATAAACAACCTCATGGGGGGACGCGGGATGAGCTACAACCAGCCAGGGCCCTACGGACAGCAGCCTCAGCAGCCGGGACCGTACGGGCAGCAGCCCCCGCCGCCGCCCGGCCCGTACGGCCAGCCCACCCCGCAGCCCGCCCCCCAGTCCAACCCGTACGGCCAGCCCGCCTCCCAGCCCGCCCCCCAGTCCAACCCGTACGGCCAGCCCACGGCCCCGCAGCCGGGCTACGGCTACCCGCAGCAGCCGGGCGTCCCCCCGCAGGGCCACCCCCAGCAGCCCCCGTCGCCGGCGTACGGCCACCCGCAGCAGCAGGCCCCGTACGGCGGCCAGCCCCCGAAGAAGTCCAAGGCCGGAATGATCATCGGCGCGGTCGTCGCGGTCGTGGTGATCGCGGGCGGCGGCTGGTACTTCCTGGGCGGCGGCGCGGGCAGCAGCATCTCCGCGGACACCAAGGGCCACAAGCTGGCCTTCCCGGCGACGGTCGATGCGTATGCGCAGCCGAAGGAGGCGAAGCCGTCGCCCGAAACCCCGCTGGACGGGGAGGCGAAGGCGAAGGCCGAGGCCATCGGCGTGAAGAACGCGCACAACTCGGCCGCTTCGTACTCGAACTCCCCGACCGGCAAGGGCAAGTCGCTCAGCGCCAACGGACTGTGGGGCGAGGTGGACGACCCGGAGAAGGCCGTCGACACGTACTACGCCGGTATCGGCCAGAACAAGGAGGCCGAGAAGCTCGGCGTCAAGTACGAGCTGGTGGGTACGCCGAAGGAATTCACCCCGACCGGTTTCAAGGGCGCCGTGATGAAGTGCGCCGAGATCAAGATGACCGCGGTCAAGGAACCCAAGCCCGGGATGCCGAAGGAGGCGAAGATCCCCAGCTGCGTTTGGGGTGACTACTCCACCGTGACCGGAGTCAACATCATCGACCCGGTCGTGGGCCTCACCGGCGGCAGCAGCGGCACCCTTGACGAGGTGTCCGAGGTGGCGGCGAAGCTCTACAACACCTCGCGCACCAAGGTCTGACGGGCCGCGGACCCGAGGCCGCCGGTGCCTGCGGCTTCCCGCCACACGCAGCAGGGGCGCCCCGGTCGGGGCGCCCCTGCTGTGTGTGGTGCTCGTTGCGGCTACGCCGACTTCTCGTGCGGGCCCTGGTCCTTCGGGACGATCCGGGGGACCAGCGTCGGGTTGACGTTGGAGCGGACCACCTCGGAGGTGATGACCACGCGGGCCACGTCCTTGCGGGACGGGACCTCGTACATCACCGACATCAGGACCTCTTCCATGATGGCGCGCAGGCCGCGCGCGCCCGTCTGGCGGAGGATCGCCTGGTCCGCGATGGCCTCCAGCGCCTCGCGCTCGAAGTCCAGCTCCACACCGTCGAGTTCGAACAGCCGCTGGTACTGCTTGACCAGCGCGTTGCGCGGCTCGATCAGGATCTGGAGCAGGGCCTCGCGGTCCAGGTTGTGCACGGAGGTCAGCACGGGGAGGCGGCCGATGAACTCGGGGATCATCCCGAACTTCACCAGGTCCTCCGGCATGACCTCCTGGAACTGGTCACTGGCCTCGATCTCGCGCTTCGAGCGGATCGTCGCCCCGAAGCCGATGCCCTTGGCGCCCGCACGCGACTCGATGATCTTCTCCAGGCCGGCGAAGGCGCCGCCCACGATGAAGAGCACGTTCGTCGTGTCGATCTGGATGAACTCCTGGTGCGGGTGCTTCCGTCCGCCCTGCGGCGGTACGGAGGCGGTCGTGCCTTCCAGGATCTTCAGGAGGGCCTGCTGCACGCCCTCGCCGCTCACGTCGCGCGTGATCGACGGGTTCTCGCTCTTGCGGGCCACCTTGTCGATCTCGTCGATGTAGATGATCCCGGTCTCGGCCTTCTTGACGTCGTAGTCGGCGGCCTGGATCAGCTTCAGCAGGATGTTCTCGACGTCCTCGCCGACGTAGCCGGCCTCCGTCAGCGCCGTCGCGTCGGCGATGGCGAAGGGGACGTTCAGCATGCGGGCGAGGGTCTGCGCGAGCAGCGTCTTGCCCGAGCCCGTGGGGCCCAGCAGCAGGATGTTGGACTTGGCGAGCTCGATCGCGTCGTCCCGGCCCTGCGCGCCGCCGTTCTCGCCGGCCTGCACGCGCTTGTAGTGGTTGTAGACCGCTACCGAGAGCGCCTTCTTCGCCGGCTCCTGGCCGACGACGTAGCTCTCCAGGAACTCGTAGATCTCACGGGGCTTGGGGAGTTCCTCCCACCGGACCTCGGAGGTCTCCGCGAGCTCCTCTTCAATGATCTCGTTGCAGAGGTCGATGCACTCGTCGCAGATGTAAACACCGGGTCCTGCGATGAGCTTCTTCACCTGCTTCTGGCTCTTTCCGCAGAACGAGCACTTGAGCAGATCGCCGCCGTCACCGATGCGTGCCACGAGGTGCTTCCCCTTCGCCTGGGAGACGCCTGGTTCAGCGCTCCTGGTGCCTCATATCCGACGGTACCTTGCCGGGGGCCCCGTGCGGGGCCCCCTTGACGTGGTTCACATCGCCGAATCCGACGATGTGCCCGTGTCAACTGGTGGCAAGGATCAGTGGGAGTTCTTGCGGGTCGAGACGATCTGGTCGATCAGGCCGTACGCGAGGGCGTCCTCGGCCGTCAGGATCTTGTCGCGCTCGATGTCGTCGCGGATCTTCTCGATCGGCGTCGTCGAGTGCTTGGCCAGCATGGTCTCCAGCTGGTCGCGCATGCGCAGGATCTCGTTGGCCGCGATCTCCAGGTCGGAGAGCTGCTCGCGGCCGGTGCCACCGGAGGGCTGGTGGATCAGCACGCGGGCGTTCGGCAGGGCCATGCGCTTGCCGGGGGTACCGGCGGCCAGCAGGACCGCGGCGGCGGAGGCCGCCTGGCCCATGCAGACCGTCTGGATGTCCGGCTTCACGAACTGCATCGTGTCGTAGATCGCCGTCAGCGCGGTGAAGGAGCCACCGGGGCTGTTGATGTAGATGGAGATGTCGCGGTCCGGGTCCATCGACTCCAGGCACAGCAGCTGCGCCATGACGTCGTTGGCTGACGCGTCGTCGATCTGCACGCCGAGGAAGATCACGCGCTCCTCGAAGAGCTTCGCGTACGGGTCGTACTCGCGCACGCCCTGCGAGGTGCGCTCGACGAAGCGCGGGATGACGTAGCGGTTGTCCACCTGCGGGCCGGTGTAGAGGCCGCTCGCGGAGAAGTTGTTCTGCATCTGGGTGTTCACCATCCTGGTGGCGTTCTGCGGGCTGTCGGCTTCGTTGCGGGGCGGGGGATCAGGCCCCGGTGCCGCCGCCGCCCGGCACGTTGGACGCGGCCGACATGATGTCGTCGATGAGGCCGTACTCCTTGGCCTCCTCGGCGGTGAACCAGCGGTCGCGGTCACCGTCACGGATGATCGCCTCGACGGACTGACCCGAGTGGAACGCGGTGATCTCGGCCATGCGCTGCTTGGTGCGCAGCAGGTACTGGGCCTGGATCTTGATGTCGGAGGCGGTGCCGCCGATGCCGGCGGAGCCCTGGTGCATCAGGACGTCGGTGTTCGGCAGGGCGAAGCGCTTGCCCTTGGCGCCGCCGGTGAGCAGGAACTGGCCCATGGAGGCCGCCATGCCCATGCCGATGGTGACGACGTCGTTCGGGATGTACTGCATGGTGTCGTAGACGGCCATGCCGGCCGTCACCGAGCCACCGGGGCTGTTGATGTAGAGGAAGATGTCCTTCTCCGGCTCGGCGGCCAGGAGCAGGAGCTGCGCGGTGATCTTGTTCGCGATCTCGTCGTCGACCTGCTGACCGAGGAAGATGATGCGCTCGCCGAGCAGCCGGTTGTAGACATGGTCGCCGAGGCCGCCACCGATGGACGGCTCACCCGCGGCGTAAGGCTTCAGATTCGTCACGTATCCACCTGCTCGTCTCCGACGGCCATGTGCCGTCTCAGCGTCTCGTTCTGGGGTCCGGTCCGGTCCGGCCGGAGCGGACGGGTCCGCCGGCGCCCGGGTACTCACGTGCCCTCGTATTCATGGACCCTAACGCGCAGGTAGGACAACGCCATCCCGCTTCCCGAACTGTTCGCTCGGAGCGCAAGCTCCGGGGGCCTTACGGGGCCCATACCGAAGGGCCCGGACACGACTGCGTCCGGGCCCTTCGGGGCACTTCTCAGTGGGCTTCGCCCGGGGTGTTACTTGGCCTCTTCGGCCTTGACCTCGTCGTCGCCGTCGACGGCGGCCTCGACGGTCTCGGCGGCCTGCTCCTCGTCCTCGTCGGACATGTCCACGACCTCGCCGTTGGTGTCGACGACCTTGGCGGCCTCGACGACGACCGCGAGGGCCTTGCCGCGGGCGACCTCGCCGACCAGCATCGGAACCTGGCCACCCTCGACCACGGCCTGGGCGAACTGGTCGGGGGACATGCCGGAGGAAGCGGCGCGGCGCATGAGGTGCTCGGTGAGCTCCTCCTGGTTGACGCCCAGCTTCTCCTTGTTGACCAGCGCGTCGAGGACGAACTGGGTCTTGATGCCCTTGATCGCCTGCTCGGAGGTCTCGGCGTCGAACTCCTCGACCGTCTTGCCCTGGAACTCCAGGTACTTCTCGATGGTCAGACCCATCTGGCCGAGCTGGTGGTGCTCCAGGTTGTGCTTGCGGGTCTGGACCTCGTCCGCGAGGAGCTTCTCGGGGATCGGGACCTCGACGAGCTCCAGCAGCTTCTCCAGGACGCGCTCCTGGGCCTGCGTGGCCTGGTCGTACTGCTTCATGTTCTCGAGGCGCTTGCGGCTGTCCGCCTTGAGGTCCTCGATGGTGTCGAACTCGCTCGCGAGCTGCGCGAACTCGTCGTCCAGCGCCGGGAGCTCCTTGGCGGAGACCTTGGTGACCTTGACGGTGACCTCGGCGTCCTTGCCCTCGGCGGAGCCGCCCTTCAGCTGCGAGGTGAAGGTGGCCTCGCCGCCGGCCTCCAGGCCGGTGACGGCCTCGTCGATGCCCTCGAGGAGCTCGCCCGAGCCGATGGTGTAGGAGACGTCGGAGGCGACGCCGTCGGGCAGCACCTCGCCGTCGACCTTGGCCTCGAGGTCGATGGTGACGACGTCACCCTCGGCGGCGGCGCGCTCGACGTCCGTGGTGGACGCGAAGCGGCCGCGCAGCTGCTCGACGGACTTCTCGACGTCCTCGTCCGAGACCTCGATGGCGTCGACCTCGACCTCGATGCCGGAGAAGTCCGGGATCTCGATCTCGGGACGGACGTCGACCTCGGCGGTGAAGGCGAGGACCTCGCCGTCCTTCAGCTCGGTGATGTCCACGTCCGGCTGGCCCAGCGGGTTCAGGTCGGCCTCGTTGACGGCCTCGGTGTAGAACTTCGGGAGCGCGTCGTTGACGGCCTCCTCCAGCACCGCACCGCGGCCGAAGCGCTGGTCGATGACGCGGGCCGGGATCTTGCCCTTGCGGAAGCCCTTCACCGTGACCTGCTGGTTGATCTTCTTGTACGCCGCGTCGAGGCTGTCCTTGAGCTCCTCGAAGGGCACCTCAACAGTGAGCCGAACCCGAGTC
This sequence comes from Streptomyces sp. NBC_01439, assembly GCF_036227605.1. Classification (GTDB taxonomy): domain Bacteria; phylum Actinomycetota; class Actinomycetes; order Streptomycetales; family Streptomycetaceae; genus Streptomyces. The sequence goes on along the minus strand of NZ_CP109487.1, from coordinate 6,256,040 downwards.
GGGTTCAGGGTCTCCACGGCGCTCTTCACGGTTCGGTCTCCTTGTGGCTGACTGCTGGGGATTCTGCCGTCGCGCTGTGATTCAGCGGTTCAGCGGACTTCGGCCCGGTACATCAGACACACGGGCACGCAGCTTGCATAGTAACCGCAAGCGGCAATCAGCCCACAACGCGATCTTGCGGAGACACTGCTGCTGGTCGGGGTGGCCGGATTCGAACCGACGACCTTCCGCTCCCAAAGCGGACGCGCTACCAAGCTGCGCCACACCCCGTCGGTGCGACACGTAGGGTACATGCCCGGAGACACTCTGATGCGCCGGGTTTCCGAAGGCATTTCGGGCGGACCTCCGCCACGACGCCGAATGTGGTGTGCACCCACCGGGAGCGACCCGCTAGGATGCTGTCCGTGCCGAGGTCCCCGGACCTGCGGCGCGCGCATTGCGGGTGTAGCTCAATGGTAGAGCACTAGTCTTCCAAACTAGCTACGCGGGTTCGATTCCCGTCACCCGCTCAGAAGTACGAAGGGCCAGGTCAGAGGGCATCTCCTCGACCTGGCCCTCCGTCGTTCCCGGGGTCGCGATCAGCCGGTCGCGATCGGTGCGGGCAGTGCCGTGGCCCGTGCGCGTCTTCAACCTCCTTGTGCCGAAGCCCGTTGACGCGGCGGGCGCGCCGCCCGTGTGCCGAAGATCATGAACGTGTGGCCCGGTCCGGGAGGGTCCTGCCGTAGGGTCGGTCGGCATGGCTCGTGGACATCACGACCAGAGCGTCGCAACCGGGCTCACGACCGAAGTCGCCGGATTGACCTTGCGTGTGCTCAGTGTCGAACAGGCCGATGAGTACTACGGGCTCATCGATCGAAATCGCGAGCACCTCACCCGGCACGGCGACTACGAAGCGCTGGCCGCATCGGACTACGAGACGGCCCGCGCCGAGCTGCTCGACGCTCCCGATCCGTCCCTCCGCTGCGGCATCCTGCTCAGGGGTTCCCTCATCGGCCGTGTCGACCTCGTGGCCGCCAACCCGCCCGCGTACGGATTCGGGTACTGGCTCGACCACGAGGCAACGGGACACGGGTACGCCACGGCGGCCTGCCGCGCGCTGATCGACTACGGGGCCACTGCGCTGGGCGCCACCGACGTGTTCGCGGGCGTCACCCACGGAAACGACAAGAGCGGCGCCGTCTTGACCAGGCTCGGCTTCCAGGTCGCCGAGGTCTTCGAGTCCTACACCCGGTACCACCGGACCCTCGTCGGCCCGCCCTGCGCAGGTGCCGCACAACGGTGACGGGTCCGGTGCCGCGCCGCGCGTTCCCTCAGTCTCCGCCCCCGCCCCCGCCACAGCTGAAGCCGCCCTCCGCGTGCGCGTGCGCGTGGTGATCGGACTCGTTGTCGAGGGCCTTGCCCATGCGGCGCAGGGTGCGTCCGAGGCCGTCGGGGGCGGCCTCGAACAGTCCGTACTGGACGGGGCCCGGGTCGAGGCGTGCGGGGCCTTCCAGTACGTACGGGGGAAGGCTTCCCTCGGCCACTGCGGCCGCCAAGCGGCGGCGCCCCGCCCGGGTGGTCCGTCGTCGCCAGTTGCCCACGAGGCCGAGGAGGACGAGCCGGCGGGCGAGTTCGTCGACCTCGTCGCAGTGCCCGAGCGCCTCGAACACCTCCCGGACGCGCTTGCTCCGCGGGCAGGCTGCGATCACCGCGCGTTCGACCGGATGCTGCGGGAGCTCTGCGCCGATGGTGCGCAGCCGAGCGGCCCGCAGGGACAGCGTCCCGTGTTCGACGAGCGAGATGATCGCGCTCTCCACGACCCGCCGCTCGCCGCCGGCGAGGTAGGCGTACTCGTACAGGTCCAGTACGTCATCGCCGTTGCCCGCTCCCGTTCGCCGGTACGCCCTTGCCATGCCGCCTCCCGCCCCGCCTTCCGGACACGCATCGCCCGCATGGTCTCCCGGAGGTGACGGTTCCGGCGGGCCTGCAGCCGCATTCAGAGCTTCCCCTGAGGTTCGGGGCCTGCGCCTTTGTTGCCGACCTCGGGCAGCCAGGGTGGGCAGGGGTGTGCCGACACCGCTCCGTGATGCCAAGTCGGCTGCTCTGACAGTCTGTTCCACGGGGAACGGGGGGGACGGGAATTGGACAGCGCATCGCGCCGCGTGGGGCCGCGCGGGACTCTGGTGGTACCGCTGGTGATCGCGCTGCTGCTGGCCGCCCTGTCGGTACTGGTGATGCTTCCGGCAGCCCAGCACCTGCGCTCGCTCCGCGACGGCGAGCAGGCTCGGGCGACGTTGCGATCGGGCGGCTCGTGCGTGCTGGGCAGGTGCCGGGTCGAGTTCGAGGCCGGCGGGCGGACCGTGGTGACGAACCTGCCGACGGGCAGCAGCGGCGGCAAGAACCCGGCCGGCACCCAGCTGACGGTCCGGTACCGGGCGGAGGATCCGCGGATCGTCGCCAACGAGGGAGACCTGTGGGGTGGCCCGTTGGCCATGCTGGCCGCGCTGTCGGGCGCAGCCGCGCTGTTCTTCCTGCTGCTACCGGTCCTCGCGGAGCGGTATTGGCGGCGGGTCGCCGAGGGCTCCGGCTGACCCGTCCCCAAGGTGCGGGGTCGCCGAGGCTCGGGTGAGGTGAGCGCGGCGTCCGCCACGCCCCCGGGGCTGGAGCGGGCCCGGGGTCAGAGCTTGATGTTCGCGATCATCGTCGCGAGGGAGTTGAGGAAACGGTTCACGTCGTCCGCGATCGAGCTGGACGCGAGGAAGAAGCCGAAGAGCGCCGCGACGATGGCGGGGCCCGTTTTGATGTGGTTGCCGCGGATCAGCACCACCAGAATGACCGCCAACAGAACCACCACTGACAGCGAAATGGCCACTACTGATCACACCTTCGGTCGTCCCCTGGTCGGCCCGGGGCGCACGGCCAGGCACACCCCCACATGGACCATCCTCCCACCAACGGGCCCCGGCTATACGCCCCGTACCGAACAGCCGTGGTTCCGTTTCCGCCAACCACACGTGCGACAGGAATATTTCGGGCGCGGGGCACGGGTCACGAGGTGGTGAGGCCGAGGAGGGAACGGATATTCGCATACTTTGCGGACAGTCGCTCGCGCGTGGGGCCGTCCAGCACGGAGAGGCGTACGGGGTCCGCGTTGTGCGCGAGGTCGGCCTCCTTGATGAGCAGCGCGCCCGGGGTGGCCAGGATGCGGGCCGCGTACTGCTCGACCGGTTCGTCCGGGCGTTTGGTGACCGCGAGGACCATGTCCTTCACCGTCTGCGGGAGGGCCGCCGCGTCCAGCCAGGTAAGGCTGAGGGCCTCGTCCTCGATGGCGTCGTGGAGCCAGGCCGCCGCCTGCTGTTCGGCGGTGCCGCCGCGCAGCCGCACGCCCTCGGCCACGGCCGCGAGGTGTTCGGCGTACGGCCGGCCGGCCTTGTCGGTCTGGCCCTCGTGCGCGCTGCGCGCCAGGGACTCGACCTCGATCAGAGTCAGGGGGCTGTTGGTCATGCGATCTCCCTTGCCGCTGCGCCGAGGGCCTCCGCTGCCCGGCGTACGTCCGCTTGCGTGGTACGCCAGTTGGAGAACGCGGCACGCAGGGCGGCGGTTCCCCCGTAGACGGTGGGAGTGACGAACACCTCGGCGGCCGCCGCCTCCCGCAGGGCGGTGAGGCGCTCCGGGGTGGGGGCTTCGGCGAGGGTGAAGCAGACGACGTTCAGGCGGACCGGGGCGAGGAGGGTGAAGGCGGGGTCCGCCTCCAGGGCGGCGCCCAGCGCGCGGGCGCAGGCGATGTCGCGTTCGACGATCTCCCGGTGGCCCTGGCGGCCGTACGCGCGGAGCGTGAACCAGGCGGCGAGGGCGCGCAGCCGGTGGGAGTTCTCGGGGGTGAGGTGGACGAGGTCGGGGTGGTCGCCGAGGGGACCGAGGTAGGCGGCGGAGTTCTGGAAGACGCGGGCCTGCAGGTCGCGCCGGCGGGTGAACTGGACGGCGCTGTCGTAGGGGACGTTGAGCCATTTGTGCAGGTCCACGCAGACGGAGTCGGAGGCGTCGAGGCCGTCGACGAGGTGCGCGTGCTCCGGGGAGAGGGCGGCGAAGGCCCCGAAGGCGGCGTCGGTGTGCAGCCAGAAGTCGTGGCGCTCGCGCAGGGCTTCGATCGCCCGGAGGTCGTCGAAGTCGACGGTGTTGACGGTGCCCGCGTTGGCGACGACCACGGCCGGTCCGGGGGTGTCGGCCAGCGCCCGGTCCAGGGCGGCGGGGTCGACGGCCTCGCGGCCGGGCAGGGTGGGCACCTGGACCAGGGAGTTGCGGCCGAGGCCCAGCACCGAGAGGGCCTTGGCGATCGAGGAGTGCGGGGCGCCGGAGAGCACGCGGACGGGGCCGAGGGCCGCCGCACCGTCCTCGGCCGGGGACACGCCGAGGCGTTCGCCGAGCCATTCGCGGGCGACGGCGAGGCCGGTGGTGTTGGACATGGTGGCGCCGGAGACGAAGGTGCCGGAGTGGGCGGCGGTCAGGCCGAAGAGGTCGCGGAGCCAGCCGACGGTCTCGCGTTCGAGGTCCTGTCCGCCGCCGTCGAGGCCGGAGTTGGAGTTCTGGTCGTGGACGGCGGTGAGCCAGTCCCCGGCGAGGGCGGCGGGAGTGGCGCCGCCCGTGACGAAGCCGAGGTAGCGCGGTCCCGCGGAGGCCGACAGCCGCGGCTCCCAGCGGTCGCGGAAGGCGGCGAGCGCGGCGTCCGTGCCGGTGGCGCCCTCCGGGAGGGGCTCGGGGTCGTACGGCTTTCCGGCGGGCGGTACGACGGGGCGCGCGTCCAGGGCGGCGAGCGCGTCGGCGGCGGCGCCGCGGGTGGCGTCGAGGAGTTCGGGGAGCCGGGCAAGATCGGCGGCGAGCGTGCGGTCCATGGGGGCACGTTAGGCCCGGGCGGGTGCCGTGCGGGCGGGCCAATCCAGGGCGAGTGGCCCGCCCCGGCCCCGCCCGGCCCCGCCCCGACCCCGCCGCGACCCCGCCGCGGTCCTGCGGCCGGCCGTCGTAGGCTCGGCGGATGATCACGAGACGGTGGGTACGGGGCGTCGTCGGGGGCGCGGTGGCGGCGGGGGTGCTGGCCGGGGCTGCGGGGTGTGAGACGCCGCCGGCGCCGAAGGCCGCGCCCGGGCCGACCCGGGCGCCGGGACAGCCCCCGGGTCCGAGCCGGACCCCGACTCCGCCGACTCCGACGCCGACTGCGACTCCGACTGCGCCCGCGAGTCCGGCCGCGCCCGAACCGGCCCCCGAGGCGTGCCCCGAGGGCGGAGTCCGGCTCGTCGAGGGGTCCGGGGACGCCGTGATGGGGCTGCGGCTGGCGGGCTACCGGCTGGTCAACTGCGGTACGGACGAGTACGTGCTGGAGGGCTATCCGCAGGTGCGGCTGCTCGACAAGCAGGACCAGCTGCTGGAGGTGACGATCGGGCACGGCTCGGCGCCCATCACCTCCGAGGTGCCGGCCGTGGACGCGCCACCGGAGCGCGTGACGCTGGCGCCTGGGCAGACCGCGTCGATGGCACTGCTGTGGCGCGACCTGATCACCGACGTGACCGTGCCACCGGTGGAGGGCTGGGTGCTGGAGGTGACGCCGAAGCCGGGCGCGCCGCGGCTGGGCCTGCGCCTGACCCGGCCCGTTGGCCTCGGGAACACCGGGCAGCTGGGGGTCGGTCCCTGGAAGCGGTGACCCTGCGACCCGGCAACACGGCAACACGGCAACCGTCGAGGATCTGCGGGATCTGCGGATCAGGCGGCTGCTCCCGTGTACGCCCGGGCCGGGGCGGTGAGTGCGGCCATCCGGGCGGCGACGGCCGCCGCGGAGCTGCGCGGCAGCCGGTCCGCGATCAGGCCGTCGGCGAGGAAGAGCACCTGGTCGGCGTGGGCGGCGGCGGCCGGGTCGTGGGTGACCATGACGACGGTGGCGCGCAAGGAGTCGACGGCGTCCCGGAGCAGCCCGAGGACCTCCGCCGCGGTGGTGGTGTCGAGTGCACCGGTGGGTTCGTCGGCGAAGACCACGTCGGGCCGGGTGACGAGGGCCCGGGCGATGGCCACGCGCTGCTGCTGGCCGCCGGACAGCTCGGCCGGGCGGCGGCCGCCCTTGCCCTCGAGGCCGACGCGGGCGAGCAGCTCGGCGGCACGGGCCCGGCCCTCGTGCGCCGAGCGGCCGCCGGCGAGCCGCATCGGGAGCAGTACGTTCTGCTCGACGGTAAGGGACGGCAGCAGGTTGAAGGCCTGGAAGACGAAGCCGAGGCGGCTGCGGCGGAGTTCGGTGAGCTCGTTCTCGTTCATCGCGGTGATCTCGGTTCCGCCGAGCCGGACGGATCCCTCGGTGGGCAGGTCGAGTCCGGCGGCGCACTGCAGGAAGGTCGATTTGCCGGAGCCGGAAGGTCCCATGACGGCGGTGAAGGTGCCGCGCGGCAGGCTGAGGTCGATCCCGCGCAGCGCGTGTACGGCGGAGCCCCCGCGTCCGTAGGCCCGCCGTACGCCGCGCAGCTCGACGGCGGCCGCGGTGTCGTCCGCCTCCCGTGCGGCCCGCGGGTGCTGCCCGTGCTGCTCGTACTGCCCCTGCTGCCCGTACTGCCCCTGCTGTCGCTTGCTCCGTCGGAGCCCCATGGTGTGCCGCCTCTCGCCGCCGTCCTGCTCGTGGCTCCGACGCTACGGATCATGGTGGGCCGGCGGCCATGACGCCGCCCGGCGGACCGGCGGTGGGGCAAACCCCACCCCGTGGTCAGGCGGAGCGGCGGATGAGCAGCAGCGCGCGGTCGTCGTTGACGTCCTTGGCGACCTTCTCGATCAAGTGCCAGGCCGCGCCGTCCCATCCGGCGGCGACGTAGCGGTCGGCCTCGCCGGTGAGGCGGTCCATGCCCTCGCTGATCTCCCGGTCGGAGGTCTCGACGAGGCCGTCGGTGAAGAGCATCAGGACGTCGCCGGGGCGCAGGTTGCCGCGGGCGGGGATGAATTCGGCGCCGTCGTAGACGCCGAGGAGCGGGCCCTCGCCGGACTTCTCCTGCCAGCGGCCGGTGCCCGCCGAGAGCTGGAGGGCGGGGAGGTGGCCGGCCGAGAGGAGCTCGTAGTCGCCGGTCTCCAGGTCCAGGACGAGGTGGATGGAGGTGGCGAAGCCCTCGTCCCAGTCCTGGCGGAGCAGGTAGCCGTTGGCGGCGGGCAGGAAGCCGTGGGCGGGCAGCGCGCCGAGCAGTCCGCCGAAGGCCCCGGAGAGGAGCAGGGCCCGGGAGCCGGCTTCCATGCCCTTGCCGGAGACGTCGGTCAGGACGATCTCCAGGGTCCGGCCGCCGTTGGTGCGGGCCGCGACCACGAAGTCGCCCGAGAAGGACTGGCCGCCGGCCGGGCGCAGCGCCATCTCGCGGTGCCAGCCGCGCGGCAGGGCGGGTAGTTTGCTCTGCACCCGGATGCGTTCGCGCAGGTCGAAGAGCATGGTGCCGCCGCGTCTCCAGGGCACGCCGACGCGGCTGCGGAACTGGGCGATGACCAGGCCGAAGAACCCGCAGGCCGCGACCACCAGCACGGTGCCGGGGGTGACCCTGGCCGGTCCCTGGGTGTAGGGGCCGAGCACGAGGGCCTCGACGATCAGTGCGGTCGCGGAGGCGGCGTACAGGGCGAGGAGGCTGGCGGGGCGCAGGAGCAGGCCGCCGGCCACGATCGGCAGGACGAGCGCCGACGGCGAGAACCAGACGGGCAGCATCAGCGTGCCGCAGGCGATCGCGGGGACGGTGAGCAGCAGTCCGCCGAAGGCGAGCCAGTCGGAGGCGTCGCCCCGGAAGTAGTCGACGGCTGATTTGCGCAGGGCTGTGCGGCCCCGGTGCAACATCATGCGCATCCGGGCCATGAGGGGTTCCACTCGTGCTCCGGCCATTGCTTCGGGACCCTATCCATCCTGACTGTGGATGCGCAGGGGTACCCCCGGACCTGGGGCTCGGGACGCCCGAAAACTCTTCGACTGCGACGGAGTGTCCGGGTGAGGATGACGGCATGGATCTTGAGATGCGCGTTTTGCAACAAGACGAGTGGGATGTCTGGTTCGATCACCTGGAGCTGGCCTTCGGCGGCGTGGCCGAGCCTCCGGAGGGCCGGACACTGTTCCGGGCCCTGACGGAGCCGGACCGTGCGCTCGGGGTCTGGCAGGGCGAGACGTGCGTCGGCTCGGCGGCGGCCTTCAGCTTCCACCTCTCGGTGCAGGGTGGCGCACTGGTGCCCGCGGCCGCGGTGTCCTTCGTGGGAGTCGCGCCGACGCACCGCCGTCGCGGCATCCTCGGCTCTCTGATGCGGCGCCAGCTGGACGACGTCCGGGCGGCCGGTGAGCCGCTCGCCATACTGACGGCCTCCGACCCGGCGATCTACGGGCGCTTCGGGTACGGCCTCGCGACCTACGCCATGTCCCTGGAGATCGACACGACGCGCGTGCGGCTCGAGGTGCCGCCCGGGACGGACGGGGTGCGGCTGCGGCTCGCCGACCCGGAGAAGTCGCTGGCCGCCTGCGAGCGGGTGTACGCCGACCTGGTGACCCGGCGGCCCGGGGCGCCGGCCCGGCAGCCCGGCTGGGAACGGATGGCCGTCACGGACCCGCCCGGGGAGCGGGGAGGCGCCTCCCCGCTGATGTGCGTGGTGGCGGAACGGGCGGACGGCGAGGTCGCCGGGTACGCCCGCTACCGGGTCAAACCGGACTGGAACTCGTCGGGTTCGGACGGGACGGTCCAGGTCGAGGCCCTCGATGCACTGGATCCGGCGGCGACGGCCGCGCTGTGGCGCTACCTGTTCTCCATCGACCTGACGTGGACCGTACGGGCCGCCAAGCGCCCGGTGGACGACCCGCTGCTGCACTTGGTCAGCGACATCAGGCGGTCGAAGCCGACCACGCGCGACTCCCTCCACGTGCGCCTGGTGGACCTGCCGGCGGCCCTGGAGGCGCGCTCGTACCGGTCCGCGGTGGACGTGGTCGTGGAGGTCGAGGACGCGTTCTGTCCGTGGAACGAGGGGCGGTGGCGGCTGGTCGCGGACGCCGAGGGCGCCGCCCGGTGCACCCGCACCGCGGAGCCGGCGGACCTGGAGCTGTCGGTCCGGGAGCTGGGTTCCGCATATCTGGGCGGGATCACCCTCACCTCGCTGGCCGCGGCGGGCCGGGTACGGGAGCTGCGCCCGGGAGCCCTCGCGGAGGCCTCGCGCGCCTTCGCGGGCGACGTGGCGCCCTGGCTGCCGCACGGCTTCTAGAAGCGGCGCGACCGAACGCCCGGGCGGCCCGGCGGCCCGGCGGCGACCTGGCGGCCCGGTGACCCGGCGACCTGGTGACCTGGTGACCTGGTGACCTGGTGACCCGGCGACCGCGTCAGCGGGGCTGGCAGCCGGGGCACCAGAAGAGGTTGCGGGCGGCGAGGTCGGCGGTGCGGATCTCGCCGCCGCAGATGTGGCAGGGCATGTTCGCCCGCCGGTAGACGTACACCTCGCCGCCGTGGTCGTCGACGCGCGGCGGCCGGCCCATGGCCTCGGGCAGGTGCTCGTCGCGGACGGTGTCGATGCGGTTGTTGCGCACGCCCTCGCGCATCAGCGCGACCAGGTCGGCCCACATGGCGTCCCATTCGCCGCGGGTGAGGTCCCGGCCCGGGCGGTAGGGGTCGACGCCGTGCCGGAAGAGGACCTCGGCGCGGTAGACGTTGCCGATGCCCGCGACGATCTTCTGGTCCATAAGGAGGGCGGCGACGGTGGTGCGGGAGCGGGAGATCCGGACCCAGGCCCGTTCGGGGTCGTCGTCGGCGCGCAGCGGGTCCGGGCCGAGCCGGTCGTGTATCGCCTTCTTCTCGCCCTCGCCGATCAGTGCGCAGGCGGTGGGGCCGCGCAGGTCGGCGTAGTGGTCCTCGTTCATCAGGCGCAGCCGGACGGTGTCCGTGGCGGGCGGGGCCGGGGCGGGGCCGAAGCCGAGCTTGCCGAAGAGGCCGAGGTGGATGTGGATCCAGGCGTCGCCCAGCTCCAGGAAGAGGTGCTTGCCGTGCGCCTCGGCGCCGTCCAGTACGCGCCCGTCGAGCACGGCCGCGCTCTGCTCGAAGCGGCCCTGGGGGCTGCTGATGCGGACCGGCCGGCCGGCGAACCGTTCGGCGTGGTCCTGGGCAAGGCGGTGGATCGTATGCCCCTCGGGCACGGCGGAGCTCCTCGGAAAGAGAAACCGGCCGTACCGCCCCCGGGAGGGGGCGGTACGGCCGGAAGCGGGATCAGCCCTGCGGGTGGTGGGCCGGGATCGGGGGGAGCTCGCCGGTGGTCTCGTAGGCGGAGAGCATGTCGATGCGGCGGGTGTGGCGCTCCTCGTCGGAGTACGGGGTCGCCAGGAACGCCTCGATGAAGCTGACGGCCTCGTCCTGCGTGTGCATCCGGCCGCCGACGGAGATGACGTTGGCGTTGTTGTGCTCACGGCCGAGCTGGGCGGTCTGGACGCTCCAGGCCAGGATGGCGCGGACGCCCTTGACCTTGTTGGCGGCGATCTGCTCTCCGTTGCCGGAGCCGCCGATCACGATGCCGAGGCTGCCGGCGTCGGCGGCGGTCTTCTCCGCGGCGCGGAGGCAGAACGGCGGGTAGTCGTCCACCGCGTCGTAGATGTGGGGCCCACAGTCGACGGGCTCGTGGCCGTTGTTCTTGAGCCAGTCCACCAGGTGGTTCTTGAGCTCAAAGCCGGCATGGTCGGATCCGAGGTACACGCGCATGGGACGAGTGTGGCACGAGGAGGCCCGACAGCCCGCAGCGGGTGTCGCGTAAGTCACTTCTAAAGCTCAAGTAAACCCAAAGAACGCAGATGGGACAGGGCGGCGGCACCTCCTGGACGTTCACACCAAGGCAACGATCCGGATTGGGGTCTTCCGTCTCGCGTTCATCTCAGGTTTGAATGCCGGGGCTCGCAACCCGAGAACCTAAGGATCCGTCCATGAGCTCCACGACGACCCTTCAGAAGGAAGGCGGCCCCACCGGGAACCCCGGTGACGGCCAGCCCTCCGACGGTCTGAAGGCCGGTCTCAAGAACCGCCACCTGTCCATGATCGCCATTGGCGGCGTCATCGGCGCCGGCCTCTTCGTCGGTTCCGGTGGCGGCATCGCCAAGGCCGGTCCCGCCATCCTGATCTCCTACGCCCTCGTCGGCGCCATGGTGGTCTTCGTGATGCGGATGCTCGGCGAGATGGCCGCTGCCAGCCCGAACTCGGGCTCCTTCTCGGCCTACGCCGACCGCGCGCTCGGCCGCTGGGCCGGCTTCTCCATCGGCTGGCTCTACTGGTTCTTCTGGGTCGTCGTGCTCGCCGTGGAGGCCACCGCCGGTGCCGCCATCCTGGAGAGCTGGATCCCGGCCGTCCCGCAGTGGGCCTGGGCACTGATCGTGATGGCGGTGCTGACCGCCACCAACCTCGGCTCGGTCGCTTCCTACGGTGAGTTCGAGTTCTGGTTCGCGGGCATCAAGGTCGTCGCCATCGGCGCCTTCGTGATCGTCGGCATGCTCGCCGTCTTCGGCCTCCTGCCGGGCTCCGACAACCCGGGTGCGGGCTTCGCCCACCTGACCGACGCCGGCGGCTTCTTCCCCAACGGCTACGGCGCCGTCCTCACCGGTGTGCTGATGGTCGTCTTCTCCTTCATGGGCAGCGAGATCGTCACCCTGGCGGCCGGCGAGTCGGAGAACCCCCGCAAGGCGGTCACCCAGGCCACCAACTCCGTCATCTGGCGGATCGGCGTCTTCTACCTCGGCTCGATCTTCATCGTGCTGACCCTGCTCCCGTGGAACGACAAGTCGATCACCGAGAAGGGCTCGTACGTCGCCGCCCTGGACTCGATCGGCATCGCGCACGCCGGCACGATCATGGAGGTCATCGTCCTGACCGCCGTGCTGTCCTGCCTGAACTCGGGCCTCTACACCGCCTCCCGCATGGCCTTCTCGCTCGGTGAGCGCGGCGACGCCCCCAAGGCGTTCGCCAAGGTCAACAAGAACGGTGTGCCGGTCGCCGCGATCCTGGGCTCCACGGTCTTCGGCTTCGTCGCCGTCTACTTCAACTACGCCTTCAAGGACACGGTCTTCAACTTCCTCCTCAACTCCTCGGGTGCCATCGCGCTCTTCGTGTGGCTGGTGATCTGCTTCACCCAGCTGCGGATGCGCGGGATCCTGGTCCGCGAGGCCCCGGAGAAGCTGACCGTGAAGATGTGGCTGTTCCCGTGGCTGACCTGGGCCACCGCCGCACTGATCATGTTCGTGATCGGCTACATGTTCGTGGACGACGCCAACCGCGAGGTCGTCACCCTGTCGACCCTGGTCGCCGGTGTGGTCGTGCTCGTCGGCGTGGTCCTGGACGTCCGCCGCAAGAAGGCCCTGCAGGGCTGATCACACGTGCACGTACGCCGGAGCCCGGCCCGCCTCGTGGAGGCGGGCCGGGCTCCGGTGCGTGGCGGGGGCCGCTCAGCCGCGGCGGCCGACCAGCTTCCAGGCGGCCGGCAGGGCGCCCATGGCCAGCGCGGCCTTGAGGGCGTCGCCGATCAGGAACGGGACCACGCCCTTCGCGACGGCCGTGCCGAGGGACATCCCGGTGGCGGCCATCAGGTACGGCACGCCCACCGCGTAGATCACGGCCGAACCCAGCACCATCAGGCCGGCCGTGCGCAGCACCGAGCGGTCACCGCCCCGGCGCGCGAGGGCGCCGACGACGGTGGCGGCGAGCAGCATGCCGAGCACGTAGCCGAAGGAAGCGCCGCCCGCGCCGGAGGTCCCGCCCGCGAACCACGGCACGCCGGCCATGCCGACGAGGGCGTACAGCGCGAGCGAGAGGAAGCCGCGGCGTGCCCCGAAGGCGGTGCCGACGAGCAGTGCAGCGAAGGTCTGGCCGGTGACGGGGACCGGGGAGCCGGGAACGGGAACCGCGATCTGGGCGGCCAGCCCGGTGAGCGCGGCGCCGCCGACGACGAGCGCGATGTCGCGGACGCGGCTCGCGGGCAGCAGGTCGGCGAGGACGGCGCCGGGCCGGAGGGAGACGGAGGCAGTGCTCATCGGGAGGCTCCACGGGTTGGGGGTGGCGGGACGATCACCGACGGTAGTGCGCGCCGCGCCGCCGCCCCACCGCCGCCCGGGACAAAGCCGCGCTCCCTGCTTTGGTGGGGATTTCACAAAGCCGATGCCCCACGCCTGAGCCAGCGTGATCCTGGTCACGAGGAACATCGGACAGCACGTCCGTTTTGCACGAAAGACCGCCGCTCAGCGAGACTGTAGGATCCCGCCAATTCCGACGCGGGGCTCCCACCGCCACTGGGCCCGAACGAGAGTACGAGCACCCTTCATGCGTGAGCGCCTGGAAGAAGCACCTTCCTCCACGGGCGATCTGCCCGCGGAACCCCTCAGCCACAGCCTCAAGCAGCGCCACCTGACCATGCTGGGCCTCGGCGGCGTCATCGGCGCCGGGCTCTTCGTCGGCTCCGGCGCCGGCATCGGCATCGCCGGTCCCGCGATCATCTGCTCCTATCTACTCGCGGGCCTGCTCGCAATGCTGGTGATGCGGGCGCTGGGCGAGATGTCGGCCGCGATGCCCGCCTCGGGCTCGTTCTCCGTCTACGCGGAGCGGGCGCTCGGGCGCTGGGCCGGCTTCTCGGCGGGCTGGCTGTACTGGTTCCTGCTGGTCGTGGTGCTGGCCGTGGAGGCCACCGGTGCGGCGAAGATCGCGAACGGCTGGCTGCCCTCGGTCGACCAGTGGGTCTGGGTGCTGCTGTTCATGGTGGTCTTCACCGTGAGCAACCTGGCCGCCGTGAAGAACTTCGGCGAGTTCGAGTTCTGGTTCGCCGCGCTGAAGGTCGGCGCGATCGTGCTCTTCCTGATCCTCGGCACCCTCGCGGTCTTCGGCCTGCTCCCGGACACGGAACCGGTCGGCACGGCCAACCTCACCGGCCAGGGCGGCTTCTTCCCCGAGGGCTTCGGCGGAGTGGTCGCGGGCATGCTCGCCGTCATCTTCGCCTTCGGCGGCCTGGAGGTCGTCACCATCGCCGCCGCCGAATCGGACGACCCGGCGCGGTCGGTGTCCCGGGCGGTGCGCAGCGCGGTGTGGCGCATCCTCTTCTTCTACGTCGGCTCGATGGTGGTCATCGTGACCCTGCTGCCGTGGAACGCGCTGAAGCCGGGCGAGAGCCCGTACGTCGCCGTCCTCGACTCCATCGGCATCCCGGGGGCCGGCCAGATCATGAACATCGTGGTGTTCGTGGCCCTGCTGTCGGCGCTGAACGCGAACCTGTACGGGTCCTCGCGCATGGTGTTCTCGCTGGCCGAACGCCGTGAGGCGCCGCAGGCGCTGCTGAAGGTCTCGGGCGGCGGGGTGCCGCGCCGGGCGGTGTTCGCCTCGGTGGCCTTCGGCTTCGTGTCGGTGGTGCTCAACCTGCTGTGGCCGGACACGATCTTCCTCTACATGCTCAACGCGGTCGGCGCGGTGCTGCTGTTCGTGTGGGCGCTGATCGCCGTCTCGCAGCTGAAGCTGCGCCGCCGGATCGAGCTGGACATGCCCGAGCGGCTGACCCTGCCGATGTGGCTGTTCCCGTACGCGACCTGGGCGGCGCTGCTCGGAATGGCGGCGGTGCTGGTCCTGATGCTGTTCGACGATTCCGCACGGCCCCAGCTGCTGTGGTCCTCGGGGGCGGCCGCACTGGTCCTCGCCGTGGCGGGGATCCGCGAGCTGCGGGACCGCAGGGCCTGACGCAGAACCGGACGAACAGGACCCCCGTGCCGACGGCGCGGGGGTCCTGCCGTTCTCAGGTGCGCAGGTAGGAGGCCCCGTTGACGTCGAGGACCGTGCCCGAGCTCCAGACCGCCTCGGGGGAGGCCAGGTAGAGCACGGCGGAGGCGATCTCCTCCGGGTCCGCGACGCGGCCGAAGGGGCTCTGCGCCCGGATGCCGGCGCCCTCAGGCCCCTCCAGTCGCCCTGCGACCCGCTCGGTGGCGACGAAGCCGGGGGCCACGGAGGCGACGGCGATGCCGTGCGGGGCGAGGGACACGGCGAGGGACTGGCCCAGGGCGTGGACCGCGGCCTTGGTCGCGCCGTAGGCCGGGTGGTCGGGCTCGCCCCGGAAGGCGCCGCGCGAGCCGATGTTGACGATGCGTCCCTCGCGGCCCGACTCGATCATGCGGCGCGCGACGCAGTAGCTCAGGTTGGCGGAGCCGAGGAGGTTCACGTCGACGGTCCGCCGCCAGGCCTCCTGCCAGCCCTCGTACGAGGTGTCCGGCAGCGGGTGGGCGACCATGACGGCGGCGTTGTTGACCAGGACGTCCACGCCGCCGAGCGCCTCCTCCGCCTCGGCCGCCAGGGTCTCGACGCCGGCCGGGTCACCGAGGTCCGCGGCGACCAGCGCATGCCCCTCCCCTTCCAGCGAGGCGAGGGTCTCCTCGGCGTCCGCGCGCCGGGCCGAGCAGTGCACGGCGACCCGGTCGCCTCGCTGGGCGAAGGCGGCCGCGATCGCCCGGCCGATCCCCCGGGAAGCGCCGGTGACGAGTACGCCCCGGCCGGTGCTACGAAGTCCTGTCACGGTCCGGCCCATCAACTGCCCCCTCGATCCGGTGCGTCCGCCGCATCCGGTGGCTGCGACGTCGCCGTGAGCGTACGGGCGTGATCACGAACCGTGAAGCCGTCGTCCGAATATCGGACGCAGAATGTCCGGCGATCGGACGCTCGGCAGACTGGCGCAAATGAGCCAGAGCACCCTGACACCCCCCGAAGCGCCGCAGACCGGCGCCGGTTCGCCCCTCGGCAACGGACTCAAGCAGCGCCACCTCTCGATGATCGCCCTCGGCGGTGTCATCGGCGCCGGACTCTTCGTCGGCTCCGGAGCCGGCATCGCCGCCGCAGGTCCCTCGATCGTGCTCGCTTACGCGGCGTCCGGGCTGCTCGTGATGTTCGTGATGCGGATGCTCGGCGAGATGTCCGCCGCCAACCCCGCCTCGGGGTCCTTCTCCGTGCACGCCGAGCGGGCGATCGGGCCCTGGGCCGGATTCACCGCCGGCTGGATGTTCTGGATCCTGCTCTGCGTGGGCGTGGCCATCGAGGCCATCGGCGCGGCGCACATCGTGACCGGCTGGTTCCCGGGCACCCCCTCCTGGATGTGGGTGCTGGTCTTCATGGCGGTGTTCTGCGGCTCCAACCTCGCCGCCGTCTCGAACTTCGGCGAGTTCGAGTTCTGGTTCGCCGCCCTCAAGATCGGCGCGATCGCGCTCTTCCTGGGCCTGGGCGTGCTGGCCGTGCTCGGCCTGCTGCCCGGCACCGACGCCCCCGGCTCCGCCAACCTGCTGCACGACGGCGGCCTGCTGCCCCACGGCGTGGACGGCCTGCTGGTCGGCCTGCTGGCCTCCGTCGTCGCGTACGGCGGGTTGGAGACGGTGACCATCGCGGCCGCCGAGTCCGAGGACCCGGTCAAGGGCGTGGCCACGGCCGTGCGGACCACCATGTGGCGGATCGCGATCGTCTACGTGGGCTCCATGCTGGTCATCGTCACCCTCCTGCCGTGGAACGACCCGGCCGTCACGGCGGACGGCCCCTACGCCGCGACCCTGGACCGCCTGGGCATCCCGGCGGCCGGCGAGATCATGAACGTGGTCATCCTGATCGCCCTCATGTCCGCGATGAACGCCAACATCTACGGCTCCTCGCGGATGGCCTACTCCCTCGTCTCCCGCGGCCAGGGCCCCAAGGCGCTGGGCAAGGTCGACGGCGGGGTGCCGCGCCGGGCGGTCCTCGCCTCCTGCGGCTTCGGCTTCGTCACGGTGCTGCTGTCCTACTGGTACCCGGACACCCTGTTCGCCTGGCTGCTGAACATGGTGGGCGGGGTCATCCTGATCGTCTGGGGCTTCATCGCCGTCTCGCAGTTCGTGCTGCGCCGCCGGCTGGAGCGCGAGGCCCCCGAGAAGCTGGTCGTGAAGATGTGGGGCTTCCCCTACCTAACCTGGGTGGCGCTGGCTGGGGTGGCCGCGGTGCTGGTGCTGATGGCCCTGGGCGAGGACACGCGCGTCCAGGTGGTCTTCACCGGCGGGCTCACCGTCGCCCTCGCGGTGACCGGATACGTCCTGCAGCGCCGGACATCGGCGGCAGGCGCAGCGGCGTAACACCCGCACCGAACGGCACGTCAGGGGCCGGGCTCATGCGATCGCATGGGCCCGGCCTCCGGCGTTCCGGAGGTCCCGACAAGAGAGGTAACCCTTACGTGAGCAGAGGAATAGATGCTGCTAGCGTGCAGTTGCGCATTAATTGCAATTAGCGATTGGCACGCCGAGGGGACCGGAAAACACGCATGGCCATCTACACGCTTCCTGAGCTTCCGTACGACTACGCGGCGCTGGAGCCGGTGATCAACCCGCAGATCATCGAACTGCACCACGACAAGCACCACGCGGCCTACGTCACGGGCGCCAACAACACGCTGGAGCAGCTGGCGGAGGCGCGCGACAAGGAGAACTGGGGCGCCCTCAACGGCCTGGAGAAGAACCTCGCGTTCCACCTCTCCGGCCACATCCTGCACAGCATCTACTGGCACAACATGGCGAGCCCGAAGACCGGCGAGGGCGGCGGCGAGCCCACCGCGGCCGACGGTCTGGGCGACCTGGCCGACGCGATCACCGAGTCCTTCGGCTCCTTCGCGAAGTTCAAGAAGCAGCTGACCTTCGCGTCCTCCGCCACCCAGGGCTCCGGCTGGGGCGTGCTCGCGTACGAGCCCGTCAGCGGCCGCCTGGTCGTCGAGCAGGTCTACGACCACCAGGGCAACGTGGGCGTCGCCAGCACGCCGATCCTGGTCTTCGACGCCTGGGAGCACGCCTTCTACCTTCAGTACAAGAACCAGAAGGTGGACTTCATCGAGGCGATGTGGAACGTCGTCAACTGGCAGGACGTGTCCAAGCGCTACGCCGACGCCAAGGCGAACACCCCGCTGCTGATCCCCGCCAAGGGCTGATCGCAGCACCACGAACCCGTCCGCCTCGTGATCGTCTTCTCAACCTTCACCGGCGGGCGTGTCGAACGGAAGACCCCCGTGAGGACGTGACTCACGGGGGTCTTCTGTGTGGTGCGGCGGCCGGTCCTACTCGAAGGAAGGACCCTTGGTACGGGTGCGCTTGATCTCGTAGAAGCCCGGGGTCGAGGCGACGAGCAGGGTGCCGTCCCAGAGCCGGGCGGCCGCGTCGCCGCGCGGGGTCGGGGTGACGACCGGACCGAAGAAGGCGACGTCGCCCTCGGCACCCGGAACGGAGATCACCGGGGTGCCGACCTCCTGGCCCACCCGGTCGATCCCGTCGTTGTGCGAGGCCCGCAGCACCTCGTCGTACTCGTCCGAGTCGGCGTACGCGAGCAGCTCGGCCGGCAGGCCGACCTCGGCCAGCGCCTCGGCGATCACCTCGCGGGTCGGGCCCTTCTCGTCGTTGTGTATGCGGGTGCCGAGCGCGGTGTAGAGCTTGCCGGTGACCTCCTCACCGTGCTTCTGCTGGGCGGCTATCACCACGCGCACCGGGGCCCAGCCCTTGGGGCCGAGCAGCTCGCGGTAGACCTCGGGCAGCTCGTCGAGCTTGTTCTCGTTGAGCACCGCCAGGCTCATCACGTGCCAGCGGACCTCGACGTCGCGGACCTTCTCGACCTCGACCATCCAACGGGACGTCATCCAGGCCCAAGGGCACAGCGGGTCGAACCAGAAGTCGACCGGGGTCTTCTCGCGCTCCTGGGTGTCGGTCATGTCTCTCCTCGGTATCTGCATGGGTCGCACAAGGGCATCACTGGGCTCAGGTCCCCCGTCACCAACCAGTACCGGGTGGCGCGCATTCCCTCGTGCGAGGATTCGACGCAAGAACGCGACCACGCACGAAGGAGTGCACGTGCCCGGAGAGAATCTGTCCCGCGACGAGGCCCGCGAGCGGGCCGAGCTGCTGTCCGTCGACGGGTACGAGGTGGTCCTCGACATCCGGTCCGCGGTGGACGAGGCCGAACCGGCCGAGGGTCCGCGGACCTTCCGCTCGGTGACCACGATCCGCTTCCGGGCGGCGGGCACCGGCACTTCCACCTTCGCGGACCTGATCGCGCCCTCGGTGAACGCCGTGACCCTGAACGGGCGCGCGCTGGACGTGGCCGCCGTCTTCGACGGCGCCCGGATCTCCCTCGACGGCCTGGCCGCCGAGAACGTCCTCGTGGTGGACGCCAACTGCGCGTACAGCCGGACCGGCGAGGGCCTGCACCGTTTCGTGGACCCGGAGGACGGCGAGGTCTACCTCTACACCCAGTACGAGCCGGCCGACGCGCGGCGGGTGTACGCGAACTTCGAACAGCCCGACCTGAAGGCCCCGTACCGCTTCGAAGTGACGGCTCCCGAGGGCTGGCAGGTGTGGAGCAACGGTGCGGAGGAGTCCCGCGAAGCGGGCGTCTGGCGGTTCGCGGAGACCGCGCCGATCTCCACGTACATCACGTGCGTGGTCGCGGGCCCCTACCACTACGTGACGGACTCCTACACGCGCGGGGACCTGACCGTCCCGCTGGGCGCGATGTGCCGCAAGGGACTGGCGAAGCACTTCGACGCCGATGACGTCTTCCTGATCACCAAGCAGGGCTTCGACCTCTTCCACGAGATCTTCGACTACCCGTACCCCTTCGGAAAGTACGACCAGGCCTTCGTGCCCGAGTACAACCTGGGCGCGATGGAGAACCCGGGGATGGTGACCTTCCGCGAGGAGTACATCTTCCGCGGCAAGGTCACGAAGGCCTCCTACGAGCGCCGCTCGAACACGATCCTGCACGAGATGGCGCACATGTGGTTCGGCGACCTGGTCACCATGAAGTGGTGGGACGACCTGTGGCTGAAGGAGTCCTTCGCGGACTTCATGGGCTCCTTCGCACTGGTGGAGGCCACCCGCTTCGACCAGGCGTGGGTCACCTTCGCCAACAACCGCAAGGCGTGGGCCTACCGGGCCGACCAGCTGCCGTCCACGCACCCGATCACGGCCGACATCCGTGACCTGGAGGACGCCAAGCTGAACTTCGACGGCATCACTTACGCCAAGGGCGCGGCGGTGCTCAAGCAGCTGGTCGCCTACGTGGGGCGGGAGGCCTTCCTGGAGGGCGCCCGGCGCTACTTCAAGGCCAACGCGTACGGGAACACCACGCTCGACGACCTGCTGTCGGTGCTCGCGGAGGTCTCCGGGCGGGACATGGCGCAGTGGTCGCGGGCCTGGCTGCAGACCGCCGGCGTGAACGCGCTGACCCCGGTGATCGCCTACGACGCGGGCGGCCGGGTGACGGAACTGGCGGTCGTGCAGGAAGGTGACGAGCTGCGCCCGCACCGGGTCGCGGTGGGCCTGTACCGGCTGGATTCCGACGGGGCGCTGGTGCGCTACGCGCGGGCCGACGCGGACGTGTCGGGAGTGCGGACGGTCGTCACGGAACTGGCGGGCGCGGAGCGGCCCGACCTGGTCCTGGTCAACGACGAGGACCTCACCTACTGCAAGATCCGCTTCGACGAGGGCTCGATGGCCACGCTGCGGGCGCACCTCGGTGACCTCACGGACCCCCTCGCCCGGGCGCTGAGCTGGTCGGCGCTGTGGAACCTGACGCGCGACGGCCTGCTGCCGGCGCGCGACTTCGTCTCGCTGGTCCTCGCGCACGCGGGCCGCGAGAGCGACGTCGGCGTCCTGCAGATGCTGCACGCGCAGGCCCTGACCTCGGTCACCCACTACGCGGCGCCCGCCTGGCGCGAGCAGGGCGGGCGGGAGCTCGCGGCGGGCGCGTTGCACGAGCTGCGGGTCGCGGCGCCGGGGTCGGAACACCAGCTGACGTGGGCCCGTTTCTTCGCCGCGAGCGCGGCGACGGAGGACGACTTCCAGCTGCTGCTGGGGCTGTTGGAGGGCTCGGCGCGGATCGACGGGCTGGAGGTGGACCAGGAGCTGCGCTGGGACTTCCTGCTGCCGCTGGCCGCGCACGGGGCGGTGGACGAGGCCGTGCTCGCCGCCGAACTGGCGCGCGACGACACGGCTTCGGGCAAGCGGCACCAGGTGCGGTGCCTGGCGGCGCGGCCCTCGCAGGCGGTGAAGGACCAGGCGTGGGCGGCGGTGGTCGAATCGGACGCGCTGTCCAACGCGCTGGTCGAGGCAACGATCGCGGGCATGCAGCAGCCTTCGCAGCGGGGCCTGCTGGCGGGCCACGCGGGGCGCTACTTCGAGGTGATCGAACGGCTGTGGGCGGACCGGTCGATCCAGATCGGCATGGACGTGGTGAAGGGGCTGTACCCGTCGCTCCAGGACTCGGAGTCCACCGTCTCGGCGACGGACGCCTGGCTGTCCTCCCACCCTTCGGCTCCGCCGGCCCTGCGCCGCCTGGTGCTGGAGTCGCGCGACGACCTGGCCCGGGCCCTTGCCGCGCAGCGCTGCGACGAGGCGGCGGGCCAGTAATCCCGCGGCTCCGCTGCTGGGGCTCCGCCCCAGACCCCGCGCCTCAAACGCCGGCGAGGCTGAGCATTCAGCCCGTCCGGCGTTTGAGGACCGGGTCCAGAGCCCGGGAAACGGCGCCGGGCCTGGTCCCCCATACGGGCGCACTCCATCGGCAGTCGAACGCCCGTACTTTAGCCCTGGCTTGTCCGGATTTGTCGACGAGCGCGTAACAGGGGTTAGCAGGGCCGCGGCCCGCGGGAATCACCGCGTCATGAACCACAACGCGCCCCTCCCCCTCGCCCACCTCACCGGTAGCCGCCCCCGCGTGCTGACCCTCGCCCAGCTGCGCGAGCACGGCGTCACCGCTTCCGACGCGGCCGAGCGGCCCTGGCAGCAGATCCTGCCCGGGGTGTTCCTGCTCCACTCCGGGCCGGCGACCAGCGAGGAGCGGCTGCACGCGGCGCTGTTGTACGCGGGGCGACGCGGCGACGAGGCCATGATCACCGGGTTGGCGGCGCTCGCCCTGTACCGGTTCGGCTCGGCGCCCCCGCTGCTCGCCCTCCCGCACATCGACGTCCTGGTGCCCGGCACCCGGCGGCTGCGCTCCACCGGGGACGTGCGGATCGTACGGACGCACACCCCGCCGAGGCCCCAGGAGGTGACCGGACTGCCGGTGGCACCCGTCGCGCGGGCCGTCGCCGACGCCGTCACCCAGCTCTCCGACGCAGGCACCGTACGCCGCCTGCTGAGCGAGGCCGTTCGCGGCGGGCACTGCGAACCGGCCGCCGTCGTACGGGAGCTGACGGTGGCCCGGCTGCTGAACCGGCCGCACGTGGTCGATGCGGTCGAGTCGCTGCTCGCGGAGGGCCGGGCCATCGCCGAGGACCGGCTGTACCACCTCGTACGCGGCTGCGAGCTCCCCGACCCGGCCTGGAACGTCGACCTGCGCCTGCCCGGTGGCCCGCACCTCGGCGGGGTCGACGCGTACTGGCCCGAGCAGTCCGTCGCCGTGGAGATCGACACCCGCGCCCCGCGCCAGGGCGAAGACGAGCAGTGGTCGGAGTCCGTGCGCAAGCGCGAGACGCTGGAGCGGCTCGGGGTGACCGTCATCCACATCACCCCGCGCAAGCTCCGCGACTGGCCCGAGCAGCAGGCCGCGGTCATCCGGACCGCCCTGACGGCCGCCGACGACCGGGAACCCGCCGCCTACCTGGTGGTCCTGCCCAGGTGAGGCGAGTATTCCGGGGCGCTCCAGAGCAGCCGACCTGGATGCAGCGCCTCCACCACCGACTCCACCCGGAAGCGGGTGCGGCGGCTCCCGTCGGCCCCGAACTCCGTCCGGGCCCGGCCGCTGAGCTGAAGGACCGCCCCGCTCTCCCAGTCCGGGAAGAGCAGCCCCGCCCGCGGGTCGGCCGTCAGGTTCCCCAGCGTCAAGAACATGGCGTTGCCGGCGTAGTCCGGCCAGGCCAGCTCGACCGGCGAGAGCACCTCCACGAAGCCCGGCAGCCCGCCCCGGTGACTGGCGTCGACCCCGTCCGCCTCCGCCGTGGTGGCGACGAAGAAGGTGTCGGCGGCGCGTACGGCCCGCTGCTGGCCGGGGGTCAGCGCCTCCCCGCGCCGCACCACACCCGGCCCCTGCCGGACGAGCTCCAGCGGCTGCCGCGCCTGCAGGTACTTCGGGCAGTTGCCGAAGACCTGTTCGACCTCGACGGCGAAGCCTCCCCGCGTCACCTCCAGGGTCCCGTTCAACCGCATCCGGCGCCGGGTGCGCGGGTCGAGCGCGATGGTCCCGACCCGGGTCCCGGCCGTGGCCAGCGCCTCGGCGAGCGGATCTCCCGCCGGTGGACCGCCGGCGACCGCGACCCGGTCCGGCCCGGTGGCCCGTACGAAACCGGGCGCACTGGTGAGCAGGGAGGCCCACACCCGCCCCGCGCCGTCGGCGGCGCCGACGACCAGGTGCGGCTGGAGCCCGAAGAAGGCCGCGGCGACGTCCCGTACGCCCGTGCCGATCGAGCGGCCGACGCGCTCGGCGAGGTCCCGTACGCCGACCCGCTCCTGCACGGCCAGCGCGCCCCAGTGGTACGCCCCGGACATCGGAGTATCCTTCCCACGATCACATCTAACCTTTCACGTCAAGATTAAAGGTTAGATACGCGGGCGTCAACCGCTCACGTAACCTTGAGGGGTTAGCCAATCGACGAGAAGGACTCCAGCGACATGACGGCGGCGGATCCACGACCCCTGACCGGGGAGCCGGTCGCCCTCGACCTGCTCAACACCCGCTGGGTCGCAGACGGCGAACCACTGGACCTCTTCGCCGGCGCGGCCGGGCTCACCCGGGTACAGGGGCTGGCGGTCTGGCTGGAGAGCACCGGCCTGGCCGATCGCTTCCGCGCGGATGCGGCCACCCTCGTCCACCTCCTGACCGCCCGCGAGGCCCTGGCCCGCGCGGTCGCGGACCCGACCGACGAGAGCGCCCGCACCCTGGTCGACGCCGTGCTGGAGCACGGCCGCATCCGCGCCACCCTGACCGCTGACGGGCCGGGCGAGCGCGCCGAGTTCGACGATCCGACCTGGGGGCCCGCCTGGACGGCCGCCCGGAACTACCTGGACCTGCTGAGCACCGCGCCCGACCGGATCCGCAAGTGCGCCTCCGAGACCTGCGTCCTGCACTTCCACGACACCTCGCGCAACGGCACGCGGCGCTGGTGCTCGATGGCCGCCTGCGGAAACCGGGCGAAAGCCTCGCGCCACTACGCGCGCACGCGCGAGCGCTGAGCGCGCGAAATCTGTCACACCTGCACCGGAACGCGACCGCGTCCCGGTGCTGACGCATGGCCGCCAAGTCGATAAATCGATCGATCAGTCCCTGCGGTTCGCACCACTGTGCCCCGGTAAGGCCGTGCTGGCGCATTCTTCGCGCTGGCGAGGTTCCGCCATGGCAGGTCTCGGTCAATGACAACTCTCCCCAAAGAGCTGTCGCTTAGGCCAAGCTGACCGGTCATCCGGCACCGAAATCCGGACCGTATCTTTCACTTACCAGGGATGCTGATGACCCTCGAATCCCCCAGTTCCATATCCGGGGCCAGACGCGTCGCGCGCGTCGCGGCCGCGGCCGGGCTGGTCGCCGCTCTCGCGGCCACCGGCGCCGGGCCCGTCTTCGCGGCGACCGGCGCGGACACCCCGGGCACCACGCCCGCGGTCAAGTCCGCCGACCAGAAGCTCGGTTCGGCCGACGCCGAACTGCTTCAGGAGGCCAAGGCCAAGGGTGACGCGAACGTCACCGTCATGGTCGCGACCGCCCCCGGCCAGACCAAGCAGGTGGCGGACCAGCTCGGCTCGGTCCAGGGTGCCTCGGTGGGCCAGACGTACGACAACCTCGGTTACGTGCGCGCCACCCTGCCCACCGACAAGGCCGAGGCCGCGCTGAAGGCGGCCACCAAGCTGTCCTCGGTGCACGGCATCGACCTGCGGCACGAGATCCAGCTGCCGGACCCGCGCCCCGAATCGGACCGCGAGACCGGCACGGTGAAGAAGACCGCCGCCGAGACCTACGCGGCGCCGGACAAGAACACCCCCGCGAAGAACCCGTACAACCCGTCCTTCGAGACCGGTGCGGTCGACTTCGTGAAGGACAACCCGCAGGCCGACGGCCGCGGAGTGACCATCGGGATCATGGACTCGGGCATCGACCTCGGTCACCCGGCCCTGCAGAAGACCACCACCGGCGAGCGCAAGATCGTCGACTGGGTGACGGCCACCGACCCGATCACCGACAACGACGCCACCTGGCGCCCGCAGATCAATCCGGTCACCTCCAGCGGCGGCACCTTCACCGCGGGCGGCCAGAGCTGGAAGGCCCCGGAGGGCAGCTTCCAGTGGAGCCGCTTCAGCGAGTCGATCACCGCCGCCGGTGACATGAAGGGCGACGTCAACCGCGACGGGGACACCACCGACCGGTTCGGCCTGCTCTACGACGCCGCCGCCGGCACCGTCCGCGTCGACACCGACCAGGACGGCGACTTCACGAACAACGAGCCGATGAAGCCGTACAAGGACGGCTACCAGATCGGCTACTTCGGCACGGACAACCCGGCGACCGACGTCGCCGAGCGCATCCCGTTCGTGATCGAGATCCGCAAGAACGTCCCGATGGACCCGCTGGGCGGCGACTGGGTCGGCAAGAAGGCCGACTTCGTCAACGTCGGCATCATCGAGTCCGAGCACGGCACGCACGTCGCCGGCATCACCGCCGCCAACAGCCTCTTCGGCGGCCAGATGAACGGCGAGGCGCCCGGCGCCAAGCTCGTCTCCTCGCGCGCCTGCTCGTGGTCCGGCGGCTGCACCAACGTCGCGCTGACCGAGGGCATGATCGACCTCGTCGTCAACCGCGGCGTGGACATCGTCAACATGTCCATCGGTGGCCTGCCGGCGCTGAACGACGGCAACAACGCGCGCTCCGAGCTCTACAAGAACCTCATCGACACCTACGGCGTCCAGCTGGTCATCTCGGCCGGCAACTCGGGCCCGGGCGTCAACACCATCGGCGACCCCGCCCTCGCGGACAAGGTCATCTCCGTGGGCGCGTCGGTCTCCAAGGAGACCTGGGCCGCCAACTACGGCTCCGGTGTGAGCACGAAGTACAACATGTTCCCCTTCTCCTCGCGCGGTCCGCGTGAGGACGGCGGCTTCACGCCGACCATCAGCGCCCCCGGCGCGGCCATCAACACCATCCAGACCTGGCTGCCCGGCGCCCCGGTGAAGGAGGCCGGCTACACCCTGCCGGCCGGTTACGGCATGCTCCAGGGCACCTCGATGGCCTCGCCGCAGGCCGCGGGCGCCAGCGCCCTGCTGATCTCGGCCGCCAAGCAGCACAACATCAAGCTGACGCCGGCCTCGCTGCGGGTCGCGCTCACCACGGCCGCCAAGAAGATCGACAACGTCCCCGCGCACGCGCAGGGTTCGGGTCTGATCGACATCCCCGGCGCGTGGGAGTCCATCCAGCGCGACGCGAAGGCCAACGAGTTCACCGTCAAGGCGCCGGTCGACACCGCGCTCGACCAGTTCCTGAAGACCCCGGGCTTCGGCACCGGCCTGTACGACCGCGAGGGCGGCCTCAAGGTCGGCCAGAAGAAGGTCTACAACGTCGTCGTCACCCGCACCACGGGCGTCAAGTACGGCACGCGGCACGACCTGAGCTGGCGCAACAACGACGGGACCTTCAAGGTCATCGGCGGCTACGACTACGTCACCCTGCCGCTGAACAAGCCCGTCACCATCAAGGTCGAGGCCAACGCCAAGACGGCCGGCGTCCACAGCGGCATCCTGCAGCTGGACGACGAGACCACCGAGGGCATCGACAAGCAGATCCTGACGACCGTCGTGGCCGCCGCCCCCCTGGCCGCGCCGTCGTTCACCCTGTCCGACAGCTCCTCGGTGCAGCGCAACAGCCACAAGTCGTACTTCGTGACGGTCCCGCCGGGTGCCAAGAGCCTCGAGGTCGCCCTCGGCGGTCTCGCGGCGGGCGCCCAGACGCGCTTCATCGCGATCCACCCGCACGGAACGCCGGTCGACCCGACGGCCACGACCAACTGCTACCCGAACTACGACAACCCGGCCAACACCTGCCGCCCCGACGTCCGCTCGTACCCCGAGCCGACCCCGGGCGTCTGGGAGATCGAGGTCGAGGCCCGCCGTACGTCGCCGGTGCTCGACAACCCGTTCAAGCTCGACGTCTCCGTGCTCGGCGCGACCTTCGACCCCGCGGTCAAGGTCCTGCCCGAGGCGAAGCAGGGCACCCCCGCCCCGGTCCAGTGGAGCGTCAAGAACGCCGGCGCGGCCATCTCCGGCGGCAAGCTCGCCGGCGGTCCGCTCGGTTCCGCGAAGGTCGCCAAGCCGACCATCGCCCCCGGTCAGACCCAGTCCACCGAGATCGCGGTCCCCGCGGGCACCTCGCGCCTCGACGTCGCGATCGGCAAGGTGTCCGACACCGCCGCCGACCTCGACCTCGAGGTCTACAAGGACGGCATCAAGGTCGGCTCGGCCGCCGACGGCGACTCCGAGGAGGCCGTGAGCCTGGTGAACCCGGCCGCGGGCACCTACACCGTCAAGGTGATCGGCTACGCGATCCCGTCCGGCTCCACCACGTACGACTACCGTGACGTGTTCTTCTCGTCCGCCCTGGGCTCCGTCCAGGTCGACGAGGCCGCCGCGGTGAACCTCGCCACCGGCGCCACCGCGCAGGTCTCGGCGAACGTCCTGGTCAGCAGCGCGGCCCCCGAGGGCCGTCAGTTCTTCGGCCAGGTCCAGCTGCTCAACGCCCGCGGCACCGCCGCCGGCACCGGCAGCGTGCAGATCGAGAAGGTCCTCCCGTAGGAACCTGCGGTACGGAAAACCCCGAGGGGGCGGCGCTCTGACGAGCACCGCCCCCTCGGGCCGTTCCCCCTGATCCGCTACTTGCCGAGCGAGCGCAGCGACTCGGCGTAGGTGCCGACCGCGTGCGCGATCACGTCCAGGTTGGTGTCGAAGACCTTCAGGTCCAGGTTCTTCAGGTCGTCCCCCTTCCCGTGGTAGTTCGGGTCGTACGGGACCCCGGCCGTACCGCCGTAGCGCCCCGCCTGCTCGACGGTCTTGATGCCCTCGGCGCCGGTGAAGGTGCCCCCCGCCGGGATGCCGTTCGCGATGAACGGGCCGTAGTCGGAGCGGCCGTCGAAGTCACTGCCCTCGTGCGGCTTGCCCTTCTTGTCGAGGAAGCCGTTGATCAGCGCCTCGATCTGGGCCGAGCCCGCCGGTCCCGCGCCCGCACCCGTCTTGTCCGAGTCGTCCCCGTCGTAGACGAACTGCACCGGGTTCGGCGAGGCGATCATGTCGAAGTTCAGGTACAGCGCGATGTCCTTCTTCTGCTTCTCGGACAGCTGCGCGACGTAGTGCTCCGAGCCCAGCAGGCCCAGCTCCTCCGCCGACCACCAGCCGAAGCGGACCTTGTTGGCGGGCCCCTTGCCCTTCTTGTTGGCGCCCTCGTCCGCGAGCTTCAGGGCCACTTCCAGCAGCCCGGCCGAACCGGAGCCGTTGTCGTTGATGCCCGGACCCTCCGGTACCGAGTCCAGGTGGGCGCCCACGGTGACCACGCGGTCGGACCGCCCGCCCCGGGTCTCGGCGATCACGTTGCGGGTGGTCCTCTTCACGTGCTCCTGGTCCAGCTCCAGTCGCACGCTCACCTCGCCCTGCGCGGCGGCCGCGGTCAGCGCCTCGCCGTCGGCCAGCGTGATGCCGGCGCTCGGGATGATCCCTTCGGCGGGCGAGGAGAACCCGCCGCGCACCGGGGTCGTCCCGCTGTGGTTGTAGACGATGACGCCGACCGCGCCGGCCGCGGCGGCGGCCCGCTGCTTCTCCACGAAGGTGCACGCGCCCCGCTTGACCAGGGCGATCTTTCCGGCGAAGGCACCGGCCGGGTAGTCGTCGGCCGTGCAGCCGGGGGTCTCGTCGACCCGGGCCAGGGCGAGCGGCGCGGCCAGGCCGCCGGCCGGGGTGGACCGGGTGAAGGTGAACGCGGCGGTGGCCAGCTCGCGGGAGCCCTGACCGAGGACGGTGGTCCTCTCCACCTTGGTGTGCGCCTCGTAGATGTCGAAGTCCTGGTACGAGACCTGGTACCCGGCCTTCTTCAGCGTGTCGTACACGTAGGCGGCGGAGGCCGCGTGGCCCGGCGTACCGGCGGCGCGGTTGCCGCCGTTGGCGTCGGCGATCTGCTGGAACTTCTTCAGGTGGCGGTGGGCGCCCTTGGCGGTGACCTCCGGCACCAGCTCCTTGGCCAGCCGGCCCTCGCGCGGATGGGCGGCCGCCGGCGCGGCGGTCAGCAGGACGGGCGCGGCGACGGCGGCGGCCGCGAGGGCGGCGAGCGCCGGTATGGACCGGCGGCGGTGGCGGATGGCGCGCACGGTGGATCTCCCCGAATCGATGGTTCGTTCTGCGGTCGGTCATGTCCGGATAGCGGTCACGACAGACTGGACGCTAACCGGCTCCGACCAGGCAAAACGGGTGTTCAGGGGCCCCGCAACAGGCCCGCCACGAACTCGCCACGGGGGTTCACATTCAGGACACCGTCCGCACCTCGGACAATGGATTGGACAAGGCTCGTGGGGTCGAACGCATGATGGCTCCACGCGCGCCCGCGTCGTACGTACCAAAAGGAGTCACCGTGAGGGTCGGAATCGTCGGAGCCACCGGTCAGGTCGGCGGAGTCATGCGCAGCATCCTCGCCGAGCGCAAGTTCCCGGTGGACGAGCTGCGCCTGTTCGCCTCGGCCCGGTCCGCCGGCTCGACGATCGAGTGGGAGGGCCGGGAGATCGCCATCGAGGACGCCTCCACGGCCGACTACGCGGGCCTGGACATCGTGCTCTTCTCCGCGGGCGGCGCCACCTCCAAGGCCCTCGCCGAGAAGGTCGCCTCGCAGGGCGCCGTCGTGATCGACAACTCCTCCGCCTGGCGCAGCCACCCGGAGGTCCCCCTCGTGGTCTCCGAGGTCAACCCGCACGCGGTCAAGAACCGCCCCAAGGGCATCATCGCGAACCCGAACTGCACCACCATGGCCGCGATGCCGGTGCTGCGCCCGCTGCACGACGAGGCCGGCCTGACCGCGCTGGTCGCCACCACCTACCAGGCCGTCTCCGGCTCGGGTCTGGCCGGTGTGGCCGAGCTCAAGGGCCAGGCCTGCGCGGTCTCCGAGACCGCCGACCAGCTGACCTTCGACGGCGACGCGGTGGAGTTCCCCGAGCCCGCCGTCTACAAGCGCCCGATCGCCTACAACGTGGTCCCGCTCGCGGGCAACCTGGTCGACGACGGCTCCTTCGAGACCGACGAGGAGCAGAAGCTCCGCAACGAGTCCCGCAAGATCCTGGAGATCCCCGAGCTCAAGGTCTCCGGCACCTGCGTGCGCGTGCCGGTCTTCGCCGGCCACTCCCTGCAGGTCAACGCCCGCTTCGCGAACCCGATCAGCGTCGAGCGCGCCTACGAGCTGCTGAAGGACGCCCCGGGCGTCGAGCTCTCGGAGATCCCGACCCCCCTGCAGGCGGCGGGCAAGGACGCCTCCTACGTGGGGCGCATCCGCTCCGACGAGACCGTGGAGAACGGCCTCGCGCTGTTCCTCTCCAGCGACAACCTGCGCAAGGGCGCGGCCCTGAACGCGGTGCAGATCGCCGAGCTCGTGGCCGAGGAGCTGCGCGGCTGATCCCGCTCGTCCGACGCGGGGGCGGCACCGTCACGGTGCCGCCCCCGCGCGCGTTTTTTCGCCCGTGGATTAGTCCGGGGCAGTGGCGCTGTCCGGATGGCAGGATGGCCGGGCAACGTCACCATCGAAGGAGATGAACGCGTGCCTGGCACGAATCTCACCCGTGAAGAGGCTCAGCAGAGGGCCAAGCTGCTGACCGTCGACTCCTACGAGATCGAACTCGATCTCAGCGGCGCACAGGAGGGTGGCACCTACCCGTCCGTGACCACCGTGCGCTTCCAGTCGGCCGAGGCCGGGGGCGAGACCTTCATCGACCTGGTCGCACCGGCCGTGCACGAGGTCGTCCTCAACGGCAAGTCGCTGGACGTCGCGGCGGTCTTCCACGACTCCCGGATCGCCCTGCGCCACCTGGCGGCCGGGGCCAACGAGCTCCGCGTCGTCGCGGACTGCGCGTACACGAACACCGGTGAGGGCCTCCACCGCTTCGTCGACCCGGTCGACCAGCAGGCCTACCTCTACACCCAGTTCGAGGTTCCGGACGCGCGGCGGGTCTTCGCCAGCTTCGAGCAGCCCGACCTGAAGGCCACGTTCCAGTTCACCGTGACGGCCCCCGAGGGCTGGACGGTCATCTCGAACTCGCCGACGCCGGAGGCCGCGAACGTCAAGGACAACGTCTGGCGCTTCGAGCCGACCCCGCGCATCTCCTCGTACATCACCGCGCTGATCGTCGGCCCGTACCACTCCGTGCACAGCTCCTACGAGGGCAAGGACGGCCAGTCCGTCCCGCTCGGCATCTACTGCCGCCCCTCGCTCGCCGAGTTCCTCGACGCGGACGCGATCTTCGACGTCACCCGGCAGGGCTTCGACTGGTTCCAGGAGAAGTTCGCCTACGACTACCCCTTCGCCAAGTACGACCAGCTCTTCGTCCCGGAGTTCAACGCGGGCGCCATGGAGAACGCGGGCGCGGTCACCATCCGCGACCAGTACGTCTTCCGCTCGAAGGTGACGGACG
The DNA here is from genome assembly GCF_036227605.1 of Streptomyces sp. NBC_01439. Classification (GTDB taxonomy): domain Bacteria; phylum Actinomycetota; class Actinomycetes; order Streptomycetales; family Streptomycetaceae; genus Streptomyces. The sequence goes on along the minus strand of NZ_CP109487.1, from coordinate 6,224,438 downwards.
CGGCGTACGAGGTGCGCGCGGAGACCATCCTCCACGAGCTCGCCCACATGTGGTTCGGCGACCTGGTCACCATGGAGTGGTGGAACGACCTGTGGCTGAACGAGTCCTTCGCGACGTACACGTCGATCGCCTGCCAGGCGTACGCGGAGGGCTCGAAGTGGCCGCACGCGTGGACCACCTTCGCCAACTCCATGAAGACCTGGGCGTACCGGCAGGACCAGCTGCCGTCCACGCACCCGATCATGGCCGACATCCGTGACCTCGACGACGTCATGGTCAACTTCGACGGCATCACGTACGCCAAGGGCGCCTCGGTGCTCAAGCAGCTCGTCGCCTACGTCGGGACGGACGCCTTCTTCAAGGGCGTACAGGCGTACTTCAAGGCGCACGCGTTCGGGAACACGCGCCTGTCGGACCTGCTGGGCGCCCTGGAGGAAACCTCGGGCCGCGACCTGGCCGCCTGGTCGAAGGCGTGGCTGGAGACGGCCGGCATCAACATCCTGCGCCCGGAGGTCACCACCGACGCGAACGGTGTGATCACCGCCTTCGGCATCCGCCAGGAGGCGCCTGCGCTGCCCGCCGGCGCCAAGGGCGAGTCCACCCTGCGCCCGCACCGCATCGCGGTGGGCCTGTACGAGCTCCAGGACGGCGCCCTCGTGCGCACCGACCGGATCGAGCTGGACATCGACGGCGCGCTCACCACGGTGCCGGAGCTGGTCGGCCGCACCCGTCCGGCGGTCTTCCTGCTGAACGACGACGACCTGTCGTACGCGAAGGTCCGCCTGGACGAGGAGTCCCTGGCCACCGTCACCGCGCACATCGGCGACTTCGCCGAGTCCCTGCCGCGCGCCCTGTGCTGGGCCTCGGCCTGGGACATGACGCGTGACGGCGAGCTCGCCACCCGCGACTACCTCGCGCTGGTCCTCTCGGGCATCGGCAAGGAGTCCGACATCGGCGTGGTGCAGTCGCTGCACCGCCAGGTGAAACTGGCCATCGACCTGTACGCCGACCCGGCGTGGCGCGAGGAGGGCCTGGCGGCCTGGACCGAGGCCACCCTGGAGCACCTGCGCGGCGCCGAGCCGGCGGGCGACCACCAGCTGGCGTGGGCGCGTGCCTTCGCGGCCAGCGCCCGCACCGAGGGGCAGCTGACCTACCTGTCGGCGCTGCTGGACGGCGCGGCGGAGATCGAGGGCCTGGCCGTCGACACCGAGCTGCGCTGGGCCTTCCTGGAGCGGCTCGCCGCGACGGGCGTCGCCGGGGAGCCGGCCATCGCCGCGGAGCTGGAGCGGGACGCCACGGCGGCCGGCGAGCGCCACGCGGCGACCGCCCGGGCGGCGCGCCCGACGGCGGAGGCCAAGGCCGAGGCGTGGGCCTCGGTGGTGGAGTCCGGCGACCTGCCGAACGCGGTGCAGGAGGCCGTGATCGGCGGCTTCATCCAGACCGACCAGCGCGAGCTGCTGGCCCCGTACACCGAGAAGTTCTTCTCGGCGGTCAAGGAGGTCTGGGAGACCCGCAGCCACGAGATCGCCCAGCAGATCGCGGTGGGCCTCTACCCGACGCTCCAGATCTCGCAGGCGACGCTGGACGCGACGGACGCGTGGCTGGCCTCGGCCGAGCCGAACGCGGCCCTGCGCCGTCTGATCTCGGAGTCCCGCGCGGGCGTCGAGCGCGCCCTGAAGGCCCAGGCCGCCGACGCCGCCGCTGCCGCTCAGGCGTAAGGGCCCCCGGGCTCTGCCCGCACCCGTGGGAGCAACTCCTCCCGCGGGTGCGGCTCCGCGCCTGGGGCTCCGCCCCGGACCCCGCGCCTCAAACTCCCCCAGCTACCGCTGGGAGGGGCCCCTGGGCGAGGCTGGAAGATCCAGCCCGCCCGGCGTTTGAGGGCACGGGCGCGGAGCGCACGTACGGGGTCCGGGGCGGAGTCCCGGACCCCTACCGCCGGGCCGACGCCACCTCGCGCAGGGCGGTCAGGACGTGGGACAGCGCGGGCGCGGACTCGGCACCGCGCCGGACCGCGGCGAGCACGTGCCGCGTCGGGCGGTCCCGCGACAGCACCCGGACGGCCACGCCCGAGGCGCGGCTCGACACCATCCGGGGTACCAGCGCCACCCCCATCCCCGCCTCGACCATGGCCAGGATCGCGGTCCAGCCGGACGCCGAGTGCGCCTGTTCCGGGACGAAGCCCGCCGCCTCGCACGCGGACCGGGCGATCTCCGACCAGGGTCCGCTGCCCCCGTAGATCCACGGGTCGCCGGACAGGTCCGCCAGCCGCAGGTCGGGCGCGGCCGCCAGCGGGTGGCTCGGCGGGAGGGCCACGTCCAGCGGGTCCTCCAGGAGCACGACCCGGGTGAACCGGGGATCGCGCGCGGTCGGTGCGTGGGCCGTGAGGGACAGCGCCAGGTCCACGTGCCCGGCCGACAGGAGCTGGTAGGCCTCGGCGGCTTCCGTCTCCCGGACCCGGACCTCCACCCCGGGACGGGTCCGCCGCAGCGCGGCCACCGCGGGGACCACGAGCGCCGGTACGGCGGTGGAGAACGCTCCCACCCGTACCTCGCCGGTGTCCCCGGCGAGGTATCCGGCCAGTTCCGCGTCGGCCCGCTCCAGTTGTGCGAACACCGCTTCCGCGTGCCGCAGGACGAGGTGGGCCGCGTCCGTGAGCCGCACCCGGCGGCCCTCGGCCTCCAGCAGCACCACGCCCAGTTGCCGGGCGAGGTTCGTCAGTTGCTGCGAAACGGCCGAGGGCGTCATGTGGAGCGCCTCGGCCGTGGCGGTCACGGTCCCCTGTTCGGCGAGGGTCCGCAAGATCCGCAGCTTCTTGATGTCCCACTCGGTCATGGGCCCGAACCTACCGCCGGGCACTCCCCAGCCCGACCCCTCCGAGGATGAGCGCCATGCAGAGCAGCTGCGCCGGTCCGGTCCGCTCGTCCAGCAGCAGGAGGCCGAGCCCGGCCACGCACACCGGCTGGAGGTAGTAGACGACTCCCGCGCGGGCCGCCCCGATCATCGAGACGGCCTTGTTCCAGGCGAAGAAGGCGACGGCAGAGGAGAACACCCCGACGTACAGCAGCGGTCCGACCGTCCCGGTGGTGGCCTCGAAGCCGCCCTGGACGGATACGGAGACGGCGTAGGCGGGTGCCAGCATCAGCGCGCCGAGCACGAAGGTGGTGATCAGGAAGGCCGCTCCGCCGAGTTCGGCGGGCTTGCGCTTGAGCAGGGCGCTGTACGTGGCGAAGGAGAGGGCGGCGGCGAACATCCACAGGTCGCCGGCGCCGAAGTCGAAGCCGAGCGAGCCGTCCCCGACGAGCAGCAGCACTCCGAAGGCGGCGAGCAGCATGCCGAAGGTCCGCCGCTTGCCGAGCCGTTCGCCGCCGAGGCGGGCGTAGAGCGCCATGATGACGGGCGAGGCGGCCATGATCATGCCCATGTTGGAGGCGGAGGTGGTTAGTCCGGCCTGGTGCACGAGCGTGTTGTAGAGGGTGACGCCGAACAGTGAGGCGAAGGCGACGAAGCCGAGGTGGCGCCGGATCAGGGCCCGCTGCTGCCAGGCCTGGCGGGCGGCGAAGGGGGCGACGGCGAGGAGGGCGATGATCCAGCGCCAGAAGACCGCCTGGACGGGCGGGACGGTCTCGGCCATGCCCCGGGTGGCGACGAAGCTGCCGGACCAGACGACCGTCGCGAGCAGGGCGAGGAGTACGCCGAGCCCGGCGGCACCCTTCTTTCCGGTGCTGCCGGGCTCGGCTTGCGAGACGGTACGGACGCGGTCCATGACGGCCACTGTGGGTCTGCTCCTCGGGGTGGGCTGGTGGGGTGTGTGGACTACCGTCGCACCGCCTCATCCGTCAGGTCCATCGAAATGTTCTGATCATTCTTTTCAGGAGAACTGAACGATCGGGGCTTGCGGGCGGCGGCCAGCTGACCGGCGACGGTGGCCCCGAAGGCGATCGCCATCCCGACGAGCTGGATCGGCGAGAGCGCCTGCCCGAGGGCGGCCCAGCCGATGACGGCGGCGGTGAGCGGGGAAAGCGGGCCGAGCAGGGTGACCGAGGTGGCACTGAGGGCTCCGATGCCGCGGAACCAGAGCCAGTACGCGATCCCGGTGTTGATCAGCATCATGTAGCCGTAGCCGAGGAAGGCCTTGCCGTCGAGCGCGGGCGGGGCGCCCTCGACGAGGGCGGCGACCGGAATGATGAACAGTCCGCCCGCGGTGAGCTGCCAGCCGGTCATCGCCAGCGGGCCCACGCCCTCGGGGCGGCCCCAGCGCTTGGTCATCACGGTGCCGGCACCCATGGAGGCGGAGGAGATCACACCGGCGACGATGCCGACCGCGTCGAGCCGGGCCTCGGCGGTCAGGACGACCATGCTCACGCCGAACGCCGCGACGACGGCGGCGAGCACGGTGCGCAGGCTCGCCCGCTCCCCGAGGACGAGCGCGGCCAGCCCTACGACGAACAGCGGGCCGGCGGCGCCCAGTACGGCCGCGACCCCGCCGGGGAGCCGATAGGCGGAGAGGAACAGGAGCGGGAAGAAGGCGCCGATGTTGAGGATGCCGAGGACGGCGGACTTCCACCACCACTGACCCTTGGGCAGGGTGCGGGCCAGGGCGGTCAGCAGCAGTCCGGCGGGCAGGGCCCGCATCACTCCGGTGAACAGCGGCCGGTCGGGCGGCAGCAGCTCGGTGGCCACGGCGTAGGTGGAGCCCCAGGAGATGGGGGCGAGTGCGGTCAGGGCGACGGTGGCTAAGCGCTTCATGGCGGGTGGCTCCTGGATCTGACGGGCGAGCGGGCGGGAGGACCGGCGGGGAAAGCCGGCGGGTGGACCGGCAGGTGGACCGGCGGGGCTCAGGCGGCGGCCGGGCCGGCCAGCGGCACGAACGCCGGCCCGACCGGCCCGGTCACCGTCATGACCAGGCCGACGACGGTGGGGGAGAGGCCGGTGACGTGGTGGAAGAAGACCAGCGAGAAGGGGACGTGCCTACCGGTCCCGATCGAGCCGATGCCGATTCCGGGGAGCCGCGACCGCTCCCCCGCGACCTTCGCTTCCCCTGATGCGGCTGTCTTCCTCATGAACACGGCCATGACCTCCCCCCCGGACTTGGTTGCTGGTAAGTAGCTTATCGCTAAGCTACTTACCGTCAAGCAACTTTCTTGCGAACGATCTCGGGGAAGCCGGATACTGCACGCATGAGTGACGACAAGGACGCAGTGGATGCGATCACGGCCCAGTGGTTCGCCGTGCGCCCCGACCTGGAGACGGCCCCCATGGCCGTCTTCGGACGCATCTACCGGATCGCCAAGGCCATGGGCGACGCAATGGAGCAGCGCTATGCGCGCTTCGGCATCTCGCGCGGCGAGTTCGACGTCGTGGCCACGCTGCGCCGGTCGGGCGAGCCCTACACGCTTTCGCCCCGGCAGCTCTCGGCCACCCTGATGCTCACCACGGGCGGCATGACCGGGCGTCTGGACAAGCTGGAGAAGGCCGGGCTGCTCTACCGCAAGCCCGATCCCCACGACCGGCGGGGGCTCCAGGTGACGATCACCGACCGCGGCCTCGCGCTCATCGACGAGGCCGTCGGCGCCGGTCTGGAAGTGCAGCGCGCCGCGCTCACCGGGCTGACCGACGACGAGGTCGCCGTGCTCACCGGCCTGCTCCGCCGGCTCCTGGCCGCCGTCTGAGGGTACGACAAGGCGCCGGGGGTCGTCGCACGGTCGAAACGAATCGGCGGTGCGGACCCCCGGCGCCCGGAAAGGTCTACTGGTCCCGGCCCCGTGGGGCCGGACCGGCTCAGGCCTGCTTCGGCTTCCGGTCCGACGACTTGTCGAGGACCATCACGAGACCGATGATGCCCAGGAAGATCACCAGGGGCAGGGCCACGTACAGGCCGAGCGTCTCACCGATGCTCAGGCCCGGACCCGGGTCGTCACCGTCGTCGCGGGTAAGCGCGAGGGCGGGAGACGTCATCAGCAGCATCATCAGCGCGGTTCCGGCCGTGACGGCGCCGGCGCGCAGAGCGTTCTTCTTGTCCACGGTGCAAACGTAGCGAACACCTAAACGGGGCGCGCGCCCGGGGGTGCCGTACGAGGCCGTGCGCCCTCCCCCACCGCGCTCAGCAGGGCGTTCGCCCGGGGCGAGGACACGAGCTCCTCCAGGGTCAGCGGCCGCCCCGCGGCATCGGCGACCGGCAGCCGCCAATTGGGGTACTGGTCCCAGGTCCCCGGCAGGTTCTGCGGCCGCCGGTCCCCCACCGCATCGGGCAGCCATACGCCGACCAGCCGCGCGGGGGTGCGCAGCAGGAAGGCGTACAGGGCCCGTACGGCGGCCTCCTCGCCCTTGGTGTCCAGTCCGAGGCCGTCCAGCAGCTCCAGCCACTCGGCGGTGTCCGCGGCGTCTTCGACGCGCTCCAGCTCGGCCGGGCGGGTCAGCAGGCCGAGCCGGTCGCGCAGTTCCACATGGCCCCCGGCGAGTTTGGCGGCCGTGGGCGGCAGGTCGTGCGTGGTGACGGTGGCCAGGCAGTCGGCCCGCCAGGCCTGTGCGGCCAGCGGGGCCCCGGCCCCGTCCCAGTCCCGCTCGAACCAGAGCACCGAGGTGCCGAGCACCCCGCGCCGGGCCAGCTCCTGACGGACCCGCGGCTCCACCGTCCCGAGGTCCTCACCGATGACCAGGGCGCCCGCCCGGTGGGCCTCCAGCACCAGGATCGCCAGCATGGCCTCGCCGTCGTAGCTGACGTACGCGCCCTCCGCGGGCGGGGTCCCCTCCGGGATCCACCAGAGCCGGAACAGACCCATCACGTGGTCGATCCGCAGGGCGCCCGCGTAGCGGAACACCCCCCGCAGCAGGGACCGGAAGGGGGCGTAGCCGGTGGCGGCCAGTACGTCCGGGCGCCACGGCGGCAGCCCCCAGTCCTGGCCGCGGGCGTTGAAGGCGTCCGGCGGGGCCCCGACCGAGATGTGCCGCGCGTAGCAGGGCGACCCGAAGACGTCGGAACCCTGCGGGTGCACCCCGACGGCGAGGTCGTGGACGATGCCGACCGTCATGCCGGCCCCGCGGGCGGCCCGCTGGGCGGCGGCGAGCTGGCCGTCCGTCAGCCAGACCAGCCAGCGGTGGAAATCGGCCCGCTCCTTCGGGTCCTCCTCCCCCGCGTGCCCCGCGCACCAGGTGGCGTGCACGTCCAGCGGAGCCCCCTGTTCGGCACAGAACGCCCGGTAGGCGGCTTCGCGTTCGGGGGTGCGCGGGACGGCGTACAGCAGTTCCAGGGCGGACCGCTTGAGTTCCCAGACGGCGTCTCGGTCGATCAGCGCGCCCTTCTCCAGGACCTGGCGGCGCAGTTCCCCACCACGGGCGGCGAGCTCGTCGAGGGCCCGGCGGTCGGGGCAGTCGGCGTATTCGGGGACGTCCTCGATCCGCAGGTGGACGGGGTCCGGGAAGCGCCGCGAGGACGGCCGGTACGGGGAGGGGTCGGTCGGGGCCCCGGGCACGGCCGCGTGCAGCGGGTTGACCTGGATGAACCCGGCGCCGTGGGTCCGGCCCGCCCAACGGGCGAGCTCCGCGAGGTCGCCGAGGTCGCCCATGCCCCAGGAGCGCTCGGAGAGCAAGGAGTAGAGCTGGACGAGCAGCCCGTGGGCCCGCCCGGGCGCGGCCGGGGCCCGTTGCGGGGCCACGACCAAGGTGGCCTCGGCGCTGCGCCCGTCGGGCGCCTCGGCGATGAGCCGGTGGACGCCCAGCGGCAGCGCGGGGCCCCATGCGAGCGCCTCCCCCGTCTCCTCGGCCAGCACCCGCACCCGGCTGCCCGGGGGCAGCGGGGCGGGCTCCGGAGCCACCCGGTCCCCCTGCCAGAGCACCACCGTGGGCGGCAGCAGCCGCTCGGCCGCCTCCTGTGCGGCGGACTCGGCGCCCGCCCGGATGCTCGCCGCGTCGTCGGTGACCACCCCCAGCAGCCCGAGGACCGCCCTGACGGTGGTCTCCGGCACCGGGACGGTGACGTCCGCGGCGGGCCGGTAGTCGGTGGCGACTCCGTACTGGGCAGCGAGCCGGGCCAGGTCGTCCATCTGCGGGCGCTCCTTCGTACGTGCGGACCTCAGAGCATGAGGATGTGTCAGATGATGGGGGCACAAGGGTGGTTCGCGAGGGTGGGACGCCGCCGGGGAACACCGCGTCCATACCCACTCGGAGGCACCGCATTCCTGTCGCATCCGGGGCAGATCACCCACTCGCATTGACACTCCCGCCGCACGGATGGTGGGCTCAGGCTCATTCGTACGAGTGGGGGACGACTCGGGACAAGGAGGCTCTGTGCGGCTCAGGGGCAAGGGGCGGAACACCGCCGCCGCCGTGGCGGTGATCGGCACGCTGCTGGGCGGTGCCGTGTCCTCCGCGCCACCCGGGACCTTCGCGGCGCCCACCACACCGGACAGAGCGGCGCCCGGAGCGGGCCCCGGAGCGACCCCCGTGTCCGCTGCCGCCGGGCCGGTGCTCGACCCGGGAGCCGACGCCCCGCGGGCCGCCACCGAGGGGCCCGCCGTGTGGCCGCGGCCGCAGTCGATGACCGCCGATCCGGCGCGCGAGCTGCCGCTGGGCACCGAGGCCGTACTGGTCGCGGGGGCCGGCGCCGACCCGTACGCCGTCAAGGTGGTGCGGGACGCCCTGCGCGCGGCGGGCGTACGGACCGTCCACGAGTCGGCCCCCGGCGCACCGCTGCCCGCACGGGGCACCGTCGTACGGCTCCAGGACGCGGACGCGGAGCAAGCGCTGCGGGCGCTGGGCGCGGCCGCCCCGTCGGACCTGCCGGCCGGGGGGTACCGGCTGGCCGCCGGCCGCCACGCCGGCCGGGACACGATCGCGGTGGCCGGCATAGGCGCGGAAGGACTCTTCCACGCGGCGCAGACGCTGCGCCAACTGCTCGCGGCGGGCGGCGGGAAGATGCCCGGCGTACTGGTGCGGGACTGGCCGGCCGCGCCGGTGCGCGGGATAACCGAGGGCTTCTACGGGCAGCCGTGGACCCAGGAACAGCGCCTCGCCCAGCTCGACTTCATGGGCCGCACCAAGCAGAACCGGCTGCTCGTCGCCCCCGGCGACGACCCGTACCGCACGACGGGCTGGCGCCAGGACTACCCGCAGGAGCAGCAGGCGGAATTCCGTGCGCTGGCCGAACGGGCCCGCGCCAACCAGGTCGTCCTGGCCTGGGCGGTGACCCCCGGGCAGTCGATGTGCCTGTCCTCGGAGGCCGACCGGGCGGCGCTCGCGCGCAAGCTGGACGCGATGTGGGACCTCGGCTTCCGCGCCTTCCAGGTGCAGTTCCAGGACGTCAGCTACTCCGAGTGGGGCTGCAAGGCCGACCGGGAGCGGTACGGGAAGGGCCCGGCGGCCGCCGCGAAGGCGCACGCCGAGGTCGCGGGAGGACTGGCGGCGCACCTGGCCGCCCGCTACCCGGGGGCGCCCGCGCTGTCGCTGCTGCCGACGGAGTACTACCAGGAGGGCGCCACCACCTACCGGACGGCCCTGGCGGGTGCGTTGGACCCGCGGGTGGAGGTGGCCTGGACGGGCGTGGGCGTGGTGCCGCGCACGATCACGGGCAAGGAACTGGCCGGCGCGCGCGCCGCCCTGGGGCACCCGCTGATCACCATGGACAACTACCCGGTGAACGACTGGGATCCGGGCCGGATCTTCCTCGGCCCGTACGCGGGCCGCGAGCCGGCGGTCGCGGGCGGTTCGGCGGCACTGCTGGCCAACGCGATGCCGCAGGGCACCCTGTCGCGGATCCCGCTCTTCACGGCGGCGGACTTCGCGTGGAACCCGCGCGGCTACCGGCCCGGCGAGTCCTGGGCGGCGGCGGTGCGGGACCTGACGGGCGCCGACCCGAGCGCGCGCCAGGCGATGGCGGCGCTCGCCGGGAACACCACGTCGTCCGGGCTCAAGCAGGAGGAGTCGGCGTACCTGAAGCCGCTCGTCGAGCAGTTCTGGAAGGCCCGCGCCGCGGGCGACCCTGCGGCCGGGACCGAGCTGCGCAAGGCGTTCACGGTCCTGCGCGAGGCCAAGGACCGGCTGCCGGCCCTGTCGGGCGAGGCGGGTCCCTGGCTGGAGCGCCTGGCGCGCTACGGGACGGCGGGCGAGCTGGCGGTGGACGTCCTGCAGGCCCAGGCCCGCGGCGACGGCGCGGCCGCCTGGAAGGCCTCCCGGGCCCTGGCCGAGGTCCGGGCGACCTTGGCGAAGCCGGGATCGGCCCGGGTGGACAAGGCCGTCCTGGACCCGTTCCTGACGAAGGCGGTGGCCGAGGCCGACGCCTGGACCGGCGCCGCCCGTCAGACCGGCACGGTGACGAAGGAGGCCGAGGCCTGGACCGTACGGCTGGACGCCCCGCGCACGGTGTCGGCGGTGACCGTGATGACCGACCCGTTCCCCGCCGGGGCGCGGGGCGCCGCGGTGGAGGCGCACGTACCCGGCGAGGGCTGGCGCAAGGTCGCCGACGCCTCGGCCTCGGGCTGGACCCAGGTGGAGACGGCGGGGCTGCAGGCGGACGCGGTGCGCCTGTCCTGGGCCGGATCCGCGCCCGCGGTGCACCAGGTGGTGCCGTGGTTCGGGGACGGCCCGCGGGCCCGGTTCGAGCTGGCGGACGGGGCCGCGGCCGACGCCGAGATCGGCGGCGCCGCGCAGCGGGTCTCGGCGACGTTGTCCGCGCTGGGTCCGGGCGAGGTCCGCGGCCCGCTGTCGGCGAAGCCGCCGGCGGGCATCGAGGTCCGCCTCCCGCAGGTCGCGGTGGCCCCGCGGGGCAGCCAGGTGTCGATCCCGCTGGAGGTCACGGTCGCCGCGGGCACCCCGGCGGGCAGCTACCAGGTGCCGGTGACCTTCGACGGGGAGTCACGCACCCTGACGGTGCGTGCGGTGCCCCGTACCGGCGGCCCCGATCTGCTGCGGACCGCGCGGGCGACGTCCTCGGCGAACGAGACCCCCGACTTCCCGGCCTCGGCGGCCGTGGACGGCTCCGCGGCCACCCGCTGGTCGTCCCCGGCGGTGGACGGCGCGTGGTGGCGGGCGGAACTGCCCGCCCCGGCGCGGGTGGGGCGGCTGGAGCTGCACTGGCAGGACGCGTACCCGTCGGCGTACCGGGTGGAGACCTCCGCGGACGGGGTGACCTGGCGCCCGGCGGCAACCGTGAAGGCCTCCCGGGGCGGCCGCGAGTCGCTCCGGATGGACGCCCCGGACACCCGTTTCCTGCGGATCACGTGCGAGACCCGCGCGACGAAGTACGGCTGCTCGCTCTGGTCGGCGGAGGCCTACGCGGTCACCCCGTAGCCCCGCCGCCCCGGCCCCGCCCTCCCGGCCCCGCCCGGGGGCACCTCCCGGCGGTAGCCGGGGGAGTTTGGGGCGCGGGGTCCGGGGCGGAGCCCCGGGAGGCCGGCCCGCAGGTCCGCGACGGGCACAACCCGACACGGAACCGGCGGCCCTGCGGAGCTAACCGGCCGCGACCCCGATCCGCTCCAGCGCGTCCTCGGCCCCGTACGGCTGGAGGTACGGCATCCACCGAGGATCCCGGTGCCCCGTGCCGATGATCCGCCACGCCAGCCCGGACGGCGGGGCCGGCTGGTGGCGCAGCCGCCAGCCGAGTTCCAGCAGGTGCCGGTCGGCCTTGACGTGGTTGCAGCGCCGGCACGCCGCGACGACGTTGTCCCAGACGTGCTGTCCGCCCCGGCTGCGCGGAATGACGTGGTCGACGCTGGTGGCGACGGCGCCGCAGTACATGCAGCGACCGCCGTCCCGCGCGAACAGTGCGCGCCGGGTGAGTGGAACGGGCCCCCGGTAGGGGACCCGCACGAAGCGCTTGAGCCGTACCACGCTGGGCGCGGGGACGACCCTTGTCGCGCTGTGCAGATAGGCGCCGGATTCCTCCAGGGAGACCGCTTTGTTCTCCAGGACGAGGACGAGCGCGCGGCGGAGCGGTACGACGCCGAGGGGCTCGTACGACGCGTTGAGGACCAGGACGTGCGGCACGGACTGCCTCCTTGTACGCCGGCGGCGCGTGGCTCGCGCCGGGACGATCTGTTCTCCAGTCTCTCCTTACGGCTAATCGAAACGCCACCACTCGCCCGTAACGGGTCCGAGGTGTTTTCAACCACAGTCAGTCATCCCCAGGTGAGTCTGGTCTCTCCCTCGAACACGGCACCAAGGTGAAGGGATTGCCCCGTTAGTGTGGTTGGTCTGTCCCGCATGTCCCCGGATCCGTCCGGGGGCTCCCCCCGGTTCCGCGGGCAGACCGCTACACCTGGAGGTTCCCGTCGTGCCCTGGCCCGCCGCTCTGCTGCCGTTGGCAGCCGACGTTCCGGACGCGCCCGCATCGGTCAAGGAGGCGCAGGAGAGCGTCACCGAGGCCGCCAGCTTCATCGAGCAGAACTGGGCCACCTGGCTGAGCATCGGCCTGCGGATCCTGCTGATCGTCGTGATAGCGGCGGTGATCCGCTCGGCGGTCCGCAAGGCGCTGACCAAGCTGATAACCCGGATGAACACCAGCGCCGAGGCGGTGGAGGGCACCGCCCTGGGCGGACTGCTGGTCAATGCGGAGCGTCGGCGCCAGCGTTCGGAGGCGATCGGCTCGGTGCTCCGCTCGGTGGCCTCGTTCCTGATCCTCGGTACGGCCGCACTGATGGTGCTGGCCGCCCTGAAGATCGACCTGGCCCCGCTGCTCGCGAGTGCCGGTGTGGCCGGTGTGGCGATCGGTTTCGGTGCCCGGAACCTGGTGACGGACTTCCTGTCCGGCGTCTTCATGATCATGGAGGACCAGTACGGCGTCGGCGACAAGATCGACGCGGGCGTGGCCTCGGGCGAGGTCATCGAGGTCGGACTGCGCGTGACCAAGCTCCGCGGGGACAACGGCGAGATCTGGTACGTGCGCAACGGCGAGATCAAGCGGATCGGCAACCTCAGCCAGGGCTGGGCGACCGCGGGCGTGGACGTCCAGGTCAAGCCTTCGGAGAACCTGTCCCGGATCCGCGAGGTGGTCAAGGAGGTCGCGGACGCCATGGCCAAGGAGTCCCCGTGGGACGAGCGCCTGTGGGGTCCGGTGGAGGTGCTGGGCCTGGACGAGGTGCTGCTCGCCTCGATGACCGTGAAGGTGTCGGCCAAGACCATGCCCGGCCAGCAGTTCGCGGTGGAGCGGGAGCTGCGCTGGCGGATCAAGGAGGCCTTCGACGCCGCGGGCATCCGGATCATCGGCGGCATGCCGGCGCCCGACGAGGACGAGGAGGCCCCGGCGGACCCGTCGGCCTCGGTCGCCGCGCCGTCCGCCCTCGCGAACCCGGCCTCCCCGCAGTCGCTGGCCACGGCCCCGATCCCGCCGCCGGCCGGCCCGCGGATCACCAAGTGACCGCGTAGCCGCGTAGCCGCGTAGCCACACGTCGCACGAGCCCCGCTCGCCCCGCTGCCCCGCAGGTCATCCGTGAAATGACACGGCCTGCGGGGCAGCGGCATTGACACACTTCAACAGGTGATAGGAAACTTACCTAACAGATCGCCTCGGTGAGGGAGAGCCGCTCGATGCCCGCCGCCACGCCCGGAACGCCCAGCCTGTTGCGCGCCATGAACGACCGGGCCGCACTCGAACTCCTGCTGACGCACGGCCCGCTGTCCCGGACCCGCATCGGACACCTGACCGGACTGTCCAAGCCCACCGCCTCGCAGTTGCTCGCCCGCCTCGAAGCGGTCGGGCTCGTCGTGGCCACCGGCACGGACGGCGGACGCCCCGGCCCGAGCGCCCAGCTCTACGCGATCAATCCGCGCGCCGCCCACGTCGGCGGCCTCGACGTCACACCGGAGCGGGTCCTGGCGGCCGTCGCCGACCTCACCGGCACGGTGGTCGCCACCCACGAGGTCCCCTACACCGAGGGCGCGGAGGCCGTCGCCCAGGTGACCGAGGCCCTCGGCGGGGCCGTCAAGGCCGCCGGACTGCACCGCACCGACCTGCACCGGGTGGTCATCGGCACGCCGGGCGCCTTCGACCCCCAGACCGGCCGCCTGCGCTACGCCAGCCACCTCCCCGGCTGGCACTCCCCCACCCTCCTGGAGGAGCTGGCGGCGGCGCTGCCGATGCCCGTCGAGTACGAGAACGACGTCAATCTCGCCGCCGTCGCCGAGCAGCGGCTCGGGGCCGCCCGCGGCCACGAGGACTTCGTCCTGCTGTGGAACGAGGAGGGTCTCGGCGCCGCACTGGTACTGGGCGGCCGGTTGCACCGGGGCTGGACCGGCGGCGCCGGCGAGGTGGGCTTCCTGCCGGTACCGGGCCGCCCCCTGGCCCGGCAGGTCACCCGGGCCAACTCCGGCGGGTACCAGGAGCTGGCCGGTGTGGAGGGACTCCCCCGACTCGCCGCGGAACTGGGCGTGGAGCCGCCGGACGCCCCCGGGGCACCCAACGCCCCCGGGGCCGCGCACGGACCGGAGGTCGCCGCCGCCGTCGCCCTGCTCGCACGGGCCGCCGCCGCCCCCGAGGGAGCGCAGCTGACGTTCCTCCAGGCGTACGCCACCGCACTGGCCACCGGTCTCGCCTCGGTCGTCGCCGTGCTGGACCCGGAGATCGTGGTCCTGTCCGGGGCGGCGATCAGTGCGGGGGGCGAGCCGCTGCGCGCGCTGCTGGAGGCCGAACTCGCCGAGCTGGCCCCCTCCCGGCCCCGACTGGTCCCCGGCGAGGTGCGGGAGCGGCCCGTCCTGCACGGCGCGCTGGAGAGCGCGCTGGCCGCCACCCGGGACGAAGTGTTCGACACCTCGGGCTGAACCCGCCCGCCGCCTGCCGTCCGCGCCCTCCCCCGCACCGCGCACCCCTCACCCCGGCACCCCCCGCACCGCATACCCCTCACCCCGGCACCCCCGCACGGCTCACCGCCACCGCCACCCCCACCCGGCACCCCCCCACGGAAGTTCCTCCTGCAGAGAGCGAGCCCCGCCATGCCCAGAACCGGACGTCTGACCACCGCGACCGCCGTCCTCGCGGCGATATCCGCCCTCGCCACGGCCTGTACGGGCCAGGGCGCGGACACCGCCTCCGACGACCCGAAGGCGGACGTCACCCTCAACTTCTGGCACGGCTGGTCCGCGCCGAGCGAGACCAAGGCGATCGAGGAGAACATCGCCCGGTTCGAGAAGGCGCACCCGAACATCAAGGTCAAGGTCACCGGCAACATGACCGACGACAAGGTCAACCAGGCGCTGCGGGCGGGCGGGGACAAGGCCCCCGACGTGGTCTCCTCCTTCACCACCGACAGCGTGGGCACGTTCTGCAACTCCCACGCCTTCGCCGACCTGAACCCCTTCCTCGCGAAGTCCGGCGTGGACAAGACGAAGGTCTTCCCCAAAACCCTGCTGGAGTACACCCAGTTCGAAGGCAACCAGTGCACGCTGCCGCTGCTGCACGACGCGTACGGGCTCGTCTACAACAAGACCGCCTTCGCGGCCGCCGGCATCACCGAACCCCCCAAGACCTGGAGCCAGTTCGCCGAGGTCGCGCAGAAACTCACCAAACCCCAGGGCGACTCGTACGAGCAGGTCGGCCTGATGCCCACCTTCCACGGCTACGAGACCACCCCCATGCGGCTCGCCGCCCAGTGGAGCCCCACCTATTTCACCCCCGACGGCAAGTCCGCTCTGGCCGCGGACCCGGCCTTCGCGAAGATGCTGACCGCGCAGAAGGACCTGGTGGCGAAGCTCGGCGGCTACGAGAAGCTGGAGCGGTTCCGCAACACCTTCGGGGACGAGTGGAGCGCCGAACACCCCTTCCACACCGGCCGGGTGGTCATGCAGATCGACGGCGAGTGGCGGGCCCCGATGGCGAAGGAGGCCGGCGTCTCCTTCGAGATCGGCACCGCGCCGCTGCCCGTGCCCGACGAGCAGGCCGACGACTACGGCAAGGGCTACCTCTCCGGCACGATCATGGGCATCGCCGCGGGCAGCAAGAAGCAGAACGCCGCCTGGGAGCTGGTCAAGTACATGACGACCGACACCGGGGCGGTGGTGGCCTTCGCCAACGCCATCCACAACATCCCGTCCACGTTCGGCGCCCTGGACTCCCCGGACCTGCAGGTGACCCCGGAGTTCAAGACCTTCCTCGACATCGCCCGGCACCCGAAGTCCAGCACCACCCCGGCCAAGGCCGACGGCGGCACCTACCAGCTGACCTTCACGGACTTCGCGTACGCCGTCGAGAAGGGCGACGTCGGCGACGTACCGGCCGGTCTCGCCAAGACCGACCAGCAGATCGACACGGACATCGCGAAGGCGAAGTAGCCCGATGACCGGCGCCCACCCCCTGCGCGCGAAGCGGCGGCGCTCCGCCCTGCGGACCACGGCCTTCCTGTCCCCCTGGCTGATCGGCTTCGCCGTCTTCTTCCTCTACCCGCTGCTGTCCACCCTGTACTTCTCCTTCACGCGGTACGACGGCTTCCGTCAGCCCGCCTTCAACGGCCTCGACAACTGGAGCTACGTCTTCACGGACTATCCGCTCTTCTGGCCGGCCATGCGCAACACGCTGTGGCTGGTCCTGGTGATGGTGACCTGCCGGGTCGCCTTCGGCCTCGGCATCGGCCTGCTCATCACGAAGATCAAGACGGGGGTCGGGATCTTCCGGACCCTGTTCTACCTGCCCTACCTGGCCCCGCCGGTCGCCGCGACCCTGGCCTTCGTCTTCCTGCTCAACCCCGGCACCGGCCCCGTCAACACCCTGCTGGACGCGGTGGGACTGCCCACCCCCGGCTGGTTCACCGACGCCGACTGGTCCAAGCCGGCCCTGACCGCCCTCGCCCTGTGGGGGGTCGGCGACCTGATGGTCATCTTCATGGCCGCGCTGCTCGACGTACCCAAGGAGCAGTACGAGGCCGCGGAGCTGGACGGGGCCGGCGCGTGGGCGCGGTTCCGGCACATCACCCTGCCCAACATCTCGCCGATCATCATGTTCGCCGTGGTCACCGGGGTGATCCAGGCCATGCAGTACTACGCCCAGCCGCTGGTGGCGGGGAAGGTCGCGGCCGGGGTGATCGGCGGCTCGGGCCAACAGTTCGAGCCGGGCTATCCCGACAAGTCCACCCTGACGCTGCCCCAGCTCGTCTACAACCTCGGGTTCCAGCGCTTCGACTACGGCACCGCGTGCGTCGTCGCGCTCGTCCTGTTCGCCCTCTCCATGGCCTTCACCGCGCTCCTGATGCGGCGCCGTGGCGGTCTGATCGGAGCAGGTGAATGAGCAGCGCGCACACCGGACGGAGATCCTCCAAGGCGGTACTGCACTGGGTCGGGGTGCACTCGCTCGGCGTGGCCGCCGCCCTCTTCTTCGTCCTCCCCTTCGTCTTCCTCCTCCTCACCTCCCTGATGGGCGAGCGGCAGGCCCTGACCCGCGACCTGTGGCCCGACACCTGGGAATGGGGCAACTACGCGAAGGTGTGGCACACCCCGGGCTTCCTGACCTGGTGGCGCAACACGCTCCTGTACGCCGGACTCGGCACCCTGTTGACCGTGGTCTCCTCCGTGCCCGTCGCGTACGCGCTCGCCAAGTTCCGCTTCCGCGGGCGGCGACTCGCGCTGCTCCTCGTGATCGCCATGATGATGCTGCCGCCGCAGGTGGTGGTCATCCCCATGTACCTCTTCTGGGCGAAGCAGCTCGACCTGTCGGGCACCCTGTGGCCGCTGATCGTCCCGATGGCCTTCGGCGACGCCTTCTCCATCTTCCTGCTCCGCCAGTTCCTGCTGACCATCCCCGACGAGTACCTGGACGCGGCCCGCGTCGACGGCTGCGGCGAGGTGCGCACCCTGCTGCGCGTCGTCCTGCCGATGGCCCGGCCCGGGATCGCCGCCGTCGCGCTCTTCCAGTTCTTCTGTGCCTGGAACGACTACTTCGGCCCGCAGATCTACGCCTCCGACAACCCGGCCGCCTGGACCCTCAGCTACGGACTGGAGTCCTTCAAGGGGGCGCACCACACCAACTGGAACCTGACGATGGCCGCGACCGTACTGGTCATGGCCCCGGTGATCGTCCTCTTCTTCTTCGCCCAGAAGGCGTTCGTCGAGGGAGTCACCCTGACCGGCGTGAAAGGCTGACGATGAAACTCGCAGTGGTGGGCGGCGGTTCCACCTACACCCCCGAACTGGTCGACGGCTTCGCGCGGCTGCGCGACACCCTGCCCGTCAGCGAGCTCGTACTGATCGACCCGGCCGCCGAACGGCTGGAGCTGATCGGCGGCCTGGCCCGGCGGATCTTCGCCCGGCAGGGCCACCCCGGACGCATCACCACCACCTCCGACCTCGACGCGGGCATCTCGGGGGCCGACGCGGTCCTGCTCCAGCTGCGCATCGGCGGGCAGGCCGCCCGGCTGCAGGACGAGACCTGGCCGCTGGAGTGCGGCTGCGTCGGTCAGGAGACCACGGGCGCGGGCGGGCTCGCCAAGGCGCTGCGCACGGTCCCGGTGGTCCTCGACATCGCCGAGCGGGTCCGGCGGACCAACCCGGACGCGTGGATCATCGACTTCACCAACCCGGTGGGGATCGTCACCCGGGCCCTCCTGCGGGCCGGGCACAAGGCCGTCGGTCTGTGCAACGTCGCCATCGGCCTCCAGCGGAAGTTCGCGGCGCTGCTGGACCTGGCGCCGGCCGACATCCACCTGGACCACGTGGGCCTCAACCACCTCACCTGGGAGCTCGGCGTGCGCCGGGGCGGCCCGGACGGCGAGGACCTGTTGGCGACCCTGCTCGCCGCGCACGGCGGGGCCGTCGCCGGGGACCTGCGGCTGCCCCGGGCGGTGCTGGACCGGCTCGGCGTCGTGCCCTCGTACTACTTGCGCTACTTCTACGCCCACGACGAGGTGGTCCGGGAGCTCGGGACCAAGCCCTCGCGGGCGGCCGAGGTCGCGGCGATGGAACGCGAACTGCTCGCCCTGTACGGGGATCCCGCGCTCGACGAGAAGCCGGCGCTGCTGGCGAAACGGGGCGGCGCCTTCTACTCCGAGGCCGCCGTGGACCTGGCCGCCTCCCTGCTGGGCGACGGCGGGCCGGCCGTACAGGTGGTCAACACGTCCAACAACGGCACGCTGCCCTTCCTGCCGGACGACGCGGTGATCGAGGTGCAGGCCCGCGTCGACGGATCCGGCCCCGTCCCGCTCGCGGTGCCCCGGTTGGACCCGCTGTTCTCCGGGCTGATCTCGCACGTGAGCGCGTACGAGGACCTCGCGCTGGACGCGGCCCTGCGCGGCGGGCGCGAGCGGGTCTTCAAGGCACTGCTGGCACACCCCCTCATCGGACAGTTCGACCTGGCCGAAGGGCTGACCGACCGGCTCCTCGCGCACAACAAGGAGCACCTGCCATGGGCGTGACCCTCCCCTCGGTGCTGGCGATGGACGCGGGCAACAGCAAGACGGACGTGGCGCTCCTCGCCCCGGACGGCTCGGTGTTGTGCTCCGGCCAGGCCGGGGGCTTCCAGCCGCCGCGCACGGGGGTGGCCGCGGCCGTCGACGTGCTGGCCGGGGCGATGGCCGACGCCGGGCTGCGCGCCGGCCCCGCGGCCGGGCCGTGGGCCGAGCGGGTGTCGGCGTGCCTGGCCAACGCCGACTTCCCGGTGGAGGAGCAGGAGCTGGCGCGGGAGATCGAGCGCCGCGGTTGGGGCCGCGCGACGGCGGTGCACAACGACACCTTCGCGCTGCTGCGCTCCGGGCTGCCGACGGGCGCCGACCCGTGCGGGGTCGCGGTGGTGTGCGGGGCGGGCATCAACTGCGTCGGGATGACCCCGGACGGGCGGACCGCCCGCTTCCCCGCGATCGGACGGATCTCCGGAGACTGGGGCGGTGGGGGCGGACTGGCCGAGGAGGCGCTCTGGTTCGCGGCCCGGGCCGAGGACGGGCGGGGCGGGCCGACGGAGCTGGCCCGGGCGCTGCCCGCGCACTTCGGCCACCCGTCGATGGCCTCGCTGATCGAGGCGATGCACCTGGGCCGGGTGGAGCACGCGCGGCGGCACGAGCTGACACCGGTGCTGTTCGCGGTGGCGGCCGCCGGGGACCCGGTGGCGCTGTCGCTGGTGCACCGGCAGGCGGACGAGGTGGTGGCCATGGCATCGGTGGCGCTGGGGCGCCTGGGCCTGCTGGAGCAGGAGGTACCGGTGGTGCTGGGTGGCAGTGTGCTGGCCGCCGGACACCCGCAGCTCAACGACCGGATCGCGGCGGGCCTCGCCGAACGGGCCCCGCGCGCCCGGATCCGCGTGATCACGGCGCCGCCGGTGCTCGGTGCCGGGCTGCTGGGCCTGGACGCGCTCGGCGCACCGCCCGAGGCCTATGAAAAACTCCGTACCCATTTCAGGTGAACCCGCCCCGGAAACCGTCCGGTCTGGAACCGTGGCGCCCATACGGACGTATTGACGGTGAAGGGGCGACGAAGGGGGCCCTCAGGGACGGATCGCCCTGGATCCAGCACCGGGTGCTGTGGTCGACCGGCACTACGGCCATACTGCTGCGCAGGGGGTACCTCCCAGCGTCGGCTGGAGGACGACAGGACCGAGGGGGAGGTCACGGTGGCGATCACATCACGCGCGCCCGCACCCGGGGGCGGTGCTTCCGTGCCGCCGGTCGGGCCGACGGCCGCGCCGCCCGACGGGCCGCCCGGGCGGACCGCCTGGGCGGAGGGCGTGGAGCGGCTGCGCGAGGCGGCGACCACCGAGCCGGGCCGGCTGCGGATCATCGGCGCGGTACTGGCCGCCCTGATCATGCTGTTCGGCACCGTGAGCGTCTGGGAGATCTCCGACCGGGCCGCGGCCGCCGACGACGTGGTGGGCCGCAGCCAGCCGCTGAGCGCGGACGCGGCGAGCATCTACCGCTCCCTGGCGGACGCCGACACGACCTCCTCCAGCGGGTTCCTGCTGGGGGCCCAGGAACCGCGCGAGGTCCGCCAGCGGTACGAGAAGGACATCGCCAACGCCTCCAAGCTGCTGGTGAGCGCGGCCGCCAACACCGGCGGCAACGAGGACTCCCGCCGGCAGATCACCCTGCTGAGCGAGCAGCTCCCTCGCTACACCGGCCTGATCGAGCAGGCCCGGGCCACCAACCGGCAGGGCCTGCCGCTGGGCGGGGCCTACCTCCGTTACGCCAACGAGCAGATGACCACCCAGCTGCTGCCCGCCGCCCAGCGGCTGTACGAGTCGGAGACCAAGCGGCTCTACACCGACCACGACGACGCCCGGTCCTGGCCGCTGGCCTCGATCGGTCTGGGCCTGCTCGCGGTCGCCGCCCTGGTCTGGGCGCAGCGGCGCAACTACCGGCACACGAACCGGGTCCTCAACCACGGACTGGTGGCCGCGACGGCCGCGTCGGTGGTGGTCCTGCTGTGGCTCGTCGTGGGACACACGGTGGCACGGTCCTCGTTGAGCGAGGCCCGGGCGGACGGGCAGGAGTCGATGAAGGTGCTCAACGACGCGCGGATCGCCTCCCTCCAGGCACGGGCCGGTGAGAACCTGACCCTGATCGCGCGGGGCGCCGTACTGGCCGAGGACAAGAAGTCCGACAAGTACGACGTGGACTTCACGAACAACATGAAGCAGTTGGACGCCGGGCTGGCGACCGCGCTGCGGCTCGCCGACGACGCGGCCGGCCGGGACCCCGTCAGCCGGGCCGAGGACGGCGTGAAGCAGTGGAAGCAGCGGCACACGGCGGCCCGGGAGGCGGACTTGAAGGGGGACTACGAGGCCGCTCTGCCCCAGGTCGTGGGGGACGAGAAGCACAAGGAGAGCAGCGGCGCCGCCTTCGACACGGTGGACGCCTCGCTGGAACAGGCCGTCGCCCACGAGCAGCGGGAGTTCACCCGGGCCGCCCAGGACGGGATCGGCGCGCTGGGCGGACTGGTGACGGGCGCCGCGGCCCTGGTGGTCGTCGGTGCGGCAGCAGCCCTGCTCGGCATCGGGCGCCGGCTCTCGGAGTACAGGTGAGCGCGATGCGGATACGAGCGGAGCGGGCCGCCGAAGGTCACGAGAACCACGGGAAGCACGGGAAGCACCGGAACCACGAGGCCCGGGAGAGCCGGGCGGGCCGGGCGGGCCGGGCCGGGCGGGCGGCGACCGCCGGCGCGGCGTCGGGCCTGCGCCGCGCCGCCGGCCGGCTGCGCGGCTGGGGCGGGGTGAGCGCGATGGCGATCGCCTGCGCGACGACCGCCGCAGTCGTCCTGCTGCCGTTGGCCCATGCGACGCCCGACACCGGCCGTCCCCTCCACAGGCCCGCCTCGATGGCGGCGGCCCCGGCCGCGCCCTGGGCCCTCGCCGACACCTGCCAGGACCCCGAGGCCAGCCTGCGCCCCTCCGACGTGGACGGGGCGGCCATCGCGCGGATCAAGGCGGCCGGCAAGCTCGTCGCCGGAGTGGACCAGAACAGCTTCCGCTGGGGCTACCGCAACCAGACCGCCGAGGGCAGCCGCCTCGACGGCTTCGACATCGATCTGGTGAAGGCCATCGCCAAGGACATCCTGGGCGACGAGAACGCGGTCATCTACCGGGCCATCCCCACCAGTCAGCGCATCCCCGCCCTCCAGGAGGGGCGCGTCGACATCGTCGTACGGACCATGACCATCAACTGCAAGCGGCTGGAGGACGTCGCCTTCTCGACGGCCTACTTCGAGGCCGGGCAGCAGGTGCTGGCGCCCAAGGGTTCGCCGATCACCGGGTACGACACCTCGCTGAAGGACCGGCGGATCTGTTTCGCGGCCGGTTCCACGGCGGAGGCCGCCCTGAAGGCCCAGTCGTACGGCTCGGTGCCGGTCACCGTCGCCAACCAGCTGGACTGCCTGGTCCGGCTGCAGCTGGGCGAGGTCGACGGCATCATCACGGACAACGCCCTCGCGGCCGGTCAGGCCGCCCAGGACCCGTCGGTGCAGCTGGTGGGTTCACCCTTCACCCGTGAGTTCTACGGGGTGGCGATGAACAAGGACGCCCCGGACCTGGTCCGCCGGGTCAACAGGGTGCTGGAGAACTACCGTGCGGGCGGCGGTGACAGCCCGTGGATGAAGGCGTACCTCAAGCACCTGCAGCCCGTGCTGCCCGGTGTGACGGCGCCCCCCGCACCCAAGTACCGGGACGGCTGAGCCCCGTGACGGTTTCGGGCACGGGACCGGGCGCGGGGCAGGATACGAGGACGGACACGGAGGCGGCGGCGGAAGCGGAGGCACAGTCGGTGGAGGTGGGGTCTGCAGTGATGGACCGGGACGACGTCGACCGCGCCCTGGCCCGGTTGGGCGCCGAGCACGAGGCCGTCGAGACCTCGCTGCTCGCCCTCCAGGACCACGCCGGACGCCGGCTGCTGGAGGGCGCCGCGCTGAGCGGGACCACCAAGGAGCGGTGGACGACCGCCGACGCGGACATCACCCGGCTGTGGACGTACTTCGACGCCTACAGCGGGGCCCTGACCGCCGCCCGGGAGGTACGGGAGCGGCGCCGCTGGCCGAACCGCGAGGACCTGATCGAGCTGACCGAGCGGCTGCGCGGGCCCGGAGTGCTGATCGCCGGGGCCGCCGCCGAGGGCGTCGCGCTGGCGGAGCGGCTCTCGCTCGCCGAGCTGGTGGCCCGGATGAACGGCCTGTACGCGCGCTCGCTGGACGTGGTGGTCGCCGCCGACGCCGTCTGGTCGGCGCTGCCCGCCCGGATCGACCTGCTCGCCGCCGAGCTGCACCGCACCCGCTCGCTGGCCCACTCGGTGGGCGTGCGGCCGGGCGAGCACCCCTCCGGCGACGACCTGGAGGACATCACCGCCGAGCTGACGGAGCTGCGCACCCGGGTGATCGCGGACCCGCTGGCCTTCTGGCTGCCGGCGACGGGCAGCTCCGCGCCCGGCGGCGGCCGTCCGGACACCGGCCGCTACGACCGGGCCGCGCTCGCACTGGAGGACGTACGCCGTGAGATCGAGGCGGTGCTGGACGTACGGCAGGACGCCGAGCAGCGGCTGATCGCCCTGCGGGACGTGCTCTCACGGGCCGACCGGACCCTGGCGGAGGCGCGGACCGCGCGCGGCGAGGTACTGGCGAAGATCGCCGCGTCCGAGGTGCCCGCGGTGAGCGGCCCGCCCACGGTGCTCCAAGAACAGCTCGCGGCGGCGGCCGAGCACCGGCGCCAGGCCCGCTGGCACCGGCTCTCACCCCTGCTGGAATCGCTGGAGGAGCGCGCCGATGAGGAACTCCGGCGGGCCCGTGAATCGTTGACCGCCGTGACGGCGCCCCTGGCCGTGCGGGCCGAGCTGCGCGGGCGGCTCGACGCGTACAAGGCGAAGGTGGCCCGCCACGGAATGGCGGAGGACCGCCTGCTGATCGAGCGGTACGACGCCGCCCGGCGGATGTTGTGGAGTGCGCCCTGCGACCTGCGGGCCGCCGAGCAGGCCGTCCTGCGCTATCAACAGGCGACGGCGGAGTCGTTGGCGCCGCCCCAGGACCGGCCCGAGCAAGGGCGACACCAGGAACAGCGGCCCGCGGGGCCGGGGGAGGAAGACGCATGAGCCTGATCGGAACCGTGTGCGTTCGTCCCGGCTGCCCCGGAACGTACGAGGACATGGGCGGCGGCGAGGTCTACTGCGACACGTGCGGGCTGGCCCCGATCGGTTCGATCGCGGCGGGCGCGGACGAACTCGTGTCGCCGCCGACGGGGATGACGAGCGCGGCCCGGGGCTCCCTGGGCTCCGGCGGCACCCGCGGCTCGATGGGCTCGCAGGGCTCCCACGGCTCGGCGCGGTCATCGGCCTCGGCGCGCTCCTCCCGGTCCTCCTCCTCGCACCGCTCGGTGTCCGGGCGGCTGTCGCGCTCGGTGTCGGGGACCACGTCCACCCGTTCGGTGTCGGTGCGCAGTTCGGGCTCGGCCGCCTCGGGCCGCAGCCGGCTGGGCGCCGGACTGGTCAACGTGCCGGAGGTGCCGCGTCCGAATCCTTCGACCGCGGTCCTGGAGAACCCGGAGGTGCCGGAGCGCAAGCGGTTCTGCTCGCGCTCGGACTGCGGGGCCCCGGTGGGTCGCGCCCGGGGCGACCGTCCGGGCCGGACGGAAGGGTTCTGCACCAAGTGCGGGCACCCGTACTCCTTCGTGCCCAAGCTGCGCTCCGGTGATGTGGTGCGCGGCCAGTACGAGGTGGCGGGCTGCCTCGCGCACGGCGGCCTCGGCTGGGTGTACCTGGCGGTGGACCGGGCGGTCGCGGACCGGTGGGTGGTGCTCAAGGGCCTGCTGGACACCGGTGACCAGGACGCGATGGAGGCCGCGATCTCGGAGCGGCGCTTCCTCGCGGAGATCGAGCACTCCAACATCGTGCGGATCTACAACTTCGTGGAGCACCTGGACCAGCGGACCGGTTCGCTGGACGGGTACATCGTCATGGAGTACGTCGGCGGCAAGTCGCTGAAGGAGATCGCGAACGAGCGGCGCCGGCCGGACGGGCGGCGCGACCCGCTGCCGGTGGAGCAGGCGTGCGCCTACGGCATCGAGGCGCTGGAGGCGCTCGGCCACCTGCACAGCAGGAACCTCCTGTACTGCGACTTCAAGGTCGACAACGCGATCCAGCAGCAGGACCAGCTGAAGCTGATCGACATGGGCGCGGTACGGCGGATGGACGACGCCGAGTCGGCCATCTACGGCACGGTGGGCTACCAGGCCCCCGAGGTCGCGGAGCTGGGCCCCTCGGTCGCCTCCGACCTCTACACGGTGGCGCGGACACTGGCCGTGCTGACCTTCGACTTCCAGGGCTACACCAATGTGTTCGTGGATTCGCTGCCGGATCCGGAGCACATCGAGGTGTTCCGGCGGTACGAGTCCTTCTACCGGCTGCTGGTCCGGGCCACCGACCCGGACCCGGGGCGGCGGTTCTCGTCCGCGCAGGAGATGGCGGACCAGCTGACGGGCGTGCTGCGGGAGGTGGTCGCCCTGCAGACGGGACGGCCGCGGCCGCAGCTGTCTACCCTCTTCGGCCCGGAGCTGCGGGTTCCGGACACCCAGCTGTTCGCCGACGCGGCCGACACCGCCGTCTCCCGGCTGGGCTACCGGCCGATCGCCCCGCGGCGCGGCGGCGGCGGGTTGTTCCGGCTCGCCGGCCGCGGCCGGTCCGCGGCCGGAGCGCACGCGCCCGGCGGCACCGCCCTGCCCGCGGGGAACGCCGTCGGGGCGCCCGGCTCGCCGGGCCGGGCACCCATCATTGGCACCCCGCCGAACGCGGGCTCCGGCAGCGCGGCGGGCGGCGCCGGCCCGGTACCGCCGGCCGGGGCGGGGGTGGCCGCGCTCGGAACCACCGCCACGCACGTGACCGGTGCGCCGGTGCCGGGTCCGCGACCCGCGCCGCCCGCTGCGGTCCAGGGCGCGGGGGCCGCGGCTTGGACCGGGGCCGGGGCCGCGCCCGCACTCCTGCCCCTGGAGCCGGCCTCCGCGAGAGCGACGCCCCTCGACGCGCGCGACACCGCGCTGGCCCTGCCCGTACCGCTGGTGGACGCGGCCGACCCGAACGCCGGGTTCCTGACGGGTCTGCTGGCCTCCGCGCCGGGCGACCTGTTGGGCGCCCTGAACGCGGCGCCGGCCGACTCGGCCGAGTTGCGGCTGCGGGAGCTGCGGGCCCGCCTGGAGCTGGGCGAACTGTCCGAGGCCGGACGCACCCTGGCGGAGCTGGAGGCCCGGCACCCGGACGACTGGCGGGTGGTGTGGGCCCGGGGCATCGCCTCGTTGGCCACCGGTGACGACGAGATAGCGGCCCTGTCCTTCGACGCGATCTACGACGCCTTCCCGGGCGAGCCCGCGCCGAAGCTGGCCCTCGGGCTGTGCGCGGAGGTGCTGGGTCAGCTGGACAACGCCGCGGAGTACTACCGCCTCGTGTGGATCACCGACCCGGGATTCGTGAGCGCGGCCTTCGGACTGGCCCGTGTCCAACTGGCCGCCGGGGACCGGGACGCAGCCGTGCGCACGCTGGAATCCGTACCGGAAGCGTCCATCCACTACACCGCCGCGCGGGTGGCAGCCGTACGGGCACGTCTGCGCGACCGGTCCCCGCAGGAGCCGCTGTTGGCCGACCTGGCGGCCGCAGCGGACCAGGTGGAGGCCCTGCGGCGGTTCGGGCTGGACCCGGAGCGGCAGGAGCGGCTCCGGGCGGAGGTTCTGGGCTCGGCCCTGGACTGGGTACTGTCGGGTAGCCGGGGTTCCGACCCCGGCCGGACCTCGCTGCTCGGCAGTCAACTGGACGAGCGGGGCCTGCGCTTCGGACTGGAGCGCTCGTACCGCGTCCTCGCACGGCTGGCGCGGCGTGGCGAGGAAAGGATCGAACTGGTGGAGCGGGCAAACCGTTTCCGTCCCCGGACGTGGGTGTGAGTGATGTCGATGCATCGGCTGTCGGGCTGCCCCAGCTGCGCGGAACCCCTGGAGGAGGGTGACCGTTTCTGCGGCGTCTGCGGCTACGCCGTGAGCGCTCCTCCCCCGGCCGCCGTGGACCACCCGACCATCCCCATCCCACCGGCACCGCCAGCGCCGCCGGCCCCATCGGCGCCGCCGGCCCGGCCGGCCGCCGCGGGCGCCGCGGCGGGCGGTTACGGGAGCCCGGCCCCCGGCGTCCCGCACGCCGCGGCCGAGCCCGCCCCCGGCTGGGGCAGCGTGGCAGCGGCCGCGCCGACGCTGGTCGGCGATCCGGGTGCCTGGATCACCACGCCGGCTGAACCGGAGCCGGAACGGGAACCTCGGCAGGGTCCGGTGGGGGTCACGTACGCGACCTCCGGCCACGGGAACCCCTACGGCACCGGCACCCCGCCGGAAGGCACCCCGTGGGGCGCGGCGGAGCACCCGTACGGCGCCGCGGACATCCCCGAGACCCGCCACGACCGGCCCGGGGGCGACCCCGGCACGCCTCCGGAGGGGACGCCCTGGGGGCCGGGCGAAGCCCCGTACGAGAATCCGCCCCAGCCCGGCGGACCGGCCGGCGGGAAGACCTGCGTCGCCTGCCGCGCCGGGCACGTCGACACCGACGGGTACTGCGAGCACTGCGGGCACGCGCAGCCCCGCGAGCGCGACCACATCGAGGAGGAACTCGGGAGCGTCGCCGCCGTCACCGACCGGGGCCTGCGCCACCACCGCAACGAGGACTCGTTCGCCGTGTCGGCCACCGCCCTGCCCGACGGCTCCGCCGCCACCGTGGCCATCGTCTGCGACGGCGTCTCCTCCGCCAGCCGCCCCGACGAGGCGTCGGCCGCCGCGGCCGTCGCCGCCAACGAGGCGCTGCTCGAAGCGCTCCCGCGCGGCGCCCACCCCCAGGAGGCCATGCACGAGGCCATCCTGGCCGCCGCCCGGGCGGTGAACGCCCTGGCCCCGGAGACCCCCGGCGCGCAGAACGCCCCCGCCTGCACCCTGGTCGGCGCCGTCATCGGAGGTGGCCTGCTGACCATCGGCTGGGTGGGCGACAGCCGCGCCTACTGGGTCCCCGACGACCGCGCCGCCCTGCCCCGCCGCCTCACCGAGGACGACTCCTGGGCCGCCCAGATGGTCGCCGCCGGTCTGATGGGCGAGGCCGAGGCCTACGCGGACGTCCGCGCGCACGCCATCACCGGCTGGCTGGGGGCCGACGCGTACGACCTCGACCCGCACACCGCGACCTTCAAGCCCGACCACCCCGGTGTGGTGGTGGTCTGCACCGACGGACTGTGGAACTACGCGGAATCCGCGCGGGAGATGGCCCAGGTGGTACCCGCCGACGCCGCGACCCGCCCGCTGCACAGCGCCCAGGTACTCGTGGGGTACGCGCTCGACGGCGGCGGCCACGACAACGTCACCGTGGCGGTCGTGCCGTTCGCCACGCACCCCGAGCAGGAACCGGGACCGGATGCGGAGCCGGGCCCGGCGGCAGGACCGGAATAGGAAGTGGAAGCGCGCCCGCAGGTCTGACCCGCCTGCCCGAGCCCCCTAGGAGTCCAACCGATGGCGAATTTCGCCAAGCCGAGTGCCCCACGGTTCAGCGTGGAGGTGTATCAGAACGAGTTCCTCCCCGAGGGCGGACGGGACGTCCACGCCATCGTCACGGTCACCGCCACCGGCGGTGCCACCGCCACGCGCGCGCCGGTCGCCGACGGCACGGCGGCCGTGGTGCTTATGGTCGACTGCTCGGGGTCCATGGAGTACCCGCCGGAGAAGATGCGCGGCGCCCGTGAAGCCACGGCCGCCGCCATCGACACCCTGCGCGACGGCACCGCCTTCGCCGTGATCGCCGGTACGCACGTGGCCAAGGAGGTCTACCCCGGCCAGGGCCGCCTCGCGATCGCGGACGCGAGCACCCGTGCCCGGGCCAAGGAGGCCCTGCGCGGGCTGAGCTCCGGCGGCGGCACCGCCATCGGCACCTGGCTGCGCCTCGCCGACGGCCTGCTGCGCGGCTCCACCGCCGCCATCCGGCACGGCATCCTGCTCACCGACGGCCGCAACGAGCACGAGGAGCCGGCCGTGCTCCGCGCCACCCTCGACGCGTGCGCGGGCCGCTTCACGTGCGACGCCCGTGGGGTGGGCACTGACTGGGACGTCAAGGAGGTCACCGGGATCGCGCACGCGCTGCTCGGCTCCGCCGACATCGTGGCCGACCCGGCCCACCTCGCCGAGGACTTCACGCGCATGATGGAGAACGTCATGGGCAAGGAGGTCGCGGACGTCGCGCTGCGCCTGTGGACCCCGGTCGGCGTGGAGATCCAGTACGTCAAGCAGGTGGCTCCCGTCCTCCAGGACCTGACCGACCGCCGCAGCGAGGCGGGCCCGCGCGCCGGCGACTACCCGACCGGGTCATGGGGCGACGAGTCCCGCGAGTACCACGTATGCGTCCGCGTCCCGACGGCCACCGTGGGCCAGGAGATGCTCGCCGCCCGCGCCACGCTCGTGCTGCCGGCCGCGGCGGGCGGGCCGGACGAGAAGCCGACCGTCCTGGCCCAGGGCCTGGTGCGCGCTGTGTGGACGAACGATCTGGCGGCCTCCACCGCCATCAACGCGCAGGTCGCCCACTACACCGGACAGGCGGAACTGGCAGAGGCTATCCAGCAGGGCCTGGAAGCCCGCAAAATGGGCGATGTGGGTAGTGCCACGGCCAAGCTGGGGCGTGCGGTACAACTGGCGAGTTCTTCCGGAAACGCCGACACGGCACGACTCCTGGCGAAGGTGGTGGATGTGGTGGACGCAGTGGCGGGTACTGTGCGGCTGAAAGCGAAGGTCGCCGATGCCGACGAGATGACTCTTGACACGCGTTCGACGCAGACCGTCCGAGTGAAGAAGACCTGAGAAGACCTGACGTGATGACGCAGGGAGAAGAAGGGGGAAGCGCCGCCATGCCGACCTGCCCGAACGGGCACCAGTCCGCGTCCGACGACTGGTGCGAGGTCTGCGGCCATCGCATGTCTGCCTCGGAGGGACCGCCGCCGGTGCCCTCCTACGGCTACGGCTTCCCCCCGACCGCCGGTGAACCGACCGCCCAGGCCGAGCTCTGCCCGCAGTGCCGGACCCCGCGCGAAGCCATGGCCCCGTTCTGCGAGGAATGCCGCTACAACTACCTCACCCGTACCCCGACTTCGTACGCGCCGCCGACCCCGGAACCGGGACCCCAGGCGACCGGTGTCGGCGTCGGTGGCGGTGCCGGGGGCCGCGGTACGCCTCCGCCGCCCGTGCCCGCTCCCGGGACCTACTCCCAGGACCACTTCGAGTACCAGGGCTCGCGGCCGTCCCGGGTCAACCGGCCGGCCGAGCCGCTCCAGCGCGAGGACGACTGGCTGCTGCCGCCGCCCGCGCACGAGTCGCCGCTGGAGTACCAGCAGGCCCCGCAGCCCCAGTACCAGCAGCAGCCCCCGCCGCAACAACAGCGGGAGTACCAGCAGGAGTACCAGCAGCAGGGACCGCCGCCCCAGCAGCAGTACCAGCAGCAGTCTCCGCCGCAGCACCAGCCCTTCCCGCCCCAGGGCGGGGGCGCCTGGAGCGCGACGGTCGGCCCCGACCGCTCGTACTTCATGGCGATGATGCAGCGCAGCGGCCCCGAGGCCGCCGGGCTCAACCTGCCCGCCTACTCCCCGGAGCAGCACCTTGCGCTGTCCGGCGGCCAGATCACCATCGGCCGCCGCCGGGCCTCCACGGGCGAGTCCCCCGACATCGACCTGTCGGTGCCCCCGGAGGACCCGGGCGTCTCCCACCAGCACGCGGTGCTCGTCCAGCAGCCCGACCTCAGCTGGGCGGTGGTGGACCAGAACTCCACCAACGGCACCACCATCAACGGCGGCGAGGAACCGATCCAGCCCTACGTCCCGGTCCCCCTCACCGACGGCGACCGCGTCCACGTGGGCGCCTGGACGACGATCACGATCCGCCGCGGCTGATTCATCCCTCCCCCAGGGGCCACACGTACGGCCCCTGGGGATCGTCCAGCCATGACCATTGGCCCTCGGTGCTGACCGAGACCCCGAAGCGTTCGCGGGCCGGGCGGCCCTCGCGGCGCCACAGGTCCAGGGCCTCGCGGGGGTGCAGTGCGCCCGCGGTCAGCACGAGCATGAACTGGAAGCGCTCGTTCTCCACCCACTCGTACGGCAGCCCGTACTCCGCGGCGGCCGGGGCGGGCGGCGGGGTGGCCGTGGCCCCGCGCAGCGGGACGAAGTACGCCGACGTGTGCAGGAAGTTTCCCTCGGCGAAACCGGCGTCCCGGACGGTCAGCGCGATCAGGCCGGTCGACAGCGGCGCCAGGATCCGTGCCCCCGGCCGGCACTGGCCGAGCCAGGCGTGCGGGACCAGGGGCAGCGTGCAGGTCACCATGATCCGGTCGAACGGAGCCCGGGCGGGGCAGCCGCGCGCCCCGTCCCCGGTGACCACCACCGGGTGGTAGCCGAGCTCGGCCAGGTGCGTCCGCGCGGACTCGGTGATCTCCTCGTCCAGGTCGACGGTGGTGACGTGCTCCTCGCCGAGCCGGTGGCAGAGCAGGGCCGCGTTGTAGCCGGTGCCCGCGCCGATCTCCAGGACGTCGTCGCCGTCGCGCACGTCGAGGGCGGCCAGCATCTTCGCCATCAGGGACGGCTGGCTGCTGGAGGAGACCTGCAGGCCGTCGCGCATCCGCGTCGCCAGCGGGGTGTCGACGTAGACCCCGCGGAGCCAGCGGGCCCGACGCTCGGGGTCGGGGTCCTCGGCCCACAGCCGCTCGTGACCGGCGCCGCGGCCGGTCCAGAAGTACGGGACGAACACGTGCCGGGGCACGGCGGCGAAGGCCGCCCGCCAGCGCGGATCCTCCAGCACGCCGGCGGCGGTCAGCTCCCGCACCTGGGCTGCGTGCGCGGTCTCCCGCAGGTCCCGTGTCTCGGTGTGCGCGGTGTGTGCGGCCATGCCTCCACTGTCCTGCGCCGGGCCGCCGCGTGCGAACGCGAGGGGGACCGGGGGGTGGTCCTAGGACCTCGGTCCTGGATCCGGGCGTCTGAGACGATGGTCGGGTGAATGAGATTCCGCGGGGCACGCTTCACGAGCAGACCTTCTACGAGCAGGTGGGCGGCGAGGACACCTTCCGCCGCCTCGTCCGGCGCTTCTACGAGGGGGTCGCGGAGGACCCGCTGCTGCGCCCGATGTACCCGGAGGAGGACCTGGGCCCCGCCGAGGAGCGGTTCGCGCTGTTCCTGATGCAGTACTGGGGTGGTCCGACCACCTACAGCCAGCACCGCGGCCACCCGCGCCTGCGGATGCGGCACGCGCCGTTCCAGGTCGACACGGCCGCTCACGACGCGTGGCTGCGGCACATGCGGGTCGCGCTGGACGAGCTGGGCCTGGCGCCGGAGCACGAGGCGCAGCTGTGGAAGTACCTGACGTACGCCGCCGCCTCGATGATCAATACGGCGGGATAGCGGACGCTACGGGACTCAGACCGGCCGGACTTGGAGGGCGCCCAGGCCGCCGGTGACGCCGGGGCGGCGCATGGCGACGGAGCCGTACGGGGTGCGCAGCCGCAGCCAGGTCCCGGAGGCGAGCAGTGCCACGGGGGCGGGGGCGTCGGGCTGGGCGGCGGGGGCGGGCACGGCGGCCCGTACCGGCCGCAGGAAGCCCAGGGACTGCGCGGCGTGCACGGCGCGCAGCGGGAGCTCGGTGTCGCCCAGGGTGCGGGACCAGATCTCGCGGCCGATGCGGTCGCGCTCGGACCGGGTCCGGTGCTGCACGGGCAGGGCCTCGTCCCGGGCCCGGAACTCGGCGACGGCGGCGGCCACGGCCGCTCCCATCGCCTCGGGGCCGGGCAGCCCCGGAACCTGTCGCCAGCCGCCGCGGGGCGGGAGCACGCCGGCCCAGGGCGGTCCGGTGACCGGCGCGGGCACGGTGGCCTCGGCCGAGGCCTCGTCCACGGACTCCAGCAGCTCACCGGCGGACACCGTCAGGTCCAGCGGCATCGCGACGGGTGCGGCGAGCCGCACCGAACGGACGGCCAGGATGTCGAAGGACGGCGGCCGTCCGAAGACGGCGAGCGCGCCGCCGCCGGCCTGGAGGCGTACGGCGGCGGCGCGGTCGTAGTGCACCAGCCGGCCCAGGAAGGCGGCGAGGTCCGCCGCCTCCCCGGAATCGGCGAAGCGCAACTGGTCGTTCATGCCGCGACGGCCTCGGCGCGCGGCTCGTCGAGGTACTCCTCGAGGAAGTGCCTCTCCTCGGCCGTGATGCGGCGGGGCCGCCCCGCAGCGAGGTTGTAGGGCACGATCACCGTCTCGGCCCGCACGTAGACCGTCTCGGGCGCGTCCTCGGTCGCCTCGTCCTTGACCTCGTAGCGGATGGTCAGGGACGCGGCGCCTATCCGGGTCACCCAGGACTCGATGAGGACGGGCTCGTGACGGTGCACGAGGGGCAGCTTGTAGTCGATCTCGTGACGGGCCACGACGGACCCGCCGGTGAAGGACTCACTGCCCTCCCCCGGCGCGAGGCGGAACATGAAGTCGATCCGCGCCTCCTCCAGATAGCGGAGGAAGACGACGTTGTTGACGTGCCCGAAGGCATCCATGTCCGCCCAACGCAAGGGGCACCGGTAGTGGTGTCTGGCCATGACGGCGACCTCAGCCTCGGGTGAGCTTCTTGTAGGTGGCGCGGTGCGGACGGGTGGCGTCCGGGCCGAGCCGCTCGATCTTGTTCTTCTCGTAGGACTCGAAGTTGCCCTCGAACCAGAACCACTTCGAGTCGCCCTCGTACGCCAGGATGTGCGTGGCGACCCGGTCCAGGAACCAGCGGTCGTGGGAGACGACCACGGCCGCACCCGGGAACTCCAGCAGCGCGTTCTCGAGCGAGGACAGGGTCTCGACGTCGAGGTCGTTGGTGGGCTCGTCGAGGAGCAGCAGGTTGCCGCCCTGCTTGAGGGTGAGCGCCAGGTTGAGGCGGTTGCGCTCACCACCGGAGAGCACACCGGCCGGCTTCTGCTGGTCCGGACCCTTGAAGCCGAAGGCGCTGACGTACGCGCGGGACGGCATCTCGACGTTGCCGACGTTGATGTAGTCCAGCTCGTCCGACACGACCGCCCAGAGGGTCTTCTTGGGGTCGATGTTGGCGCGGCCCTGGTCCACGTACGAGATCTTGACGGTCTCGCCGACCTTGATCTCGCCGGAGTCCGGGGTCTCGAGGCCCTGGATCATCTTGAAGAGCGTGGTCTTGCCGGCGCCGTTCGGGCCGATGATGCCGACGATGCCGTTGCGCGGCAGCGTGAACGACAGGTCGTCGATGAGGACCTTGTCGCCGAACGCCTTCGAGAGGTTGTTGACCTCGACCACGATCGAGCCCAGGCGCGGGCCCGGCGGGATCTGGATCTCCTCGAAGTCGAGCTTGCGCATCTTGTCGGCCTCGGCCGCCATCTCCTCGTAGCGAGCGAGACGGGCCTTGGACTTCGCCTGGCGGCCCTTGGCGTTGGAGCGGACCCACTCCAGCTCTTCCTTGAGGCGCTTGGCGCGCTTCTCGTCCTTCTTGCCCTCGACCTTGAGGCGCTCGGACTTCTTCTCCAGGTAGGTGGAGTAGTTGCCCTCGTACGGGTGGGCGCGGCCGCGGTCGAGCTCGAGGATCCACTCGGCGACGTTGTCGAGGAAGTAGCGGTCGTGGGTGACGGCCACGACGGCGCCCTTGTACTGGGCCAGGTGCTGCTCCAGCCAGTTCACGGACTCGGCGTCGAGGTGGTTGGTGGGCTCGTCGAGGAGCAGCAGGTCGGGAGCCTCCAGCAGCAGCTTGCAGAGGGCCACGCGGCGCTTCTCACCACCGGAGAGGGTGGTGACCGGCCAGTCGCCGGGCGGGCAGCCCAGGGCGTCCATGGCCTGCTCCAGCTGGGCGTCCAGGTCCCACGCGTTGGCGTGGTCCAGGTCGTCCTGGAGCTTGCCCATCTCTTCCATCAGCTCGTCGGTGTAGTTCGTCGCCATTTCCTCGGCGATCGCGTTGAACCGGTTGAGCTTGGTCTTGATCTCGCCGACACCGTCCTCGACGTTCTCGAGGACCGTCTTGGACTCGTCGAGCTTGGGCTCCTGCATGAGGATGCCGACGGAGTAGCCGGGAGAGAGGAAGGCGTCACCGTTCGACGGCTGCTCCAGACCCGCCATGATCTTGAGGACGGTGGACTTACCGGCGCCGTTCGGGCCGACCACACCGATCTTCGCGCCGGGCAGGAAGTTCAGGAAGACGTCGTCAAGAATCACCTTGTCGCCGTGCGCCTTGCGCGTCTTGCGCATGGTGTAGATGAACTCAGCCAAGAGAAACCGTCCGGCAGATCGATGGTGGGCAGATACACCCCATCTTGCCAGGCGTCCATACCCCGGGGGAAACGCGTATGGCCCGGGGGCCCTGACCTGGGGTCGAAAGTCAGGGGCCCCGCGCGATCGTGGGCGTCGTTGGTCGTCGGTGGGCGTCCTTGGGCCACCTCCGACGGCCCAGAGACGGCCCAGCTCCGGACCGCCCGTCCTGACCTCTACGCAGGTAGAGGCTACGGGAGCTGGTCTGCGGCAGCCGCCGAAGCGAGCGCGTCCGCGACGGCCTCCATGCTCTGCACCACGACGTCCGCGCCGGCGTCGGCAAGCGTCGAGTGCTTCCGCGGCTTGTTAGCGAATCCGATGCTGCGGGTGCCCGCGGCCCGGGCTGCCTCTACGTCCGTGGTCGAATCCCCGATCAGCACAGTGGCGGCGGGCTCGACATCCAGGGCAGCGGCTGCGGCGAGCAGCGGGTGCGGAGCGGGCTTCATGAGGTCCGGCCGCAGCACCGGCCGCCCGACTACGACCTCGACCGCCCCGGCGATGCCGTGGAGCTCCAGATACTCCCGAACGCACTCGGCTGAGTTGTTGCTCACCACGGCGACGCGCCGATCCGATGCACGGGCGGCCTTGAGCGCCTGCACGGCGCCGGCCACCGGCGGCCCGGCAACCTTGACCGCGGCGACTTCGGCCGTCGTCAGCGCTGCCTCCACCGCGGCAAGGAGGTCCGCTCCGCCCTCCTGCGAGAGCCGGTGGATCTCCATCGGGTCGTCCGTCGCGCGGGCACGGTCCGCGAGGGACGGCGCACGGGTCGCGACGATGCCGGCCAGTTCGACTGCTACCTGCGGGGCAGGCAGCCCTCCGAACACGTCACAGACGGGTCCGTCGAAGTCGAAGAGCACCCCGGCGGACGCCCCGATGACGTCAGCCAGAGCCTCAGAGGGTGTGGGCATCGGCGTCCCTCGCGATCGTGTCCCAGATGCTGTCGAACCACATGCGCGCCTGCTCGACCTGCTGTGCGCCACTGGACGAGTCGCCGTCGTTCATCGAGTGGTGGAAGAGGATCGTGTCCTTGCCGACAAGGTCGAAGATCTCGACGGCCTCGCCCTGCGCCACGACCTTGTTCGGCCTGATCGGGTAGTACCCGAAGAACGCGTCCTCGTTGTTGATCACGTACAGCTTGAAGAACTGCGTACCACTGTGGACGCGCACACTGACGCTGCTCTCCTGGACCAGCCCGAGGTGGCTCAGCTCGCTTATGGCGTCCGAGATGCTGCGGGTGTAGCCGACCATGATGTCGTGCATCCGGCTGCGCAGCCGGGCGTCGTCCGCGCAGTCCTCACGCCGGACAGGAGCCGCCTGCGGCACGGCCATGTCCGGCACCAGGATGCGAATCCGGATGCTGGTCGGGGTGAGCCGACCGATCCGGATCTTGTCCAGCGGCTCTTGAAGTGCGCCGTGCAGGGTCTCGCTGGAGAACCCCGCGAAATCGATCGTGACGTTGCGACTGGCGAAAGCCTGCTCGACGTACGGCCGCAGGCCCGCCGGCCGCTCAGTGCGGTTGCGGACGAACACGCCGCTCCCCTTGCGGGAGACGACCAGCCCCTCGTCTTCGAGGTCCCGGAGCGCCCGCTGAATCGTGGCGCGAGCGAAGCCGTAGTGGTCCGTCAGCATCTTGTGCGACGGCAGCTTCTCGCCAGGGCCGAGCTTCCGCGTTCGGATCGCGGCTCCGAGACTGCGCGCCACCTGCTCGTACGGCGGCCGGTCGTCGTCCGGGTCCAGGGGTTCAAGCGCAAAGGTCATGGCCCGATGCTACGGCCAACCTGACTATTTGAGCAGCTTGGATAGCCAGATGTTGACGTGGCTAGCCAAGCTGGTTACGTTATCCCCATGCCCACCGGGCTAGCCAAGTAAGTCAGGCTGGAACGGGTGAGCTGTGCCCTTATGGCGCAGGTCAGGGCATCGAGGCCCGCGAAAGCGGGGCGAGGGTGGTGGGCAGCCGCGCAGCTTTCGGGCGCGGTCCTTGGCAGCCCATACGGCAGGCGGTCTCTGCCTACAACGGGGCCCTAGCGAGCTGTTCCTTGATCCGGCAGCCGCGTCCCCGAATCGAGACCACCCCAATCCTGCGGCCTTGCCGCGGCCGGTTGCCTCCTCCGCCCGTCCGGCGCTTCTGGGCCGTACGGGCGGGGTCGAGGGAAGCCGGTGTGCTTCCTGCTTCACCCAACGCATGCAGTGCAGCCCCCGGCGTTCCCGCGCCGAGGGCTGCTGTCGAGTCCCGTTCCTCCACAGAAGGAGCAAGACCCATGAAGTCCATCGCTGCACTTCACGACGCTGTTACCCCGTGGTCCGACGGTTTGGAGCCGTCGGACGCGGAGCTGGACGCGATCGAGGCGGAGATGTCGGTCATCTCCGCCGAGGTCGAGTTGCTGGACGTGCTGATCGTCCTGCTGCATCAGCCGCCGACCCAGATTCACAGTCGGCGCATCCGGCGGGCGCACCGGAAGGTGATGGCGGCCCGCCGGGACGCGGCCAACTGCGCCGTCGGTACGCAGGTCTCGGGGGACGCGGCATGAACGAGCGCACCGACGCGGCTCACGTCGCCCTGCTGGAAGCGATCGTGGAAGCACTGGACCTGCCGTTGCCGTCGATCGAGGTGGCGGACGAGCGTCTCTACTACCGGCTGCTGGAGCGCCGGGCGCTCGCCGTGCGGATCATCATCGAATCCAACCGAGCTGTCACCCGGGACCCCCGGCGGGCCGCGGACGCGATCCGCACCCGAACCGCCGAGGAGCCCATCACCTACACCCCCTTCAAGGAAGAGAAGAACGGGGGATACCGGTGAGCGGCCGGCCGTTGACGGGAGTCCAGAAGTTCGTCCTCGCCCTCGCGTTCGCCCCGATGCTGGCCACGGGCGGGGCCGGGGGGTACGGGACGTACTCCAACATGAAGGGCGCCTATAACTCCGGTACCGCGCTCGGCGCGGTCGCCGCGGGTGAAGGTGCCACCGCCGTCCTGGCGCTGGTGCTGCTGGGGTTGACCATGCTGGGGCAGTCCTCCCCGGCGGCGGTCCGCGCTGGGCTGTGGGCTCTGCCGGCCGCCGCGTCGGCCATGTCTGCGGTCGCCGCTCCGGACGGGCCCCGCACCGTCATCTACGCGATCACCCCGATGGGTATGTCGGTCTCGGCCGAGGGCATGGCCTTCCTGGCCCGGCGGATCGTGGTCCACGTCGATGGCCGGGATGCCGAGGCCGAAGCGCGGGCGGCTGCCGTGGTCCAGGCCCTGGCCTACCACCGTGCCCGCGCGGCCAACCACCCCGACAAGAAGATCCGGAAGCGGTCGGATCGGACGTCGTGGCGTCTGGCCCGCAAGGTCGGTACCGCGGACACGACGCTCGGGGCGCGACTGTTGGAGGTTCAGCGGGAGCGCATCACCACCGGCGCGGACGTCGCCCTCAGCGACATGTTCGCCATCCCCCTCACACCCCCGGTCGAGCCCGTCACGGGTGGCCGTGACGCCGTCACGGCGGCCGTGACTCCCGCCCTCCCCCGGGTGCCCGAACCGGACTCCGGGGAGGGTGGCGTCACGGGTGGGCGTGACGGAGAAGACACGCAGGTCAACGACCCGCTGACGGGCCTGGACGAGGAGGGCGTCACGCCTGCCGTCACGCCCGTGACTCTTGACGAGGTCGCCACGATCGCCGGGGTGTCCACACCGCTGATCGGGGAGCCCCTCACCCACGAGCAGATGGTGGTCGTGCTCCGCTATCTGCGCTACTCCGCCGACCCGCCCCTGTCCTACCGGCAGACCGCCGCCGCGTTCCGGGAGTCCGGATTCACCGGCGGCGAATCCCGGATCCGGGGGGCCTGGGCGACGCTCATGGCCCAGGAAGAAAGCCCCCGGTGAGCACCCTGCCAACTGGAGTTCACGCGGGTTCGTCACCGCCTCTTGTACGGGGATCAGAGCAAGTGGGGAGGTGAGGGCCTTCTTGTTGGTTGTCATCCGTCCGTGTCGAGTTTCCCGAGTTGCTGGCAGATTCTGCGAGTTCGGCCAGTAACTTGCGGGGCTATGCGGGATTCAGGAAGTCGCCGCCGTCTGACCTTGCTCATGGGGCAGCCGGAGGACGGCAATGTGCAAGGCCCCGGCGGGCCGGAGGGCAGCGGCCTGGCGGACGTGCAGGTGCTGCAGCGCCGGGCTGCCGCACAGACCTGTGCCGTCGATGAGCAGGGCTTCTACCTGGACACCGTGTCCGAGTATCTGTGGGCCCGGGACGTCGCCGGACTGGCTCCCACCACGTTGGAGAAGCTGGTCCGGCCGGTAATGGAGCTGTGCTCCTTCTACGACCTGGTGCCGTGGCGGCTCACGCCGCGGCATGTCGACCGGTTCTATGCCGGGCAAGAACGTCGGCGGGCCCGCTCGACGGTGCGGAGCAAGCTGGTCAAGGTCGACAGCTACTTCGCGTTCCTGGAGCAGCGCTACGCCGGTGAGATCGCCCGGAGGTTCGGTGCGACTGTCGAGTCGCCGGTCGACTCCTTCAACAGGCCGGTCCACCGTGGTGACTTCGGACTGCGGATCCCTCCGTCGCAACGAGCGCTGACGGAGTGCTTCACCAAGTGGCGGGCGTCGCTTCCGGCGGCGCGCAAGTACCAGGTGGCCGTACGCGACTACGTGATGGCCAAGATTGCTTATGTCTCGGGGGTCCGTGCGAGCGAGTTGTGCGCGGTCCGTCTCGGAGACATTCACTGGGAGCTGGGGCAGTGGGGCCGGTTCGTCGTCCAGGGCAAGGGGGCCGGCGGTTCGGGCAAGCGTGAAAGGCAGGCCTACCTGTTCGCGGAGGGACGCGAGCTGCTGTGGTGGTACATCGAAGAGATCCGCGGCTCGTTCAGCGACGACATCTCGGACCCGGCCGCACCGCTGTTCCCCTCCGAGCGGCGGCCGCGGGCGCTGGCTGCCGTGAACATCGCCGTGGGCATGCCGGTGCAGCCCGACGCCTTCCGCAAGGCGCTCAGGACTGCCGGCGAGCTCTACCTTCCCGGGCCGGTGACCTGCCTGATCCCCCATTTGCTGAGGCATGCGCGGGCGACTCATCTTTATGAGAGCGGCATGGCGCTCTGGGACGTCCAGAAGGTCCTTGGCCATATCTGGGCCAGCACTACGGTCGGGTATCTCTCGACCGTCCAGGCGGACCCGGAGCTGGCTGCCTTGCAGTCAGCACGCCGGGCGGTCCGCCGGCTGAGCATGGAGGCATGAACGATGAAGTGGAATCTGCGGATGGTCGCCGCCCAGCGTGACATCTGGCGGCCGACGCAGCTGCAGGCAGTCCTAGCCGAGGTGGGGTTCACGCCCTCCCTGAGCAAGGTCGCGGCTTTGTGGAGCGGCAAGCCGGTCACGGTCCGGCTGGAGGACCTGGACAAGATCTGTGCGGCACTGGACTGCACCGTCGCTGACCTGATGCAGGCCGAGCCGGAGTCCTACCTCTCCTCGCGGGAGCAGGGCGAACGCCGGGTGGCGGGCGCCCGGCCCGATCACGGCCCGGCGGTCCGGCCCGTTCCCGGCACCGGCCGCGGTCTGCGCGGACTGCCGCCCAACTGAGATCCAGGACATGATGCACTGGCGCCAGGTGGTCTTCCGCTTCACCGCTGAGCTGCCCATTCCCCATTCCCACTGGCGCCCGTGGTCACCGGAACCGAGCGTGCCTGTCGTCCGTGATGATCCACGGGTCTGCCCGGTGCAGGTGCCCGGTCAGCTTGCCTGGCCGGCCCCGCCCCGGACGCTGACCGTGGATCACGCACACCGGATCGCGGACCGCGATTTCGTGGAATTGCCCGCTCTCTCCGCGGCGATCACGCAGATGGCGTCCGAGCGGGATCTGAGCGACGCGTGGGAAAGGCTCGCTCTTCACATGGTCCGTCTCGCCCTCGCCGGCCGGGAAGCCGGACAGACCTTGGTGCGCGAGCAGGACATCGCACAACTTCCTCAACTTCGCGGGCCAGTGGTTGAGCTGTTCCGCCGCACGCGGCTTCTGGGACGGCGCCCCAACAGCTGGCATCTCGCACTCCACCCCCACCAGCCTCCCGTCAGCTGTGAGCACTGCCTGTCCTGGTCCGGCACCACGTCGAAACTGTGCTCAGCCTGCAAGAACTGGCGGAAGTTCAACGAGCGGGGTGGGTGCCGGCGCTGCCACCGCATCCTCCCGCTGTCCCTGGGACGCTGCCGGCGCTGCCGCGTCGTCCAGCTGGAGCAGACCCTGGCGGGCGCCCCTGTCCCGGACCAGCTCTGGTTCGGCGGCGAGATCGACATCTACGCGAACAAGATCGGCCGCGATCTCAACACTGCACGACGGCACCAGGCCCAGCAGACCAGGGCAGCCCGCCGCTACTGGCCCGAGCATCTGATCGATCCTGCCCAGCTCGAACTCTTCCCCGTTCCGGCACGGGACTGGAAGAAGCTCCAGGACCCTGGCCTGCTGAAGATCAGCCCCGCGGCACAGGCAATCGTTGACGAACTCGACCAGCTCGCCCGAGCCCAGGCGTGGACCTCCGCGACCCGCAAGAAGAGCCTTCGCACCCTGCGGGTGCTGCTGGGCTGGCTCGGCATCCAGACCCCGATCCTCGAACGCGACGTCTACGCGGTCGGACGTATGACTCCGTACTACAACGCCGTCCGTGTCGCCGGGTTCCTCCAGCTCAAAGGCCTGCTGGCCTTGGACTCACACGCGATCGGAGCCGACGAAGCATCCGTTCAGCGCTGGACGGCACAAGCGCCGCCGCAGTTCCAGGCAGACCTCCAGGCCTGGGTGGCCGTGCTCCGGGGCAACGGCAAACGGTCCTCCCCGCCCATGCCCTGGAACACGGTCCGCGGCTACATGCTCAATGTCGTGGCCGTCTTGGATGCCTGGGACCACTTCACCTCGCTCAACGAAGTCACCGAGAAGGAGGTGAAGACCGCAGCCGTCAACTACTCCTACTTCACAGGGCTGCGGTCGCTCTTCAGAGCCTTGCGGCGCGAGCGCCGTATCTTTCGCGACCCAGCCCGAAACGTGCACCTCAAGGCCCCCGTCAGAGTCCCCCGGGCCATCCCTTCAGACCGGCTCAGGGGGCTCTTGGACCACGTCCCCGGCGCCAAGGACAAACTCGCCCTCGCCTTGATCGCTGTCTACGGCATCCGCCCCAAGTAGGTCGCAGAGATCCGGCTGGACGATCTCAACCGATCGACCGGACGACTGCGAATCCACAGACCGAACCGGCCCGACCACGAGGTCTGCCTGGACGAGTTCGCTCTCCGGCTCGTCAAAGATTGGCTGGTCGAGCGTCACCACCGGTGGCCACACAGCACCAACCCCTACCTGATCGTCAGCCCCATCACCGCCATGCGCGTCGACCAGCCCGCAGTCACCGCCTCCAACTTCCAGACACTGCGGGACCGGATCGGGATCAACGCCACACAGCTCCGGCAAGACCGATTCCTCGACGAGGCTCGCGAGACTGCGGACCCGATCCGGCTGATGCGCCTGTTCGGAATCACCTCCCACACCGCGATCCACTACGTCCGCGCTGCCTGTCCCGAGCGCTTCACCATCGACCCGACCCAGGCATGACGAGATGCTGTCTACTC
Source organism: Streptomyces sp. NBC_01439 (assembly GCF_036227605.1). Taxonomy (GTDB): domain Bacteria; phylum Actinomycetota; class Actinomycetes; order Streptomycetales; family Streptomycetaceae; genus Streptomyces. The sequence continues at coordinate 6,181,184 of NZ_CP109487.1, read as the reverse complement.
TGCTCCGTTGCTGTTCAAGGCCGTGAGTACGTGATCCAACTCATTCGGCATCACAGCGACAAGAAGGGCCCCTTCGGGAGAGGTGCACTCAACGATCCTGCACCCAGCGTTGATCTTCATCGCCTCACGCAGCGACGGTGAACGCACGCTGACCCGACGCAATCCTTCGGGAAGGGATACTGCCGCACCGGCCTTGGTCCGGGGCTCCCAGGCCAATAAGGAGGGGCCTATCAGCAGTCGTCCACGAAGCCATCGCCCTTCAAGCGAAGGATGCCGGAGCAGGCAGGGAACCTTGATCACATTTCCCTGAGCGGCGCTGTCGGCACGTTGCTGCACTTTGCGGCGGAAGAGCCACACCGTCAGCCCTGCCGCTGCCAGGGGAAGCACTAGTTCGATCATTGAAGCATTCAAGCAGCGCTGAACCTGAGTGCCCATCCCTTCAAATGGTCGCCATTGCAGCAGGTTCGCTTCCAGCCGACCTTCAGAATCTACGAACCCGCTGGTTTCTGTCTACCGGTGGCGCCTGGCCCCGGACGGGCTCGCCACCCGCCGGCAGCTCCGCGCACTCGGCCTCCGGCCCGGGGGCCAGGACGTCGTCGCCCAGATCGAGCGGCCCCGCCGGAAGCGGGGGCCGCTGGTCGCCTACCTCTACCGCATTGACCGGGCCCGCCCGGTCCGCCCGATGACCGCCCGGCGGGCCGCCGCTCTGGCGAAGGCCAACGCGGCCCGCCGCCGGTGCCCGGCCTGCCGCCGCGACGCCGGATACGTGATCCCGGCCTCCCTCGGCATGTGCACCCCGTGCGCGGACGCCCCGCGCCTCGCCGCCTGAACACCTGACTCTTCGAGGAGTTTCCGTGACCTCCCAGACCTCCACCACCGCAACCACCGCCGCGCCGGCCGCTGCGCAGGGCTCCCACATGTGGGTGCTGACCCTGGAGATTCCCGGCCGGGGGATGAGCACGCAGTACGGGACGTGGACCCCGCCCGCCGACGCCACCCGCTACGACGTCTTCGTCGCGCTCCGGGGCCACCTCGTGACCCAGCACCCGGAGATGGGCTCCGCGAACACCGTCTTCTTCAGCCTGGAGCCCAACCGGCTGTGACCTGCAGAACCGAGCACCGGAAGGGAGGGAACCATGTCCGGCATTGACTGGGACGAGGAGTTCACGCGCATGAACACCGCGGCCCCGGAGAAGCCCAGCACGTCGTCGAAGTTCTCCGCCACGATCGGCAAGATCGGCGGGGTCCGCCGCAACACGGCCGCTCTCGCGGTGTGCGGCACCATCGCCGTCCTGGCGGTGTGCGGCACGGTCGTTGCCGTCACCAGCATGCAGGGCGAGCAGGCCGCCCAGGACCGGGCCCGCGCCAAGGAGCAGGCCGCGAACGCGCTGGTGGAGGCGGAGGCGGACAAGAAGCGGGCCGAGACCGAGGAAGCCGCGGCCAAGACGCTCTACGAGCGGGAGATGTCCGTCTACCTGGAGTGCATGAAGATCCGGTCGGCGGCCGTGGCCAAGGCCGCCTCGTACGACGTCGCGAAGATCCCCTCCTGCACCGCCCCCACCCTCGGCGGCAAGGCCCCCAAGGCGGAGGAGTCCGGCAGCGCCGGCGGGTCAATGACGTCCAGCCCGTGGCTGTGGGTGGCCCTCGTCGGCGGCGCCGGTCTCGTCGCCTACAAGAAGCTCTCTACTTCCTCCGGTTCCGGTGCCGTCACCCCCGCGAGCAACAAGGGATTCACCTTCGAGAAGGGTGCATGAGAATGACGCTCCAGTTCTTCGCCCTGGCCCTGTTCTGCTGGGCCTTGTTCTTCACCTTCAAGAAGATGAAGGGAAAGCAGATGGTGATCTGCATCATGCTGATCGTCTCCGGGATCTTCCTCCCCTACACGCCGTTCAGCGAGGAGATTCGCAGCACCCTCGCATCCGTCTTCAACACGGCGAACGACACCGTCGGCAACATCGGCTCGTCACGCTAGGCCACCACCCGCCCCGGTTACCGGTTACCGGTTACAGCCCACAGACGCCGGTTCGAGCCTCCCTGAGGGGCCCGAACCGGCGCCCACGGGGCCTGTAACCGGTAACCGGTAACCACCCGCAGCCACACAGTGTCACAGAGGGAGGCTCGTGGAACTCCTCGTACTCCTCGCCATCAGCTACCTCGTAGGCGTCGACAACACACACGGCAAATACGAGAAAGTCGGAATCAAGAAACCCCCGCCGAAAACCCAATCCAAATGGTCGCCCACGCGGGCACCGGACACCTTCCGAAACGCCTCCTACAACGCGGCAGCGAAAGCCCATTACGGGCTTCTGGTAGGCGCCCACTGGGCCGGAGGCCTGCGTGACGGATGGCGCTCCGCCTACATGAAGAAGCCCCGCACCACGGATTCCGGTTCACCCGCAGCCACACCGCCGGGCGGGGCTCCACAGGCTGCTGCTGGGGCCACCGTGCCGCCGAAGCCCACTTCTCCTCCGGCGGCCCCACCGCCGGAACCCACACAGACCCCGACGCCCCCGCCGGCCGATCCGCCGTCTCCGCCGCCTGCCGATGCGCCGGCCGCCCCGGCACCGGGCCCGGTGATGCCGCCGCCCGGCACCGTCCCTCCGCCTCCGAAGGTCTCGATCCCCGAACAGATCAGGAAGGACCCCACGATGCAGCCCAACCCGCCCACCCCGCACACCGCGACCGTCGACGAGACGGGTGTCCACGTCACGACCGCGGCCGGGAAGTCCCGCACCTACAGCGGCGGTGAGGTCATGACCCTCACCCAGGTCATCGACCTCGCCGAAGGCGCCGCGACCCTCTGCCAGTCCAGCACCGAAACCTGCCTGGAGCTGGTGGACGAGTCCACCCAGCTCGCCGCGGACTGCGACGTCCTGATCGCCGAGATCACCGAGAAGGGCGTCGGGGACAACCTGATCGGCAAGTGCGAGCACCTCAAGGAACAGCTCGCCCTTCAGGCCGCCGCCGCGAACAAGCTCCACGACCAGATCCAGGGCGGCGAGGAAGCCTGCCGGACCGCGTCCGCGAACGCCGAAGTCCGCCACGGGGCGATCTTCCGGGCCGTGGCCGACTCCCCGCTGACCAAGCCCGCCGAACGCGACTTCTACAACGCCCGATAGCAGAGGAGAAGCCTGGATGTCTGTCACCGAGTCCCTGAAGGACGCCGTCACCTACGCGGCCCTGCGCGCCAAGCTGGCCTGGCTCACCCACCAGGTCCACGTCCACGCCGAGACCGTCACCACCCTCGCCGCCACCGTGGACGAGACCGCGGAGCAGATGCAGGACGCCTCCGAAACCATGAAGGCCCTCGCCGTCGACACCGCCACCACCGCCGAGTTCGCCGACGCCGCGCTGACGATGACCGGTGCGAAGGAAGCCGCCGGCGCGTACACGGCCGCGGCGGACAGTGCGGCCGCGGCCGCCGACGACGCGAAGACCACCGTGGAGACCGATCACGGGGGCATCGCGGACGCGGTGGACACCTCCCCGGTCGAGATGGCGGAAGCCTCCTTCTACGCCCAGCAGTAAGGAGGGCAGGACCCATGGGGCCGACCCGAGCACAGTTCATCCAGTACGCGCCCGCTGCCCTGGCCGTGGGAGCTCTCACGGTCGGCCCCTGGTCCGCTCTCGCCGCCGCGGCGGCCGGAGCGGGGGCGTGGGCCGTCGGCGCCTCCGTCCCCGCTCTGCGCTCCCTGATCGCCTGCGGCATCACCGCCACCGGATCCGGCATCGCCGCCCACCAGCTCCTCTCCTCCGGCATGGACCCGCTCTTCGCCCTCGGCCTCGCCGTCCCGGCCGGCGCGGCCGCCCTGGCCCACCACCGCAACACCGCCGCCGAACTCCCCGCCCTGCCCGCCACGGTCCCGGCGGGGGAGTCTTCGCAGGCGCAGGTGATCACGGCGTGGTGGACGGAGTTCATCTGCGGCCCGACCCAGACCGAGGGCCGCAAGCTCATCCAGCCCGGCGCCACACTCGCCCACCTCACCCTCGACGTCGGCGAGGACCACGTGTCCTTCACCGGGATCATCACCCTCCCCCAGGGACAGCAGGTGAGGGTGAAGGCGGCGGACATCGCCTCTGTCTACGGAGTCCCCGTCTCCCAGGTGGAGATGGGCGACCCCAAGCACTACGCCCCCAACGCCCTGCCCGTGGCGGTGCACCTCAAGCAGCCGTCGGCGGCGCCCTCCATCGTGGCCGGTACGCCAACGTCTCCGGAGGAGCTGTGGGCCGCGCACGTCGCCGTTCCGGATGGAGCGATGCCCGGCACCACGCTGACCCTCACCCGCTACACCGGGCCGCTGGACTGGGAGGGGATCGCCACCCGCGACCGCAAGGCCATCGGAACCGTCAACCTGCAAGACCTCGCGGCGAACCTTGCACTCTCCAGCATCCAGGTCGCCCTGGCCCCGACCGAGAAGCCCTCGCAGGTGGGGGTGCGCGTGATGAAGGAGCACGCGCTGATGCACGGCACCATGCTCTCCACGGTCGTCGGCGAACTGGCCATGGACTCACGCGGCTACGTCCGCCTCGGCACCTACATCGACGGCCAGGCCGCGCTCGTCCCCCTGGCGCAGTCGGGTTCTGGTGCCCGCCACCTCTACCTCGTCGGCGGGTCCCGGTCCGGGAAGTCCGGGGTCCTGGAGCAGGTCCTACTCTCCGCCCATAAGTCTCGTATCGCGGTGATCCTGGCCTCGCCGCAGGCCGGCACCATCGCCGGAGCCCCGCTCGCCGCCCACTGCGGGGACGGGCTGGACGAGGCGATGGGCGCCCTGCGCCTGGCCTACGCACTGATGCTCGACCGCGAGGCCCGCTACCGCACCCCCTCCTTCCCCTTCACCGACCCACTCGTCCTGATCGTCATCGACGAAGCCCACATGCTGCTGTCGGCCTCCTCCCAGTACCACGCAGAGGCCAAAGCGATCGTGGAGCAGCTCACCCGCCGGTCCCTCAAGCGCGGTATCGGCGTGGTCCTGGCCACCCAGACCCCCCTGGCCGAGGACCTCGGCAACTCCTCAATCATCCGCTCCCAGCTCCTGATCGGCGGCGGCGCGGTGTTCCTGCGCTGCGCCAAGGGCCAGGGCTCCCTGGTCGGGGCGAACGCGGTCCAGGGCGCGGAGGGCATCGACCTGTCGATGATCCCCGACTCCTGGCCCGGCCAGGCCCAAAGGGTCGCCGACCGGGACATGAGCGGCCTGGACACCACCGCCGTCGCCCACCCCGAGGACGGCACCTTCGGCCTCGGCTACCTCCTCACCCCCGGATCGCAGGCCGTCCAGTTCCGCTCCCTGTACCTGGACGTCCCGCCCGTCTCCCTCGCCGGGCACCAGGAACCCGTCGATGTGGAGGACTGCCAGGCCTGGCAGCACCGGGACGCCATCACGAGCACGCCGATGGTCGACCAGCGCGGCAGGAATCTGATCGGCAGCCTTGCCGACCTTCTCGCCAAGGCCCAGCAGGGCCCGGGCGCACTGCCGCAGCAGCAGGCACAGACCGACCCGGCCGGCGCCTCGGCTGTGGGAGACGGGGCCGAGCTGATCAAGCCGCGAATCCTCGAACTCCTCAAGGAGGAATCCATCCCCATGACCGCCGAGACCATCGCCCGCAAGCTCGGCACCACCGCGAAGAACGTCAAGCCGCGCCTGTCCGAGCTGAAGAAGCGGGACGAGGTCACCAACGAAAACGGACTGTGGAGGGCAGCATGACCACCCGCACCCAAACCAGCTTCACCCCCATCGACCCGGCCCTGTACGCGAAGGCATTCCAGCTCCTCGACCCCACCCCGAAACCCATCCCGGCCACTCCCGCACCGGTACCCGTCATCCTCGCCGCGGCACCGGCCGTGCACCGGCCTGGGCCGGTCGAGAAGACCCTTACCCAGGCCCTCGCCTTCCTCGACACCCAGGGGTGGGCCAAGCACCGGCTCATCCACCCCGAGGGCGCCCGCTGCTCCATCGGCGCCCTGCGAGCGGCCGCCGGCACTCGCAACGGCGCCTACCGCGACGCTGGGAACCTTCTCCTCGCGGAGGCCCGCCGGCAGCACGGCAAGCAGTGGGAGGCCATCCCGGCCTGGAACGACAACCACACCGGAGCCCAGGTCCGAGGCGTGTGGGAGGCCGCCATCCGGCGCGCAGCCCATCTGAACATCTGAACCCGTTGGAGCCAGCCGTGTCGTTCCACTTCACCGACCCCAAGCCGGACCGCGAACCGTCCTTCTCCTTCACGAAGCCGACGGACGTGAAAGAGCAACTGCAGGCGATCGCCGACCTGGCGCACGAAATCCTCCGCCTCGTCGCCGACGTCCGCAGGCAGATCAGCAACTGAGCGCCTCGCACAGCAGACACAACGAGGGCGGCCCTGTCTCACCAGAGACTGAGGCCGCCCTCATCACGACGGGAGGGCACAAGCAGGATGCTGTTCTACCTGACCACCCACAAACGGCACTGGGTCCGTCTCAGCGACAAGCCGCTGTTCTTGAAGGCCGAGCACTTCGCGGTCGCACGAGACCTGCCGCGAGCTCTCGGCCGGTACGCGGTCGACTCCGGCGGGTTCACGGAGCTCCAAAAGCACGGCCGGTGGACTCGCACCCCGGCCCGGTACGTCGAAGACCTGTACCGGATCTGGGAGGGCGTGGGCCCGTTCGACTGGGCCGCCCCGCAGGACTGGATGTGCGAACCCATCGTCATCCACGGCGGACAAGCCGGCCCCGTCCGCTTCGCTGGGACCGGGCTCACCGTCGCTGAACACCAGCGCCGCACCGTCGCCAACTACCTCGAACTCCGCGCGCTCGCCCCCGACCTGCCGATCATTCCTGTGCTGCAGGGCTGGGAGATAGCCGACTACGAAGACTGCATCACCCTCTACCAGCAGGCCGGCATCGACCTCACCGCAGAAACCGTCGTCGGCCTCGGGTCGGTCTGCCGACGGCAATCCACCCGCGAGGGCGCCGCCATCGTCACCACCCTCGCCTCGCACGGGCTGCGGCTGCACGGGTTCGGGTTCAAGACCCTCGGCCTGGAAAGGGTCGGACACCTCCTCGCCTCCGCGGACTCCCTCGCCTGGAGCTCCCACGCACGCCATCGGCCCCCGATCACCGGCCACACCCACAAGAACTGCGCGAACTGCATCGACTACGCCATGCGCTGGCGCACCCGCGTCCTCGCAGCACTCCCCACCTGGCAGCAACCCGAACTCGCTGCCGCCTAACCCAGCAACCCGGAAGGCCCTCATGAACCAGCCCCAGCCCCTGACCGAACGCGTCACCGACGCACTCGCGCTCCTCACCGGGCAGCGCACCGTCCGATGCCCGCACCCGGGATGCCGGGTGTCCGTCCGCTACCGGCACGTCACCCCTGACGAGGCCAAGCGGCTGACCGACCTGGCCACCGACCACACCCGCCACTGAGGAGACACCACATGACCACCACCACGATTCCGTGGTTCGAGACCCTGACCGACAGCCTGTCCGCCCTCGGCGCTGCGGCCCGCGAAGCCCGCATCGCCCACCGGGCCGCCCAAGCCGCCGGCGCGCAGTACCACCTCGCCCGCCTCCGGCCCGTCCACGGCGCCATCAGCATCCCCGGCCAGCCGTCCGCGGTCCCGGACCGGCCGCACGACCGGACGCTCCTCGCGATCGTGGCTGCCCACCTCGCCCACGAGTGCCGCGTGGCTGAGCTGTACGACGACGCGGCCGCCGCATACGCCTATGGGGCTGCGTGGGCGCTCCTGCGCGTCCTGGACGGCCAGCAGCCACCCCTCGTCGAACTCAGCCGCCAGGCCGACGGCCGCACCGCCATCCCGGACGAGCTGTTCCCCGTCCCGCCCGCCTTCAAGGGCCTCGACGCCTGGGACGGACACCAGCAGTTCGAACGGGCGCGAGCTGAACTGGGCCGGGTTGGTGACCTGTGGGCGTATGTCCGCGGCGCCGACCGGCCGGACATCCCCGACACCTTCGACCTGGCCGACGTCAACGAGAAGCTCGCAGCCGTCCCCGACGCCGCTTTCGCCTATGGCCAGCTCGCCGAATCGGCGCTCACCTTCACGCTCCTCGACCACCGCCACTCGCACCGCCATTAGCTACGCCGAGGGCGGCCCCCTCTCACGCCAATGAAGCGAGGCCGCCCTCGTCCACAACCCTCAACAGACCTGTGGAGGACACCAGCATGACTGACCCCACCGACTTCCCGCGAGACCCCCGCCGACCGGCCTTACCCACTCACCTGCGTACAGCGCTCTGGCTCGCCGGAATCGGGCTCCCCGTCCTGCCCCTGCGCGCGAGCAAGCTCCCCGTCGGGAACTGTGTCGCCTGCACCAGTAGCAAGAGCGCCGGGCCCTGCCGGTGCGGTGACCGTCCGAACATGAAGTTCGCGGGGCCCTGCCAGTGCCCGGCCCCCTGCCATGCCTGGGCCGCTGGCACCACCGACCCGGCCGTCCTCACCTCCCCGGCGTGGGCCCGGGCCTGGCGGCAGGCCGGAGGGGTCGCCTACCACCCCGGCGGAGCCGGGCTCACGGTCGTGGACCTCGACAATGCCGAAGCCGTCGTATGGGCCCGCCGGCACCTGCCCGCGACCAAGACCGTGGCAACCACCCGGGGTGAGCACTGGATCTACCGGGGCGCCGTGCAGTCCGCCAACGGGGTCCGGCCCGGCGTGGACATCAAGTCTCTGATGTCCTACGCCCGCTGGATCAACACCGGGACCGGCACCATGACCGTCCTGCCCGACGCCGTCCGCGCCCTGGTCGGCAGGGAAGAGTCCACCTCCACCCGCTCCCGGAGAGGGGAGGTGGACTCTTCCTCACCGGCCCGCGCCACCTGGGACCGATCCGTCGCCACCGGCTGCCGCCACAACGACACCTTCATCCGCACCGGCCTGGAACGCGGGCTCGCCAGGATCACCGCCTGCCGCGACGAGGGCGCCGGATCCAAGGCCTACGGCGTCGCCCGCTTCCTCGCCAACCAGCACACCGCCTGCCCTGGCCCCTGCGGCCTGGAGATCCTCGCCCGGCAGATCATCGACGTGGCCGTGTCCGTCGACGTCCCCGAGGCGTACGCCGAGCGGGCCGTCACCAACGGATTCGGCGCCGCCCTGGTGAGGACATCGTGAGTACCCACTCCAGCCCCGCCGAACCGACCCCAGCTCGGGACGGCAATGGCGCGCCGAAAGTCGTCGCCGAAGGCATCCCTTCATCTGTTCGCCCTGACCCCCACGCCGACGACGGACGCCGGCCCGTCGCCTGGCTCCACATCGTCGCCCCGCCCTCGTACGGCGCCACCCCGTCCGTCCGGTCCTGGTGCTCCTGCGGCCGCGACATCTTCGCCGCCGGCCTCACCCGCGCCCTCGCGCTGGTCGAAGACCACGAACAGCACCGCACCCTCTGCCCGCTCCTCGACCAGCGAAGGGAAGCCGCATGAGTCCGCACGACCCTGAGCTGTGGGCCGGGTTCGACGAGATGACCCCGGAGGACATCACCGGGCCCGGGTGGGACGAGCCCGTACCCCTCAACCCGCGTGGGCAGCTCCCTGCGTTCCCTGTGGACGCTCTGCCCGACTGGCTCGCCGCCATGACCGCCGGGGTCGCGGAGGAGACTCAGACACCCGTCGACCTCGCCGGGTGCCTCGCGCTGGCCGTGATCGGCACCGCCGCCGGCGGACGCGTTACCGTGAACGTCCGCGGGCAGTGGAGCGAGCCCGTGAACCTCTACACCGCCGTCGCCCTGCCGCCTGGCAACCGCAAGAGCGCCGTGTTCGGGCTCATGACTAAACCCCTCCTCGCCGCCGAGAAGGCCCTCATCGACCTCACCGCACCCCAGCGGGCCGAGGCCGCAGCCTCCGCCCGGATCGCGAAGGCCGCGGCGGAGAGGGCCGAGAAGATGGCCGCCAACGCCGATGCCGACAAGCTGGCCGGGCTGACCGCCCAGGCCATCTCGCTGGCCGAGGCCGCCGAGCGGGCCGTCGTCCCAGTCGAGCCCCAGCTCGTCGCCGACGACATCACCGCCGAAAGCCTGACCAGCCTCCTCGCCCAGCAGGACGGGCGGATCTCGATCCTGTCCCCCGAAGGCGAGATCTTCGAGATCATCGCCGGACGGTACTCCGGGGTCCCGAACATGGGGATCTTCCTCAAGGGCCACGCCGGTGACATGGCCCGCGTCAACCGGCAGGCCCGTGATCCCCAGTACATCGAGAACCCCGCCATCACCATGGGCCTGGCCGTCCAGCCGGACGTCCTGGACTCCATCGGGCAGATCAAGGGCGCCGACGGCCGCGGCCTGCTCGCCCGGTTCCTCTACTCCAAACCGCAGTCCCTCGTCGGCTACCGCAACCTCACCCCCGAACTCCTCAGCCCCGAAACAGCCGGCACCTACGCCCAGAAGCTCGGGTGTCTGGCCCTGACCCTCGCGGGCTGGACCGAGACCGCCGAACTCTCCCTCACCCCCGAGGCGGACGCGGTCCTGCTGGCCTACCAGCGCGTCACGGAATCCCGACTCCGCAAGGACGGGAGCCTCGCGCCGATCGTGAACTGGGCCAGCAAGCGCGACGGAGCCGTCGCCCGCATCGCCGGGCTCCTCCACCTCGCCGCCCACCCCGAGGACGCCTGGACCCGGCCAATCGCCACCGAAACCATGGCCGCCGCCACCCGCCTCGGGGACTACTTCACCGCCCACGCCCTCGACGTCTTCAACGCCATGAAGGCCGACCCCGCCCAGGAAGCCGCCCACACCGTCCTGACCCACCTCAGCGAGACCCGCACCGCCACCTTCACCAAGCGCGACCTGTTCCGCGCGATGCCCCGCAGCGAGTTCCCCGCCATGGGTGACCTCGACCCCGCCCTGAACCTCCTGGAAGAGCACGGCTGGATCCGCCAGCAGCCCCCGCCACCCCGCACCACACGCGGCGGCCGGCCGCCCTCCCCCCGCTACGAGACCCACCCCCGCCTCACCCCCGCCGCCTGAAAACCCCCCAACCCACTGACAGAACTGACAGAACCTCCCGACCAGCCCTGTGACCTGCGAAAACGAGCACTTTCGGAGCTCTGACAAAACCTCCGAAAACTCTGACAGAACTCCAAAAACCTCGCCGCGGGCGAGCCGTCCGGTCTGACAGAACCGAGGTTTTCGAGGTTCTGTCAGAGTTTTTTGAGGTTTTGTCACGCGAGCCAAACCAACCAAAACAGCAGGTCAGAGGCCACATGGCGAGGTTCTGTCAGTTCTGTCAGTGCTTTCCGGGGTTTTCGCACCCCGGACCGAGCTGAAGGAGCCCGATGGCCCGTCGGTAGATGACGCGATGACGCAGAAATCCCAGCCTCGGACAGCACGCGAGCCTCGCGCCCACCCGACATGCCCTGCCGATCCCGCCGGAGGAGCACATGACTGCCCCGAGCGACCCCCGCGCCATCCTGCGCGGCGGACTCCCCGACCGATACCTCAACCCCGACGACGTCGCCGAAATTCTCGATGTCCCCGTCGAGACGCTCTACCAGTGGCGCAAAAAGCGGACCGGCCCGCCCGGGTTCCGCGTCGGCAAGCACACCCGGTACGACCCCGCCGACCTCTACGACTGGATCGCCGAGCAGAAGCGCTTGGACATCAGCCAAGCCGCGTAACCCACCACCCAACCGCTGAGGGCGGGCCCACCCGGGCCCGCCCTCACGCATCTCAGAAAGGCCCCACGTGGCAGGCCACATCCAAGACCGCTGGTACAAGACCGAGACCGGGCCCGACGGCAAGACCCGGCGGGTCAAGACCGACCGCTACGGCACAGGCATGCGCTACCGGGCGCGGTACGTCGGGCCCGACGGCACCGAGCAGTCTCAGAGCTTCCCGGACCGGGAGAAAGGCCGGGCCGAAAAGTGGCTCACCCGGATCAAGGCCGACATGGACTCGGGCCAGTTCTTCGACCCGAAGGCCGGACGGATCACCTTCCGCGAGTACGCCGATAAGTGGCTCGGCGGACTGACTACCGACATGGTCAGCCAGGAGGCGGTGAAGAGGCGGATCCGCCTTCACGCCGTCCCCTATCTGGGCACTCGCCCGATGGGGTCGTTCAAGCCGGAGCACGTGCGCACCTGGCTTAGCGACCTGACGACGTCGCTCCCCAACGCGACGTACCGGCGGGCGATCTACGACTCTGTGTCCTCGCTGTTCAACGCCGCCAAAGACGACGGGGTGATTCGGTCAAACCCTTGCCATGCCCAATCGGTCAAAGCACCGGAGCCTGACCCGCGGCTGGTTCAGCCGTGGTCCGAGAAGCGCGTGTTGGCCGTAAGGGCTGGCCTGCCCGACCGCTTCACCGCAACGGTGGACATCGGCGGCGGCTGTGGCCTTCGGCAGGGTGAGATTTTCGGACTGGATCGAGAGAACATCGATGCCTCGACGGGGTGGCTCTACGTCCGGCAGCAAGTCAAGCGCGTTGGCGGAAAGCTCGTGTTCGCGCCGCCGAAGCGAGGCAAGCTCCGCGACGTGCCGTTGAGCCCCGTGACTGCTGCGGCCCTGAGCGCCCATATGAAGCGCTTCCCGCCGGTCGAGGTGAAGTTGCCTTGGAAGACTCCGGATGGGCCGCTGGTGGCCCGTCAGCTCGTCTTCACGAGCGCTGTGGGCCATGCCATCTGGCGCAGCTACTTCGATGACCACGTATGGAAGGCCGCCCTCGCGTCTGCCGGCGTCATCCCGCCTAGGGAGCGGGGCAAGCGCTACGCTGCGGCGCCGGACGACGGCATGCATGCCCTAAGGCACTTCTACGCGTCGGTACTTCTGGACAGTGGTGAGAGCATCAAGGCGCTGAGTGTGTACCTCGGGCACTCCGACCCCGGCTTCACCCTCCGGATCTACACACATCTGATGCCGAGCAGCGAGCAGCGGACGCGCTCGGCCGTTTCAGCGGTCTTCGGCGCCTCTCCGGGCACCCCTGAGGCGGCCTGACGGCCCACAGACGGCCCACGGCCCCGCTACGGCCCCTGGTCAGCGGTTCCTCCGCAGGTCAGGGGCCCTTCAGTAGCCCCTGTTCGCCAGAAACACCCCATCTTGCCGTACGTCCATACCCGCGGGCGAATGGGTAGGTCAGCCGCCCCTGCCCCGGGCCGCGATCGGAACCGACCCCCCGGCCTGCGGCCACTTTCGCCGGCCCGACGGAACCTCCGTCCACGAGGCGGCCGCCCCGGGGGCATGAGGCCCGATCAGGGCCTCCGCGCCGCACCGGGGCCGGGCAGGATGGTGGGGAGTGCGGGGGCGCGGCCTCCGTCGGCCGTACGGAGGTACATGTGAACAACGCGCTGCTGGCGCTCGCCGGCGCGATCGTCGCCGTGACCGGCACCCTGCTCGCACCGATCCTCTCGCAGCGCGTGCTCGCGCGCGTACAGACGGAGCAGTTCGAACGGCAGCAGCGGGCGGCCGACGCCCAGTGGCTGCGCGAGCAGCGCATGGCGGAGGTGGAGAAGCGGCGGGCCTGCTACGTCACGGCGAACTCCGGCTACCGCCGCTACCGCATCGAGCTCATGAAGTACCTGTGGCTCGTCCACAAGGGGGAGGCCACCGCGCAGGCGCGGGCCGATCTGGAGGAGACGCGGCACTCCATGCACACGGCCTTCGCGGAGGCCCAGATGGTCGCTTCGGACGCGGTACTGCGGGAGCTGGACGCGATGACGAGAACCCTGGCCGGCGCGTACAGCCGCACCCTGCACCTGGAGGACGGCGACCCGCACCCCGGCTGGGCGTTCGATGAGATACAGGCCGAGCTGCTGCAGCTGGGGGACCACTGGAAGAACATGCGCGGCATCATGCGGGCCGACCTGGGCGTGGATCCGGGGCCGGCCGACTCCTGACCGGCGCGGCGCCCGGACCCGTTCAGCGGGGCGGTCAGCCGACCCGGTCAGCGGGGGCGGTAGACGGTCAGGGCGTCGGGGATCTGGTCGAGGACGAGGGCGGCCGGGGCCTCGGCGTACTCGCCGTCGTAGGCGAGCGGGGTGCCCGTGGGGATGTCCGCGATGCGCAGGCTGCGCAGCCGGGTGGCCACGTGGACGGGGGAACGGCTCAGCGGGCCCGTGAAGGCGGCGGCCAGGAGCCGGGGGCCGGGGCGCCCGCCGCCGTGGACGAGCCGCAGGTCCAGCAGGCCCTCGCCGAGACTGTCGCGGCGGCGGGGGGTGGGGCCGGTGCCGTGGTAGGTGCCGTTGCCCGCGAAGAGCAGCCATACGCTCCGGGGCCGCCCGGCCAGCCGCAGCCGCACGGGCCGCTGGGAGCGCAGGACCCGCCAGGCCGCCAGCAGCGCGGCCGGGCCGCCGCCGATGCGCGGGGCCCAGCGCAGTCGGTGGCCCAGCAGTTCCGGATAGGCGCCGATGCTGAAGTTGTTCAGGAAGTAGCCGCTCTCGCCGTCGGGCCCCGGGGAGAAGCGACCCACGCCGACGCGGACGGCGTGCCCCTGTGCCACGGCCTCGCACGTCGCCTCGGCCCCGGCGAGGCCGAGGTCCATCGCGAAGTGGTTGAGGGTGCCGCCGGGGAACACGGCCAGTGGCACCCCGGCCCCCAGTGCGGCGGTGGCGGCCGCGTTGATCGTGCCGTCGCCGCCGCAGACCCCGAGCACGGTGGCCCGCGAGGCCGCCTTCGCGAGCGTGGCGGGCAGTTCCGGGCCCTCGCACTCGATCACCTCGGCCGCGGGCAGGCGCGTGCGCAGGACGTCGAGTCCCTCGGCGGCCGTGCCCGACCCGCTGTTGACCACCACGGTGAGCCCGGCCCCGTCGGGCAGCGCGGGGGCTCCGGCGGCCGTCCGCTCGTCGCCCGGTACGACCCGGGCCTCCTTCGCGTCGCGCGCGAGGCGGCGTACGACGAACCCGGCGGCCACCCCCAGCGAGGCGCCCACCAGTACGTCGGAGGGGTAGTGCACCCCGGTGTAGACGCGGGAGAACGCCACGGAAGCGGCGACCGGGGCCAGGACGGCCCCCCAGCCCGGGGAGGCCAGCGCCACCCCGGTGGCGAAGGCGAAGGCCGACGCGGAGTGCCCGGACGGGAAGGAGGTGGTCTGCGGCTGCGTGGTCAGCTGCCGGTTCAGGGGCACGCCCTCCAGCAGCGGCCGCGGCCGGCGTACGGACCACTTGCCGACGGTGTTGATGGTGGCGGAGGCGAGCGCCAGCGAGGCGACCCCGCGCACGGCGGCCTTACGGGCACCGGCCGACCCGAAGACCGCGATCGCCGCGGCGGCCCCGCCCCACAGCACCCCGTGGTTCGCGGCCCGGCCGAGCCGCGGCAGCACCCGGTCGGCCCCGGGCCAGTGCCGCCGGGCCACCGCGTCGAACACCCGACGGTCCCACCGGGCGAAGGTGCCGGACCAGGTCAGTTCTTGATCAGCCATCTTCTGCCCCTACCCCGGGTGGCGGATCCGAATCCGGTCCGCACGCCCACCCGGCCCATCGAACCCGTTCCCTCGGCGCCTCAGGGCGTGTCCTCTTCGTCCAGCGGGCGCTTGCGGAGCAGCAGCACCACCAGGCCGCCCAGGACCACCAGGCCCACCGCCAGGGAGGCGATGACCGGGGTGGCCGCCGAACTGCCGCTGGTCGCCAGCCGCTCATCGTCCGGAGAGGTCGTCGCGAGGGCCGAGGACCGTCCGCCCAGTACCTCGGCCGCCGCGCCGGAACCGGCCCCCGGGGCATCGCCCGAGATGGCTTCCACCGCCGTCGCCGGGGGCTGCGGCCAGACCGCCGTGGCCTTCGCGGCGGCCGCGGACTCGCTGGAGCCGGCCACGATCTGGGCGTGGGCCGGCAGCTCGCCGGTGAAGACCCGCCCGACCGGCACCTTGGTCGTGCCCTGGACGGCGACCGAGGCCGTCCCGTCGGGGGTGCCCGCGGGCACCTCGAAGTACAGCCGGCTCCCGTTGACGGCGGTGGCCAGCGGCTGCCCCTCGGCGTCCACCACCCGCACCCCCATCGCGACGGCCGCCGCGTCCGGGATGACCGACACGCTCGGCGCGCCGGTCCGTACGGTCACCGGGCCGAGCCGGGTGCCCACCGCCCCCGATACGTCGCCCGGGTCCAGCCCGAGCGAGGCCGGCGGCTCCGGCAGCTGCCCGGCGGCCCGCTGCAAATAGTCGGCCAGCTTTTCGGCCGCCGGGTCCGCGGCCTCGACCTGCGCCCCGTCCGCCAGCCGCCAGATCGCCACCTGGGTCCCGGCGGCCGCGCTCTGCGCCGTGAGGGCCCCGGCCCCGGCCGCCTTGGCGAGCCCGGCCAGATCGTTGTGCTGCGGGTAGGAGTGTTCCAGGACCCAGCGGATCCGGCCCGCATCCTTGTTGCCGGCGAGCGGGCTGCCGCTCCAGGCGCTCTCGGTGTACCGGGCCTGGGGCTGGGCGTTGCCCGTCACGCCGACCCCGTACGTCTGGAGCATCCCGCCGCCGTCGACCCGCATCTCGAACAGCCCGGCCGGGATCTGCCGGACCGAGCCGTCGCCGGACCGCAGGACCGCCAGCCCGAACGTCTTCAGCCCGTCCAGCACGGCGCTCGCACCCTCGGGTGACCTGGGTGCCACCGGGCCGGAGTCGGCGGCCGCCGGCACCGCCGGAGCGGTGGCGAGGGCCGCGGCCAGCAGGGCCACCGCCAGCGGCCGGCGCGCGAAGGCCCGTACTGCGGCGGCAGGTTCGAGAGGAACCGGGGCAGGAGCCGAAGCGGGAGCAGGAGCTGGAGTAGGAGCCGGAGCTGAAGTTGGCACGTGCTCAAGCGCAGACGCAGGAGTGGAATCAGGAGCGGAGGATGCGGGAACGGCAATCGACACAGTCTTCCCCTTCGGGCCAATGACCCAGGTGCCCGTGAGTACCGGGGAATCCTATCCGCCTCGAACACTCAGACCACCGCCGCCTTCTGAGTGGCCATCAGCGGCGTGTCCGTCCGCACCACGCGCCGGAAGGCGGCCGTCCCGCGGTTCAGGTCGTGGCCGACGGCCGTCGCGTCGATCTCGGCGGAGAACCACCGGTTGCCCTCTCCGTCGGGCGGGTCCTCCCGCACCCGCAGCCGCCCGTGCACCACCAGCGGCTCGCCGATGGATACCGAACCGGCGAGGTTCACGGCGAGCGCCCGCCGCGCCCACACCGTGTAGAAGCTGGTGGTCCCGTCCGTCCAAGCGTCCTTGCGCCGGTCGAAGTACCTCGGCGTCACCGCGAAGCGGAACCGCGCCGCCGGACCGTTCGCCGTCTCCTTGTAGTCGATCTGCGTCGCCACATAGCCCACCAGCGTCACCTGGGTGTCGTACATCCCGGCAGCCCTCCCCCATGGTCGCGGTCCGTATGGATCCGCACGGACCAGCCGTACGGACCGTCCGCACGCGGTACGAACCATGTTGGGGCGAGCCGCCGATCCCCGCTCCGGCCTGTGGATTACTGCCGGGTTGTGGACAACCGGCTCCCCCCTGCGGCCACCGTGGCGTACTGCTCCCGCACCTCCCGGTAGCGCAGCAGCTCCGCCGCCACCGGCTCCAGCACCCGGGCCCGGCCGCACCCGGCCGCCGCCTCCCGCAGTCGGCGCTCCGCGTCCTGCCCGTACCTGCGCGCCGGGCCCCGGGCCGCGATCGAGCAGGACCACTCCACGAGCGGCCCGCCGATGATGCCCGCCACCATCAGCAGCACCGGCGGCATCAGCCGCGGCTCCAGGACCCCCACGATCTGCCCGACCAGCCACAGTCCGCCGAAGATCTGCAGCAGGGTCATGGCCGCCTGCCCCAGCACGGCCGCCGGCCACCACGTGGGCCGCGGCGGTTTGACGCTCGGCACCGCGACCGCCGCCCCGAGGGTCACCGCGATCTCGTCCAGCGCCTCCGGCAGCCGGTCGGCGCCGCGCACCGCGGTCTCCCGGACCGCCTGCGCCCACGGCACGGGCAGCCCGGACACCGCCTCGTCGGCGACCACCCGGACCGCCTGTTCCACCCGCTGGCGCGCGGTCACCTCCTCCTCGACCGGGGCCTCGGCGACCACCTGGCCGCGCCCGCCGATCACCGCGAGAGCGGCCAGACCCGCCAGGGTGCGCGGCGCGCGGCGGCCCTCGTACCAGCGCCACAGCCGCAGCCACGGCGTCCCGCACGCCTTTCCGGCATTGCGCCGCCAGGCGCGCTCGGCTGCGAGGCCGGCCGCGTACGCCCCGACCGCCTCGGCGAGCCGGTCCTCGAACTCGGCGCGCGCGGCCTCCCCGATCTCCGGCCCGGTGTGCCCGTCGGCCACGTACAGCGGTCGCAGCCGCGCGGCCGCGCGGTCGACGTCGGCGGAGATCCGCCGGGTGGCCGCGCCCTTCTCCTGGGTGAACTGCCCGAGGAGCTCGCGTAGTTCCCCGACGCCCTCTCCGGTGAGTGCGGACAGCCCGAGGACGGTGGCGCCGGGCTCACCGTGCTCGCCGAGGGCGATGCCGTCGTCGTCGAGGAGCCGGCGCAAGTCGTCCAGTACGAGGTCGGCGGCCTCCCCGGGCAGCCGGTCCACCTGGTTCAGGACGACGAAGGTCACCTCCGCGTGCCCGGCGAGCGGCCGCAGGTACCGCTCGTGCAGCACGGCGTCGGCGTACTTCTCCGGATCCACCACCCACACCACGGCGTCGACCAGCGCCAGCACCCGGTCCACGTGGTCCCGGTGGGCGCCGACCGCCGAGTCCAGGTCGGGCAGGTCGACGAGGACCATCCCGCGCAGCGCCTCCGCCTCCGAGGTCTCGCGGGGCCGGCGCCGCAGCCGCCCCGGGATCTCCAGCCGGTCCAGGAGTCCGGCGGCTCCGTCCGACCAGCTGCACGCGATGGGCGCGGCGGTGGTCGGGCGGCGCAACCCCATCTCGGAGATCTGCACACCGGCGAGTGAATTGAAGAGCGTGGACTTGCCGCTTCCGGTAGCTCCGGCGATGGCGACGACCGTGTGCTGGGGCGACAGCCCGCGGCGCGCGGCCGCCTCGTCCAGCACCCGCCCGGCCTCGGCGAGGGTCTTTCCGTCGAGCCTGGTCCGGGACAACCCGACCAGCTGGCGCAGCGCGTCGAGGCGTAGCCGCAGGGCCTGTCCTTCGGGGCTGAGCGGGGGCGCGGTCGACTTGCCGCCGTCGCTGCCGGCGCCGGAGACGGCCCGTACGAGGGCCTCGTCGCCCTCGTCGCCCTCGTCGCCCTCGCGCCCCTCGCCCCCCTCGCCCCCGTCCTCGTCCGGGTCCCCTGCGACGGCCCGGGGGCGCGAGCGCGCGATGAATCCGTCGTCCCAGCGGTCGTCGGTGCGGTCGGTCAGGGCGGTCACCGCGTCACCTCTCCTTCTGCAGTACGGACAGCGCGGCAATCAGCTCGGCCTGTGGTTCCGGGGTCACTTCGAGCGCCTCCAGCGGGGCGAGCCGGCGGTCGCGTTCGGCGCGCAGCACCTGGTCGAGGTGGTCGCCGACCAGTTCCCCGCCCCGGTCGCGCAGCCGCAGGGCGGCCTGCGCGCCGATCCGTTCGGCGAGCTTCTCCCCCGCGGGGCGGGCGCGTTTGCCGCCGAGGAGGGCGGCGGCGAGCAGGGCGGCCACGCCGTCGGGATCGGGTGCGGGCTGCCGGTCGCTCTTGGCCACCTCTTCTTCGGCGAGTTCCTCCAGGACCCGCCGCCAGCGGCGTACGGCCATGCCGATGCGCTCGCCCGCCTCCCGGTCGGGCGCGGGCAGCGAGAGCGCGCCGGCGGCCGGCTCGCGCCGCCAGGCCTCGGCGATGCGCTCGTCGGCGGCGGCGACGGCGCACTGGAGGAGCGCGGCGAGGGATTCGCAGAGCGAGTCCAGCAGTTCGTCGGCGCTCGTGTCGAGCGGGTAGCCGCGCCACCGGGTCAGGGCGTCCCCGGCCAGTACGGCGCCGCGGTCGAGGCGGCCCCGGACCCGCTTGCCCTCCCGTTTGTACGCGTCCTCGACGGCCGAGGTCAGCCGTACGGCGGCGGCGTGCTGGGCGGCGACGGCGGAGGCGAGCTCCGGCATCCGGCGCCGGAGGGATTCCAGCGCGCCGAGCGCGGTGCGCCCCACGGCGTACTGCCGGGCGGCCGGGTCCTGCGCGTGGTGGGCCAGCCAGGCGAAGAGCGGGGCGACGGCGCTGGCCGGCAGCAGCCCGCCCCCGCCGGTGGACTCGGGCAGTTCCGGGACGGTGAAGCGCGGTACGTCGCCCAGCCCGGCCTTGGTGAGCAGGGCCCCGTACTGCCGCGAGACCTCGGTGAGCACCTGGTGCGGGACCCGGTCGAGGACGGTGATGAGGGTGGCCCGGTACTGCTTGGCGGTGCGCAGCAGGTGCCAGGGGACGGCGTCGGCGTACCGCGAGGCGGTGGTGACCATCACCCAGACGTCGGCGGCGCAGATGAGTTGGGCGGCGAGGGTCCGGTTCTCGACGACGAGGGAGTCGATGTCGGGGGCGTCGAGGATGGCAAGCCCGCGCGGCAGGTTGGAAACGGTCTCGATCCGCATCTCGCGGGTCGCGTGGGTGTCGGCCGGTCCGCGGTCGCGGGCCCGGGATCTGGCGGCGGGGGACACCTCCTCCTCCCCGTGCGGCACCCAAACCCGCATCAGGTCGGGCAGTACGCGCATGCCGGCGAACCAGTGGTGGTCGTCCGGGTGGCAAACGAGCACCGGTGTGCGCGTGGTCGGGCGCAACACCCCGGCTTCGCTGACCTGTCGGCCGACGAGGGAGTTGACGAGGGTGGACTTACCGGCCCCGGTGGACCCGCCGACGACGGCGAGCATCGGCGCCTCGGGCGCCTTCAGCCGGGGTACGAGGTAGTCGTCGAGCTGCGCGAGCAGCTCGGCTCTGGTCTGGCGGGCGCGCGGAGCGCCGGGCAAGGGCAGCGGCAGACGCACGGACGCGACCCGGTCGCGCAGGGCGGACAGGGCATCGAGCAGCTGAGGCCGAACATCCAAGGTCACCACATGCGAAGAATGCCCAATTTAGGACCATTTTTGAAGCTTATACGTCCTCTGCGCGCCGACCGCGACTCCAGTGAGACATTCTGGGCACGACGGACGAGTGGGGCGCAGGCATAACGAGTGCACAACACCAGGGGCGTCGCGGCGCAAAAGCGATGCGAGAATCGCACCTGCCTGCGATTATCGGGACCGCTTCACCGAACCTCCACATCGTGGCCCGCGAGTGAAGCAACCGGGACAAGGCAACCGGAGCCCTATCCTTGATCCGGCATGGACCACAGCCCCACCCCCACCGGGGGCTCCAGGCCCACCAAGGCCGCCTTCCGGCCCCCGTAGCTCAGTGGATAGAGCAGGTGCCTTCTAAGCACTTGGCCGCAGGTTCGAGTCCTGCCGGGGGCACCACTTCCGCACCGCCCGAAGCCCTCCCTCCGCGGAGGGCTTCCGCGCAGGTCATCGGCACTTCGTCGCGGACGTCGCTTTCAGATGTGCCGGCCACCCGGACCCGTGCTCCGACGTGCTCGAGGGTGAGGTGCCGCCGGCGGATCGGGCTGGCCGGACGGGGAATCCGATCAAGCTTGTGATCTTTGACTGCGGCGGCGTCCTGATGGACAGCGAACGCCCGCGTCGCTTCCGGCAGCGGTGTCGCCGCGGCCCGAGCGGCCGGCATGCAGTCCCTCGGATCCTGCGGTGGTCTCACACCGGCGGACTGGCGTCGCGGTCCGGGGACAGTCGTGTTCGATGACATGAAGGAATTGCCGCGGCTCCTTTCGGCCTCGAAGTCCGGTCCCGCGCGCGTGTGAGCACGAACGGACGGCACGCTCGACAACTCCCGGCCGTGCGAACGGTTCTGCCGCCGTCGCAACACTGGGCGCGCCCCCTGGTACCGAGCCGCCGTGCATCCACCTCACGCCGTTCGCCGCGAGTTCGACCGGACGCCGCGGCCGCGGACCGGTGTCAGCGGGCCGTCAGCCGGTCGTCAGCAGGCCGTCAGCAGGTGGCCGCATCGTCCTCATGTCCGGGCAGGACCGGGCACGCACCCCGAGGAGAGATCTGACATGAGCGACAGCGAGAACGGCACGCGACGGGACGAGCTGGCCGCGTTCGTCGAGGCGACCGCCAAGGAGTACGGCATTCCCGGGGCCTGCGTCGGAGTGCTGACGAACGGTCAGGAGACCTGCGTCTCCTACGGGGTGACCAATCTCGACCACCCGCAGCCGGTCGACGACGACACGCTCTTCCATCTGGCGTCGGTGACCAAGACCTTCACCGCCACCGCGCTGATGCGCCTGGTGGCCGAGGGCCGGGTGGAGCTGGACGCGCCCGTCCGCCGCTACGTTCCCGAGCTGCGGCTCGCCGACGAGGCGGCCGCGGAGCGGATCACCGTGCTGAACCTGCTCAACCACACCGCGGGCCTCGACTGGAACCTCGTCCCCAGCGGCGACGAGGCCGACACCCTGGCCGGCTTCGTGGCACACCTGCCCGGGCTGCCGCTGATCGCCCCGCCCGGTTCCCGCGCCTCCTACAGCCAGGCCGGCTACAACGTGGTCGGTCGGATCATCGAGACGGTCACCGGCCTCCCCTTCGAGAAGGCCATGGACCAGCTGCTGCTGGAGCCCGCCGGGCTGACGAACACCTTCTTCGACCTCGACGAGGTCATGGTCCGGCGGTTCGTCGTCGGGCACACCCCCGACGACGGCGGCGAGGAACTGCGGCCCGCCCGGCCGTGGGCCTCCTGGCGGGCGGGCGCGCGCGGCAACAACCCCGGCGGCGGCATCGCCTCCTCCGTGAGCGACCTGCTGCGGTGGGCCCGCTTCCAGCTCGGCCGGGGCGACCGCGTACTGCCCGCGGAGGCCCTGCGGCGCATGACGGAGCGGACGGTCGAGCTGCGCGCCAGTACGCTCGGCGACGGCCTCGGCATCGGCTGGTTCCTGCGCGAGGTGGACGGTCTGCGGACGATCGGCCACGGCGGCTCGGGCAACGGCCAGTCCGCCGAGCTGCTGATCGTCCCCGAGCGGGACTTCGCGGTGGTCTCGCTGGCCAACGCCGGCGCGCACGGCCACCTCTTCAACCGGGCCGTGGTGCGCTGGGTGCTGGAGCGCTATCTGGGCGCCGTGGAGCGGGACCCGGAGCCGGTCGCGTACGACACCGCGCGGGCCCGCGAGGTCGCCGGCCGGTACGCGATCGACGCCATGAACCTCGACGTCGCCGACGACGGCGCCCGCCTCGTGCTGGCGGTGCGGATCAAGCCGGAGATCCGCGCGGCCGCGGACACGGACATGCCCGCCGACCACCCTGCCGCCACCATCGGCCTCCTGTCCGGGACCGGCGACGAGTACATCGTGACGGAGGGCGGGCTGAAGGGGCAGCGCGGCGTGTTCCGCCGCGATGCGCAGGGCACGGTCGTGGGCATCGACCTCGCGGGCCGGCTCTTCCAGCGGGCCCCGGCCGCGTCCTGACCTCCGTACCCCGACCGACTTGCGGGAAGGCCGGGGATGCGGTTGCGTCGAAGGAGATGGGTACGTGGTTTCCGTCTCCCCTGGGTTGGGGGTGAGCCATCGTGCTGTTCACCCATCGCGCGGAGGCCGGCGAGCGGCTCGCCGAAGCGCTCCGGTACCTGA
Organism: Streptomyces sp. NBC_01439; assembly: GCF_036227605.1. Classification (GTDB taxonomy): domain Bacteria; phylum Actinomycetota; class Actinomycetes; order Streptomycetales; family Streptomycetaceae; genus Streptomyces. The sequence goes on along the minus strand of NZ_CP109487.1, from coordinate 6,157,729 downwards.
AGGGGGAGGATCCCGTCGTACTGGGCCTGCCCCGCGGCGGGGTCCCGGTCGCCTACCGGGTGGCCCGCGCGCTCGGCGCCCCGCTCGACGTGATCGTGGTGCGCAAGCTCGGCGTCCCCTACCACCGTGAGCTGGGCTTCGGCGCCATCGGCGAGGGCGGCGTACGCGTCCTGAGCGAGGACATCGTCCGCGGCAGCCGCCTGGGGCCGCAGGACATCGAGGCGGTCGAGCACGCGGAGGAGGCGGAGCTCACCCGGCAGGCCACCAGGTTCCGCGGGGACCGGCCGCGGGTGCCCCTGGAGGGTCGGACCGTGATCGTCGTGGACGACGGGATCGCGACCGGGGCCACGGCCGCAGCCGCCTGCGAGGTCGTACGGGCGCAGGGCGCGGCGCGCGTGGTGCTGGCGGTTCCGGTGGCCCCGCCGGACGCGGTCGCCCGGCTGGGCTCCGCGGCCGACGAGGTGGTGTGCCTGGCCACGCCGCACGCCTTCCGGGCCGTCGGCGAGTGGTACCAGGACTTCTCCCAGACCCCCGACGAGGAGGTCGTCTTCCTGCTGGCGCGGGCGGCGGCCGACCCCGTCATGCGTCCGCCCGTCCGGGCCGTCGAGGTAGGGGTGGAAGCCGGCGGCCTCGTCCTGGCCGGGGACCTCGCCCTGCCGGAGGGCGCCGGGGCGGTCGTGGTGTTCGCACACGGCTCGGGCAGCAGTCGGCACAGCCCGCGCAACCGGTCGGTGGCCGCGGACCTCAACCGGGCGGGCCTCGCCACCCTGCTCCTCGACCTGCTCACGCCCGACGAGGAGGCCGACCGGGCCAACGTCTTCGACATCGAGACCCTGGCCGGGCGGCTCGCGGACGCCACGGCTTGGCTGCGCCGCCGCGAGTCCCTCCCGACGGGCTGGTTCGGGGCGAGCACCGGGGCCGCGGCAGCGCTCTGGGCGGCCGCGGAGCCGGGTGCCGAGATCGGCGCCGTGGTCTCCCGCGGTGGCCGGCCGGACCTGGCCGGTGCGCGGCTCGCCGCCGTACGCGCCCCCACATTGTTGATCGTGGGGGGTCGGGACGGGGCGGTGCTCGACCTCAACCGGCGGGCCCAGCGCGAGCTGCGCTGCGAGAACCGGCTGGAGGTTGTCCCCGGGGCCACCCACCTCTTCGAGGAGCCGGGAGCCCTGGACGAGGTGGCCGGCCTGGCCCGCGGCTGGTTCACCCGCCACCTGGTGCCGCCGTAGGAGACGACGGCCGGCCGGGCAGGAGGGCAGCGGTGGCGGGGCAGCGGGGCGCGGCAGCAGTGGCGCGGCAGCGGTGGCAGGCGCGACCATGAGGAGATGGAGCAGGCGTCGGTGCAGGATGTCAGCACCCCGGGCCGCATCGCGCAGCCCGGTGAGGGCATCGGCCCGGAGGAGCTGGCGCTCGCGGCCCGCAACCACGGGCTTCCGCTGGAGGCCCTGCGCTACGAGGTCACACCACCCGGACTGCACTACGTCCTGGTCCACTACGACATACCGGCCGCCGACCCGGCCGGCTGGACCCTCACCGTCGGCGGCCGGGTCCGTACCCCGCTGGCCCTGGACCTCGCGGCCCTGCGCGCCTTCCCCGCGGTCACCCACCGCGTCACCATGGAGTGCGCGGGCAACGGCCGGGCCCGCCTGACGCCACGACCGGTCAGCCAGCCGTGGCTGGTCGAGGCGGTGGGCACCGCCGACTGGACGGGCGTACCGCTGCGTCTGGTGCTCGCCCGGGCCGGGGTGCGGGCGGACGCCGTCGAAGCCGTGTTCACCGGCGCCGACCACGGGGTCGAACGGGGCGTCGAGCAGGACTACCGGCGCAGCCTGCCGGTGGCCGCCGCGACCGGGGACGACCCCGAGGTACTGATCGCCTACGCCATGAACGGCCTGCCCCTGCCCCCGCAGCACGGGTGTCCGCTGCGGCTGGTCGTCCCCGGCTGGTACGGCATGGCGCACGTCAAGTGGCTGCGCGAGATCACCCTGGTCGACGCGCCGTTCACCGGGTTCCAGCAGGCCGTGGCCTACCGCTACCGGCGGGCCGCCGACGGTCCGGACGAGCCCGGTGTGCCGGTCACCCGGATCGCGCCGCGCGCCCTGATGGTGCCGCCCGGATTCCCCGACTTCATGTCCCGCACCCGTGTCGTGCACCCCGGCCCCGTACCGCTGGAGGGGCGCGCCTGGTCCGGCCACGGGGCCGTCGACCGGGTGGAGGTGAGCGCCGACGGGGGCGGCTCCTGGATCCGGGCCGAGGTCGCGCCGCCGGGTCCGCACCGGTGGGCGTGGCAGGGCTGGTCCTGCGTCTGGGCGGCGACGCCGGGCCGCCACGTGCTCACCGTTCGCGCCACGGACGCCGAGGGCGGTACGCAGCCCCTCGAACAGCCCTGGAACCGGGGCGGCTTCGGCAACAACCTGGTCCAGCACGTCCCGGTCCTGTGCTGCTGAGCGGAGCGGCGGCACGGGACGACGTCAGGGCGTCAGCCGAAGCGGCCCTCGACGTAGTCCGCGGTGCGCTGGTCCGAGGGGGCGGAGAACATCGCCGGGGTGGGGCCGTGCTCGACGATCCGGCCCGGGGTGCCCTGCTCGGCGAGGAAGAAGGCGCACTGGTCGGAGACGCGGGCCGCCTGCTGCATGTTGTGGGTGACGATCACGATGGTGACCTCCTCGGCCAGGTCCCGGATGGTCTCCTCGATGCGGCGGGTCGAGGTGGGGTCCAGGGCGGAGCAGGGTTCGTCCATGAGGAGGATCCGGGGGCGGACCGCCAGCGAGCGGGCGATGCACAGGCGCTGCTGCTGACCTCCGGAGAGGGCGCCGCCGGGCTGGCGCAAGCGGTCGCGGACCTCCTTCCACAGCCCCGCCTTGGTCAGGCACTCCTCCACCAGGTCGTCCTTCACGGCCGTCGAGGCGCGCACACCGGTGAGTTTCAGGCCTGCCGTGACGTTGTCGTAGACCGACATGGCGGGGAAGGGGTTCGGCTTCTGGAAGACCATGCCGATCTGCCGGCGGGCGTCCGTCAGCCGGCGGCCGCGGGCGTAGACGTCCTCGCCGTCGAGCAGGACCTCCCCGGCCAGTTCGGCGCCCGGGATCAGCTCGTGCATGCGGTTGAGGATCCGCAGGAAGGTCGACTTCCCGCAGCCCGAGGGGCCGATCAGGGCCGTCACCCGGCTCGCGGGCATCTCCAGCGAGACCCGGCTGAGGACCTTGCGGCCGCCGAACCAGGCGGAGATCCCGCGGGCGTCCAGGGAGGAGGCACCCGTGGAGGTGACCCGGGGCAGGGTGAGCGTCTCGGTCATGTGGGCCTCGTTCACAGGAGGTTGGGCAGGAGCAGGGCGGCTTGGTCGGACACGGCGAGGCCGAGGGCGGCCAGTACGGGGAAGCCCACCAGCCAGGTGTGGGCGCGGCCCCAGCGGACGCGGGCCCAGGCCAGGGCGGCCGCCGCGAGCAGCAGGGCCTGACCCCACAGGATCAGCGGCATCCAGGCCGCGCTCTGCCCAGCCATCGGGGCCTCGTCGGCGGGCAGCCGGCCGGGGGCGCGTCCGCCGGACTGCTGGGCGGGCGAGACGAGTTCGGCGTCGACCTGGAGCACTCCGCCCGGCATGTACGGGGTTCCGTCGGCGGTCATCAGGGTCAGCAGGCCCGCCTCCCCCGTCGGCCGGGCGGGTTGCGGGTCCCCGGCCCGGCGGACGCCGAGGACCCGGTACGCGTGCTCGCCCTGGCCCGTGGTCACGGTGAAGGTCTCGCCCCGCTCCAGGTCGCCGATGTCGCCGAAGGGGCCGCCGTAGCCCGCCTGGCGGCCCATCAGGATGCTGGTTCCGGGCTGGCCGGGCAGCACGGTGTCGCGGCGGTGCCCGGGACCCGCTGCCAGCACCTCGGCGGTGGTCGCCTCGCGGACCACCTCCCGTACGCCGATCTGCGGGATGGCCAGCAGCGCTACGGGGGCGCCGACCTCGGTCGGGCCCAGCGGGGCGGTGGCGTTGGCGAGCTCGTCGCGCAGCTCGGCGTACCCGACCCGGCGGTCCCGTTCGTGCCGGAGGTGGCCGAGCGGCCCGACCTCGGCGACGAAGCCGAGGAGGAGCGCACCCAGGATGGCCAGGGCGGCGCCGGCGGCCCACAGGCCGGGCCCGGCTGCCGGGGCGGACCCCGGCCCCGCCGGAGCACGGGCGGCTCCGGCGGGTTCGGGGCGCACGTCCACCGGCTCGGTGGCGGTGGCGGTCATCTGTCCTTCTCCGTCGCTCGATTGCTGTGACTGCGGCTGCTACGGCTGCGGCTACTGCGGCTGCTTCAGTTGCCCGGGGTGCCGGAGGCGCCCGGGAAGCTCAGCAGCCCGCGGCGACGGGCCCACCAGACGGCGGAGCCGCCGGTCAGCACCAGGCCCGCGGCGATCAGGGCGAGGGTGACGGCGTCCGTACCCGTGTTGGCCAGGCCGCCGCCCTTGCCGGAGCCGGAGCCGGAGCCACCGGTGGCGCCGCTGCCGGAGGTGCCGGCGGTGCCGCCCGCGGCGGTTCCCGCGCCGCCGGTGGTGACGTTGGTGGACAGGCCCAGTCCGGTGCCGCCGGTGGCGGTGGCCGTGGTGGTCGGCGTCGGAGTCGCGGAGGGGTCGGGGGTGGAGGTCGTGGTCGGCGTCGGGGTCGGGGTCGACGTCTGGGTGGACGTGGGTGTGGGCGTGGGTGTCGCACTGGACGTCGCCGTCCGGGTCGGGGTCGGGGTCGGCTGGCCACCGCCGGGGTCCGTCGTCCGGTACTCCGTGTTCGACGTGAACCACATCGATCCGGTGAAGTCCCCGTACGTCTCGCTGCCGAAGGACTTGCGGCACACCACCGTCAGGTCGTAGCGGCCCTCCAGGGTGGTGAAGCCGGCCTCGTTGGCGTAGTCGCGCATGGTCATCGTCAGCGGGATGACGATGCCGCCCGATGGCGCCTGCCCGTACGTGGAGATCGGGGAGTTGCCGACCACGTTCTTGCCCTCGGCCGGGAAGCCCTTGCCGGTTACCTTCACCAGGACGTTGGTGGCGGGTGCCGGGCAGGCCGCCGAGGTGGCGAGGTCGACGCTGGTGGTGTCGGTGCCCGTGGCCGGGTTGATCACCGCCGTGCCGGCCTGGGCGGCCTCGGCCGCCGCCCCGGGTAGGGCGGCGGCGGCCAGGGTCACGACGGCGGCGACGAGCACGGCGGCTCCGGCCGCGTCGCGCCGGGAGGGACGGGTGAAGTGCACGATGGGCTCCTTCTCGACGATCTCGGGTGTGGTGCGCCGGCGCGCCGACGCGGTGGCCGCCGCCCGGGCCAGGCGCCGGCGGCGCCACAGCCACAGCCCGCACGCGGTGGTCGCGAGAACCAGGGCGAGCAGCGTCCACGGGACCGTCCACAGCGACGCCGAGCGGGTCAGGGACGGGAGTTTCGGGTCCACGCCTTCGCGGGTGGCGACCGCCTGGACGGAGACGACGGCGGAGGAGCGCAGCGCGGGCCGCACGCCGTCGGCCTTCGCCGTGATGGTCAGGGAGCTGCCGGGCAGCAGGTCACCGAGGTCCTTCAGGCCGCCCTCGGTGACGGAGCCGCCGAGCATGCCGTTGATCCGGACGGCCTGGCGGGCGCCGAGGCGTACGTTGCCGGTGTTGCGCAGGGTGTACGTCACCGTGGCCGAGCCGGTGCCGAAGGGGTTGGGGGTGCCCGCGTACGAGGCCTTCACGTCCTCCACGGCGAGGCGCGGGGTCAGCTCCCCGGCGAGGCGCAGGTACACGCGGGTGCCGACGCGCTGGTCGAGGCGGACCTTGTTGCCCTGGGCGTCCTGGCCGCCGGCCGCGAGGGTGGCGACGATGCCGGCGGTGTGGTCGCCGGGGGTGGCGTCCCGGGGGACGGCGAGGGTGAAGGGCACGATGACGTTGGCCTTCGGCGGGACCGTGACCGTGTCCTTCTCCAGCTTGATCCAGCTGCCCGCGTCCTTCGGGGCCTGGCCGGCCGGGAGCAGGTCGAAGCCGCCGTCGGCGGTGTTGACGGCGTCGCTCGCGTAGACGGCGACGGTCAGCGGCTCGTCGCCGTAGTTCCAGACGGCGATCTGGTCCCGCAGCCCCGCGCCGCCGGTGACCCCGTACGAGAAGTGGGCGCGGGTGTCGGGTTCCTTGGGGCCGGCCGGCTGCACGCCGAAGGTGGACTTCCGGTCCTCCGCGGGCGCCGGAGCCGCGTGTGCCTGCGGTACGGCGAACAGCACGAGCAGCAGGGCCAGCAGGGCCAGCAGGGCCATCGGCACGGCGGCGACTGTGGCTGCGGCTGCGGACGGGCCCGGACGGCGCCGGGCAGGGGCGGTGGAGGTCATGGCGCGGGCGTCCGATCCGGGCGTAGGGAGACGATCGAGGTGATCGGGGCGATCTCGGCGATCGGAAGATCGAGGCGTCAGGGGCGGGGCGGGACGGGCGGCGTACTGGGAAGGGCCCGTTCCGCCCCGGAGCTCACGCCTGGATCAGATGGCGGTGAGGGTGAGGGTGGCGCTGTAGGTGCCGGCCACCGTGGAGGTCGGGACGTTCAGCGCCAGGTCGGCGGTGACGTGCGCGGTGCCGAGGCCGGCGCCGTTCGCGAGGGTCCGGGCGGACTTCAGGCCCGCGGTGCCCGCGTCACCGGCGCCGGCGCCGTGCGCCGCCGCGACGGCGGAGCCGGCCGTGACGGTCTGCGCGGGGGCCTTGTCGACGAGCTTCGGGGACCAGCCGAGGTTCTGGCCGTTGATGGCGTGCGTGGCGCCGTCGGAGAAGTCGGTGACCCGGCCGCTGATGGTCCAGCCCGGGTTGCCGGCCCGCGTGTCGGTGAGCGTGACCGGGTTGATGGACCCGGCGGTGGCCAGCAGGTCGCCGTCGGCGTTCAGGACCGGCGAGGGCAGGGTGACCTGCGGGTTGGCGACGCTGATGACCAGCGCGCCGGCGTTGACGGTCGTGGTGACGGTCTCGGAGGCGGTGACTCCGGTGAACGTGCCGACCGTGTACGGGATCGCGCCCGAGTCGGAGCCGGTGAAGGCGCCCGCGTCGGCCGGCACGAAGACGGCGGTGAGGGAGTGGGCGCCGACCGGGAGGCTGCTGGTGGTCAGCACGGCGGTGCCGTTCGCGACGGGGACGGTGCCCAGGGTGGTGGTGGCGCCGCCCACGGTGTCGGTGAACTTCACCGCGCCGGCCGCGCCCGCGGGCGCGACCGTACCGGTCAGGGTCACCGGGCTGAACTGCGGCGCGGTGGAGGCCGGGGAGACCGCGAGGGCGGTCGTGGTCGGCGCCGCCGGGACGGCCGTGACCACGTAGGAGACGTGGGCCGAGTTCGAGCCGTTGTACGAGGCGCTCGCCGGGGTGAAGACGGCGGTCAGGTCGTGCGTGCCGGCGCCGAGGTTGCTGGTGGTGAGGGCCGCGGTGCCGCCCACGACGGTGACGGCGGTGCCGAGGTTGTTCGCGCCGTCCTTGAACTGAACGGTGCCGCCGGCGCCGGCCGGGGCGACCGTGGCGGTGAGCGTGACCGGGGTGCCGGCCTGCGTCGGGCCGGCCGGGGTGACCGCGAGTGCGGTGGTGGTGTCGGTCTTCACCGCCGGGTCGGTGTTCTGGTAGGTGGTGTTCGAGGTGAACCACACCGCCCCGGTGTAGTCGCCGAGGCTGGTGCCGTTGAAGGCCGTCCGGCAGATGACCGTGAACTCGTACTTCCCCTGCAAGGTGGTGAAGCCCGCCTGGCTGGCGTAGTCCCGCATGGTGGAGGTCAGCGGGATGACCATGCCGCCGTTCGGGGCGGTCGGGTAGGTGGTGATCGGGGAGTTGCCGACCACGTTCAGCCCGCCGGCGGGGAACCCGGAACCCTCCACCTTCACCAGCACGTTGGTGGCGTTCGCGGGGCAGGCGCCGGAGGTGGTGAAGGCGATGCCGGACGTGTCGGCGCCGGTCGCCGGGTTGATCTCGATGGTGCCGATCGGGGCGGCGTACGCGGCGCTCGCGCCCGCGAGACCTGCCGCGAAGGCGGCGGTCACCGTGGCGACGCCCAGGGCCAGGGCCCGTGAAACTCTGTTCTTCAGCACAACGGTCTCCAGAATCAGAAGATCAAGGCTCGTTCGTGGATCAGCGATCAGCGATTGGTGGTCGGTGGTCGGTGATCGGTGCTCAGGGGGTCTGCTTGGTGGTGTCGCCGCAGTTCGGGTTCGTGGCGAAGCCGTAGGTGTTGATCACCGCGGCCTGCTTGCAGATCTCGGAGTTCGCGCCGACGAAGACCGTGCTCCAGGGCGCGGTGGCGACCTTGCTGGTCGGAATGACGTTGTAGACGTCGCGCTTCACGCCGAAGCCGCTGTTGAGCACGGTGGGCGCCAGGCCGTCGACGGTGCCGAGGATGGCGCGGCCGCGCAGGTCGGCGATGGTCTGCGAGGACTGCGACTGGTACTGCGCGATGGAGAACGGCACGATCGACTTGTCGTCGAGGACGCGGCCGTCGTGCTCCTGGACCGGGGCGCTGCCCTTCTTGTCCTTGATGCAGGGGTAGACGCCCGCGACGACGTCGGCGTCGGTGATGCCCATCTGGGACTCCCAGAAGCTACGGGTTCCCGAACCGGCCTGCGGCAGGTAGACGGTCATGTCGTAGTTGGGGCCCGCGCCCACGTAGTTCGGGTCGCAGTGGTAGATCGCCTTCAGGTCGGTCAGCGACAACTTGCGCGGGATCGCCGAACCGGGGGTGATCGCGTAGCTGACGCCGTCCACCGCGAACGGGACGTACGTCAGGCCCGGGGCCGCGGCCGCCAGGTTGAGGGAGGAGGAACGGGCGAAGTCCAGACAGCCGTTGTTCGCCTGGAGGGAGGTGAGCAGCGCGGAGCGGCCGGCGCCGCTGCCGTTGGGGCGGGCGATCGTGCAGTTCGGGTTGGCCGCCGGGTCCTTGGTGGTGATGTTCGCGGAGCCGGTGGCGTCGTAGGAGCCGATGACCTTCTGGCCGTTCACGGTGATGGCCGCGGCCAGCCCGTTCATGACGTCCTGGGTGGTGTCGGAGCCGACACCGGAGAGCTGGCGGTACTGCGGCGGGCCGGCCGGGTCGGCGAAGGCCATGCTGGCGCCGGTGGCGCCGAGCGCCAGTGCGGCCGCCGCGGCGGCGAAGGCGATCTTCTTCTTGTTCACGCGGGTTTGCCCCTCAGCTAGGCTGCGCCCCGGGTGGTGCCCGGCACGCGTTGGGTGAAGTTCCGTTGGCGCGGACGAATCAGACGGTCGTGGCCGGGTATCACCTCCCTTCGTCGCGGTGGGCGGCGCCCGCGCGCAGCGCGCGCAGGTGGGGCAGGAGACGGGGCCACAAGCGCGGCAGCAGCGGGCCCGCGAAGGCCGCGAGCGCACCCACGACCAGACAGACCAGCAGCACGTGCCGGATGGCTCCGACCGCCCAGCGCGGGGTGTCACCGGTGGCCCGCGCGGCGGACGCCCGGCCCGCGGTGGCGGCGGGTGCGGCGGATGCGCCAGGTGTGCCGGGTGCGGCCGGAGCGGCAGCGGCCGGAGCCGCGCCGCCCGCGGCGGATGCGGGGGCGGGGGCGGAGCCGCCGGTGGTGGTGGACCCGCCGGAGCCCGGGGCGGCTGCCGCGCCGCCGACGGAACCGCCCGCGGTGGCCGACGTACCGCCGGAGCCGCTGGCTCCGCCCGTCTCGGTGCCCGCCGATCCGCCGGGAGCCGGCTTCTTGCCCGCCTCGGCCGTGACCTTGCGCGCGGCCTCGCGGGTCTGTGCCCGCAGGGCCTCGGGCAGCGGGGCGTAGCCGTGCGGCAGGGTTCCGGCGGCCACGCCCGGGGTCTGGCCCCGGTCGGCCGCGTAGGCGAGGAGGCTGCCGTAGTCCTTGCCCTCCGCCACGGTGAGGTCGGCGGGCACGGTCGCCGCGTAGGTGAGGACGGTGAGCGGGTAGGCCGCCGGGTCCTTGGCCGCCGGGTCGGGGGAACCGACGCCGTTCGCACCGTCCGGACCGGCCTTGCGGGCGCCCGCCGCAGCGATGAGGCCCGCCGGCTCCGGTGCCACGAACCGGCCCGCCGCGTTGAGGAGTTCGGCGCGCACGAGGCCGTACCGGTCGGCGGTGGCGGTGTCGGTGACGGCGAGCACGGCGCGGGCTCCGGCCGGCTGCGGCGGGTCCTTCTTGTAGGCGGGGGGCGTGGCGGTCGCGTCCCAGGAGGTACGGGCGAGGGTGTCGCCGCGGCTCGCGGCGCGGGCGGCCGCGTGCATGTCGCTGGCGTACGGGTGCTTGTCCTGGATGCAGAGCGGGAAGGAGGGCCGGTCGTCGAAGGGCTGGCAGTAGGGGTCGCTCTTGGGGAAGCTGTCGACCGGCAGCGCCAGGTCCTTGTAGTGCGGGTTGACGGCCATGCCCGCGTACGCGCGGTCCCCGTAGGTGCCCGCGTTGTCGGGGACCCCGGTCAGGAACTCCCGGGCCGCCGCGTCCTGTGCCACCCACTCCCACAGCTGGCGGGTGGTGTCGGAGAGCGGCTGCGGTACGAGGGCGTCGCCGAGCTTGCCGCCGAAGTCGAGGCCGGTGTAGTCGGGGTTGTGGCGGATGAACTCCGGGTCGCGGCCCAGGTTCTCGGGGTTCTTCGCGGTGCTCTCGGCGAAGCGCGAATTGCCGTCCTTGTACGACTCGGTCAGCAGCTTCGCGACGAGCCGCGGGGTCAGGCGCAGGGATCCGAGGCGGGTCCCGTTGCGGGCCTTGACCTCGTCGGGGGCGCCGAAGCCGGCCTGGCTCTCGATGAAGTAGCCGATGGTGATGCCGGAGAGGGCGACGGGCGCGTAGACGGGTTTGCGGGTGTCGGACCCGGGGGCGGCCGCGGCGGCGGGCCGGCCGAGGAAGACCAGGCCCGGGGCGCCGGAGAGGAGTTTGACGCGGGCCGTCTCGTCCGGGACCTGGGCGTAGCCGTAGATGGCCTTGCCGCCGGTCTGGCACAGGGCCGGTTGCCAGCGGGTGACGGCCTCGGCGGCCATCTCGCTGCCGAGCGTGCCGCGCTCCTCGGCACCGATCGGGCAGAAGCTGCCGAGCGGTTCGAAGCCGAGGGGGACGACGAGGCGGTGCTTCCAGTTCGCCGGGCTGAGCGGGGAGGACTGGAGCTGGCCGCCGGACTGGCCGGTGTACGGGGTTCCGTCGATCTCGGCGGTGCCGCGCGGAACGACCACCAGCCAGCAGCCGCGGCCGGTGGTGGCGCCCTGCGGATCGCGGACGGCGGCGCCGCAGCCGAGGCCGGGGGCCTCGATGGCGGTCTGGGTCTCGAACCAGACCTCGCCGGTGCCGCGGGCGTTGGTGCGGGCGTAGGGGACCTCGTTGGTGCTGTTGACGTCGAAGAACTCGTTCCAGTTGCCCGGGCTGACCGGGTCGTCGGCAACGGTGCGGAAGGGCGCGAAGGAGATCCCGCTCGGGGTGGGCGGCGGCAGCGGCTGGTTCTCGGCGTCCTTGAGGCGGTCGCCGTAGTTGAGCTGGCGGCTGTTGGTGTAGGCGCCGGCGGCCTGGTTCCCGGCGCCCGCGCCCAGCGCCGAGGAACCGCCGAACTGGCACTGGTCGGTGGTGGGTCCGGTCGCGGCGTCGCCCCAGCACTGCATGATCTGGAGGTAGTTGGCGGCGTAGGCGGTGTCCGAGACGGTCGGCGCCCCGCCGGTCCAGGACACCTTGACGACCTGGTCGACGAGGTTGCGGGTCTGGCTGACGGTCACCTTGAGGGTGGCGAAGTCGCCGGAGCCGGTGACCGTCGCCTCGGATCCGTCGGCGGCCGGACCGTTGGCGGCGTACGCGTGCGGCGCGCCGGGGCCGAAGGGGCCGAGGGGGCCGGTGGCGGCCACGACGGGGAGCAGGGCGAGGCAGAGCGCGCCCAGCGCGAGACGGAGCCGCGGGGGCATGCGGACCGGCCGGAGCGGCCGGGGTATGCCGAGCAGCCGGGGCGCGCGGAGTGGCCGGAGCTTGTGGAGTCCGCGCATCAAGGAACCGCGCATCAGGAACCGCCTCCTGCGCGTCGCCGGGCCAGCTGCCGGGTGAGCAGCGGGGGCCCCACGGTGAGGGTGAGCAGGATCAGCGCCCCCAGGACCATCAGTGCGGTCTGGAGCAGCCCGCCGATGCCGGTGGCGGTGGTGACGGGGATGCCGAACAGGTCGCCCGCCCCTGCCGCGAGGGGCCGGCCCGTCTCCGGGTCGACGGCGCCCGCTCCGCCGTCGGCGCCTCCCTCCGCGCCGCCGGAGCCGGAGCCGGCGGCGCCCGAGCCTCCGGTGGCGCCGGCCCCGCCGTCGGCCCCGCCCCCGCCCGTGGCGGAGCCGCCGGTGGCGGCGCCTCCGCCGGACGCGCCCGAGCCCGTACCGCCGCCGCTAGCGCCGGTCGCGGCGCCACCGGGGCCGGAGCCTGAGCCGGCTCCGCCCGAGGCGCTGCCCGTCTGGGTGGGGGTCTTGTTGCCGCCGGTGCCGACCTCGCACTGGGTGGCGCCCTTCTTGTCGCATTCGGCGGGCTGGGGCGCGGTGGTGGCGAGGGTGTTGGTGCCGTCGGCGGAGAAGGTCGGGTTCTTGCAGTTCTTGATGTCGATGTTGGTGGCGGTGACGCCGGGGATGCGGCGGACCTGTTCCAGTCCCGCCTGCACGAGGTTGATCGGCAGCGGCGAGTAGCCGAGCCGGTCGACCGAGCGCTGGCCCTCGCAGAGGAAGTAGTAGGCGAAGGCGCCGAGCGCCTTGCCCTTCTGCGGGTTGAAGTTCGCTTCCTGCGCGGTCGGGATGATCATGTAGCTGTAGCTGGACAGCGGGTAGTTGCGGTGGTCGCTGCTCTCGTCGTAGACCTGGGACAGGTCCTGGGTGAGGTCGGCCCCGATCCTGGCCTTGGTGAGCGAGACGGCGACGTTCTGGGCCGTGGGCTCGGTGTAGTAGCCCGACCCGTTGAGGATCTTGGCGACCGGGAAGCCGGTGGTGGCGACCGCGTAGGAGTACTCGACGTAGGTGATGGTGCCGACGTTGCCGTCCTGGGCGACGTAGCCGGAGACGCCGTTGGAACCGGACTGGCCGACGAAGCCGCGGCCGGCGACGACCGGGAAGTTGGAGGTCTGCCCGCAGGGCGTGGAGCGGCCGGCCTTGGCGCAGTAGGCGTCCCACAGGCCGCCGTGGCGCTGGGCCAGCCAGTTGGTCAGCTGGGCCGTGGTGCCCGAGCCGTCGGAGCGGACGACGGGGACGATCCGGCGGGCGGGCAGCGAGGCGGCGAGGGCCGGGTTGTCGGCCTTGATGGCAGCGTCGTTCCAAGTGGTGATGGCACCGGTGAAGATCTTGGCGACGACCTCGCCGGAGAGGCGCAGGTTGGTGACCCGACGGTTGCCGATCTTGAGGTTGTACATGAAGGCCGTGCCGCCCGCGACGATGGGCATGTAGCCGAACTTCCGCGAGGGCGCCGGGTCCACGACACCGGAGTCCTTGATGCCGTAGGGGATCTCGGAGACGGCGAAGTCGACCGTGCCGTTGCGGAACTGGTTGCGGCCGTCGGACGATCCCGTGCCGCTGTAGTTGACCGTCATGCCGTACTGCTTGACGTTGGCGCGCCACTGGTCGAGGGCGTTCTGGCTCCAGGTGGAACCGGCGCCGGACACCGGTACGTAGCTCTCGGCGACGGCGGGCGCCGCGCCGGGCAGGGCGACGGCGACCGCGGCGAGGAGCAGGGCGAGCGCGCGGACGAGGACGCCGGAGGGGGCGCGTCCGTGGTGGGCCGGGGGTCGTCCGGGCATCGGGAACTCTCCTGATCGGTGACGGTTCGTACGGAGCGTGGTGCGGCGGGACGCGCGGAGCGCGGGCACGGCTACGCCCGGGGCGGGGGCTCGGTCCGCCGCTCGCCGGGCTGCGCGGGCGGAGCGGAACCTCCCGGAGCCGGCCCTCCCGGCCCGCCGATGTCCACCCCCTTCAGCCCATGGGACCCGGGCGGCTCCCCGAACCCCTCCGGCTCCCCGGAACCGGGCGGCTCGCACGGCTCGCACGGCTCCCCCGGCCCGGGCGGCTCCGGGGTCAGGTCCTGCTCGCGCTGGTCGGCCCTGGCCGCCATGCGCTCCGCGTCGCGCACCGAGGCGAGGACCCGGCGGTGCTGCTGGCCGCGGCTGAGCTGGCCGGGAGCCCGGCCGCCGATGACGCGGGCGAGCACGAACAGCAGTAGCACCAGGGCCATCAGCAGGGCGGCGCAGCCGAACCCGCGGGCGATCATGGTCTTGTCCGGGTAGCCGACGAGGCTGAAGGTGGCGAGCGGCAGCGACATCTGCGGCCCCTCGACGGGGTTGGCGTTCAGGCCGGCCGCGATGCCCGAGGTGAGCAGCACCGGGGAGGTCTCGCCGATGCCGCGGGCGGTGCCCAGGATCACGGCGGTGGTCAGCCCGGAGCGGGCGGTGGGCAGCACCACCGTCCAGACGGTGCGCCACTGGCCGGCGCCGAGGGCGTAGGAGGCTTCCTTGAGCGAGCCGGGCACGAGCCGGATCACCACGTCGGAGGCCCGGATGACGATCGGCAGCATCATGACGGACAGGGCGAGGGCGGCGGCTAGGCCGGACTTGTCGTGGCCGAGGATCAGGATCCAGGTGGCGTAGACGAAGAGGCCGGCCACGATCGAGGGCAGCGCGGTCATGGCTTCGACGATGGTGCGGACGAACCGCGCGTAGCGGCCGGGTACTTCGTTGAGGAAGACGGCGCAGGCGAGACCCAGCGGCACGGTGATCGCGAGGGCGATGCCGATCTGTTCCAGGGTGCCGACGATGGCGTGCAGGGCCCCGCCCTGGGTGAGGGGGTCCAGCGGGCCGGTGCCGGACATGTCCTCGGTGAAGAAGCTGAGGTGGGCCAGTGCCTCCCGGCCGCGCACGATGGCGTAGCCGACGACGAGCAGGAGGGCCGCCAGCAGCAGGGCGGCGATGCTGTGGACGAACACCTGGGCGAGCCGGGCCCGGACGGCCGAGCCGTTCTCGTCGAGGGAGACGAGGACCGCGTACAGCGCCATGAAGGCGAGGTAGAGGACGACGGTGAAGCCGAGCGGCGCGTCGAAGGGCAGGACCCGCCCGAAGAGGAGCGAGGTCAGACCGAGTGCGGCGGCCGCGGCCCCGAGCAGCGCGAGGACGTCGCGGACGTGCAGGGAGGAGGTGTTGCGGCGCTGTTCGACGGGTGCGCCGGGGCCGTCGGGGACGACTTCGGGACGGACGGTGCTGCGCGGCGCGTCGGCGGTGGCCGCGGCGGTCGGGTGCGTGGTGACGGTCATGCCTCGGCCCCCGCTCCGGACCGACTGCGGGCGACGACGGAGGACGCGATGAAGTTGACGACGAGGGTCATGAGGAAGAGTGCGAGGCCGGCGGCCATCAGGGCGGACATCCCGAACTCGCTGGCGGATCCGTAGCGCAGGGCGATGAGGGCGGACACGGAGTTGGCGCCGTTCTGGAGGAGGTGCCACTGCACCTCGAAGACCGGGGAGATGATCAGGTAGACGGCGATGGTCTCCCCCAGTGCGCGGCCGAGGCCGAGCATGGTGCCGCCGATGATCCCGCCCCGGCCGAAGGGCAGCACGACGGAGCGGATGACACCCCACTGGGTGGCGCCGAGGGCGAAGGCGCCCTCGCGTTCGCCCGGCGGGGCCTGGGCGAAGGCCTCGCGCATCACCGAGCAGGCGATCGGCGTGACCATCAGGGCGACGACCATGCCGGCGATGAAGGTGGAGGAGGTGTAGAAGGTGTTCGGGCTGAGCGGGTCGCGCGGGCCGTCCCCGTCGACGGCGAAGAGCGGGAACCAACCGAAGTAGGTCGTGAGCCAGCGGGACAGCCCCACGACGCTCGGCTGGAAGAGGAACAGCCCCCACAGGCCGTAGACCACGCTGGGCACCGCGGCCATCAGGTCGACCAGGCTGATCAGGGTCTGCTTGAGGCGGCGCGGCGCGTACTCGGTGATGTAGAGGGCGGTGCCCGCGGCGAGCGGCACGGCGAAGACGATGGCGACGGCGCCGATGAGGACGGTGCCGGTGAGGACGGTCGCGATGCCGAAGTGGTGGGAGTCCGGCTCCCACGCGGAGGTGGTGAGGAAGGCCGGGCCGGCGTCGGTCAGGGCTTCCAGGGCGCGGCCGCCGAGGAAGACGCCGACCAGGGTCATGATCAGGAGGACCGTGGCGCCGGCGCCGCGGGCGGAGCCGCGGAAGATCCGGTCGGCCGGGTCGCCGCCCTTGGCGAGGGGGCGGGGTGCGTCGGCCCGGTCGGCGGGCTCGGGCGGGCCGACGACGGTGGTGGTGGTCGCGGTGGTCACAGCAGGCCTCCCCCGCGGACGGCCAGCCCCTGCGCGTCACCGGCGCCGGGCAGGCGCAGGCCGCGCAGCCGCCGGGTGTAGGTGACGCCGGAGGCGACCTGCGCCTCGGTGACGGCGGACAGGAAGAGCTGGAGGCTGTGGCGGCATTCGCGCTGGCGGCGGAAGGTGCGGACGGCCACGGCCACGCAGTGCTCGTCGAGGGTGAGCTGCCAGGTCCAGGCGCCGGCGCCGCCCCCGGCGGTGGTCGCGGTGGCCGCGGTGGCCGCCGCCGAAGCGGTACCGGTGCTGCCGGTCCCGGGGGTGCCGCTGCCGGTCCCGGGGGACATCACCACGAGCGGGCTGACCCGGGCCGCCTCCGTGCGCAGCCGTTGCACGGCGGAGCAGCAGGCCGTGAGGCTGCTGTGCATGTGCGGACTGCGGCCGAGTTCGTGGTTGTTGGCGCCGACCAGACGCCAGGTCACCGCCTCGGGACAGCCGCCGGCACCCCCCTGGTCCGTAGCGCGCCCGGGCCGCTGACGTCGTGCGACGTCCACCCACGACACGAACAGAAAACGTGGCCGAGACACTGGTCCGCCCCCTTCCCCCCACAAGCCGTGCGTGGCCTGAAACCGGCCGTCCACCCATGGCCGCGGGCATGACAATCCACGGGGCGTAGGGCCGTTCGGCACACGGATCGGTGAAGCAGAAACGGAGAACGTGTGAACGAGAGGCGGGGGCGTGTGTGCGCCCTGTGATCCCTAGGAGATACCGAGGAGGCGCACCGCTTGGTAGTAGGTCCAGGCGGTGCCGTCGCACGACTTCCTGCGGGGGCCCGAGTACTGCGCGCAGACCCGCTTCATGTCCGCGTGGAACGCCAGATCCAGCCGTGCCTTGGCGGCCGAAAACAGCCCTGCCGTGCGGTGGTTGCGGTAACCGAAGTCGTGGCGTGCGCAGGCGTCCGAGAAGGGGAAGCCGAAGGGGTTGTCGGGGGACGAGGTGCAGTGGTCCGTCGACCAGTCGAAGGCGTACGCGGCCCAGGCCGCCCGGTGCTCGCGGGCCTCGGCCCATTCCTGGTAGCTGGCGGCGCTGGGCTGCGTCCAGCGGCTCAGCACCTGCGGCTTGTCGGCCGGAACCTGCGGTGCGGACCAGGCAGCCGGGGCGAGGGCGAGCACCACGGTGACGGCGGCGGTGGCGAGGGCTGGGGCGAGGCGGCGACGGCGCATGGGGGTTCCTCGGGGCCGGGTCGGACGGATCACCTCCGGCCAACTCCCGCGGGCCCGCCGCGGTTACTGCGCGTCGACGCAACCGGACCCGACACCCTCCCAGGTATGAGTCCGTATGGGACCTGCGGCGCAGTCCCAGTTCGTCCTGCGGAGGGACGCGCGGCGGGGGCCGCCCGTCGACACTGGAAGCATGAACCGCCGCCCGCTCGTCGTCGCCGCAGCCACCGTGGGAGTCCTCGCCACCGCCGCCTTCGCGCTGCCCAATCTGCCGCCCAACCCCGTGACCGACACGATCGATAGCAAGGTGTACAAGGAGAAGGGCAAGCGCTTCGCGAGCGCCGCCGATGCTCCCAGGCGCGAGAAGGCGCCGTTCGCCTTGCCGTCCTGGATACCCAAGGACGCCACCGACGTCCGCATACGGGTGCGTACGGGCGGCGAGGCGCGGCTGATCCGGTTCACCCTCGGCGCGACCCCGCTGAACGGCCCCGAGTGCAGCACTGGCACACCGAAGCCGGTGGGCACTCCGGACCTGCACGCCAGGTGGTGGCCGGGCAGCCTGCGGGAGGGTGTGCGGTCCGAGTGTCGGGGTCCCCACCAATACCAGGTCGCGGTGCGCGGCAAGCGGGTCTACGCCTGGACGGACGGCACCCCGTCCCCGGGCTCCATGGGGCCCCGGGACGGAGCCGCCTCCAAGCCCCGGACCCACGGCTGACCCACGGCTGACCGACGGCTGACCCGCGACTGGCCCGCGACTGGCCCACGGCTGACCCACTCTGCGCGACCGGCAGGCCCGGGAGGCCCGGGAGGTCAGGACCGGCGGGCAGGTCAGGCCGGCCCGGCGGCAGGCACGAGGCGCAGCGGAGCGTCGCCGACCGAGGACAACCCGGGGCTGGGGGCCCGGCACGGAGTCTGGGGGATGAGGCGCGGTGCCAGACCCGCGAGCCCGACATGATCGGCAGGACGCCCGCCAAGGGCTGTCCCGCGGCAGGGGGTGCGGCGGCCGCCACGCCGTGCCGCGCATCGGCTGACCATCCATCATGCGCGCACTATCGTGACCGCCATGGACATCCGCCGGGCCCTCACCCCCGCCGAGCTCGTAGCCGCCGAGTCCCTCTTCGACGGGCCTGCCCGCGAGGAGTGGTCCGAGCGCTTCCTCGCCGCCCCGGGACACCTGATGCTCATCGCCTACGTCGACGGCGTGCCCGCCGGAATGGTCTCCGGCATCGAGATGAGCCACCCCGACAAGGGCACCGAGATGTGCCTGTACGAGCTCTCCGTGGACGAGGGGTACCGCCGTCGCGGCATCGGACGGGACCTGACCCTGGCCCTCGCCGAGGAGGCGAAGGCGCGCGGCTGCTACGGCATGTGGGTGGGGGTAGACACCGACAACGAGGCCGCCCTGGCCACCTACGAAGCTGCCGGCGCCCGCGACGAGGGCGTCTTCTCGATGCGCGGCTGGCCCCTCGCCCCGTAGTCGAAGCACCCCGTCCGCTCGCGGCCCCGCGCAGCCGCCCCGCGCAGCCGCCCCGCGCAGCCGCTCCGCCCAGCTGCCCCTCGCACCGCCTCCCCGGCAACCTCCGGCCGCTGCACGGCGCTTAGGGTGTTCGCTGGTCGACCCATCGGTGGACCAGGGGACCGGGGGAGGCCGATGAACAGCGCGACCGAGGTGTTCGAACCACTGCGGGCGGACGATCCGACCACAGTGGCGGGGTACCGCATCGCGGCCCGGCTCGGCGCGGGTGGCATGGGCCGGGTCTACCTGTCGCACACCCAGGGCGGGCGACCGGTGGCGATCAAGGTCGTGCGCCCGGAACTGGCCGAGGACCCGGCCTTCCTGCGGCGGTTCCGCCGCGAGGTGGAGGCCGCCCGGCGGGTCCGGGGCGCGTACACCGCCGAACTGATCGACGCCGACGCGGACGGGATGCCGCCCTGGCTGGCCACCCTCTACGTGCCCGGGCCCTCGCTGTCGCAGGCCGTGGCCCGCCGCGGACCGCTGCCCGTGCCCGCCGTGCTGTGGCTGCTGGCGGGTGTGGCCGAGGCCCTGCAGGCCATCCACGGCGCGGGCATCGTGCACCGCGACTTGAAGCCGTCGAACGTGCTCCTCGCCGCTGACGGGCCCCGCGTCATCGACTTCGGCATTTCGCTGGCGTCCGACACCACCGCGCACACCGCCACGGGCGCCACCATCGGCACGCCCCAGTACATGTCCCCCGAGCAGGCGTCGGCGGGTGAGGTCACGGCAGCGGCCGACGTCTTCGCACTGGGCCAGACGGCGGCGTTCGCCGCACTGGGTGAGCCGCTCTACGGCTCCGGCCCGTCCGCGACCGTGCTGTACCGGATCGTGCATTCCGCGCCCGACCTGTCCCGGCTGCCGGAGGAGCTGCGTCCACTGATCGCCCGGTGCATGGCCACCGACCCGCAGGAACGGGCCACCCCCGCCGAGATCGTGGCGTGGTGCCGGATGCAGCTGGGCGAGGACGCCGACGCGGACGGCGGCCCCGCGCTCTGGCGCGAGGTGACCGGACCGGAGCTCACGGTCCCGGAGCCCGTTCCCGAGCCCGTACCCGAGCCCGTATCCGGGTCGGCAGGGGCACCGGCGCCCGTTGCGCCGCACACGCTGCACCAGGTGTGGCAGCCTCCGCAGCCGGCGGCTCCGGAAGGGCCGGAGGAACGCCGGCGGCGCCGGCGGCGCAACGCGCTGGTCACCGCCGCGTCGGTGGCGGCCGCCACAGTGCTGCTGGGCGGGCTGTGGGCGGTCATCGACCAGACGGCCGACAACCTGCGCGACCGGGCGAAGTCCCCGACGGCCAAGGGCACACCGGCGGGCGGGACCCGATCGGCGAGCGGCTACCCGAACCGCCCGGCCGCCGAATCCGCTCCGAGGTCGAGCTCGAGTCCGGGGTCGAGTCCGAGTCCGAGTCCGTCGGCGAGCGGTCCCCCGAAGGCCATCCCCTACCCCTCGTTGAGGCTGGACGAGGAGAACTCGATCGCCATCAAAGAGCCGGTCGCGCGTGCCACTCGCGCCGGGGACCTGCGCCTCAACTGCGAGCAGGTGGGCTGCACGCTGGAGAGCGACACCAGTGCGATCACCCTCCTGTCGGGCGGACCGAACGGCTCCCTCGACACCTGCCGGACCGCCCTCGAGAAGGGGGCCAAGAGAACCCAAAGCTTGGGACAGGCGGCAGCCGGCAGCGAGTTCTGCATCAAGCACCCGTCGGGGGACATCGCGCTGCTCGTGCTCACCCTCAAGTCGACTCCGTGGTTGGGGGACCTGCCGAGCTCCCTGCACGCCGACATGACGGTCTGGCGCGCGGCCTGACGGAGCGCTCGCCCGCGCTCGCCCGCGCGGGCCCGGTGCGGACACAGGGCTTACCGGGCCCGGATCGACGCCGTCCCGGTGCGAGCCGGACCGGCGCCGCTCCGCACCCGGCCCGGGTCCACCCGCACGGCGGCGTGTCCTACGCCCACCCGGCGCACCCTCCGCGCACCCTCCGCGCGCCCGCGCCGCCGTTCGCCGAGCATCGGCCGCATGACCGCATTCGCCGCGCTCCTCCCCGCCGCCGCCCTCCTCGCGGCGGCCACCACGGCCGCGACGGCCACCAACCCCGTCACGGGCGCCCCGCCGGCTCCCCGTTCCGGCAGCGCCCCCTACGTCGTCGTCCTCAAGGACACCACCTCCCGCGCCCCGACCCGCGCCCTGGCCGCCGAGGCCGTGCACGCCGGCGACGAGGTCGGACCCGTCTACGAGGCCGCCTTGAACGGCTTCGCCGTCCGCACCACGCCCGCCCGGGCCGCCGCCCTGGCCGCCGATCCGCGGGTGGCCTCGGTGGAGCCGGACGCGGAGTTCCACACCACCGACACCCCGGACGCCGTCGCCGCACCCGCACCGCAGCCGGGTCCGCAGGCTCCCGCGCCCTGGGCCCTGGACCGCATCGACCAACGCGAACTCCCGCTCGACGGCTCGTACACGTACCCGAGCAGGGCCGAGGGCGTCACCGTCTACGTCATCGACAGCGGCATCAACACCAGCCACCGGGAGTTCGGCGGTCGCGCCCGCACCGGCTACAACGCGCTGTTCCTCGGCGGTTCCCGCGACTGCAGCGGTCACGGCACGCACGTCGCGGCGACCGTGGGCGGGGAGACGTACGGGGTGGCCAAGGGGGTCTCGCTCGTCGGGGTGAAGGTGGCCGACTGCCGTGGTTCCGCGAGCCTGTCGGCGCTCCTCAAGGGTCTCGACTGGGTGGTGAAGGACGCCGCCAAGGCGCCCGCCACCCCGGCCGTGGCCAACATGAGCATCGGCGGCAGCCGCAGCAAAGCCCTCGAAACGGCCGTGGTCCGGGCCGTGGCCTCGGGGATCACCGTCACCGCGGCCGCCGGGAACGACGGCAAGGACGCCTGCGGCGGATCGCCGGCCTCCGTCCCCCAGGCCATCACGGTCGGCGCGACCGACGCCGAGGACCGGCGGGCGCGCTTCTCCAACCACGGCCCCTGCGTGGACCTCTGGGCTCCGGGCGTGGGCATCACCTCGGCATGGAAGGACTCCACCACCGCCACGGCCCGCGCCTCCGGCACCTCGATGGCCGCCCCGCACGCGGCCGGGGTCGCCGCGCTGATCCTGGCGCGCGGCACGGCGCGGACCCCGGCGCAGGTGGCCGCGGAACTGCTGCTCAGCGCCGTGCCCGACCGGATCACCGGGCTCCCTGCCGGCACCCCGAACCTGCTGCTCCACACGCCCACCCGGCGCTAGGCCCTGTCGTCAAAGTCCCGCCCCCGCTCACCCCGACCGGTCGGTATTCGATGGTCCATCAGACCTACTCTGATGGGCCATCAATTTCTGTGTGCTTCGCGGCAAAGCAAGTCATTGACTTCTCATCACGGTGACGCGTCAATATCGGCCACCGCACCGGCTCGGCCTCCCCCACACAGCGGGTGGGGGGAGGGGTTCGTCATGACGAAGGAGTCGCGACCCAGTGAGTACGAGAACGCATCGACGAAGAGTGCTGGCCGGGGCGGCCGCCCTGTCCCTGGCCCTGACGGGCACGGTGGTGGGTCTGGCGGGCTCCGCGCAGGCCGCGACCAAGACCACGGCCGTCTTCGAGAACTGCGACGCCCCGGCGCCGCAGCCCGACGGTTCGGGCAACCAGAACTGGACGGTCACCCTGCCCGACGGCGCCAAGGCCGGTGACGTCGTTCCGATCACGATCGACCCGGGCGCGAGCCCGCTGATCCCCGGGTTCTCCGTCACCACGGTGAACACCTCCAAGATCACCCTCAAGGTCGGCTCCACCACCCAGGTGGTCACCAGCCCGCCGGAGACCGTCTCGGTCATCGCCGGACAGCCGCTCGACCCCAAGGCGTTCTCGGGAACGATCAAGATTCCGGACGGCAGCGAGGGCACCACGGTCCAGGTCGCCCTCGACCTGGCGGTGACCGACGCGGACCTTTCCGGTTCGGTCTTCACCACCACCTGCACCCCGGCGCCGCGCCCGAGCGCCTCGCTCGGCTCGGTCGCGGTCGAGGCCCTGCCCAAGGACCCGATCACCACGAAGCTGACGCCCAACAGCGGCCCGGCGGGCACCGCCGTCGCCGTGACCGGCGCCAACTTCCCGGCGGGCGCCGTCACCTGCTCCGCCCTGCTCGCGGGCGCGGTGACCGGTGACACCGGTGCGGGCACCGCCGACGCGTCCGGTGCGGCCACCTGCAACATCACGGTCACCAAGAAGGCCGACGCGATCAGGATCGACGGTTCGATCACCCCGTACAAGGCCTTCGTGTTCCTGGAGGAGCAGGCCGGTGTGAAGAACCCGGTCGACGTCGAGGTCCTGCCCGGCCCGCTGGCCCTCGGCCCGAAGGACGGCCAGCCGGCCGTCAGTTTCGGCGCGGTCACCATCAACGGAAAGGCCCAGTCGGTGGTCGGCGTCTTCAACGCCGCGACCGTCCAGGACTTCCGCGGCGGTTCGCTCGGCTGGGACGTGACGGCGACGCGTACGCCGTTCCTGAACCAGGCCACCGGCCACTCGATGGCGAAGGCGCAGATCGGCATCCAGCCGTCCTGCACCGTGACCAACCCGGACAGCCCGAGCACCTGCACCACGGGCACCCCCGGCGCGATCTCCGACGTCCCGATGAAGGTGGCCTCCCAGGCCGCCGGCGGGGACGAGCTGACCGGCGGTGAGTTCGCCGTCGGCGGCGCCGGGATGATCCAGCTCCCGCCCTTCATGTTCGCGGACACCTACCAGACGGTCGTGACCTTCTCGATCAGCTGATCCGTCCGGACGCACGGCCCAGGGTGGTGCGGCGCTCCGGCGCCGCACCACCCCTTTCCCCTGTCCGCGCCCACTGGAGACCGCCCATGCGCACCCGCACCCGCAGCCTCAGCCGCACCCGTGGCCGCACCTGCACCCTCCTGTACGGTCTGCTCCTCGGCCTGCTGCTCGGCGGCGGCGCGGGCCTGCTGCCAGCCACCGCGGCGCGCGCCGCGGACAACGGCACGTGGGGGGTGTTCCCGACGCCTGCGGCCGGTGCGGCGATGACCGACCGCGCGTACTTCTTCCACCAGGGCGCGGCCGGGAGCACGCTGAGCGACAGCGTGACGATCGTGAACTCCTCCGACAAGGAGCTGACGTTCCAGGTCTTCGCCACCGATGCCGTGAACACCCCGGCGGGCGGCGCCTTCGCGCTGCTGCCGGTGGAGACGAAGCCGAAGGACGTCGGCGCGTGGGTCGCGCTGGCGCCGGAGACCGCGAGCACCGTCACCGTGCCCGCCAAGGGCCGCAAGGACATCCCGTTCACCGTGCGGGTCCCGGCGGACGCGACGCCCGGTGACCACGTCGGCGGGATCGTCGCCCTGGGCACCGCCGTGGAGGGCGTGCAGCAGGAGGGCAAGGTCCAGGTCGGGGTGAAGCGCTCGGTGGGCGCCCGGCTGTACTTCCGGGTGCCGGGGCCGGTCACGGCCGGGCTGAGCGTGGAGGCCGTACGGGTCAGCCGCTCGGCTCCGCTGCTGCCCTGGGTGCGCGACGCCCGCGCCACGGTCTCGTACGCGCTGGTCAACCGGGGCAACGTGGTCGTCGAGCCCAGGGTGACGGTGTCCGCCGAGGGGCTGTTCGGGCGCGAGGTGCTGAACCGGCCGGCCCGCGAGCTGAAGCTGTCCCTGCTGCCCGGGCAGCGGATCGAGCTGACCGAACCGTGGCCGGACGCCCCCCAGTCGGACTGGGTGACCGTCAAGGTGAGGGCGGGCGCGGCGGCCCACCCCGATCTGGTCTCGGAGTCCGGGACCGACTTCATCGCCGTGCCCTGGCCGGCCGTGGGCCTGCTCCTGGTGCTGGCGGGCGCGGGCGCCGCGGTGTGGGCGCTGCGCCGCCGTCGCCGCGCGGCGGGCGAGCAGCCGCACCCCGTACCGGACCTGGCCCGGACGCCCTGACCGGTACGGATGCCCGCGGACGAGGGCGCCGGCCGGGTCACGGCACGCGCAGCCCCCGCTGCGCGGTGTCGGACAGCTCCCGCACCTGCTCCTGGCTCAGGCGCCGGACGTCCCGGACGAGGCCGGCCACCTCGACGGCGGCCCGCGGCGGCGGACGGTGTCCGTCGGGCAGGCCGATGCCGGTCAGTACGGCGAGGTCGTCGGCGCGGAAGCCGAGCACGGTCGCGTAGTCGGCCTGGAGATCGGGACTCACTTCCATCAGGCCACGGCCCACCTGCCCGTACGTGGCGGCGGACCAGTACCGGCCGGTCAGGGACAGGAACACCTTCGCTCCGGCCGACCACCCCAGGTTCCGGTTGGCGAGCAGGCGCATGAGCAGTCCGCCGGGACCCGGCGGATACTGCTCCCACGGGCGTGGTTCCCGGGTCGGCCGGGTGCGGTCCTGCTGCGGCAGTGCCGCCGCCAGCCGGCGCAACCGTTCCTGCTCCTGCCGCGGCAGGCCCATCGTGTGCAGGGCGAGAACGGCCGCCCCTCCCCCGGCGTCCGGGTCGAGGGGCGTCATCTCCTGCGGCAGGGCCACGGAGGCGATGACGAACAGGTCCTCGGCGTGCAGCTGGAGCGCGGGTGCGAGCCGGAGCAGCAGCGCCGGCTCCGGCGCCGCTCCGTCGCAGACGGCCCGCAGCTCGGCCTTCGGGACGGCGGATAGCCGGGCCAGGCCGTCGACGCCCAGCCCGCGGCGCTCCGCCAGCCGGGTCAACAGCACGCTGAAATGTGGGAGTTCTGCCATACGGGTCAGCGTAGACGGGAGGGAACGGCAGCAGCCCCCGGCCGGTGGGAGGTGGCCGGGGGCTGCTAGAGGTGCCGGGTGCGGGGCGGGTCAGTGGTTGCGGGGGAAGCCCAGGTCCACGCCGATGTGGCCCTCGGAGGGGTCCGGCCAGCGGGTCGTGACGACCTTGCCGCGGGTGTAGAAGTGGATGCCGTCGTTGCCGTAGATGTGGTGGTCGCCGAAGAGCGAGTCCTTCCAGCCGCCGAAGGAGTGGTAGCCCACCGGCACCGGGATCGGGACGTTGACGCCGACCATGCCGGCCTCAATCTCCAGCTGGAAGCGGCGGGCGGCGCCGCCGTCACGGGTGAAGATCGCGGTGCCGTTGCCGAACGGCGAGGCGTTGATGAGGGCCACGCCCTCCTCGTAGGTCTCGGCGCGCAGCACGCACAGGACCGGGCCGAAGATCTCGTCGCGGTAGGCGTCGGAGTCGGTCTTCACGCGGTCCAGCAGGGACAGGCCGATCCAGTGGCCGTTCTCGTTGCCCTCGACCGTGAAGCCGGTGCCGTCGAGGACGACCTCCGCGCCCTGGTCGGCCGCGCCCTTGACGTAGGAGGCGACCTTGTCGCGGTGGGCGGCGGTGATCAGCGGGCCCATCTCGGAGGCCGGGTCGTTGCCGGGGCCGATCTTGATCTTCTCGGCGCGCTCGCGGATCTTCTCGACGAGCTCGTCGCCGATCGCGCCGACGGCCACGACGGCGGAGATCGCCATGCAGCGCTCACCGGCCGAACCGTAGGCCGCGGACACGGCCGCGTCGGCGGCGGCGTCCAGGTCGGCGTCCGGCAGCACCAGCATGTGGTTCTTGGCGCCGCCCAGGGCCTGGACGCGCTTGCCGTTGGCCGAGGCGGTGGTGTGGATGTGGCGGGCGATCGGGGTCGAGCCGACGAAGGAGACGGCCGCGATGCCGGGGTGGGCGAGCAGCGCGTCGACGGCCACCTTGTCGCCGTGGACCACGTTGAGCACGCCCGCCGGGAGGCCGGCCTCGGTCGCCAGCTCAGCGAGCTTGTTGGCGGCCGACGGGTCCTTCTCGCTCGGCTTGAGGATGAAGGTGTTTCCGCAGGCCACGGCCAGCGGGAACATCCACATCGGGACCATCGCCGGGAAGTTGAACGGGGTGATGCCCGCGACGACGCCCAGCGGCTGGCGGATCGAGGAGACGTCCACCCGGCTGGAGACGGAGGTGGACAGCTCGCCCTTGAGCTGCGTGGTGATGCCGCAGGCCAGCTCGACGATCTCCAGGCCGCGGGCGACCTCGCCCAGCGCGTCCGAGTGGACCTTGCCGTGCTCGGCGGTGATCAGCGCGGCGATCTCGTCACGGTTGGCGTCGAGCAGGGCGCGGTAGGCGAACAGCACCTTGGTGCGGGCGGCCAGCGAGGACTGGCCCCAGCTGAGGAAGGCCTCCCGGGCGACCTGTACGGCCGCGTCGACCTCGTCGGCCGAGGCGAGCGCGACCTGCGTGGTGACCTCGCCGGTGGCCGGGTCGGTGACCGGGCCGTAGTTGCCCGACGCGCCCTCGACGGTCTTGCCACCGATCCAGTGGTTGACGGTCTTCATTGCCTTGCTCCTTCACAGATGGCGACGTCGCTGCGCGGCTTGCCGGTCGTACTCTTCACGGGCCGTGGCAGCGGCCTTGCGGGTCGCGGTCTCGGCCACAGGAACATCCCACCACGCCTGTGCCGGGGGTGGGCCCGACACAGTGTCGGGCGTTCGGGTCTGTACGTAGACACATGTGGGGCGGGTCGCCACGCGGGCCTCGGCTAGGGCTTCGCGCAGGTCACGCGTGGTGCGGGCGCGGATCACGGCCATCCCGAGGGAGGCCGCGTTGGCCGCGAGGTCCACCGGAAGGGGGTCCCCCGTGTACCCGGAGTCGGGCGCCCGGAAGCGGTACGCGGTACCGAAGCCCTCACCGCCCACCGCGCCCGACAGGCCGCCGATGGAGGCGTAGCCGTGGTTGTCGAGGATCACCACCTTGATCGGGACGCCCTCCTGGACGGCCGTGACGATCTCGGTCGGATTCATCAGGTACGTCCCGTCGCCGACCAGCGCCCACACCGGCCGGCCGGGCGCGGCCAGCGCCACTCCGATCGCCGCGGGGATCTCGTAGCCCATGCAGGAGTATCCGTACTCCACGTGGTACTGGTCCTGCGACCGGGCCCGCCACAGCTTGTGCAGGTCGCCGGGGAGGGAGCCGGCCGCGTTGATCAGGATGTCGGTGCCGTCGACCAGGGCGTCGAGCAGCCCGAGCACCTGGGCCTGGGTGGGCGGGGCGTCCTCGTCCGCGTCCGGGACGGCGTGGGCCAGCTCGACGCGGCTCTCCCAGCGCGCCCGCTCCGCCGCGTACCGCGCCCCGTACGCCGGGTCCGTGCGGTGGCCGGCGACCGCGACCCGCAGCTCGTCGAGGCCCTCGCGGGCATCGGCGACCAGGGGCAGGGCGGCGAGTTTGTGGGCGTCGTACGGGTCCAGGTTGAGGCCGACGAACCGGACGACCGGGTTCTGGAAGAGGGTCGCGGAGGCGGTGGTGAAATCGGTCAGCCGGGTCCCGGCGGCGATGACGAGGTCGGCCTCCCGGGCGAGCGCGGCGGCGGTGGAGGTGCCGGTGTGGCCGATCCCGCCGACGTCGGCGGGGTGCCCGTGCGGCAGGACGCCCTTGCCCGCCTGGGTGACGGCGACCGGGATCCCCGTGGCCTCGGCGAAGGCGGCCAGGGCCGCGCCGGCCGCGCTGTGCCGGATCCCGCCGCCGGCGACGATCAGCGGGCGCGCGGAGCCCCGTACGGCCTCGGCGGCGCGGGCCAGTTCGTGCCGGTCGGGACGGGGTCGGCGCACGCCCCACACGCGCTCCGCGAAGAACTCCTCGGGCCAGTCGTACGCCTGTGCCTGCACGTCCTGCGGCAGGGCGAGGGTGACGGCGCCGGTCTGTACGGGGTCGGTGAGCACCCGTACGGCTTGGAGGGCGGCCGGGATCAGGGCCTCGGGGCGGGTGATGCGGTCGAAGTGGCGGGACACGGGGCGCAGGGTGTCGTTGACGGAGACGTCCCCGGCGTAGGGGACCTCCAGCTGCTGGAGCACGGGGTCGGCGGGCCGGGTGGCGAAGGTGTCGCCGGGCAGCAGGAGCACCGGGATCCGGTTGATGGTGGCGAGGGCGGCGCCGGTGACGAGGTTGGTGGCGCCGGGGCCGATGGAGGTGGTGACGGCGTGCGCGGAGAGGCGGCCGCTCTGGCGGGCGTACCCGACGGCGGCGTGGACCATGGCCTGCTCGTTGCGGCCCTGGAGGAAGGGCATGCCGTGCGGCCCGGTCTCCAGGAGGGCCTGGCCGATGCCGGCGACGTTCCCGTGCCCGAAGATCCCCCAGGTGGCGGCGATCAGCCGGCGGCGGTGTCCGTCGCGCTCCGTGTACTGGCGGGACAGGAACCGGACGAGCGCCTGCGCGACGGTGAGCCTCACCGGTGGTCCTCCGTTCGGGAGAAGGGCAGCCGGGGGTCGACGTCCTGGCCGTCCCAGCTGCCGCGGATCCAGCCGTGGTCGGGGTGGTCCCGGATCAGCCACTCGCGGGTCCGGCCCGGTCCGGCCATCACGTTCAGGTAGTACATGTCGTGCCCGGGGGCGGCCATGGACGGCCCGTGCCAGCCGTCGGGGATCAGCACCGCGTCCCCGGTCCGCACCTCGGTGAGGATGTCGGTCTTCCCGGCCGGGGAGGGGGTGACGCGCTGGTAGCCGAGCCCGGGGGTGTC
This sequence comes from Streptomyces sp. NBC_01439, assembly GCF_036227605.1. Lineage (GTDB taxonomy): Bacteria > Actinomycetota > Actinomycetes > Streptomycetales > Streptomycetaceae > Streptomyces. The sequence continues at coordinate 6,128,358 of NZ_CP109487.1, read as the reverse complement.
ACCGTGCGGGGCGATCTCGAAGTAGTAGATCTCCTCCAGGCGGGACTCCTCGCCGGGGTGGTGCTCGTCGTGCTTGTGCGGCGGGTACGAGGACCAGTTCCCGCCGGGGGTGAGCACCTCGACGGCGATGAGGCGGTCGGCGGGGAAGGTGTCCGCGGCGGCGAAGTTGTTGACCTGGCGGGAGCACTGGCCGGCGCCGCGGAGCTCTACGGGGACCTGGTCGGCGGGTCCGTACCGGGCGAAGAGCCGCGTCTCGCACGGGGCTCCGGCGAGGGCGAAGCGTCCGCCGGCGGCCGACCGGATCTCCGCGTCCGCGTCCCGCGGCAGGTAGGCGAAGTCGGTGACGCCGCTGAACACCCCGGTCCGCCCGCGCAATTGGAACACCTCCGGTCCGCCCTCGGGGCTCTGCCCCGCACCCCGCGCCTCGAACTCCGGCGGGGGTTGATTCGGCAGGGCCCGGCAGTGGACCTCGCAGGCGCCCGACAGGGGGAGCACGATCCACTCCGACTCCCCGCACGGGTGTGCGTACACCTCTCCCGGGGCCAGGTCGAGGACCACCAGCCTCGTCCATTCCATCCCCCACTCAGACACCACCGGCACGCCCCAGCACCTCCTCCACCTCGTGAGAGAACGGCATCGCGCTCGAACACGCCAGCCTCGAGGCGACGATCGCCCCGGCCGCGTTCGCGTACCGCACCACCCGCTCCAGTTCCCACCCCGCCAGCAGCCCGTGGCACAACGCCCCGCCGAACGCGTCCCCCGCGCCCAGCCCGTTGACCACCTCCACCGGCACCGGTGCGACCTCCGCCACCGTGCCGTCGCGGTGGACCGCCAGCACGCCCTTCGGGCCGCGCTTGACCACCGCCAGTTCCACACCCGCCGCGAGCAGCGCCCGCGCCGCCGCGTGCGGGTCCGAGGCGCCCGTGGCGATCTCGCACTCCTCCGCGTTCCCCACGGCCACCGTCGCCGACCTCAGCGCCCGTTCGTAGTACGGCCCTGGTTCCTCCCGCCACAGCATCGGCCGCCAGTCCAGGTCGAAGACCGTCGTCCCGGTCCGCGCGCGGGCCTCCAGCGCCGCCAGCGTCGCCGCCCGCGAGGGCTCCTCGCTCAGGCCCGTACCCGTCATCCAGAACACGCGGGCCGCCCGTACCGCCGCCAGGTCCACCTCGTCCGCCGCGATCTCCAGGTCCGGAGCCTTCGGCAGCCGGTAGAAGTACAGCGGGAAGTGGTCGGGCGGGAAGATCTCGCAGAAGGTGACGGGGGTCGGCAGCCCGGCGATCTCGGCGACCCACCGGTCGTCCACCCCGAACCCCCGCAGTTCGGAGCGCAGATACGCGCCGAAGGGGTCCGCGCCGGTGCGGGTGATCACCGCCACCCGGCGTCCCAGCCGGGCCGCCGCGACGGCCACGTTGGTCGGGGAGCCGCCCAGGAACTTGCCGAAGGTCTCCGCCTCGGCCAGTGGTACGCCCGTCGTCAACGGGTAGAGATCCACCCCGATCCGGCCCATCGTGATCAGGTCGAGCGCGAGCGGATCGCCGGTGCCGGTCACAGTCAGTCCTCCCATTGGTCCTCCACCCTAAGGTGGCCGTTATGATGTCCTCCCCGCCCGCGTTGACCCGTATCCGCATCGGCTCGGCTCCGGACTCCTGGGGTGTCTGGTTTCCCGACGACCCCCGGCAGACCCCGTGGGAACGCTTCCTCGACGAGGTCGCCGACGCCGGGTACGAGTGGATCGAACTCGGCCCCTACGGCTATCTGCCCACCGATCCCGCCCGCCTCGCCGAGGAAACGGCCAAGCGCGGGCTGCGCGTCTCGGCCGGAACCGTCTTCACCGGACTCCATCACGGGCCCGCCGTGTGGGAGGACACCTGGGAGCACGTGTCGCGGATCGCCGCGCTGGCCCGGGCCTTGGGCGCGGCCCATCTCGTGGTCATCCCCTCCTTCTGGCGGGACGACAAGACCGGGGAGGTGCTGGAGGACCGCACCCTGTCCCCCGCCCAATGGCGTGAACTGACCTCGCAGACCGAGCGCCTCGGCCGGGAGGTCCAGGACCGGTACGGGCTGCGGATCGTCGTCCACCCGCACGCCGACACCCACATCGACACCCCGGCGAACGTGGCCCGCTTCCTGGACGCCACCGACCCCGCTCTCGTCTCCCTCTGCCTGGACACGGGCCACTACGCGTACTGCGGCGGGGACAGCGTGCAGGCCGTGGAGACCTTCGGCGAGCGAATCGGCTACCTCCACCTCAAGCAGGTGGATCCGCGGATCCTGGCCGAAGTCGTCGCCGAGGGGCTGCCTTTCGGGCCGGCCGTGGGCCGTGGGGTGATGTGCGAACCGCCCTCGGGGGTGCCCGCGCTGGAACCGGTGCTCGCGGCGGCCCAGCGGTTGGACGTGGACCTGTTCGCCATCGTGGAGCAGGACATGTACCCGTGTCCGCCCGACCGGCCGCTGCCGATCGCCCGGCGCACCCGCGCCTACCTCCGCTCCTGCGGCGCCCGCTGACCCTTCGGAAGGAAGAGGAGTACGACATGAGCACGCTCGGCATCGCCGTCATCGGCACCGGGAAGATGGGCGCCGACCACGTCCGCCGGATCGGGCGGACGGTGGGCGGGGCCCGTGTGGTGGCCGTGGCCGACCCGGACGGGGACCGGGTCAAGGAGGTCGCGTCCACCCTGGACGGGGCGACGGCGCACACCGACCCGGCGGCCGCGATAGCCGCACCCGGGGTCCGGGCCGTGCTGATCGCCTCGCCCGGACCCGCCCACGAGGAGGCGATCTTGCACGCGCTGGAGCGGGAGCTGCCGGTGCTGTGCGAGAAGCCCCTGACTCCGGACCCGGCGGGGGCGCTGCGCGTCATGGAGGCCGAACAGCGTCTGGGGCGGCGCCTGGTGCAGGTGGGGTTCATGCGGCGGTACGACGCCGAGTACGCCCGGCTGAAGGAGCTGCTGGACGCGGGTGGGATCGGGCGCCCGCTCTTCCTGCACTGCCGGCACCGCAATGCTTCCTCGCCGTCGTTCTTCACCAGCGACATGCTGATCAGCGACTCGGTGGTGCACGAGGTGGACGCGGCCCGCTGGCTGCTGGGGCAGGAGATCACCGCCGTCAGCGTGCTCTCGCCGCGGCCCACGGCGGCCGCTCCCGAAGGGCTGAGCGATCCCCGGTTGGTGTTGCTGGAGACCTCCGGCGGGGCCGTCGTCGACGTGGAGATCTTCGTCAACTGCGGTTTCGGCTACCAGGTGCAGTGCGAGGCGGTCGGCGAGGCGGGCAGTGCCCGGATCGGCGACGGACACGCGATGGTGGTGCAGTCGGCGGGCCGGTGGGGCGGCGCCATCGACCAGGACTTCACGGTGCGCTTCGCCGATGCCTACGACCGCCAGCTGCGGAGCTGGGTGGCCGCGGCGGCGCACGGCCGCGTGGCGGGGCCCGACGCGTGGGACGGCTACGCGGCGGCCGCCGTCTCCGAGGCGGGCCTCGCGGCTGCGCGCACCGGTGTACGGGCCGTCGTGGAGCTGACGGAACGCCCAGCCCTGTACCGCTGACGCCCTACCAACTCCTCGTTCGACCCCTGTGACCCTCTTGTCACAAGGGTCACCCTTCTGTGACGCATGTCCGCATTTCGCAGGTCTTCCGTCACAGGAAGTCAACAGCCCCTCCCCTGTCATCACTCAGCATCGTTCCCCGGGCACAACCCGAGTGATCGTCAGCGTCCACGCGTCGGCTCCCCGACGGCCTCCCGGCCGGCCCCGCGACGTGGACAAGGAGGTGTCCAGCATGAGCGACCGACAGCTGTGGTCATACAAGGAGATCGCTGCCCACATCCGGGTCCAGCCGGACACCGTGCGCTCCTATCGCAAACACGGGCTGCTGCCCCCGCCCGACCATGTGGAGGGGGGCAAGCCCTACTGGTACGCCGAAACCGTGCGCGCCTGGGTGGCCCGCCGGCCCGGGAACCGGGGCCGCCGCGAGGACTGAATCCGGCGGGGGCGGGTGAGGGGATCCGCCGGATCGCCTCACCCGCCCCCACGGCCCCGGCGAACCGTTCCCCGGGGCCGGGGCGCACCTCCTAGGCGCCGGCCCCCACGGGTATCCGCTCCGGCTCCGGTGTCGGGGGCGCGGACTCGCCCTCGCTCAGGCCGAACCTCTCGTGCAGGCGACGCAGCGGGGCGGGGGCCCACCAGGTGGCCCGTCCGGTCAGCTTCATCACCGCCGGGACCAGGAGGCTGCGGACGACCATGGCGTCCATGAGGACCGCCAGCGCGATCCCGAGCCCCAGCATCTTGGTGTTGGTCACCCGGGAGGTGCCGATGGCCACCATCACCACCGCCAGGATCAGGGCCGCCGCGGTGATCAGCCCGCCGGTGCGGGCCAGCCCCGTCCGGACGGCGCTCTCGTGGTCCCCGGTCCGGTCGTACTCCTCCTTGATGCGGGATATGAGGAACACCCCGTAGTCCATGGAGAGCCCGAAGGCGATGCAGAACATCAGCACCGGCAGGGTGGTCTCGATGTCGCCGGTGGCGGTGAAGGAGAGGAGCCCGGAGAGGTTGCCCTCCTGGAACACCCACACCACCGCCCCGAACATCGCGGTCAGGCTGAGGGCGTTGAGCAGCACCGCCTGGAGCGGTATCAGCAGGCTCCCGGTGAGCAGGAACACCAGCAGCAGCGTGGCGAGGACCACGAGGGCCGCCGCCGCGGGCAGTGCGCCGGCGATGGCCTTCTGCGCGTCGACGAGGACGGCCGCCTGTCCGGTCACCGAGGTCTTGAAGCCGGCGTCCACGGCGCGGACCTCGTCGACCAGGTCCCGAGCGGTCTGCCCCACGGCCTCGCCCTCGACGGAGACCGAGAAGGTGGTGTACTCGCTTCCCGCCTCGGAGCCGATCGGCCCGTCGACCCGGGTCACCCCGGGCAGGGCGGCCAGTCGGTCCCGGTAGGCCGCGAGGCGCTCGGTGCTGGGGGCTCCCTCGGCGAGCACGGTGATACCGCCACCGGGGCTGTTCGGGAAGCCGTCGCGGATCTGCTCCTGCACCACGTGCGAGGGGGCGTCCTTCGGGAGCTGCCGGTCGTCGACCGTGCCGAACTTGACTCCCGCGAAGGGCAACCCGAGGAGCAGCAGGCCCACGGTGGTGGCCACGGCGAAGACCGGGGCGCGCCGCATCACGAGAGCGGCCGCCCGCCCCCAGCCCCGGCCCGTCTCCGCGGGCCCGGTCGCGGCCGTCTCCGGCCGACCCCGCCGCCGCCACAGCCGGCGCAGGTCCAGGGCGTTGACCCGCTCGCCGAGGAGCACCAGGGCGGCCGGCAGCAGGATCAGCGCGGCCGCGGCCGCGAGCAGTACGACCGCGACACCGGCGTAGGCGAAGGAGCGCAGGAAGTACATGGGGAAGAAGAGCATGGCCGAGAGCGAGACCGCGACGGTGAGCGCCGAGAAGAGCACGGTGCGCCCGGCGGTGCGCAGGGTGGCCCCGACCGCTCCGACCGGATCGCGCCCGGCGGCGAGTTCCTCGCGGAACCGGCGGACGATGAACAGGGCGTAGTCGATGGCGAGTCCGAGGCCGAGCGCGGTGGTCAGGTTCTGGGCGAAGACGGAGACGTCCGTGAACTCGGTGAGTCCGCGCAGTACGGCATTGGTGCCGAGGATGGCCACGATGCCGACGGCGAGGGGGAGCAGAGCTGCGACCGCGCTGCCGAAGACGAGGACGAGCAGGACGAGGGTGACCGGCAGGGCGATCAGCTCGGCGCGCAGCAGGTCTTCCTGGATGGTCTCGGTGACCTCGCGCTGCACCGCGGCCGGGCCGCCGAGGGACACCCGCACCGGGCCGCGCTCGCCCTCGAAGCGCGGTGCCATGCGTTCCAGTGCGGCGGTGGCCGTCTTCTCGTCGCCCTGGACGCGGCCGACGATGAGCGCCTGCCGGCCGTCCTCGGAGCGCAGCGTGGGCAGCTGGGTGCGCCAGTACGAACCGACGCCGACGACCCCCCGTTCGGCGGCGAGTGCGGTCGTGAGCCGTTCGGCTTCGGCGGCCACGGCGGGGTCGTCGACCCCGGTGGTGCCCGCCGCGGCGTCGACGAGCAGGAGCAGATTGGGCTCGGAGTGCGGGAACTCCCGTTCCAGGGCCCGCGTGGCGTAGGTGGACTGGGCGCCCGGGTCCTCCCAGCCGCCACTTCCCAGCCGGTCGGCGACGCCGCCGCCCGCGACCACGGACAGGGCCGTGACCAGCAGGGCCAGCAGCAGCGTGAGCCGCGGCCGGGCCGTGACGAACCGGGTCCACCCCGCGTCCGCCCCGGAGGACGGCGGTTTCTTGACTTCGGACATGACTCGGTGTCCCCTTCACCGTGATTGCCAGGCCACATAGACTGGCAAACACGAGCAGTCGCTCGCGTTTCTCAAGAATGCGAGCGATCACTCGCGTTTGTCAATCGCCCACGGGAAGCAGGGGATTGGACATGCCGGGGACACGCATGGGCAAAAACACCGAAAAGGGGATCAAGAGCTCCACCATCGACGCCGCCGACCCGAAGGGCAGCGCCGACCTGAAGGGCAGCGCCGCCGCGAAGGCCGCCGACGCGAAGGCCGCCGCCGCAACGACCGGCGCCGCAACGACCGGCGCCGCGACGTCCGCCGCCGACACGGGTGCCACCACCCCCACCCCGCGCCGCCGCCAGGCCCGCGGCGAACGCCGGATCTCCCAGCTACTGGCCGCCGCCGCCGGGGTGTTCTGCCGCACCGGCTACGCCTCGGCCAGCACCAACGCCATCGCGCGCGAGGCGGGCGTGTCGCCGGGCACCCTCTACCAGTACTTCCCCAACAAAGAGGCCATCGCGATGGAGCTCGGCGGCCAACTGCTCCAGCGCGCGCACGAGGCGCACGGACAGGCCTTCCGCGCCGAGAACCTCCAGCGCCCCCTGCCCGAGCTGCTCGACGCCGTCCTCGACCCGGTCATCGCCTTCAACTGTGAGAACCCGGCCTTCTGGGCGCTCATGCACGGCACCGGCGTGCCCGGCATCGCCCAGGAGCACGAGGAACTGCACGAAGGACTGCTCACCCGGATCGAGGCCGTGCTGCGCGACCGCTGCCCCACCACCACGCCCGACGAGCTCGCCCTCATCTCGAACATGATCTTGGGCATCTTCAAGTCGTCCCTCGACCTGATCCTGGCCCACGAGGGCGACGAGCGCGCCGCGTACACCGCCGAGCTCAAGACCGTCCTGCTGCGCTACTTGGAGCCGATGCTCACCAAGACTCCCCTTCACTGACCCGTCCGGCCCGGCCGGCCCGCACCACCTCGGCGCCCTCCGGGCCCCGCGCGCGGGCCAGCAGCCGCAGCCCCAGCAGCGGGAACACCAGGACGGACACCATCCCGGCCCCCACCAGCGCCGCCGCCTCGCCCGACGTCATCATCCCGTCCTCCACGCCCAGCGTCGTGATGGCCACCACCAGCGGCAGCGCGGTGGACCCGAACAGCACCAGGGCCGACCGTTCGTCCCGCCCCAGGTCGCGCGGCGCCAGTAGCCGGATCGGCAGCCCGCGCACCACGAGGAACAGCACCAGGAACACCGGCAGCAGCGCCAGTTCCCGCCCGCCCGACAACAGCGCCTCCAAGTCGAACTCGATCCCCGTGACCACGAAGAACAGCGGCACCAGGAAGCCAAAACCCATGGCCTCCACCTTCGACAGCACCACGGGGCCGCTCTCCGGCGCGGCCCCCTGCAGGACCAGCCTGGTGATCAGTCCGGCCGCAAAGGCGCCGAGCAGCATGTCGAGACCGAGCACCTCGGACAGCGCCAGCATCGCCACCAGCAGCAGGAGGACCAAGCGCACGGCGAACTGCGCGCTGCTGTGCAGGGTCTTGGCGATGCCCCGGGAGAGCCAGGGCGGCTTGGGCCGCAGTGCCCAGAGCAGCGCCCCCGCCGTCAGCAGCGCGAAGGCCGCCAGCAGCGCCGCCGAGCCGGCCGGCGCCCGCCCGCTCAGCAGCAGCGACATGGCGATGATCGGCCCGAACTCGCCCACCGCGCCCATCGCCATCATCACGGCCCCGAACCGGCCCTGAAGGTCCCCGGTGTCCCTGAGGATGGGCAGGATGGCGCCCAGCGCCGTACTGGTGAGCGCGGTGCCCACGTACACGCCCCGACCGAAGCCGCCGCCCCCGGCGAGGAAGATCAGCATGGCCAGCCCGAGCCGGCTCAGCACGTCGATCACCTCACCCGTCGCGGCCCAGCCGAGCACGTCCGGTCCGATCAGGATGCCGAGCAAGATTTCGAAGATCACCAGGGGGGCCGAGATCCAGCGCGCCGCCCCGTACGCGAGCAGGGGGGGCCAGTACGGCGGCAGCCATGATCAGGACGAGGCTTCCCGAGTGATCCATATCAGCCATTTACACGCAGTTCGCCCATACCGGCCAATTTTCCCACCAGGATCGAGAGACTGGGAGCCGCAGATGCTCGCCTTGATACCCCCCAGGGGTATAGTCTCGAAGGGTCGGGAGCACGGTGGAGCCATCGGCCGCCCTCCCGGTGACCGGCACACGCCATTGAAGAGGAGAACGACATGACCGCCGAGACGGACACCCAGACCACCACCGTCTACCGGGTGACCGGCATGACCTGCGGACACTGCGAGGGTGCGGTGACCGCCGAGATCTCCGCCCTGCCGGGCGTCAGCACGGTCAAGGCCGTCGCCGCGACCGGTGAGGTCACCGTGGTCTCCGCCGCCCCGCTCGCGGACGAGAACGTCCGCGCCGCCGTGGACGAGGCCGGCTACGAGTTCGCCGGACAGGTCTGAGCGGCGCGCAAGACCCGCACGGCACCCGCGGCAGCCCCGCGGCACCCTGCCGGGCCGTGCCGGCCAGCTCATACTGGTCCCGTACGGCCCGGCCATCCCCCTGGAGCCGGAACATGAGCAGCAGCACAGTGCACGACGGACCGATAACGGCGGTCGAACTCTCGATCGGCGGGATGACCTGCGCCTCCTGCGCCGCCCGCATCGAGAAGAAGCTCAACCGGATGGACGGCGTCGAGGCCACGGTGAACTACGCCACCGAGAAGGCCCGCATCTCCTACACCGGTGACGTGCAGGTCGCCGATCTGATCGCGACCGTCGTCAAGACCGGCTACACCGCCGAGGAGCCCCCGCCGCCGCCCGCCCCGGAAGCCGCCGACGCCGCCGACGCCGACGCCCCCGAGGAGAGCGAAGGGGTGCGGACCGAGGTCCCCGACCCGGCGCTCGCCGCACTGCGGCAGCGCCTGCTGGTCTCCGTCGCGCTCGCCCTGCCCGTCGTCCTGCTCGCGATGGTCCCCGCCCTCCAGTTCGACAACTGGCAGTGGCTCTCCCTGACCCTCGCGGCCCCGGTCGTCGTCTGGGGCGGGTTCCCCTTCCACAAGGCCGCCTGGACCAACGCCCGGCACGGCGCCGCCACCATGGACACCCTCGTCTCGGTCGGCACGCTGGCCGCCTTCGCCTGGTCGCTGTGGGCCCTGTTCTTCGGCCACGCCGGCATGCCCGGCATGCGGCACGGCTTCGACCTCAGCATCTCCCGCACCGACGGCTCCTCCGCCATCTACCTGGAAGTCGCGGCCGGCGTCGTCTCCTTCATCCTCCTGGGCCGCTACTTGGAGGCCCGCTCCAAGCGGAAGGCGGGCGCGGCCCTGAAGGCCCTGCTGGAGCTGGGCGCCAAGGACGTCGTCGTGCTGCGCGCGGGCCGTGAGGTCCGGATCCCGGTGGGCGCGCTCGCGGTGGGCGACCGGTTCGTCGTCCGCCCCGGCGAGAAGATCGCCACCGACGGCACCGTCGTCGAGGGCAGCTCCGCCGTGGACGCCTCCATGCTGACCGGCGAGTCCGTCCCGGTCGACGTCGCCGTGGGCGACTCCGTCACCGGAGCCACCGTCAACACCTCCGGACGCCTGGTCGTCGAAGCCACCCGGATCGGCGCCGACACCCAACTCGCCCGGATGGCGAAGATGGTGGAGGACGCACAGAACGGCAAGGCCGAAGTGCAGCGCCTCGCCGACCAGATCTCCGGGATCTTCGTCCCCGTCGTCCTCGTGCTCGCCATCGGCACCTGGATCACCTGGCTGCTGATCACCAACGACCCCACCGCCGCCTTCACCGCCGCCGTGGCCGTCCTGATCATCGCCTGCCCGTGCGCCCTGGGCCTGGCCACCCCGACCGCGCTGATGGTCGGCACCGGGCGGGGCGCGCAACTCGGCATCCTGATCAAGGGCCCCGAGGTCTTGGAATCCACCCGCCGCGTGGACACCGTCGTCCTGGACAAGACCGGCACCGTCACCACCGGCCGGATGACCCTCGACGGCGTCTTCCCCGCCGCGGGCGTCGACGAGCACGAACTCCTGCGCCTCGCCGGGTCCCTGGAGCACGCCTCGGAGCACCCGATCGCCCGCGCCGTCGCCGCCGGGGCGGCGGAGCGGGCCGGCTCCCTGCCCGTTCCGGAGTCCTTCGAGAACGTCGCGGGGCTCGGCGTCCAGGGCGTGGTCGACGGACACGCCGTCCTGGTGGGCCGCGAGCAGCTGCTGGCCGACTGGTCGATCGAGCTGCCGGCCCCACTGGCCGGGGCCAAGGCGGCCGCCGAGGCCGCGGGCAGCACCGCCGTCCTGGTGGCCTGGGACGGCGCGGCGCGCGGGGTCCTGACCGTGGCGGACGCGGTCAAGGGGACCAGCGCCGAGGCGGTCTCCCGGCTGCGGGCACTGGGCCTCACCCCGGTCCTGCTGACGGGCGACAACAAGGCCGTCGCCGCGACGGTGGCCCGCGAGGTGGGCATCGACGAGGTGATCGCCGAGGTCCTCCCGCAGGACAAGGTGGACGTCGTACGCCGCCTGCAGTCCGAGGGCCGTACGGTCGCGATGGTCGGCGACGGGGTCAACGACGCCGCCGCACTGGCCCAGGCGGACCTGGGGCTGGCCATGGGCACCGGCACGGACGCGGCCATCGAGGCGGGAGACCTGACCCTCGTACGGGGCGACCTGCGGGTCGCGGCGGACGCGATCCGGCTCTCGCGCCGGACCCTGGCCACGATCAAGGGCAACCTGTTCTGGGCCTTCGGGTACAACGTGGCGGCCCTACCGCTGGCGGCCGCCGGTCTGCTCAATCCGATGATCGCGGGGGCCGCCATGGCCTTCTCGTCGGTCTTCGTGGTGACCAACAGCCTCCGGTTGCGGTCCTTCCGCTAGTGGCCCTCCTCCTCACGGTCCCCACACTTCCTTCACGGGAGACGCAGATCACAGTGACCGCAACGTAACCATCCGGGGTCGTCATGGGTCTAATGGGGCGGTGCCAAGAACGTCTTGGGGGACGTTCCTCGGAAACCTGGGGAGGTTTCCGTGGGCATCAGCCGGCCGGGACGCGTACCCGCGGGAGGCTTTGAGCGGCCCTCCCGAACGAACGGGTCCCGGCACACCGACGCCCCGACTCGGGTCCCGTGGGGGGAATCCGTTTCGGGGAAAAGGGAAGCGCCCCGACCGTCGACCCGTGGGGGGATCGACGGCGGGGCGCTTCTCGCATGCTCAGGGTTTTCTGCGGTGCGCTCCGCATTGCCTGCGGTGCGCTCCGCACGGCCGCACGCCGCGCGGAGGAAGGCCTCGGGTCAGCGGGCTTCCACGGGAACGAAGTCGCGCAGGACCTCGCCGGTGTAGATCTGGCGCGGGCGACCGATGCGGGAACCCGGCTCCTTGATCATTTCCTGCCACTGGGCGATCCAGCCCGGGAGGCGGCCGAGCGCGAAGAGCACGGTGAACATCTCGGTGGGGAAGCCCATCGCCCGGTAGATCAGACCGGTGTAGAAGTCCACGTTCGGGTAGAGGTTGCGCTCGACGAAGTACGAGTCGGCCAGCGCGTGCTCTTCCAGCTTGAGCGCGATGTCCAGCAGCTCGTCGCTCTTGCCGAGCGCCGAGAGGACGTCGTGCGCCGCCGCCTTGATGATCTTCGCCCGGGGGTCGAAGCTCTTGTAGACACGGTGTCCGAAGCCCATGAGGCGGACGCCGTCCTCCTTGTTCTTCACCTTGCGGATGAAGGCGTCGACGTCACCGCCGTCGTTCTTGATGCCTTCCAGCATCTCGAGGACGGACTGGTTGGCGCCGCCGTGCAGCGGGCCCCACAGGGCCGAGATGCCGGCGGAGATCGAGGCGAACATGTTCGCCTGCGAGGAGCCGACCAGGCGCACGGTGGAGGTGGAGCAGTTCTGCTCGTGGTCCGCGTGCAGGATCAGCAGCTTGTCGAGCGCGGAGACCACGACCGGGTCCAGGTCGTACTCCTGGGCCGGCACGGAGAAGGTCATGCGCAGGAAGTTCTCGACGTAGCCGAGGTCGTTGCGCGGGTAGACCACCGGGTGGCCGACCGACTTCTTGTACGCGTAGGCCGCGATCGTCGGGAGCTTGGCCAGCAGCCGGATCGTCGAGAGGTGGCGCTGCTTCTCGTCGAACGGGTTGTGGCTGTCCTGGTAGAACGTCGACAGCGCGCTGACCACGGAGGACAGCATCGCCATCGGGTGCGCGTCCCGCGGGAAGCCGTCGTAGAAGCGCTTCACGTCCTCGTGGAGCAGCGTGTGCTGGGTGATCTCGTTGCGGAACGACGCGAGCTGGTCGACGGTCGGCAGCTCACCGTTGATCAGCAGGTACGCCACCTCGATGAACGACGACCGCTCGGCCAGCTGCTCGATCGGGTAGCCGCGGTAGCGCAGGATGCCCTGCTCACCGTCGAGGTAGGTGATCGCGGACTTGTAGGCCGCGGTGTTGCCGTAGCCGCTGTCCAAGGTGACGAGCCCGGTCTGGGCCCGCAGCTTCGAGATGTCGAAGCCCTGGTCACCGACGGTGCTTTCGACCACCGGGTAGGTGTATTCACCGTCCGCGTACCGGAGTACTACAGAGTTGTCGCTCACGTCATCCCTCACCGACGTAGTGCCTCTTCTTCGAGGTGCCCTGACTTCCTCTACCTTCCCCCATTTGGCGCAGGAGAGTGCACTCGGGGTCGGCCTTTGGTGCTTCTGGCGGCACTCAGTGCCGCCAACCTGCTCATCCTGCCCCCTCCGCACCGGTGCGGGAACCCCAAATGATCGATCATCTAGGTGATGTTTCCCACCGGTATCCGGCCGGACAGCCTGGCGGCGACCGCCGTGTACCTCCTGCCTGCGGAAACGGTACGCACCGCCTGACCGAGGGCCTTGCGGGACCCAACGAGGACGACCAGTTTCTTCGCCCTGGTCACCGCCGTGTAGAGCAGGTTGCGCTGGAGCATCATCCAGGCCCCGGTGGTGACGGGGATCACCACCGCCGGATATTCACTCCCCTGTGAACGGTGAATGGTGACGGCGTACGCGTGGGCCAGCTCGTCGAGCTCACCGAATTCGTACACGATCTCCTCGTCCTCCTCCGTCCTTACCGTCAGGCGCTGTTCGTCCACGTCCAGACCGGTGACCACGCCGAGCGTGCCGTTGAAGACGCCGTTGGCGCCCTTCTCGTAGTTGTTCCGGATCTGGGTCACCTTGTCGCCCACCCGGAAGACCCGGCCGCCGAACCTCTTCTCCGGCAGGTTCGGCCGGGCCGGTGTCATCGCTTGTTGGAGCAGTCCGTTGAGGTTCCCGGCGCCGGCCGGGCCGCGGTGCATCGGCGCGAGCACCTGGACGTCCCGCCGCGGGTCGAGCCCGAATCTGGCCGGAATCCTTCGTGCGGCCACGTCCACGGCCAGCACCCCGGCCGCTTCGGTGTCCTCCTCCGGGAACAGGAAGAAGTCCGGCAGCCCGTCCGTGATCGGCGGCAACCCGGTGTTGATCCGGTGGGCGTTGGTGACCACGCCGGACTGCTGGGCCTGCCGGAAGATCCGGGTCAGCCGCACCGCGGGCACCGGGCCGCCCTCGGCCAGCAGGTCCCGCAGCACCTCCCCGGCGCCGACCGACGGCAGCTGGTCCACGTCGCCGACCAGCAGCAGGTGCGCCCCCGGCGCCACCGCCTTGACCAGCTTGTTGGCCAGCAGCAGGTCCAGCATCGAGGCCTCGTCGACGACGACCAGGTCGGCGTCCAACGGCCGGTCCCGGTCGTACGCCGCGTCTCCGCCCGGTTTGAGCTCCAGCAGCCGGTGCACTGTGGAGGCCTCGGCCCCGGTGAGCTCGGCCAGCCGCTTCGCCGCCCGGCCGGTGGGCGCGGCCAGCACCACCTTGGCCTTCTTCGCCCGGGCCAGCTCGACGATCGAGCGAACGGTGAAGGACTTCCCGCAGCCGGGCCCGCCCGTGAGGACGGCGACCCGGCGGGTCAGCGCCAGCTTCACGGCGTCCCGCTGCTCGGGGGCGAGCGTGGCCCCCGTCCGTCCGGCGAGCCAGCCCAGGGCCTTCTCCCAGTCCACGTCCTGGAAGCCCGGCATCCGGTCGTCCTCGGCCTGCAGCAGCCGGCGCACCTGCCCCACCAGGGACAGCTCGGCCCGGTGGAAGGGCACCAGGTACACGGCGGTCAGCGGGTCCGGCCCGCCCTGCGGATCCGGTACGGGCTCCCGTACGACCCCTTCCGGGTCGGCGGCGAGTTCGGCCAGGCAGTCGATCACCAACCCCGTGTCCACCTGGAGCAGCTTGACCCCGTCGGCGATGAGCCGGTCCTCGGGCAGGAAGCAGTGTCCCTGGTCGGTGGACTGGGACAGGGCGTACTGGAGGCCGGCCTTGACCCGTTCGGGGCTGTCGTGCGGGATGCCGACGGCCTGGGCGATGCGGTCGGCGGTGAGGAAGCCGATGCCCCACACGTCGGCGGCGAGCCGGTAGGGCTGGTTCTTCACCACGGAAATGGAGGCGTCGGCGTACTTCTTGTAGATGCGCACGGCGATGGAGGTGGAGACGCCGACGCCCTGGAGGAAGACCATGACCTCCTTGATGGCCTTCTGCTCTTCCCAGGCCGCACCGATCATCTTCGTCCGCTTGGGGCCGAGCCCGGGTACCTCGATCAGGCGCTTCGGCTCGCCCTCGATGACGTCGAGGGTGTCGGTGCCGAAGTGCTCCACGATCCGGTCGGCGATCTTCGGGCCGATGCCCTTGATCAGGCCGGAGCCGAGGTAGCGGCGGATGCCCTGGATGGTCGCCGGGAGCACGGTCTGGTAGTTCTCCACGGTGAACTGCTTGCCGTACTGCGGGTGGGAGCCCCAGCGGCCCTCCATCCGCAGGGACTCGCCGGGCTGGGCGCCCAGCAGCGAGCCGACGACCGTGAGCAGATCGCCGCTGCCCCGGCCGGTGTCCACGCGGGCGACCGTGTACCCGTTCTCCTCGTTGGCGTAGGTGATGCGTTCGAGCACGCCGTCGACCACTGCCAGTTGCACCGCCCGCGGAACCCCGTCTGCTGCTGCCATGACCCGAAACTACCGGGCGGCGCCGACAGCGCGTCAGGCCTGTGGACAACGACGAAGGGAGCGGTGCGAGGGGGTGGTGCGGCGGGGCGACGCAAAGGGGGTCCCGCCTCGCGGCCGGACCCCCTCACGGTTACCCCTCCCGTGTCGGACTTCCCGATCCCCCCAGATCCCTCCCCGGAAGCGCCGACGCAACATACGACCCGCGATGCGCCCGCAGGGTTGCATCCGGAGCCACAGCTTTGCGTTTCCGTTACCCAGCGCCTACTCAAGGTGCCGGCAAAACGGCACGGAAGTAGCGTTTCAGGCATGAGCGAATCCTCATTCCAGGACGACGTGCTGGGCGAACTCGGCGACGACAAGCTGACCGAGATCGCCGGCTTGCTCGGCACGGACGACTCCGGCGCCCGGGAGACCGTCGCGGAGACCGTCGGCGCCATGACCGGCGGCCTCCGACAGAAGGCCGACGCGGACGACGCCGACGGCGTGGAGGTGCGCCGGGCCATCGTCGAGGTGACCGAGGCCGAACCACCGCTGGAGGGCGTGGCCACGTTCGGCGGCCTCGGCGGCCTGCTCAGCGGCGGCATGATGGCCGGCGTGCTCGCCAAGGTGAGCAGGCCCGTGGCCGCCGCCGTCTCGAAGCGGACCGGAATCCCCGCGGCCACCATCAGCAGGGTCATCGAGATGCTGATCCCGGTCGTCCTGGCGGTCCTCGCCAAGCGTGCCTCCGGCAGGGCGGCCGGCACCGGGCCGGCCAGTACCGGGGCGGCCGGCGCGACCCCCGGAGCGGGCGCGGGAGCGAGCCCGGGAGCGGGCTCGGGAACGAGCGGCGGCCTCGGCGACCTGCTCGGCGAAATCCTCGGCGGTGGCAAGAAATAGGCGGCAAGAAATGGCCCCTTCGGGGTCCCACCGGCGCACCCTCCCCCTAGAGTTGCCCCATGGCTGAAGGCGTACGGCTGCGCGACCCGGAACCGGGGGACCTGGGGTGGATCGTGCAGCGCCACGGCGCTCTGTACGCCGCCGAGTACGGCTGGAACAGCGACTTCGAGGGCCTGGTCGCCCGGATCGTCGGGGACTTCGCCCAGGACCACGACCCCCACCTGGAACGGGTGTGGATCGCGGAGCTGGACGGCCGGCCCGTCGGCTCGGTGATGTGCGTACGGGAGGAGGGCGCACCCGGCACCGCCCGACTACGGCTGCTCCTGGTCGACCCCGAGGGCCGCGGCCGCGGCGTCGGCAGCCTGCTCGTCGACACCGTCGTGGCCTTCGCCCGCTCGGTCGGCTACCGCGAGCTGGTGCTGTGGACCAACGACGTGCTGACCGACGCCCGCGAGCTCTACCTGAAGGCCGGGTTCACCCTGATCGCGGAGCGGCCGCACCGCTCGTACGGAGCGAGCCTGACGGGGCAGGACTGGCGGCTGCCGTTGCGGGAGGGCTCCCCGCGCTGACGCCCGAACCGACCCCCGTACGGTTCACGGCGCGCGCCGGGGCCAGCGAGGTCAGCGCCACCCCGCCCACCAGCAGTACGGCCGCCAGCCAGCGCAGTCCCGAGACGGACTCCCCGAGGACCAGGGCCGCGGAGGACATCCCGAAGACCGGGACCAGCAGCGAGAACGGGGCCACCGCGGAGGCCGGGTAGCGGCGCAGCAGGTAGCTCCAGGCGGCGAACCCGAAGACGGTGGACACCCAGGCGACGTATCCGATGACGGCCGCCCCGGACCAGTCCAGGGCCCGCAGCGCGGCCAGGTCCCGCTCGGGGCCCTCCAGCAGCAGCGAGAGCGCGAGCAGCGGCAGGACCGGAACCGTGCAAACCCACACCATGAAGTTCAGGGCGTCGGGCGGGGCTGCCTTGCGGGTCAGGACGTTGGACACGCCCCAGCAGGCGGCGGCCGCCACGACCAGCGTGAAGCCGAGCACCGGCCCGGAGCTCCCGCCGTCCACTGCGGCGACCGCGATCCCGGCGAGCGCCACGGCCATCCCGAGCATCCGCACCCGGCCCGGCCGCTCGCGCAGCACGACGGCGGCGAGGACGGCGGTGAAGACGGACTGGACCTGGAGCACGAGCGAGGACAGCCCGGCCGGCATGCCGGCGTCCATGCCGGTGAAGAGCAGGCCGAACTTGGCCACGCCGAGGGCGATCCCGACGCCGACGATCCACTTCCAGGCGGCCTTGGGCCGCCCGACGAAGAACACGGCGGGCAGGGCGGCGACGAGGAAGCGCAGGGCGGACAGGAGCAGGGGCGGGAAGTGGTCGAGGCCGATCTGGATGACCACGAAGTTGAAGCCCCAGACGGCGGCGACGAGCACGGCGAGGGCGGTGTGTACGGGACGCATGCTTCGAGCATCGACCGCCCGACCATGTAGCACCAGCGCGGATTCCTTCCGGGATGGATGAAGCATTGCTTACGAATACGGGTGGTGCCACGATGGGGGCATGCTCGATCTCGCCCGGCTGCGCGCCCTGCACGCCGTCTCCGTCCACGGCTCGGTCGCCGGCGCGGCGGCCGCCCTCGGCTACACCCCATCGGCGGTCTCCCAGCAGATCTCCAAGCTGGAACGCGAGACCCGCACCACCCTGCTGGAGCGGCGCGGGCGCGGGGTCGCGCTCACCGAGGAGGCCCGCCATCTGGCCGACGCCGCGCAGGAGTTGCTGGCGATCGTGGAGCGCACCGAGACCACCCTGGAAGAGCGGCGGGGGCAGCCCGGCGGGCTGCTGACGGTGGCCGCGTTCGCCTCGGCGGCGCGCGGGCTGCTGCCGCAGGTGCTGGCCGACCTGGCCCGCCGGCATCCGGCGCTGGACGTCCGGCTCACCGAAGTGGACCCGCACCTGTCCGTGGAACTGGTGGCCCGGGGGGTCACCGATCTGGCGGTGGCCCACGACTGGGACATCGCCCCGCTGCCCGCGCCGGAGGGCATCGAGCAGGCGGTGATCGGGGACGACCTCTGCGACCTGGTCGTACCGGCCGGGCATCCCTTCACCACGCGCCGGGTCATCCGGCGCTCCGACCTCGGCGGCGAACGCTGGGTCTGCCAGCCGCCCGGCCGGGTCTGCCACGACTGGCTGGTGCGGACCCTGCGCACCGCCGGGTTCGAACCTGACATCGCGCACGTCGCGGAGGAGAACCACACCATCGTCGCCCTGGTCGCGGCCGGGCTCGGGGTGGCCGTCGTACCCCGGCTGGGCACCGGCGCGCTGCCGTCGGGGGCCGTGGCCGTACCGCTGGAGCCGGGCCCCGTACGCCGGTTGTACGCCCTGTGGCGGACCGGGGCCGCCCGGCGCCCCGCGATCACCGAGGCCGTACGGAGCCTTCAGGAGCACTGGGCGACTGCCTAGCCCCGACGGGGTGTCCCCGCAGGGCGCCGAACGCAACCGCCCCGCGCGGCACGCCGCCCCGCCGCGTTCGGCACCCGAGGCGACACCCCGGCGCGCGGCCGGCCCCGTCGGCCCGCGCCGCCGGGCCCCGGTCGCAGACCCCGGCCGGTAGGCCCCCGCCCCGGAGGAGCGACACGCAGCCGACACGCCCGGCCCCGTCCGAGCGGCAGCGGTAGGGTCCGGCGCGTGCCGTACCACGCCTCCCGCCGGAACCTGCTCGCCGCAGCCGCCATGGTCGCCGTCACGGCCGCCGGGGCGGCTTCCGCCGCGGTGCGCCCCCCTCACGCCCCCGACGACGCGCGGCCCCCGGGCCGCCGCCCCGGCCGGGCGCGGCTGCGCGCCCTCGTGGACCGGATGAGCCTCGACGAGAAGGTCGGGCAGCTCTTCGTCTCACGGGCCTACGGGCATTCGGCGACCGACCCCGATCCGGCGGACGCCGAGCAGAACCTGGCGGCGTTCGGGGTGCGCACCGCCGCCGAACTGGTCTCCCGCTACCACCTCGGCGGGATCATCTACTTCGCCTGGGCCCACAACACCCGCGGCCCGCAGCAGATCGCCGCGCTCTCGGTCGGCCTCCAGCAGGCCGCCCTCACCACCGGTCCCCGGATCCCCCTGCTGCTCTCCACCGACCAGGAGCACGGCGCCGTCGCCCGGATCGGCAAGCCCGCGACCCTGCTCCCGGGGGCGATGGCGCTCGGTGCGGCCGGCTCCACCGCCCACGCCCTGCGGGCCGCGCGCATCGCGGGCTCCGAGCTGGCCGCCATGGGCATCCGGCAGGACTACGCACCAGTGGCCGACGTCAACGTCAACCCGGCCAATCCGGTGATCGGCGTCCGGTCCTTCGGCTCCGACCCGCACGCCGTGGCGGAGCTGGTGGCCGCCCAGGTCCGCGGCTACCAGGGGGCCGGGGTGGCCGCGACCGCCAAGCACTTCCCGGGCCACGGGGACACCGAGACCGACAGCCACGTCGGGCTGCCGGTGATGCGGCACACCCGGGCCGCCTGGGAGGAGTTGGACGAGCCGCCCTTCCGGGCGGCGGTGGAGGCGGGCGTGGACGCCATCATGACGGCGCACATCGTCTTCCCCGCGCTCGATCCCTCGAGGGACCCGGCGACCCTCTCCCGGCCGATCGTCACCGGTCTGCTGCGCGAACGCCTCGGCTTCGAGGGGGTGGTGGTCACCGACGCCCTGGACATGGCCGGGGTCCGCCAGAAGTACGGGGACGACCGCGTCCCGGTACTGGCCCTGCTGGCGGGCTGCGACCAGCTGTTGAACCCGCCGGACCTGGGCCTCGCGCAGCGCGGCGTGCGGGCGGCCGTCGAGTCGGGCGAGCTGACGCAGGCGCGCCTCGAGGAGTCGGTGCTGCGGATCCTGGAACTGAAGTCCCGGCGGGGACTGTTGGACGAGGCGTACCCCACGGGCCGGGAGGTGGCGGCCGTGGTGGGCGTCCAGGAGCACCTCGACGCCGCCGACGCGATCGCGGCCGCCACGACGACCCTGCTGGCCAATCCCCGAGGGCTGGTGCCCTTCGATGCGACGGCCGGACCACGCCTGCTGGTCACCGGGGCCGACCCGGTCTCCCCCACGGGTACGACCGGACCCCCTACGGTCGTACTGGCCCGGGAGCTGACCGCATTGGGCTGCCGGGCCACGGCGGTGCCGCCGGCCCGCGCCGTGGCCGCTGCGGCCGGTCACGCGGCGGTGTTGGTGTGCACGTACAACGTCCCGGAGGGCGAGAGTGCGCAGCGCACGCTGGTCGCGGACCTCGTCGCCTCCGGCGTGCCGGTCGTCTCGCTGGCGGTCCGCAACCCGTACGACCCGGCCCGGCTGCCGCAGTGCGCGGCGGAGCTGGCGACGTACTCCTGGACGGACGTGGAGATGCGGGCGGCGGCCCGGGTGCTCACGGGGGCGCTGCGGCCGGCCGGCCGCCTCCCCGTCCCGGTCCCGGGCCGCTACCCGCTGGGCCACGGGCTGACGCGCTGATCCCTCAGGCGCCGGCCCGCGGACCGCGGGTCCCGGATCCCCGGTTACGGCCGCAGCTGCGGCTCGCGCTCCAGGTCGCGCTGGTCGAGCTGCGCGTCCGGCGCCGCCAGCGGCGCGGCCTTCCCCGCGTCAGCGAGCGCGGCGGCCGGGGCCACCCCGGCCCACTGCAGGATCTTCGAGGTGGCGAGGGCCTTCTCGCCGTCCATCAGCTTGGCGACGTTCGCCCCGTGGTTGGCGCCCGGCGCGATCATCACGTAGCTGTCGCGCACCCCGTAGCCGAGGCGGAACTGCTCGGCGCCCCACGGGTCGTTCTGCCCGTACACGAAGAGCATCTGGTGGGCGTTGTCGCGCACCCACTTGTCCACGTCCGCCATCGCCCCCGGCTGGAAGGTCATGGGGATGTCTCGGGGCACGAAGTTGCGCGGCGGCTGGTAGCCGTAGCGGCTCAGGCCCTTCAGGTGCGGCTGCTTGATGTCCGGGGAGCCGAGCTGGGTACCAGCCTGGTAGTAGTACGGCGTGTACGTCTCCAGGCCCTGGTCGGTGTAGGCCGAGAAGCCGGAGATCGCGTCGATCGTGTCCCAGATCTGCTGGTCGCTCGCGGTGGCGGCGGCCGGGATCGAGGCGCAGTCGGCGAGCAGGCTGTACTGCCAGAAGGCCCACACGTAGTCGAGCACGACGGCCTCGTAGGCCTTGTCGAGGTCGCCGATGGTGGTGAAGGTCCAGCCGTTCTCGGCGGCGGCGACCGCGTACTTGGCCTCCAGCGGCTCGCGGCGCACCAGTGCCTCGCGCTGGACGGCGTTCAGCTTGTCGCGGCACTCCTTGGTGCCGACCTTGGCGAAGAACCGGTCGTAGGCGGAGTCCTCGTGGTTGACGACGTCGTTGGGCGCGACGTACGCGACGACACCGTCCATGTCGCGCGGGTAGAAGCGCTCGTAGTACGTCGCCGTCATGCCGCCCTTGCTGGCGCCCGTGGCCAGCCAGTTCTTCTTGTAGATCTTCTTCAGGGCGGTGAAGATGCGGTGCTGGTCACTGGCGGCCTGCCAGATGTCCAGGTTCGACCAGTTGGCCGGGTCGGGCCGGGAGGGAGTGAAGAATCGATACTCCATGGACACCTGGTTGCCGTCGATGATGGTCGTCGGCTCGCTGCGGCGCGGATTGGTGCTGACGTTGTAGCCGGAGGTGTAGAACACCGACGGCCGCGAGACGTCCTTGTGCAACAGGGTCAGGCGCTGTTTGAAGGTGCCCTTCCACGGCTGCCGGTGATCCACCGGCTGCTCGTAGTTCAGTACGAAGAAGCGGTAGCCGGGGTACGGCTTCTCCTCGATCAGGCTCATCCCGGGAATGCCGAGGATCTGGTCCTTGATGTCCGTGGCGGCCGCCGGCTGTGCGGCGGTGGCCGCTTGCGCCGTGGAGCCGGCCGCACCCATGGTGCCGATGAGCACCACGAGCGACAGCAGCCATCCGAGCGTCTTGCGCATTCACCCTCCCCTTGAGTTCACTTCGGTCGCCGTGAACCTAGTCGGGTCAACGCTTCACTGACCAGACCCAGTTGGGCCTGTCCGTCAGCACAGGATCCAGCCGGAATCCGCAGATCCGGCCCCGACGCTCCCCTTTACATACACGCAGCGGTTGATCGCGCCCACGGTGACGGGCCCGGCATATCGGGCGAACCGCCCGGCCTCGCGCACCGGGGCGCCGCCGCGCGGCTGAATGCTCACCGCCATCCGGCGCCGCTCGCCGGAGATCCGCGCCACGGTCATCGCGCAGGCCTGGTTGCGGCTCTTGTAGACCCGCACCTCACCCGTCTCGAACGCCACCGTCCGGGCCAACCGACCCCCACAGCCCTCCGTCGCGGCCTGCGCCGCCGATGACGTGCACAGTCCGCCCGCGCAGAGCCACAGCGCCACTGCGAACACCCCCAGGGACGCGACCCGGCGGCCGCGCCTCCTCCACCCCTGCAACACCCTGTCCCCCGATCGGTCGTACGCACGATGCACGCACGCACGTACGACGTCTGAACCCTCCGGATGGTTGCCGCGCGCAAGGGCCCTACCCGCCGACACCGGCCACCTCCCTCGTACGGGTGCATCCGCCATCCCCCGGGAAGGCAGCGGGAGTTCGCACCCGAGCGGGCGATTACGCTAGGTGATCCATATCCCGCTCGCCGTGACCGCACCGGTGGTGGCGGCAGCCGTGAAAGGCCCTGAGATGACGAACGACCTGCTCGACCGCAAGCTGGCGCGCGCCTTCACGCACCTGGACGCCGACCGGAGCGGCGTGATCGACGCCGCCGACATCATCGCGCTCGGCTCCCGGCTGCTGACGGCCCTCGCGGAGCCGACCGTCTCGCCCAAGGCGGAGCGCGTGATGGGCGGCCTCGCCGACTTCTGGCAGGACCTGTTCACCGAGCTGGACGTCGACCGGGACGGCAAGGTCACGCCCGAGGAGTACAAGCGGGGCATGACCCGCCTGTACGCACAGGGCGGGCCCGCCTACGACCGCTCGTTCCGCCCGATGATGAGCGCGATCCTGACGATCGTCGACACCGACGGAGACGGGCTCATCAGCCCGCAGGAGTTCCACCGGGCGCAGGAGGTGTTCGACACGCGGCTGAGCCCCGCCGACACCGAGGCGCTCTTCCGCCGCATCGACGCGAACGGGGACGGCCGCCTCACCGTCGACGAACTGCTCGCCGCGGTACGCGAGTACTACACCGGCACCGACGAGGACGCCCCGGGGAACTTGCTCTTCGGCGAGTTCTGATCCCGGGGCGTCCCCGAAAGGCGGTCTCCGACGGGCGGTCGGCTCAGGCCGCGGCGCGCTCGTCCTCGCCGACGAAGGTGCGCCACAGCTCGGCGTAGCGGCCACCGCGCGCGAGGAGTTCGGTGTGGGTGCCGTCCTCCACCACCCGGCCGCGGTCCATGACCACGACCCGGTCGGCGCGCGCCGCGGTGGTCAGCCGGTGCGCGACCACCAGGGTGGTGCGCTTGCCCGCGAGCCGGTCGGTGGCCTGGTTGACCTGGGCTTCGGTGGCCAGGTCAAGGGCGGCGGTGGCCTCGTCGAGCAGCAGCACGTCCGGGTCGACCAGCTCGGCCCGGGCCAGTGCGATCAGCTGGCGCTGGCCCGCGGAGAGGTTGCGGCCGCGCTCGGCGACGGTGTGCAGGTAGCCGCCGTCGAGGGTGGCGATCATGTCGTGGGCGCCGACCGCGCGGGCGGCGGCCTCCACCTCGGCGTCGCTCGCCGCGGGGCTCCCGTAGGCGATGGCGTCACGGACGGTCCCCGGGAAGAGGTAGGCCTCCTGGGGGACGACACCCAGCCGGTGGCGGTACGCCGTCAGGTCCAGCTCCCTTATGTCCGCGCCGTCGGCGGTGACCCGGCCGGCGGTCGGGTCGTAGAACCGGGCCACCATCTTGACCAGGGTGGACTTCCCGGCTCCGGTCTCGCCGACGAAGGCGACGGTCTGCCCGGCGGGTATCCGCAGGTTGATGCCGGCCAGGGCCTCACCCTTCTCGCCCCGCTCCTCGGCCGTCCCGTACTGGAAGCGGACGTCCTCGAAGGTGATCTCCCCGCGCAGGGATTCCAGTGCGCGCGGCCGCTCGGGCAGCGGGGTGGTGGTGGGCTCGCGCAGCAGCCCCTGGATGCGGCCGAGGGCGACCGTGGCCTGCTGGTAGCCGTCGAAGACCTGGGAGAGCTGCTGGACGGGCGCGAAGAACAGGTCGATGTAGAGCAGGTACGCGACCAGCGCGCCGGTGGTGAGCGTCCCGGCCTCCACCCGGCCCGCGCCGACGATCAGCACGGCGGCCGCGGCGCCCGAGGACAGCAGCTGCACGAAGGGGAAGTAGACGGATATCAGCCACTGGCCGCGGACCCGGGCCTCGCGGTACGAGTGGCTGCGCTCGGCGAAGCGCTTGGCGCCCGAGCCCTCGCGGCGGAAGGCCTGGACGATGCGCAGGCCCGAGACGGACTCCTGGAGGTCGGCGTTGACCAGGCTGACCCGGTCGCGGGCGAGCTCGTAGGCGGCGACCGACCTACGGCGGAACACGATCGTGCCGACGACCAGGACGGGCAGGGTCGCGAAGACGATCAGCGCGAGCTCGACGTCCAGGACCAGCAGCGCGATGAGGATGCCGAAGAAGGTGAAGACGGAGACCACGGCGGTGACGAGCCCGGTCTGCAGGAAGGAGCTCAGCGAGTCCACGTCGGTGGTCATCCGGGTCATGATCTTGCCGGTCAGCTCGCGCTCGTAGTAGTCGAGTCCGAGGCGCTGGAGCTGGGCGAAGATCTTGACGCGCAGGGCGTACAGCACGCGCTCGCCGGTCCGGCCCGTCATGCGGGTCTCGGCGAACTGAGCGGCCCACTGCGCGACGACGACGGCGAGGGCGAGCCCGGCGGCCGCCCATACGGCGCCGAGCACGGCCTGCTCCACGCCCTGGTCGATGCCGTGCCGGATCAGGATCGGCAGCAGCAGTCCGGCCCCCGCGTCCGCGGCGACGAGGCCGAGGCTGATGGCGAGCGGCGCCCAGAACCCGCGGAGCAGGCGGCGCAGGCCGTAGCTCTCCTCGGCGGCCGCGGCGCGGGTCTCGTCCACCTCGGGCAGGTCGTCGGCGGGCGGCAGCGCGGCGACCTGCGCGAGCAGTTCGGGGGTGGCGGGCATGCCGGAGACGGACCCGGCCATGGAATGCCCGGCTCCGGGCGCGCCGCCCGCGGCGGGTGCGGCGCCGGGAACGGGGACGCCGGGGGCGGTGTCGGGCTCGTCCTGGCGGCGCCAGAGCTCGGGGGTGACCCCGCCGGCGACCCGGCGCTTGGCGTTGACGGGCTCCGAGTCGATCTCGGCCTCGAGCTCGATGCCGCGTTCGAGGTCCCGGTCGAGCTCGCGCTCGAACTCGGTCATCACCCGGGCGTCCGGGGTCCGCGGCGAGGCGGCGCCGAGCGCGTCCGGGTCGGTGAGCAGCCTGCGGTAGAGCGCGGACCGGCCCTCGAGCTGCTCGTGCGTGCCGATGTCGGCGAGCCGCCCGCGGTCGAGTACGGCGATCCGGTCGGCCAGCGCGAGCGTGGAGCGGCGGTGGGCGATCAGCAGGGTGGTCCGGCCCGCCATGACGGAGCGCAGGGCCTCGTGGATCTCGTGCTCGACGCGGGCGTCGACGGCGGAGGTGGCGTCGTCGAGGAGCAGCAGCCGGGGGTCGGTGAGGATGGCGCGGGCGAGGGCGATGCGCTGGCGCTGGCCGCCGGAGAGGGTGAGCCCCTGCTCGCCGACCTTGGTGTCGTACCCGGCGGGCAGGTCCCGGACGAACCCGTCGGCCTGGGCTGCGCGGGCGGCGGCCTCGATCTGTTCCTCGGTGGCGCCGGGGTGTCCGTAGGCGATGTTGGCGCGGATGGTGTCGGAGAAGAGGAAGGAGTCCTCGGGGACCAGGCCTATCGCGCCGCGCAGGGAGTCGTACGTCAGCTCGCGCACGTCGTGGCCGCCGACGCGGACGGCGCCGCCGTCGGCGTCGTAGAACCGGGGCAGCAGGAGCGCGACGGTGGACTTGCCGCTGCCCGAGGAGCCGACGACGGCGACGGTCTCGCCCTGCGCCACGGAGAGCGAGAACCCGTCGAGGACGGGCCGCTCGGGGTCGTAGCCGAAGCGGACGTCGTCGAACTCGACCGTGGCGGGCGCGTCGGCGGGCAGCTCGTGGGTGCCCTCGTGGATCTCGGGCTCGGTGTCGATGAGCTCGAACACGCGCTCCACGCCGGCCCGGGCCTGCTGTCCGACGGTGAGGACCATGGCCAGCATGCGGACGGGTCCGACGAGCTGGGCGAGGTAGGTGGAGAAGGCGACGAAGGTGCCGAGGGTGACCTGACCGTTGGTGGCCATCCAGCCACCGAGGGCCAGCATGGCGACCTGGGCGAGGGCGGGGACGGCCTGGAGGGCGGGGGTGTAGCGCGAGTTGAGCCGGATGGTCCGCATCCGCCCGGCGAACAGCCGGCGGCCGGCTTCGCGCAGCTTGCCGGTCTCCTGCTCCTCCTGGCCGAAGCCCTTGACGACGCGGACACCGGTCACGGCCCCGTCGACGACGGTCGCCACGGCGGCGGCCTGGCCCTGGGCCCACCAAGTGGCGGGGAACAGCTTCTTGCGGCTGCGCTTGGCGATGAACCACAGGGCGGGGGCCATGAGCAGGGCAACGAGGGTCAGCAGCGGCGAGAGCCAGAGCATGATCCCGAGGGACATCCCGAAGAGCAGGAAGTTCCCGATCGTCATGGGCAGCATGAAGAGCAGGCCCTGGATCAGCTGGAGGTCGCTGGTGGCGCGACCGACGACCTGGCCGGTGTTCAGCTCGTCCTGCCGCCGCCCGTCGAGGCGGGCGATGGTGCTGTACATGTCGGTGCGCAGGTCGTGCTGCACGTCGAGGGCGAGCCGCCCGCCGTAGTACCTGCGTATGTAGGTCAGTACGTACACCAGCAGGGCCGCGGCTATGAGCATGCCGGCCCAGGGCGCCATGGGCTTGGTCTCGTCCCCGATGACGTCATCGATGATCACCTTGGTGACCAGCGGGACGACCGCCATGACGGCCATGCCGGCCAGCGAGGAGCCGAGCGCGAGCAGCACATTGGTCCTGTACCGCCAGGTGTAGGCCGCCAGCCGCCTGCCCCAGCCCTGTTTCTCCCCGGTCGCTGTCTCTGCCGCCGCCACGTGAAGCCTCCCCGTTCGTCCAGTCCTGCCGGAAGCGGCAACGCCCCGACCGGCGGATTTCATCCCGCCGCAACAATCGCACTGCCGTACGGCGGGGGCGCGCGGACCGCGTCCGACCGGGGTGGGGGCGGCGGCGCGGCGGAGGTGAATGGGAGCTGCCGACACCTGTCAAGTCCCGACCTTCCGGATCTGGGCGTTCCGGGCCGCGCTCCCGATGCTGGAAGCAGAGCCGATGCCGACCGCCGACCGGGGCGGCGGGACCGAAGGGACCAGGGCCATGAGCACCCCCGAGCAACCGACCGACCACACCTTCGTGCAGCGGACCGCCCGTACCGTCGTCCCGTTCGTCACCGCCTTCCTCATCGCGCTGGTCGCGGCGAAGGTCGTGAGCCTGGTGACCGACAGCGGGGGAACCCGGCTGGCGACTGCGGTCGGGGCGGCCGTGATCAGCCTCCTGCTCCACCCCTACGAGAACGACGACGAGCGGCCCGGGCCGTGACCGGAGCCCCGGGCCGCGGCGGCGGTCAGGGGGCGGGCAGCGGCTTCACCACGGGGGGCTTCTCCAGCGGCTCGTTCTCGCAACCGAGCGCGTCGGTGACGCGGCGGGTCATGAGGTAGGCGAAGGTGGTCTGCCGGTCCCTGGCCGCCTGGTCGATATCCGTCCGGGAGATGTTGATCGAGTAGGAAACGTCCCCGTACAGCAACACCTGCTTCGACGGCGCTCCGAGCTCTCCCGGCAGATCGCACCGAATCCGGAGCAACGACGCAATGTCGTCCGTCTCGATCAGCGCGCCGTTCACCTCGTACCGGCCGGCGTCCTTCACCGCAGGCCTGGCCCCCTGCGCCCCAGCGGGCGGAGTCCATCCGAACTCCACCCGCACCCGGTGCGGCTTCGACTGGTTCGCGGGGACGTACGAGCACATGTCGGCAGGAGTGGTCCAGTCGTCGGTCTTGCGCTCACGCAAGTCCTTCTTCAACCGACTCGTCAGACCATCGGTGGTCGAGTCGACCTGGGTTTCGTAGTCTCCGGAACCGATGATCTGCCGCAGCGCCGCAGCCTCGTCCGAGGACTCAGCGACACTGCACAGGTCATCAGCGCGTGGCGCAGGGCTCTGCCCGGAACACGATGAAACCGCCACCACGCACACGAGGGCGGCAATCGATCCCTTGACGGCCCTGTCGGCCCCACTACGACTTGAGATGCGCACGAGCCGCATTCCGTCCATCCTCGTACCCGCCACCAGCGTTGTCCTTCGCCGACGCGAACGGGCCATCTCCCGTCATGCCTCTCTGCTTGCCCCACTCGTCGAAGAGCTTGTTGGTCGCGTCGACGCCCTGCCCATAGTTCTTGCTGGAATCCTGCTTCCCCTGATCCTCCGCCTCGCTCTTGACCCCATTGACCCACTCGTACTTGGCCGAGTCGATCAACGAGCCTCCGACCGTGCCCACGATCGGGATTTCGCCGATCAGTCCGTTCAGGCCGGCCGCCGAGTGCTCGGCCGTTCCCTCCGCCCACTCGACCTGGTCGTCTTCCTTGTCCTTGTAGACGTCGGCACCGATACCGTTGAGGGCGCCCGCCGCCATGCCGATCTCCTTGCTCCGGTGGTCCCAGTCCGAGCTGGCTCCGTGCTTGGAGTCGCCCGAGTACTCGGGGGCCGTCGCCAGTTGGTCCGCCGCGTAAGCCCGTTCCGCCTCGACCAGCAGGGCGAAGGCAGGTCCGTCGTCTGCGATGCCTCGAACCACACGCACCAGGCTGCCCTGGCCCACTGCGATGTGCGCTTCGTCGCCCGATCCGAAGATGGCATCCCTGCCCGCCGCGCCACCGTAGTCGGACTGCTGACCGTTGAAGATGACGTGGGTGTCGCCGACGTAGTCGACCAGTGCCTTCGCCATCGGCTGCTGCAGGCCCTCCAGGTCCTCCGGGAACTCGTCCCCGCCCATCTCGTCGTCGAGGAGGCGGATGGCGTCGTGCATCACCCGGGCCTGGCCCTCGGTGTGCGGGCCGGGCGGGCCCAGCTTCTCGCCGTCCGTGTGGCCCGTGGCCGCCGCCTGGATGGCCGCACCCAGGCCCGCCGTCTTGTCGCCGTCCATCTCGATCGGCTGTCCGACGCCGGTCGAGATCCAGGGGTCGGGCATGTCGCGGTCGCTGAGCATGTACTTCAGGTGCTCGTTCTTGTTGCCCGGCGCCTCGGGGTCGAGGAAGTACGTCGCCGACTCCGGGTCCTTGGCCATAATGCCCAGCAGGCCGTCCAGCGGGTCGGAGACCAGGTTCGGGCGCTGGGAGTCCCATGCGTGGTCGTACATGTGCGGCTTCGACTTCTCGGCCTCGATCATGCCGTCGCCGAGGTCGTTGAGGAACTGCTTGCCGTAGCCGCTGCCGTTCGCCATCACCGTGACGAGGGCCTGGTAGCCGTACGTGGGCCGCAGGCCCTTGGCGACCAGCTCGGGGCCCTGCTCCTTGAGCCCGTTGACGAACGGCTTGTAGGCGTAGCTGTCCGGGTCCTTGGTGCCCGAGGCGATCGTCCCCGCGAGGCCGGAATTGATCGACTCGTAGAGCTTCTTGTCGGCAGCCGACGTGCCACGCTCGTTGGACGCCAGGTTCATCTGGTCCGCCAGCAGCAGGGTGTCCTTCGCACCCAACGCGTGCAGGTACGCCTCGCCGAAGTGCGGGTCCCCGGAGTTCTGCTTGAGGACGTCGTTGTAGTGCCGCAGCTCCTCCGGCGAGGCCTTGCCGTCGCGGATCTTCTGGGTGAGGGCCAGCGCCTCCACGGCTTCGACGTCGTTCACGGGCTTGGAGTTGAAGCCGAACATCGCGGTCCCGTCGGCCCCCGACGCGTTCAGCAGGGCCGTCTTGACGTCCTGGTCGAACTCCGTGATCGCCTTGACCGAGTCACCGATCCGGCTCGTCCAGGACCGCTCGATCTCCGGGAGGTCGGGATCGTGGCGGATGGCGTTCACGCTGGCCGGATCCGCCTTGGAGAAGTCGTAGCTCGCGACGCCGTGCTCCGAGACCTTCATCCCGGCCTCCTTGGCTTCCGCGACGGCCGACACCACGCGGGCCTTGAGGTCCGTGAACCGGGCGTGCGCGTCGCGGAGCAGCGACTCCATGGCCAGGGCTTCCTTCTGCGCGGCTCCGAACTCCTGGCGCGTCATGGCGGACTGGGTGGCGGCGGCCTGCTGGCTGGAGCCCAGCCAGCCGTTGCCCGCGGAGACGCTCTGGACCTCGTCCTTGTAGACGTCCTCCATGGTCTTGAGCTGCGTCGCCATGGCCTTCCAGCCGTCGGCGGCGGTGGTGAGCGCGGAGAGGTCCGTCTGCATGACCTCGGCGTAGTTCGGCATGTCTCCCCCTGGTAGAGCCGTGTGACCTGTTAGCGGAGTCCGGTGACCTTGGACTGCACCGGCTGGAAGCTGCTGCCCGTCAGCTGATCGGTTCCGGACAGGAGCGTCGAAGCCCCGCGCAGGCCCGTCTTCTCCGAGTCCAGCCGTGCCATCAGGCGCTTCACCTGGTCGTCCCAGTGCGTGTGCGCCTTCGACAGGCCCGTCGCCGTGTCCCAGCCGCTGAAGGCCTTGACCGCGCTCTTGGTGGGCTCGTCGGCCGCGTCCGCCGCCTTCGTGGTGCCGGGCTGCAGGACGTTCTCGATGGTGTTGGCCGCCTTCTTCTTCTCGGGCGGCGCCGTCGCCAGCACGCCGTACCCGGGCGGCGTGGAGCCTCCGGGGTCGGTGGGGACCTGGTTCAGCCGCATCTGCGGCGACGAGTCGGCGGCCGTGGCCTGCTTCTGCTGGGCCCATTCCTGCTCGAACGACACCGTTCCCCCTCGTTACCCACCTCGGACCTGATCTTCCACACCCTACGAGTCGCCCGGGCGGGGCCTAGAGGTGAGTCGGGGCGAACATCTTGAGCTTGGCCGAAAGCAGGAGTACCGACGGCCCCGGAGTGCCGAGGGCGTTCTTCAGGTCGTCCTTCAAGGACTCCGGGGTGGTGGTGGAGGCCGGAACTCCGAAGGACCGGGCCAGGGCCACGAAGTCGGGGCCGGCCAGCTCGGTGCCGGCCTCGCAACCGTACTCGCGCAGGATGCCGTAGCCGCCGTCGTCCACGATCAGCCAGGTGACGTCGAGGTCGTGCTGCTTCGCCGTGGCCAGGTCCGCGACGGAGTACATCGCGCCGCCGTCGCCGGACACCGCCAGCACCGGGGTGTCCGGTTCCGCCACGCACGCACCGAGGGCTGCCGGGAAGGCGTAGCCGAGGCCGCCCGCACCCTGGGCCGAGTGCATGGTGTTGGGGTGCTTGGGGTCGAAGGCGGACCAGGCCCAGTAGGACAGGATCGTCATGTCCCAGAAGGACGGGGAGCGGGCCGGGAGCGCGGCCCGGATCGAGCCGAGGAGTTCCTGTTCGAGGGCCACGTCCTGGGTGTCGAGGCGGGCCGCGATGTCCGCGAGGACCAGGCGCACGCGCTCCGGGGCGGAGGGGTCCGCGCGCTCGGACACCGTCTCCAGCAGGGCCTGCAGCGCGAGGCGGGCGTCCGCGTGGATGCCGAGGCCGGCGTGGTTGGACTCCAGCTTGCCGAGGTCCGCCTCGATCTGGACGACCCGGCCCGTCGGGAAGAAGGTGTGGTAGTTCGACGAGAGCTCGCCGAGGCCCGAGCCGACCACCAGCAGGACGTCCGCGTCCTCCAGGAAGTCCGTCATGTGGCGGTCCTCCAGCCAGGACTGGAGGGAGAGCGGATGGGTCCAGGGGAAGGCGCCCTTGCCGCCGAAGGTGGTGACGACGGGCGCGTTCAGCCGTTCGGCGAGCTGCTTCAGCTTGCCCGCCGCGTCGGAGCGGACGACCCCGCCGCCCGCGATGATCACCGGGCGGGTGGCGTTCTCCAGCCAGTGGGCGGCGAGCGCGGTGAGCTCGGGCCGCGGGGCCAGCTCGTGCGGGGTCGCGTCCACGCCCGTGACCTGCGGGATGACGGTCCTGTCCCGCAGCACGTCCTCGGGGATCTCGACGAACACCGGGCCGTGCGGGGCGGTCAGGGCCGATTCCCAGGCCTCGGCGATCACGGAGGGGATCTGGGAGGGGGTGCGGACCGTGTGGACGGACTTCACCACGTCCCGGAAGGACGCCGACTGGTCCCGCAGCTCGTGCAGGTGCCCGCGCCGCCCGCCGCCGAGGCCCGCCACCGGGACCTGGGAGGAGATCGCGAGGACCGGAGCCGAGGCGGCCGCCGCCTCCGCCAGGGCGGGCAGCGCCATCAGCGCGCCCGGTCCGGTGGAGAGCAGCAGCGGCACCGCCTCGCCCGTGATCCGGCCGTAGGCGTCGGCGGCGAAGCCCGCGTTGTTCTCGGTACGCAGCCCCACGAGGCGCAGGTCGGAACGGCCGACCGCGTCGAAGAGGGCGAGCGCGTGCTGGCCGGGCAGGCCGAAGACGGTGTTCGCGCCGAGCGAGCGCAGCGTTTCCACGACCAGGTCCCCGCCCGTCCGGCCCGGCAGCGGCGCGAGCGCGGCCGTCTTCTGGGCTTCGGTGGGACGGAGTACCAGGTCGTGGTCGTGCGTCACTTCGCTTACTTGCCCTTCGCCTGCGCGATCTGTCGCGACATGATCGTGGTCAGCTCGTACGCGGTGTGCGAGGCCGCGACCGAGGTGATCTCGGCGTGATCGTACGCCGGGGCGACCTCGACGACGTCGGCGGAAACGAGGTTGCAGGAGGACAGACCGCGGATGATCTCCAGCAGCTCGCGGGAGGTCATGCCGCCCGCCTCCGGGGTGCCGGTGCCGGGCGCGTGCGCCGGGTCGAGCACGTCGATGTCGATGGAGATGTACAGCGGGCGGTCGCCGATGCGCTGGCGCAGCTGGTCGGCGACCTCGTCGGCGCCGCGGCGGTAGACGTCGGCCGAGGTGACGATGCCGAAGCCCATCTTGGCGTCGTCGTCGAGGTCCTGCTTGCCGTACAGCGGGCCGCGGGTACCGACGTGGGAGAGCGCCTCGGTGTCGAGGATGCCCTCCTCGACGGCGCGGCGGAACGGGGTGCCGTGGGTGTACTCGGCGCCGAAGTACGTGTCCCAGGTGTCCAGGTGCGCGTCGAAGTGGAGCAGCGCGACCGGGCCGTGCTTCTTCGCGACGGAGCGGAGCAGCGGCAGGGCGATGGTGTGGTCGCCGCCCAGGGTCATCAGGCGGGAGCCGGCGCCGAGCAGCTCGTCGGCGGCGGCCTCGACCGTCTCGACGGCCTCGTTGATGTTGAAGGGGTTCACGGCGATGTCACCGGCGTCGGCGACCTGGGCGAGCGCGAACGGGGAGGCGTCCTGGGCCGGGTTGTACGGGCGCAGCAGGCGCGAGGCCTCGCGGATGGCGTTGCCGCCGAAGCGGGCGCCGGGGCGGTAGGACACGCCGGAGTCGAAGGGCACGCCGACGACGGCGACGTCGGCGGAGCCGACCTCGTCGAGGCGGGGCAGACGGGCGAAGGTCGCCGGGCCCGCGTAGCGCGGGATGCGGGAGGAGTCGACGGGGCCGCGCGGCTGCGTGCTCATGGCTGTGCCTCTTTCTCTGGCCTGACGTGTGCGGTACTTCGAGCGTAAGCGGGCGACCCAGGGGTGGGGAGTGTACGTTCCATCCATCTGATGGAGTCGAAATGTACGGAGCATCCATGCCCGGCCCTCCCCGTGATCCCCGTGATCTCCGCGATCCCCGCGATCCCCGCGATCCGGAGTACGGCAACGGCCCCGCCGGGGAGCCGCTCACCCCGCCGGTGCCCCTCGCCGCGCTGCTCGGCGATCGGGAACTGGGCCTGCGCCACCTGGCCGGGCCGGCCACGGCCGGGGTGCACGGGGTGCACGCCTCCGAGATGCCCGACCCCTCCCCGTACCTGCTCGGCGGCGAGCTGCTGCTGACCGCCGGGGCGGGTCCCGCCGACGACCCCGACGGCTACGTGGCCCGGCTGGCCGGGGCCGGGGCGGCGGCCCTCGGCTTCGGCGTGGCCCCGGTGCACGAGGAGGTCCCGACCGCGCTGGCCGAGGCCTGTGCGCGGCACGGGCTGCCGCTGCTGGAGGTACCGCCGCGGACCCCCTTCTCGGCGGTCGCCCGCGCGGTGGGGCGGTTGATGGCGGAGGCCCGGACCCGAGAGCTGCGCCGGGTCACCGAGGCCCAGCAGGCCCTGGCCGCGGCGGCGGCCCGACCCGACCCGGTCCCGGCGGTGCTGGCCCGGCTCGCGGCGAGCCTGGGCGGGTCGGTGGCCCTGTGGCCGGGCGGCCGGGCGGCCGGCCCGGAGCTGCCGGCTCCGGCGCGGGAGGCCCTGGCCGCGCTGCTGACCCGGGTCGGCCGCGAGGGCGGGCCCGCCACCGCCACGGACCGGGCGGGCGGCCACCACCTGGCCGCCTACGCCCTGGCCGGCCGGGCGGCCCTGGGCACGGCGACCCCGGCCCGCGCACCCGGCGACCACACCGTGGCATCGGTGGCCGCCGTACTGCTGACGCTGCTCACCGCCGAGCGGCCCGCCGGGGCGGAGGCGGCGGCCCTGACCCGGCTGCTCCTCGACGGGAATCCGGCCGCGGCCCTGGCAGCCGGGCCCTGGTACGCCGTCCACGCCCGCGGATCCGGGGACCCGCAGGCCCTCGCGGCCGCGCTGGGCACCGTACTGCTGGACCCGCACGAGGACGGCGCACGGCTGCTCACGGACCGGGAGCCCGCCGCACAGCCGGGTTGGCGGCTCGGGGTGAGCGCACCGGCCGCGCCGTCCGTGCCCGACGCCCTGGCCACGGCCGGCGCCCAGGCCGCGCGGGCCCTGCAGCGCGCGGAGGCGGCCCGTACCCCGCTGGCGCACCACACCGACCCCGGCTTCGCGGGCCTGGTCGGCGAGGCCGAGGCGCGCGCCCACGCCGAGGGCCTGCTGGGGCCGCTCTCCCCCGCCCTGCGGGAGACCCTGCACGGCTGGCTGGCCCACCACGGCAACTGGGACCGCACGGCCGCGGCCCTGGGCGTCCACCGCAACACCGTCCGCCAGCGCATCGGCCGCGCCGCCGAACTGCTGGACCGGGACCTGGACGACCCGGACGTGCGGATGGAGCTGTGGTTCGCGCTGCGGACCACCGACCGCGGGCCCGCTCAGCCCGGGTAGTCGTCCGGCGGGCGGAAGGAGGCGAGCATCTGCAGGAAGCGGGCGGAACCGGTGATCACCCCGGGCTGCTTGCTGCGGGGCGGGGCCGGCTCGACCCCGATCGACTCGATCCCGTCCTCCCCGATCCACAGCAGGCGCGAGCTCAGCCGGTACTCCTCCGGGGCGTCCTCCCACATCTGCCGCACGAGCGGGCCGTAGGCGATCACGCAGGTGTGCAGTTCCGGGCCTTCCACGGCCCACAGCATCAGGTGACCGTGGAAGGGGACCATCGCGAGGATGCCGAGCGGGGCCGGGCGGTCGATCAGGTCGGCGGCCCGCAGCAGGTGGGTGGAGGTCCATCCGCCGTCGGCCTCTACGTTCACCAGCGGGTTCTCGTCGTCGTTGTACTGGAGCGAGACCGGCGCGGCGGCGAGGTTGGCCATGGCCGCGGCCCAGACCTCGGAGCCGTCCACCTGCCAGGAGTCGAACTGCTCCGGCAGGACGGGTGCGGAGAGGGAGCCGCCCACCTGGATCACCACGACGGCCGCGAGCTCCTCGGTGAGGGCGACCGCCAGCGCGTTGCGCTCCGTCACCGCGCCGACGGTCACCAGCCTCGGCATGAGCAGGTTGCGGACCTCGGCGAAGCCCGCGCGTTCCAGTTCGCGCCGGCGCTCGGCGAGCCGCTGCTTCTGGTTCAGGAAGGAGACGGTGGCCGACCGCCACTTCGCGTGCGGCAGCGCGCGGACCAGCTCGGCTATCTCCGCGAGGTCCAGCGGTGCGCCGGCCCGGCCCTCGGCGGCGAGCGAGAGGTGGCGGTGCTCCCCGAAGCGCATGGGCGGCCCGCTCGTGTTCCCGTCCAGGAAGACATCGCTCAGCAGTGCCTCAAAGACGTGCCAGTCGGCGGGGCTGAACCACGCGCACCACGGTGGCACCGGCGATGACTCCGGTCCCCCGCCCACATCCGCGCCGGCCTTTTTCGCTCTCCGGAAAAGTGGCATGCCGGGCAGATTAGGGCAGAGCGAATCGGTACGTGAGACCACGAACGAGGCATTCTTCAGCGCATTCCGGCCACCATGGCGGCGGACGAACCCCATCCGCCGGGGCCGTCGCCGGGGGGCCGGGGGTGAGCCACCCCACCCTTTCTTTGGCGCCTCCACTCTGGACAGCCAGTTTGACTGGCCGGTAACTTAGCCTGAGCAAGCGCTTAGGCATGGCGGCGGACCGCCGCGACCGAAGGGAGCCGGCTGTGCGCCGTACCGTTTTCAACGAGGACCACGAAGCATTCCGCGAGACCATCCGCGCCTTCATCGAGGCCGAGGTCGTCCCGGTCTACGACGAGTGGTTCGCAGCCGGTCAGGCGCCGCGCGACTTCTACTACAAGCTCGGCGAGCTGGGCGTCTTTGGGATCAACGTGCCCGAGGAGTTCGGCGGCGCGGGCCTGGACACCCACAAGTTCGAGGCCGTCCTCTACGAAGAGACCTCGCGCGCGGGCGTCAACTTCGGCGGCTCCGGCGTGCACGTGCTGCTCGCGCTCCCCTACATCAAGATGCTGGCCGACATCGAGCAGAAGAAGCGCTTCCTGCCGAAGTTCGTCTCCGGCGAGGAGATGTGGGCCCTCGCGATGACCGAGCCGGGCACCGGCTCCGACGTCGCGGGCATGAAGACCACCGCCAAGCTCTCCGAGGACGGCACGCACTACGTCCTCAACGGCTCCAAGACCTTCATCACCGGTGGCGTCCACGCCGACCGCGTGATCGTCTGCGCCCGTACCTCCGCCCCGTCGGCCGAGGACCGCCGCTTCGGCATCTCCCTCTTCGCCGTGGACACCAAGTCCGAGGGCTACTCCATCGGCCGCAAGCTGGACAAGCTGGGCCTGAAGACCTCCGACACCGCCGAGCTGGCGTTCGTCGACGTGAAGGTCCCGGTCGAGGACCTGCTCGGCGAGGAGGGCAAGGGCTTCTACTACCTCGGCCACAACCTGGCCTCCGAGCGCTGGGGCATCGCCTTCGGCGCGTACGCCCAGGCCGCCGCGGCCGTCCGGTTCGCCCAGCAGTACGTCACCGAGCGCACCGTCTTCGGCAAGCCCGTCGCGCACTTCCAGAACACCAAGTTCGAACTGGCCGCCTGCCAGGCCGAGGTGGACGCCGCGCAGGCCGTCTCCGACCGCGCCCTGGAGGCCCTGGACGCCGGCGAGCTGACCCCGGCCGAGGCCGCCTCCGCCAAGCTGTTCTGCACCGAGGTCGCGCACCGCGTCATCGACCGCTGCCTCCAGCTGCACGGCGGCTACGGCTACATGAACGAGTACCCGATCGCCCGCCTGTACGCCGACAACCGCGTGAACCGCATCTACGGCGGCACCAGCGAGATCATGAAGTCCATCATCGCCAAGTCCATGGGCCTGTAAGGGCCCCGGACACGAAACACGGGGCACCTACCCTTCCCCCATGAACGACGCACTGACGACGCTCCTCGATCTGCTCGACCTCGAGCAGATCGAGGAGAACATCTTCCGCGGTACCAGCCGGCCTTCGCTGGTACCGCGCGTCTTCGGCGGCCAGGTCGCGGCCCAGGCCCTGGTCGCGGCCGGCCGGACCGTCCCCGCGGACCGCACCGCGCACTCGCTGCACTCGTACTTCCTGCGCACCGGGGACACCTCCGCGCCGATCGTCTACTCGGTGGACCGGATCCGTGACGGGCGCTCCTTCACCACGCGCCGGGTCGTCGCCGTCCAGCACGGCCAGCCGATCTTCCACCTCTCCGCGTCCTTCCAGAAGTACGAGGACGGCCTCGACCACCAGGTCGCCATGCCGTCCGCCCCGGACCCGGAGTCCCTGCCCACCGCGGCCGAGTCGCTGCCCGCGTACCGCGAGATCTTCCGCGACCCCGGCACGGTGGAGCGGCTGATCGAGACGCGGGAGGCGGTGGACCTGCGCTACGCCACGACCCCGCCCTGGGGCAGCATCGGCGAGCCGGTGGAGCCGCGCTCGCAGGTGTGGTTCCGTACGGCCGGCAAGCTGGACAGCGACGATCCACTGCTGCACACCTGCCTCGCCACCTACGTCTCCGACATGACCCTGCTGGACTCGGTGCTGCTCGCGCACGGGCGGGGCGGCTGGGCGGTGGGCGACGTGGTCGGCGCCTCGCTGGACCACGCCATGTGGTTCCACCGGCCCTTCCGCGCGGACGAGTGGCTGCTGTACGACCAGGAGTCGCCCTCGGCGGCCGCGGGCCGGGGCCTCGGCCAGGCCCGCATCTGGACGCAGGACGGCCGGCTGGCCGTGACGGTCATCCAGGAGGGTGTCGTACGCGTCCCGCGTGCGTGACCTGCGCCCGCCCGTCTCAGTCCCACCAGAATCCCCAGTGGTTGCTGCCGGTGACCGCCTCGTCGGCGTAGGCGCGGATGCTGCCGGAGCCCTGCCAGATGTTGTCGGGCGAGAAGGCGAAGTGCTCCGCCGCGACGGGGAGCGCGTGGGCGGCCGTACGCGGCGGGGCCGCGACGGACACGTGGAGCTCGTCGAAGCCGAGGGCGACGACGCGGGCGCCGAAGCGGTCCTCCCAGGAGCGAAGGACCGTGCTGATGAGGGCGGTGTCGTTCTCGTGGTTGGTCGGACCGCACCAACCCATCGCGGTCGGTACGTCGGCCCCGCGGACCGCGGGGACCAGCGCGAGCCGCGGGCTCGGCAGGAAGCCGCTCGCGATCAGCCCGTCCGCGAGCGCACGGGCCACGGCGTCCGGATCCGCCCCGCCCTCGGGCCCCGGATCCGCGAGCCCGGGCCAGTCCCGACCGAAGGGGGCGATGAGCTCCTCCCCCTCCGCCCCCTCCTCGGGGTCGGGCAACACCGCGCTCCAGAACTCGCGCAGCACCGGCTCGACGTGGTGGTCGTCGGGGTCGGACATCCGCTCCGGCTCGAACTCCCGCTCCTGCCACCACCGTTCCAGCCCGCGCCGCCCCTGGAGCAACACGGCCTGTAGCCCGGCGGCTGCGAGCGCGGGAGTCCGGTGCGCGGCCAGCGCCCCGACCCCCACGGCCTCGTCGGACACCCACAGCAACGGCGCGGCCTCCCGCCACCACCCCCGCCGTCCGGGCACATCGATGAGCCCACCGGCGGGCAACTCGAGCCCCAAGGAACGCCCTTGGGGATCGTCGGCCAGGACGGACAGCGGGTTGCGCGCCTTCGGAGACTTCCACATACGGCGACCGTAACCACCGCCACTGACAACCGGAGCCGACAAGGTCGTGCGGAACGGAAGAGGGGGGTGAGGTCCCCCACGGGACCTCACCCCCCTCTCAACAATCGGCCCGGATCAGAGGGCCAGGTCGTATCCGTTCCAGCCGGTACCGACCAGGGTCCTGCCGGTGTCCAGGAAGTCGAAGAGCTCCCCGTTACTGGTCACGCCGGTGTACTCCGGCCTGCCGTCACTGTTGAGGTCGGTGGGATAGGGGTTCCAGATGCCGGGCCACCAGCCGTCGCCGAGGAACGTGCGGGGGCCGAAGCTGATGGCGCCCTCGCCGTTGCTCGTGTTCGCGTAGAGGTGGAGATTGCCGTCAACGGTCTGCCCGACGATGTCGACCTTCTGATCGTTGCTGAGGTCGGCGAACCGGATGTTCTTCCAGTGGTCGGTCCACCAGCCGTCAGCGACGAAGACCCGGCTGCCGAGGGTTTCGGTGCCGATACCGCCGGTGTGGGGGTAGACCCACAGGTTGCCGTCGCCGCCACGGGCGATGAGGTCGGTGCGACCGTCACCGTTCATATCGCCGAAGCCGAGGTCCGCGTACATGTTCCAGCCGGTGCCGATCAGGGTGCGGTTGCCGAACGGTTCGGCTCCACCTCGGCCGGTACCCGGGAACAGGTACAGCTCCCCGACCTGAGTGCGCACGACGAGGTCGGTGTGTCCGTCGTTGTTGAGGTCGGCGGTGTAGATGTTCGTCCAGTAGTCACGCCAGAAGCCGTTGCCCACGAAGTAGCGGCTGCCGAGCGTGCCGGTGCCCGTACCGCCGGTGCCCGAGTAGATCCACAGGTCACCGTTGACGTCCCGGGCGGCCACGTCGGTGTAGCCGTCACCGTTGTAGTCCGGACGGCTCTGGGTGCCGCTGGTCCACAGGCTCTGCCCGGAGGGGCCGTAGAGCACGAGCACGCCACGAGGCTGGAGCACCGCGTACGCAGACGGTGTCTTGGTGTTGCTGCTCCACAGGGTCTTCCTGGCGTCGGCCGTGACGACGACGAAGCTGCCGTCGCTCTGCATGCGTGCCGTGGCGCCCGGGTTGCCCCCGGTTCCCGTGGCCCAGAGCTGCTTGTCGCCCTTGCTCAGCATCACGAGGTTGCCGTCGGCCTGCATCCGCAGCTTGGCGTTGCCGCTGGAGAACTCCTGGCCCGAGGTCAGGGTGGTGCCGGAAGGAATGCGCGCGCCGGGTACGCCG
This sequence comes from Streptomyces sp. NBC_01439, assembly GCF_036227605.1. Lineage (GTDB taxonomy): Bacteria > Actinomycetota > Actinomycetes > Streptomycetales > Streptomycetaceae > Streptomyces. Next base: position 6,087,529 of record NZ_CP109487.1, on the reverse strand, counting down.
TCGATCTCGAACTGCGAGCCGAAGGAGCTCACGCTCTTGCCGTCGGCGGCCAGCTGGCCGGGCCGGCCGACCATCGTGTTGTCGGCCTGACGGGCCCACAGGTCGGGGACGCCGTCACCATTGAGATCGCCGGACGAACCGGCCTGCGGATAGGCGGCCTGGCTCATACCGGAGCCGACCTTCGTTCGGGTCTGGGTGCCCCAGGTGGCCAGGTCGACCGCCTGGTTCGGGTCCAGGCTCTTCTTCCCGTAGGTACGCAGGACGTCACCGGTGGCGTTATCCCTCAGCCACAGGTCGGGGACCTTGTCACCGTTGAGGTCGCCGGGGGCGATGACCGTGTACTTGTCCCAGTCGGTGCCGCCGACGAGCACCGGCGTCGGCAGGATGCCGTTGAAGGTGTTGAAGTAGGCCCAGAGCTGGTTCTTGCGCTTGACGAGGATGTCCGGGAGTTCGTTGCCGTCGAGGTTGCCGGGGGCGATGATCTGGTCGGCTTCGGACCAGTACCCGACCCCGCCCGTGTCCCGCGCCTTCAACTCGGTGGGATTGCCGACGGTGCCCTGGCCGTCCTTGTTCTTGTAGATCCACAGCGTCTTGCGGTCCGCACCGGTCCGCTGCTCGAGGCTGAGCATGTCGTTGTAACCATCACCGTTCCAGTCGCCCAAGGTGGCGACCTGTGAGCCGGTGAAGGACTTGGCGGAGCCGACCGTCGCGGAGAACTTCGCGTTTCCCTGGCCGGTGTAGGTCAGGAGGCTGCCGAAGAGATCGCTGCTCCATATGTCGCGGAGGCCGTCCCCGTTGAGGTCGTGCGGCCCGTCCGCCGCTTCCGTGCGGGCCGCGTAGAACTGGTACACAGTGGTGTCGGACCGGTTCCCGGCAGCGTCCTGACTGAAGGCGTAGACGAAGTGCGGGCCCGCGCCGGGCGGCGTGAGCTTCGCCGTGAACGAAGCACCGGCGGCAACGGTGGTGCTCTTCACCTCCGGGTCCCAGTCGGTGTAGTAGCCGTACCAGGTGACGTCCGGAACGCCGTTGGCGGAGAGGACGAAGTCCCCTGCCGTGCGGGCCTTGCCGGTGCCCGCGGGCCAGCCGTTCCTGCCGTCGGGGAAGACGGTCGAGGTGATCTTCGGCGCCTCCGCAGGCCGGTTGCGGTCCACGCTGAACTTGCACGCCTGGGACCAGGCCGACTGGGCGCCGTCCTGGTCGGTCGTCCGCGCCTTCCAGCTGTAGCTCCCGTTGGGGAGCGAGGCGTCCGGGACGTTCCAGGTGGCGACCCTGCCGTTGTTGGCCGGGATGGACTGGCTGAGGGCCGGGGCGCTCTGGCCGTCCTTGAAGATCTGGAACTCGGTGTTCAGGTTGCCTGAATCACGGTCGGAGATCGTCGCATGGAGGCCGATGGTCGTATTGCCGATCGAGCCGCCCTGGTCGCACGGCACCCACGGTGAGCTGCCCGGGTCCGAGGGCGTGTCGGGCGGGTTGTTGTACTCGATCTCCAGGGTGACGGTCTTGGGGTCGAAGCGCTTCCAGTGGTACTCGTCACCTTCGTTCGACGCGTACAGGCCCACGGTCATGCTGGACCAGCCGTTGGACGCCGCTTCCTGGGCAGCGGCGGTGGCGTTGAACTCGAGGTTCCCCGCAGCGCAATCGGGCCGGCCCTTGGCGGCATTGACGGTGTCGAGCCAGTTGCGCCTGCCCGGCTGCTCCTTCCAGGTGGTCGCCGGCGAGATGCCGTGGGTGCTCCACAGCTCCACGGGCTTGGGCGTGCAGGACCAGGACCAGGTCTCCTTGATCCGGAAGGTCGCCTTCGACACCTGAGCACCCCGGACGGCGGAGGTATCGAGCTGGAAGAAGGCCCGCGACAGGCCGTTCGTCTTGTTCTCGAACCCGACCCGCACGTCCTCCTTGGTGTTCCAGTAGGAGTTGTTCTCCCACGTGCGGTAGACCCACGACCAGTTCTGTCGCTCGCCCCACGCCACCGACGGGTCGATGTAGACCGGGTACTTCGTCTCGGCACTCGCGAGGAGGGCCTGGTCGGGCTTGATCTCCAGGGTCCACCCCGACGACCGGCGCTCTTGCCGGCACATACAAGTGGACGAATACCTACAACATCATTGGTCAGCCCGTGTCGACCGACCACCCCGCCATCGGCGGCCTCCCGGCCGAGACGGTCGGCCTCACCTACCACGAGGTCTCGGGCCTGCTGGACAGCATGGCCACCGACAACGAACGCCTCATCGCGGCAACGACCTACGATCATTACGGCCGCGCGCTCCGTCAGGAACTCGGTGCCACCAAGCAGCGCATCTACACGTCGAATGAGTACGACGAGCACACCGGCGCGGTCATCCGCACGACCACCGACCGCGACGTGGCACCGAAGAGGATCGAAGAGACCAAGTACGGGTTCGACCAGGTCGGCAACCTGAAGTCCATCGCCGCCGCTTACGGTCAGGACGCCGCCCGTACCACCGACATCCAGTGCGTCAGCCTCGACGCCCTGCGCCGCATCACCCAGGCCTGGACCAATAAGGGCGAGACCTGCGCGGCTTCCCCGTCGGCATCCGTCCTCGGTGGCGAGGCCCCGTACTGGACGACGTACACCTACGACGCCGTCGGCAACCGCAAGACGGAGACCAAGCACAAGACCGCCTCGGGCCCGTCCACCGACACCGTCCGTACCTATGGGGCACCGACCGCCGGCAAGCACGACCTGCCCAAGGTCACCCAGACGGGAACCGACCCGCACGAAGAGACCTTTACCTACGACGCATCCGGGAACACCAAGACCCGCAGAATCGGAACCGGTGAGACCCAGTCCTTCGACTGGGACGCCGAAGGACACCTGAAGACGGCGACCCGGGGAACATCCACCGATAACTACGTCTACGACACCTCGGGCAACCGCATCCTGCGCCAGGAGAAGGACGCCACCACGCTCTACCTGCCTGCGGGCAACGAGCTGAAGCTCAACAAGGCGGGCACGGTCACGGGCACCCGCTACTACGGGGACATCGCGGTACGGACAGGGGGCAAGCTCACCTTCACCCTCGCCGACCACCACAAGACCGGCACCATCCAGATCGCCGCAGATGTGACCCAAACCGTCACCCGGCGCAAGACTGGCCTGTTCGGCGAGACCCGGGGCACCCAGCCCACGACCTGGACCGGTGAGAAGACCTTCGTCGGAGGCACCAAGGACAACGACAGCGGCCTGACCCACATCGGCGCCCGCGAGTACGACCCCCTGATCGGCCGTTTCATCTCAGTCGACCCGATCATGGACCTCAAAGATGCCCAGCAGCTCCATGGCTACACCTATGCCGCGAACAACCCATTCACCTTCTCCGACCCGGACGGCCTCAAGTACTTCGAAGGCAACAACGACGACGGTGGCTTCGAGTCCGCTCCCCAGAATGTCGTCCAGGCCGCAAGTAGGTACACCACCGGATACGGCACGCTGCGATCCAGGCGTGTCCAGCTCTGTGGGATTTACTGCGGGCCGCCGAAGCGTCCGGTCGGGCTCTATGTGAGACTCCTCGACGGTCGCAGCAAGCAAGAGATCGCGACTCAGGCGCTCCGCTTGGAGCAGGACTATTTCGGTCGGCAAACCTGGCCACTCAACTGGATTCCGGGCGAGGGAGGGAACACGAAAGCCAAGAATCCACTGTTTAAACCGAACCTCGCAGAGCGCACCGAGTGCAGACACAATCTGATGGAATGCCTGAAAGCTTACGGGATCGAGAAATGGTCTCAGCAATTGGCCAACGAGGAGAAGGAGCGCACAGGTTTGGACACCAACGCCTACCGCCACACTCTATGGCAGGCCAGACTGACGCTGGAGTTCGGAGAGGACCGTGCACTCACGTGGGCCGACGCCCATGAGGCGTACCTGCACGAAGGCGAGCGAGGCGACCAGTTGGCGGACCTCTACAACAATGTACGCGGGCGGGAGATCGGCAAACGCGCCCGCGAGAACGCAGCCAGCACCAATATCCTACTGGGAACTCAGCATTTCGTTACCCAAATCATCCAAGAATCAAAAGCGTACGTACAATCAGGCGAGTTTGCAGAGCGTTCAATGTTCGAGCCGGAGAATGGCGGCTGATATCAGAAGGAGGACTTAGTGAGCACTAGCCTTCGGCGGACCATCTGGTGGTTGATAGGCTCGTTCGGGCTATTCGCGATGTTGGCGGCTGCCTTCCTTATGAATCTCCTCGAGGACCCTGAGGATCCGCTCGCGATCACTGATGTGGTGGGGGCCTGGGAAAGCTCGGACGGCGCCCGTCTGACAGTTAGGGCGGACGGTACCGCAGACTTGGAACGGGTCACACGACCCAGCCTGGACTGCGGGCAGTCCACGGATGCGGCGGGTCGGTCCTACACCGGGCCGGCTACATGGGTCTTCGACACCTACCCCGACGAGAAGCCGGGGATCAGATTCGACTATCAGGGACCCGCTACTGCCAAGCCGTGCAAGATCTACCTCGTGGTCTTCTCGCTGAAGGAGGCCACGAAGGGGTTCCTCCCCCAAGACCCGACCGGGGTGGACTACGTACGCTCGGCCGCGCAGCAGGGCTGATCCACGCAGGAAGCGCTCGGTGCACCAAGCTGGACCGGGACCCGCCCCCGCCACATACGAGGCGAGCGGGTCTCGGCTCGCCCCGAGCCTGCGTCCGTCGACATCACTCGTACGCGCCGAGAGGCGACACGCAAGCAGCCCCGGCCGGTATCCCGGCCGGGGCTTCTCCGTGTCTGGTGCGGCTACTCTCCCAGCAGCCCCGCCGCGTCCAGCAGGTACGCCACCATCGGGTCGTAGTAGCGGGGGTCGCGGACGTGGTCGTCGAGGGGGACCGTCACCTGGAGGGTGCCCTCCGCCTCGCCGATGAACAGGGCCGGGTCGTTGCAGTCCGCGTAGCCCACCGCGTCCAGGCCGCGCTGGGCCGCGCAGCCCGCCCAGCCGTGGTCGGCAACCACCAGGTCCGGCAGCGGGCGGCCCTCGGCCGCGAGGCCGTCCAGGATCGCGTTCATCGGCTCCGGCGAGTGGGTGTGCCACAGCGTCGCACCCCGCTCCAGCACCGCGACGTCGGCGAACTGCCACACCGAACCCTCGTCCGCGACCAGGCCCCGGGGGATGACCACGATCTCGCAGCCCGCCGCCCGCAGGGCCGCCGCCGTGGCGCGATGGACGTCCAGGAGGCCGCCCGGGTGGCCGGTGGCGAAGAGCACGCTCTGCCGGTCCGACGCGGCCTTGCGTAGCCGCGCCGCCAGCCGGTCCAGGCCGGCCACGGTCAGCTCGGGGTCGATGGTGTCCTGGCCGAAGCGGAACTCGGGGTCGTCCACGACGCCGCAGCGCTCCGCCATCACCGCGAGCACGTCCTGCTCGTCCGTCCAGCGGTCGCCCAGTTCCAGGCCGAGCCAGTAGTGCCGGTCGCCGTTGGCGAGCTTGCGGTAGTGGCTGAGGTTGTTGTCGCGCGGCGTGGCGACCTGTCCCGCGATCCGCGTGCGGACCAGATGGTCGATGAGTTCGGCGCGGGTGGGTACGGACGTCTCTATCGGCTTCGGCATACGGGCCATTCTGCCGCCGCCGGGGCGGAGGCGGCGCGTCCATTCCGGCCGGCGGACACCCCGGCTCACGTCGACAGCGCCCCGAAGGCCCCGTGGGCCAGGCGGCGCAGCAGTGACTCCGTGGCCTCCCGGCCGAGCGCCCCCAGGTGCGGGGTGGAGTTGAGCAGGCCGAAGACCGCGTGCACGGCGACCCGCACCTCCGCCTCGCCGACCTCCGGGTGCAGTTCCCGCACGACCTCCACCCACAGCTCCACGTACTGGCGCTGGAGCTGCCGTACGAGCTTGCGGTCGGCCTCCCGGAGCCGGTCGAGCTCCCGGTCGTGCAGGGTGATCAGCGCCCGGTCGTCGAGCGCGAAGTCGATGTGGCCGTCGATGAGGGAGGACAGCACCCGGGCCGGTTCGCCCGCCGCCTCCGCCACGCGGTGCCGGCCGCCGGTCAGCAGCCGCTCGCTGATGCCGACGAGCAGCTCGGCGAGCATGGCGTCCTTGCCCGCGAAGTGCCGGTACAGGCCGGGGCCGCTGATGCCCACCGCGGCCCCTATCTCGTCGACGCCCACGCCGTGGAACCCACGCGCGGCGAAGAGGCGAGCGGCCTCACTGAGGATCTGCTCACGACGGGTGGGGGCGGCCGCTCTGGTGCTCATGGGAAACCATTCTAGACAGGGCCGTTAGCGGTCGTTAACCTGAGTCCACAAGCGTTAACGCTCATTAACCGCGTGGAACGAGCAAGGGAGCTCGACCGATGCAGCAGGCACCAGTGCTGACGAGCGCCGCGGACCCGGCGTCCGAGGCCTGGCGGACCAACGAGGCCGCCCACCGCGAGCTGACCGAGGGCCTGCGCGCCCGGCTCGACGCGGCCCGGCTCGGCGGCGGCGAGAAGGCCCGCGCCCGCCACACCGCCCGCGGGAAGCTCCTCCCGCGCGACCGCGTGGACGCCCTCCTCGATCCGGGATCGCCCTTCCTGGAGCTGGCCCCGCTGGCCGCCGAGGGGATGTACGGGGGCGCCGCCCCCGCCGCCGGGGTCATCGCGGGCATCGGCCGGGTCAGCGGCCGCGAGTGCGTGATCGTCGCGAACGACGCCACCGTCAAGGGCGGCACGTACTACCCGATGACCGTCAAGAAGCACCTGCGCGCCCAGGAGGTGGCCCTGGAGAATCGTCTCCCCTGCCTCTACCTGGTCGACTCCGGCGGCGCCTTCCTGCCGATGCAGGACGAGGTCTTCCCCGACCGGGAGCACTTCGGCCGCATCTTCTACAACCAGGCCCGCATGTCGGGCGCCGGCATCCCGCAGATCGCCGCCGTCCTCGGCTCCTGCACCGCCGGCGGTGCCTACGTACCGGCCATGAGCGACGAGGCCGTCATCGTCCGCAACCAGGGCACGATCTTCCTGGGCGGCCCGCCGCTGGTGAAGGCCGCCACCGGTGAGGTGGTCACGGCCGAGGAGCTCGGCGGCGGCGAGGTCCACTCCCGGGTCTCCGGCGTGACCGACCACCTCGCGGAGGACGACGCGCACGCGCTGCGGATCGTACGGAACATCGTGGCGACCCTGCCCGAGCGCGGGGCCCTGCCCTGGTCGGTCGAGGCGCCGGAAGAGCCCAAGGTGGACCCGTACGGGCTGTACGGCGCGGTCCCCGTCGACTCGCGCACCCCGTACGACGCCCGCGAGATCATCGCGCGGATCGTGGACGGCTCCCGCTTCCAGGAGTTCAAGTCCGAGTTCGGCCAGACGCTGGTCACCGGCTTCGCCCGGATCCACGGACACCCGGTCGGGATCATCGCCAACAACGGCATCCTGTTCGCCGAGTCCGCGCAGAAGGGCGCGCACTTCATCGAGCTGTGCGACCAGCGCGGCATCCCGCTCCTCTTCCTCCAGAACATCTCCGGCTTCATGGTCGGCAAGGACTACGAGGCCGGCGGCATCGCCAAGCACGGAGCCAAGATGGTGACGGCGGTGGCCTGCACCCGGGTGCCGAAGCTGACGGTGGTGGTCGGCGGCTCGTACGGCGCCGGCAACTACTCGATGTGCGGCCGGGCGTACTCGCCCCGCTTCCTGTGGATGTGGCCCAACGCCAAGATCTCGGTGATGGGCGGGGAGCAGGCGGCCTCGGTGCTCGCGACGGTCAAGCGCGACCAGATCGAGGGCGCGGGCCAGGAGTGGCCCGCCGAGGACGAGGAGGCCTTCAAGGCCCCGGTCCGCGCGCAGTACGAGGAGCAGGGCAACGCCTACTACGCCACGGCGCGGCTGTGGGACGACGGGGTCATCGACCCGATGGAAACCCGGCAGGTGCTGGGACTGGCCCTGACCGCGTGCGCGAACGCCCCGCTGGGCGACTCGGGCTTCGGCATCTTCCGTATGTGACGTTGTGACGTGAGGACCTCACTGATGTTCAGCACTGTTCTGGTCGCGAACCGGGGCGAGATCGCGGTCCGGGTCATCCGCACCCTGCGGCAGCTCGGCATCCGCTCCGTGGCCGTCTTCAGCGACGCCGACGCGGACGCCCGCCACGTCCGGGAGGCCGACACGGCCGTCCGGATCGGCCCGGCCGCGGCCGCCGAGAGCTACCTGTCGGTCGAGCGGCTCCTGGATGCCGCAAAGCGGACCGGCGCCGAGGCCGTCCACCCCGGCTACGGCTTCCTCGCCGAGAATGCGGCCTTCGCGCAGGCCTGCGCCGACGCCGGCCTCGTCTTCATCGGGCCGCCGGCCGGCGCCATCAACCTGATGGGCGACAAGATCCGCGCCAAGGAGACCGTGAAGGCGGCGGGCGTGCCCGTGGTCCCGGGCTCCTCGGGCAGCGGCCTGACCGACGCGGAACTGGTCGCGGCGGCCGCGGAGATCGGCATGCCGGTGCTGCTGAAGCCCTCGGCGGGCGGCGGTGGCAAGGGCATGCGGCTGGTGCGCGACGAAGCGGTGCTGGCCGAGGAGATCGCGGCGGCCCGCCGCGAGGCGAGGTCCTCCTTCGGCGACGACACCCTGCTGGTCGAGCGATGGGTGGACCGGCCGCGGCACATCGAGATCCAGGTGCTGGCGGACGCCCACGGGAACGTGGTGCACCTCGGCGAGCGCGAGTGCTCGCTGCAGCGCCGGCACCAGAAGGTGATCGAGGAGGCCCCGTCGGTCCTGCTCGACGAGAAGACCCGGGCGGCGATGGGTGCGGCGGCCGTCGACGCGGCCCGCTCCTGCGGATACGTCGGCGCGGGCACGGTGGAGTTCATCGTGCCGGGCGGCGACCCCTCCTCGTACTACTTCATGGAGATGAACACCCGCCTCCAGGTCGAGCACCCGGTGACGGAGCTGATCACCGGGCTGGACCTGGTGGAGCAGCAGATCAAGGTGGCCGCGGGCGCCGCGCTGGACTTCGACCAGTCCGAGGTGACGCTGACCGGGCACGCCATCGAGGCCCGCGTCTGCGCGGAGGACCCGGCGCGCGGCTTCCTGCCGTCCGGCGGCACGGTGCTGGCCCTGTCGGAGCCGTCGGGCGGTGCGGTGCGCACCGACTCCGGGCTGACGGCGGGCGTTCCGGTGGGCTCGACGTACGACCCGATGCTGTCGAAGGTCATCGTCCACGGCCCGGACCGGGCCACCGCGCTGCGCATGCTGCGCGGGGCCCTGGCCGACACGGTGATCCTGGGCGTGCAGACCAACGCCGGTTTCCTGCGCCGCCTGCTGGCCCACCCGGACGTGGTGTCCGGCGACCTGGACACCGGCCTGGTGGAGCGGGACCTGCCGTCCCTCCTGCCGGAGGGGGTCCCGGACGAGGTGTACGCCACAGCGGCCCTGCTGGCGCAGGGTCCCCGGGCTCTGCCCGGACCCGGTCCTCAAACGCCGGACGGGCTGGGTAGGTGGGTCGACCCCTTCGACGCCGGTGACGGCTGGCGCCTGGGCGGCACGCCTGCGTGGACGGTCCACCACTTCCGCCTCCCGGGCCAGGATGCCGTGGAGGTCCGTAGCCGGCGTTCCGGCTCCGACACCGAGCTGGCCCTTTCAGCCTCGCCGGCGCTTGAGGCGCGGGGGTCCGGGGGCAGCGCCCCCGGCGCACCGGCCCGCGGCCGGATCGTCGCCCGCACCCCCGACACCGTCACCATTGAACTCGACGGCGTCACGCACCGCTTCAGCCACGCCGCCTCCCCGGAGGGGACCTGGCTCGGGCGCGACGCCGACTCCTGGCACGTGCAGGCGTACGACCCCGTCGCGGCCAACCTCGGCGGCGGCGGGCGCAGCGGCGCGGACACCCTCGCCGCCCCCATGCCCGGCACCGTCACGGTCGTCAAGGTGGCCGTGGGCGACAAGGTGACCGCCGGGCAGAGCCTGCTCGTCGTCGAGGCCATGAAGATGGAGCACGTCATCTCCGCCCCGCACGCCGGCACCGTCACCGAGCTGGACGTGACCCCCGGCACCACGGTCGCCATGGACCAGGTCCTGGCCGTCGTCACGCCGGACGAGGAGGGGGTCGCGTGATCGGGCTGCCCATGAACGTCCCGGCCCCCGGCCTCCCGGCCCGGGTCCGCATCCACGAGGTCGGCGCCCGCGACGGCCTGCAGAACGAGAAGTCGGCCGTGCCCACGGGGGTCAAGGCGGAGTTCATCCGCCGCCTCGCCGCCGCCGGGCTGACGACCATCGAGGCGACCAGCTTCGTGCACCCCAAGTGGGTGCCCCAGCTGGCCGACGCGGAGGAGCTGTTCCCGCAGCTCGCCGGCATCGACGCGGATCTGCCCGTCCTCGTCCCCAACGAACGCGGCCTCGACCGCGCGCTCGCCCTCGGGGCCACCCGGATCGCCGTCTTCGGCTCGGCCACCGAGACCTTCGCCTCCCGCAACCTCAACCGCACCGTCGCCGAGTCCCTCGCCATGTTCGAGCCCGTCGTGGCCCGGGCCAAGGAGGGCGACGCGCACGTGCGCGGCTACCTCTCGATGTGCTTCGGCGACCCTTGGGAGGGCGCCGTCCCGGTCCACCAGGTCGTCTCCGTCGCCAAGGCCCTGCTGGACCTCGGCTGTGACGAGCTGAGCGTCGGCGACACGATCGGCGTGGCCACGCCGGGCCATGTCCAGGCCCTGCTGGCCGCGTTGAACGAGGCCGGCGTGACGACCGACCGCATCGGCGTGCACTTCCACGACACCTACGGCCAGGCCCTGTCGAACACCCTCGCCGCGCTCCAGCACGGCGTGAGCACCGTCGACGCCTCCGCAGGCGGCCTCGGCGGATGCCCGTACGCGAAGAGCGCCACCGGCAACCTCGCGACCGAGGACCTGGTGTGGATGCTCGACGGCCTAGGCATCGAGACCGGGGTCGACCTGGCCGCCCTCACCGCCACGAGCGTGTGGATGGCCGAACAACTGGGCCGTCCCAGCCCTTCCCGTACCGTCCGCGCCCTCTCCCACAAGGAGTAGTCACACCATGTCCCTCGACCACCGGCTCACCCCTGAGCACGAGGAACTCCGCCGCACCGTGGAGGCGTTCGCGCACGACGTCGTCGCCCCGAAGATCGGCGACCTGTACGAGCGGCACGAGTTCCCCTACGAGATCGTCGCCGAGATGGGCCGCATGGGCCTGTTCGGCCTGCCCTTCCCGGAGGAGTACGGCGGCATGGGCGGGGACTACCTCGCCCTCGGCATCGCCCTGGAGGAGCTGGCCCGCGTCGACTCCTCGGTCGCCATCACCCTGGAGGCCGGGGTCTCCCTCGGCGCCATGCCGATCTACCTCTTCGGCTCCGAGGAGCAGAAGCGCGAGTGGCTGCCGAAGATGTGCTCCGGCGAGATCCTCGGCGCCTTCGGCCTGACGGAGCCCGGTGCCGGCTCCGACGCGGGCGGCACCCGCACCACCGCCGTCAAGGACGGCGACGAGTGGGTCATCAACGGCTCGAAGTGCTTCATCACCAACTCCGGTACGGACATCACCGGCTTGGTGACCGTCACGGCCGTGACGGGCCGCAAGGCGGACGGCCGCCCGGATATCTCCTCGATCATCGTCCCGTCCGGCACCCCGGGCTTCACGGTGGCCGCGCCGTACTCCAAGGTGGGCTGGAACTCCTCGGACACCCGTGAGCTGTCCTTCGACGGCGTCCGGGTCCCGCTGGCCAACCTGGTGGGCCAGGAGGGCCGCGGCTACGCGCAGTTCCTGCGGATCCTCGACGAGGGCCGGATCGCCATCTCCGCGCTCGCGACCGGTCTCGCGCAGGGGTGTGTGGACGAGTCGGTGAAGTACGCGAAGGAGCGGCACGCCTTCGGCAAGGCGATCGGCGACAACCAGGCCATCCAGTTCAAGCTGGCCGACATGGAGATGCGCGCCCACATGGCCCGCATCGGCTGGCGCGACGCGGCGTCGCGACTGGTGGCCGGGGAGCCGTTCAAGAAGGAGGCGGCGATCGCGAAGCTGTACTCCTCGACGGTCGCCGTCGACAACGCCCGCGAGGCGACGCAGATCCACGGCGGCTACGGCTTCATGAACGAGTACCCGGTGGCCCGGATGTGGCGGGACTCCAAGATCCTGGAGATCGGTGAGGGCACGAGCGAGGTCCAGCGCATGCTGATCGCGCGCGAGCTGGGCTTCGCCGGCTGAGGCACCCGATGACGACGTCCGGCGCGGGCCGCGTGCCCGCGCCGGACTTCGGCATGTCCGCGAGCGGTCAGGAGAAGATGATGAGCGCGGCCGTGGGAACCAGGGTCACCAGGGCGCACAACGGCCAGTAGACCCGGGCGGCCGCCGTGTTCCACCGCCGCGTGAAGTCGTTGGCGAGCCACCACAGCAGTCCGAACGCGGTCACGACCGGCACCACGATCACCAGCCAGAGCAGCATGCCGTCGTTCTCCGTGGGCTCCCGCTGGGTCCAACCGAGTTCGGCGAGCGGCCCGTTGACGGCCAGGTACCAAAGGAGCCAGACCGGCACGACAGCCGGCACTCCCATCAGCAGGTTCACTCCTGCGGTTATCCACCACTTCCTTCGCATGGGCTCAGTATTCACACGCATGATCGGATTCCGTGGATGACGGGCGGGGTCCGGTCGCGGCCACGGGTGGGCGGAGCCCGACGCGGGCCGATCCCCCTCGCCCGCTCGCAGAGTCCCCCAACTCGAGCCTCACTACGGGCGATACGGGGGCCGGCCGGTCGGGCCGGATTCCAGGATGGTGATCCACCTCACGATCGGACCTTCCCCCAGCTCTGGACATACTCTTAGGTTAGGCTAACCTTCTCACCGAACGGCCGAGCGGCCACCCTGCACGCACGAAAGCGGACATCGACATGCCCAAGTCCCGAACCTCCTCCTTCACCCGTCGCGGCTTCGTCGCGGCAGGTGGCGCCCTCGGCCTCGTAGCGGTCCTCGCCGCGTGCGGCGGCACCGACTCGGCGAAGGGCGACGGCAGCAAGGACAACGGCGCCACGGCGTCCGCCGCCTGGACCTTCAAGGACGACCTCGGCAAGGACGTCACCACCAAGGCCAAGCCGAAGAACATCGTCGGCTTCACCGGCACCGCCGCCGCGCTCCACGACTACGGCATCCCGGTCAAGGGCGTGTTCGGCCCGACCACGACCGCCGACGGCAAGCCCGACGTCCAGGCCGGTTCGCTCGACGTCACCAAGGTCGAGATCCTCGGCAACGTCTTCGACCAGTTCAACGTCGAGAAGTACGCCTCCCTCCAGCCCGACCTGCTGGTCACCAACACCTGGGACGGCACCTACTGGTACGTCCCCGAGGCCTCCAAGGACAAGATCCTCTCGCTGGCCCCGGCCGCCGCCGTCTCCGTGGGTGGCGACACCACGATGCCCAAGGCCCTGGAGCGCACGGCCGAGCTGGCCAAGTCCCTGGGCGCCGACCTGGGTGCCAAGAACGTCGTCGACTCCAAGGCGCGCTTCGAGGCCGCCGCCGCCAAGGTCCGCGAGGCCACCAAGGCGAACCCCGGCGTCAAGGTGCTCGCCGGCTCCGGCGCCGACGCCCTCTTCTACGCCTCCACCCCGGACACCGCGGCCGACCTGAAGTACTTCAAGGAGCTCGGCGTCGAGTTCATCACCCCGGAGAAGCTGGACGAGGCCGGCTTCTTCGAGGCGCTCAGCTGGGAGAACGCCGGCAAGTACAAGGCCGACGTCATCCTGCTCGACAACCGCACCGGCACCCTGCAGCCCGAGCAGCTGAAGGCCAAGCCGACCTGGAACGAGCTGCCCGCCGTCAAGGCCGGTCAGGTCGTCCCGCGCGTGACCGAGCCGATCTTCTCGTACGACAAGTGCGCGCAGATCCTGGAAGACCTCGCGAAGTCCATCCAGAACGCCAAGAAGCTCGGCTGACCGCCTTCCACTCCGGCTGATTCCCAGGGGGGACCTCTCCGCATGACCGCCACCGCATCCGACGCCCCGGCCGTCGCACACTTCCGGTTCTTCGAGCTCGAAGTGGTCCGCACGCGCCGTCTGGGCCACTCGTTCCTGCGGGTCACGTTCGGCGGGGAGTCCCTCGCGGGCTTCCGCTCGGGCGGCTTCGACCAGAGCCTGTCGCTCTTCCTGCCCGCGTCCGGCCAGGAGCACACGGTGCTCCCGTCCACGGACGAGGACACCTGGTTCGCCGCCTGGCGCGCAATGCCGGAGGAGGAGCGGCCGGTGATGCGCTCCTACACGGTGCGCGAGCAGCGCCGCACGCCCGAGGGCGCGGACGAGGTCGACATCGACTTCGTCCTCCACGGGGACTCCAGCCCGGCGTCCCGCTGGGCAGGGCGGGCGGCGGTCGGCCGGCGGATCATGGCGATCGGACCGGCCGTCGCGGAGAACAAGTCCGTACGCTTCCAGCCGCCGGCCGACACCGACGAGATCTGGATGTACGCGGACGAGACCGCCCTGCCGGCCGCGGCCGCGATCCTGGACCGGCTGCCCGCCGGAACCCGGGTCCGGGCCTGGTTCGAGGTCCCGCACGAGGACGACCGGCTCGAACTCCGGGCGCCCGCCGACGCGGACGTCACCTGGATCGTGCGCGAGAGCGACGGCCGGGAGCGGACGGAGCAGGTGCTGAGCGCGCTGCGCGCGGCCGGACCCGTCACCGGTGAAGCCCCGTACGCCTGGTTGGCGGGCGAGGCCGGCACGATCCGCGCGGTCCGCCGCCACGTCGTGCAGGAACGATCCATCGACCGCCGTGCCGTGCGCTTCACCGGCTACTGGCGACTCGGCGCGAGCGAGGAACAGCTCCTCGCCGAGGCGTACGCGGGCAAGGCCCCGAGCGAGGACCCCGCGTCCGAGCTGTAGTCAGCTTCCTTACCCCATAGAGCAGTTGCGATGGGCCCTGGCTTTTCAGCCAGGGCCCATCTGCGTTTGGCGAAATACTAAGGTTAGGCTAACCTAATCCTCGCACGCCACACCCCACACCCCATCTCCATCCCCTGCCCGGAGGAAAGTTGATGCGCTCGCATCTGCTGAACGAGACGACCGCGGACCTCTACCGGCGCTCCGTCACCGAGGGCGTCGACCGCGTCGCCGCCAAACTCGCCACCACGCAGCGGCCCCACACCGGTATATCCGTCGACGAGCTCGCCCCGGTCATCAACGGGATCGACCTGGACAAGCCGCTCGCCGACGCGGCCGCCGTCCTGGACGAGCTGGAAGACGTCTACCTGCGCGACGCGGTGTACTTCCACCACCCGCGCTACCTGGGCCACCTCAACTGCCCGGTCGTCATCCCCGCCGTGCTCGGCGAGGCGATCCTCTCGGCCGTCAACTCCTCGCTCGACACCTGGGACCAGTCCATCGGCGGCACGCTCATCGAGCGCCGCCTCATCGACTGGACCACCGAGCGCATCGGCCTCGGCCCCGCCGCGGACGGCATCTTCACCTCCGGCGGCAGCCAGTCCAACTTCCACGCGCTGCTCCTCGCCCGTGACGAGGCCTGCCGCCTCGTCATGAAGAAGGCGCTCGACGAGGGCCGCGAGCTCACCAAGGCCGAGCTCCTGCCGAAGCTGCGCATCTTCACCTCCGAGGCCAGCCACTTCAGCGTCCAGAAGTCGGCCGCCATGCTCGGACTCGGCTACGAGGCCGTCATCTCCGTCCCGGTCGACCGCAACCGCCGGATGGACACCGCGGTGCTCGCCCTGGAACTGGAGGAGTGCGCCTCCGAGGGCCTCTTCCCGATGGCCGTCGTCGCCACCGCCGGCACCACCGACTTCGGGTCCATCGACCCGCTCCCCGAGATCGCCCGCCTGGCCGACGAGCACTCCGCGTGGATGCACGTGGACGCCGCCTACGGCTGCGGGCTGCTGGCCTCCCCGACCCGCCGCCACCTCCTCGACGGCATCGAGCGCGCCGACTCGGTCACGGTCGACTACCACAAGTCGTTCTTCCAGCCGGTCAGCTCCAGCGCCATGCTGGTGCGCGATCGCGACACCCTCAAGCACGCCACGTACCACGCGGACTACCTCAACCCGCGCCGCATGGCCGAAGAGCGCATCCCCAACCAGGTCGACAAGTCCATCCAGACCACGCGCCGGTTCGACGCGCTCAAGCTCTGGGTGACCCTGCGCGTCATGGGCGCCGACGGCGTCGGCTCGCTCTTCGACGAGGTCATCGACCTGGCCGCGGCCGGCTGGGACGTCATCGACGCCGACCCGCGCTACGAGGTCGTCGTCAAGCCGACGATCTCCACCCTCGTCTTCCGCTACGTACCGCAGGGCGAGGACGTCCGCGCCGACCTGGTCGACGAGGCCAACCTGCACGCCCGCAAGGCCCTGTTCGCCTCCGGTGAGGCCGTCGTCGCCGGCACCAAGGTGGACGGCAAGCAGTACCTGAAGTTCACCCTCCTCAACCCGCAGACCACGACGGCCGACATCGCGGCCGTCCTCGACCTTCTCGCCGCACATGCCGAGCAGTTCCTGGGAGAATCCCTTGCCCTCCACCGCTAAGACCCACGACTTCATCGGCATCGGCGTCGGTCCGTTCAACCTCGGACTCGCCTGCCTGACCGCCCCGCTCGACGAGATCGACGGTCTCTTCATCGAGTCGAAGCCGCACTTCGAGTGGCACGCCGGGATGTTCCTGGACGGCGCCCACCTGCAGACGCCCTTCATGTCGGACCTGGTCACGCTCGCCGACCCGACCTCGCCCTTCTCCTTCCTGAACTACCTGAAGGACAAGGACCGGCTGTACTCCTTCTACATCCGGGAGAACTTCTACCCGCTGCGGGCCGAGTACAACGACTACTGCCGCTGGGCCGCCGACCGCCTCGACAACGTCCAGTGGTCCACCTCGGTCACCGAGGTCACCTACGACGAGCAGGCCGGCCTGTACGAGGTCCACACGGACAAGGGCGAGACCCACCGGGCCCCCCGCCTGGTCCTGGGCACCGGCACCCCGCCGCACGTCCCGCCGACCTGCGAGGGCCTGGGCGGCGACTTCCTCCACAACTCCGCCTACATGCAGAACAAGGCGGAGCTGCAGAAGAAGAAGTCGATCACCCTCATCGGCTCCGGCCAGAGCGCGGCCGAGATCTACTACGACCTCCTCGCCGAGATCGACGTCCACGGCTACCAGCTCAACTGGGTCACCCGCTCCCCGCGGTTCTTCCCGCTGGAGTACACGAAGCTGACCCTGGAGATGACCTCCCCCGAGTACGTGGACTACTTCCACGCGCTCCCCGAGGACACCCGGTACCGGCTGGAGACCCAGCAGAAGAACCTCTTCAAGGGCATCGACGGCGACCTGATCAACGACATCTTCGACCTGCTCTACCAGAAGAAGATCAGCATGCCGGGCCAGGTCCCGACCACCCTGCTGACCAACACCTCCCTGAACAGCACCGCGTACGACACCACCACGGGCACGTACACGCTGGGGCTGCGCCAGGAGGAGCAGGAGCGGGACTTCTCCCTCACCTCCGAGGGCCTGGTCCTGGCCACCGGCTACAAGTACACGTTCCCGGAGTTCCTGAACCCGGTGCGGGGCCGCCTGAACTTCGACGGGCACGGCCGTCTCGACGCCGCCCGCAACTACAGCATCGACACCACGGGCCGCGGGGTCTACCTGCAGAACGGCACCACCCACAACCACTCCCTCACCTCGCCCGACCTGGGCATGGCGGCGTACCGGAACGCGTACATCGTCGGCGAGCTCCTCGGCCGCGAGCACTACAAGGTCGAGAAGTCCATCGCGTTCCAGCAGTTCGCCGCCCCGGAAGGCACCCTCTGATGAGCACCACCGAACTCCTCTTCTCCCGCACCGACAAAGAACTCGGCTCCTTCGCCGTGCGCCCCCTGGACCCCTTCGCCGACGCGGAGCTGCTCCACGGCTGGGTCACCCACCCGAAGGCCTCGTTCTGGATGATGCAGGACGCGTCCCTGCCGGACGTCGAGCGCGAGTACATGAGGATCGCCGCCCACGAGCACCACCAGGCCTTCATCGGCCTGCACGAGGGTCGTCCCGCCTTCCTGATGGAGACCTACGACCCGTCCGAGCTGGAGCTGGTCGGCCTCTACGACGCCCAGCCCGGCGACGTCGGCATGCACTTCCTCGTCGCCCCGAGCGACACCCCGCTGCACGGCTTCACCCGCGCCGTCATCACCACGGTGATGGCCGCGGTCTTCGCCGACCCGGCCACCGAACGCGTCGTCGTCGAGCCGGACGTCGCCAACACCGCCGTGCACGCCCTGAACGAGGCCGTCGGCTTCGTGCCGGAGCGCCAGATCACCAAGCCGGAGAAGGAAGCCCTGCTGAGCTTCTGCACCCGCGCCCAGTTCGAGGCCGCCACGGCCGCCCAGGGGGTCTCCATATGAGCCTCGCCGACGCCGTCGCACACCTGAACCCCGAGTTGTGGGCCCGCGCCAACCGCGCCCTGGTCCGCAAGGGCCTCGCGGAGTTCTCCCACGAGCGCCTGCTGACCCCGAAGCCGCTGGGCGAGGGCTCCTACTCGGTCCTCAGCGACGACTCCACCGTGGAGTACCGCTTCAAGGCGGTCCTGCACGCCCTCGACCACTGGTCGGTCGACGAGGCCTCCATCACCCGCCACCGGGACGGCGCCGAGCTGGAGCTGGACGCCCTCGACTTCCACATCGAGCTGCGCGAGACCCTGGGTCTGAGCCCCGAGGTGCTGCCCGTCTACCTGGAGGAGATCTCCTCCACCCTGGCCGGCACCGGCTACAAGTACACGAAGCCCCAGGTCTCCTCCGACGTCCTCGCGAAGTCCTCCTTCCAGGACATCGAGACGGGCATGACCGAGGGCCACCCCTGCTTCGTCGCGAACAACGGCCGGCTCGGCTTCGGCGTGCACGAGTACCTCTCGTACGCCCCGGAGACCGCCAGCCCCGTCCACCTGGTGTGGGTGGCCGCCCGCAAGGACGTCTCCACCTTCACGGCGGGCGCCGGCCTGGACCACGACTCCTTCATGCACGAGGAGCTCGGCGACGAGACCATTGGCGTCTTCGCCGAGCGGATGACCGCGCTGGGCCTGGACCTCGCCGACTTCCACCTCTTCCCGATCCACCCCTGGCAGTGGTGGAACAAGACCACGGTCACCTTCGCGGCCGAAATCGCGAACCACCGCCTGGTGCTGCTGGGCGAGGGCCCGGACGAGTACCTCGCGCAGCAGTCGATCCGCACCTTCTTCAACCAGAGCGCGCCGCGCAAGCACTACGTCAAGACCGCCATCTCGGTCCTGAACATGGGCTTCATGCGGGGCCTGTCGGCCGCGTACATGGAGGCCACCCCGGCCATCAACGACTGGCTGCACCAGCTGATCGAGGGCGACGAGGTCCTGAAGTCCGTGGACTTCTCGATCATCCGCGAGCGCGCGGCGATCGGCTACCACCACCGCCAGTACGAGCGCGCCACCGACCGGTACTCCCCGTACCGCAAGATGCTGGCCGCCCTGTGGCGCGAGTCCCCGGTCAACATGATCGAGGGCGACGAGCGCCTCGCCACGATGGCCTCGCTCCTGCACGTGGACGCCGAGGGCAAGTCCTTCGTCGGCGCGCTGATCGCGGAGTCGGGTCTGACCCCGGCCGAGTGGCTGCGCCACTACCTGCGCGCCTACCTGGTGCCGCTGCTGCACTGCTTCTACCAGTACGACCTCGCGTACATGCCGCACGGCGAGAACACCATCCTCGTCATCGAGGGCGGCCTGGTGAAGCGGGCGATCTTCAAGGACATCGCCGAGGAGATCGTCATCATGGACGCGGACGCGGTGCTGCCGCCCGCGGTCGAGCGGGTCCGGGCGGACATCCCCGAGGACATGAAGCTCCTGTCGATCTTCACCGACGTCTTCGACTGCTTCTTCCGCTTCCTCGGCGCGATCCTGGCGGACGAGGGCGTCTGCGACGAGGACACCTTCTGGCGGGCGGTCGCGGAGTGCGGCCACGAGTACCAGGAGTCGATGCCGCAGCTCGCGGAGCGCTTCCAGCGGTACGACCTGTTCGCCGAGGAGTTCCAGCTGTCCTGCCTGAACCGCCTCCAGCTGCGCAACAACAAGCAGATGGTCGACCTCGCAGACCCGGCGGCGGCCCTCCAGCTGATCGGCAACCTCAAGAACCCCGTCGCGGCCTTCGCCCGGCGGTGAACCCGGGGAGGGGGAGGCATCGATACGGTCCCTCGATGCCTTCCTCTCCCCACCCCCTGTACCGACGGCGTGACCGCGGGGCAACAATGGCCCTCCTCGCGGTCACGCCTTCGTGCGTCCGCCCCCGCGGCCGCAGTTCACGGCCCGAGACCCTCCGGGAGCCCCCGTGCCGTTCCTGATCCGCCCGGACCGTACGGCCGCCCTGCTCCTGTCGGCCGCGCTCGTGGCCGGGGGGCTGTCCGGCTGTTCCTTCCTGTCTCCGTTCAAGACCTGCGAGGGAACCGGGGCCCGGATGAAGGAGCTGGAGTCGCTGCCCCTGCTCGCCTCGCCGCCGCCCGGCGCGACGTCTCCCCGCACCTTCGACGGCGTCTCCTCCGAGTGCGCGGACGACAGCGGCGACGCCTGGCTGTCCGCCGGGCGCACCTACGTGTATCCCGGCACCCGCCAGGAGGTCCTCGACCACTACCGCAGGGCAGCCGAGGCCGACGGCTGGCGGTTCGTGCCCGCCCCGATGTCCGGTCAGGACGCGGGGGGCGCGTGCTTCACGAAGGGCGGGGACGGGCGGGCCCAGGTGCTCACCCTCGACTTCCCTCCCGTGCGCTTCGTCACCGAGTTCTACGGTCCCGAGGCGGCCGCGGAGTTCGCCTCGGGTTCCGGCTTCGAGATATCGGTGGGCTCGGAGGCGGACGGGGCCACGACCTCCTGCTGGTCCTGACCCGGTCCACGACCCGCAGTGGATTTCACGCCATTTTCCGAAAATAATCGTTGGCGCCCTCTCTGGTGCACCGTTATGATCTTGCGGAGAAATTGGGGGGTATGCGCAAGCATTCCCGTGGCGCGCCGGTAGAGGTGGAATGCGAATCGCTGCGAACGACTGCAGTTGACCCTCCCGGCCCACGAATTGATTCACTCATCTCACCCCGATTCCCGGCGGCAATCGTCGAGGGCGGACATCGCAGGTCGGGGCATCCTGGAATATGGCGGGGAATCCATGCAGTTAAAAGAGTACGTACTCCTGCTCGGGGCCGACCAGTATCTTCGCGAACGGGCCTTCTCGGGGGCGAAACAGGCTACCGACATCCCCGTCTGGGCAGCTGCGGAAGATGCCGTACGCAAGCTGAACCGCACCTTCGACAACATGCTGTCAGCCGATCCCACGGACTCGGAATCCCTGCTGAGGGCCATTCGTGCGCACTCCGCCCAGGGCTGGCACCCCAGGATCGTCGTTCCGCTCAACGACTGGACGGTGGATTCGGCGAACACCGTCAACCGCGTCCTGGGGTTGGGCGGACTGGACGCCACGACGGTGACCAACGCCCGGAACAAGCACGCCATGAAGCAGGCCCTCGTGGCCGCCGGCGTCCAGACTCCCCGCTCCCAACTGGTCGAGTCCGAGTCGGAGTTGCTCGAAGCCATCGAGACCATCGGACTGCCCGCGGTCATCAAGCCGTACGACTTCGGCGGCAGCGGCGGCGTCGTCCTGGCCACCACCCGCGAGGAGGCGGTCGCCGGTCTCGCGGCCTCGAAGGCCGTCATCGCGCAGTACGGATCGTCGTTCAACATCCTCGGCGACAAGTACCTCGTCGAGCAGTGCGTCGACTCCGATGACGAGGTGTCCGTCGAGGTCCTCTGCGGGGCCGGCGGTGCACGGGTTCTCGCCGTGACCGAGAAGTACCTGTCCCCTCGACCCTGGTTCGCCGAGATCGCGCACATGGTGCCGAGTCACCGCACCGGAGACGAGGTGCTGACCGACCTCGCCGTACGGGCCTGTGCCGCCCTGGGCATCGACCGGGGTCTCGCCCATGTGGAGATCAAGTTCGATGCGGACGGGACGGCCTGGGTGATCGAAGTCGCCGCCCGGCCCGGCGGCGACGGGATCATGGACCAGGTCGAGCGGGCCTACGCGATCAACCCCTATTGGCTGCACGTCAGCTCGTACCTCGGATCCGACCTCCTCGACGTCGTCGCCGACGCGGTGCCCACCAAGACCTCGGCGATCGCGTTCCTCAAGGCCGCGCCCGGACGGATCCAGAACGTCCTCGACGGGAAGCCGCTGCCGTTCGAGGTGCGGAGCATCAACATCAGCGCCAAGCCCGGCGACCTCTCCCAGGCCGCCAAGAACTGGAGCACCAGGGAGGGCCTCATCGAGCTCGAATGGGACGAGCTCTTCAGCGAGAAGACCTGGCTGCCAGTGACCACGGCCAAGGAGTTGTCCGATCAGATCTTCGCGATCGGAGACACGGTCGACGAGTGAAGCGGTACACCGTCTACTCCGGCTTCTATCGGTTCTTCAACGGAGTGGTGCTGCTGCTCCTCAACTGGCACATCGCCTCCTCGCAGGGGGGAGGCTACGACGCACTCGCCATCGCGACCGCGCTCTCCTTCGTGCCCGCCGTGTTCGTTCCGCCGCTGATCCGCTTCAGCCCGATCGCCGGCGGGGCCAGGATGACCGCCGCAGGGCTCGCCGGAGTCTCCCTGACACTGCTCCTGATCGCGGCCGGCTACGACCACGTGCACGTGCTGGTCGCCCTGAACTTCGTCCTGTGGATCTTCTTCTTCTTCCTGGAGTCGACCTGGGAAGTGTGGTTCAACGACGAGGCGTCCGGGCTCGATGGCTCCACCCTGCGCAAGCACAGCTCGCTGACCATGACCGTCAACCAGGTCGCGCTCATGGTGGGCCCGCTGTTCGCCCCCCTGTTCACACGCGTGATGCGAGCCGAGTGGGTGCTGGTCGTCTGCGCCGTCCTGTTCGCCGGCGTCGCGGCCCTGAGTCTGGGATCACACCGCACCGCGGCCGCCACTGAGGAGTCCCGGAAGGAAGCCCTACCGGAGCGCACGGGCAACCTCAAGGCCCTGTACCTCCTGGCCTTCATGCTCATCTGGCCCGTCCTGGGCACGTTCAACTTCATGCTGCCGTTGCAGGCCCTGGCCCACGACCAAGGCATGCTCACCGTTGGAATCATGGACATGCTTCTCGGTATCGGGATGGCTGTCGCAGGAACCCTCCTCCACCGCCTCACGAAGAACCTGGAAGTGCGTTGGGTTCTGGTGGGAGCCGTCGGCGCCGTGACCGCGGCGATGGCGATCTGGCTCCTCCTCCCGGGCTTCGGGGTGCCGCAGATGGTCGCCATCTTCGCCCTCGGATGGGCCTTCGGCTCCCTGCGGGTGATCCTGCGCGCGGAAGCGGCATCGGTCTTCTCGCCGCGACAGGTCGGTGCGATCGTGGCGAACGCGAACGCCTGCTCCCTCGTACTGCTGGCCGTCGTCCTGGCGGGCGGACGGTTCGTCTCCTCCCAGATCTGGCTGGCTCCGTTCGCACTGACGCTGCTGCTCGTTCTGTCGTTCCACCGAATACGCAAGGCCCAAAGCAGCCGACCCAGCACAACCGAGGTGTACACATGAGCGTTCTCACCGATTCCCGGGGCGTTCCTCATCTTGTCGAACGGCCCTCGGACATGGAGTTCGTCGAGAGCGCGATCATCCAACTGGTCTCGATGAAACTGGACCACGACCGATGTCGTCCGTCCGCCCGGTCCACACCACCCGTGGCAGTCCAACTCGTGCTCGCCGTGGACCTGCTGTGCTCCATGGAGCGCCCGGCGGTCATGGAGGCCGCGACGATCTGCGCCTCCCTCGCCGAGACCGGACCGACCGAGGCGCGGACCAGGGCGATGCTCTCCGCCATCGAATTCTGGACCGCCGGGGATCTGGTCGCCGCCCGGAACGGCTTCCAGACCATCGTCGACGCGCATCCGGGTGATGCCGTGTCGATCTTCACCGTTCACGCGCTGGACTTCTACCTCGGCGACGCACCGCACATGCTCGCGTCGATAGCCGAGACTGTCCCGGCCTTTGCGGCCGATGACCCGGTCATCGGCTACCTGCACGGCCTGCACGGGTTCGCACTCGAGGAGAACGGTCTGATCGACACGGCGATCGAACGCTCGCGCCTCGCACTGGAACTGAACCCCGACGACGTCTACGCGATGCACGCGATGGTGCACTGCCTCTACGAGACGGGGCGCCACGAGGAGGGGGCCCGCTACATCCAGGAGTACATGCGCGGCAGGGACGGCTCGACCCCCATGCGCATCCACATCTGGTGGCACTACGCGTTGTTCGAGCTCTACGCGGACAACATCCAGGACGTACTGGCCTGCTACCGCATCGGCATACGCCGAAAGACGTCACTGCGCTCGGCTGAGGACCTGGACGCCGTCACGCTGCTGTGGCGTCTCGCCCTCGTCAAGCCGTCGCTCGACCTCTCCGCCTACTGGCAGTCGCTCTTCCAGGACTGGAAGCCCTACCTGGAGGAGAACTGGTACCTCTTCAACGACTTCCACGCCTACATCACCTACTGCCAGGTCGGAGAGTACGGCCGTGCCGACTCCCTCCTGGAGGCGGTCCGAGCGCGCGGCAAGGAAGTGCCCGAGGAAATGGTCGACATATTCCTCGGGTTCCGGTCCTTCACGACCGGCGACTACGCCGATGCCGCGGCCCGACTGGCCAGATCCTTCCAGCGGTCCTTCCCGATGGGCGGCAGCAACGCCCAGCGCGACGTCATCGAACTCACCGGGATCGAAGCCGCCCTTCGCTCCCACGACCACGAGGTCGCACAACACTTTCGCGACTCCGGCAGGATCTTCCGCCATCGAAGCCCCGTACTCCAGGAGTACGAAGCCCGTCTGGCGGCTCTGCGCACATCCGAGAACCACACACAGGGGGAACACACATGAGTCTCTACCGAGCGATCCTCGACGAAACGGCACCCGACGGTCTGAACCTGACCGAGATCAAACTCGCCGACACCGCCACCGTGTGGCAGCTGGACGGCTCGGCCGGCTTCGCCGCCAAGGTGACCCGGGGACGAGCAGCCATATTCACCTGTGAGAAGGCCGGCGCCCTGACACTGGACGCACTGAAAGAGTGTTGTTCGCCCTTCGGCGTCGGCGAAGCGGTCGAGTGCGACGAGTCCCAGTACCTTCTGGCGATCGGGCTGCTCGACGACACCGTGCTCACGGTGCTGGGTGCGGATGCGGACCTCACCGTCTCACCGGTGGAGTTCTCGCCCACCACCGACGACGTACGGAGCATCGTCGCCACGATCGGCGACTACTACTTCGGCTACGAAGACCGCTACCGGACCGTGTACGAGAACGGCGCCCAGTTGTGGGAGTCGGAGGATCCCAACGCCTCGCTCCTCCAGATGATCGACGAACGCCCGGACCTCTTCTCCGGACAGATCATCGACCTGGGATGCGGCGAAGGCCGCGACTCCTTGTACCTGCTGTCGCAGGGACACGACGTCGTCTCGGTCGACGTGTCGCACTCCGCTCTGGCCCGCGCGCGCGAGCGGGCCGCCGCCGCGAACCTGGATGCCTCCGGGTTCGTGGAGCGCGACGTCATCCATCTGCGCGGCTTCGACGACAACGCCTTCGATCTCGCCATGAACATGGGCTGCCTGCACATGCTCGTCGAGGAGGAGCAGCGCGCACAGCACATCTCCCGCGTCCACGACATCCTTCGCCCGGGCGGCCACTTCATCGTGGACCACTGCGCGAGCGAATGGGGGAAGGGCTTCTTCTCCATTCCGGACTACACGGAGATAGCCGGCGACCTCGTTCCGGGGAACGTGATCTCCAGGAGGATTCGGGTCGCGGACTCCGAGAAGGAGATCGGCCTGGAGGTGCTGCCCTTCTCGGAACGGTCCGGTGGCGCCCTGGCCGAGGAGATCACTCGGCACGGCTTCGACCTGGTGAGCAGTACGCACACCAACACCGAGGCGTTCGGATCTTCGACGATGCTCCTGTTCCGGAAGCCGGCGGGCGGGAAGCAGACTTCCTGACCCGGCTCCGGTCGCCCGCGGCGGTCCACCGGTTTCCTCCGGGGACCGCCGCTTCGGCCCCGGCCGGCAGGGCATCCTCTTCCTCATGAGCACACCACCAGAAGGATTGCCCGTCTACCGAGTTCTGACCGGCCGGGACGACGCGACGTTCTGCCAACGTGTGAGCGAAGCGATCGGCCTCGGCTACGAACCACACGAAGGCCCCGCCATCACCTTCAACGGTGAACACATCGTCGTCGCCCAGGCCTTGGTCTGGCGGGCACGGCCGTAGCGGCCGACGCGCCGGACCGCCGGCGCGTCAGCCGACGCGGACCGAGGGACTACGTCCACGGCACGTCCGGCGCCCGGAAGAAGCCGATGTCCTGTGCCTCCAGCCGGGGCGCCTGCGCCGCCAGCCGGCGGCCGTAGGAGGTCCAGTCGAGCGCGGCCGCCGGCGACCAGCCCAGTTCGGCCAGGCCCAACACCCGCGGGAAGGCCAGCAGCTCCCAGTCGCCGCGCGTCGCGACGGTCTCCGTCCACAACGGGGCCTCCACGCCCAGGACCGCCGACTCGGGGACCCCGGCCAGGTACGCCCCCGGGTCCCAGGAGTAGGCGCGGCGCACCGGGACGTACCCCGCCCAGGCCAGGCCCGGCTTCGTCGCCGGGTCGTACTTCATGTCCAGGTAGAGCCGGTCCGCCGGCGACAGGATCAGCGGGTGCCCCGCCTTCGCCGCCGCCACCACGGCCGCCTTGTCCGCGGCCGCGGTCTTGTCGTGGCCCCAGTACTGGAGCACCGCCCCCCGGGCCGGGCGGGCCGCCGCCAGCTGGTGCCAGGCCACGACCGTCTTGCCGTACTTCCCCACCACCGCCTGCGCCCGGTCCATGAAGGCCGCGTAGTCCGCCGCCGGCGTCGCGTGCGCCTCGTCGCCGCCGATGTGCAGGTAGCGGCCCGGGGTGAGCTCCGCCAGCTCCCCGAGGACCTCGTCGATGAACTCGTACGTCCGCTCCTCGGCCACGCACAGGGAGCTGAAGCCCACCTTGACGCCGGTGTACCGCTCCGGGGCCTTCCCGTCGCAGTTCAGCTCGGCGTAGGAGGCGAGCGCCGCGTTCACGTGCCCCGGCATGTCGATCTCGGGGACCACGTCGACGTACCGCTGCCCCGCGTAGTCCACCAGCTCCCGGTACTCGTCCTTCGTCCAGTGGCCGCCGGGCCCGCCACCGACCTCGCTGCCGCCCCCGTACTCCGCCAGTCGCGGCCAGGAGTCGATCGCCAGGCGCCACCCCTGGTCGTCGGTCAGGTGCAGGTGCAGGGTGTTGACCTTGTACTGGGCGAGCTGGTCCACGTACCTCTTCACCTGGTCCACCGAGAAGTGGTGGCGCGCGATGTCGACCATGGCCCCCCGGTACGCGAAGCGCGGCCGGTCGGTGACCGTCCCGCCCGGCACCGTGCCGGGACCCGCCACCGGCACCAGCTGGCGCAGCGTCTGCCCCGCGTGGAAGAGCCCGGCCGGGGTCCGCGCGGTGAGGGTGACCCCGGTCGGGTCTGACTCCAGCCGGTACCCCTCCTCGCCCACCCCCTGCGCCCCCTCGTCGATCCGGAGCCGGATCCCGTCCCCCTGCGCCCCGTCGACCACCGGCAGCGGCAGCCCGCTCGGGCCGCGCAGCTGCTCGGCCAGGAGCTCGCCCACCCGGCGGACCTCCTCGTCCGGGCCCCGGCCGGTACGGATGACCGTCCCCGCACCGAAGGAGTACCCGGGGCCTTCGGCGTGCGCGGAAAGGGGCACGGGCAGCAGCCGTTCGAAGGGGGCGAGGGCGACCGGCGGGTCGTCCCCGGGCCTGGCGTCGTCACCGTGGGCGGAGGTGCAGGCCGAGACCAGGGCCGGGGCCGCGGCGAAGGCGAGGAGGGTGCCGAGCGTGCGTCGCAGGACTCTCATGCGCACAGGTATAGGCCAAGCGGGCCGTCCCGTCCGGTGAGCGAATCCGGGGCGGCCGGAAATCATCCGAAGGGGGGCACACCGAGCACCCCACTGGTCCAGACCAGCCCGATCCTGCCCGGAATCGGGCAGGATCTTTGCGTTCATCGCCATTAGCCGCCAATATCTACGAGTGCTCGATCGCCGCCCGTCGCATGACGACCTCGTCGACCACCTGGTGCGCAGCACCGCGCTCCAGCGCGGCGAGGCGGCCCGGGTGGTACTGGACGTGCTCGCCTACTTCGACGAGACGACCGAGGAGTTCGTCCGCCGCCGCCACCGGGAACTGCAGTCCGGCGGAGCGGTGAACACGGAGATCTTCGAGCGGATCGCGGCCGAGCTGCCGCACCGCGCAGTGGCGCCGCCGGAGCTCTCGCTCCGGCAGTTGCGCCGCATCGTCTACGGCTGAGCCGGCGGCCGCCGCACGCGGCACCGGACGAGCACGGAACCGAACTTCAGGAGGGGCAAAACCGTATGTGTGGAATCGTCGGTTACATCGGCAAGCGTGACGTGGCACCGCTGCTGCTGGAGGGCCTGGCACGGCTGGAATACCGCGGATACGACTCCGCGGGCATCGTGGTCAACACCCCGAAGGCCCCGGCCCTGAAGGTCGTCAAGGCCAAGGGCCGCGTCCGCGAGCTGGAGTCCCGCGTTCCCAAGCGCTTCGCCGGCACCACCGGCATCGCCCACACCCGCTGGGCCACGCACGGCGCCCCGAGCGACATCAACTCCCACCCGCACCTGGACCCGGAGAACAAGGTCGCCGTCGTCCACAACGGCATCGTCGACAACTGCTCCGAGCTGCGCGCCAAGCTCGAGGCCGAGGGCGTCGTCTTCGTCTCGGAGACCGACACCGAGGTCATCGTCCACCTGATCGCCCGCTCCGAGGCCGACTCCCTGGAGGAGAAGGTCCGCGAGGCGCTGAAGGTCATCGACGGCACCTACGGCATCGCCGTCATGCACGCCGACTTCGCCGACCGCATCGTCGTCGCCCGCAACGGCTCCCCCGTGGTCCTCGGCATCGGCGAGAAGGAGATGTTCGTCGCCTCGGACGTCGCCGCGCTGGTCGCCCACACCCGCCAGGTCGTGACCCTCGGCGACGGCGAGATGGCCACCATCAAGGCCGACGACTTCCGCACCTACACGACCTCCGGCACGACGACCAACGCCACCCCGGAGACCGTGGAGTGGGAGGCCGCCTCGTACGACATGGGCGGTCACGACACCTACATGCACAAGGAGATCTCCGAGCAGCCCGACGCGGTCGACCGCGTGCTGCGCGGCCGGATCGACGACCGCTTCAGCACCGTGCACCTGGGCGGCCTGAACCTGGACCCGCGCGAGGCGCGCGGCATCCGCCGGGTCAAGATCCTGGGCTGCGGCACCTCGTACCACGCGGGCCTCATCGGCGCCGGCCTCATCGAGGGCATGGCCCGGATCCCCGCGGACGCCGAGCCGGCCTCCGAGTTCCGCTACCGCAACCCGGTCGTGGACCCCGACACCCTCTACATCGCGGTCTCCCAGTCCGGTGAGACGTACGACGTCCTCGCGGCGGTGCAGGAGCTCAAGCGCAAGGGCGCCCGCGTCCTCGGCGTGGTCAACGTGGTCGGCTCCGCGATCGCCCGCGAGGCCGACGGCGGCGTGTACGTGCACGCCGGCCCCGAGGTCTGCGTCGTCTCCACCAAGTGCTTCACCAACACGGTCGTGGCCTTCGCGCTGCTCGCCGTGCACCTCGGCCGCATCCGCGACCTCTCGGTCACCGACGGCAAGCGGATCATCGAGGGCCTGCGCAAGCTGCCCGCGCAGATCCAGGAGATCCTCGAGGGCGAAGAGGACATCAAGAAGCTGGCGGCCGAGTACGCCGAGGCCAAGTCGATGATGTTCATCGGTCGGGTCCGTGGCTACCCGGTGGCGCTGGAGGCCTCCCTCAAGCTGAAGGAGATCTCCTACATCCACGCCGAGGCCTACCCCGCCTCCGAGCTCAAGCACGGTCCGCTGGCGCTGATCGAGCCCTCGCTGCCGACGGTCGCGATCGTCCCGGACGACGACCTGCTGGAGAAGAACCGCGCGGCGCTGGAGGAGATCAAGGCCCGCAGCGGCCGGATCCTGGCGGTCGCCCACCGCGAGCAGGAGAAGGCGGACCACACCATCGTGGTGCCGAAGAACGAGGACGAGCTGGACCCGATCCTGATGGGCATCCCGCTCCAGTTGCTCGCGTACCACACGGCCCTGGCCATGGGCCGGGACATCGACAAGCCGCGCAACCTGGCGAAGTCGGTAACGGTCGAGTGACGATCCTCCCCGCGCTGAAGGCGGGGATTCCCTTCAGCCCGCGTGAGCGGGCTGAAGGGCTTCACGCATCCGCCTCCGGCCGGCGGCCGGGACTCGCATCCGGGGGATGCTGCGCGTGCTGTTGATGTCCGAGCCGCCCGTCCGGCGGGCTCGGGCCTCGATCTCCATCGAGGCATTGCGGTCGGCGTCATCCTCGTGCCCGCACCGGGTGCAGGCGAACAGCCGGCCGCATCCCTTACGGGACCCGGGATCGACCAGGCCGCAGGCGGCGCAGGTCTGAGAGGTGTGGAACGGCGGCACGGCGACGAGTACAGACCCGTACATGCGCGCCTTGTACTCAAGCTGCCGCCGCCGCTCCCCCGGAGTGTTGTCGAGGACCGACCGGTTCAGCCCGGCCTTCGCCCGGACGTTCCTCCCCGGGGCCGCGGCAGTACCTTTCGCAGAGGCGGTCATGCTCTTCACGCGCAGGTCTTCGATACCGATCAGGCCGTGGCTTTTGGCGAGGTCGGTGGTGAGTTTGTGCGTGAAGTCCCGTCGTCGGTTGGCCCGGCGGGTAGTGAGCCTTGCGATCTGAGCGATCGTGGTGCGCAGGCGGCAGCTGTACTTCCCGCCGTTGTGTTTCTTGGCGTAGGTGATCTGTCGCGCCTTGCGCTGTTCCAGCGCCTTGAGCCGCTTCTTCTCCTTGGCTTTCAGTGACGGGGGCATGAGGCGGGGTGTGGTGTCGGTGGAGACGAACGCGGACGCGGCAACACCGAAGTCCACCCCGCACGCGGGCTTCCCGTTCAGCTCGTCCGGCATGCGGCCCGTGTGGACGCCGAACGAGACGTGCCAGCCATTGCCGTCCCGGGAGACCGTGGCATTGCGGACCGTGCCGCCGATCGCTCGGGAGAGCCGGAACCGCAGCCAGCCGAGCTTGGGCAGACGCACCTCGGCCCACTTGCGGTTCAGCTTGCGAACCTCGACCGCCTGGCCAGGGAGCGGGATCGACAGACGGTGCCCGCGCTTCTTCCGCGCCGGAAACCCAGCGGAGTGGCTTGGGTTCCAGAAATTGTCGTACGCACGGTCCAGGCTGCGCAGAATCTGCTGCCCGGACTGCGCGGGCAGGTCACCCATCCAGTCCAGGTCGGTCCGGGCGGCCGTCAGGAACTTGCACTGCTCGACAGAACGCAGGGTGTACCGACGCTGCTCCCACAGGTACACCCGCTGCTCAAGAGCCACGTTCCAAAGAGCACGCGCCGTATGCCCCCACCGCACCAGGACCTGGTCCTGGACCTCGGTGGGGTACGCACGATACTTGCGCCCCGCGTCCGCCTTCACGCGGCCTATCGTGCCGACGACTCATCAACGCAATGCCCCTATGCGCGAAAAAGATAGAAAATGCCCTTTTATAGATGAGAACGGCCCCCAGAATCTCGGGGACCGTTCCGTTCTTACGTAGCCGATCAACTCGCGGCGACCGCGCCGCCGCTACGGGCCTTGCCGAAGGCCATCGGCCAGTGCGCCAGCGCCGCGGTGGCGCCGTACCAGGCCAGCAGTCCGGAGACGGCGGCGACCCAGCCGCCCGCCTTCGCGAGCGTGCCGTTGTCCACGAACGCGCCCAGCGCCAGCAGGAGCAGCGACAGGGTCAGCAGGGCGTAGACGCCCTGACCGAACAGACCGCTCGCGGCGGCGACCGCAAGGGTCAGCGCGAGCATCGCGAAGAGGACAAGAAACGTTCCGGCGGCTTCGTCGGAGACCGAACCTCCCGCACCCTTGGCCCACGTGAACCAGAAGATGCCGAGGCCCGCGAACGCGGTGCCGTTGAACCCGTCGCCGCCGCGGTACTCCAGGAGGCCGAGGAGGAACAGGGCCGCGCCACCGACGTACATCGCGAGCGACACGGAGTTGGCAGCGGACACGCCGTCGATGACGCCGGTGTGGCCGATACCGAATGCGAGAAGGGTGAGACCCAGGGCGATGTTCCCGAGGGTCGAAGTCGAGGCCGTGCTTCCCGCAGAGACACCATTGTCCACGGCGGGCTCCCTTCGATCTGCAGTTGTTTGCTGCGTCCCAGCAGCATTTATCTACCCTTTACACAGGGGCACAACCGTACAAGCGGCTTAACGAACGGTCACGGAACGACAACGGTGGGCGACCGGTCCGGTCGCCCACCGTCGCGCTCGAGGGAGGGGGCGGTCAAGGAATGACGACGACCGGTCGCTGTGCGCGCTTGGCCAAGCGGCCGGCGACCGAACCGAAGATCCGGCCCACGATCCCGTGCGTGGATCCGACGACGATGGCGTCGGCCGAATACTCCCGGCCGACCTCCTCCAGCTCGTGGCAGATGTCACCACCGCGCTCGACCAGGATCCACGGCACTTCGGCCAGATAGTCCGCGCAGGCGAGTTCCAGCCCGAGCACCTCGGTGCGGTGGTCCGGCACGTCGACGAAGACGGGCGGCTCGCAGCCGGCCCACACCGTGGTGGGCAGTCGATTGGCGACATGGACGATGATCAGACCGGATCCGGAGCGTCGGGCCATGCCGATCGCATAGGCGAGTGCGCGTTCACTGGACGTGGATCCGTCGAATCCCACGACGACCCCGTGCCGGAAGGCCGGATCGCAGTGCACACGTGCCTGTTCCGCCGCGCGCAGATCGGCGGCCGACTCGGGGTCGACGACGCGTTTGCGCTTGCGGTCCGCGGGTTCGGGGGATTCGTGACCGGCCATGGGTGTCTCGGCGAAGAGGTCCTTGGAGGAAGCAACAGGGGCGAAATCGGCGACGCAGTGTGACGGAGCTCTGTCCGGGAAGCATCTTCCCAAGCCCGTACCCACCAGGGTACGGCGACACTCCTGTCCTGCACAGGGCATGCCGCCCTTGGAGAGCGTCCCAGGGAGCATGCCGGAGCGAGCGCGCCTTGGCAATGTCCGCTGTCCCCTACAGCCAGTGACGAGGCCGGCCACCGCCACCCGTTGGCGCAGTGACCGAGCCCGCCGCCGGGCGTTGGGACATGCGTCCGACCAACAGGTAAGAGCCCGCAGGGAGCACGCCGTGCCCGGTCACCCGGTTCACCCCGGCCAGCCAGCTCAGCCGACGCAGTCCGCCCCGTACCCCCAGCACGCCCACCCCGCCCCGCAGTTCGCCCCAGCCCCCCGCTCGAACCTTCACCCGTCCGTGCGTTCCGCCGGGCGGCCCCACGACGACCCCGCGGGTGACGTGGTGCGCTGGGCGGCCTTCAGCTGCCTGCTCGTCCCCGTGGTCCTCGTCGTCTACGGAACCTCCTTCGGCGGGGCGGCCGTCGCGACCCTCGGCCTGCTCGCCGTCACGGCCGTGTGCCGGGTCCTGCTGCGCCACTCGGAGGAGAACCGGCGGGCCGCGGCCCGGGGGCCCGCGGAGGGCCACCTTCCGCCCGCCCACCGCGGCCGACACTCGCGCGCCGGTGGCGGGATGCACCGCGGATGCCGGGGTTCCGGCCTACTCTCCCCGCACGACTGACTCATTCGCACACCCACACACGCATGTTTTCAGCCAACTTCCCGACAGGGTGCCCTCCTTGCCGGAATGTCCCCCCGTCCCCCTCATCACCAGCGACGACAGACCCCGGGGGGCGTTCCGGCCCTACAGGTACTGGCCATGGCCGGGCGGCACGCTTCCCGTTCGGGTAGCGGAGTGGAACGCTTACTGATCGAATGCTTTTCGCCAAGTTGAGAAGTCGACATAGCGCTGCGTGCTGAACTTGTCACGCCGACACCACGGGACGCAGTAGATTCGATCATGTATTTACGGCGGGGGATCCACGTGCAAGGCCGAGGGGAAACGTGCAGGTGCGACCAGACCAAGGAGTCGCGACACCCAAGGGGGGCTTAGCGCCATGAGCCAGGATTCCACCGCCGTCGTCGCAGCAGACGCCGGCCGGAAGCTCGCGGGGCGTCGCCGCAGGGAGATCGTCGCGGTGCTGCTCTTCAGCGGCGGACCGATCTTCGAGAGCTCCATTCCACTCTCCGTGTTCGGCATTGACCGGCAGGACGCGGGAGTTCCACGCTACCGATTGCTCGTGTGCGCTGGTGAGGACGGTCCGCTCAGGACCACCGGCGGACTCGAACTGACCGCGCCGTACGGGTTGGAGGCGATCGCCCGGGCAGGAACGGTCGTCGTTCCCGCCTGGCGCTCCATCACTTCGCCGCCGCCGCCGGAGGCGCTCGACGCACTGCGTCTGGCGCACGAGGAGGGGGCCCGGATCGTCGGACTGTGCACGGGAGCCTTCGTGCTCGCCGCCGCCGGTCTGCTGGACGGCCGGCCCGCGACGACGCACTGGATGTACGCGCCGACGCTGGCCAAGCGGTACCCGTCCGTCCACGTCGACCCGCGCGAACTCTTCGTCGACGACGGCGACGTGCTCACGTCCGCCGGCACTGCGGCCGGAATCGACCTGTGCCTGCACATCGTGCGCACGGACCACGGCAGCGAGGCGGCCGGGGCCCTGGCCCGCAGGCTCGTCGTGCCTCCGCGCCGCACCGGCGGCCAGGAACGCTACCTCGACCGGTCGCTGCCGGAGGAGATCGGCGCCGACCCGCTGGCCGAGGTCGTCGCCTGGGCACTGGAACACCTCCACGAGCAGTTCGACGTGGAGACGCTGGCCGCCCGCGCCTACATGAGCAGGCGCACCTTCGACCGGCGGTTCCGCTCGCTCACCGGCAGCGCTCCGCTCCAGTGGCTGATCACCCAGCGGGTGCTCCAGGCACAGCGGCTGCTGGAGACCTCCGACTACTCGGTCGACGAGGTCGCCGGACGCTGCGGGTTCCGCTCGCCGGTCGCCCTGCGGGGTCACTTCCGGCGGCAGCTGGGGTCCTCCCCGGCCGCCTACCGCTCCGCCTACCGGGCACGCCGGCCGCAGGCCGACGTGGCGCAGGTGTCCGACATCAACGCCGGTCCGGTTCCGCACCAACGCACTCCGCAGCCCCACCGGGCGGCGGCGGCCCTGGCCGCATCGGGTCCCACGGTGACGGAGCTGTACGCCCCGGGCCGGGTCCTGCGGGAACACGCCTGACCGCGAGCTGAGTACGGCGCACGAAGGTCCTCCATCGGTCACCGCCGATGGAGGACCTTCCGCATATGCGGTCCGCGCCGTGGGGGACCGCATAAGGTGGGACACATGAACGATCGCATGGTGTGGATCGACTGCGAGATGACCGGGCTCTCGCTGACGGACGACGCACTTATCGAGGTGGCCGCACTGGTCACCGACTCGGAGCTCAACGTGCTCGG
This sequence comes from Streptomyces sp. NBC_01439, assembly GCF_036227605.1. Lineage (GTDB taxonomy): Bacteria > Actinomycetota > Actinomycetes > Streptomycetales > Streptomycetaceae > Streptomyces. The sequence continues at coordinate 6,052,132 of NZ_CP109487.1, read as the reverse complement.
CGAAGGCGTGGACATCGTGATCCGCCCGCCGGACGCCGCGCTGGAGACCATGCCCGACGTGGTGCGCGAGATGCACACCGCCTCCGGCCTGCTCGACGAGCTGGCCGGCGGAACCACCCTCGCGGATGCCGAGGCGCAGGTCCTGGCCTACGTGCGGGAGCACGTGAAGGAACCCCGCAAGGCGCCGCTCTGCGGAAACTCGGTCGGCACCGACCGCGGGTTCCTGCTGCGCGACATGGCCGCGCTGGAGAGCTACCTGCACTACCGGATCGTGGACGTGTCCTCGGTCAAGGAGCTGGCGCGCCGCTGGTACCCGCGGGCGTACTTCAACAGCCCGCCGAAGAACGGCAACCACCGGGCGCTGGCGGACATCAAGGACTCCATCACCGAGCTGCGCTACTACCGGGAGGCGGTCTTCGTGCCGCAGCCCGGTCCCGACTCGGACACGGCCCGCAGCATCGCCGCCAAGCACGTCGTGCCGGGCGCGTAGCTCCGGCCGGGCCCCTCCGGAGGGGGCGCGGGGAAAGGGAGGAGCGAGCACCCTCCCGGACCCTGTACCCTTTTCTTCGACCGGTCGGTTTTCCGACCGGACATGGTGGGTGTAGCTCAGTTGGTAGAGCACCTGGTTGTGGTCCAGGTGGCCGCGGGTTCAAGTCCCGTCACTCACCCTGTGGGAAGGCCCCGGTTCGCGGATGCGGACCGGGGCCTTCTGTATGACCAGGGGCCTTCTTCACGACCGGGGTACCGGGGTCTCCTCCCGGCCCCACGGCCGGGGCCGTCAGGACGACTCGCGGACCACCAGCCGGTTCGGCAGCACGGCGGCCACCTCGGCCCGCTCCCCCGCGATCCGGTCCAGCAGCATCCGGGTCATGGTCCGGCCCATCTCCTCGATCGGCTGCCGGACGCTGGTCAGCGGCGGGTCCATGTGCCGGGCCACCACCGAGTCGTCGAAGCCGACCAGCGCCACGTCCCGCGGGATCCGGCGGCCGGCCGCGCGCAGCTCCCGCCGGGCGCCCGCCGCCATGACGTCCGAGGCGGCGAAGACCGCGTCGAGCCCGGGGCGGCGCTCCAGCAGGGCCCGCATGGCCCGCCGGCCGCCCTCCTCGGTGAAGTCGCCGACCGCGATCATCTGCTCGTCGACGGGGTGTCCGGCGAGGGCCAGGGCCTGCCGGTAGCCGTCGAGGCGGCACTGGGCCCCGTACACGTCCAGCGGGCCGGTGATCGTGGCGATCGCGCGGCGGCCCCGGTCGAGGAGGTGGCTCACGGCCTCGGCCGCGCCCGCCAGGTTGTCGGAGTCCACGCTGGGCAGGGTCTCGGCGGCGGAGCGGCGGCCGCTGATCACCGTCGGGATGCCGAGCTCGGCCAGCAGCTCCGGCAGTGGGTCCCCGGCGTGGACGGAGACGAGCAGCACCCCGTCGACGCGGTGCCCGGACAGGTACTGGGCGAGCCGGCGGCGCTCGCGGTCGCTGCCCGCCAGGGTGAGGACGAGCTGGACCTCGGTGTCGGCGAGCTCGGCGCCGACCCCGCGGACCACTTCGGAGAAGTAGGGCTCGGCGAAGAAGCGGGCCTCGGGCTCGGGGATCACGAGGGCTATGGCGTCGGTGCGGTTGGCCGCGAGGGCGCGCGCGGCGCGGTTCGGTACGTACCCCAGCTCGGCCACGGCCGCCTCGACGGCGACCCTGGTGTGCTCGCTGACCTTGGAGGATCCGTTGATCACCCGGGAGGCCGTGCCGCGCCCGACTCCGGCGCGCGCCGCGACCTCCTCCAGGGTCGGTCGTCCCCCACTGCGCCCGTGCCCGTTCATGACTTCCTCCCGGTTGTGAATCTACCTCTTGACGGCTGTGGGAGCGCTCCCACACTGTGTCACACGACACCCGGCACGTTTCGTCCTTCTGGGAGGAAGCACATGCGCGTCCGATCCCGATCCCGAGCCCGATCCCGAAGAGCCCTCGTCACGACCGTCGCCGCGGTCGCGACCGCGGCCCTGCTGCTCGCGGGGTGCGCACAGGACCCCGACGAGGGCCCCGGCCGGGGCGCCCCCTCCACCGGCACCTCCGGCGGCGCACGGACCACCCTCACCGTCGGGGTCTTCGGGGCCTTCGGACTCCAGGAGGCCGGGCTCTACGACGCGTACATGGCGCAGAACCCCGGGATCCGCATCGAGCAGACCTCCATCGAGCGGAACGAGAACTACTACCCCCAGCTCCTCACCCACCTGGGCACGGGCAGCGGGCTCGCCGACATCCAGGCCGTCGAGGTCAACAACATCGCCGAGATCACCGCCACCCAGGCCGACAAGCTGGTGGACCTGGCGAAGGCCCCCGGCGTGGACAAGGCCGCGTACCTGCCCTGGAAGTGGGCCCAGGGCACGGCGCCCGCGGCCAAGGGCGGGGCCACGGTCGGCCTCGGTACGGACATCGGCCCGCAGGGCATCTGCTACCGCAAGGACCTCTTCGAGGCGGCCGGACTGCCCACCGACCGGACGGCGGTCGGGGCGCTGTGGGCGGGCGACTGGAACAAGTACCTGGAGACGGGCCGGACCTACAAGGCGAAGGCCGGCGAGGGGAAGGCCTTCGTGGACTCGGCCTCGGGCGTCATGGCGGCGGTGACCGGGAGCAGCGCCCAGCGCTTCTACGACGACCAGGGCAAGGTCGTCTACAAGACCAACCCGGCGGTGCGCGGCGCCTTCGACCTGGCGGCCTCCTTCGCCACCGGCGGGCTGAGCGCCAAACTGCAGCAGTTCACCCCGGCCTGGGACCAGGGCTTCTCCAACGGCTCCTTCGCCACGGTCTCCTGCCCGGCCTGGATGCTCGGCTACATCCAGGACAAGGCCGGCCCGGCGGGCAAGGACAAATGGGACGTGGCCCAGGCGCCGAAGCCCAGCAACTGGGGCGGGTCCTTCCTGGTGGTGCCGAAGGCGGGCAAGCACGCCGAGGAGGCGGCGAAGCTGGCGGCCTGGCTGACGGCCCCGGAGCAGCAGGCGAAGCTCTTCGAGAAGCGCGGCAGTTTCCCGAGCGCGAGCGCCGCGTACAAGCTGCCGACGGTGTCGGGCGCGCAGCACGCGTACTTCGGGGGCGCCCCGATCGGCGAGATCTTCGCGAAGGCCGCCGAGGGCGTGCCGGTGACGGTGGTCGGGCCGAAGGACCTCGTGATCGCGCAGAACCTGGCGGACATCGGGATGCTCCAGGTCGACCAGAAGGGCCGCAGCGCGCAGGAGGGCTGGGAGGCCGCGGTGAAGGCGATCGACAACGCCCTGGACCAGTGAGGCGGCGGTGACGGACGAGACGGCTGTGTTGTCCCCCTCCGCCGTCGGCCCGGAGCGGCCGGCGGCGGAGGGGGGCGGCCGGGGCCGGCCGGGCCAGGTGTGGCGCTCGCGCCGCTACCGCTGGGACCTGCGCTGGAGCCCGTACGCCTTCGTGGCGCCCTTCTTCCTCTTCTTCGCCGCCTTCGGGCTGTTCCCGCTGCTCTACACGGGTTGGGCGGCGCTGCACCAGGTGGAGCTGACCAATCCGGACGGCATGACGTGGGTGGGGCTGCGGAACTTCACCCGGCTGTGGGACGACGCGTTCTTCTGGAACGCGCTGCGCAACACGGTGACCATCGGGTTGCTGTCCACGGTGCCGCAGCTGGCGATCGCGCTGGGGCTGGCCCACCTCCTCAACTACCGGCTGCGGGGCTCCGCCTTCTTCCGGGTCGCGGTGCTCACCCCGTACGCGACCTCGGTCGCGGCGGCCACGCTCGTCTTCGTCCTGCTCTTCGGCCGGGACCACGGGATGGTCAATTGGGCGCTTTCGGCCGTGGGTTTCGAGGCGGTCGACTGGCAGAACGGCACCTTCGCCTCCCAACTCGCCGTCTCCACCATCGTGATCTGGCGGTGGACCGGCTACAACGCGCTGATCTACCTGGCGGCCATGCAGGCCGTGCCGGGCGAGCTGTACGAGTCCGCCGCGCTGGACGGGGCCTCGCGCTTCCAGCAGTTCCTGCACGTCACGGTGCCCTCGCTGCGGCCGACGATCTTCTTCACCTGTGTGGTGTCGACGATCGGGGCGACCCAGCTGTTCGGCGAACCGCTGCTGTTCAACGGCGGGGCGGGCGCGACGGGCGGCTCGGACCACCAGTTCCAGACGCTCGGGCTGTACCTGTACGAGCAGGGCTGGGTGAACCTGCACCTCGGGCGGGCCTCGGCGATCGCGTGGGCGATGTTCCTGATCCTGCTGGTGATCGCCGGGGCGGCGCGGCTGCTGCGCGGACGGAAGGACTCCCGATGAGGTCATTGCGCGCGGGCCGGTTCACGTACGTGGTGTTGGCCCTGTTCACGGCCGGCTCGCTCTTCCCGCTCGTGTGGACGGCGATCGCGGCGTCCCGGAGCAATACCCGCCTGGCCCAGACCCCGCCGCCGTTCTGGTTCGGCGGAAATCTGGGGCGCAACCTCCACGTCGCCTGGACCGACGCCAACATGGGCACCGCCCTGCTGAACACGGTGATCGTGGCGGGCACGGTCGCCGCCGGCACGGTGTTCTTCTCCACGCTCGCCGGCTTCGCCTTCGCCAAGCTCCGCTTCCGCGGCAGCCGGCCGTTGCTGGCGCTGGTGATCGGGACGATGCTGATCCCGCCGCAGCTGAGCGTGGTGCCGCTCTACATGCTGATCGCGGAGCTGTCGTGGACCGACCGGCTGCAGGCGGTGATCCTGCCGACCCTGGTGGGCGCCTTCGGGGTGTTCTTCATGCGCCAGTACCTGGTGCACGCGCTGCCGATGGAGCTGGTGGAGGCGGCCCGCACGGACGGGGCGAGTTCGCTGCGGGTGTTGTGGCACGTGGTGTTCCCCGCCGCCCGGCCCGCGATGGCGGTGCTGGGGATGCTGACCTTCGTCATGGCCTGGAACGACTTCTTCTGGCCGGTCGTCGCGCTGACCCAGAACGGCAGCCCGACGGTGCAGGTGGCCCTGACCGGGCTGGGCCGGGGCTACGTCCCCGACCAATCGGTGATCATGGCGGGCGCGCTGCTGGGCACGCTCCCGCTGCTGCTGGTGTTCCTCGTCTTCGGCCGGCAGATCGTCGGCGGCATCATGCAAGGAGCGGTGAAGGGATGACCCAACTCCCGACGAACGCGCACACGAACGCGCACACGAACGCGGAAGCGGAAGCAGACACGGACACGGACACCGGCGGGCGGGAGCTGAGCTTCCCCGACGGGTTCCTGTGGGGGACGGCCACGGCGGCCTTCCAGATCGAGGGCGCCCGGGCCCTGCGCGGAGCGTCCATCTGGGACACCTTCTGCCGTACGCCGGGCAAGGTGCACGGCGGTGACACGGGCGACGTGGCCGTCGACCACCACCGGCTGTGGCGGGAGGACGTGCGGCTGATGGCCTCGCTCGGACTCGGCGCCTACCGGTTCTCGGTGTCCTGGCCACGGGTCCTCGCCGGCGGGATCGGCTTCTACGACGCGCTGGTCGACGAGCTTCTCTCGTACGGGATCCGGCCCTGCGTGACCCTGTACCACTGGGACCTGCCGCAGGAGCTGGAGAGCGCGGGCGGCTGGCCCGAGCGGGAGACGGCCTACGCCTTCGCCCGGTACGCCGAGCAGGTCACGGCGGCGCTCGCCGACCGGGTGGAGCTCTGGACCACCCTCAACGAGCCCTGGTGCAGCGCCTTCCTCGGCTACGCCTCGGGGGTCCACGCGCCCGGCCGCACCTCCCCCGCCGACTCGCTGCGCGCCGCCCACCACCTCAACCTGGCGCACGGGCTGGCCGCGGCGGCGCTGCCGGCCCGGGCCAGGGCCGGTATCGCGCTCAACCCCAGCGCGGTACGGCCGCTGACCGGATCAGCGGCCGACCTGGACGCGGCCCGCCGGATCGACGCCCTGGCCAACCGGGTCTTCACCGGCCCGCTGTTGCACGGCGCCTACCCCGAGGACCTGCTCGCGGACACCGCCGCGGTGACCGACTGGTCCTTCGTCCGCCACGGCGACGAGGCGCTGATCCACCAGCCGCTGGACTACCTCGGGGTGAACTACTACACGCCGGCGGTGGTCTCGGCCGCCCCCGGCGGGACCGGCCCGCGCGCCGACGGGCACGGGGCGGCGGCGCACTCCCCGTGGCCCGGGGCGGAGTCGGTCGCCTTCCACCAACCCCCGGGTGAGCGGACCGACATGGGCTGGTCGATCGACCCCACCGGCCTGTACGACCTGCTGATGCGCTTCACCCGCGAGGCGCCCGGGCTGCCGCTGCTGGTCACCGAGAACGGCGCGGCGTACGCCCCGGACCTGCACGACCCGCAGCGCATCGGCTACCTGGAGGCCCACCTCGCCTCCGTCCACCGCGCCCTGGTGGACGGCGCTCCGGTGGAGGGCTACTTCCTCTGGTCGCTGATGGACAACTTCGAGTGGTCCTACGGGTACAGCAAGCGCTTCGGCATCGTGCAGGTCGACTACGAGACCCAGGCCCGCACCCCCCGCTCCAGCGCCCACTGGTACGCCCGCCTAGCCCGGAAAGGGAGCTTCCGGGCCTATCCGGAGGAGGCGTTCTAGCGGAAGGCCGGGGCCGTGCGGGCCGCCCAGTCCGCGAACGGACGGGGAGCCCGACCGAGGATCTGCCGCACGGCGGGGCTCGGCTCCCGTTCGGCGGGCAGGGGTGCCCCGAGGATCCCGAGGGTGCCCTCCACGACCGGCTCGGGCATGAAGGTCAGCATCTGGGCGCGGGCCTCCTCCCGGGTCTGCTCGACGAAGCGGACGGGCTCGCCCAGGGCCGCGCCGATCGCCTCGGCCCGCTCCTTCGGGGTGACCGGGGCGGGCCCGGTGAGCTCGTAGGTCCGGCCCGCGTGGCCCGGCTCGCGCAGGACCGCGGCCGCGACCTCGGCGACGTCCGCCGGGTCGACGGTCGGGAGCCCCACGTCGCCGAAGGGCGCGGCGGCCGTGCGCCGGGTGCGGATGGTCTCGGCCCAGGCGTAGGCGTTGGAGTTGAGGCCGCCGGAGCGCAGGACCGTCCACTCCAGGCCGCTGCTGCGGACGGCGTCCTCGAACCGCGCGGGGTGGGCGTACACCTCGGGGCGGGTTCCGACGCCCTGGGACGAGAGCAGCACGACCCGGCGGATCCCGGCGGCCGCGGCCCGCTCCAGGATGCCGTGCGGGTCCTCGCCGGCGACGAGCAGGAACAGTGCGTCGGCCCCTTCGAGCGCGGGGCCGAGGCCCTGCGGTTCGGCGAGGTCGCCCTGGTGGTGGCGGACGCCTTCGGGCAGTTCTGCCGGCCGCCGGGAGACGGCGGTCACGCGCTCGCCGGCGTCGGCGAGGATCCGTACGAGTTCCTGCCCCACGTTCCCGGTCGCGCCCGTCACTACGATCATGGTGATCCCCCTTGTGAGTTAGTCGGCTGACTTAGTTGTGACCATAGCCCCTCGCCCGATCGCTCGTCTAGAGTGAGTCAGGTGACTGACTCAAAGAAGGGCCGGCGGACGTCCGGCAAACGGGAGCGGCTGGCGGCCGCCGCGGCCCGGGTCCTCCACGCCCAGGGCGTCGCCCCGACCACGCTCGCGGACATCGCCCGGGCGGCCGATGTCCCCGTGGGCAACGTCTACTACTACTTCAAGACCAAGGAAGAACTCGTCGAGGCCGCGATCGACGCGCACGCCCAGACCCTCCGGGGCCTGATCGCCGCCCTCAACAAACTGCCCACCCCCGAGGAGCGGTTGAAGGCCCTGCTGGCCGGCTGGGCCCAACAGCGCGAGCTCACCGCCCAGTACGGCTGCCCCACCGGCACCCTCGCCTCGGAGCTGGACAAGCGCGCCGACGGCCCGGGCCGCTCGATCGCCGCCGTCATGCAGGTCCTGCTCGACTGGACCGAGCAGCAGTTCGCGCAGATGGACCGGGCCGACGCCCGCGAACTCGCCGTCGCCCTGATCGCCGCCTACCAGGGCATCTCACTGCTCACCAACACCTTCCGCGACCCGGAGCTGATGGCCGCCGAGATCCGCCGCCTGGAACGCTGGATCGACTCCCTCCGCTGACGGCCCCGACGCCGGGAGGGAGCCCGTCCGGCGGATCTTGCCGGACGGGCCCCCGGTCCCGAGGAGGGCTCAGCGCTTGAGCGTGAAAGCGAAGTCGCCGGAGAGCTTGCCGCTCAGCCGGACTGCCGAAACGAGTGCGCCCTCCGTGATCAGCCCCTCGACCTCGGCCCGCGAAAGACCGCACCCTTCGGCGATCAGTCGCACCGGCCGGACCGGGATCCGGGCCGCGAAGCGGACCGAAACGTCGATCACCTCGCGGTCCAGGTGATCCGATCCGCCGGTGTCGAGGCGCCATGCGCCGTCCCAGTCGAGGGCGATGCGATTGCGGCGCCGCATGACGGGATCCTGGAGCAACTCAGCTGCCAGGTCAGGGTCGTTGTCATGCATCCGGTCCAGCAGATCGGGTCGTACGGAGCGCACGTTCACCCGCTCGAGGACCGTGAGCTTTGCCGTGTCCCCGCAAGCGGTGCAGAGCACGAGGAGCCAGGCGTCGAGGAGCTTGTGGTGTGCGTTGACGCGGAATTTGCCGTTCGCCCGGAAGCGGTCGGACGCGCACGCGGGACAACGGCGGAGAACGGTCGGTAGGCAGGTGGGCATGACCACCCAGTCATTGAGCACAGAAGTACACCTTCAGTGAGAAGTCCGCAGCAAAAAGCAGCGCGGCGCACAGGCGCGACGCGCGGCAGATCAGCACTCGGGGGGTCTCACAGGGTGTACAACGGCACGTCCTTGCCTAGACGACTTGACTCGGCAGCACGGTAACGGCGCACAGCGGCGCCGCTCCACCGGTTTTACCCTCAGGAGCCGGGCAGGAGAACGTCAGAAACCGGTCGGAAACCGGTCAGAAGCCGGTCAGGAGGAGGCCTTCATCGCCGCCAGGCCCTTCGCCAGCTCCTCGGCGTTCATCACGGGAGCGACGTCGATCTCGGCGTTGAAATGCAGGAACAGGTCCTCCATCAGCGGCGGCATCTGCGCACTGTCCTGCATGTCGAAGACGAGCCAACAGGAGCGCACGCCCTCGTGCAGGCCGAAGTAGGCCGCCTCCGGCTTCACCTTCTCCATCAGCGTCTTGATCGCCTGGGGCAGCGCGCCGGTCTTGATGCCCTCGTTGGTGGCGGCCGTGTCCATGTGCGCCCTGAGCATGACTCTCATGCGTGGCTCCTTCCCTCAGGCCCACCCTCGGCCGGGGGCGGGGGCGCAGCAACATGTGCGCCCCCGTCCGGGGCGGGCCCGGGACGACCTACGCGCCCTGGACGTGGAAGTTGAAGTCCGCGTGGCCGAGCGCGCCCATCAGGCGGAGCCAGATCGGCAGCAGCATCTCGGTGCCCCGGGCCGTCTCGATGCCCCCGAGGTCGAGGACGCTCGCCTCCGGCCACCCGAAGGCGTACAGCAGTTCGCGCACGGACTTCTTGGCGTCCGCGTCCTCGCCCGAGAGGAAGACGTGGTGCTCGCCGGCGACCCGCGCCGGGTCCACCATGATCTGGCAGTTCATCGTGTTCAACGTCTTGACCACCCGCAGCCGCGGGAAGGTCCGCTGGATCAGCTCGGCCAGACTGTCGTCGTTGACCGGGTCCAGGACCGGCGGGAAGCCCCCCGAGAAGTCCAGCGGGTTCGCGATGTCGATGAGGACCTTGCCGTCGAGGTGGGCGGCGTCCGCCTCCGTCAGCGCGGCAATGCTGGCCTGCCCGCCGGTGGCGTTGACCAGCACCTCGCCGTCCCGCGCCGCCTGCGCGAACGTGGCCAGCCCGACCGCGGGGTGGGCCTCCTGCCACTCGGCGTACTCGGAGCGGCCGAGGGTCGCTGCCGGTTCCCTGGTGCCGATGACCACCTGGTGGCCCAGGCCGTCGAGCCGGGCGGCCACCGTACGGCCGACGATCCCGGTGCCGAGGACTGCGTAGCGCATTGCGGAGATCCATTCGTCGAACGGAGGCCGGGCCGTCCCGGCCCACCCCGGACCCGGTCAGCCCAAGATCCCGACATCGTAAAAGAACTGGTACCGGTTCGGGCCGTCCGGCAGGAACCAGTGGAAGCCCTCCTGGAGGAAGACCGCCAGGGTGCTCACGGCGATCACCATGCCCAGGAACCACAGCGCGCACATGCCCGCCGTGCGCAGCGGTCCCGGCCGGACCGCCAGGACGGCGCGGTCGGCCGTCGCGTGGGCGAAGGCCAGGACGACGCCGATGGCGACCACCGAGAACTGGAAGAGGATCCACGCCCAGTGGTACAGGTGCAGGCCGAGCACCTCGCCCCCGTACCCCTCGGCCCCCGGCAGGACGTACAGCATGGTCTGCCGCCAGGACGCGAAGGAGCCCCCGATCGCCGCGACCAGGGACATCCCCCAGCCCGTCATGTAGACGCGGGCCGGCACGGTGCCGCTGAGCAGCGCCGCGCGGATGACGTACGCCGCGCCCAGGGCGGCCAGCAGCATGAACATCCGCTGCACGACGCACAGCGGGCACGGGATGTCCCCGCGGCCGAACTGGTAGTAGAGGCCGGCGCAGACCGCTACCGACCAGCCGAAGGCGAAGAGGCAGGCGAACCAGTACTGGACCCGGCCCAGCAGGCCGCTCTCCGGCGGGGCGTCGGGCACGAGGCTGTGCATCGTCGCGGTCACGGTCAGTAGCTCAGCTTCAGGGCGAGGCCGCTGGTGATGTGGTGCGCCGTCAGCAGGGTGACGGCGATCAGCACCGCCCACCACGCGCCGAGCACGACCGTCCGGGACGCGCCCCGGTACAGGGCGATCAGCGTGGCGAGGAGCCCGCCGAAGATCAGGGTGTCCATGCCGCGGACCGTACCGAGACGGCGACATCACGCCTGCGAGGCGCGCCCCCGGTTACGTCGGTTGCCGCGTCGGCCGCGCGCGGCCCGCCCCGCGCCGGGGCCGCCGAGGCTCCGCCCGTCCAGGCCGATCCAGACCCGGACCTCGGTCCCGCCGAGCACCGAGCGCCCCAGCCGTACGTCGCCGCCGGTCGACTCCGCGACCCGCCGCACGATGTCCAGGCCGAGGCCCGTCGACCCGTCGCGGCCGCCGTCGTTGCCGCGGCGCAGGGCCGCGTCCGGGTCTTCGATGCCGGGACCCGCGTCCGAGACCAGCACGATCACGGCGTCGCCCGCGTCGTGGACGTCCACCGCGAAGGGGGTGCCCTCGGGGGTGTGCCGGAAGACGTTGCCGAGCATGGCGTCGAGGGCGGCGGCGAGTTCGGGCCGCGCCACGGGGATCCGTACCGTACGGTCCACGCCGGCGAGCCGCACCTCGCGGCCCTCGTCCTCCGCGAGCGCCGACCAGAAGGCCATCCGGTCGCGAATGACCTCGGAGGCGTCGCAGCCCGCGCCCGCCCCGGCCCCCGGGCCGGTGGCCGGGCGCTGCTCCCGGGCGGTACGGATGATCGTGTCGACCTCGCGCTCCAGCTGCTCCACGGCGGCGCGGGTCTGCTCGGCGGCCGGGCCGTCGCCGAGCGAGGCCGTGTTGAGCCGCAGCACAGTCAGCGGGGTGCGCAGCCGGTGCGAGAGGTCGGCGGCCAGTTCCCGTTCGTTGGCGAGGAGTTCGACGACCTGGTCCGCCATCGCGTTGAACGCGGCGGCCGCCGAGCGGAGCTCCTTCGGCCCGGCCTCGGGCACCCGGGCGCCGAGCCGGCCCTCACCGAGCTGGTGGGCCGCGTCCGCGAGCCGTTCGGCGGGCCGGACCAGCCGGGCGCCGAGCCGGTCGGCGACCCCGACCGAGCCGATGATCAGGGCCAGGCCGACGCCCGCGAGCACCAGCCAGGCGGTCGCGACCCCGTTGCTGACCTCGCTCTCCGGTACGAAGATCTCCACGACGGCGATGTCACCGGAGCCGAGCGCGGTCGGCTGGAGCAGCGCCGAGCCGCCGCCCGAGACCTTGGCCGTCGTACCCCGTCCCATCCGCCGGGTCTCCGCGACGGCGCGCTCCCCGGCCCGCCCCCGGCCGATGTTCACCGGCGGGCTGTCGCCGATCGCGGGCACGTGGACGGCCATCCGCCGGGCGGCGCCCATCTGGGTGGACTCCACCGCCTTGCGCAGCTGCACGGGGTCGGTGGTGATGGACAGCGTCGGGCCGATGCTGGCGGCCTGCCGTTCGGCGTTGGAGAAGGCCCGGTCACTGGCCATCTCCTGGACGACGAGGCCCAGCGGTACGGCGAAGGCCACGACCACCATGGCCGTGACCGCGAGGCACACCTTGACGAGCGCCCATCTCATCGCGCGCTCACCGGGGCGGCTCCAGCTTGACCCCGACCCCGCGCAGCGTGTGCAGGTAGCGGGGCCGGGCGGCGGTCTCGCCGAGTTTGCGGCGCAGCCAGGACAGGTGGACGTCGATGGTCTGGTCGTCCCCGTACGACTGCTGCCAGACCTCGGCGAGCAGTTCGCGCCGGGCCACGACCACCCCGGGGCGGCCGGCGAGGAAGGCCAGCAGGTCGAATTCCCGGCGGGTGAGGTCCAGTACGGCCCCGTCCAGCTCGGCCTGGCGGCGCAGCGGGTCGATGGCGAGTCCGCCGACGCGCAGGACGCGCGAGGGCGGTTCGGCCCCGGCGGCGGCCCGGGCGCGGCGCAGGACGGCGGACATCCGGGCGGAGAGGTGCTCCACGGAGAAAGGTTTGGTCAGGTAGTCGTCGGCGCCGTCGTTGAGCAGCCGGACGATCTCCGCCTCGTCGTCGCGCGCAGTGGCGATGATCACGGGTACGTCGGTGATGCCGCGCAGCATCTTGAGCGCCTCGGACCCGTCCAGGTCGGGCAGTCCGAGGTCGAGGATGACCACGTCGAAGCGGTGGTGCGCGACCTCGCGCAGCGCCTCCAGGGCCGTGCCGACGCTCCGCACGGTGTGCGAGGCCTCCGTCAGGTGCCGGATGAGGGCGGAACGTACGAACTGGTCGTCCTCGACCACGAGCACACTTGCCATGGCCCGCACCGTAGTCCATCCGGGCGACCCGGCGGGGTGTCGGGCCACTCTTGTGGCGGGTGGTGCAGTATGTGCGTTGATGCGACGAGGACTTCTTCATGCGATGGCATGGATGCTGGCGACCGGCGCGGCGGTGACGCTGTCGTGGTGGGGCGTGCACACCGTCATGTCGGGAACGGCCTACGATCCGCCCCTCGCGGTGCCCCTGACCAACCGTCCGCTGTCCTCGTCGACGCACGGCGCGCAGGCCTCCCCGTCCCCCTCCCCGACCCCGTCCGCGTCCGCATCCCCGTCGCCCTCCGGGTCGCCCACCGCGGACGCGTCGCCGAGCGCCGGGACCTCCCCGGAGAAGTCCCCGAAGCCGTCGACCGCCCCCGGCCCGAACCAGCGGCTGGGCCAGGACGCGGGGAAGGTGCAGGCCTATCCGGTCTCCGGCGGCCGGGTCGTCTTCTCCCTGGGCGCCTCCTCGGCCGAGCTGGTCTCGGCGACGCCGGCGGCCGATTGGCGGATGCAGGTGTGGAAGACGGACTTCTGGATCCGGGTCACCTTCACCCGGGACGGCCGTGAGGTGTCGGTGTTCTGCACGTGGCACGACCACCCGCCGCTGGTCGAGATCGTCGACCCCTGAGGGGCGGGCGACCGTCCAGCGGAAGACCGTCTAGCGGAAGACCGAGGGCGGCGGCTGCGGAGAGGCCACCGCCGAGGCGTCCACGACCGGCGCGGCGCCGCCCGCGAAGTCGGCCAGGGCCCGGCCGTGCTCGACCCGGCCCGGGTGCGGGTCGCTCGCGACCCGGCGGGTGAACTCCGCGACGGGCAGCTCCCGGTCGGCGGCCACCAGGACGGCGTTGCCGAACCGTTTCCCCCGCCACACCACCGGATCGGCGGCCAGCGCCAGCTCCGTGAACCGGGACGCGGCCGTCGCGATCTGGCTCCGCAGATGGGTCAGCGGCGGACCGTCCGCCAGATTGGCCACGTACCACCCGGTGGGGGCGAGGGCGCGGCGCACGTCGTCCAGGAACTCGCCGCTCGTCAGGTGCGCCGGGGTGCGCGCCCCGCTGAACACGTCCGCGATCACCAGGTCCGCCCAGCCGTCCGGGACCTTGGCCAGGCCCGCCCGCGCGTCCACGGCCCGGACCCGGACCCGCGCCTGCGGGTCCAGCGGCAGGTGCTCCCGTACGAAGGCCACCAGGGCGGCGTCGATCTCCACGACCTGCTGGGTGGAGCGCGGCCGGGAGGCCGCGGTGTAGCGGGCGAGGGTGAAGGCGCCGCCGCCCAGGTGCACCACGTTCAGGGGCTGCCGGGCGGGTGCGACGAGGTCGATCAGGTGGCCGATCCGCCGCTGGTACGCGAAGTCCAGGTACCCGGGATCTTCCAGGTCCACGTGCGACTGCGGGGCCCCGTCGATCAACAGGGTCCAGGCCCCGGCCCGCTCCCGGTCCGGCTCCAGCTCCGCCCGGCCGCCGTCCACCTGCCCGACGACCGCCTCGGCGCTGCCGCGGCCGCGCTGCTTGCCCTTGTTCCTGTCCTTGCCTGCCACCACCCCATTGTGACGGGCGGCGGCGCAGCACCCGGCCCGGACGCTTCAGCGGCAGTTGTCCGCGGCCTCGATCAGCCGGGCCGCCTCACCGAGCGCCGCCCGCAGCACGTCCGGATCGGTGACCGGCGCGACGGCCTCCGGCGGGAGCAGCCAGCCGGTGGCGTCCGGGGCGTCCGCGGTGGGCGAGGCCGCGTCGCCGAAGCGCATGCCGCGCCCGTTGGTCTGCGTACAGGCACTGCCCGGCAGGTCCCACGCGTCGGCGGTGCCGGACGGCACGAGGAAGCCGAGGGTGTCACCGGATCCGTCGTGCAGGACCGGCCCGACCCCGCCGGCCTGGCTGGCGGCGCGGCGGATGATGTCCACCGCCTCCAGCCCCTGCCGCGTGGGAACGGTCACCAGGTCCAGGTCCGGGGCCGCGCCGGACTCGGACGCGGTGTTCGTTGCAGTGCTCTCCATGCCGCCCTCCACCAAGGGAACCCCTCCTCGATCCGGATCCGCACGGGTTCAACGCACGGGAACGTCAACAGGTGCGGCGGCAAGACGCCACAAAGGATGGCAGTTCATGGCGGATCGCGGGTGAGATATCCCTTTTGTAGCCAAACATTGCATGAACACCCCCTCGCTGGCGGTACTTTCGTGCGCGCCGGACCCCCCGTCACACCACCGGTGCTGCGTTCCTTGCCAGAGAGGTCACGTCCATGGCGGCGTCCCCCCACTCACCCAACTCCACGTTCCGGCAGCTGCGCGGACAGCACTCCCCGGCCGAGTTCGCAGCCCTGGTGCGCCGGGCGGCGAAGGAGATCGGAGAAACGGTTTCCTGCGACGCGCGCTACATCGGCCGGGTCGAATCAGGCGAGATCCGCTGCCCCAACTACGCCTACGAGCGGGTCTTCCTCCACATGTTCCCCGGCCGCGCCCTGGCCGATCTGGGCTTCTCCCCCCGCGAGAGCGTCCGCGGCCGCTCGGCCCAGCGCGATCCCCTCTCCGTCCCCGTACCCCGTTCCCCTTCCAGTGCCAAGGAGAGCGACGTGCTGCGTCGCGCGTTCATGGCGGGCGGCTCCGCGACCGTGGCGGCCGCGACGCTCAGCCTCACCCTGCTCGGCGACGCCCGCCGGCTCCCCACCCGCGCCGGCGAGTCCGAGGCCGCCGCCGTCGAGGACGCGGTACGCCAGATCCGCCTCCTGGACGACCGGCACGGCGCCGACTCCCTGTACCGGCGGGCCGCCGAACCCCTGCGCACCGCCTACGCACTGCTCGACGCGGGAGCCACCCGGCAGTCCACCGAGGACCGGCTGCACTCGGGCGCCGGCGAACTGGCCGTCTCCGTCGGCTGGCTGGCCCACGACTCGGGCCGCTTCGACGACGCCCGCTCGCACTACGCGGAGGCCCTGGCGACGGCCCGGGTCGCGCGGGACGCGGGCCTGGAGGCGCACGCCTTCAGCAACATGGCCTTCCTGGCCCGGGACTGCGGCCGCTCCCGGGAAGCGGTACGGGCCGCCCAGGCGGGCTACCGCGCCGCCCGCTCCCTCGGCTCCCCACGGCTGCTGTCCCTGCTCGCGCTGCGGGAGGCCGGCGGCTGGGCGGGGCTGGCCGACCGCAGGGCCTGCGAGGATGCGCTGACCCGGGCGCACACGGAATTCGCCCGGGGCGAATCGGACGCCGACCCCGAATGGATGTCCTTCTTCGGACAGGCGGAGCTGGAGTCCCTGGAAGCGCGCTGCTGGTCGGCGCTGGGCGAACACGCCCGTGCGGCCCGGCACGCCCGCCGCGCCGCCGACCTCCAGGACCCGCACTTCGCCCGGAACGTGGCCCTCTACACCGCCGAGCTGGCCGGCGACCTGGCCCGCGCGGGCGCCCCCGACGAGGCCGCGTGGGCGGGCGGCCGGGTGCTGGACCTGCTGACCGAGGTCCAGTCCACCCGGATCCGGTCGATGCTCTCGGAAACAGCCGCAACCCTCATCCCCCACCAACGCTCCCCCCGCGTGGCCGCGTTCCTGACGCGGCGGTAGCCCTGCGGTGTGCCCTGCGGGCGGCTCAGCGGTTTTGCGGCTCGGTGGCACGTTGCCTCGTGCCGAGGTGGGTCGCCTCAAACGCCGGCGGGGCCGGGTCCCCTGCGGGGGCTCGGCGGTTTTGCGGCTCGGTGGCACGTTCCCTCGTGCCGAGGTGGGTCGCCTCAAACGCCGGCGGGGCTTTGATGGGTGGGGCGGTGGCCCGCAGGAGGGTCTCCTCGGCTCGCGCCAGGCGGCCGCGGTCCTGCCAGACGGCCTGGGTTGCGCGCTCGTCCTGCGGGGACCCTCCTCCGTGTCCCCACCCCACGGCACGGCTCCGACAGCGACGACCCGTCCCCGGAGCGTGGGAGAACCCGTGGGCGTGTGCCGCCGAGGGGCGGGGGGACGGGGCGGGGTGTCCCCGCAGGACGAGCGCGCACCACCGAGCACAACCGAGACGTGCCGCACCGCGCGAGCCGAGGAGACACCCCGCCCCGGCCCCCCGCCCCGACCCCCGCCACCGCACACGGCACGGGCCCGCATTTCCAGCCCCGCCGGCGTTTGAGGCGGAGCCCGGCACGGATCCGGACCCGCCGCACACCACCGAGCAAGCCCGCAGGGCAACGGCACGGGTCCGGACCCGCCGCACACCGCCGAGCGAGCCCGCAGGGTTACGCGTCCAGGTGACCCGTGTCGTTCCAGCGTTCCAGCGCCGGCGCGCCGTAGGCCCAGCCGAGGACCGAGAGGGAGGTCGGCTCCAGCCGGATGCGGGCGCCGAAGGAGGCCTCGAAGCCCAGCCAGCGCGCGGCCAGCGTGCGCAGGATGTGCCCGTGCGCGAAGACCAGGACGTCGCGCTCCGCCGAGCGGGCCCAGGCGACCACCTCGTCCGCGCGGGCCGCCACGTCCGCCACGGACTCGCCGCCCGGTACGCCGTCGCGCCAGATCAGCCAGCCCGGCCGGACGGCCTGGATCTCGGCCGGGGTCATGCCCTCGTAGTCGCCGTAGTCCCACTCCATCAGCGCGTCCCACGGTTCGGCCCGGGCTCCGAAGCCCGCCAGGTCGCAGCTCTCGCTCGCCCGCACGAGCGGGCTGGTGCGGACCTCGACGCCCGGTAGCCCCCGCCACGGGTCACGGGCCAGCCGCTCGCCGAGCAGCTTCGCGCCCAACTTGCCCTCCTCCAGCATCGGCACGTCCGTGCGTCCGGTGTGCTTGCCGAGCTGGGACCACGCCGTCTGGCCGTGGCGGGCCAGCAGGATGCGGGGGGCCATGTCACTTCTCCCGGTTCGTTCGAGGTCCGTCCATCATCCATCACCGGCCCCCACCACCGGTTTCCGCGCTCCTTCCACGATTGTCAGTGGTGGATGGGACACTTCCGCGGGTGAGCTCTTACCCGCCCAGCAGCCCCGCGCAGCCGACGACCCTGCGGCAGCGGCTCGCCGGTCTGCGCGGCCCCGCCGTGCCGCCCCGTCCGCTCGACGCCCGGGCACTGGCGGCCCTCGCCGCCAATCCCGGCTGCGGCAGACGCGCCCTGCTCGACGGCGCCGGGGTGGACAAGACCGCCCTGGCCACGGCGCTCGGCTCCCCCGCTTCCTTCGGGCAGTCGCAGTTCGCCATAGTCCGCGGGAACTCCTTCGAGGCCAAGGTCAAGGGCGACGGCGGGGCCGAGCTGCTGCGGCTGGTCCACGCGCACCTCGCGCCGACCGCGGAGTCGCCCGGGTCCCCCGGGGCCGGTGCCCGCGTACCCGACCTGACCGCCGCCGGACCCGAGGGCCGCGCCGCGCGGACCGCGCTCGCCCTGCGCGAGGCGACCGCCGCCGGCCGGGACTCCGGGGCCTGGACGCTGCTGGACCACCCGATGCTCGCCCTGGAGGTGGCCGGCTCCCCCGCCTATCTGGAGCCCGACGCCGTCGTGGTCCACCCCGACGGCCGCTGGACCGTCGTGGAGATCAAGTCGTTCCCGATGGTCGACGGCGCCGCCGACGCCGCGAAGGTGGGCGCCGCCGCCCGGCAGGCCGCCGTCTACGTCCTGGCCCTGGAGCAGACCGCCGGGAAACTGCCCGGCGCCGAGGTCGGCCACACCGTGCTGCTGGTCTGCCCCAAGGACTTCTCGAACCTGCCCACCGCCGCCCCCGTCGACATCCGCCGCGAGCGCTCCGTGACCCGCCGCCAGCTGGACCGGCTGACCCGCGTCGAGGAGCTGGCCGCCGCCCTGCCCGAGGGCCTCAGCTTCGACCCGGCGACGCGGACCCCCGAGCAGCTGGTCGAGGCGGTCTCCGCGGTCGACGCCGCCTACGCCCCCGAGTGCCTGGCCGCCTGTGAGCTCGCCTTCCACTGCCGCGACCGGGCCCGCGCCGCCGACCAGGTCACCGCGCTGGGCCGGTCGGTACGGGGTGAGCTGGGTGCGCTGACCACCGTCGAGGCCGCCCTCGCGGCGGCCGCCGGCTTCGGCTGCGCCGAGGATCCGACCGCCGCCGCGCTGCACCGCGCCGCCCGGTTGCGCGCCGAGGCCCTGGAACTGGCCGCCGCCGCCCGTCCGCCGCACCACGCCCCGGAGACCCCCGCATGTCCCTGCTGAACACGCTGGCCCGGCTGGAGGCCGTACGTGCGGGCCGCGCCCAGCCGCTCGCGACCGTGCGCCACCGTCACCTGAGCGAGCGCCCGATGGTTTTCGTGCCGCTGACGACGGCCGGTGAGGCGGGCGCCCCGCTCGGTGCGATGGTCGGCACCGACCGGCACGAGCCGCGGGTGTTCGTGATACCCCAGCCGCGCGACCGCGACCGGCGCTGGGCCTTCCTCGCCGATCTGGCCGTGCAGGTGCTGGGCCACATCGACGCGTACGCGGACGTCGTGGAGCCGGCCGAACGCAGCGAGACCGACCCGGAGACGGGCAAGCGGGTCAAGGTCGAGACCGAGCTGTGCGTGGACGCGCCGCAGCTGATCGTGCCGAGCCGGGCGGGCATCGAGTACGTCCGGCTGCTGGGGCGCTCGATGCGGTTCCGGCGCACCGCCGAGGAGGATCCGGACAATCCGTATCCGGCGCCCTCGCAGGTGCCGATGCTCGGCCGCTGGTTCACCCACCTCGCCGAGCGCTCTCGGGTGCCCGGCTCCTCGATGCTGCTGTCGGCCACCGACCTGCTGTCCCGGCACTGGGCCACCGGCCAGAGCAACCTGGAGGACCAGCACCTGGGCGCGCTCCTGGGCTGGATCGCCCCGCCCGCGGGCCGGTCGGGCGCCGAGGAGGCGCACCGGGCCGAGCTGGGTCGTGACCGGGACGGCCAGCTGCTGTGCCCGCCCGCGGGTCCGGCCACCGATCCGGCTTTCGACAACAAGCTGCTGGCTCCCGCCATCACCCGCTACGACGCCGCGCGCGCGGCCCTGGCGGCCGGCCCCGGCGACGACGACCGCCATGTCCGGGCGGCCGAGCAGGAGGTGCACCGGCTGGTCGAATCCCAGCTGTCGGGCACCTGGTGGCAGACGTGGCAGGCGATCGACCTGCTGCGCGCCCTGCCGCCGGGCGAGCGCGCGGAGGAACGCTGGACGCGCGACCGCTGGTCCTACACCGGCCACCGAGACCGCGTACGGGCCGGTGAGCCGCCGCAGCCGCGCCGCGACGACGCGGTGACGGCGGCCCAGAAGCTGGCCGTGCGGGAGACCGAACAGGTGCGGCTGGACGCGCAGGAGGCCCTGGACGACCCCCTGGTGATGGCGGGCCGACGGCTCGCGGGCGAGGCCTTCGCCGGTGAGGTCACCGAGGTGGTGATGGAGTGGACGGAGTCGAAGCGGCCGAGCCCGCGCCCGCTGGTGACCGTGGTGACGGAGGACCGCCCGCAGCTCGCCGACGAGGGCGGCGGGAAGGTGTTCCGCTCGCTGGAGGGGCGCCCGCAGAGCGCACAGTTCGTCCGCTTCGAGGAGGACGGGCGGCTGGTCCTGCGGCTCCTCGACAAGATGGGCCGCGGCCGGGACCCCGAGCCGGGGACGGTCCCGGAGAAGGGCGACCAGCTCTGCTGGACGCTCTTCGAGCACGATGCGCGCGGCGGCCCGAAACTGCCGGAGCCCGAGCAGACCCCGTGGACGCACGGCGGCCCGCCGGGGTCGGCGGGCGCCCTTCCCCTGCCCGACTCCGTGACCGACGAGGACCTGCTGTGACCACGACCGCCCCCTTCGACCCGGGCGCGGCGGCCGCCCGGGCGACCGCCGCGATCCTGACCGACACCCTGCACGGGTCCGAGCGGGGCGTGGTCGTCGACTCCCCGCCCGGGGCCGGCAAGTCCACGCTCGTGGTCCGTGCGGCCCGCGAGCTGGCCGCGGCCGGACGCCGCCTGATGGTGGTGGCGCAGACCAACGCGCAGGTCGACGACCTGGTGCTGCGCCTCGCCGACAAGGACCCGGAGCTGAAGGTGGGCCGGCTGCACAGCAGTGACGGGGACGCCTACGACCCGGCGCTGCGCGAGCTGCCCTCGGTCACTTTGTCGGCCAAGCCGAAGGACCTCGCGGAGCTGCCGATCACCATCTCCACGGCGGCCAAGTGGGCCTTCGTCAAGGACGTCGAGCCGTGGCAGCACGCGATCGTCGACGAGGCGTACCAGATGCGTTCGGACGCGCTGCTGGCCGTGGCCGGGTTGTTCGAGCGGGCGCTGTTCGTGGGCGACCCGGGGCAGTTGGACCCGTTCAGCGTGGTCGGCGCGGAGCAGTGGGCGGGCCTGTCCTACGACCCGTCCGCCTCTGCGGTGAGCACCCTGCTCGCGCACAATCCGCAGCTGCCGCAGCACCGGTTGCCGGTGTCCTGGCGGCTCCCGGCGTCGGCGGCGCCGTTGGTCTCCCGCGCCTTCTACCCGTACACGCAGTTCCGTAGCGGTACGGGCCCGGGCGAGCGGCGGCTGTCGTACGGGGTGCCTTCGGACGGGTCGGGTCCGGACCGGGTGCTGGACGAGGCGGCCGAGGCGGGCTGGGGCCTGCTGGAGCTGCCCGCGCGACACACCCCGCGCACGGACCCGGAGGCGGTGCGGGCGGTGGCCCTGGTGGTCCGCCGGGCCCTGGACCGCGGGGCGGTGACCTCGGACGAGCAGTCCCCGGACCCGGCCCCGCTGACGGCGGATCGGATCGCGGTCGGCACGGCCCACCGGGACCAGGCGGCCGCGGTCCGTGCGGCGCTGGCCTCGCTCGGGGTCTCGGGGGTCACGGTGGACACCGCGAACCGGCTCCAGGGCCGCGAGTACGACCTCACAGTGGTCCTCCACCCGCTGTCGGGCCGCCCGGACGCGACGGCCTTCCACCTGGAGACGGGCCGCCTGTGCGTACTGGCCTCGCGGCACCGGCACGCGTGCGTGGTGGTGGCCCGGGCGGGCATAGCGGAACTCCTGGACGACCATCCCTCGACGGAACCGGTCCAGTTGGGCGTGACGGTCAAATTCCCGGACGGCTGGGAAGCGAACCATTCGGTGCTCGCCCACCTGGCCGAGCACCGGGTCCCCTGGCGGCCCTGAAGATCGGCACGGGTGGAACCGAAGACCCCTCCGCGCACATCCTTGAACATGTTCAAGTGAATGTGACCAGGGGGTTTTCAAGTGATATCCGTACGACGCAAGCGCATCACGGTGTGGCTCGCGATCACCGCCACGACAGCCGTACTGGCCTTCGGAGGCTGGTACGCGTATCAGGTGTCGGCTGCCTTCGTCGGCGTCCTGGGCGCGCCGTGCGACAAGGCGGCCGCGTTCGTCCGCGCTGCCGAGCTGCCCGCGGGGACGCACGACCGGCGGTGCACGACGGGCCAGTGGATGAGCATCTCGTACGACCTGGACTTCCGCGCGCCCCGGAAGGAGACGGAGGCATGGCTGCGGACCTCCTATCCCGAGGCGACGTTTTCCATGGGCTGCCTGGACAGCGACGCGTGCGCGAGCCCGCCGCTGCCGGGTCACGCGCCCGTCAAGGACGAAGCCGGCCACCGACTCGCGGACGCGGTGAACATCGAGCTCGACTACGAGGACGGGGACGTCACGCACGTGCGGATCTCCGGCTGGACCGGCTGAGGCCTACGCGGCCACCGGGTCAGGGCTCGCGGCGGGCACCCAGGTGCGCGTGGAGGGTTTCGCCGACCTCGGCCAGGGTGCGCAGCTGTTCCGGGGTCAGGACGTCGATCAGGTGGTGGCGGACGGACTCCACGTGGAGCGGGGCCGCGTCCGTGATCGCGGTGACGCCGGCGTCGGTGAGGACGACCTCCGCGCCCCGGCCGTCGGCGGCCACCTCCTCGCGGCGGACGGCGCCGCGCTGCTCCATGCGGGTGAGCTGGTGGGACAGCCGGCTGCGGGACCAGCGCATCAGCTCGGCCAGCGCGCTGATGCGCATCCGGTGGCCGTCCGTGGAGCCGAGCACCGACAGGACGTCGTAGTCGGCTTCGGAGAGCCCGCTGTCCTGGCTGAGGTCGCGTGCGATCTCCGCGTTGACCAGCGGGAACATCCGCCGCCACGCGTACCAGGCGTCCTGTTCGGACTCGGTGAGCCAGCGGGGCCCGGGCTGCGGTGCGGGGGTCATGCCCGCCACTCTAACCAGGTCGGTGACACATCACTTACCTGGTTGACATGTCATTCAGATTCTGGGTTTGATCAACCGACACATCAATGATCACGCCGACCGGAAGTCCTCGCCATGACCCGCCTGCACGTCATCTCCGCCGCCACCCGCCCCACCTCCGCCGGCCGCCCGCTCGCCCGCTGGGTGACCGAGCAGGCCCGCGGGCGCGGCGGCTTCGACGTCACCTCCGTCGACCTCGCCGAGATCGCCCTGCCCTTCCTCGACGAGCCGGAGTACGCCTCCACCGGCAACTACGCGCACCAGCACACCCGCGACTGGAGCGCCCTGGTCGACTCGGCCGACGCCTTCCTCTTCGTCCTGCCGATGTACAACGGCGGCTTCACCGCCCCCTTCAAGAACGCCATCGACTTCCTCTACAACGAGTGGAAGGGCAAGCCGGTCGGCATCGTCAGCTACAGCGCCGGCCCCACCGGCGGCGCCCCGGCCGCCGAGATGCTGCTGCCGGTCCTCACCCGTCTCGGCATGCTGCCCGCCGAGCGCTCCGTCGCGATCCCGGGCATCCCCAAGCTGCTCGGCCCCGAGGGCTTCCGGGCCCCGGAGACGCTCGCGGGCGAGCTCGCCGGGGTCCTGGACGACGTGGCCGAGCTGGCGGCGGGGCGCGCCGCCGAGGCCGTCACGGCGTGAGCAGGGTCCCCACCGGATGGTCGTACGCGGCGTGCGTGCGCAGCCGTACGCCGTAGCCGAGGGCGCCGCCCGCCTCCGCCACCGGGGCGGGCGGCACGGGGGCGGTGCCGGCCGCCCGGGCGCGGAGGCGTGCGACTGACGGCCGGTCAGCGCGACGTGGGCCGGAGGGGGCGCGTCCCGATCGCCCGTGCGACTCCCCCGTCACTGGGCCTTTCCACCTGCTCGTGCACCTCATCGGCCATACGGGTGTTCTAGCCCGTCGCGCAGGGGTCTTGCGCGGCGTTGGACAATGGACGGTGGCCCGGAATCACGTCGTACGCGCAGCAGGAGGACACGCATGGCAGAGCCCGAGCGGACCGAGCGGCGGCTGCGGCCGGCGCCTCTGCTCTTCGAGCCCTCGGAGGCCGTGGCGGACCCTGAGCACTTCTTCGACCTCGAGTCGATCGAGGACCCTCGGGAGCTTCTGACCCGCGCGACCGAGCTGACGCTGGCCTTCCGGGCCGCGCAGGAGCGGGCGGTGGAGTTCCAGGCCCTGGCGGCGGCCCAGCTGGCGGATCCCCGCCGGTTCGACCGGCTCTCACCGGCCCTGATCGCCGAACAGGCGGAGTGGACCGAGGACTACGCCCGCAAGATGATCGAATTCGGCGAGACCCTCCAGCGCGGCACGGGCATGCCGTAACCCCTCGACCGATCGCCGCGGGGGCCGGGCGTCCGGCACCTGCGGCGGTTCGAGGGGCGCACCATACTCCGCCGGCGGCCCCGCCGTCCCGGTTTTTCGTAACTCGCGGATACTAGTCCGCTACGGCGGGTAGACAGTGGCATATGACGACGCTGACGACGGCTCCCGGCTGCACCGCCCTCCATGCGCGCAACGAGCGCACCCGCACCGCGCCCGCCACCCACGTCACCCCCCAGGGCGCCGCCTGGCTCACCTCCGGAGCCGCCCATCCCCGGCGCACCCTCGCGGTGTGGGAGGCCCGTCCCGGGCTGCCCGCCACGCTGCCCTGCGGCGATCCCTTCGACGTCGTCAACGTCCCGCTGGTCCTCGGGCGCCGCATCCTCGACCTGCTCTGGGCCGAGGGCCCCGGCTCCGGGCCGGTCGCCGTGCACCGCGGCCGGATGCTGCTCTTCGCCGCGCCCGGCACCGCGCACCGGCTGCCGGCCCTCTTGGCGTGGGAGGAGTGGGGAGGCTCCCGCACCGCCCCGGCGCCGCTGTGCCACGGCCGGGGCGACGCGGTCACCGTGCCGCCGCTGGCCGCCACGCCCGGGCCGTCCCGGTGGCTCGTGGCCCCCGACGCGCGCGAGCCCTGGCTTCCCGGGCCCGAGGCCCTGCTCTGGGCCTTCGTACGGGCGGCCCGCACCCCCGCACCGACCGGACCTGGGGATATCGATTTTTCGTTCCGCCGATCCTCCTGCTAATGTCTTCCACGTCAGACAAGCGCCGCTAGCTCAGTTGGTTAGAGCAGCTGACTCTTAATCAGCGGGTCCGGGGTTCGAGTCCCTGGCGGCGCACAGACGGAAGAAGGCCCCCACGCAAGTGGGGGCCTTCTTCGTTGTCCGGCGGGGCCGTCCGGCGGGGCGCGCCGCGGGGTGTCCCGCGGCGCGCCCGGCCGTCACGTCGTGATCTTCACGGTGTACGCGCCGGACCGGGTGCGGTCCGCGACCTCGATGGTGATCCGCTCGCCCGGCACGGTGTACGTCTCGCCGACCTCCAGCGGTGCGTCCGCCAGCGGCGGGTACACCGAGCGGTCCCAGCACGCCTCCGTCGACGGGTGCGCGTCCAGCACCTCGATCGGGCCGCCGCCCGACGACGCCTCGTTGCGCACCCGGTAGACCAGGACGCCCTCCGTGCACGTGTCCCCGTCGTTGCCGGCGGAGCCCCGCGCCTCGACGGCGATCGCGCTGCCGGGGCCCGTGCGGATCACCGCGAGCCGCGTGCCGCCCGTTCCGCCGCTCAGCGGGGCCTGGGCCAGCGGCTGCAGGGTGTGCAGCGAGGATCCCGTCTGCACGCAGTCCACCTGGGAGGCGTCCAGCCAGCCCAGCTTCCACTTGTGCCAGGCGAAGAGGTCGGGGGCCATGCCGAACTGGCTGCCCATGACGTCCCAGTCCCCGACGTAGGTGTCCCAGTCGCCCTTGCCGTCCGTGGGTCGGTGGTAGAGGTCGGGCAGGTCGAAGACGTGCCCGGTCTCGTGGGCGAGCACGTTCCGGTCCGGCGGGTGGCGCTCGAAGACGGTGACGATCCGCCGCAGTTCCGTGCCGTCCGCGACGATCGGGTGCTCGAAGTTGACGACCTTCGTGGCGTCGGAGTCCACGCCGGGCGCGTCCGGGTCGGCGACGAAGTAAACGACGTCGTACTTGCGGAAGTCCACCTGGGCGTCGGCGGTGGCGACCGCGTCCCGCAGGTAGGAGGCCCGGTCCCCGGGGGCCCAGTCCCGCTTTATCCCGTACGCGGTGGACGGCTTGGGCATCTGGATCCACTGCTTCTGCGGGTGCGGGACCAGCCGGAACCGCCCGTACGAGGCCTGCTGGAAGAAGTCGCTGGTGGCGGGGAAGTAGTCGCCGACGATCTGCTCGGTGGTCAGGGCGCTGCGGTGGTCGGGGAAGGAGAGGAAGACCATGACGGCGTTGAGGGTGCGCTCGGGTTTGGGGTAGGCGCCGTTCCAGGTGTCCAGGCCGAGGGAGTGGTGCGCCGAGGTGCGGGTCAGCGCGCAGGGTCCGGCTCCCGAGTCGGCCACCGCGGGACCGGCGACGAGCGACATGGCGGCGAGCGCCGTCAGGGAGGTGAGCGCCGCGGCGGTACTTCGGATGCGGGAGCGTTCCACTCCCCCGGGTGTCTGCTGTCGCGCCACATCGACCTCCGGTGGTGGATTCGTGCCTGTTCATCCACCTTGAGGCGATTGTCTTACTAATGCCCTGTTCCGCTGCCCCACACGAGTGAGCCGTACGGCAAGTCGGTGACCCTCGAACTTCACGCCCCCACCTACAGAAAGTCACGACCGATCACCTGAGATCAGCAGGGGCCTCGGCATGCTCAGAGCCGCGCAGAAACGATCGCCCGGTCTTCCGTCACCGATCCGTCATCACACCGAACCGAACCGTCTCAACCCGTGGCGCCGCTGGATAGGGCCTCCCCGCAGCCTCTATGATCGGCACACTTTCCTGCGCGGACACTCACGAACACTGCGGGAGCCAACGGTGAGCGGAACCTCAGAAGGAACCGGTTCGGCGGCCGACAGCATCCGATCGGCCATTACGGAGCGTCACCCGACAGTGCCGGCAGTGCCGTCGACATCGGCCGCCCAGGCCGTCCAGGCCGCGCCGGCCCCGCCGTACCGCGCCGCCGACTCCGACCTGCGCGACTACCGGGCCGCCTTCAACGCGGCCCACCTCGCCATGGCCGTCGTCGACCGCGAGGGCTACGTGGTCGCCGCCAACCAGGCCTTCGCCGGGCTGCTCGGCAGCGAACCGCACACGCTCGTCCACCGGCCCGCCGCCGACCTGGTCGACCTGGCCGCCGAGGCCCGCACGTGGGCCGCGTACCAGGAGGTGCTCCGCGGCCGCCAAGCCCGACTGCGCTGCACCCGCCGCCTCAAGCATCCCGACGGGCACTCGCTCTGGACCGAGGTCACCCTCGGGCCCGTCCCCGACACCGGGGACGTCCTGCTGTCGGTGGCCGACATCAGCGACCGCCGCGACCTCCAGGCCCGCCTGCGCCACCTCCAGATGCACGATCCGGTCACGCGCCTGCCGAACCGCGCGCTGTTCTTCGAGCGGCTCTCCGCCGCCCTGGAGGCCGCCTCGTACGAACACGGCGGCGGCACGGGCCGGATCGGACTGTGCTACCTGGACCTCGACGGGTTCAAGGCCGTGAACGACACCCTCGGCCACCGGGTCGGCGACCGGCTGCTCACCGCCGTCGCCGCCCGGCTCACCCAGTGCGCCGACCAGTCGGGTTACGGACGCACCGGCGGGCACCTGGTCGCACGCCTCGGCGGCGACGAGTTCGCCCTGCTGGTCGAGGACTCCACCGGCACCGAACAGCTCGCGGACCTGGCGCGGAGCGTGCTGACCGCCGTACAGGAACCCTTCGACCTGGCCGGGCAGCGGCTGTCCGTCTCCGCCTCCATCGGGGTCGTGGAGCGGGCGGCGGCCGGCACCTCGGCGACCGGCCTGATGCAGGCCGCCGACACGACCCTGTACTGGGCCAAGGCGGACGGCAAGGCCCGTTGGACGCTGTTCGACCCGGAGCGCAACGCGCACCGCATGACCCGCCAGGCGCTCTCCTCCACGCTCCGACGGGCCGTGGACCGGGGGGAGTTCGAGCTGGAGTATCAGCCGCTGGTGGACCTGGAGAGCGGCGCGGTGCGCGGGGTCGAGGCCCTGGTGCGCTGGAACCACCCGCAGTTCGGCACGCTCACGCCGAATCGGTTCAT
Organism: Streptomyces sp. NBC_01439; assembly: GCF_036227605.1. Classification (GTDB taxonomy): domain Bacteria; phylum Actinomycetota; class Actinomycetes; order Streptomycetales; family Streptomycetaceae; genus Streptomyces. The sequence continues at coordinate 6,024,053 of NZ_CP109487.1, read as the reverse complement.
CGGGATCGCCGAAGAGGACGGTTCCATCGTCCAGTTGGGACAGTGGGTCCTGCGGACCGCCTGCCGGCAGGCCCGCCGCTGGCAGATCGAACAGCCCAGCGACGCCCCGGTCTTCGTGTCCGTCAACGTCGCCGTCCGGCAGGTCTGGGACTCGGACCTCGTGGGCGACGTCGCGGAGATCCTGGCCGAAACGGGCCTCGCCCCGCAGCTGCTCCAACTGGAGCTCACCGAGTCGGCGGTGATGGGCTCGGCCGGGCGCCCCCTGCAAGCCCTGCAGGCGCTCAGCGACATGGGCGTGCGGATCGCGATCGACGATTTCGGCACCGGCTATTCGAACCTCGCCTACCTCAGCAGACTTCCCGTGTCCGTTCTGAAACTGGACGGTTCGTTCGTGCGCGGATTCCGCTACGAGGAGGGCTCGCACCCGAACCCGGCCGACGAGACGATCGTCGAAGCCCTGGTCCAGCTCGCGCACCGGCTCGGCCTGACGGTGACCGCGGAATGCGTGGAGACCGCCGGACAGGCGGCGCGGCTGCGGCGCGTGGGCTGCGACACGGGCCAGGGCTGGCTCTACTCGCGGGCCGTGGGACCGGAGCGGATCGCCGAGATGATCGGCACCAGACCGGGCGCGGAGCACCCCGGCTAGCCGTTCCGCTTCGCCGTTCTCGACCTGCGGGCCAGCGCTTCCGGTGGCCTACGCCGTGCGGCCGGGCAGGCCCGGCCAGTTGGAGCCGATGGGCAGCGGGTAGCCGTCGTCGACCCGGTCGGCGGCGATGTCGTACCGCACGTACTGCGAGCCCTTGAAGAAGTACGCCTTCCCGTTGTCCCACACGATCCCGGCGTCGACCCCGTCGCTCCACAGACCGGGCCAGTACGGGCTGATCGGCAGTGGGTATCCGGGGTCCACCTTGTCGGTGGCGATGTCGTACCGCATGTACTGGTTGCCGCGGAAGAAGTACGCCTTGCCGTTGGTGGGCCACAGGACGGCGGCATCGATCCGGTCGCTCCACAGGCCGGGCCAGTTCCCGGCGATCGGCCGCGGGTAGCCGGGGTCCACCCGGTTGGTCGCGATGTCCCAGCGCACGTACTGCCTGCCGCGGAAGAAGTAGACCTTCCCGTTGGGCCACGGGATGCCCGAGTCGACGGTGTCCCACAGGCCCGGCCAGTTCCCGGCGATGGTCAGTTCGTAGGTGGGGTCGACGACCCGGTCTTCCGCGATGTCGTAGCCCCTGTAGTGGGTGCCGCGCATGAAGTAGGCGTTGCCGTTGTTGTACATGATGGCCGCGTCGAGGCCTCCGCCGCTCCAGAGTCCGGGCCAGTTCTCGCCGATCGCCCGCGGGTAGGCCGGGGCGACCCGGTCCGCGGCGACGTCGTAGCCGACGTACTGCCAGCCGCGCATCAGGTACGCCTTGCCGTCGTTCCACATCACGGCGCCCTGGATGCCGTCGCCCCACAGGCCGGGCCAGTTGCCGGCGATCGGCTTGGGGTAGCCGGGGTCCACCTTGTCGGCGGCAATGTCGTAGCGCATGTACTGGTTGTCACGGAAGAAGTAGGCCTTGCCGTTGTTCCAGACGATCGCCGCGTCGATCCGGTCGCCCCACAGACCGGGCCAGAACTGGCCGATGGGCAGCGGGTAGCCCGCGTCCACCTTGTCGGTCGCGATGTCGTAGCGCATGTACTGGCTGTCGCGGAAGAAGTACGCCTTGCCGTTGGGCCACACCACACCGGCGTCGATCCGGTCGCCCCACAGTCCGGGCCAGTTCGGGTTGATGGGCAGCGGGTAGCCGGGGTCGACCCGCCGGCTGGCGGGGTCGATCCGGTAGTACTGGCCGCCGGCGAACACGTACACCTTGCCGTTGGGCCAGAAGACGGGCGCGGTCAGCATGCGGAGGCTGAGCGTTTCGACGAAGGAGCTGTAGTTGTCGGCGTTCTTCGCCGCCTTGTCCGGGTTGCTGATCGCGAGGGCGCGCGAGGCCGGAAGGCCGTAGACGATGTCGTCGGTGTCGACGTTCGTGGCCGCGTGGCTCCACTCGTGCGCGACGGCCCCGAACCGGGAATCGGTTCCGGTCGCCGGGAGCGTGTAGAAGGCCGGACAGACGTAGACGGTGTCCGATCCGAGGTGGGTGTAGTTGGTGGTGTTGGCTCCGCAGCTCGGAGGGCTCAGGTCGTAGGTGATCTCCCTGTTCATCCAGGCGCGCGTCCCGGCCATGCGGTCCCGCACGGTCTTGTAGCGGGAGACGCTGTCCACCCCGAACCATTCCCGGTAGAGGCTGTTGTCCGTCCGGCCGCTCCAGCTGTCCAGCTCGGCGATGGACGCGTCCAGCCAGGCGCACGCGTTGTCGTGCGCGGCGAACACCTCGGCGAACCCCGGGGGAAGCACGATGTCCCGCAGCAGCGCCGACGGCCGCTCCGTGTCCGGGGCGATCACGACCCGCCGGGCGTCGTCCCTCGGCCCCTCCCTGCGCGCCCGCTCGCCGGACGTGGCCCGTGCGGTGCCGTCCGGCAGGAGGTCGAAGCACGTGCTGACCGGATCGAGGGTGAGTCCCTGGTGCTCGTGCCGGGGGCGTGAGGTGATGGCGTCCGGCCCCACGACGGGGATGACATCGGCGAAGCGCACCAGCAGGGTGACCTCGTACGTACCGGGCTCGTCCAGCGCGAACGACTCGGTGACGTCGAGCTCCTCGACGATGGTCTCGCCGATGCGGAGGGTGCGGTAGGAGTCCGGACCGGGGTCAGTACGGCTGACCAGCCGTCCGTCGTAGGGAACGGCCTGGCTTTCGTGCCGCACCTCAAGGAAGTTGAAGACTTCACCTTCGAGGGGGGTGTTCCACACAAGTAGCCGGTAGTCCCTGTCGCCCAGGTTCTCCAGCTCGAAGATGAGTGACACCGGTTCACCCCGGCTGTACGTCGGGGCGGCCCTGATGGCCAAACGGAAGTCGTCGCGCATGGGTCGACTCCTCACGCGAGGGGGAGGAAGAGCGAGCCCTGGCCGGAGAACTCCACAATGGGGCCACAGGCCCGCCCTTCCAGCGTCGACCACTCCCGACCGCCCCGCATCCCAGGGCTGCCGGGAGATCGCCTCAGAGACTCCGGACGAACGCCGTGAACGCCTCCGGGGTGACGGTGAAGGCGGGGCCGCCGGGGTTCTTGGAGTCCCGGACCGCCACCTTGCAGGGCTGGGCGGCCACCTCGACGCAGTCGCCGCCGGTGTTTCCGCTGTACGAGGCCTTGCGCCAGGCGGCGGAGCCGAGCGGGGCGCACTCGACGCATTCGCCGCCGGTGTTCCCGCTGTAGCTCGACTTACGCCACCGCGCGTTGGTCAGGTTCTGGTTGATGCCCATAACGTTCCTCCATTACGCGGACAATCAGTGCCGCCGAAGCCTCAACGGAGAGAGCAGCGGCCTGCACGTGAGCGTAACGAAGCGAGGCTTCTTTGACCGTGTCAGGGTTGGCCGTCATGTGTCCGGAGATGAGGTCCTCCGAGTAGACCATGTCTGGGTCATCGTCGAACCTCATGGCAGTGAACGAGCCGATCAGGCTGGCGTGTTCACCTGCCGCGAAGGGCAGCACCTGGATCCTTACCCAGCGCTTCTCTCGAAAGCGCAGTAGGTGGGCCAGCTGGTCCCGCATGACGTCCAGGCCGCCGATCGGTCGGTACAACGCAGCCTCGTCGAGCACCACCCACACCATGGGCGGGTGCTCCCGGTCCAGGATTCGCTGACGGTCCAGTCGTGCGGCCAGCATGTCGTCCAACTCCTCCGGCAGTCCGCTGGCCAGCACAGCGCGCGCGTAGTCAGGCGTCTGCAACAGCCCGTACACCAACTGCGCCTGATACGTGGAGATGTACGAGGCCCGAGCCTCCATCTCTGCGAACGGCTGGAACCACGTCGGCAACACGCTCCGCAGGACCAGCCCCACCAGGCGGGAGAAGTGCCCGTCCGTGCCCAGGGCCGCGTCCACCCGTTCCGAGAAGTCCCGCGTCGGGACCCGCTTGCCGTTCTCGATCATGCCGATCAGGGAGCCCGTACAGAAGATGATCGCGCCCAGCTGCGCCTGCTTGAGGCCGGCCTCTTCTCTCAGTCGGCGCAGCTCGTAGCTGTAGTAGTCCAGCGGCGAGGCACTGGGATCGATTTCACGGACCTGAGCCATGGGACGGTCACTCCGATCAGGAAGTACAGCCTATCTCCGAGCGTAACGAGTTGGATACGCAGCGGTGCGCAAAATCCGGTAACCGTCCCTGGTCCTGCGTGGGTATCGCTAGGTTGAATCACAGCACCGAAAGGGGGTGGGCCAGGTGATCCGTGCGTACAAGTTCCTCATGCGGCCCACTGCCGGGCAGCAGGTCGCGCTGGGCGAGATGCTGCGCGATCACTGCTCGCTCTACAACGGCGCGTTGCAGGAACGCCGGGACGCCTGGCGGCATGTGTCGAAGACGAGTGTCCAGTACGGGATGCAGTCCGCGCAGCTCAAGGAGATCCGGGCGTTCGACCCGGAGTGTCAGGGCCGCTGGTCGTTCTCCTCTCAGCAGGCGACACTGCGCCGTCTCGCCAAGGCGTTCGCCGCGTTCTTCCGCCGCGTCAAGTCCGGTGACACGCCTGGCTACCCGCGCTTTCGCGGGATGAACCGGTTCGACACGGTGGAGTTCCCCGAGGACGGCGACGGCTGCCGATGGGACTCCACCCCGCACGACCCGGTCACCCGCGTCCGCTTCCAGGGTGTGGGGCACGTCAAGGTCAACCAGCACCGGCCATTGACCGGCAAGGTCAAGACCATCACCGTCAAGCGCGAGGGAAAACGCTGGTATGTGATCCTGACCGCCGAGCAGGCACAGCCCGAGCCGAAGCCCAAAACGGGCAGCACGGCTGGAATTGACATGGGTTTGACCCACTTCCTCGCCGACTCCAGCGGCGGGTTTGTCGAGAACCCGCGCCACGGGCGGAAGGTTGCCGCGAAGCTCGGAGCCGCACAGCAGGCCCTTGCCCGGTGCGAGCGCCGAAGCAACCGGCGCAAGAAGACCGTCCGCAAGGTTGCCGACCTGCACCGCAAGGTCCGCCGCCAGCGCCTCGACCACGCCCACAAAACCGCCCTGGACCTGGTCCGCCAACACGACTTCATTGCGCACGAAGACCTCAAGATCCGCAACATGGTCAGGGCGCCCAAAGCGAAACCCGACCCTGACCATCCCGGCAGCTTTTTGCCCAACGGGGCCGCCACGAAGGCCGGACTCAACCGCTCAGTCTCGGATGCCGGATGGGGGGTGTTCCTGAAGATCCTGCACGCCAAGGCTGAAAGCGCCGGACGAGAGCTGATCGCTGTGGACCCCCGCAACACCTCCCGGACCTGTCCCCAATGCGGGCACGTCGGAGCAGAGAACCGGCCCACCCAGCAGAGGTTCCACTGCGTCGCCTGCGGCCACCACGCGCACGCAGACACGGTGGGCGCCTTGAACGTTCTACGGGCCGGGCTGGTCCGTCGCGACGCCAACCCGGCCTAGCGAGAAGCCCCCTCCTTCAGGAGGGGGAGGAGTCACGTGACACACCGCCGCCCCACCCCGGTGAGGGGCAGGGCGGAGGTGTCGCTCGGCGCGGGGTGGGGGGAGATCAGCAGGCGCCGAGGTCCTTCCAGACGCCCCACTCACCCGTGGTGCCCGGGGTCTCGTTCTGCGTCCACCACTGGGCCTTGTACTTGCGGCCGTTGTGCGCGACCTCGTTGCCGGCCGTGTAGACCGTGCCCGCGACGTACGCCGGCGTCGAGCCGCAGCCCGTCGGCGGGGTGGTCGGGGGCGTGGTCGGCGGGGTCGTGGGCGGAGTGGTCGGAGGCGTCGTCGGCGGGGTGGTCGGCGGGACGGTGGTGCCGCCGAGGGCGTCCGAGATCTGGTTCAGCAGGGTGGTGTTGTTGTCCAGGCCGAGCAGGGAGTACATCATCGCGCCGGCCAGGCCGCGCTGCTTGCCGTAGTCGACCCGGGCCTGGATGGACTTCTGGTTCAGGCCGGTGAAGAACTCGCCGTCCTTGTAGAAGTACGAGGCCTTGGCCTGGTCGTCCCAGAAGGTGGTCGCCGGGTTGTCGACGAGGCCGCCGAGCTCCTTGTAGTTGGCGATGCCGGCCTGCTGGCTGGTGGGGCGGGCGCCCGAGGCGCCGGTCGCGGACTGGGCGAGGCCGTTGTTCGCCCCGGCGGGGACGCCCTTCCAGCCGCGGTAGTAGAACTCGTAGCCCAGCGTCAGCTTGTTGGCGGGAAAGCCGCCGGTGATGCCGTAGGCCGGGTTGCCGTCGATCCAGGAGTCGATCGCGTTGTCGACGCTGTACTTCTGGGTGCCCGGCGCGATCGGGTCGGTCGGGTCGTTCGCCCCGGAGTAGAGCGGGGACTGGTGGTAGGTCGGGCCGTCGCCGTCCCAGGCTCCGTGCATGTCGTACGTCATGATGTTCGCGTAGTCGAGGTACGAACCGATCTTGTCCGTCTCGATGTACTTGATCTTGTCCTGGCCGGCCGGGAGGGCGGCGGTCAGCAGGAACTTCTTGCCGCCGTTGGCCTGGCCGTAGGCGTCGAGCTGCTCGCGGAACTCCTTGAGCAGGAGCGTGAAGTTCTGCTTGTCCTCGGGGGCGTAGTGGTTGCCGAGGTGGCCGCCGGAGGAGCCCGGGTACTCCCAGTCGATGTCGATGCCGTCGAAGATGCCGGCCGCGACGCCCTGGCCGCCGTAGCCGCCCTCGACCGGGAGGTTGCCCTTGATGTACTGGTCGATGCAGGAGGAGACCAGCTTCTTGCGGGAGGCGTCGGTCTTGGCCGCGTCGCTGAAGTACTTGGAGTAGGTCCAGCCGCCCAGCGAGATGTTGATCTTCAGCTGGGGGTACTTGGCCTTCAGCTGCTTGAACTGGTTGAAGACGCCTACGATCGGCTGGTCCCACTTGTCGGCGACCCCGCTGACGCTGTCCGCGGCGCTGAAGGACTTCTGGTAGTCGGCGTAGGAGTCGCCCGCGCCGTCACCGGCGTTGGGGTTGTTGTCGTCGCCCGCCGCCTTGTTCGCCTCGAAACAGGTGAGGTTGGTGGGGTGGATGTTGCCGAACGAGTAGTTGATGACGTCCAGCTTGCCCGCTATGCCCCGGGTGTCGAGGTGCTTGGGGTAGAAGGCGTTGCCGTACACGCTCCACTGGTCGTAGTAGGCGATGCGGACGCCGCCCGCCGCTGCCGCGGCGCCGGCCGGGGCGCCGGCGGCCTGGGCGGTGCCGAGTCCCGCGAAGGAGGCCAGCGCTCCGGCGGCCAGCGCGGCCGTGGCGGCGGCCGCGATGAGGGGTTTACGGATGTGCATGAGCTGTCTCCGTGGGGGTGGGAGGGGAGTTCAAGCGGTTCGGGTGAGAGAAGTGATAGCGATCACTCCACCCCCACGTCAATGGTTCGGACCAAAGAAGGACTAGACCACTCACGCGCTATTTCCCCAAGTCAGAGACCTGAGCGCACAACAGAAACCGCCCGCCACCCCGGGTGACGAGCGGTTTAAGGCTGCCTTCAGGCAGCTCCGTGCAAGGTTTCGGCAACAAACCAGCCAAACGCCGTTCGCGCGGGGTCAATCGGCGGCGGGTACCTCCACCGGCATCCCGTACACGTCTGCGACGAGCTCGTACGAGCGCAACCGGGCGGCCCCGCTGTGGGCGTTGGTGGTCAGCATCAGCTCGTCCGCACCCGTTCGCTTGGCCAGGTCGTCGAGCCCGGTGCGGACCTCGTCGGGGGTGCCGTGGACGACGTTCGCGAGCCAGCTGTCGACGAACTCCCGCTCCAGCGGGGAGAACGCGTACGCCGCCGCCTCTTCGGGCGTCGGGATCAGGCCGGGCCGTCCGGTGCGCAGGCGCAGCATCGACAGCGCGCCCGTGAGCACCTGGGCGCGGGCCGCCGCGTCGGTGTCGGCGGCGAGCGCGGAGACCCCGATGACGGCGTAGGGCGCGTCGAGGACGGCCGAGGGGCGGAAGCTCTGGCGGTAGAGGTCGAGCGCGGGCAGGGTGCCGGCCGCCGAGAAGTGGTGGGCGTAGGCGAAGGGCAGGCCGAGCTCGCCGGCGAGGCGGGCGCTGAAGCCGGAGGAGCCGAGCAGCCACAGCGGCGGCCGGCCGGCGGGGCCCTGGACCGGGCCGGGTACGGCGTGCACGCGGGCGTACGGGTGCCCGTCGGGGAAGTCGTCGTCGAGGAAGCGGGTGAGCTCCGCGAGCTGCCGCGGGAACTCGTCGGCGGCCTCGTCGAGGCGGCCCGGTCCGCGCAGTGCGAGGGCGGTGCGGCCGTCGGTGCCCGGGGCGCGGCCGAGTCCGAGGTCGATCCGGCCCGGGGCGAGCGCCTCCAGGGTGCCGAACTGCTCGGCGACGGCGAGCGGGGCGTGGTTGGGCAGCATGACCCCGCCGGAACCGAGCCGGATGCGGGAGGTGTGCGCGGCGAGGTGGGCCAGGATCACGGCGGGCGAGGAGCTGGCGACGCCGGGCATGGAGTGGTGTTCGGCGACCCAGTGGCGGTGGTAGCCGCGGGATTCGGCGAGGCGGGCGATCTCGACGCTCGTACGGAGGGAGGCGTGGGCGGTGCTGCCCGCGCCGACGGTGACGAGGTCCAGGACGGAGAGCGGTACGGTCGCCCGGCCGTGCGCGGTGGCGCGGATCCCGCTCGCGTTCCGGTTCTCCGCCGCGCCCGCCCTCACGTGGGCCCGTACGTCGTCCCCTGCGTCACTCATCGTCGCTCCCGTTTCGCTCTCCTGGGCGTGCGGCATCAGTACGACACCGTACGAAGAACTCGAACCATGGGCGGTCGCCGGGCATTCCCGCGGGGGGCCGACTGATGGTCATGCCACTGGCATATGCCAATGGAGTAGGTCCAGGCAGACAGACATAATTGAGCCAGCAATCTCCCCAACCGGCGCTCCACATGGGCCTCTTGATGGCTATCGTGGTAGGGCAAGCGGTAACAACCTGCTAGGGGGGAAACCGTGGCGCTGAAGCCCGAGCCGACCGCGCCGTTCCACTCGGTGCAGTACGCACTACGCGTACTCGAAACGATCGCACGTCACACCGGTGGTGTGACGGACGTGCAGATCGCGCGTGAGACCGGCCTGCCCGCAGCCCATCTCGCTCCTATGCTGCTGATGCTGCGCCGCGAGGGATACGTCCTGCAGGTGTCCGACGGCGCTTACGCCATAGGGGATTCCCTCGTCCTGCTCGGCTCCGGCATCGACCGGCAGCAAGCGCTCACCGACAAGCTCCAGGAGACCCTGGACCGACTGCGCGACTCGGTCGGCGCGGCCGTCTACATCAGCCGGTACGTGGACGGCGAGGTCAGGATCACGCAGTTCGCGGACAGTCCCCGCACGCCGAAGGTGCACGAGTGGGTCGACTTCCGCTCCGCAGCGCACGCCAGTGCGGTCGGCAAGTGTCTGCTGACGCAGCTCGACCTGAACGGGCGGCGCGACCACCTGTCCCGCCACAAGATCGCCCGGCTCACGTCGAAGACGATCGTGAACGAGCGGATCCTGTTCTCCAAGCTGGACGCCCAGCCGGCCACCGTGCCCATGCTGGACCTGCAGGAATACGCCGTGGGTACGGTCTGTGCGGCGGTCCCGATCACGGCCGGCGCCTCGGTGGGCTGTCTGGCCCTGTCGATGCCGGTCGAGCACGCACACCGGCTGCGCGCCGCGGCGGACACCTTGAACCGGAAGGCCGCACCTCTGCTGCTGTCGCTCACGCTCTAGGAACGGCGACTGGGGCGACAGCGGGGCGACACTAGGCCCAGAAGGCTCGGAAAACACTTCGGGCGGTTCCCGGTGAAACCGGAAACCGCCCGAAGGACAGGTGCGCCGCCAGGGACTCGAACCCCGGACCCGCTGATTAAGAGTCAGCTGCTCTAACCAACTGAGCTAGCGGCGCCTGCTGACAGAGAAAATACTACCTGGTCCTCAGGGGTGCTCAAAACCATTAGCCGCGGAGGTAGGCGAGGACCGCCAGGACCCGGCGGTGGGTGTCCTCCGCGGGCGGCAGGTCGAGCTTTCCCAGGATGTTCCCGATGTGCTTGCCGACGGCCGCCTCGGACACCACCAGCTCCCGGGCCACGGCGCCGTTCGACTTCCCCTCCGCCACCAGGCCCAGGACCTCCCGTTCCCGCGGGGTCAGCGCGGCCAGCGGGTCGCGCCGCCGGCGCAGGAGCTGGCGCACGACCTCCGGGTCCACCACCGTGCCGCCGGCGGCCACCGTCACCACCGCGTCGAGGAACTGCTCCACCTGCCCGACCCGGTCCTTCAGCAGGTAGCCGACGCCGCCGCCGTCCCCGGAATCCAGCAGGTCGGCGGCGTACGAGCGCTGCACGTACTGGCTGAGCACCAGCACCGGCAGGGTCGGGCGCGCGGCCCGGAGCTCCACGGCGGCGCGCAGTCCGTCGTCGGCCAGGCCCGGGGGCATCCGTACGTCGGTCACGACGACGTCCGGGTCGTGGACGGCCACGGCGCGACGGAGCTCGTCCGCGTCCCCGACGGCCGCCGCCACCCGGTGGCCGAAACGCGTCAGCAGGCCGACGAGCCCTTCGCGCAGCAGGACCCCGTCCTCGGCGAGGACGATCTTCAAGGGCTCACCGGACAAGGGATCTCCAGGCTCAGAACGGTGGGGCCGCCGGGCGGGCTGGTGATCGTCAGTGTGCCATCGAGGACCGCGATCCGGTCGGCCAATCCGGTGAGCCCGGACCCGGCGGCCGCATCCGCGCCGCCGCGGCCGTCGTCGGTGACGTCTATGAGCAGCGCGGCGCCGGTGTGCCGGGCGGTGACGGCGGCGCGGGCCGCGCCGCTGTGCTTGCCGATGTTGGCGAGGGCCTCGCAGACCCCGAAGTAGGCGGCGGCCTCGACGGACTCCGGGAGGCGCGGCAGGCCGGTGCTCAGATCGGCGTCCACGGGGACGGCGGAACGCTCGGCGACGTCGGCGAGGGCCCCGGTGAGGCCGTAGTCGGTGAGGACCTGCGGATGGATGCCGTGGATCAGCTCGCGCAGTTCTGCGAGGACCTTGCCGGCCTCGTCGTGGGCGGCCCGTAGCCGGTCGGCGAGCGGGCCCGGGGGTGCGTCGAGGCGGGCCAGGCCGAGGGTCATGGCGAGGGCGACGAGCCGCTGCTGGGCGCCGTCGTGGAGGTCGCGCTCGATCCGGCGGCGCTCGGCCTCGAAGGCGTCGACGAGCCGGGCCCGGGAGCGGGTGACCTCGGCGAGCAGGCCCTGGAGCTCGCGCTCGCGGGGCGCGAGCAGGGCGCGGGTGAGGGCGGCGCGGGCCCCGGCGAGGGCGCCGAGCGGAAGGAGGAGGGCGGGGAGCAGCACGGCCCCGGCGGCGGCGATCGCGAAGGCGGGCGGGTAGGAGGTGATCAGCCACAGCTTGACCACCTTGACCTCGCCGTCAGCGGCGAGGGCCAGCTGGAGCGGGGTGGTGACCAGGAACAGCGGCAGGCCGAGCAGGGCCGCGACGGCGGCGAGGTCGACCCACCAGAGGAGGAGGCCGTGCAGGACGGCGTAGGCGAGCTCGCGCCAGGTGGCCTGCTCGCGGTAGCGCAGCCTGGCCCAGGCGAGGAGGCCGGGTTCGGCCGGCGTGCGGTGGGGGGTGCCGGCGGGGCCGCGGTCGACGAGGCCCAGCCGGCGGCGCTCGACGGCGCCGGTCGGTACGCCGACGAGCCCGAGCAGGGCGAGCAGCGGCAGGCCGACGAGGAAGGGGCTGAGCGCGGCGCCGGCCGCGGTGAGGAGGACGAGGACGAGGAGCAGGGGGATCCCGGCGAGGGCGCCCCCGGCGAGGTACCCGGCGGCCCGCCAGGGCCAGGCGGAACGGAGGTACCGGCCGCGGGCCAGGGCGGGCCAGGGGGTACGCGGGTGATCGTCCATGCGGGAACGCTAGCCGCGGACCCGGCGGGGTGAACATGGCCCCAGCGGGCGTCAGCGGGGTATGCCCAGCCCCACCCCGGGGCGCCGCCCGACCCCGCGCCTCACACGCCGGCGGGGCTGGATTTCCCGGTCAGTGGGTCAGTAGGTCGGACCGGCCGTGCGACTCGTACTCCGCCATGAGTGCGGTCAGGGCGGCCGCGTCCAGGCGGCGGTAGCTCCCGGCCGGGGAGCGGTGCCAGACGGGGTCTTCGCATTGGAAGCCCTCGCGGCGGAGGGAGACGCGGTGGATCTTGTTCGTCGCCGTGGTCGGCATGGCCTCGACGATGCGGACGTAGCGCGGGGCCATCTTCGTGCCGAGGTCCGGCTGGCTGGAGAGGAAGGTCTCGAAGGCGGACGGGTCGAAGGCCGCGCCCTCCCGGAGGGCGAGGGCCGCCATGACCTGGTCCCCCGCCACCTCGTCGGGGACGGCGTAGACGGCGACCGCCGCCGCGTCCGTCCAGCGGGCCAGGATGTTCTCGATCACCGCCGCGGCGAGGTTCTCGCTGTCGACGCGGAGCCGGTCGTCGGTGCGGCCCGCGAAGTAGAGGAAGCCCGCTCCGTCGCGGAAGAAGAGGTCGCCCGTCCAGTACCAGCCGTCGCGGGTGCGGTCGGCCTCCGCGTCCGGGTTGCGCCAGTAGCCCTCGAACAGGCTGCGGCCGCGGTTGACCAGTTCGCCGATCGCCGCCGAACCGCCCAGGAGGCGGCCGTCCGGGTCGAGGACCGCGGGCGGGCATTCGACGCCCGTCTCCGGGTCGATCACCGCCAGGTCGTCGCCCGCGCCCGCCCGACCCAGGGCGCCCGGCGGGGTGTCCGGGGTGCGTTGGACGGAGGCGCCGCCCTCGGTGGCTCCGTAGCCCTCCACCAGCCGGACCCCGAACCGTTCGGCGAAGCGGGCCGCGTCCACCGCCCCGGCTTCGGTGCCGAAGCCGAGGCGCAGGGTGTGGGCGCGGTCGTCGGGGCGGGGTTCGGTGGCCAGGAGGTACTGGACCGCCCGCCCGACGTAGGTGAAGTACGTGGCCCCGTACGCCCGTACGTCGTCCAGGAACGCGGAGGCCGAGAAGCGGCGGCGCAGCGCCACCGGGGCCCCGCCGACGAGCGCCGGCAGCCAGTCGGCGATGACGGCGTTGCCGTGGAAGAGCGGCATGCAGATGTAGTGGACGTCGTCCGGGGTGACGGTGAACTGGCGGGCCAGCGCCGCTCCGGCGGCCGCGAGCCGGCCCTGGCTGCAGATGGCGGCCTTGGGGGCGCCGGTGGAGCCGGAGGTGAAGTAGAGGAGGAGGCGGGAGTCGGGGGCGGGGGCGCGCAGCGCGGCTTCGCCGGGCTTGGCGGCGGCATACGGGGCGAGCAGGGCCTCGTACTCCTCCGTGCCGGTGACCAGGACGCGTACGCCGGGCAGGTCGAGGCCGCGCAGCAGCGGCAGGTGGGCGCGCTCGGTGATCAGGATCCGGCAGTCGGTGTGCAGGATGTCGCGGGCGAGCTCGGGGCCGCGCCTGGTGGGGTTGATCCCGGCGACGGCGGCCCCGGCGAGGGCCGCCGCGCCGAGCCAGAACGGGAACTCGGGGGTGTTGTCGAGCAGGACCCCGAGGTGCGGCTCGGCCTCCGCGGGCATGAGGTCGACGAGGAGCGCGGCGCGCGCGGCGGCCTCCTGGGCGGTCCGGTGGTGGGTGAGGACACCGTTCTCGTGCTTCAGCCCGGGCCGGTGGTCGCCCCATTGGCGCGCTATGAGCTCCGCGACGGTTTCGGGTGCAGGCGTCGTCCGCATGCCGCCGGAGGGTAGCTGACGTAGCGTCAGAATTGAACGTCGGAGCAGGCGTAGAAGGCCATCGGGGTGTCGTTGACGGTCCAGACGGCCAGGATCAGGTGCCGGCCCGTCTTGCCGCTCGGCAAGACTCCCTGGTGGACGGTGGTCATGGCGGGGCGGGCGCCGTTGTAGGCGACCGCGAGGAAGGGCTGGGGTTCGAGGTCGGCGCGGGTGAGGGCCTTGGTGCCGGTCCAGCCGTTCTTGGTGACGTAGTACTTGATGTCGGTGGTGGAGTGGTTGGCGGTGAACTGCCACCGGAAAGAGTAGCTCTGCCCGCTGGTCACCTTGGTGGTGGGCCAGGCGCCGCCGCGCGGGTCGTCGAGCTCGGAGAACTGGGAGAGTCCGCCGGAACATATCTTGCCGTCGGCGGGACCGGCGGCCGGGAACCCCTTGAAGCCCTCGACGCTCTGCGGCTCCCACTGGATCGCACCGCAGTTGGTAACGGTGCGGTTGGCGCAGAGCTTCTGGCGGCTGATCGGGGTGTCGGTGTAGCCGTGGCTACTGGCGGCGGGGGCGCCGACGAGGGTGATTCCGGCGACGAGGCCGAGGCCGAGCGCGGCGATGCCGGCCCGTTTGGGCATTCTGGGCATGCGGATGGGACGCATGATGCTCCTTGAACGTGGGGGGAGTTCGATGAGAGCGCGCGCAGGTGGGGGTTAGGTCTAGACCAAGTCCCAGATTATTGACGAGAGTTGGCCATGTCCAGACCAATGGGAAAACGGGTGGTCCGCTACCTTCCGGCCACCCGTTCCCGTACCGCTGGACGTCCGCTCCCTACTCGGAGCGTCCCGTGTAGAAGGCGACCGTGAGGTCCTTCACCAGCGCCTTGCGCTCGTAGTCGTCGAGCTCGACCAGCCCGCGCGAGGTCAGCCGGTGGACGGTGTCGTCGACGGCGTCCACGACCGAGCTCAGTACGGTGTCCCGGTGTTTGGCGTCGATCGCCGCGACCCGGCGGCGGCGCATGGCCTCGGCCACCTCGGCCGCGTACTCGATCCGTGTCGGCTGGGCCGAGAACACCTCGATCCCGACCGCCTCGGTCTCGGCCGCGAGCATCCGGGTCAGCGCGTCACCGACGGCCTCGGCGTCGCGCAGGGTCGGGGCGTCCTCGTGGAAGGCGTCTGCGGGCAGCTGCGACAGCACGCGGGCCATGGCCGATTCGACCTGCTCGGCGAGGTACTCCGTGTGGTCCTCGACGGCGAGGGTGGCGCGTGCGGTGTCCTTGACCTGCCAGACGACCTGGACGACGACCTGGAGGGCGAGGCCGCCGGCGTCCACGGCGGGCATCGGGTCGCTGCGCCAGTGGCGCAGGCGCACGTCGACCCGGCGGCGCAGCAGCAGGGGGCTCACCCAGGTCAGGCCGGTACGCCGGACCGTGCCGCGGTAGCGGCCGAAGAGGGTGAGCACCCAGGCGTGGCCGGCGCGGGCCCGACCGAGTCCGCCGAGCGACACGAGGGCGACGATCCCGAGGAAGGCGAGCGGCGGCCAGTGGGTGGCGCGCAGGCCGTGGTAGGCGCGGGGGGCCGCGCCGAAGGCGGCGACGAAGGCGGCGGGGACGACCCCGGCCCGCCAGAGCACGGCCGCGCAACCGGCGAGGGCCGTCCCGCCGACGATCACGCCGACCCAGCCGGGCAGCACCGGGCCCCTGTGCTCCCGGAGCCGGTCGTCACCGCGGGGGACCCGGCGGCCGGGGGCGGGGCGGGGTGCCTGCGGCGCGGGTGCGGTGGCCTGCGGCGCGGGTACGTGTACGGCTGGCTGCTGCTGCGTGCTCTGGAACGGGAGGTGTACCGGCACCTCGGTGACCGAGGTACCCCGGTGGGCTCCGGAGCGCGGGAGCTCCGGGGCCGCCCCGGCCTCGCCCAGGCCGCGGGCCACCGCCTGGGCGACGATCTCGACCGGTCCGGGTCCGGGGATGCCGGAGTGCGGCGGTGGCGCCGCGTCCACGGGTTCGGGAGCGGCGAGGGACTCGGGCTCGGATTCGGGCTCCGCCCCGGCCTTCGGCCCGGGCTCCGGCTCGAACTCGAACGCGAACTCCGGCCCGGGCTCCGGCTCGAACTCGGCCACTGGTTCGGGCGTGGCCTCGGGCTCGGTTTCGGTTGCGGGCGCGGGCGCAGCCTTGGCTTCGGGCGCGGCTTCGGCCTCGGCCTCGGCCTCGGCCGTGAACTCGGTGTCCATGCCGGCCTCGGCGGTCCGCAGGCGCAGGGTGGCCGGCCCGACGGGGACCTCCGCGTCCTGCGGGTGCGGGATGTCGAGGCCGGCGACGCCCTGGCCCCCCTCGTCGTACGGGTGGGCCCGGGCCGCCGGCACCTCCCACCCGTACGGCAGCTCGGGCGCCGGGCGGGTGGCCCGCGCCGCGGCCCAGCCGAACGAGGTCTCGGCGGCGCCGGCGGGCTCCGACGCGGCGGGGCCGCCCGTCGGGGCGGGCGGCGGGCCCTGCGGGGCGGCGTCGCGCGGCGCCGCGACGGCGACGGCGACGGTCGCGCGCACCGGTTCCGGCACGGGCGTCGGCTCCGCGGCCCACACCGGGCGGGCTGCCACCGGGACGGCGGACTCAAGGCCGCGGGCGGGCACGGGCGTCGGCTCGGGCACGGGCGTCGGGTCCGCGGCCCACACCGGGCGAGCTGCCACCGGGGCGGCGGGCTCGGGGGCGGGCACGGAAACGGGCGCGGGGGCGGGTGCGGGCTCCGGCACGGGGGCGGGATCCGCCGCGCGGACCGCCACCGGGGCGCCAAGCGGCGGCACTCGGAGGGTGCCCGTCGTCGAGGTGGTGCGCGTGGGGAACATCGTTACCTCCGTCATGCGAACAGCCGGCGCCAGGTTTCCGGGCCCGGGTAGCCGTTGGCCGAGGCGCCGGTCCAGCCCTGCGCGCGCTGGAAGGCCTCGACGTTGCGGCGGTCGGCCTCGCTCCAGCGCAGGTCCGGACCGGATGTGTAGTACTTGCCGAAGCCCTTCTTCACCAGCTGGCGGCCGAGGGCCCTGATGGCCTCGTTCGACTGGCCGGGGCGGAACACCAAGGCGCCCGGGTAGGCCCGTACGCCGCCCGGCCCCGGCGCGGCACCCACCGTCGGCGGGATGTTCTTGCCCTGCTTCTCGACCAGCAGCTTCCAGGTGTGCGCCCCCGGAATCCCGTCGGCGTCCGCACCCGTCCAACCCTGGGCGCGCTGGAAGGCGGCGGTGGCGAGCTTGTCGTGGTCGCTCCACACCCGGTCGGCCACCCCCTTGGGGTAGAAGCGGTACGCGCCGCGCTCGATCAGCATCCGGCCGAGCTGGGCCACGTGGTCGTTCGTGGCGCCGGGGCCGAACTTGTCCGCGCCCGGGAAGACCGTCACGTCCCCCGGCTTGGAGCCCGCCGGCGGCGGCTGGGCGCCCGGTGGGGTCGGGGCGGCCGGGACCTCCGGCATGATCCCGGCCGGCACGCCGTTGAAGCGGTACGGGACGTACTTCGTCGCGTTGCTCCAGTACCCGTAGGGCGTGGCCAGCTTCCGCGTGTTGGGGCGCGTCTGCTCGTAGGCGACGTAGTGCGTGTGCGTCGAGTCGACCCAGCCGCCGAAGATGACCACGTGCGAGCCGTTGTTGGGGTCCGCCGGGTTGTGGAAGAGGAGCATGTCCCCCGGCAGCAGCTCATCCTTTTCGATCTTGGTGGCGAACTTGTCGAGGCTGCCGGTCCATTCGTTCGACCCGAGGTTCCAGACCATGGAGACGTAGCCCGAGCAGTCCTGTCGGTACCCGTCCGTCCAGTACTCGGACATGCTGTACGGGACTTCCGCGTCCAGCCAAAGCTTCGCCCGGTTGATGATCGTCGCTCGGTCGATCCGCCGCACCGCGCCGGGCTTGGCCGGGGCGCCGGGCTTCCCCACCGGCCCGCCCTTGGGGCCGTGCAGCGGGGTCCGGGCGCCCTGCGGCGAGCTCGGGTCGTCCAGGACCGCCGGCCCCGGGGTCGGCGTCGGCGTCGGCGTCGGGGTGGCCGCGGCCACCGCGGTCGTACTGCCGCCGCCCAGGACCACTCCCGCGGCGGTGGCCAGTACCAGCGCCCGGCGGGCGCCGCGTGCGGCCGGGTGCCCCCCGTCCCGGAGCGGTACGGCCCGCGCGCGGGCGAGGGCGCGGCGGCGCTGGGCGCAGCCCCGGCACGCACAGTCGCCCGCGGGCTCGTACTCCTCGAAACCGGGCATCGGCATCTGCACATGCGTCGGAGGCTGCATCGTCATGCGGTTCCGTCCACTCCCCTGCTCGTCCACTCGTCACCGGTCGGCCGGAGCCACACCTGATGAGGCATCAGGTGTGGCGCGCGCAGACATATGGTGCACGATAAATCCCTCAAACATGGGTTAATCGGACAAGGCGGGCGTGGCTGGTCACGGACACCCCTGGAGGTGGGGTAGAGTTTTCCCTGTCAGCAAGCGCCGCTAGCTCAGTTGGTTAGAGCAGCTGACTCTTAATCAGCGGGTCCGGGGTTCGAGTCCCTGGCGGCGCACAGACGGGAGAAGCCCCCGCAGCGAAAGCTGCGGGGGCTTCTTCGTTCTCCGCCGGCGGCACGGCCGCTCAGGCCGCGGTTCCCGGTGCGCCCGGGCGGGCGCCCACGCCCGTCAGGTAGGCGGAGACCACCACGTTCGCCGTGTACTCCTTGGCCACCTTGTCGTACGAGCCCCCGCAGGTCAGCAGCCTCAGCTCCGCGCGGCCCCGGACCCGCGGGCCGTAGGCCTTGTGCGCGTCGAAGGCCGCGCGCTCGTAGACCCGTACGTCCTCGATCGTGAACTCGGCGACCGAACCGTCCGTCCGCACCACCCGCACCTTGTCGCCCGGCTGCGCGGAGCTCAGACCGTAGAACACCGCCGGCTTGGACCGGGTGTCCACGTGCCCCACCATCAGCGCCGTCCCGGCCATCCCCGGCTGGGTGCCCCGGCCCCACCAGCCCACCGTGCCCGGCTGGTCGTACGGGGGCGGCTCGATCGCCCCGTCCTTGTCCAGGTCCCGGCTGATCACCGGGGCCTGGATGCCTATGGAGGGCACGTCGACGCGCTGGGGCGGGGCCGCGGCGAGCGGGGCGTGCGCGGCCGGCAGCCCCGGACCGACCGTCCCGCCGGCCTGACCGGCGGGCGGGGGCGGCGCCACGGTGAGCTGGCGGCCCCACAGCCACAGGCCGAGCACCAGTACCGCCCAGGCGGCGAAGGTCAGCAGCCGGCCGCCGGCGGAGGCCTTGTCCTCGTTGCCCGCGTTGCCCGCGTCGTACGCGTCGTACTCGTTCACCGGCGCCCACCGGCGCCCACCGGCACCGGCCTCACTCGCCGCTGCGGCGGCGGCGCAGGGCCAGCGCCCGGCCCGCGACGGCCAGGGTGGCGACCGCGGCGAGGACCGCGCCGATCACCGTGTGCGGCAGCCCCGGCCCGTCGGCGCCGTGGGCCTTCTTGGCCGACTCCGCCGCGAGCTCGGCGGACATGCCGCCGCCGCCCGCGTGCACCGGCCAGACGGGCGAGGCGTGGTGGGACGGACGGTACTCGGAGATCTGGACGGAGCCGCTGACCCTGTCGTGCCCGTCGCACGTCACCCGGACGGAGTGCCAGCCGGGCGAAACGTGCGAGCGGATCATCGCGTCGCCGTAGAGCGGGCTACGGCCGCCGTCGCGGCCGTAGAGGTCGACGTCCGACACGAAGGCGGCGGACTTGGCCGCTCCGCGGGTGCCGTCACAGCCCTGGACGCGCAGCTTGACCTGCGCTCCGGGGTGAGCCGGATTCGGGTCGACCGTGACGCTGCCGCGATCGCCGCGGTCACCGCGGTCCTCCTCGCCCGCGAGGGCGATCGGCGCGGTCACCGCCGAGAATGCCGCCAGGGCGATGGCCATCGCGGTGGTGCGGACAGCGATCGGAACACTGCGCATGGTGAACCTCCTCGACAAGGAGATTCACGCGCGGCGCGCCACCGCGCATCCGGAGCGGCGCCGTACGTGTCGGCCGCACGCCCCAAACGCGGTACGCCCGTTCGGCCGTACGCCGACACCGCGTACCCGCGTACCCGCGTCAGATCAGGTCGACCAGGTCCGCGATCGAGGCGACCGTCTTGGTCGGGCGGAACGGGAACTTCTCGGTGTCCTGTTCGGTCGTCAGGCCGGTGAGGACGAGGAAGGTCTGCATGCCCGCCTCCAGACCGGCCAGCACGTCGGTGTCCATCCGGTCGCCGATCATCGCGCTGGTCTCCGAGTGCGCGCCGATGGCGTTCAGGCCGGTGCGCATCATCAGCGGGTTCGGCTTGCCCGCGAAGTACGGCTTCTTGCCGGTCGCCTTGGTGATCAGCGCGGCGACGGCGCCGGTGGCCGGGAGCGGGCCCTCGGTGGAGGGGCCGGTCTCGTCGGGGTTGGTGCAGATGAAGCGCGCGCCCGCGTTGATCAGGCGGACCGCCTTCGTCATCGCCTCGAAGCTGTACGTCCGGGTCTCGCCGAGGACCACGTAGTCGGGCTCGTGGTCGGTCAGGATGTAGCCGATGTCGTGGAGGGCGGTGGTCAGGCCCGCCTCGCCGATGACGTACGCCGTACCGCCCGGACGCTGGTCGTCGAGGAACTTCGCGGTGGCCAGCGCCGAGGTCCAGATGTTCTCGACGGGAACCTGCAGCCCCATGCGGCTCAGGCGGGCCTGGAGGTCGCGGGGGGTGTAGATCGAGTTGTTGGTCAGCACCAGGAAGGGCTTGCCGGACTCGCGCAGCCGCTTGATGAAGGCATCGGCGCCGGGGATCGGGGTGCCCTCGTGGATGAGGACCCCGTCCATGTCGGTGAGCCAGGATTCGATCGGCTTGCGCTCTGCCACTGGACTGTTCTCCGCTCTCGGTGACCTGCGACCTCTGGTCTCTACCACCCTATCGGGGCCGGGCCGCGGACGTTCCTGCTGTCCACGGCCCGGACCGGGGACCGGGGAGCGGTCAGCCCAGGCGGACGTTGTCGACGGTCCAGAACCAGTTGTTGTTGCCGCTGTAGCGGAAGCGGACCTGCACGTCGGTGGCGCCGGCCGGGACCTGGAGGGCGAGGGACTCGGACCCGGCGACCGCGTCGGCGGCGTAGGTCTTCACCACGGTCGGGGCGCCGCCGTTGTAGGAGACCAGGACCTGGGCGGTCTGGCCGGCCTCGTGGCGGTAGTGCGTCTGGAAGGTCAGATTCCGCTTGCTGCCGCCGCTGACCGCCCACTTGGGGGTGGAGAGGGTGGAGTCGAAGGTGCCGGTGTGACTCTTGTCGTCCCACTCGTCGGAGTCGGCGACGGCGAAGACGTCTCGGGAGCGGACGTTCAGCTCGCGCCACTGGTCGCGCTGCGACTGGCTCCAGAACTCGTCGGTCGCGAAGGCCCAGCCGGCCCACTCGGTGACGCCGCCCGTGCCCATCTTGGAGTTGTCGACGGACCAGCCGGCGGGCGGGGTGTGCGTGAAGCCCTTCACCCCGGCCGGGATGCCCGTCTCGTCCACCCTGGCCCGGAGGTTCGGGCGCAGGGTGTCGAAGGGGTCGTCGTCCGGGGCGTTCAGCGGGACGCCGTCGAGGCCGGAGCCGCTGACGCCGACCTGGGCGAGCGCGGTGGCGGCGACGTCGGCCAGTCGCACGTCGGCGCGTACGGAGCCGGCCGGGATACCGGCGCCCTTGGCGATGACGAAGGTGCCGCGCTCCTGGATGGTCGACCCGCCGTGACCGCCGGAGTCGGTGTGGCCGTGGTCGGTGGTGACCAGGATCTTCCAGTTCTCCTGGGCGTAGGTCGGGCGGTTCTTGACGGCGGTGAGGAGCTGGCCGACCAGGGTGTCGACGCGGGCGATGGTGTCGAGGTACTGCTGGCTGGCCGCGCCGTAGGAGTGGCCGGCCGCGTCGATCTCGCCGAGGTAGACGAAGGCGGCGTCCGGGTTCTGGCCCTGCAGTTCGGCGGCCGCGGCCGCGGCGATCTTCGGGTCCTCGGTGCGGTAGCCGTCGCGGTCGCCCTTGAGGGAAAGGCGCTTGTCGACCTTCGAGGAGAAGATCGGGCCGTTCTGGTCGGTGGAGGTGATGGGCTCCCAGTCGGCGGCCGCGTATGTGTTGAGGGCCGGCTTGGCGTTCTCGATGCGGGTCAGGAAGTCCGGGTGGGCGGCGTAGTTCTTGCCGGTGAAGGAGTTGTCCTTCACGCCGTGCTTGTCGGGCCACACCCCGGTGGCGATGGTGGACCAGCCGGGTCCCGAAGAGGTGGCGGCCATCGGGCTCGCGTAGAGGGTGCTGCGGGCCGTCAGCCCTTGCGCCATCAGGCCGTTCAGGTGGGGTGCGTTGGCGACCTTGACGCGGTCCAGGACCGCGCCGTCGATGCCGATGACGAGCACCTTGTCGGTGTTGGCCGCCGCGGCGGCGCCGGCGGGGGTGGCCAGGGCGGCGGCAGCGATCAGGGCGGAGGTGACGGCGGTCGCGGCAACGGCACGACGTCCGGGCAGGGCAGGGGACACGTACTCCTCCTGGGAGCAAGTGAGCGGCGAAAGGAGCGGGGGAGTTTCGACGTGCACCGGGTCCGGACCGAAGGTGCGGTCCTCGGTCCAGACCTATCCCCCAGACTTCGTCCGGGGGGACCCCCAGGCAAAGGTCACTCTGACGGTCGGGGGTGGCCAGGGAGTAACCGGTCAGCTTCCGGTTGCCGACTTCCACGCGTCGACGTAGCCGGTGAGGTTCTCGTCGATGTCGGACCAGTTCGGCTCGAAGATCTCCACGCCCGTCATGAGCTTGGTGAGTTCGATGGCGTTGGCGTCGGTCGGCTTGACGTCGGTGCGCGCCGGGAAGCCGCCGCCAACCCCGCTGACCAGCTGCTGGGCCTCCTCGCTGAGCAGGAAATCGAGGAGCTTCTTGCCGTTCTCGGTGTGCGGGGCCCCGTTGACGAGGCCGGCCGCGTACGGCAGGGCGAAGCTGGTGGGCTTGCCGCCCTCCTTCGCCGGGAACCAGATGCCCAGGTTCGGCATGGACTTGGACTGCGCGAAGTTCATCTGGACGTCACCGTTGGCCACGAGCAGCTCGCCCTTGTCGGTCTTGGGCGCCAGCTTGCTGGTGGAGGAGGACGGGCCGACGTTGTTGGCCTGGAGCTTCTTCAGGTAGTCCATCGCCGCGTCCTTACCGCCGAAGTCGTGCATCGACTTGATGAGCACGGCGGTGCCATCGCCCGCGACGCCCGGGGTGGAATACTGCAACTTGCCCTTGTACCGGGCTTCCAGCAGCTCCTCCCAGGTCTTGGGGGCCTCGGCGAGTTCCTTCTTGTTGTAGACGAAGCCGAAGTAGTTGTTGACGACCGAGGTCCACTTGCCGTCGGCGGCCTTGTCCGCGCCGTTGACCTTCTCGGAACCCTGCGGCTTGTAGGACTGCAGCAGGCCCTTGCCGTCGGCCTGCTGGATGAAGGGCGGCAGGGTGATCAGTACGTCGGCTTGGGTGTTGGTCTTCTCGCGGACGGCGCGCTGCACCATCTCGCCGGACCCGCCCTCGACGTACTTGACCTCGATGCCGGTCTTCTTGGTGAAGTCGGCGAAGACCTTGTCGTACCAGCCGTCGCCCTTCTCGCTCTTGAGGCCGTCGGCGCTGTAGACGGTGACGACCTTCTCGCCGCCCTCGGAGTCGGCGGCGGAGGAGCCGGCTCCGCAGGCGGTGAGGGAGGAGGCGAGGGCGAGGCTGCCGGTGACGACGGTGGCGGTGCGCAGGAGTCTCTTGCCTGTCATGGAACTTCCTTACGGAGAAGGGGAGTCGGGTACGGGGAAGGGGAATCGCAGGGGAGGGCGGTTCAGCGGTAGGAGGCCCTGGTGCGGACGCGGGACACGAGCAGGAGGACCAGCAGGGTGGTGGCCATCAGGACCACGGCGACGGCGGAGCCGCCGTAGAGCGAACCGCGGTCGGTGGCGGTGAAGATGCGGACCGGGAGGGGCGTCCAGTCCGGCGGGTAGAGCATCATCGTGGCGCTCAGCTCGCCCATGGACAGGGCGAAGCAGAGGCCGGCCGCCGCGGTGAGGGACGGCAGCAGGAGGGGGAGTTTGACCCGCCACAGGACGTACGCGGGACGGGCGCCCAGGGAGGCGGCGGCCTGCTCGTACGCCGGGTCGAGCCGTACGATCGCCGCCGAAACCGACTGGTGGGCGAATGCCGTGACGAGGATCGTGTGCGCCAGGACGACGATCGTGCTGGTGCCGTTGAGCAGGACCGGGGGCCGGCTGAAGGCGACGAGCACGGCGAGGCCGACGACCACCGACGGCACGGCGACGGGCAGCACGAACAGCGCGTCCAGGAAACGTTTCCCGCGCTTGTTCAGCGTGGCCGCGGCGAGCGCGGCCCAGGTGCCGACGGTGAGCGCGAGGAGGCTGGCGGCGAGGGCGGTGACCAGGCTGGTGGTCAGGGCCCGGAGGGACTCGCCGCGCACGGCGGCCGCGTAGTTCTCGGTGGTCGGTCCGGACGGGAGGGCCCCGGACCAGTGGGTGGCGAAGGAGGCCCCGACCACGACGAGCAGGGGCAGCGCGAACAGCGGCAGGAAGAGGAGGCCGAAGAGGCCCCAGGCGGCCCATCGGCCGCTCTTGCTATGCACCAGCACGCTTGCCCACCTTCCGGTAGAGGCCGAACAGGCCGACGGATATCGCGATGTTGACGACGGCGACCACGCAGGCGGCCGCGTAGTCGGATTCGAGGATGGCCTTGCCGTAGATGAGCATCGGGAGGGTCGTGACGTCCTTGGCGCCGGTGAACAGGACGATGCCGAACTCGTTCAGGCACATGACCAGGACGAGGCTGCCGCCCGCGGCGAGGGCCGGGAGGGCCTCGGGCAGGATCACCTGCCGGACGATCCGGGCGGGCCGGGCGCCGAGGCCGGCGGCGACCTCCAGCTGGGCGGTGTCCAGCTGGGAGAAGGCGGCGAGCAGCGGGCGCATCACGAAGGGCGTGAAGTACGTGATCTCCGCGAGCAGGACGCCCCAGGGCGTGGTGAGGAAGCGGAAGGGACCCTCGGCGGCGCCGGTGAGATCGGTGACGAGGCCGTTGGCCATGCCGACCGTGCCGTAGACGAAGAGGAGGGCGAGGGTGATGAGGAAGGAGGGGAAGGAGAGGAAGACATCGATGAACTTGGCGACGCCACGGGCCCCGGGGAAGGGCACGAAGGCGATGATCAGCGCGAGCACGAAGCCGAGTACGAGGCAGCCGGCGGTCGCGCCGACGGCCAGCCAGACGGTCGTCCCGAGGGCCTCGCGGAAGCCCTGCGAGGCGAAGACGGAGGCGTACGCGTCGAAGGCGCCGCCGCCGTTCTCGGGGCTGAGGGACTGCTGGACGACCAGCGCGAGCGGGTACAGGAAAACCAGCGCGAGCACGACCACGGGCGGCAGGGCCCACACGCCGCGCGGCACCCTCACCCCTGCCGGCGCACCATCCAGCCCAGCCGTCGCACCATCCAGCCCCGCCGGCGATTGAGGCGCGGGGTCCGGGGCGGAGCCCCGTGGGGGTTCGGCTCGCCGCGAGGCGTCACGCACGGGACACCCCCGCCCCCAACAGCACCGCGTCCCGCGGCTCGAAGTGCAGCGTGACCCGGTCCCCCAGCGCGGGCGTCTCCCGCAGCTCGGGGAGGTCCGCCTTCACGCGGTGCCCGCCGACGTCCACGTACAGCCGGTGCGTCGAGCCGCGCCACTGCACCTCGGTGATCGTCCCGCTCAGCGCGTTGGGGCCGGTGCCGAGGCCGAGCAGGTGCGGCCGTACGCACAGGGTGGCCGTCGAGCCCGGCGCCGCGCGGCCGCGGTCCAGGGCCAGGGGGTACCCGGCGAACAGTGCGCCCCCCTCGGCCACGGTGACCGGCAACAGGTTCGCGTTGCCGACGAACGAGGCGGTGAACGCGGTGCGCGGGGCCCGGTACAGCTCCTGGGGGGTCCCGCAGTCCTGCAGCCGGGCCCGGTCCATGACGGCGATCCGGTCGGCCAGGGTGAGTGCCTCCACCTGGTCGTGGGTGACGTACAGAATCGATACGTCGGGCAGTTCGCGGTGCAGCCGGGCCAGCTCGGTGAGCATCCCGGAGCGCAGCTGCGCGTCGAGGGCGGACAGCGGCTCGTCGAGCAGGAGCACCCCGGGGCGGATGGCGAGGGCGCGGGCGATGGCCACGCGCTGTTGCTGGCCGCCGGAGAGCTCGCGGGGGTAGCGCCGCGCGTAGGCGGCCATGCCGGTGAGTTCGAGGGCTTCGGCGACCCGGCCGGGGATCTCGGCCCTGGGGGCCTTCTGGGCCCTGAGGCCGAAGGCGACGTTGTCCTCGACCCGCATGTGCGGGAAGAGCGCGTACTGCTGGACGACCATGCCGATGCCGCGCTGGTGCGGCGGGAGCGCGGTGACGTCCCGGCCGCCGATCAACACCCGCCCCGCAACGGGTCGTACGAATCCGGCGACGGCGCGCAGGGCCGTGGTCTTGCCGGAGCCGGAGGGGCCGAGCAGGGCCATCACCTCGCCCGGTTCGACGGTCAGGTCGAGGCAGTCCAGGACGGTGTTGCCGCCGTAGGCGACGCTGACCCCGTCGAAACGGATGCCGCTCACGGCGACTCCAGTAGCAGCGAGGGAAGTTCGGCGACGGAGGCCAGGACGTGGGTCGCGCCGTGTTCCGTCAGCGCCGCGCGGTCGTGGGCTCCGGTGAGGACGCCCGCCACGGTCCCGGCGCCGGCGCGTCGGCCGCTGAGCACGTCGTAGGCGGTGTCGCCCGCGACCACGACGTCGCGCACGTCGGCCACGGCTCCGGTGCGCAGGAACGCGGTCAGCACCATGTCCGGGTACGGGCGGCCGCGGCCGCCCGCGTCGGCGGGGCAGAGGGTGAAGTCGGCGAGGTCCTGCCAGCCGAGGGCGTCGAGGATGGCGTCCTGGGTGACCCGGGCGAAGCCGGTGGTCAGGACGACGGTGCGGCCGTCGGCGCGGAGCTGCTCGATCGCGGCGCGGGCGCCGGGGAGCGGGGTGACGAGACCGCCGTCGACGAGGGCGCCGTAGGCCTCCTCGAAGGCGGAGTTGGCGCGGCGGGCGAGTTCCTCCGTGCCGAAGAGGTGGCGGAAGACCGAGATCTTGGACTCGCCCATGGTGTCGAGGACGTACTGGAGCTTCTCGGCGTGGTCGGGGGTCCCGGGCCGGACGCCGAGCCGCTCGGCGGCCTGCTCGAAGGCTCGCTCGACGAGTCCTCCGTCGGCGACGGTGGTGCCGGCCATGTCGAGGACGACCAGCTTGCGGCGGGTGCCGTCGGTTCCGTGCGTGGTGCTGCTGTCGCGGTTGCTGTCGCTCATCTGACTTACCAGCCCAGTTCGTTCGCGGTGGTCTCGGCTATGGCGGGCGAGCAGGTCATGCCGCGCCCGCCGGGTCCGGTCACCAGCCAGACGCCGTCGGCCACCTGCTGGCGGTGGACGACGCGGGTGGTGTCCGTGCACTGCGCGTACACGCCCGCCCAGCGGTGGCGGATCCTCGGCAGCGGGCGGCCGAGGAAGGATCCGGCCACGGCGGCGACGTGCTCGTAGGGGTCTTCGAGGGTGTCGAAGGCGAAGGGGTGCTCGTACTCGTGGGTGTCGCCGATGGTCAGTCCGCCGTCCCAGCGCTGGACCATCAGCAGCTGCATCTTGTGTTCGGCGGCGATCGGCGCCTGCTCCTGCTCGGCGTTGAGCGCGTCGAGGGCGGGGGACTCGTAGGCGGGGTAGTAGCGGAAGCTGTCGGCGTCCGCCACCGAGGTGGGCAACGACTCGCCGAGCGGGTCGGTCTGCATCATTTGGAGGCGGACGCGGCGCACGGGCAGGTCGGGGACCAGTTCGCGGACCAGGCCGGACAGCCAGGCCCCGGTGGCCAGGACCACCGCGTCGGCGCGGTGGACGTCGCCGTGGTCGTCGCGGACGGCTGCGGGGCCGACCACTTCGCGGACCTCGCGACCGGCGAGGAAGGCGTAGCGGCCGGCGGCGCGGGTGCGCAGGGCCTCCCGGAGGTGGAGTTGCGCGGTGCGCGGCTCGACGGCCGCGTCCCGCTCGCACCACAGGGCCGCCTCGAACGCGCCGCGCAGGGCCGGGTTGACCTCCCGCGCCTCGGCCGCGGTGAGCAGCTTGTAGCCGCGGGCGGCGGCGTCCGGGCGGGCCAGGGCCGCCTCGGCGACCGCGAGTTCGCGGGGGGTGCGGACGGGGGTGAGGGAACCGTTGGCGCGGAAGCCCAGGCCGGGCACCTCCGCGCCGATGCGCTCCCAGAGCTCGCGGGCCCGCAGGGCGGTGTCCAGCTCCTCTCCCCCGGCCCGTCCGCTGACCCAGATCTGGCCGAAATTGCGCAGGGACGCGCCGCGGGCCTCCGTCTCTCGCTCGATCTGGACGACCTCGTGGCCGCGTTCGACTGCTTGCCAGGCGTGCATGGTGCCGACCACGCCGCCTCCGACGACTATGACTCTCACGCCGCCAACGGTGGGTCGGGTCCGTGACCCGGGAGGATCGGTCCGGCAACCGCCCGGTGAACAACCCTCGACGCTTGGACTAGACCCGTTATCTTCTCGTGACATCAATGCGTCCCTTTCTGCCCGGTACGCACCGATGGATCCTGGGCTATTCGGCGCGCAGTCGGGTCGTGAAGCTGAACCGGTCACCACGGTAGAGCGAACGCACCCGCTCCAGCGGCCGGCCGTCCTGGTCCCGCGAGAAGCGGTGGATGAGCAGCATGGGCAGGGCGGGCGGGGTGCCGATCAGCAGGGCTTCGCGCGGGGTCGCCAGGACCGTCTCCAGCTTCTCGTCGGCCTCGCCGAAGGAGATGCCGAGGCTGTCGCGGAGGTACCCGTAGAAGGAGGAGTCGGGCTGGAAGTCGCTGTCCAGGCGGGGGGCCCGGGCCACCCTGATGTACGTGCTCTCCAGGCCGACGCGCTCGTCGTCGGCGAGCAGGACGCGCTCCAGGTGCCAGACGGGCTCCCCGGGCTCGGCCCCGATGCCGGGAGCGACGTTGGGCGGGCAGGGAAACTGCTCCAGGCCGATGAGGTGACGGCCCGGACGGCGGCCCTGGCGGCGCACGCCCTCGGTGTAGCTGGCGAGGGACAGCGGCTGTTCCAACTTGGGTCCGGCGGCGACGGTCCCGCGGCCGGAACGGCGCAGCCGGCCCTCCAGCAGCAGCTCGCGCAGGGCCTGGCGGACGGTCTCGCGGGACACCTCGTACCGCTCGGCGAGATCGCGCTCGGTGGGCAGTGCGCCGCCCTCGCCGAGCTCGTCGAGGAGCTCGGCGATCCGGGCCTTGACGGCGTAGTACTTGGGGATGCGACCGTGCTCGGGAATGCCGGAACGCACGGGTGAGCCGGGGCGGTGCCGCTGGGTCTGTTCTTCCACGGTGGGACTCTATGCGGGGCGGCCGGCGCCGCGAGGTGACGGGGCACGGGCGAAGCGCGGGCGGCTCACGGACGGTCCCGGACGGCTCGCGGACGGCTCACGGACGCTCGACGAGCCGCCTGCGGACGCCCGCCGGAAGACTGGCGGACGGTTCAGCGCGCGGAACGGCCGACGGGCGGAACGGCCGACGGGCGGTTCAGCGTGCGGAACGGCGCAGTCGGCGGGCCCCCAGCAGGAGGCCGCCACCGGTGGCGAGCGCGGCCACTGCGCCCGTGCCGTACACCCAATCGCGCGGGCCGGTGTGGGCGAGGGAGCCCGCTTCGACGGGATCCTCCGGCCCCTCGACCGAGAACCGGTAGCCGCCCGCCTCGCCGATCCAGTCGCCGTCGTCCCCCTTGCGCTGAACGAGGGCGGCGTCGGCGACGACCTCGCCGACGGGCGCGTCGGGGGCGAAGGAGAGGCCCACCTTGACGGTGAGGGAACCGCCGGGGCCCACCGCGAAGCCCGGAAAGGCGTCGCCGCCGTCGAAAACGGCGATGATCTCGTCGCGGTCGCTGCTCTCCAGACTGACGGGGAAGGTGCCGCCCGGGGCATCGAACTCCATGCGCAGGTGCGCGGGGCGCAGGGTGTGGGCCTTGTCCGCGAAGACGACGATCGGGTGGATGGCCGTGCACTCGGAGTTGGTGGTGTTGGTCAGGTCCAGGTACCAGGTCTGCAGCCCGGCACCGGTGCGGTACACGGCCGGACCTCCGCGGATCCGCGCCCCGATGGGGAAGGCGCTGCTCTTCCCGTCGCCGCAGGTGGCCAGCGTGCGCGAGGGCAGTGCGGGTGCAGGGCGTCCGCCGCCCGCGCCGATATCGGCTCCGGCGGTGGGCGCGGTGGCGGCGACCAGGGCAGCGGAGAGGGCGGCGGTGAGGGCAAGGGCTTTGCGCAGTCGCATGGAAGACCTTCGCTGCTCGCCGGACGGGACGATGATCGGACGAGGTGACAATCACCCCGACCCTGCCCGCACCCTGCCACCCCCGCGCGATCCCCCACGGGGAGCCGCGCCCGAGTTGCTCCGGTTTACGCCTGGATGGCGGATGAGGTCAAGTGCCTCACCGCCCTTCGAGGTACGGGACCCGGGGGAGCCCCGCCGTTTCAGCCCGCGCGCCCGAACAGTGGCGCCAGCGCCAGCTCCGCCGCGCCCTCCGCCACACCGGCTCCCGCCAGGGCGACCACCGGGCGGGCCGGATCCAACGCGCGGGCCGCGAGGACGGCCCCGACCCCGGCCACGAAGACCTCCGGCGCCGCCGCCACCACGCGCCCGCCGAGCAGCACCCGGTCCACGTCCAGCAGCGCGACCAAATTGGCCGCCCCCTCGCCCAGGATCCGTGCCGCCTCGGCGAGATCACCCCGGGCCACCGCCCCCAGGCACAGCACCTCCATGCAGCCCCGCGCCCCGCACCGGCACGGCGGGCCGTCCAGCAGGAGCACCTGGTGGCCGAACTCCCCCGCCGCCGAGCGGGCCCCCCGGTAGACCCCGCCGCCCAACCACAGTCCCGCTCCGATCCCGGTCCCGACGTGCAGGTACACGCAGGTGGGGGATCCGCCGCCGGCATACGCAGCTGCATCCGGCCCGACGTCCGCCCCACGCCCGACGTCCGCCTGCACGCCCGCCTGGGCAGCCACATCCGCGTCCGCGTCCGCGTCCGGCCAGGCGACCCGGAGCCACGCCCCGGCGGCCGCGGCCGCACCGGCGTTCGTGTCCTTGTCCAGGAGCACCGGCAGGCCCAGCAGCCCCTCCAACACCCCCCGCAGCGGGAAGCCCTTCCAGCTCGGAAACCCCGTCACCCGCCCCATCGACCCGGCCCGGTGGTCGAGCGGCCCCGGTGCGGCCACCCCGACGCCCAGGAGCGGCAGCCCGGCCGGGTCCGCGACCCTCGCGACCGCCCGTACGATCGCCTCCACCGCCGCCTCCGGGCCGAGCCCGAAGTCCAGCGGGCCACCGCTCTCGGCGACGACGCGGCCCGCCAGGTCCACCCGTACCGCCCGGAGCTCGTCACGGTCCAGCTGCACTCCGACGGCGTGACGTACGTGCGGCACCAGCTGGAGCAGGGTGCGCGGCTTGCCGCCGGTGGACGCGGCGCGTCCGGCCTCCG
Source organism: Streptomyces sp. NBC_01439 (assembly GCF_036227605.1). Lineage (GTDB taxonomy): Bacteria > Actinomycetota > Actinomycetes > Streptomycetales > Streptomycetaceae > Streptomyces. Next base: position 5,992,947 of record NZ_CP109487.1, on the reverse strand, counting down.
CGATCAACCCGTCCGCCCAGAGTCGGGCCGTGATCTTGCTGACGGCCTGCGGGGTGAGCCCCGTACGGGCGGCGAGTTCGGCGCGACCCAGGCCCGCCGGGCCGGCGCCGCGCAGCAGATCCAACAGCAGTGCCTCGTTGTACCCGCGCAGTGCAGGCAGGTTCACCCCGCCACGGCTCTCCCCGCTACCCCTGTTCACCCGCCCATTGTCCACCCTCCTTGCACTTTGACAACAGTGTCGCCAAAGTGGTCCCCATGAGCACCTCCGCCCCTACCACCCCCCTCCGCGTCGGCCTCATCGGCTACGGACTCGCCGGCTCCGTCTTCCACGCCCCCCTCGTGGCCGCCACGGACGGGCTCGCCCTCGACTCCGTCGTCACCTCCGACCCGGCCCGACAGGCCCGTGCCCGCGCGGAGTTCCCCGGCGTGCGCATCGCCGCCACCGCCGCCGAGTTGTGGGACCGGGACCTCGACCTGGTCGTGATCGCTTCCCCCAACCGGACGCACGTCCCGCTCGCCACCACCGCACTCGAAGCCGGCCTCCCGGTGGTCGTGGACAAGCCGCTCGCCGCCACCGCCGCCGAGGCCCGCGCGCTCGCCGCCCTCGCGGACCGAAGCGGTACCTTCCTCTCCGTCTTCCAGAACCGCCGCTGGGACAACGACTTCCTCACCGTGCGCCGCCTCATCGCCGGCGGCGAACTCGGCGAAGTACAGCGCTTCGAATCCCGTTTCGAGCGCTGGCGCCCGCAGCTGAAGGGCGGCTGGCGCGAGTCGGGCGCCCCCGAGGAGATCGGCGGCTTGCTGTACGACCTCGGCAGTCACGTCGTGGACCAGGCGCTGGTGCTGTTCGGCCCGGCCGTACGGGTCTACGCGGAGGCCGACTCTCGCCGCCCGGGCGCCGAGACCGACGACGACACCTTCATCGCGGTCACGCACGCGAACGGAGTCCGCTCCCACCTCTACGTCAGCGCGACCACCGCCCAGCTCGGACCACGGTTCCGCGTCCTAGGCTCCCGGGCCGGCTACGTGAAGTACGGCCTCGACCCGCAGGAGGGCGCCCTGCGCGAGGGGCTGCGGCCGGACGGGGACCTGCCCTGGGGCGAGGAGCCCCCGCACCTGTGGGGACTCCTCGGTTCCGGCGAGTCCCCGCTGACCGGCGGCGGGATCCCGGTCCCGACCGAGCAGGGCGACTACCCGGCGTACTACGCGGCGGTCGCAACCGCCCTGCGCACGGGCGGGCCCGCGCCCGTGACGGCGATCGAGGCCGCGCACTGCCTCGACGTACTGGAGGCGGCCCGCCGGTCGTCCGAGGAGGGCGTGATCGTGGAGCTTCCGGCCGTGGCGTCCGATCCCGCCTGACGGCCGAAGCCCCGGATACGAGGAGCAGGCGAAGGCACGGGTGCGGGGCGTGACTGCCGGCGGCAGACCCGCCCCGTGACCGTGACCGCACCCGTGACCGACTACGCGCCCTTGAACTCCTGGCACTGCCGGCCGAGACCCGTGATCTCCACCTCCACCACGTCACCGGCCCGCAGGTAGGGCTTCGGCTCCGGCTGCCCCATGGCCACGCCACCCGGCGTACCGGTGACGATGACGTCGCCCGGGTACAAGGTCATGAAGTGGCTCAGGTACCGGACGACCTCGCCGACCGGGAAGATCTGGTCCGCGGTGTTGCCGTTCTGCTTGAGCTCACCGTTGACCCACAGCTTCACGTCCAGGACCTGCGGGTTCGGCACCTCGTCGGCGGTGAGCAGCCAGGGGCCGAGCGGGGTGAAGGTCTCGCAGTTCTTGCCCTTGTCCCAGGTGCCGCCGCGCTCGATCTGGAACTCGCGCTCCGAGACGTCGTTGACGAGCACGTACCCGCCGACGTGCGCGAGTCCCTGCACGGCGGAGTCCAGGTAGCGGGCGGTGCTGCCGATGACGACGCCGAGCTCGGCCTCCCAGTCGGTCTTCACGCTGCCGCGCGGGATCAGCACGGTGTCGTCGGGGCCGACCACGGTGTCCGGGGCCTTCAGGAACAGGATCGGCTCGGCCGGCGGCTCCGCGCCGATCTCGGCGGCGTGCCCGAAGTAGTTCAGGCCGATGCCCACGACCTTGCCGATGCGGCCGACCGGAGCGCCGATGCGCAGACCTTCGCCGCTCAGGACCGGAAGCTCGCCGGATTCGGCCGCGTCCCGTACCCGGGTCAGGACGAAGTCGTCAGCGAGCAGGCCGCCGTCCACATCCGTGATCAGGCCGGACAGGTCGCGCAGGGTCCCGTCCCGGTCGAGCAGCGCGGGGCGCTCCGACCCTGCGGGTCCGACACGCAGCAGCTTCATGGGCATTCTCCCGTGGTCGTGGGTGGTCGGCCCGGGGGCGTGCCCAGGGCCGGCCGATGGGTTGCGGCCATCGGAGGATTGGTTGATCCTCCAAGATGGCCACCCAATCCGCAAGACCCTGTTCACAGACTGGAACGCTCGCCTCCACCCGTCAGCTGCTCCGCCCGCTCCTTGCGGTACTGGAGCCAGGTACGCTCCGCCACCGACCACGCGGTGGTGGTCAGCAGGTACAGCCCGGCGGCCAGCGGCACCACGGCAGCCGTGATCAGCGTCCCGAACGACAGCAGGGGCAGTACGCCGCCCAACTTGCGCATGACCTCCTGCTGCTCGGCGCTCACCTCGGCCATGACCCCGCCCCCGGCCCCCGACGTGACCCCCGCCTTCGCTCCGCCCTTGGGGGCGACCCGACCGGCCGGCTTCTTCGGGTCGGCGGCAGCCGCAGCGGCGGCCGCAGCGACCGAGGCGGCCGTCCGGCGCCCCCGCACCGCGCTCCAGGCGGCCACCACCGCGATCGCCCCGAACAGCCCGAGGAACACCAGCCCCTGCGCCCCGAACGGGCCGCCCTCGCCCAGCGCATCGGTCCACCGGGCCCCCAGCGGCGCGGCGAAGAGCCGGTGCCCAAGCAGCTCGTTCGCCTTCCCGCCCACCTCGGTGGAGGAGAACGCCTGGTACATCACGAAGAACACCGGCAACTGCAGCAGAATCGGCAGGCACCCCGCCGCAGGAGTCGCTCCCCGGAAGGCGGCCCGACTCAACGGGTGCAGCGCGAGCCGTACGAGCACGGTGAACAGCACGATCGCGGCAGCGGTCGCGGACTGCGCCAACACCGGCTCCAAAAGCCGGCCCAGCTCAGCAACAAGGTGGGTGAAAACGGACACGCGGGCCCTCCGAAGGGTCTCGTCGAACGTCGAAAGAGATGCATTTCGGCGTGACGACCCGCGAGGGGCGACAACAGTGATCAGTCAGCAGAAGGCGAGAAGTACTGCGCGCCCCTACGCGGCCGTCGGGACGAGACGGCCGGGCGCCCTGGGCCTCGACCGGCCCGAGGCATCGGGATCACGCTGCGGCAGGAACGCCGTGCGCTGCTCGCGATCACGGATCGCGGTGCGTATTCGGTGCGGCGGCACGGGCCGCACGAGCCGCGCGGCGGCGGCGAGAGCCGCGGTGCCCACGGCGACGGTGGCCGCGAGGGCGACCACCACGGCGCCCAGCCCGCCCTCCCCGGCGAACAGCCCGAGGAATCCCCCGAGCAGCACGAGCGGGAGCAACAGGGCAAGGGCCCGCGAGATCCGCGAGGCCCATGAGATCCGCGCGAACAGGGCGTAGGACAGCAGGCGGCCGCCGCGTCGTTGCCGAGCCATACGGACCTCCCCCTCTCCACTCCCGCGCACGAACTCCCGTACGAGATCGATGGTAACCGGGCCCACCGGCAGATCCATCGGCCGCAAGTATCAAGGTCAGGAAGACTTGAGTAGGGTCCCCCAGACCACCAGCCGGTACTTCGAGCTGTACTCGGGCGTGCAGGTGGTGAGCGTGATGTACGCCCCGGGCTCGCTGTACCCCTGGTCCGGTTTCACCACGCTGCGCGGCACGGGCGCGATCACTCCGGTGTCCCGCTCGGTGGTCTCGCCCAGGACCTTCCCGACCACGTACGTGAACCGGCGCCCGCGCACGTCGACGATCAGTTCGTCCCCCGCCCGCAACCGGTTGACGTACCTGAACGGCTCGCCGTGCGTGTTCCGGTGCCCGGCCAGAGCGAAGTTCCCCTGCGCACCCGGCCCGGCGGTCCCCGGGTACTGACCGGCGTAGCCCTTGTCCAGGACGGCCCGCTTGTCGACGCCCTGCGCGACGGGCACGACGAGCCCGAGGCGCGGGATCCGCAGCACGGCGTACGCCCGGTCCCGCCCGGCAGGCCCGTCCGGCCCGCCGGCGGACCTGCCGGCCCGGGTCGCCGCGGCCGCCGCCCCCGGATCCGCCGGCCCGCTCGACTCCGGCCCCGCCGCCGGAACGCCACCGCCACCGACGCCCGCCCCGTCCCCGCCGCCCACTTCGGCCCCACCACCGGCCCCGGAACCACGGTCGGGACCGTCGCCCCAGGACCGCTCCAGTGCCTGGACCTGCTCCTGCGCGCCGGCCGCCGCCTGCCGATTGGTCCACCACACCTGATGCACCACCAGCAACAGGACCACCACGCCCACGGTGACGATCAGCTCGGCGCCCGCCCACAACACCGCCGCGAGACCGGCCCGGCGCTCCCGCCGGCCGCTCCCCTGCACCACCACGGGTACGCGATCTCGCACGGGCGGCACCCTAAGTCCTCCCCCGCCAACTGACCAGCGGCAGTACGGTGTGAACCATGCGCCCCGACACGCCTGCCGAGCACATCGCCGAAGCCGAGCGCCTCATCCGCACGGCGACCCGCTACCCCGAGGACCAGGAGCCCTTGCTCCTCCAGGCCGCGGCCCACCTCGAACTGGCCGACGCACGCGACCGGGCGAGTGCCCTGTACGACCAACTCCTCTCCTCCTCGCCCGCCGACCCCCACCTGATCAAGGCCCTCCAGGCGGCGAACCTCTGGGAGTACGGCCACGAGGCGGAGGCACGCGCCCTCATCACGGGCATCCGTGCCGCCTCGCCCAAGGACCCGGCGCCGTGGGAGGTCATCGCGGAAGCCCTGGAGGCCCACGACGAGTTGGAGGCCTCGCACGACTGCTTCACCGAGGCGGCCACCCTCCTCATCGCCGAAGACGACCCGCTGACCCCGGCCACCACCGCCCTCCTCACGGGCCGCCACCGCGTACGCCGCCTCCTCGGGCTCCCGCACGACGACTGGGACATGGTCGCGGACACCCGCCACATCGGACCGATCCCCCTCGACGAGCTCCACGACCCGAAGCGCATCTGGGCCCTGGGCTCCGACGACCCCGCCGAACTGCGCGCCGAGATCGCCCGCCTGCGCGCCGAACTGGGCGACCGCCGCGCGGCGCTCTCCCGCCCCTTCCCGGTGGCGATCCTGCACTGGCCGCAGCGCGAACTGTCAGAGCTGCTGACCAGCTACCCGACGCTCGCCTCCGAATACCCCTCGCACGAGGCCCACCTGCGGGAGATCGAAACGTCCCTCCGCGCCCTGGCCGCCTCGGGCACCACGAACCTCGGCATCGTCACGGCGAGCGTCCCCTCCTACGAGGCATTCGCCGCGTCGGAGAAGACTTCCCCGGCTTCCCCGTCCCTCCTGGCCGAATACGCCACGACCCTGGCGGCCCGCGGCAAGGCCACCTCCTGGCCCCCGACCCCCACGGCCTCCTGCTGGTGCACGTCGGGCAAGCCGTATTCGGAGTGCCACGGGGGCTGAACACGGGGTGCTCAGCACAGGGGGGCTGAGCACCGGGGCCAACCACCAGGGGCTATGACGCAACGGTCCTCAGCGGTCCGCCGCCGCGTAGGAGGCCGTGGCCACCGCGGCGGCGGCCGTGAAGACCGCCGGCCAGGCGCCGATCTTCTTCGCCAGGGGATGCGATCCCGCGAACGCGGCGACGTAGGCCGCGCCGAGGAGGGCCGTCGTCGTCGGGGTCGTGCGGCGGCGCCATTCACGGGCCGCGAGGGTACCGGCGGCCGCGAGGACCACGCCGCCGAGCGGGCGTACACCGGTCCACCGGGCCGTGGCGTAGCCGCCGACCAGGCCGGCCGCCGCTAGTGCCGAGGTGGGAATCTGCGCGATCTGCGCCATCGTCGGGGCCTCCAGCCGTTCGAACGTCTCCGGACGAGGCTAACGCGCGCGCCGGGTGAAGCGGCGCGCGGTCGTCACGCCCAGGACCACGACGGCTCCGCCGAGGACGCCGGGCGGGACGGCGTCCTGGACGGCGCGGGGCAGGACGGCGATGACGCCCAGGGTGATGAAGAACGCCACGGCGCACGCGGCGAGGCCGACCAGGGCTTTGCGCAGGAGAGAGCTGGACACACGGGTTCAACGCCGGGCCCGGGGCGGCGATACGGGCGATCCGGGCCGCCGTACGGAAGTCGGATTTGTCGCACACACTCCGGATCCGCGTAGGTGCCCTCCGTGGAACCTCCCCGGCGTAGATTCACTCTCCTACACGGGCGATACGACCCAAGTCGCCCAAGCCGGCCCAAGGAGCTGCAAACGTGATCTGTTACGGACCGGCCGTGCTGGACCTATCGGACGAACTGGCCGACGCCTACAGCGAAGTGTTCTCCGCGCCCCCGTGGAACGAGGATGAAGAAACCATTCGCCAGTTCTCGCTCCGGCTCCAGGCCGACAGCCGCCGCGCCGGATTCCGTACCGCCTTCGCGCAGTCGCCCGCCGGCATCGACGGCTTCGCCACCGGCTGGCTGACCCCCAAGGCCTTCCCCCGCGACCGCGGCTACGGGCAGGTCTCCGCGCAGCTCGGCCGGCAGCGCGTGCGCGAACTCCTCGTCGGCGCACTGGAGATCGACGAACTCGCCGTACGCCCGCACGCGCGCGGGACCGGCACGGGGCGCGCCCTCCTCGCCGAGATCACCTCCGACGCCCCCGACGACCGCGCCTGGCTGCTGACCGCCCGGGTGGCCACCGACACCGTCGCCACCTACCGGCGCCTCGGCTGGCACGAGGTCACCCCCCTGCCCGACACACAGAACGGCGTCGTCGTCTTCCTCGCCCCGAACCACCCCTCGGCCTGAGCATCGGGCGCGCACCACCGGGCCTACCGGGGCATGATCGCCCACAACACTCCGCCCGCCCGCCTCGCCCGCCTCGCCCAGCGGCAGCTCAACATGGCCACCCACCACCAGCTCACACAGGCCGGGATCCCGGCCGGCACCATCAGCGGCCGCAGCCGCCGCGGAGGTCCCTGGCAGCGGCTCCTGCCACGGGTGTACCTCCTGCAGACCGGCCCGCCCGACCCCAGGCAACAGGCGCTCTCCGCCGTCCTGTACGCCGCCCACCCCGCGGCCGATCCGCTCTCCGGGTCCACCGCCGCGCTCACCGGCGGCGCCGCCCTCGCCCTCCTGGGCGTCCGCGACGCCCCGCCCGAACCGCTGGACGTCCTCGTCCGCGCCCCGCGCTCGCCGGCCGCCACCGGCCGGGCCCGGCCCCGCTCGACCTCGCGCTGGCCCGCCACCCTCCACATCTGCGGCGTCCCCAGCGCCCGCCCGATCCGGGCCGCCGCCGACTTCGCGTCCCGTACGGACGATGCCGATCTGGTGCGCTCCGTACTGGCCAACGTCGTCCAGGGCGGCTGGTGCCACCCGCACGACCTGCACGCCGAACTGCGCGCGGGCCGCGTCCGCAGCCGCCCCGCCGTACGGGCCGCGGCCGCGGAGCTGGTCGCCGGGGTCCGCTCGATCGCCGAGGGCCGCGCACGCGACGCCCTGGCGGCGACCGACCTCCCGGACCCGCTCTGGAACGCCCGCCTCCACGACCCGGGCGGAGCCTTCCTCGCCAGCCCGGACGCGTACTGGCCCCGGGAGGGCGTGGCCCTGGAGATCGACTCCGCGGAGTACCACTACACGCGCGACGCCTGGCAAGCCACCCTGCACCGGCGGCTGCGCCTGGAGTCCCGGGGAGTCCTGGTGGCCAGTACGACCCCCGGCATCCTGCGCGACAGGCCGGCGGACGTGATCGCCGCCCTGCGCGCCCTCCTCGTACTGGGCGCCGCCCGCCCCGCGCCCCCACAGGTCACCGCCCGCGGGCACGCCCAGCTGGAACTGCCGCTCCCGCCGTCCTACGCCCCGAAGGCGCGGGACACCGTATAGATCAGCAGGCCCGCCAGAGCGCCGACCACCGTGCCGTTGATCCGGATGAACTGCAGGTCACGGCCGATGTGGGCCTCGATCTTGCGGGAGGTGTGCTCGGCGTCCCAGCCCGCCACCGTGTCCGTGATCAGCGAGGTGATCTCGGTCCGGTAGGTGGTGACGACATAGACGACCGCGCCCTCGATCCAGCCCTCCACCTTCGCCTGCAGGCGGCCGTCGGTGGCCAGGCGCGCACCGAAGGAGATCAGCGAGGCACGGACCCGCAGGCGCAGCTCGCTCTGCTCGTCCTCCGCCGCCGAGATGATCATCGACCGGATCGCCGACCAGGCGGAGGCGATGACGTCCTGGACCTCGTCGCGCGCCAGGATCTCGGACTTGAGCCGCTCCACCTTCGCGCGGGTCTCCGTGTCCGACTGGAGGTCGGCCGCGAAGTCCGCCAGGAAACGGTCCACCGCCCCGCGCGCCGGATGCTCGGGCATGTCCCGCATCTCCGTGACGAAGCGCAGCAGCTCCTTGTAGACGCGCTCGCCCACCTTGCGGTCCACGAACCGCGGGGTCCATCCCGGAGCGCCGCCCTGGACCGCGTCCGTGATCGAGGCCCCGTGCGTGACGAGCCAGTCGTGCGCCTTGGCGCAGACGAGGTCGACGGCGCGGCGGTGGCCGCCGTCCTCGACGACCCGCTCCAGGGTCTTGCCGATGCCCGGCGCGATCTCGGCGGTCTCGGCACGCCGGGTGATGGCCTCGCCCACCACGGCCTGCACGTCGGAGTCGCGCAGCACGGTCAGCGCACCGCGCAGGGCGGCCGCGAGCTCGGCCGTGACCCGGTCGGCGTGCACGGGCTCGGCGAGCCAAGAACCGAGCCGGCCGCCGATGCCGAGGGCGTGGAGCCGGGCCCGGACCACGTCGGCGGAGAGGAAGTTCTCCCCGACGAACTCGCCCAGGGTGACGCCGAGCTGGTCCTTCTTGGTCGGGATGATCGCAGTGTGCGGGATGGGCAGGCCGAGCGGGTGGCGGAAGAGGGCGGTCACGGCGAACCAGTCCGCGAGCGCGCCGACCATGCCGGCCTCGGCCGCGGCGGCGACGTACGCGGCCCAGCCGCCCGCGCCCCAGGCGTGCTGGGCGTACTTGGCGAGTACGTAGACCAGCGCGACCAGGATCAGCAGACCGGTCGCGGTGGCCTTCATCCGGCGGACCCCGCGGCGGCGCTCCTCATCGGCGGCGCTGAACACGAACGCGCCACGGGTGGGCGGTGGTGCGGTTCTGGTACCTCCGGTGGTGCTGCGGTTCTCCACGTGCTCCTGCCTTCCCCCGGGGGCGCCGGTTTTGTCTGCATAGCATCCGACTCCTGGGCGGGACGAGGAGTTCCCGCCACGCCAGTCCGCTCCCGCGGGGGTGGCGGTGACGGCCCGGGGTACCCCCGGCCCCCTCGGCCTCCGGCCGGGCCGCGTCGACCTACGGTTCGCTCCCGCGGGGTCGGTGCGGGGCGCTCCCGCGGGGCCGGTGGGGGTCGGCCTGCGGGCCGGGATCCGGGTCCGGTGTGGGCTGGTGCGGGTCGGCCTGCGGGCCGGGATCCGGGTCCGGTGTGGGCTGGTGCGGGTCGGCCTGCGGGCCGGGATCCGGGTCCGGTGTGGGCTGGTGCGCGGGGCCGGGGAGGGGTGTCTCCTCGGCTCGCGCCAGGCGGGCAGGTCTCGGCTGTGCGCGGTGGTTGCGCGCTCGTCCTGCGGGGACACCCCTCCCCGTCCCCGCTCCCCACGCGTCGGGGCGGCTTCGGGGCACTGTCGGAGCCCTGCCGTGGGGCGGGGACACGCCGGAGTGTCCCCGCAGGACGAGCGCGCACCCCCGAGCACCACCGCGACATGCCGTACCGCGCGAGCCGAGGAGACACTCCGGCGGGGCACCGCCCCACACCACCCAGCCCCGCCGGCGCTTGAGGCGCAGGGGACGGGGCCGAGCCCCGACACCACCGACCAGCCACAGCCGAGCACCGCGCAGCGACCCCGCACCGCCCCACACCACCCAGCCCCGCCGGCGCTTGAGGCGCAGGGGACGGGGCCGAGCCCCGACACCACCGACCAGCCACAGCCAAGCACCGCGCAGCGACCCCGCACCGCCCCACACCACCCAGCCCCGCCGGCGCTTGAGGCGCACGGGACGGGGCCGAGCCCCGACACCACCGACCGGCCAGAGCCGAGCATCGCCCAGCGACCCCGGCGGGAGTCGAAGGGCTACAGCTCCTTGCGGAGGGACGGGCCGCCCAGGCGGCGTTTGCGCTGCTTGACCTTGATCTCCACGCCGCCCCAGAAGGCGAAGCCCGTCACGACCACCCGCGGCGCGCCCGGCTCGAACGGGCCCGGGTTGTCGCGCTGGTCGAAGGCGCCCATGAAGCCGAAGCCCCGGACGTCCAGTTCCACCCCCGGCGGCACCGTGATCTCGATGCCGCCCATGATCGCGACGCAGTTGATCACCACCTCGCGCTGTGCGAAGTCCGCCTCGCGCAGGTCCAGCTCCCCGCCGCCCCAGAACGCCACCGCGTCGAACCGCGCCGGCACCGTCCACCGGCCCTTGCGCTGGAAGCCCGACATGACCGCGACGGCCGTCGCCGAGCTGCCTCCGCCGCCGATCCGGCCCGTCCAGGGCTCGGCCGCCGCCGTCGGCGCAGCCACCGGCCCGCCCACCGGCCCGCCGGCCGGCGCCGGCAGGTCCCGCGTCAGCGGTTCCAGTTCCGCGTACGTCCGCGACTTGTACGCCGCGTCGAGCCGCTCCTCGAACTCCTCCATGTCCAGCCGGCCCTCGGCGACGGCGTCCCGCAGACGCTCCACCACCCGGTCCCGGTCGGCGTCCGACGCCCTCAGCTCCGGCAACGGCTTCTCCGGCCGCTCGTCACTCATGCGGACCAGACTATGCAGGTTCGTCGGGGAGTTGTATGGCCGAGCCCCTGAGATCGCCCCGGATCTTCCCCGGCTTTCCCCTGATGCGGGCGGGGACTCCGGGAAGCGTCAGCCGCGTCCCGCGTACATCCGCGCGATCACGTCCTCGATGTCCGGCTCACGTACCGACAGGTCCACCAGCGGGTAGTCCGCCGCAACCGCCGCAACCAGCGGCGCCGCCGACGCCCCCGCCGGGAACGCCAGCCACTGCCGCGGCCCCTCCACCTTCACCACCCGCGCCCCCGCCACACTGATCGGCGCGAGCTCCCGCTCCAGGTCCACCACGAGCGTCCGCTCGCTCTCCCCCGCCGACCCCGCCTCGTGCAGCCCGCCCAGCGGCCCGTCGTACATCAACCGCCCGTGGTCGATCACCATCACCCGCTCGCACAGCTGCTCGATGTCCTGGAGGTCGTGCGTGGTGAGGAGCACGGTCGTGCCGAGTTCCTCGTTCAGCTGCCGCAGGAAACCCCGTACCTTCGCCTTGCTCACCACGTCGAGCCCGATCGTCGGCTCGTCCAGGTACAGCACCTCCGGGTCGTGCAGCAGCGCCGCCGCGATGTCCCCGCGCATCCGCTGCCCCAGCGACAACTGCCGTACCGGCACGTCCAACAAATCGGCCAGGTCGAGCCGCTCCACGCAGCGCTCCAGGTTCTCCTCGAACCGCGCCCTCGGCACCCGGTACAGCCGCCGCATCAGCCCGTACGAGTCCTTCAGCGGGAGGTCCCACCACAGCGTCGTGCGCTGCCCACAGCAGTATCTCAAACGATGTGATCAATGTTACAATGAGTAACAGGAGATCACGCAGTGCAGTCACAACCGAACATCATCGAGCGCGTCCACAGGGGCGACCTCACCGGCCTCAATATCGCCGGATTGGTTCGACTGTCCTTCGAAACCCACCCTGACCGTGAAACGTCCGGTCTTCCGCTCACCGGTGGGGACATCAACAACCGCAACGAACAAGAGGCGCTCTGCCGCAAGTACGTCGAATCTCGGGGCGGCACCTACGTCGGCACCTACGACGAGCCTGACACCTCGGCGTGGAAAAAGAAGCGCATCAAGCAGGAAGACGGTAGTTACATCTACCGCGTCATCCGCCCGGTGTTTGAGGGGATGCTCGGCGACCTCAAGAAGGCATCCACTGAATCGGAGCACTTCACCCCCGCCGAGGGGTTCGGCAAGACCACCCACGTAGATGGCTCGGTCGTCTATGACATCGACCGTCTCACCCGCGACCACCGCCACCTTGAAGACGCCATCGAGGTGGTGCAGTACTACCACCGCCCGATCCTCGACATCCGTGGATCGCTCGACCTCCTGACGGACAACGGTCGTTCTGCGGCACGCTACGTCCTGAACGCCCGCGCCAGTTCATCCACCGACACGTCACGTCGGCTGAGGGACAGTCACCTCTCGCGTGCCCTCCGGGGCATCCCGGTTGGTGGCAACCGCGCCTTTGGATGGGCGGATGACAAGCGCACCATCATCGACAAGGAAGCGTGGCAGATCAAGGCAGCAGCTCGTATGTTGCTCGCTGGCGTGAAGGCTTCAACCATCATCCGCAAGTGGAACGCGGCGGGAAGGCTCACCACCAAGGGCAATCCCTGGAGCCGTAGGACGTTCGTCCTCATGATGACGTCGCCCCGCATGGTCGGGTATCGGGTGCATGGCCCGATGGATCAGCCGCACCACACGCGCTACCTCACCGACGACCAAGGCAACCCGGTCAAGGGCCAGTACCCGGCCATCTTGGATGAGCACACCTGGCATTCCGTCGTGGCGCTACTGGCAGGCCCCGACCGTCCAGAAGGACACGTCAACATCGGGAAACTCAAGTACATGCTCTCGCACATCATCCGGTGTGGGAGCTGCGGAAAGAAGCTGTCGGGAAACGCCAAGGGTAGTGGACGCTTCGACTACGCCTGCAAGGTCAACGACGGCGGATGCGGCAAAGCCTGCGGCTCAGGCAACGCGATTGATGCGCTGGTAACCAAGCTCATCTTTGCCCGACTCGAAGCACAGCGCATCGAGGTCGAAACCCAGCCGTGGCCGAAGGCTGATGAGCTCAAGGCACTCAACGCCGCCAAGGTAAACCTCTTGGCCCAGTTCAAAGAGAACTCCGACATGGGGCCGCACATCTGGCCAGAGGTACGGAAGAAAGAAGCGGCTATCGCGGTACTCGTCAAGGAGCGCACCGCCTACGCCAAGAAGCATGCCGCGCCGAAGTCAACCAACATGGTCGAGACGTGGCCGAGCTTGGAAGTAGAACAGCGGCGAGCCATCGCGGCTCAGATGTTCGAGGCGATCATCTTGATGCCCGCCACCAAGGGAAGCAACCGGTTTAATCCTGAGCGTCTTCAAGTGGTGCACCGCCAAGGATAGCGCCGATCCTCTTCAACTGACCTGCCGTAAGCTCCGGCGCATTCGCTAGCTGCGCATCAATCCAGTCCTGCACCGCTGTCGGTGCGGGGCTGGATTTTTTTGTGCCCGCCACACTTTGAAACAGCTCGACCTTGCTGGCCGGCTGCTGGATCAAAGGCGCTGACGTTCTTTCTTGCTTGGCTGTCATAGACATTTCTCTGCCTTAATTATATATCAACCACTCCCAAACTCCACCGACCAAACTCCTCAAGCCCTCCACCAGTTCATTTTGGCTAAATAGAAGTACGGCCGAGGAACAAGCCTCGACCGAGAACCAAACAACCGAGTGGAGCAGAAATGGCAATCGTGAGCCAGAAGGTCTCAGACCTCAGCGGTAAGCAGGGCGACGACAAGCAGTTTGCGGCCGTCGTTGTCCGGCAGCACCCGGACATCGACCAGCCCAAGGCGCTGGACGTGCTCGTACCCGAACTCAAGGCGTTCACGGACACCAGCGCCGATCTCGTGATTCTCGAAATCACGATGCCGGACAACACCAAGCGTGACGCGTACGTCCCGCTTGAGGAGTTCAATAAGGCCGCCACCGACATGCCGAAGGTTCTGAGGGATGCACGCGGCACCCGTGGCCGCGTCCCTGGAACCCGCGTCGGTAACGGCGGCTAACCCCTCAACTCCGCATCTACCAACGCTCCCGGTAGATGCGGAAACCCCCGTCCTGGTGACCTACATGGGTCATCGGGGCGGGGGTTTATCAATCCAGTCATTCGAACTAACTTATCATTTCGCTCACGCTTGCAATATAGTCCGACATATCCCATAATCCACTCCCAGTGAGAACAGATGTTGAATCTATAGGCTACATCTGTAATGCCGCTCGCCTCGATCCGATATCAAGGCAATGAGCTGCGTGAATCTTGCTAAATCCAACCCGTCCGCGAGAAATCGCAGAGATGGATGTGAACCCGCATGGGTTTTGGGGAAGCTCTAGGCGACTTCGCCATGGCGCTATTCAATCCTGTTGAGTACGAGCGGCGTAAGGCTGCGCGAAGGGCTCGTGAAGCTCAGTCGCGTGATGGTCGTCTCCGCTCAGCTGCGCAGGGTGCGGGGCTGGCCGCCGGAATGATCGTCACAGGCGCACAGGCGTATCAGGAGCCCGCGCAGAACAGCACCAACACGCAGGGCAACTACGTGGACTCCCAGGCCGAGAACCGACGCGCCAACCAGGCGCGCGGTCAACGTCGGGACACGACCTACAAGGGTCGCCAGCGTGGCGGCTCGGGTCGACAGGGCTAGCACCTATACCTAGGTCCCTACAGGTTGTCCGCCTCCTCTTCGGGGGGGGGGGGCGGACAACCGCAGAAATATTGGAAATCATCATGAAGGTTCTAAGTAGAATAATTCTCAGCATTATCTTAACTGCCACCGGTTTGGCTGTTATTTTCTTCGCTCTGCCGCTCATACTGCAATCCCCAGACTGGATCGACGTGGGAGGGTTTATTATTCTTGCAGCCATAGGTGTTGTGGTTGGCGTGAATGGGGTTCGGATAGCTCAAGGAGCGAGCGTGAGGGATGTGCTGAGTGATGTTTTTCGGGGACTTGGCAGGTAGGGTGACCTACCCTCTCCGAGATGGATCCCCCTTCTTAAACGACCGAACTTCACCCTCAATCCTCAGTTACTCGTGAAAATATAGCGATTGGGGTTGCGTCTCATTGGCACACCCACCCCTGCCGTAGACATTCTCTTCGGTGTTGTAATCTGCGCCAAAGTCATTGAATACCTCGCACCCATTCCCCATAGTGGAATAAAGGAGCAAACCCGACCACACGCGGTCACTCACTCCCACGACAAGCCGAGCAGCCATACTGCAAGCAACCAGCACTCACCGAGCGTTGGTCTTGCTTTGTGCACCCCAGATTTTAGAAACGAGATAGGAGGACTAATGACAAGACTGATTCACTAAACCCCACCACCAAGCGAACAGGACCACCGGATCACTCCGGCCTCGCCTGGTTCGAGATTCACTTCCCCCACGAGCTGGCCCCGGCCGACGTGACCAAGGCACTCCAACCGCTGGCCTACCGACCCTTGGTCGGCTGGTTCAAGCGCACGCCGGCGGTCGCCCTTGAGATTCGGGCATCATCCGGTCGAGACATCCGCTGGTTGGTCGGCCTCGACCAACGCATAGCAGGCGGGCTGCCCGGCCAGATGCAGGCACAGCTCCCCGGCCTGGTGCTGGTTCCGCTGGATCAACCAGACCGGCCAACGCCATTGGTCGTCGCCAACGTCAGGTTGTCGAACCTCGCCGACCCCTTGCGTACCGACATGGCCGCCAGCGTCACCGCTGGACTACTCGAAATTATGAACACCCTCGGTAGAGGGCAATCCATCGCCTTGCAGTGGGTCATCGGGCCGAAGCAGTCTCGACGTCGTAGGCCGGAAGCGTTCAACATCGCTCGTGCCCTCGGCCTGGTCGCCGTCGCCCAGGAGACTACCGACGACCGGCGGCTCTGGAAGCTCAAGACGGCCGAGCCGCTGTTCCTTGTCCGGGGCCGGATCGGCGCGCGTGCTCGTGACGCTGAATCCACTCGTCTTCTCGTCCGACGACTGGGCGAAGCGCTCCAGCTTGTCAGCAGCAGCCGAGCAGAACTTTGGATCACCAGAGGCTCTGTCCGCAGCGTCCACCAGCTCGACGAGGCCACGACGAATAATCGGTGGTCGGGTGTCCTCAACATGGCCGAGCTGGCGTCTGTCGTCGGCTGGCCGGTAGAAGCGACGGGGTCACGGCACGCGGGCCACGGCCGCCAGTACCCGGCACCTTCCGCGCTCCTCGTGCCGGGAGAAGGACGGCACCAACCAGGCGCACGCGTCCTCGGCGCCGGCCTGCACCCAAGTCAGCGCGACCAACTGGTGACGCTGCCGACGGAAAGTGCCCGCCATCATCTGCACGTCGTCGGCCCGACGGGAAGCGGCAAGTCCACGCTCCTGAACCAACTGCTTCATGCCGACATCCAGGCAGGCCGAAGTGTCTTCGTCCTCGAACCCCGAGGTGACCTCGTAGAAGCGACCCTGGCCGGCGTCCCCGCGGAGCGTCGTAAGGATGTGGTGGTCATCGAGCCGGGTTCGTCTGGCGAGGTCGTTGGCTTCAACCCGCTGGCGGGACCACACGAGGACGCCGAGCAACGTGCCGACCATCTGCTGCACTTGTTCCGCGAGCTCTACGGCTCTGGGCTAGGGCCACGGAGTAGCGACGTTCTCATGCACGCCCTGGTGGCCTTAGCGAGAGGCGACCAGAGCACGCTCGCTGACCTTCCTGTCCTGCTGACCAACGCAGCCTTCCGCCGACGGGTGCTCGCCAGCGTCAACGACCCGCTTGTCCTCGCTCCCTTCTTCTCTTGGTACGACGGTCTGTCGGAGGCAGAACGTCAGCAAGTCGTCAGCCCGGTACTCAACAAGACCCGGGCTTTCTTGAGTCGTACCGCCATCCGAAGACTGCTCGGTCAGGCTCGACCGCAGTTCACGTTGGACGAGCTGTTTCAACGTCCGCGCATCGTGCTCGTGAACCTGAACACTGGCGTCATCGGGGCGGAGACATCCCAGATGATCGGTGCGCTCCTGGTGACGCAGCTCTGGCAAGCCATGCAGCGGCGAGCGGTGGTTCCGTCGAACCAACGACACGCGGTCATGGTTGTCATAGACGAGGTACAGCAGTACCTCCGGCTCCCCGTAGACCTCGGCGACATGTTCGCCCAGGCACGCGGCCTTGGTGTCGGGCTCACGGTGGCGCATCAGCACATGGGTCAGCTCCCGCCGAAGATGAAGGCCGGGATCATCGCCAACGCCCGTAACCGTGTGGTCTTCCGTCCCAGCAGCGAGGACGCGTCGACGCTCGCGAGCGTTCTCGGCGGCGGCCTCGCTGCCGGTGATCTGTCGCTCGTCGGTAGCCATGAGGCGTACGCCGAAGTCCTGGTGAACCGCCGTCCAAGCGAACCGTTCCTTATCCGTACGCGTCAGCCGGACACGCGACCCCTCAGTGATCCCACCGACCTACGACGCCAAAGCGCGCAGCGGTTCGGGGTGGACGGCGGCGGCCTGGACGACGAGTTACAGCGGCGCTGGCAAGGACGATCCTCAACGCCCGACGCTCCAATTGGCCAGCAGCCACGGAGGACAGCGTGATGGTTTCGTCTCGTGGTTCGCTCCGCGTCGGTTGCGGTGGTCGGTATGCCTCTGTTGCTGGGACGTACGCGCCAAAGAAACTCTCACCAACGGGAGTTCACCCATGGTGAGGCCATCCCTCATCCCAGCGGCGCGGGTGGAACGGCTGCGTCGTCGGCTCAGCCCGCGTGACCTTGCGGTGCTGGCTTCGCTGCACCGTGTGCGGCTGCTCAGTCTCGACCAGATTCGCCGCCTGGCCGTGACGGATGGATCGCCAGCAGCAAGGACGCGCCGCGCGCAGCTCATGATGACCCGGCTTAGTGAGCTCGGTGTCGTGGTGCGGTTCTCTCGAATCATTGGGGGCGTGCGGGCGGGATCGTCCGGCTACATCTACGGGTTGAGCGGGCTCGGTCAAGCGGTCATCGACACGGACGGCCCGCTCGGTGGCAGGCGTCGCCGGGTCTGGGAGTCGAAACCCTACTTCCAAGACCACATGCTCGCCGTCGCTGAACTCTACGTTCAACTGGTCGAGCGACACCGGGAAGGTTCGACGGAACTACTGACCTACGACGCCGAGCCGGCCAACTGGCGTCACTTCACCGGCCCCGGCGGCGAGCTGGTGCAGATCAAGCCGGACGCCTACGTGCGGTTGGCTCACGCGGCTATCGAGCACAGCAGCTTCATCGAGGTCGACCTGACCACCGAGACGCTGCCGACCATCCAGAAGAAGTCACAGCGGTACATCGATTACTGGCGAAGCGGCATGGAGCAACAGTGGCGTGGTGTCTTCCCGAAAGTCGTCTGGCTGGTGCAGAACGAGCGACGGGCCGAGAAGATCACGGGAGTTGTCAAGAAACTCGCCAGTGACGCCCAGGCGCTCTTTGATGTCGGCCTCCTTGATGACGGCCCGCAGTTGCTTGGAGGGTCGGGACAAGGAGCCGCCGCATGATGATGTCAAAACCACAGTGCAGAAGTCCGCCGCGAGGTTCACAAGCGGAAGTGAAAAGTTTTAACTGGAAGGAGAATAATTAATGGATGAGGTAATCAAACGTGCGATCCCTGGAGGTGAAGATACATTACTACTCACAGTGCGCGAGGCGTACATGAGGCTACGAATAAGCAAGTGGAAGCTGTACGACCTGCTGCGGTCGAAGCAGCTTGAGATGGTCAAGATTGGTAGGCGGACACTGATACCGCTGCGCTCAGTCGAAGCGTTCATCTTGAAGGGCTGGAAGGAGTCCTTAGCCTGATGGCGCGCCGTAACGCAAACGGTGAAGGCACGATCTACCGACGCCAGGATGGACGCTATGAAGGTGCCGTCTATGTACTAACGAGCAATGGAACACGTAAGCGGGTTCGCGTCTATGGCGCGACCCGCGCCGAGGTTTCAAAGAAGCTCACCGAAGCCAAGGCGAAGAACGACCAAGGCATCCCTGTCGCAGACAAGACGTGGAAGCTCGGGGAATACCTCGACTACTGGTTGAAGGAGGTGATTAAGCCTAACCGCCGCGCGACGACGTACGACCTGTACGAGGGAAACGTTCGACTGTATCTCAAGCCCGGCTTGGGCCACCTCACACTCAACAAATTGAGCGTGCCAACACTCCAGACTTACCTTAATCGACAGTTGGCAGCCGGGCAGTCTGTGCGCAAGGTGCAGACCTTACGAGAGGTAGTTAGCTCGGCCCTTACACAAGCCATGCGAGAGGAACAGCTCACACGCAATGTCGCCCAGCTGGTCACCGTTAGAGAAACCTACGGCGAAGGTGAGGAGGTGTGGCCGTGGTCATCGCATGAGGCGAAGCAATTTCTTGAAGCAGCCAAAGTGCACCATTGGTTCCCGGCTTTTCTTCTATCAGTACTGTACGGGATGCGTCGCGGTGAGGTTCTTGGGCTACGTTGGCAAGACATCGACTTCGTGCACCAGAGGATCTACATCCGACAACAGGTCTTTCGGGCTGGAGGGAAAGTACAAATAGGACCGGTCAAGACAAAGGCCGGTCAACGCACCCTCCCCTTGCTCGGAGTTGTAGCCGATGTATTGAGAGAGCATCACGAGCGACAAACACCCTCAGAGGGCGGCCTAAACTTCACCACCTCGACGGGCGGACCTATCGAGCCACAGAACTACAGCCGAGCTTTCTTGCACCTCTGCGCCAAGTTTGGGATGAGGCGAATCAAGTTGCACCATCTTCGCCATGGAGCTGCAACCCTAATGAAGGAGCTGGGTGTCCCAGACAAGGACATTCAATTGATCCTCGGGCATAGCAGTGTTGCGATCACGCAGAAGATTTACCAGCACGCCAGCATGGAGTCACGGTTTACAGCCCTGACCTTAATGACGGAAGCAGTTTCATCGGCGAGCCCGATAAGTTCACAAATGACAGCGCAACCTGACGGCAACACGGATTCGCAAGATAGTGAGGGTTGCCGTCAGAACTGCCGTCAAACACCTACTACGCCATCTCTGAGTGCACGTTTCAACTTCGCCGATGAGGCTAAAAACAAACCGACAACAGGGGTGCCTGCTGTCGGTTGGTTGGATAATTTCCTTGGTGATCTCACGGAGAATCGAACTCCGATTGCCAGGATGAAAATTCGAAACAGGTCCGTGCGAGGTAGTGTGCGACAGCGCGCCACCGAGGTTGATGCTTTCTTACAGGACAGCCGAAGACGGTGGCTGCTCGGCGTCGTAGCCGTCAACGTTGCCGTCAAAGACACCAGGGGCGAGGAGGCAGAACTTGCTGCGTAGTTCGTGATGACCAACCCGCCGCCGGCCACACCCCTTGGAAGGCGCGGCCTACGGTGGCGGCACGGGGTCGATGTTGGCGACTACTCGCGGCCATTCGAGAACATGTGGTTATGTTCCGACAGTGCGATACCACGCCAGTACTTCCACCGATCGACGATATACGCCTTTCTCTCGGTACTCATGAGGTCAGTTCGGGATAGTCCTTCCGACGGATCACCGATGGCCTCGCTCATTTCCGTGATGTGATGTCCAGTTGAAAAGGTCGGTGGTACCGAGTGCAGGCTCCATGCGTCTACCTGGCGCGTGAGGGTGGCGTAGTCCCCTGCTTCTCTCTCCGGAGCCAACTGGTCATAGGTGAAGTAATGTTCACGACTCCGAGGCATGTGGTCACGCTTCTGCCGCATGTAGTCGGGGTTGTCGTGGGGTGAGGTCGCCGCGCGGAACTCTGAGTCTCGCCCATAGACGAGAACGAACTGTGGCTCAACGGGGCGGTGAGAGTATCTGGGGGCGTATGTCTTCGCAAAAATGAGCTGGTTCTCCGGAGAAGAGAACCAGACCTTCCACTCGGTGAGTTGGTCGATCGCCTGTGTCAACTCGGCGGTTGGTGTCCTCGACCCCTTGTTGAACCAAGTCTTTCGAGGGCTCTCGATCTCGATGCAGATCGGCCGGATAGCTCCTGTGTCTCGTCGAACCCACATGAAGTCTGGGACGCGCGTTGGACCTAGACCTTTCAGCGGAGGCTGTCGAATCACAGCGGAGAACGAAGGCCCGTGATGTCCTCCGGGGCCGATGTTGTCCGTCGCTCCTGGGAGGAAGCAGGGGTGCAGCTCCAAGAACTCCTGCATCTCCCGCTCATTCGGGGATGAATCCAGAAGGCTCTGCCACTGGGGCTGCAATGAGGCTCGATAGGTCTCCCAGGTAGGCGCTTGTGGACGGTCTGGACTTGTGTCGGTCTCTGCATAGGGGAAGTTGCGCACCACAGCAGTATGGATGGAGTCGGAGAGCGGAGCGCAGACAATGGCAACTATCAAGGTGAGCCGACGGACCACCGGGCCGCCACGTGGTAGACGCGTCCTCGACCGCAGCCGGCGGGGAGGGTTGAACCGTCGCAACTACCCGAGCGCCTGGTTACGCCCCACAACGCAGCGAGGACTCCCCCGAACCTACTGGGTAGTCCTCGCTGGTGATCCGACCGACCCAACACTGGCGCCGCGCTCTTGAACGAGCGCTTCAAACTGCGGATATTGGACTTATGGCACAAAAGAATTAAAATGAAAGCAGATGAAAGCTGCTTTCTCGGAGATCCCCTACGTGCCACCCAAAGCGACCGCTAAAGATTACGCGGGGCGCGCACTTGAACTCCTCCGAGGATTCGAGCACCTTGATCCACGGCTTCTCGCTTACATGCTCGCCCCCAGCAACATTCTTGCACTTGCTGGACTTCGTAGTTTCAGCCCATATAACGACAAGCTTCGGTTTAATCTCGACATGCCGAAGTTTGAAAAGCTCCTCTCGGACAATGGACTCTTATGGCTCAACGAGAATCCCAACGGGAATGATTCCGACCTGCCGTCATACGCTCTCGTTAATTTTGACGTTGCCGACCACCTGAGCGAAGCGTACCCGCTTGATGCCATTGTCTCTACTGGACCGGTACCCGAACGCTCAAACTGGGGATTCTTTGCATGGGTGGGCGCGCTTGATATTTCCTTCGCCAGAGCCATTGAAAACAGCGTATTACCAAAGCAGTGGCTCGCAGACTGGTGGAGTCCACACAACATCCGCTTCGGCATGCTCCTCGGATATCCAGGGGCGGCGATCTCTAGCTTTGTGCAGTCGGGAATCGGGGATAAGCAACCAAGCGAGATGGATCACGTGACCATTTCTTCTGGCCTGCTTAGCAGTCCGGACGTCGCGTTTCTGATTGATAGAAACTTGACAGCCAGAGAGGACGTCGCAACCGTGATCCAGCTATGGCAAGCAACGCTTGTGGCAGTGTACGAGGTGTATCCAGAAGAACGACTCATGGCTGATCGTGATTTTGCGGCCATCGTCAACAAAAAGATTTAAGGTACGTTGCTGCAACAGCAAAGCCCTAGCCGACCAAAACAGTCGACCAGGGCTCTGGTAGGAGTGACGTCTATTTGATGTCGCCGACAGGGTGATGCGGGTCGGTCGGCGCCGTTGCGCACTTATACCCGCCAGTGCATTTGAACTTACAGGTCGTGCTCCAGGTCGGACCTCGCCCGTTACAGTTCGAGCACTTCACCCATGTCTGCTTCTTCTTGCAGGTCTTACAGTACGTATCTTTCTTATCCCCGTTGTACGACATGCGGCTCCTACCCATATCTCGTGCATGACTTGGTCGCTGACTACAGAGTTGCAAGCCTGAATTGCAGCTCATGGATCTCGGGATAGATCTCCTTAGTCACGCGATTGAGTGCGTGCAGGGAGAGTGTGGACCGTTGGGCTCGTCGAACCAGTTCGATTCGCTCCTGCTCCTGCTCCTGGCGACTCTTTCCCTTTATGCCTCCAAATAGACCCCTCTTGGGTTCTGGGATGGGAAGCATTCGCGCGACGGCGGCGGCAATGCGTTGTTCGTCGTCGTGTTCACCACGATCTGCGGCATCTGCAAATGCCCTGAGTGCGGCAGCCTCGGCGGTCAGTTCAGCAATCCTTGCCCGCATTTCATCTGGACTCATCAGGAATCCACCCCATCTCAGATGATCAAGCTGACGGGTCATCAGCGACCCGATCGGGAGCGTACCCGGGGTCGCGCAGCTTCACCTAGGTTCGACCAATTATGACAACCTTTGTATCTATATTTGAGATGTTGATCATTTATGTGATCGTCACCCATGTGGAAATGGGCGTGACATATAGGGAGGAACCACGTCATGGTGCAGCAAGGATGAAGTAACCGACCTACTCGACGCCGGCCTCGCGCTCATAGACGAGCGCTTCAAGCACGTACCGTGCGACGTGATCCGGGTTCGAGTGAATCAAAGCTCCAAGAGCCGAGGGATCAGCTCCGAAAAGAGACACACCTGTATCATCTCCTGCTGCTCCTCGGGCAGCCGTCGGAAGACGCGCGTCAGCTCGTTACTGCGAACCTGCTGCTTGACCACGAACACCACGTACGGGAAGAATTCATCCGTACTCGCCTCGACCGCTCGCCAGTAACCCGCCACCTTCTCGCGGATACGGGCGGGCTGTTCCGTTCCTAGGTCGATCTCAAGGAAGTAGCTGCTTCGTCTTTCCTGCTGCGGGTACTCCACCATCGCGAACAAGTCCGCACGCACACTCGGAGGTACGGGAAATTCCACCGACCAATCCTTAAGCTGGAGCACCCCGAGCTTTTCCGCCCGTCGCAACTCCAAGTAGGTGTCGGCAATCATGAGGGCATGGTTATTGACGTTCGGCATCAAGCGGCCGTCGACGTCCAGGAGAAGCCGCCCAGCGCGGCCGAGCTGGTACACAAATGCCCCCGCCCCGCCCTTGCTGCCAGTCGCCCGACGACCAACCCGAGACAGATACCCGAGCCGTACGAGTCGCCCGATAACTTTATCGGGCACCGAATGGGATCGGTCAGCAAAGAGGAGTTCACTTAGGTGGGTTGAGGCAAGCTGCGAAAAGGTGTGAGTGAGCTTGAGTACGTCATAGTCGCGGTGGGTCAGTTCCAACGTCCGTTCTCCGTCCGGATAGACCCCGGCGTTCTCGCTGGTCAGAGTGACTACAGGTACAGGGGTAGACCTACGGTCGGCCTACCCCTGGCCTACGGGGTTCGCCTACGCCGGGTACTTCACCATGAAGGCCCGGACACCCTCGATGAACAAGCGCACTTGGGCCTTGTCGTACTCGGCGTAGTCACCGTGTGCCGCCTTGTTCCGCAGATCCATCCAGGCCGTGATCTGCTTCTGCTGCAACCCGTCGTAGACACCGGCCTTCTTCAGGTCGGCGTTCATGGTGTCCGCCTTCTTCGGCGTGCCGTTGGGCAGTTCGGTGCCTACGCCGTACTTCACACAGAGAACCCGAACGTGAACTTCGAGGGTGGTACCCGTGATGACTGCCGCCGGGTCCTTATAGCCCGCTTCGAGCAAGGTCTCGGCCATCTCCAAGTAGTCGCTATGCATATCGGCGTGCACCAGCTCGACGACCGATTCAGTCCACCCTGCCTGGATATCGTCGCGGAGTCCGACAGCGATACCGTGGATGGCCTCCAGCCTCCACCCGTCAGAGGCTGTTTGCTTTCGAACCTGCTCCAGCTGCGTTGCGTACGTGCTGCCAGGAAGGGAAGCCCGTTCAATGGCGGATTCGAGCCGGTTCTTGAGGATGCGCACCTTCTCCTTCGGCAGGGGCCTGCTCATCGTGGAGTACTCCTCGATGAGCAGACCCAGCTGCTCCGCCATCTTCTTGAGATCCGTCAACTTCTTACCTCCGTGGGTGAGTTCGATAGAACCGAACAGATCAGCATACGACCCAGCCGTAGCTACTGGCCAGTTGCATTCCTCGGTCCACCGAACCGCCGCCGCCTCGTAGAAGGCTCCGGGGCCGGCGGTACGCCGCGGCGCCGCTTGATTGCCGCCTCCACCTCGGCGACCGGTCGTCCATAGGTCGAGCGGGAAAGCCGACGCGCCTCGTCGCCGAAGCCGGTCGCATCAACAGGCGGCAACGTGACCCCAGTGACGGGCGAACTCACCCCGTCCTCAGTGGCGAGTCGCATTAGCACCTCGAACCGCGCCAGGTTCAGGAAATCGTCCTCAGAGACGCTGCGGCCGAACTGACGCGCAAAGTCCTTGGCCTCGTCGACGGCAGTCTGAAACACCACCTTGGAACGGGCGTTGTTCTGTGTGGCCGCTTGCAGCTCCGTCGAGAGCTGCCCGAGGTACTGGTGGGCCACTGTCACGGCCAGCCCCATACTTCTCGCCTGGGCGCACCAATCTGCTGGCGAGATCGGGAGGTTGATGAAGTCCTGGAACTCATCCAGGTAGAGCATGGTTGGTCGGTCAGAACTACTCGCCCCGGCCTGCACCGCACTCCACACTGAATTCAGCAGCAGCGACCCCAGCAGCCCGGCCGTGTCCTGTCCTTCTGTCTTCCGACCAAGGTTGACGAGCAGGATCTTGCCGCTACGGATAATGTCCGCGAGATCCACCGTGCTCGTGCTCTGCCCGATGATGTTTCGCAGCGACCGCCGAGACGTCAGCTGCCAGATGCGGTCGAGTAGCGGCTTGAAGTACGCGTTCCTCTGCGGCCGGCCCAGGCTCGTAATCTCCGACCACCACCCGCTGAGCTCATCGACATGTGAAACGCCCCGTACCAACTGCTCCGTGAACGCTGCTTCGTCTCCTCTGGGAACTGCCAGCGCCGCCAGGTCGGCAAAGGTCATTGGGGAGGAAGCGCCCTTGCTCAACATGAGCGTCAGGATCAGGTGGTAGAAGCCTGCTCGTACCCTCACCCCTCGGGCGTCCTGCGGATACAGAT
Source organism: Streptomyces sp. NBC_01439 (assembly GCF_036227605.1). Taxonomy (GTDB): domain Bacteria; phylum Actinomycetota; class Actinomycetes; order Streptomycetales; family Streptomycetaceae; genus Streptomyces. The sequence continues at coordinate 5,967,177 of NZ_CP109487.1, read as the reverse complement.
GGTCGAAGAGGGATTGGATGTTGGCCGCCGCCACATACGGCGATCCCTGCAAGATGTTCCAGCCCACCGGGTAATCCGTGTCGCTCACGTCCAGCAGCACGACGTCAGAGAGTCGACGTTCAGGCACTCGGTCGAGCACGGCGTTAAAGAGGTCGCCTTTGGACTCGATGAGCACCACCCCGCGCCCGGCGTTCATGTCCTGCGAGATGAGGTTCGTCAGCAGTGCCGTCTTCCCTGAACCTGTCGGTCCCACAACTTGAAGATGTTGAGCCGACTCGACGACCCCCAGGGCGAGCAGCCGTTCGTTCCCCGGGAAGTTGGACCGCGCGACCACTCGGCCCGCCCGTGGGATCGCCCCCGTCGCCGCAAGCTGACGCGTCCGGGAACGAGGAAGCCCGGCAACATGCGGGGCGCCGATCGGCCAACAGATCAGCCCAACCAACTCCGAGCCGGCCAGCTGCATTGGAAAGAGCGTCGGCACCGCCCGCGACTGCACCCGATGGATGACGCGACCACTGGTCACGAGCCGCTGCTTGAGTCGGTTGCTGTGACTACCGACCGCGCGGAGGCTGGCTCGGACACGGGCAAGGAGGTGTTCGCCGCGTTCCTTGTTGGGTGCCTTCACGGCAACGCGCAGCACCCCGAGAAAGTTGGGCTCGCTGAGCTTGGCTCTGACGTCGTTGATCTGGTCACGGTCAGGTGTGGAGGCGAATCGTCGTCCCGGTAGTACCAACTCGCCCGTTGGCTCCGGTGGTCGCTGCCGAAGTGCCGGTGACACCACCCACTGAAGCAGCAGCGCTTCACCCCGGCCGAGGCCCTGCATGCCAGCGAGCAGGCTTGCGGCAATAGCGTCGGGGTTCACGGTGCCGAGGCTGCGTCGTGAGTTCGTCTGTCCCAGCTCGACCGCGGCCGTCCATTGGTGGAGCGGATCATCCGTCCCCGCCGGCTCGGCGGTGGAACCGGGCACCAATGCCCGCAGCTGGCCGGTCAGGAAGTCGGCCGATTCTTCGGGCACCACCAGGCGGTACGAGATCCCAAGTTCTCCGGCGTCGACCTCGAACACCATGGACGAGACGTCCAAGAGTCGCCGCGGCCCGGTGGTGAGTGTTCCCGATACAGCGTGCAGCCACGTCGCCACTTGGTCGGCGTCGAGGTCCGAGGGGAAGTTCAGGCGGTAGGTTTGCGTCATTTTGTCACCACCTCGTCATGCGGTGGTAGACGAATCCCAGCACGAGCAGCACGGCCAGGCCGCTCACGAGGTAAGGAAGGATCGGCTCAACGGCCAGCCACAGCACGCGAATCGTCAAAGCGGCCAGCAGAAGCAGCAGCAGGAAGTTCCGGGCCTTTGCCACGGGGTGCCCTCTCGAGTAGGTGCCGCCGACCTACAGCTCGTGGCCGGCGGCGGCTTGGTGGGGCGGATCAATGACGCAGCCCCCTGCCGCTTGGGATCGCCCGGTGTCGGGGTGGCGATGACCGAGAGAAGGTCTCGGCTGTCTTCCCCAGAGGCGACGTACGGAGGGGGCTGGTCGGGAGGATTAGCGGCGGCGCTGCTGGGCGGCCTGGATCATGCGGCGCATGGTGTCGTGCTTGCGCTGCCGCATCCTGGCGCGAGTCTCAATCGACATGCGCCAGGGATCGCGACGCCGGATTTTCCTCTTCTCGGCTACCTGCTCCTGGATGTGACAACCCACCACGAAGCCAACGGCAGCGATGAGGATGACCGCGTCCACCACCAGCCCGATGGGGTTCATCAGAGACCGAGCCCGTTGCCGAAGCCGCGAATGTCGCGGGCGGTCTGCCGGTTGAACTCGCCAACCAGCGCGCCCAGCTCCTGAGCGAGAAACGGATCACCGGCCGCGAGCTGTCGGGCCAGGGAGACGACGTCGGCCACGTCGTGCATGGCGGTCTCGGTCAGTCGCATCCGCAGTGCGGCCGTGGCCTCCTGCTTCTTCGCCTGGAACATCAGCTCAGCCGCCGCGCGCTCCTCGCGCTGCTGGTACTCACGCTGAACGGCGGACTGCTTGGGAGCGAGCCAACCCCTTCGCTCCTCGGGTTGGCCGTAGCCGCCAAGTACCAAGTCGTTGCCCATGTGTCGTCCTTCTCGTGGTCGTGCGGGTCGTGGTTGATCCCGCACACCAACCGTCGGCCAGATGCACGACTGAGGTACAGGACAGAGGGCTGACAGTCCTGTTGTCGCCTGCTGTCAGGTCGTGTCATGGGAGACTTGAGGTATCGCGGTGCAGCTCAGGGAGGGTGCGTGGACAGCGGGGACAAGCTGATCGAGATGTTCAAGGATCTTCGAGATGGCCCCGGTGCCACCGTGGGCAAGTTGGGTGCCGAACGCTGGGCGAAACTACTTGGTTATCTGCTCACTCCAGGCGATCCAGTTGCGGGCCTAGCGGCACTGGAAGACGTTCTTCATGGCATGACAGACCAAGCCAACGCCCGAATTGCTCGTGTTGCGCTCGCCGTTGGCCTGGACGACGATGGCCTTCCGATGTCTTCACATGGCGGACTGGTCGCTCGCCGTCAGTGGGCTTCGGGTGAGGAACCTTTTCTTGAAAGAGAGAAGCGCTTCTTCAAGGATGGGAGCTCCCGAACGCATCAGCGCCGGGAAGACAGGAAGGCGTTTCCTGCTCTGGCTGACGCCATCTTGAAGCGGCGAGCCGAAGGCTTGGCAGATGCCTTCGGCCACACCCAATCCATCTCGTTGGATGACGACAATTCAACCAACGCTGCGACTGAGGAAGAGGCGGCCTCATTCCCCGACAGCCAGCCAGTATCCGAGGCTAACGAGGCACTGACCATCGAGGGAAAGTCCAAGCACTCTCTCTGGTCATTAATTCATCGACACTACGACAGGGCAATCCAAAGCGATGATACCCATGTAGCTCTCCTGGTCGCACTCTGCACGATAGCAGGCGCCTTCATCACTGTCGGCATCATGAAGGTGATATCGCCAGACAAGAACGACCTGATTAACGATGCCCTTAAGGGGCGATACGCCAAGCTAGACCCAAAGCCGCATCAGTTCCCGAATGCCGTTCTAGCAAAAGTCCCGGTGGCGGTGTCAGGCCAACCCAGCGCAGACCAGGGTCAGGGATGGGGACCGGAGCGGCCTACCTTCACCATGAAGAAGCCTGCACCGTATCCCGTGCTCAACTCGATCGCCGACCATGACAGGCACGGAGACGAGCGGAATTTCGTACAGTGCCGTGACAGAGAAAACAGCACTTGGGGCACGGAAGTGTCGGCGCGCGAAGACCACACCTACCAGTGCTACATCTGGTTCGATAACGCAGTAGCTCCGAACCTCGATGACAAAAACAGTGCGGCAAAGCTGCATGACACCCGGGTCCGCGTGCGCCTCCCTGTGAATCAAGCCAATAACCCATCCCTCGTCGGAATCCTGTCGGCAGCGGACTCTATGACGGTGTGGTCAAGCTGCGTTTTTGCCTCCTCACAACCCGTCACGATCACATACCAGCGTGGGAGTGCACGGGTGCATATGTTGCCCTACGACAACACTTCCGGCCGTCCGCAACTTGCGGAGACGTTTAATGGTGACACCGCAGCAAGTGGGATTACTACACCCTCCGGCGCCCTCCTTGGAGAAGAGAACCTAGACGGCGTTATCAGTCAGAACGCTGGATACGTTCTATTCGACGTCAAGGTCAATCTTGAATAGTATTGACTAAAGTGCGCCTATGTGTTTAAATAGACACAGATTGCCGAATTGGCAATAGATCCCGGCCTCTCTCTTCTGGTGTGGCACCCCGCCCGTTCTTTCTGAACTAGCGGCGTGCTCCATCCGAATCGAATGAGGGGTACGACAGCATGCCGGAAGAGCGCCTCAACAGCGACCTCAGTGAGAACGGTTTCGAATCCGACACAAGCCTGTTCGGGTCCACTCCAGACTTCACCATCGAGGACCTGAAGGCTTCGGCCTTCGACAGCAGGTTCAGTCACCCGAACACTGTCCCCGTCCGCCTGGATAAGGATGAAATGGTCCAGGTGGCCGTCACCCTTCTGCGAACGATCTTCGCCATCGACGAGACGGCCGACTACTATCGAGACAAGGACACCGTCTACTTCGAGTACCCGGACTGGTACTTCGAGGGCTGGATCGTGGAGGAAGGCTCCAGCTATAGCGACCAGAAGAGGCGCGTACGCGTGTACGTCTACTCCAACGGCAGCCCCAGCCTGGACATCCTGCTCGATGAAGTGATCGCTCAGATCATCCCGGCGAGCCCGCACAACTGATCCGGCTCCTACAACCCACCCCGCACCACAGCGAAGAACGCCCCCGCGTCCGCTGCCGGTCGCGGGGTGTTCTTCGTTTCTGGGGGTGTCACTTGGAACCATGCGACCACCAGGGCGTGGCCGGCCTGGGGTGAGTTCGCAGGTTCAAGACGACCGCGGAGCGACCTCGCGCCCGAGCTGCCACCGGTACCGCTCTACCCGGACGAACTCCGTCCCCTCTTCCAGCACAGCCCGTACCTCTTTGGTGGTGGCCCCCGGTCCATCACGGAAGTGCGCCTGAATCAGCTCCTGCACCTCGGCGGCAAGCAGCGGTTCGTTCTGCCGCGCCAAGGTGATCGCGACCCGCTGTCGGATCGTCGGCTGCGACGATGTGGCAACGATGACCTCGCGCAGCTTCTCGACGCCCAGCCGTTCCTGCGCTGCTCCCGCTTCCAGCTTGGTGCCGACTACTTCGAATGCTCTGACGGCGAACGAAGCAACCGCCTTCCTTCGGTCGGGCTTCTTGAGGAGTAGTGCGCCACCACCGAGGACGACGGCACCAATTGCCCATGGGGAGATGCCGGCCTGCCGCCCCAAGAGCTTGACCAGACCCACTGCGCCCCTGGCCGGAAGAACGGCAGCGTTCACCGCGACGGCTTGACCCCTCAAGCCCTCGGTGATGTCGAGGACGGACTTCGCCGCCCTTTGCCAATCCTTCGGAGCGAACCCGGGCCTCTTGAGGTGCCGGTCATCCGAGAACACGACACACGGCGCAATGAGTTTGGCCAACCTACCTGTTGGCACGTCGTCAGTGTCGGTGATCGCCAAGACCTGAGCGTCCGGGCCATCGACGTCCGACATCGTGACGAACCGCAGCGCCGGTAGATACTCGGCTTCAAAGTGGGCGCGGAGGGTTGCGAGAGAGACCAGGCCATGCTTGGCCATCCTTGGGAGGTGTTCGTACGTCTCGTCAAGGACGTGGTCGGCAGCGTAGAGAGTGGCGGTGCCCCCATCGGTCATCCGCAGCAGCCTCGATCGGAACCCTTTGCGACAGTCGTTCTCGATACTGCTCAACAGCGCGTTCGTGTCCACGACGCCGACTAGGTGCGGCGCGCTTGAACTGTAGGGATCAAGCGGCGTGGGTCTGGCGAGTGGTGTGCGCTGGTCTTCCGTCATGGATCAACGGTAGTCGCGGGGTATGACAGCCTCCATCACTTTTCTGCTGACGCGCCACGGTGCTCATGTCCTGAGAGAGCGCGTCAATCAATCCGAGGGCTGCGCTCGTGTGGAGTAGACCGACCCAGCACCCGTGGCCGGCCTGCGCTAGGGCAGTTCGATCAAGCGGACTGCGACCCGCCTCAAGAGCGTACGTACGGAACGGCTTTGGCGTCGAGGAGAGCGGCGACACGGTCGATGTGCTTGCGATGGACGGCGAACACCAACAGCTTCTGTGCACGAGAACCGGCGACATAGAGAACGCGCCGAGACTCAATGTCCTGACTACTTTCCCAAGCGTCCAATACTTCTTCCGTTGCCTTGCTTCTTGGCGTATCCGGAAGCACTAGCACGACACCGGGAAACTCCATGCCTTTCACGCCATGGACAGTTGAGTATGGGATCAGGGGATCGTCACCCAGGCTTGCGACGTTGGCCCAGACATCTTCCTTGGGTGCTCTGAAGAGACCCCCAAGGTCTCCGGATACGGGGGGATTCAAATCGCCCCAATTTGCATCCTTGAGGAAATCCCGAACCTCAGTGGCAAAGCCCTGTCTGGTCTTCCCCTCAGCATCTAGCGCGACGGCCATGCGCACAGCAAAATTGCGAAGCCATCGTGTTTCAAGACCGAGCTTCTCGCAAATAGCCTCAAAGCTCTTGTGCCCAGAATCCTTGCCACTGGTGAGAGCCGTTAGGACGGCACGTTCTACCTGCTCAATGGATTTAAAGCGCGTCCGAGCATCGAACTCTTTAGACCTGAGCTTGAACCCTGCATCGGCGATAGCAAGGACTCGATTGCTTCCTGATGCCTCGGCATCAACCACACCAGCTGCCTTCATGCCATGGGCTTCTGCATGTGAGAGGAGCATCAGGTCGCCCGCCACCAGCTCTTGGTTTTCAGCGATCTGCAATGCCGTAGGGACGATATCGTCAAGAGCTGAGAACTCGATCAGATGCACCGGAACTTGTAGCGTCGATGTCGCCCCACGAGACGTCTCGGTTAGGGTGCCTGACCGTAGTCCACCATTGAACGCACAGATCGCCGGAGAGCTACGGAAGTTATCTCCAAGCTCCAACTGGACCGGCAGGTTCTTCACGAATTCTTGTACGGCACTCGGTGTCGCATTGCGGAACTCGTAGATTGACTGGTCGATATCTCCGACCATCACAACCCGGATACCGCATTCAAGGAGATACTGCAAGACGAGGAGCTCTTCCCGACCACAGTCCTGCGCCTCGTCAACGATCACTTCTGAGAAACGCGATTGAAGCAGTGGCCCAAGGACCTGTCGAGCCTCACTGTCTTGAAGCCAGAATTCGGCTAGCAACCGTGCTGCATCACAACTGACGGTGCCAGCCTCAAGCAGCTTTCCAAAGATGTACGACGCCCTACTCTCTACTTTGTGCCGAATCGCCGAGAGTGCTGTCTTCGCCTCGGCATTACCGAAGCGCCGATCAACTCGATCCATCACGAGAGTAGCCCGACCGTTACGATCAAAGTCGAACCAGCTAAATTGAAGTTCGCCAGACCGAGGAATCTCGCTCATGCGAAAGCTCGTGCTTGAAATCTCCTTCCAGCTTTGCACGTACTTCGGTGGAACCTTGTACTCCCTCACGAAGAGCGACGTGACGATGAAGCGATGAATGAACGCATCAAAGGTTCCGACGAAGTTTGGAACCTTCAAAGCGTCGATCTGATCGCCACACCGATGACGTACCTCATCGACAGCCGCGTTAGTGAAGGAGATCAGAGCAACGCCCTGGCGATTCTCTTCTGCGGTCCGCTTCAAGAACCGTGCCACCATGGCGCGAGTCTTTCCTGCTCCTGGGCAGGCAGCCGCAAACAGGCTTTCTTCAGCATCAACTAGAGCCTGCTGGTCTTCGGTCAAGCTAATGGCGCTCAACCCGCACCACCCGTCTCGTCCTCAAGCACACCACGGATAGCCGTGACAAGATATTCAGGCGCTTCAAAGTCTCCGCCGCTGTCGATGGCGAGCGCGACATCATGCGCGAACTCACCCTTGCCGATGAACTTGTCGTACTTGCAAAGCTTCTGATAGAAGCCGAAGGCTGGACCTTTCTCGTGTTCCTTGATGTCTCGCCAGTGATGCTCCGACTGTGGGTGCTGATTCAAATATGCCTGCTTTAGGATTGGTTCATTTCCCTCTGGCGCGAGAAGGTCTGCCTCCAAGGTGTGGGGCGCCTCGGCCACAGTCAGATAGTCGGTGGCATCAATCAGCCTGGCGTGTTCAGTGAGAAGTTCCTTGCGATTGCTTACCTTGGTGCGATTGGCTGCGCGATCTTCATCCTCCTCACCTGGGTCCGAAGAGGTGACATCGGCCTCCTCCTGAGGCTGCTCGTTTGGCTCTTTGTCATCCTTCTTCTTCGGTTTCTTCGGTAGCTCCGGATCTGGGTCCCGATCGGTGACAACCGTCAAGTGATCCAGCAAACGACAGCCGTTCACCTCAGAGAGCAGCAGCGTGATGTACGGTGCGAAGTCAACGCTGCCCACGTTGATAATCGTGACCCCGTGAAACTTTCGCCGTTGTCTCATTTGCTCAGGCTTGTTATCGTCGCCAAACACGCAGTGGCGTGCGATCGCGGGCAGCAGGACGGCTTCGGCGATACCCTCCACGAGGATTACTCGCCGGGCAAAGAGAAGTCCTGCTCGCGTGGCGTCTAGGTATTGATTAATCTTCCGTCGTTCGTTGTCCTTGAGATTGAGCTTCGCCAAGGGAAGCGCACGTGTTTTACGGCGGGCGACCTCTTTAGTACCCGCATCGTTTTGGATCGTCTCGATCTCTACCTTGGTGCGAAGTGCTACGACGTTCTCGATACCAACACTGCTCGCCAAATTCGGTGAATGCGTCGTGGCAATGACCTGGATTCGTCCAGCCGGCCCCTGTGTGTCATCGCCCGGTGAAGCCTCGGACTGTTCGCGCAGATAATCCAGTAGCACAGCCTGCAACTGTGGGTGAAGATGCGCTTCCGGTTCCTCAACCAGGAACAGTGTCAGTTCGGCATCCTGAGCCTTGCGCAACTCCAGGATGACAGTAGCGATGAAGAGTAGATTGGCGTACCCCAATCCCGACTCCGTGAGATCGGCGGGTTCAATCCCATGTTCCGCCATCTTCACTCTGAGGCTGCGAGCCAATCGGTTCAGCTCGTAGTCAGCGAAAGTGACCTCAACGCTTTGGCCGCGCACGGAGTTGGTCAGTTCACCTAGATGTCCCTGGATCTCATCCGTGGTAGTAGCGAGGACATCGTGCTTTTTGAGCTCCTTGAAGGAATCGTTGGCGCTCTTGAGGAAGTCCTCTCGTTCTTCCTCGCTAGTTAGGTGTCGGATGATCCTGAGGAGACGATTACCATCTGACGAATCAAGTTCCTTCTTGGCGTCACGCAAAGGTGCGAGGTAAACGTGCGCGATCTGTTCACGCTTCTCGGGTTCAGCATCCGTTCCACTAACGGGACCAGCCGTGAAAGTCGATCGCACGTTGTGTCGACGCTTTGAGTCGATCGCATACTTTGCCGAGTAGACGGCCTGGTTAGTATCGACATCCAACGCCGCGATGTAGTGCGCGCGCTGAGTTTTTGTCAGGCCATCGTAAAACGTGTGAAGTTCGGCCTCTTGACCTTCCTGGCCGTGAGACAGGTCAGACTCATCAAACCATCTCGTTGCCCGACGGTTTAGGGGTGCAGTTGCAAGCCGTAGCGCCTCGATTACATTGGACTTGCCAGAGTTGTTCTCACCAACGAGAAGTGTAATGCCTGGTTGAAACTCGACTTCCGTGTCATAACAGGATCGAAAATTCTTGATGCGGAGGCTCCGCAGGTACATCCCAGGCTCTACGCGCTCGTCGCTCATAAGTAGTTCCTCGCATATTCCATGTCTACTATTCTAAACAAAAGCCTCCATTTGTACCATGCGTCACATAAGGAAGCCTTGGCACCCTGCCACACAACCCCCAGGCTGCGCAGGTGAACTGACGGGTAATACGACAGCCCCCTCGCTCCGTCGAACGAGGGGGCGAGCGTGGCGAATCTGAGGACTGACCGAGCGTCGTAGCTGCGACGGGTCAACGGCTCTCCGCCGGCCTGCGGCTGGTCGCACCGTTCCAACCCCACCGCAGCCCATCAGAAAGTCAACGGACCTACCGCGCCCACCCGTTCGACAAGCCCGCTCCGCTAGACTGCTGCCGCGTGTCCGTAAGCTGCCCCACTAGGTGAAACAGCCCTATTTCGGTAGAATGGGAAGCAATGGCCATTAATTTACCGCTCGACATCCGCGCCAACCTCGATGACGCGTTCGCCACTCTCAAGACGCCCTACAAGTGGCGTGCGGTGACTTCGTACTTCAAGGACGAGGTTCCGCCCCGTGACTACACCAGCAACGTGCACGTCGTGCCCTTCGTGGGTGACCGGGTCGTTCTGCTGCACGCCAAGGAATCTGGCTGGGGACCGTCCGGCGGCACGCTGCTGGACGGCGAAGCCATCCAGACATGCGTGACGCGCGAACTGGCGGAGGAGATCGGCGGCGAGGCTACGCGCTTTGAACTCTTCGGTCAGTGGGACAGTGAGACCACGGCCGAGGTTGCCTACCGGCCGTGGCTGCCGCATCCCAAGTTCGCCGTAGCGCTGGGGTGGGCGGACGTCATCATCTCGGGGTCGTCAGACGATGACGGCGGCGTCGAGATGGAGTCGATCCAAGAAGTCGTGATCCTCCCCATCCAGGGTGCAGTCCAGCGCCTGGAAGAAAACGGCGAACACCACCTGGCCGCGCTGTACCGGGTTGCCTACGAGGTGCGCCGAGCCGCCAAGCGCTGATCCGACTACTCCTTCCGCGCCACAAAGAGGCCGCGCCTGAACTCGGGCGCGGCCTCTTTGCGTACGTCGATGAACCCGGCCGCCGTGAACGCTGCTGCCATCGCGTCAGCCGTGTGCAGCGTGAAGTCATAGCGTTCATCGAAGGTGCGCAGGCCCGCGCTCGTCCCGATGACGCTCGCGAAGTCAATGCGCCCATCGGGGTGGCCGTAGCCCACCCGCACCACCGTCACCACGCCGTCCGCATGGTGGGTGACGTGAACCTTCTTCGGCTTCCACTCGTCCGGGGTGTACCAGGGCTCTACGACCAGAAGCCCGCCATCCACCAAGTGCCGGGCGAACGTAGAAAGGGTCGGTTCAAGTTCAGCCGGCCCCGCGTACCCGAGCGCACCGTCAAGAAGCAGTAGGACATCGACGCCCGGCCGCGGTAGCTGGAAGTCCTGCATCTTGCCGTGCACCAGCGTGGCCGTGTCGCCCAACTTCTTCCGGGCCAGCGTCAACATGGGGTCGCTGGCATCTACCCCGACGCGTTCGTACTCCTGGAGCTGAGCAAGCAAGGTCCCCGTGCCACAGGCCACCTCGCAGACGGTCTTCGTCTGCGAGGCGTGTCCCTGGATGAGACGACGGATTACGTCAGCCTCGGCCGCGTAGTCGCGGTGAGACTTTACGAGGTCGTAGACGGGTGCGATGTCCTCAAACACCCGGCGTCCCCTTCCGGCGGGTTGGGCCGAGCTGGACAAGAAGCGGCTTGATGCACCCGGGGTCGTCACCGTCCAGGGAGCCGTTGACATGCAGGCGCATTGCCGGGCACTCGGCGTGGCAGGCGGTGTGACGTGAGCAGGAACCACAGGTCTTGTTCTCGGGCAGGTTTCGCATCTGCTCAAAGACGGGCGCATTGGCCCAGAAGTCGCCCAGACTTCCCGGCGTCCACCGTCCGGCGTGGAAGCCATCACCAAGGAACGTGCAGGGCGACACCGTGCCGTCCTCGTCCACGAACATGATCCGCGTACCGGCGCCGCAGTCGTTTTCCGACAACAGCAACGGCTCCTTGGCTCCGGCCTCAACGTTCATGAGGTCTTCCACCCCGCAGTGGTCGGCCTTGTTCAGCTTGACCACGGCGTCGAAGTAGGCGGGCGTCCCCTCGGTGATGATGTCCGTCGTCCCGATGACCCTTCCCGCCGGTTTGGCCCGCCGGGCCTTCACCGGTACGCCCAGCTCGCTACAGAGGTCGAGCACGGCGTCAACGTCTTCGAGATTCGAGTTCATCAGGGTGAAGCGCACCGTCGGCGTGATCCCCGCATCCAACATGGTGCGGATGCCCTGGATGGTGCGCTGGAAGGAACCCACCGTTCCCCGGATGCGGTCGTGGTTCTTCTCAGCACCGTCGAGACTGACGTTCACCCGCACGTCGTGACGCTTGAAGCCCCGAAGGTCCCGCTGTCTCACGATCGTGCCGTTGGTCGTCAGCGACACCCCCATACCCTCGTTGCGCATGGCACCAACGAGCGCCCAAATGTCATGGCGCATCAGAGGTTCGCCGCCACCAACGACCACCAGGAAGACGCCGAGCTCCCCAGCTTCACGGATGAGCGTTAGCAGTTCGTCTGTGGTCGGCTCTGTCCTTCCGGCCGGTGACGAGTCCGACATGCAGTGCAGGCACGTCAGGTTGCAGCGGTTCGAGACGCTGACGAACAGCTTGAGCGGGGCGGATAGCGCCCCCGGCAGTGCTGGCCGCTGGATGCGGCGGACTAACGCGCCGCCACGCTCCAACATGATCACGGCGTCCTCGGTGACGGGCTCAACGGAGTGCTTCACGCAGTCGAAGAGCAACCATTCTTTGCCCTCGTCGCGGGCCAGGAAGTCGAACGGCGGCGCCTCTACGCCGGCGGTTGCGGATGACATGGCACACCTTTCAGTTGAAGGCTGCGGCAGTGGTGCGGCGGATCATCCCGGCGTCCCCGTCCACGAAGGCTTCGACGGTTTCACCGGCGCGGAGCTGAGCGAGCGGACTCCCCGCCACGGAGATGTATGCGAATGCCCTGCGGGAGGGGATCGCCTCGGGAAGATGCCGGGGATCATGGCTGAGCCGGAAGCCGTCGAACGCGTCCACGACCAAGGTGGGGTCGCCCCGATAGAGACGAGCCAGGATCGGCGGACAGTCGGCAAGGGAAACCGACCGCTTCACCATGACAGCCGGGTGTCCGGGAACGTCTTCGTCAACGGTGGCTACACCGGTTTGCCAGGCGCCCCAGACCCACGGTGTGCGGTGCCAGCCGTCTCGTGGACGAGGGAGACGGGCCGGACCTGGCAGACGTGGCATGTCCTCAGGGATCGGCCGGAGCTGCACCGCGATCACACCCGCGTCAGAGGCGAAGCCCTCCATGTCGAGATCGAACCCGACCGCTTCACGCAGTACTGAGATGCACCGGTAAAGCTGGAAGGAGTCGGCCTCAACGCGGCTGCCCGACCGGATGTGCTCGCCGGTCACGGTGGCCTGCTCGACCACGTGTCCGCCCCGCACTTCCGTGAACGTACGGCGGCCCCTACTTGTCGCCTCCACAAGGACGCGACCCCTGTAGCCGTAGGCGTAGAAGACGCCGGACAACCCTTCGGCCTTGATGTACTGCTGGAACACGATGGTCTGCGTCCCCGGTGGCGCGTGCGTGATCGCGTCGGCAACCAGTGATCGGGCCTGGTCGGGGTCGCCGCCGTCCCAGAAGCGACGACGGGACGAGTAGCGGCCACGTGTACACCCCGGCGAGAAGCTTTCCTCATGACCGGAGTACTTCAATGCGAAGCCGGCCCGCAGCGAAGAAGGCAGTGACTCAACGAGCCGATCGGCGCCGATCCGGGCGGCATCGTCGAGCCCAAGGATCACGTCATCCGGGACAATCAGGTCAAGAGACTCGGCAGCACGCTTTAGAAGCGCCAGCCCCAAAGAAGAGCCCCCTTGACGCCAGTACAGGTCGATCAAGGGGGCTTCCGTGATACCCACCCGGTCCAGATACCGGGCAGCAGTGTCTAAGCCAATTTTGCTTACCTCATGCGCGCCTGAGCTCACTTGTCCCCCAAGGTCATCTCGTCGCGAAGGTCAAAGCTGCACCAAGTATGCGGAGTACGCGGGTATTTGCCTAGCTTCCTACGTCTTGACTGAAAGGCGCTCTTCAGGGCGGAACACGCTGCTCAATAGAGACGCTTGCACCCCCAGCGAAGAACACCCCGGCGGGTTCCAAACGCCGGGGTGTCTCTACCGCCCTATCCAGGAGAGGGAGCCTGTTTTGTGTGCCAGGGCGGCAGTCTCCTCAGGCACTACTGCCACTCGCCGGGTTCGACGAGAGCGTAGTCCGCCGCCGTTCTACGGTAGCGGCTGTGCCCGGTGTCCTGGACGTGCTCCGCGATCCAGCGGTCAACGTCAATAATCTCGGCCATGTCACCAGACGCCGCACCGCAGTTGGCTTCATCACCCGAGACGCACTCGGCCTCGAAGGTGACCTCACCTATCGGGTCGGTGCGGATCTCGTAGTTCCGGAAGCGGTAGGTCCTCGTCCTGCCCATCGTCTTCTCTCTGCTTCATCGGGGTGGATGTGCTGCGGTGGGTCCTGGTGGCTGGAGGCCGACGAGTACGCGTCTTAAAAGCCAGGGATCAGCCCTCGCCGCCGGCTGCACGTTGGAGTGCTGCGACCTACTGCGACGTGGCAGCACGGGAGACGTAGCGCCGGGCACTTGAAGTTCAGACCACACCACCTTGCCCCGCGGGGTGCGGTGAGAGCCCCACTGACTACTGAGCGACTGGACGAGGAGTAAGCCGCGTCCACCTTCGGTGTCGTCGTCTGGCGTGGTGAGCACCGGGTTCTTCGGGGAGACGTCCCACACCTCAATGACGACGCTGGTCGGCAGGCCGAGCATCCGCACTGTCACGAGGTTGAGCTCATCCAGTTCAGACCACGTCGGCTGACGGTCGAGAACGCCGCCGGTCGCTCGCACGGCGTTCGTGACCAACTCAGATACGACAAGGGCGGCGTCCCCCTCAATGGCGCGGGCGTGCCACTTGGAGAGCGTGAGCCGGATGAAGTGGCGGGACACACTCACCGCCGTGCTGACAGCGGCCAGGTTGAGCTGATCCATGAAGCGGGCGCGCTGAGAGAAGTAGAAGGGTTCTTCGTCGCCCTGGTGCTGGCTCATGCGCACTCGTCCAGACTGACGATCTGCGCGTTCGCCCTCAGTTCCAGGTGCAGCGTCATGGCGTCCTGGAGCGGGCGCGTCAGTGCCAAGTCGCGGTAGGACGGCACGACCACGTGGGGGGCTTCGGTGCGCTGGACCGCCTCGGTCATCTCCTCGAAGGCGTCGAGCCGACCGGCCGTGAACTCGTGGAACACGGCGGCGAGGGTGAGTCCCTCGACCTCCGCGTACGCGGTCATGTCGTCTTGCTTCTTCTTCACCTCCTCGTCGCTCATGTCGTCCGGAACGCGCATGTACCCGATGATCAGGGGCTTCATGACGGGCCTCCCTGCGGACGTGGCCAGATCAACGGGGCACCGTTCTCGCCCACTGCCCATCTGCCCAGCTCAGAGCCCCCGTTCGCCGGTAGCAGCGCGAATGAGGGTCGATTTTGGACTCCTAGGATAGGCTCCCATCTTGAATCTGGACTCCTATTTTGGGAAACCGCTCGTTCGAGGGGACGCCGCCCTGTGGCTGAGGCACGCGAAGGCATAATGAGCACCTGGCTGACCAGGTGGAGGATCATCGACGTGGCAACCCCAACGATCCAGAGGCGTCGGCTCGGCAACGCGTTGAAGCGTGCGCGGGAGCAGGCCGTCAAGACGCAAGATGAGGCTGCCGAACAGATCGACGCTGCGGCCAGCAAGATCAGCCGGTTGGAACTGGGTCAGAGCGGCATCAAATTGACCGACCTCACGCTGTTGCTCAACTTCTACGGCGTGAGTGGCGACGAGGCCGAGTGGATGAAGGAGTTGGCCCGCGCCGGTCGACAGCGCGGTCGTTGGTCTGGCTACCTCGGCGCTATCCCGGACTGGTTCCGCACGTACGTCGATCTTGAAGCGGATGCCTCCGAACTACGCTGGTACCAACCGGAGGTAGTCCCCGGCATCCTCCAAATCGAGAGCTACATCCGGGCGATGAACGTCAAGGCGCAGCCGGGCGTGTCGCAGGAGGCGATGGATCAGCAGCTCAAGGTGCGGCTCGAACGGCAAGCCATCCTCGACGAGCCGCACGCCCCGATACTGAACTTCATCTTGAGTGAGTCAGCGATCCGCCGGAACATCGGGGACGCGGGCATCATGCGTGAGCAGCTGCTTCACCTGGCAGAGGTGGCCGAGCGACCGAACGTTGAACTCCAGGTGCTCCCGTTCAACGCCCAGACCTTTGGTGCTGCCTGGGTGGGCTTCACGATCATGCGCTTTGATCACGACGCGGCCTCTGACGTGGTCTACCTGGAGGACTACACCGACGCCACCTATCTTGACCGGCCGGATGGGGTGCAGGCATATACTGCGCTGTGGAATCGGCTGCAATCTGCGGCTTTGGGCCAAGTAGAGTCGCGCAACATGATCCTTCGCCTGGCCAACGCGGACTAGCGCCGACACCTCAAAAGAGAGTAACCAGCATGAACACCCCAGACTTCACCGGCGCCACGTGGCGCAAGAGCACCTTCAGTGGTGACAACGGCGGTCAGTGCGTTGAAGTAGCGTTTCACCAGGGTGTCGTTGGACTGCGCGACTCGAAGGCCAAGGGCAAGGGCCCCATCCTCGCCTTTACCCCGCAGGAGTGGGACGCCTTCGTGAACGGCGTCGTAAGCGGCGAGTTCACGCAGCCGTAGCCACACCAAGATCCAGACGCATCAAGAGCCCCCGACCTGCCGCGATGGTCGGGGGTTCTTGGCGTGCAAGATCGTTTCCGGCTAGAGCGTCGGCGCAGGCACTCGCCACGGGTACCCCGGGGTGCCCGCTGGCCTCCTTGTAGGGACTCTGAGCTGCGGGTTTGCTCATCTCCGGACGACACCCCGGACGACCGCCACCCCCGATAGACTGGCCTCTGTCCACCGCATCGTTCGCGGTAGTGCTGCCCGAACACCACCCCGATCCGGTGCGCGAGCCGCATCCGCTCCCGCGCCGGGTCGATGCCCGCGACCCGCAGCCGGCCGCCGCTCGGGGTCAGGATTCCCGTCAGCATCTTGATCGTGGTCGACTTCCCGGCGCCGTTGGGCCCGATGTAGCCGACCATCTCGCCCCGGGCGACCTCGAAGCTGATCCCGTCCACCGCCCTGACCTGGCGTTTCTCCCGGCGCATCCGGCTCACCCGGCGCCGTACGTCAAAGACCTTCTCGACCCCGTCCAACGAGATCAGCGCATCCGCCACAGCTCTAGTAGGGCTTGGTCAGGTTGGGGCTGGTGTTGCGTGTCCTAAGGGCTCGGTGAGTCGTTCAAGACGTGTGACGCCGGAGGAAATTGCAGCTGTACGTGGCGAGTTGGAGGACTTCGCGGCGGAGGTTTTCGAGCCGTTCGCGCGTAAGGATCAGCGTCGGTGGGGGCGGGTTTACCTGCGGGGCCTGCTCACGGACGGGCAGCGCAAGTCGGTCGAGCCGATGGCCGCCCGGCTGGGCGAGGACGGGAACCGTCAGGCCCTGGCCCACTTCATCACCACCAGCCCGTGGGACCCCGCGCATGTGCGGGCCCGGCTGGCCTGGAGCATGGAGAAGGCGATCCGGCCCACCGTGCTGATCTTCGATGACACCGGCTTCCTCAAGGACGGCAATGCCTCGGCGTGTGTCTCGCGGCAGTACACCGGCACTGCGGGCAAGGTCACCAACTGCCAGGTGGGCGTCTCCCTGCACCTGGCCTCGGACCACGCCTCGGTGGCGGTCAACTGGCGGCTGTTCCAGCCCGAGGCCTGGGACCCCGCCTCGCCGAAGGCGGACCCGGCCAAGGTCGCCCGCCGCACCGCCTGCGGCATTCCCGACGACACCGGGCATGTGGAGAAATGGCAGCTGGCCCTGGACATGCTGGATGAGACCCGCTCGTGGGGCATCGAGGTGCCGCTGGCCGTCGCGGACGCCGGATACGGAGACGCGGCGGCATTCCGGCACGGCCTGCAGGCCCGCGGCCTCAACTACATGGTGGGGATCTCCACCACCCTCTCGGCCCAGCCCGGCGAAGCCGTGCCGGTGACCGAGCCCTACTCCGGGAACGGACGGCCACCCGTGGCGAAGTACCCGGACAAGCCGCAGTCGGTGAAACAGCTGGTCATCGCGGCCGGCCGGAAGACGGCGAAGCCAGTGCAATGGCGTGAGGGCTCCCGGCCCGGCACCGGCCGCAGCGGCTTCAAGCGGATGTACTCGCGGTTCGTGGCCTTGCGGATCCGGCCTGCCGGTCGCGAGGTCCGCCACACGGTCGAGGGCCCGGAACTGCCCGCATGCTGGCTGCTGGCCGAGTGGCCGGCCGACCAGGGCGAACCCGTTCAGTTCTGGCTCTCCGACCTGCCCGCCGACACCCCGCTGACCACCCTGGTCCGCCTGGCCAAGCTCCGCTGGCGCATCGAGCACGACTACCGCGAGATGAAACAGGCCCTGGGACTTGCCCACTTCGAGGGACGCACCTGGAACGGATGGCACCACCACGTCACCCTCGTATCCGTCGCCCACGCCTTCTGCACCCTGCAACGACTGGCCAGAGCCCCAAAAGACATGGCGCCGGCCTGAGCCTCTACCAAGTCGTCCGCGAGCTACAAACCCTCCTCGCGACATGGACCGGCGCATGCCCCACCTGCCACCGCGGCATACCCACACCAACCCCAACCTGACCAAGCCCTACTAGCTCCCCGTGCTTCGGTACGAACGGACTCCCGCGCGCCACGCCAGCGACGCGGGCAGGAACACCACGAAGGCCACCAGCGGGCTCAGGTACGCGACCCACCCGGGCAGGCCCAGCGGATCGGGACGCCCCAACACGTGCAGCGCCGGCAGCCAGTTGACGAAGGCCAGCGGGACGATGAAGGTCACCCCGCGCAGCAGGTCCTTCGCGAAGACCGTCGGCGGGTACTGCAGCATCTGGCAGCCGCCGTAGGTGAAGGAGTTCTGGACTTCGGCCGCGTCCCCGGACACGAACTGGAAGGCCGCCCCGGTGACCAGCACGGCCGCGAAGATGGCCGCCCCGGCGAGCACCATCACGGGCACCAGCAGCACCTTCCCGACCGTCCAGTCCACGTCCAGGGACCAGAGCGCCCAGCCCATCACCCCGACCCCCTGCCCGATCCGGCCCAGCCGGCGCAGCGCGAACCGGTCCGCCGCGACCTGCGCGAGCACCGGGACCGGCCGCACCAGCATCGTGTCGAGCGAGCCGTCGCGGATCCGGGCGCCGATCTTGTCGGTGTTCCCGAGCAGCAGGTCCGCCAGGCCCAGGGAGGCCGAGCAGGACCCGTACAGCAGGGCGATCTCGGGCAGGGCGAAGCCGCCGAGGGCGTCCACGTGGGAGAACATGATGTAGATCGCGACGAAGTCCAGGAGGGTGATCACCGCCTGCCCCAAGGTCGTCAGGACGAACGACGTCCGGTACGTCATCGTGGAGCGGATCCACATGCCCACGATCAGGCAGTAGCCGCGCAGCCCCTCGATCGTCAGGCCGCGCCGAGGCGCCCCGGCCACCGCGGCCTCCCGGTCCCGCGCCCGCTCCCGCGCGCGGCCCCGATCCTGATCCCGGTCCTGATCCCGCTCCCGGTCCGGTGCACGCGCCGGTACCGCCTCCAGCCCGGCCCCGGCCCCCGCCTTGGCCTCAGCCACCCTGGACCACCACCTTCCGTGTCGCGGCCGACTGCAACAGCCGCCCTGTTCCCAGCAGTACGAGCGCCCACACGGCTTGGAAGCCCAGCGCCGCGGCCGCGCCCCCGGCCCCCGCGTGCTCGCCCAGCAGGACGTCCATCGGCACCTGCAACATCGCCGCCCACGGCAGGGTCCGCACGAACTCGCCGAACCCGCCCGGGAAGACGGTCAGCGGCAGCAGCATCCCGGAGAAGAAGATCGAGGCGACGGTGGCCATGATGTTGATCCCCGCCCCGTCCATCAGCCAGAAGGCCACCAACCCCACCATGTAGCGCAGCGCGAAGCTCACCACCAGCGCCAGCAGGACGGACACCAGGAACAGCAGCCAGCGCAACGGATCGACGGGCAGCGCCAGCGGGAACGCCAGCGCCCCCGCCACCAGCGGCAGCACCCCGCGACCCACCAACTGGAAGCCCGCCCGGCCCAGATCGGCCGCGAGCCACCACAGCTGGAGGTCCGCGGGCCGGTAGAGGTCGACCGCGATGTCGCCCGTCCGGATCCGCTCCTGGAGCTCCTCCTGGAAACCACCGCCGATCAGGGCGGCGGCGGCGAGCAGCGATTGGCTCATCCAGACGAAGGTCAGCGCCTGCGCCTGGTCGTAGCCGCCGAGTCCGGGCCGCTCGTCCCACAGCGCGATGTACGTGTACGCGACGATGAACCCGAACACGGTGTTGGTGAACACCCCGGCCGCGGTCGCCGTCCCGTAGGTGGCGTAGCGCCTGAATCCGCCCGCCGCGACCGCCAGGTAGAGACCCGTCGTCCGAAGCGCTCCGTTCCGCACTCTCCGGCGCACCGTATCCCTCCGTTTCCCACGTCGTTCCTACGTCGGCCAAAGCGCGCGAGCTTAGTACGGAGGGGCGAGCCACGCGACCGATTTATGCCCGTCCGGGGCGGAATCAGTGGCCATCGGGTAGACAGCATGAGGTATAGAAGTGGATGTTTTGAACGGCGTCGAGGAGTCCTGGAGATGAGCGACCAGTCACCACCCCCTGGCTGGACCCCTCGCGACCCCGACACCCCGCCCGACGTACCGCAGCCACGGGCAGAACCGCCGGTGCCACACCAGTCACCACAGGAACAGCAGGCGCAACAACGGCCGCATCAGGGCGGAGCGGGGAAGAAGGCCCGGCGCCGACGGACCAGCTGGCGCCGCTTCCTACCCACCTGGCGCATGGTCCTCGGCGCCGTCCTGCTCATCGCCCTGCTGATCGGCGGCGCCCTCGTGGCCGGCTACCTGCTGGTCGACATCCCGCCGGCCAACGCCGCCGCCACCGCGCAGTCCAACGTCTACCTCTACTCCGACGGCTCCCAGATCGCCCGCGACGGCGAGGTCAACCGCGTCAACGTGCCGCTGTCACAGATCCCCCGGACCGTGCAGGAGGCCGTACTGGCCGCCGAGGACCGGGACTTCTACTCCGAACGGGCGGTCGACCCCAAGGCGATGCTCCGCGCCGCCTGGAACACGGCGACCGGCAAGGGCACCCAGTCCGGTTCGACCATCACCCAGCAGTACGTCAAGAACTACTACTTGGGCCAGGAACAGACGATCAAACGCAAGGTCAAAGAGTTCTTCATCGCGATCAAACTCGGCCGCGAGAAGTCGAAGAACTACATCCTCGAGGGCTACCTCAACACCAGCTACTTCGGCCGCAACGCCTACGGCATCCAGGCCGCCGCCCAGGCCTACTACGGCAAGGACGTCGGCAAACTCACCACCGCCGAGGGCGCCTACCTCGCCACCCTCCTCAACTCCCCCAGCGCCTTCGACGTCGTCTCCCACCCCCAGAGCCGCCCCCGCGCCCTCGCCCGCTGGAACTACGTACTCGACGGCATGGTCAAGAAGGGCTGGCTGACCCCCGCCGAACGCGCGAAGACGCAGTTCCCCGAACCGGGCAAGGTCCGCGCGGCCGCCGGTCTCTCCGGCCAGCGCGGCTACCTCGTCGAAGCGATCAAGGACTACATCGTCGACAACGAGATCCTCGACGACAAGACCCTCGCCGAAGGCGGCTACCGCATCACCACCACCCTCGACAAACGCCGCCAGGCCGCCCTCGTCGGCGCCGTCGACGACCAGATGGTCAGCAAGCTCGAACCCGAGAAACGGAAGGCCGACCGGCTCGTCCGGGCCGGCGGGGTCTCCATCGACCCGGCCACCGGCAAGGTCCTCGCCATGTACGGCGGCATCGACTACACCAAGCAGTACGTGAACAACGCGACCCGCCACGACTACCAGGTCGCCTCCACCTTCAAGCCCTTCGTCTTCGCCGCCGCCGTCGAGAACGACTCCCGCACCCAGGACGGCCGCCGGATCACCCCGAACACGATCTACAACGGCGACAACAAACGCCCGGTCGTCGGCGGCCGCATCCGCTTCGCCCCCGAGAACGAGGGCCAGGTCTCCTACGGCAACATCACCGTCAACACCGCCACCGACCTCTCCGTCAACGCCGTGTACGCACAGATGGCGGTCGACGTCGGCACCGCCAAGGTCAAGAAGACCGCCATCGACCTCGGCATCCCCGAGAACACCCCCAACTTCGTACCCGGCCCGGCCATGGCCCTCGGCACCCTGCAGGCCAGCGTCCTGGACATGACCCAGGCCTACGCCACCCTCGCCGACCACGGCCGACGCACCCCCTACACCTTCCTCGAGAAGATCACCAAGGGCGGCGAAACCATCGGCCTCCCCCAGCGCACCCCCACCCAGGCCATCAGCCGCGAAGCCGCCGACACCACCACGTCCATGCTGGTCAGCGTCGTGGACAACGGCACCGGCACGGCCGCCCTCGCCGCCGGCCACCCGGCCGCGGGCAAGACCGGCACCGGCGAACTCGACCGCTCGGCCTGGTTCGCGGCCTACACCCCGGACCTGGTCACCGTGATCTCGATGATGGGCCAGGACCCGGACACCGGAACCCTGGAATCCCTCTACGGCGCCCTCGGCGAGGCCCGCATCGGCGGCGGCGGATACCCCGCCCGGATCTGGGCCGCGTACACCAAGACCGCCCTGGAAGGCACCGACCCCGTCGACTTCGACCTGGAACTCCAGCCCGGCGCCGCACCGCCCCCACCGCCGCCCAGCCCGGAATCCAACCCGCCGCAGGAGACCCCCGGCGAACCCTCGCCCAGCACCCCCGAACGCCCGGCCCGACCCTCGCCGTCGAACCCGACGGGCGGCCGCAACCAGGGCGGGCAGAACAACGGCGGCCAGAACCAGGACGGCCAGGACAACGGCGGCCCGGTGAACGGAGGCCAGGACAACGGCGGCCAAGACAACGGCGGCACCACCCAGGGCGGCGACCAGGGCGGCACCACCCAGGGCACCCAGGGCAACACCCAGGGCAGTGCGCAGGGCAGCGACGGAGGCCCCGCAGAAGGCCTGCGCCCGCCGTCGGCGTTCCTGGAATGACCGCAGCACCCGGTCAGTGACCGGAGGTCGCCTTCAGCCCCACCACGGCGACCAGCAACAGACAGATGAAGAAGATCCGGGCGGCGGTAACGGGCTCACCCAACACCGCCATACCGAGCACGGCCGCGCCGGCGGCACCGATGCCCACCCACACCCCGTAGGCCGTACCGATGGGCAGGGTCTTCGCGGCGTACGACAGCAACACCATGCTCGCGACGATCCCGGCACCCGTGAACACACTGGGCCACAGCCGGGTGAAACCTTCGGTGAACTTCATGCCGATCGACCAGCCGACTTCGAGCAGACCGGCGACGAGAAGAAGAACCCATGCCATGACGGCACCTCCGAGACGACGAGCGGTACGGGGTGCGTCGTCTTGTCGTACCCGGTACGGCGCGTCTCGTCGGGGTTCTCCCCCACCGTAGCAAAAAGCCGCGAAAAGGCCGCGAAAAGGGCTGGTGACCCGGGCCACCAGCCCTTGCTCAGCGACTCAGAGGTACAGCCCGGTGGAGTCCTCCGACCCCTCCAGTCGCTCCGCGGCCACGGCGTGCAGGTCCCGCTCGCGCATCAGCACGTACGTCGCACCGCGCACCTCGACCTCGGCACGGTCCTCGGGGTCGTACAGCACCCGGTCACCGGGCTCGACCGTCCGGACGTTCTGCCCGACCGCGACCACCTCGGCCCAGGCCAGCCGCTTGCCCACCGCGGCCGTCGCGGGAATCAGGATGCCGCCGCCCGAGCGCCGCTCGCCCTCCGGCAGATCGGACTTCACGAGCACGCGGTCGTGCAGCATGCGAATGGGTAGCTTGTCGTGGGTGGTGTTCTCGCTCACGCCCCGAACCTACCTGCCCGCGCCCGTCCCGTACCCCTCAGGGTCATCCGCGCTTGCGGCGCGCCGACACCACGAACAGCCCGACCAGGCTCACCGCGACCAGCGCGACGGGCACGATCCGGTCGACGCGCGGAGCCCCGTCGTCGTGGCGCAGACCGTCCCGCACATCCGTCACGAACCGGTTCACCGCGGCGAAGGCCCGCCCGGCGGTCTCGTCGACGGACGAGGCGACCCGTGCCTTCGCGTCCCCGATGATCGTCTTCGGGTGCATGCGCACACCGATCTCGTCGAGCGTCTCGGCGAGCTGCTCACGGCGGCGGACGATGTCCGCCTCGATCTGTGCGGGGGTCCTGGCTTCCGGCACCGCGCTGCCTCCGTCGTCCTCGTGGTCGTGTGGGGCGTAGTCCGCCATGAACAGTCTGTCAGCTTAGTCTCATGGCATACCGATCCCCTCCCGAGGAGAGTGTCACGATGAGCGAGCGACTCCAGCCGGGCGACACCGCCCCCGCCTTCACCCTGCCCGATGCGGACGGCAACGAGGTCTCGCTCGCCGACCACAAGGGCCGCAAGGTGATCGTCTACTTCTACCCGTCCGCGCTGACCCCGGGCTGCACCAAGCAAGCCTGCGATTTCACGGACAACCTGTCCTTCCTGACGGGACACGGCTACGACGTCATCGGTGTGTCTCCGGACAAGCCGGAGAAGCTGGCGAAGTTCCGCGAGAAGGAGGACCTGAAGGTCACCCTGGTCAGCGACCCGGAGAAGGAGACGCTGACGGCGTACGGCGCGTACGGCGAGAAGAAGCTGTACGGCAAGACGGTCACCGGGGTCATCCGCTCCACGGTGGTGGTCGACGAGGAGGGCAAGGTCGAACACGCCTTCTACAACGTCAAGGCCACGGGCCACGTAGCCAAGATCATCAAGGACCTGGGCCTCTGACCCCCGCCCCGGCTCCCGAACCGGCCCGCACCAACCCGGTGCGGGCCGTTCCGTTTATCGGACGAATCGACCCGTAACCGTCCGCCTTCCGGTGCCGCTGCTCCGTACGAGGGCCGCACGCGCGGCCGAACTCTACGGAGGGCCCACGTCATGAGAGACCCGCACGACCGCGACACCCTGGCCTCCGCAGTGGCCGCGTCGAGAGGCTGGGCCGACCTGATGCGGCGCCTGGGCTTCAAGGAGAGCGGAGGGCGACGCCGCATGCTGCAGGAGCGCGTCACCACCTACGGAATCGACACCAGCCATTTCGCGAAGCGAAGTCCGTGGCGCAAGTACCCCGACGAGGCCATCGCCGCCGCGGCTGCGACGTCCACCACCCTGCGTGAGGTTGCGGTCAAGCTCGGCGCGCCCCCCGCCACGGGGACCCTGTCGCACATCGTCCGCCGCATAGCCGCCGCCGGCATCGACATCAGCCATTTTCGCGGCATGCAACGGGCCGGCGTCGAGCTACCGTTCACCACGGAGGAGCTTGCGGTAGCCGCGGCCTCCGCCGACAGCGTCCGCGGCACGGCTCGCGCCCTGGGCGTGCCGGACGACAGTCGCTCCCGCGCCGCCTTGGGAAGGATGCTGAAGGCGCACGACATCGACACCACCCATTTCCGGAACACGCGAGTCATGATCTCCGAGGACGCTCTGCGCGCAGCGGTTCCGGGAGCCTTGAGCTACGCGGACCTGATGCGCGCTCTCGGCCTGCAGGTCAACGACGTGAACCATCGACGCGTTCGGCGGCTGGTGACCCGGCTCGAACTCGAAGTCAGCCACTTCAAGAGGCGCACCTGGGCAACCACACAGGCGACACACTTGCGGAGCGGCACCGCCGACACCACCCTGACCATGCTCCCCGAGGGTGCATCACGCGTTCACCGCCCCCGCCTGCACCGAGCCCTGCAAGAGATCGGCGTGCCCTACGCTTGCGAAGAGTGCGGCAACACCGGAGAGTGGCGCGGACAGCCGATCACCCTCCAGATCGATCACATCAATGGGGACTGGCGCGACAACCATCGCGAGAACCTCCGATACCTGTGCCCGAACTGCCACTCCCTGACCGACACGTGGTGCCGTAACCGTCGTGCCAAGGCCACGGTCATCCCCGTAGACTGAGCGCAGCCCGAACGGACGAGATGTCCGAATTGGGCAACATGTCGCGGTTGTGGTGGAATTGGCAGTCACGCTTGGTTTAGGTCCAAGTGGGGTAAAACCCGTGGGGGTTCGAGTCCCCCCAACCGCACATCCATGCCGAAGGCCCCGTACGCAGTTGTCGCGTACGGGGCCTTCGAGCGTTCGCGATCCAGTGGCGTCCCGCCGGATCGACAGGACTCAGCCCAGGAGGGCGCGGACGAAGGGGACCAGGGCGCGGAAGGCCTGGCCGCGGTGGGAGATGGCGTTCTTCTCCGCCGGGGTCAGTTCCGCGCACGTGCGGGTGTCGCCCTGCGGCTGGAGGATCGGGTCGTAGCCGAAGCCGCCGGTGCCGGACGGAGTGTGGCGGAGGGTGCCGAGGAGGCGGCCCTCGACGACGCGTTCGGTGCCGTCCGGGAGGGCCAGGGCCGCCGCGCACGCGAAGTGGGCCCCGCGGTTCTCGTCGGCGATGTCACCGAGCTGGGCCAGCAGCAGGTCCAGGTTGGCCTTGTCGTCGCCGTGGGTGCCGGCCCAGCGGGCCGAGAAGATGCCGGGGGCGCCGTGCAGGACGTCCACGCAGAGTCCCGAGTCGTCGGCGACCGCCGGGAGGCCGGTGGCGCGGGCCAGGGCATGGGCCTTGAGGAGGGCGTTCTCGGCGAAGGTGACGCCGGTTTCCTTGACGTCCGGGATCTCGGGGTACGCGTCCGCGCCGACCAGCTCGTGCGGCAGGCCGGCGTCGGACAGGATCGCGCGGAGTTCGGAGACTTTGCCCGCGTTGCGGGTGGCCAGGATGAGGCGGCTGGGCGTCGAGGTCATGCCGCCATTATCCGGGTCAGCCCGGGGTGCAGACCTTGGAGAGCTCGCTCGCCGCGTCCGCGACCGGCCTGATGTCCGGGGCGGTGTTGCCGCTCTCGATCGAGGCGCGGACGTTCTTGACGGCCGTGTTCATCGAATCGATGGCCTTGCCCAGGTCGGTGTTGTCCGTCTGGTCGCCGATCTTCTTCAGGTTCGACTCGATCTGGTTGAGCGCGTTCTGGGCGTCCTGGGGGCTGTTGCCCGCTTGGGAAACGGCCTGCTGGAGGTCGTTCGCGCCGTCCGTGATGGCCACGGCCGTGTTCGCGCAGTCCATCGCCGTGGAGATCGCGTCGCAGGCGGACAGGGCCGGGACGGTGAGTACGGCGGCCACGGCTACGGCCGCTATGCGGAGCTTCATGCGGTTCTCCCCCTGGGGGTTTGGACGCTACGAGGACGGGCGCACGGCTTCGAGACCGTGCGCCCGTATCTTCCTGGACGCCGGGGCGGGCCCGGCGGTTGCCGCCTACAGTTCGAGCGCGCCCCGCTGGATGGCTTCCAGGTCCGCGCAGCCGCCGGCGGCGAGGTCGAGGAGGGCGTTCAGTTCCTTGCGGTCGAAGGGCTCGCCCTCGGCGGTGCCCTGGACCTCGACGAAGCGGCCGTCGCCGGTGCAGACCACGTTCATGTCGGTCTCGGCGCGCACGTCTTCCTCGTAGCAGAGGTCGAGGAGCGGGACGCCGTCGACGATGCCGACGCTGACGGCGGCGACGGTGCCGGTGAGCGGCTTGCGGCCGGCCTTGATGAACTTCTTCTTCTGGCCCCAGGCGACGGCGTCGGCCAGGGCGACGTAGGCGCCGGTGATGGCGGCGGTGCGGGTGCCGCCGTCGGCCTGGAGGACGTCGCAGTCCAGGACGATGGTGTTCTCGCCGAGGGCTTTGTAGTCGATGACGGCGCGCAGGGAGCGGCCGATCAGGCGGGAGATCTCGTGGGTGCGGCCGCCGATCTTGCCGCGGACGGATTCGCGGTCGCCGCGGGTGTTGGTGGAGCGGGGCAGCATCGAGTACTCGGAGGTGACCCAGCCTTCGCCGCTGCCCTTGCGCCAGCGCGGGACGCCTTCGGTGAAGGAGGCGGTGCAGAAGACCTTGGTGTCTCCGAAGGAGACGAGGACGGAGCCCTCGGCGTGCTTGCTCCATCCGCGTTCGATGGTGACCGGGCGGAGCTGTTCGGGCGTACGGCCGTCAATGCGAGACATGGCTCCGAGCCTAGTCCCTGCGGGGGAAGGCGAAGACCCCGTCCGGGGCTTCCGGGACGGGGTCTGCACGGGGTCTGCAGGGGTCTGCAGGGACCTGGCTAGCGGGTCCGGATCACATCATGTCTTCGATGTCGGCGGCGATCGGGTCGGCGTCGGTGCCGATGACGACCTGGATCGCGGTGCCCATCTTGACGACGCCGTGGGCGCCGGCGGCCTTGAGCGCGGCTTCGTCGACCAGGTCGGGGTTGATGACCTCGGTGCGCAGGCGGGTGATGCAGCCCTCGACCTCTTCGATGTTCTCGATGCCGCCGAGCCCGGCGACGATCTTCTCAGCCTTGGTGGCCATGTGTTTCTCCCTGAGTGTTTCGAAGAACGAGTCTCGGCGGCCAGTATGTGGCTACCCACCTGCACGGTCCGCTTCGTCACGGTAACGCACGATTGGCCCATCTATGCAGGCACATGACCGGCCCCTGCCGAATGATGACGATCAGCAGCAACCTGCCCACAACTGGTCTACACCAGTGTGCCGCAAGTGTTGCGGCAGCCAAAACGGGCCGGCCAGGGAGGACGCCGATGAGCGCGAGCAGCTCCGCAGCAGCAGCGCCACGATCGGATTGGCGGAACAACCTGTTCCAGGGGCTGCAGAAGATGGGGCGGAGCCTTCAGCTCCCCATCGCCGTACTGCCTGCGGCAGGCATCCTGTTGCGACTGGGGCAGCCGGACGTCTTTGGCGCGGACGGCCTGCAGTGGACGGACGTCGCCAAGGTGATGGCGGGCGCCGGCGGGGCGCTGCTCGATCCCGATCTCGGCCTGCCCCTCCTCTTCTGCATCGGCGTGGCCATCGGCATGGCGAAGAAGGCGGACGGTTCGACCGCCCTCGCGGCCACGGCGGGCTTCCTCGTCTACCGGGGGGTGCTGCACGCGTTCCAGAAGGCCTGCCCCGTGGGGACCAAGGACATCGGGGGCGGCTGCCTGGGGCCGAACGACACCTTCGTGGCGTACACGTACCAGAACCCCGGGGTTTTCGGCGGCATCATCATGGGCCTTCTGGCGGCCTATTTCTGGCAGCGGTACCACCGGGTGAAGCTGGTGGACTGGCTCGGCTTCTTCAACGGCCGGCGGCTGGTCCCGATCGTGATGTCCTTCGTCGCGATCGCTTTCGCCGCGCTCTGCCTGTGGGTCTGGCCGCCGGTCGGGGACGCGCTGGAGAGCTTCTCCGACTGGCTTCGCGGGCTGGGTGCTTGGGGCGGCGGCATCTTCGGCGTGGCGAACCGCGCGCTGCTGGTGATCGGCCTGCACCAGTTCCTGAACGTGCCGATCTGGTTCCAGTTCGGGTCGTACACGGCGCCGGACGGGAAGACGTACCACGGCGACATCAACATGTTCCTGCACGGCGACCCGACCGCGGGTCTGTTCCTGACCGGCTTCTTCCCGATCATGATGTTCGCGCTGCCGGCGGCGGCGCTGGCGATCACGCACTGCGCGAAGCCGCAGCGGCGCAAGGAGGTCGGCGGTCTGATGCTGTCGGTGGCCCTGACCTCGTTCGTCACCGGGATCACCGAGCCGCTGGAGTACTCCTTCCTCTTCGTCGCGCCCGCCCTGTACGCGGTGCACGCGGTGCTGACGGGTGTGTCCATGGCGGTGTCGTGGGGGTTGGGGGTCAAGGACGGCTTCAGCTTCTCGGCGGGTCTGATCGACTACGTCATCAACTGGAGCCTGGCGACGAAGCCCTGGCTGATCATTCCGATCGGCCTGTGCTTCGCGCTCGTCTACTACGTGGTGTTCCGTTTCGCGATCACGAAGTTCGACCTCGCGACGCCGGGGCGGGAGTCGGACGAGGAGATCGCGGCGATGGAGTCGGAGACCACCAAGGCTTGAGCCCGGGCCCGGCGGGGTTACCGCACGGTCCGTCAAGGGCCCCTGGATCACGATCCGGGGGCCCTTCGGTATACCCCCGGGACTGTGATCCAGGCCACAGGAAATCGAAGGTTCCTTATCTATCCCTCACCGTGTTACAACTGGTCTACACCACGGATTGGTGTAGACCACGAGGGCCTGTCTGAGCCCGCGTACCCCCGTATCTGAGACGTCGCCGTCCCCCGTTTCCCTCTGGCGTCGCCTTGCCCACTGGAGGAAGTTGTGTCCACGGCTACCGCCCCCTCGGCGGAAAAGAAGAAGGGCGCTGGCGTGATGGCCGTCATGCAGCGCATCGGCCGGAGCCTCATGCTCCCCGTTGCCGTGCTGCCTGCCGGCGCGCTCCTGCTCCGCCTGGGTGCGGGTGACATGCTCGGCGACGCCGACGTCTTCCCCACGTTCGTCACCAAGATCGCCGGCTACATGGCCGCGGGTGGTGGCGCCATCCTCGAGAACATGGCGCTGCTGTTCGCCGTGGGCATCGCCATCGGCTTCGCCAAGAAGTCGGACGGCTCCACCGCGCTGGCCGCCGTGACCGGGTACCTGGTCTTCAAGAAGGTCCTCGCCACCTTCACCGACGGCAACCTTCCGAAGGTCGAGAAGGTCATCGACCACAAGGTCGCCCTGGTGGACGCCACGGTCGACGCGGGTGTCCTCGGCGGTGTCGTGATGGGCATCATCACGGCCCTGCTCTACCAGAAGTTCTACCGGACCAAGCTGCCGGACTGGGCGGGCTTCTTCGGCGGCCGCCGCCTCGTCCCGATCCTCTCCGCCCTCGCCGGTCTGCTCGCCGGCATCGTCTTCGGTCTCATCTGGCCGGTCCTCGGTACGGGTCTGCACAACTTCGGTGAGTGGCTCGTCGGTTCCGGTTCGGTCGGCGCGGGCATCTTCGGTGTCGCCAACCGTGCGCTCATCCCGATCGGCATGCACCACCTGCTGAACTCCTTCCCGTGGTTCCAGGCCGGCTCCTTCGACACCGCGACCGGCGCCGTCCACGGTGACATCGGCCGCTTCCTCGCCGGTGACCCGACCGCCGGACAGTTCATGACCGGCTTCTTCCCGATCATGATGTTCGCCCTCCCGGCGGCTTGCCTCGCGATCGTCCACTGCGCCCGTCCCGAGCGCCGCAAGGTCGTCGGCGGCATGATGCTCTCCCTCGCGCTCACCTCGTTCGTCACCGGTGTGACCGAGCCGATCGAGTTCACCTTCATGTTCATCGCCCCGGTGCTCTACGCGATCCACGCGGTGCTGACCGGTATCTCCCTGGCCCTGACCTGGGCCCTGGGGATGCGCGACGGCTTCGGCTTCTCGGCCGGCCTCGTCGACTTCTTGCTGAACCTGGGCATCGCGGAGAAGCCCTGGATGCTGGCGGGCGTCGGTCTCTGCTTCGCGGCGGTCTACTACGTCGTCTTCCGCTTCGCGATCGTCAAGTTCAACCTCCCCACCCCGGGCCGCGAGTCCGACGAGGAGCTCGCCGAGCTGCTGAAGGCCGAGGCCAAGTAGGCGGTCCCGTACGAACGAAGGAGCCCCCGCTCTCCCGGAAGGGAGGGCGGGGGCTCCTCGTCGTCGTGGCGCCGTCAGACCTCGTAGACCGCGCCCGAGTACGCCAGGTCGACCGGCCCGTCGTAGACCGCGCGGGCATCGGCGAGGTTCTGGTCGGGGTCGGTCCACGGCGGGATGTGGGTGAGGACGAGCTGCCCCACGCCGCCGCCCGCCGCGTACTCGCCGGCCTGGCGGCCGTTCAGGTGGAGGCCCGGGATGTCCTCCTTGCCGTGCGTGAAGGAGGACTCGCACAGGAAGAGGTCGGTGCCGTCGGCGAGCAGGCCCAGCTCGGGGCAGGTGCCGGTGTCCCCCGAGTACGTGAGCGAGCGGCCGCCGTGCTCGATGCGGATGCCGTACGCCTCGACCGGGTGGGAGACCCGCTCGGTGCGGATCTGGAGCGGGCCGATCTCGAAGGTCCCGGACTTCAGGGTGCGGAAGTCGAAGACCTCGCTCATCGAGCGCTCGTCGGGGACGTCGTCGTAGGCGGTGGTCAGGCGGCGTTCGGTGCCCTCGGGCCCGTAGACGGGGATGGTGCCGCAGCGGCCGCCCTCGTGCCGGTAGTAGCGGGCGACGAAGTACGCGCACATGTCGATGCAGTGGTCGGCGTGCAGGTGGCTCAGGAAGATCGCGTCGAGGTCGTAGAGGCCGATGTGTCGCTGGAGCTCGCCGAGGGCGCCGTTGCCCATGTCGAGGAGCAGCCGGAAGCCGTCGGCCTCGACGAGGTAGCTCGAACAGGCCGATTCCGCGGAAGGGAACGACCCCGAACAGCCGACGACGGTGAGCTTCATGGAGCGTGAACCTCCGAGGACGGTCCGTGGACGGAATGCGGGCCGTGCGTGCGTCGAGCGTAAGGCGCGAAACGTCCGGTCGCTCCTCCGCGGCAGGCCGTTGTGGGGGGAATCACCTGCGCTGTCACCCGGGGGAGCGACGGTGGGTACGGGCGTTGCCGTGCCGGGGCGTTCCCGCGCCGCTACGGTCGAAGCATGGACACGTCCTGGTGGCCCGCGGTGGCCGCGGTGGTGGCCGTGGCGCTGCTGGTGCTGGTCGCCGGGGGCCGCTCCGGGCTGCCGCGCCGGACGCCGCCGGCGCACGGAACCGGTCCGCCGCCGCACCCGAAGGCGGGTGAGCTGTGGTCCCTGGCGGACGGACGTACGTGCCTGGTCCTCGCGGTGGGTTCGGTACGAGGCCACCGGGCGCGGGTCGCGTGGATCACCGGGAAGTACGACGACCGGCGGGCCGGGGTGATCCCGCTGCCCCCGGGGACGGTCGGGGCGCAGGGCCGGGCGGGCTTCCTGGAGGCGGACCGGCCGGTGGAGGTGTCGTTGTGGGAGTTCCGCACCCGAATGGGGGTGCTGGACCCTGCGGTGTGGGACGAGGTCAAGGGTCTGGGAGGCGCGCGGTGACGCGGAAACCGGTGATCCGCCTGCGGCGGGTGTACGACCCGCCGGAGCCGGCGGCGGACGGGGTGCGGGTCCTCGTGGACCGGCTGTGGCCGCGCGGCCTGGCGAAGGCGGTGGCCGGAGTGGACGAGTGGCCGAAGGCGGTGACGCCGTCGACGGAGCTGCGGAAGTGGTTCCACGACGGCGGTTCGGCGCGGGAGTTCCGGCAGCGGTACGAGGCGGAGCTGGCGGAGCCGGGGGCGGTGGCGGAGCTCGGTCGCCTGCGCGAGCTCGCTGCGGCGGGCCCGCTCACCCTGCTGACCGCGGTCAAGGACCCGGGCTCCAGCCACGCGGCCGTGCTCGCGGAGCTGCTGTCCGACTAGCAGTGCGGCGCCGCTGCAGGGGGCTCCGCCCCGGACTCCGCGCCTCGAACCCCGGCGGGGCTGATCTTTCAGCCCGTCCGGCGTTTGAGGACCGGGTCCGGGCAGAGCCCGGGAAACGGCGCCGCACCCGGTACCCCCGTGGGCGACCCCGCAGGGGCGCGGCAGGGGCGCGGCAGGGGCTACGCCCAGAGTTGGCCCTGGAGGACCTCGATGGCTTCCTCGGTGGTCGCGGCCGTGTAGACGCCCGTCGACAGGTACTTCCAGCCGCCGTCGGCCACGACGAAGACGATGTCCGCCGGTTCGCCCGCGGCCACCGCCTTGCGGCCGACGCCGATCGCCGCGTGCAAGGCGGCTCCCGTGGAGACGCCGGCGAAGATCCCCTCCAGTTGGAGGAGCTCCCGGGTGCGGGTCACGGCGTCCGCGGAACCCACCGAGAAGCGGGTGGTGAGCACGGAGGCGTCGTAGAGCTCCGGTACGAAGCCCTCGTCCAGGTTGCGCAGTCCGTAGACCAGGTCGTCGTAGCGCGGCTCGGCCGCAACGATCTTGATGCCCGGCACGTTCTCGCGCAGGTAGCGGCCGACGCCCATGAGGGTGCCGGTGGTGCCCAGGCCCGCCACGAAGTGGGTGATGGAGGGGAGGTCCGTGAGGATCTCCGGGCCCGTGGTGGCGTAGTGGGCGCCCGCGTTGTCCGGGTTGCCGTACTGGTAGAGCATCACCCAGTCGGGGTGCTCGGCGGCCAGTTCCTTGGCCACTCGGACCGCGGTGTTCGAGCCGCCGGCGGCCGGCGACGAGATGATCTCGGCTCCCCACATGGCCAGCAGGTCACGCCGCTCCTGGCTGGTGTTCTCCGGCATCACGCACACGATGCGGTAGCCCTTGAGCTTGGCCGCCATCGCCAGCGAGATGCCGGTGTTGCCCGAGGTGGGCTCCAGGATGGTGCAGCCGGGGTACAGCCGGCCGTCCTTCTCCGCCTGCTCGACCATGTGGAGCGCGGGGCGGTCCTTGATCGAGCCGGTCGGGTTGCGGTCCTCCAGCTTGGCCCAGATGCGGACGTCGTCCGAGGGCGACAGCCGCGGCAGCCGGACCAGCGGCGTGTTGCCGACCGCGGCCAGCGGGGAGTCGTAGCGCATTACTTCGATCCGCCGGCCACGGCCGGGAGGATGGTGACGCTGTCGCCGTCCTTGAGGGCGGTGGAGATGCCGTCGAGGAAGCGGACGTCCTCGTCGTTGAGGTAGACGTTGACGAAGCGGCGCAGCTGGCCGCCGTCGACAATGCGCTCCTCAATGCCCTTGTGACGGGTCTCCAGGTCCGCGAAGAGGTCGGCGAGGGTCGCGCCCTCACCGGAGACGGCCTTCTCGCCTTCGGTGTAGGTGCGGAGGATGGTGGGGATGCGGACCTCGATGGCCATGGCTGTCTCCAGTCGTCTGGGAGTGCGTGAGAAGCGTGGGAAGGTGCGGCGCGCGGTTCGTCGGCCCCCCGCGCGGAAGGGCTGTGGTGCTCAGAGCGCAGGACAGATGGCGCTGGCGAGGCGGCACAGGTCGACGTGCAGCCGCGCCACGAGCAGCAGCCTGCCGGGCGTCTCGATGCTCACGTCGTGGGAAACCATGCGGTCATGTTAACGATTCCCGGTCCCCCGTTTGGAGTGTGATCCCGCATCATGGACGCTCTTCGCTCACATACTGGTCAGTAGGCGTCGACGACCTGCACTTCTTCCTCGGTGATCACTCCGTCGACGATCCGGTACGAGCGGAATTGGAACTCGCCGAGGCCGTCCTTGTCCGCCGTCGAGACGAGCACGTAGTGCGCGCCGGGCTCGTTCGCGTACGTGACGTCGGTGCGCGAGGGGTACGCCTCGGTCGCGGTGTGCGAGTGGTAGACGATCACCGGCTCCTCGTCGCGGTCGTCCAGATCGCGGTAGAGCTTCAGCAGGTCCTTCGAGTCAAACTCGTAGAACGTGGGCGAGCGGGCCGCGTTGAGCATCGGGACGAACCGCTCGGGGCGGTCGGTGCCCGCCGGGCCGGCCACGACGCCGCACGCCTCGTCGGGGTGGTCCTGGCGGGCGTGCTCGACGATCTGGTCGTACAGGGCCTGGGTGAGGGTCAGCATGAGCGACAGGATAAGCAGACGGGCCCCCGCGTACCGAGGAACGGTACGCAGGGGCCCGGATGCTGGACAGGGGGTCCGTGGCGTCAGACGTCCACGCTCAGCGAGACCTTCACGGAGGTGTCCCCGTCCTGGCCGCGGCGCTTGGCGACCAGGTAGGAGACGCCCAGGATCAGGCCCCACAGCGGGGCGCAGTACAGCGAGACGCGGGAGTCCTTGTCGGCGCCCATCATCACGATGACCATGCCGATGAAGAGCAGCGCGAACCAGCTCGTGTACGGGGCGCCGGGGGCGCGGAACGCGGACTGCGGCAGCTCGCCGCGGTCGGCCTTGGCGCGGTAGCGGATCTGGCAGACCAGGATCATGATCCAGGCCCACATGCCGGAGATGGTGGCGAAGGAGACGACGTAGTCGAAGGCCTTGCCCGGGGCGACGTAGTTGATCCAGACGCCCACCAGCATCAGCGCGGCGGAGAAGGTGGTGCCGATGAGCGGGGTGCCGCTCTTGGTGAGCTTGGTGAAGACCTTCGGGCCCTGGCCGTTGAGCGCGAGGTCGCGCAGCATGCGGCCGGTGGAGTACATGCCCGAGTTGCAGGAGGACAGCGCGGCGGTCAGCACGACGAAGTTGACGATCGCGGCGCCGATGCCCAGGCCCATGCGCTCGAAGGCGGCGACGAAGGGCGAGACGCCCGGCTGGAAGTGCGTCCACGGGACGACCGACAGGATCATGATGAGCGCGCCGACGTAGAAGACGGCGATGCGCCACGGCACGGTGTTGATGGCCTTGGGCAGGGTCTTCTCGGGGTCCTTGGACTCGCCGGCGGTGACGCCGACGAGCTCGACCGCGAGGAAGGCGAACATCACGATCTGCAGGGTCATCAGCGTGCCGCCGATGCCCTTGGGGAAGAAGCCGCCGTCGTTCCACAGGTTGGAGACGGTGGCGGTGTCGGCCGCGTCGGAGAAGCCAATGGTGAGGATGCCGGCGCAGATCAGGATCATGCCGACGATGGCGGTGACCTTGACCATGGAGAACCAGAACTCGAGCTCACCGAAGAGCTTCACGGAGATCAGGTTGGCGGCGTAGAGGATGACCGTGAAGATCAGCGCGTAGGCCCACTGCGGGAAGCTGTCGTGGGTCCAGTACGACATGTACTGCGCGGCCGCGGTGACCTCGGTGATGCCGGTGACCACCCAGAACAGCCAGTAGGTCCAGCCGGTGACGTACCCCCAGAACGGGCCCAGGAACTCGCGGGCGTAGTCCGAGAAGGAACCGGAGACGGGCCGGTACATGAGCAGCTCGCCCAGGGCCCGCATGATGAAGAAGATGACCAGGCCGGCGATGGCGTACGCCAGGATCAGGCTCGGGCCCGCCTTGGAGATCGCCTTGCCCGCGCCCAGGAACAGGCCGGTGCCGATGGCTCCGCCGATCGCGATCATCTGGATCTGACGGGCTCCGAGCGTGCGGTGGTAACCCTCGCCGCCCTCGCCCGCTCCGCCCTCACCGGGCGTCTTGTCGTGCTGCTCGACCTGCACTGAGGTCATGTCTGGTGCGCCTTTCTCCACGCCGACCCGCGCCTTCATTGGCTGCGGATCGGGTCCTCGATCCCCCCGGATACGGATGGAGTTGCACGCCGGCGGTCAGCCGGTCCAAGCGAGCCGGGGGACATGGGTGGCGTCCCGTCGGCGATCGTGAAGATTTATCACGTGCTTACGGCTGCCCGAGGGGGAGAAATGTGGCGGAGGGCATCAAAAAATCACCCCAAAGCACCGGAAACGGATCAGATCACCGCATGGCGGTGATCTGATCGTTATCCGGATTTGAGCGTCCGCTGAGCGAACGACGTTCCCTCTTGAGGATTCTCAGAGCGTTTCGATCAAGGTTTCCTGGAGGCCGCCGAGCCACAGGTAGGCCATCACCATCGGCTTGCGCGGGTCCTCGTCCGGCAGCCGGAAGAGCACCGCGCTCTCGTCGTCCTCGGTGATCTCGAGGCGGGCCGCGATGGTCAGGCGCAGGTCGTTGAGCGCACCGAGCCAGCGCAGCGACAGCTCGCCGGACAGCTCCAGCACCGCCGCGCCGTCGCCGGCCGGGGTGAGCCCGTCCAGGCTGCGCACGACCGCCAGTGCGTCCTCGCGCTTGCGGGCGCGCAGGTCGTTCTCGGTGAAGCGGCGGAACTCCGCGGAGCGGGCCGCGATCTCCTCGGGGTCCACACCCTTGTCGCCGGCCCCGTCGGGGGCCCCGTACGCGTCGGGGAAGAGCCGGGCCAACGCCGGGTCGGACGGGGGCTCGGAGGGGCCCTCGGCGAACAGCGCGGCGAGCGGGTCGGCGTCCTCGGCGGGCTCCGGCGCACCGGGGCCGATCAGTTCCAGCAGCTGGACGGCCAGCGAGCGCAGGATCGAGATCTCGATCTCGTCGAGCGCGATGGCGGCGCCGCCGCCCTTCAGGGACTCGAAGGTGCCGCCCATCAGTTGCGGTCCTGCGAGAGGGTCGCCCACAGGCCGTAGCCGTGCATGGCCTGCACGTCGCGCTCCATTTCTTCGCGGGTGCCGCTCGAAACGACCGCCCGCCCCTTGTGGTGGACGTCGAGCATCAGCTTGTGCGCCACGTCCTTCGAGTAGCCGAAGTACGCCTGGAACACGTACGCCACGTAGCTCATGAGGTTGACCGGGTCGTTGTGCACCAGGGTCACCCAGGGGACGTCGGGTTCGGGG
This sequence comes from Streptomyces sp. NBC_01439, assembly GCF_036227605.1. Classification (GTDB taxonomy): domain Bacteria; phylum Actinomycetota; class Actinomycetes; order Streptomycetales; family Streptomycetaceae; genus Streptomyces. Next base: position 5,929,640 of record NZ_CP109487.1, on the reverse strand, counting down.
ACCGCAAAGGTCTCTTCGGCGGATTCGGTGCGTTCGATCTCAACAGGAGCAACACTCACTCGTCCCATGCTGCCACCTCGACCGCACCACCGCCCAAACAGGGGCCGAACGGCTCGGTCGAGCAATCGCCACCTACATCTCGTCACTTTGACGAAATATGCGCTAGCATCCCAGCCATGAACCCTGCGGACCTGGGCCTGCCGGTGGACGTGCCGTCGACAGCGCTCTTCACGGACCATTACGAGCTCACGATGTTGCAGGCCGCCCTGGCCAACGGCACCGCCGACCGACGCTCGGTCTTCGAGGTGTTCACCCGGCGGCTGCCCGAGGGGCGCCGCTACGGGGTGATCGCCGGAACCGGGCGGGTGCTGGACGCGGTGGAGAACTTCCGCTTCGACGGCGCGGTGCTGGAGTTCCTGCGCGAGCGGGCCGTCGTCGACATGCGGACGCTGGACTGGCTGGCCTCGTACCGCTTCTCCGGCGACATCTGGGGCTACCAGGAGGGGGAGGTCTACTTCCCCGGTTCCCCCGTCCTGCGGGTGGAGGGCAGCTTCGCCGAGTGCGTGCTGCTGGAGACCGTGATCCTGTCGATCCTGAACCACGACTCGGCGATCGCCGCGGCCGCCTCCCGGATGTCCTCGGCGGCGGGCGGACGCCCGCTGATCGAGATGGGCGCCCGGCGCACGCACGAACTGGCGGCCGTCGCCGCGTCGCGGGCCGCGTACGTGGGCGGCTTCACCTCGACCTCGGACCTGGCGGCCGGATTCCGGTACGGCATCCCGACGGTCGGCACGAGCGCGCACGCCTTCACCCTGGTCCACGACAGCGAGCGGGACGCCTTCACGGCCCAGGTGGACTCGCTGGGCCGGGGCACCACCCTGCTGGTGGACACGTACGACGTCGCCGAGGCCGTCCGGACCGCCGTCGAGGTGGCGGGCACCGACCTGGGCGCGGTCCGCATCGACTCCGGAGACCTGCTCCTCGTGGCGCACCGGGTGCGGCAGCAGCTCGACGAGCTGGGCGCGACCTCGACGAAGATCGTGGTCACCTCGGACCTCGACGAGTACGCCATCGCCTCCCTGGCGGCGGCTCCGGTGGACACGTACGGCGTGGGCACCCAGCTGGTGACCGGCAGCGGGCACCCGACGTGCTCGATGGTCTACAAGCTGGTGGCGCGGGCCACCTCGGCGGACCCGAAGGCGGCGCTGGCCCCGGTGGCCAAGAAGTCCACGGGGGGCAAGACCTCCATCGGCGGCCGCAAGTGGGCGGCCCGGCGGCGGGACGCGGAGGGGGTGGCGGAGGCGGAGGTGATCGGCGTGGGGCCCGTGCCGGCGGCCCTGGCCGACCACCAGCTCCTGACCCAGCTGGTCAAGGCCGGCGAGGTGGTCGCCCGCGAGCCGCTGGAGGCCGCACGGGACCGCCACCGCGCTGCCCGCGCGGGGCTCCCGCTCTCGGCGACGCAGCTCTCGCGCGGCGAGGCCGTGATCCCCACGGAGTACGTCTAGCCCTGCGGGCACGCCCGGCGGGAGGGACGGGGGCTCCGCCCCCGACCCCCACAGCGCTCCGCGCCCGCGCCCCTCACTCCCCCGGCTACCGCTGGGAGGCACCCCCAGACCGTGCTGGATCGGCCGGAGCCGTCAGCCCGGCACGGCCGGAACTGCCCGCAGGGCAATCTCAGCCCCGCCGGCGTTTGAGGCGCGGGGGTCCGGGGGCAGAGCCCCCACGCGGCGCAGCCGCCATGCAGCACAGTGGGAAGGGGCGGGGTGGGGAAAGAGCCCCCCGCAGGAGCCGCCGCAGCACACCATCGAGCCGAAGGGCACGCGAAATGCACCGCGCACTGATCGTCGTTGACGTACAGAACGACTTCTGCGAGGGCGGCAGCCTCGCGGTCACCGGCGGAGCCGACGTCGCCGCCGCCGTCACCGAGTACATCGGCCAGGCCGCGCCCGCCTACCGGCACGTCGTCGCCACCCGCGACCACCACGTCGACCCGGGGTCGCACTTCGCGCACCCGCCGGCCGAGCCGGACTACGAGACCTCCTGGCCCGTCCACTGCGTCGCCGGGACCGAGGGCGTGGGCTTCCACCCGAACTTCGCCCCCGCCGTGGCCTCGGGTGCCGTCTCCGCCGTCTTCGACAAGGGCGCGTACGAGGCCGCGTACAGCGGATTCGAGGGCGCCGACGAGAACGGGACGACGCTCGGCCAGTGGCTGCGGGACCGGAACGTCACCGAGGTCGACGTGGTCGGGATCGCCACCGACCACTGCGTGCGGGCCACCGCCCTCGACGCCGCACGCGCCGGCTTCACCGCCCGCGTCCTGCTGGACCTGACCGCCGCCGTGGCCCCGCACACGACCGCACGGGCCCTGGACGAGCTCCGTGCGGCCGGCGTGACCCTGGTGGGCGGTCCGGCCGACCGGAGCACCGCGTAAGACAGGACTCAGGTGCCCAGCAGGGCCCGGATGGGGTGCCAGAGCTCCTGCGCCCGGTCCGGGGCGCCGCGCCACAGCAGGCCGTCCGGATGGTGCAGGACGGCCGTGACCTCGTCCGGGGTCGGCGGGTACGCGTTGCCCCGCAGGTACACCGCCCGCATTCCGAGGTTCCGCAGCCTGGTCAGGGCGCGGGCCCGGTTCGCGGCGTGCACCAGCACACGGACGTTTCCGCCTTCTCCGGACGGCCTCGGCAGCACGAGCGCCACCACCACGCTGCCGCCCGGCAATCTCACGAAACCTCCGCCTGGCATGGCTGTCATCTCCCCCGTCAATAAGACACTCGTACTCGGCATCTAAACGCGATCGGCCGCCGCCCGCTAGAGGGCGACGGCCGATCATGCTTTGACCTGCAGTTTTGCCGAGTTACTTCGAGGAGGGGCCGACCTCGATGGTCATGACCTCACCGTCGTAGGTCTCCTTCAGGATCTTGATCTTGGTGTTGGTGTCAGTGACCTTCACCGATCCGGTCGGGTTCTCGTCGTAGTAGTACTTGCCCTTGTGGTCGTCGAAGACCAGGTTCGCGGGCTTCGGCTTGAGGAAGAGCTCCTCGCCGTTCTTGTGCAGGGTGATCGCATCCGTCGAGTACGCGCTGAAGGTGGCGTCGTACGGCTGGATCTTGTTGCGGAGCAGGGTGCCGTCCGCCCACTTCATGGGCTTGGCGTTGGCGTCGATCGGCAGGATCAGGCCCTGGCCCGGGTGGACGCTGGTGTTGTTGTCCTTCTGGCTGGTGTCCCACTGCCAGATGAGCAGACCGTCCTGGTACGGGTAGTGCTCGACCCAGTCCGGCTTGGTGTTGCCGAAGCCGAAGTTGTACGGGCCCACCTTGAGGGTGGAGTCGTACGAGACGTAACGGCGGTTCTCGGCGATGTAGCGCTGCGCGTACTCCTTGGAGAAGTCGGCGCCGATGCGCGAGAAGCCCTTGCCGGTCCAGCCGTTGTCGCCGTTCTCGGCGCCGTCGGTGAACAGCGCGGAGCCGTCCGCGGTCAGGGAGATGGCGTCGGCCGTGAAGCCCTTGCCGCCCGCGCCGCCGTCCGTCTGGTAGCGGAAGCGGAGGTCGACCTTCTTGCCCGCGTAGGCGTCGAGCGGGAAGTTCAGGTTCTTCCAGGCGCCCGAGACACCGGTGAGCGACGGGCTGCCGGAGGCGTCGACCGGGAGGGCCGTGCCGTCGGCGGTGCCGGCCAGCGCGGTCCAGGTGGCGCCGCCGTCCGTGGACACCTCGGTGTAGAGGTAGTCGTAGTCGGCCTCGATGTCCCACCAGCCCTTGAGGGACAGGGCGGCGGACTTCTTGCCCGTCAGGTCGACGGAGCGGGTCAGGGTGTTCTTGAGGTCGTCACCCATGTTGCTCCACCACTGGGTGGAGCCCTCGGCCGGCTTGACGACCTCGGTCTTGACCTGCTTCTTCGGCAGCTCGACGACGAGCGCCTGCTTGTCCTTGGTGTTGAACGCCGACACGCCCAGCTTGTGGGTGGACTTCGTCGCGGCCTTGGCCGTGTCGTAGTTCAGCCAGCCCAGCTGGAGCTTGTCCCAGGCGGTCATGTCGCCCGGGGTGTCGCCGATGGAGTCCTTGCCCTTGCCGAGCCAGGAACCGGCCGACATCAGGGACCAGAAGCCGACGCTGTTGTCGCCGCCACCGGTGGTGTCGTAGAGGTCCGGCAGACCGAGGTCGTGACCGTACTCGTGCGCGAAGACGCCGAGGCCGCCGTTCTCGGGCTGCATCGTGTAGTCGCCGACCCAGATGCCGGTGGTGCCGATCTGGGTGCCGCCGGCCTTGTTGTTGTCCGGGCCGGTCTTGCCCGCCGCGGTGCCGTAGGCGTACCAGCGGTGCGCCCACAGCGCGGTCGTGCCCTGCACGCCGCCACCGGCCGACTCGTCCTCGCCCGCGTGGACGATCTGGAAGTGGTCGATGTAGCCGTCGGGCTCGTTGAAGTTGCCGTCGTTGTCGAAGTCGTAGCGGTCCCACTGGTCGTACTGGGACAGCTGCGCCTTGATCTGCGCGTCGGTCTTGCCGGCCTTCTTCTGGGCCTCCGACCATGCGGTGACGCCGTCCTTGACGGTGTCCCACACGTTGGAGCAGTTGGTCTGGCCGCAGTAGTTGGAGCCGTAACGGCCCTCGTTGTACGGGACCTTGACCCAGTCGGCGACCTCGCCCTCGACCGAGTAACGGCCCGAGGAGGTCTTCTCGTAGTACGTCTTCAGCGAGTCCTTGCCCTGACCCGTGGCGAAGTACAGGTCCTGGAAGTACTGGCGGCTGAAGTCCTTGCGCCAGGCCGTGCTGTTGTCCTTGGCACGGTCCGGCTGGGCGATCTGGTTGTGCAGCGGACCGGGGGTACCGCCGTACTTGGGGACCTCGGGCTTGGGGCCCGGGCCGTCCGGGTCGAACATGGTCGTGTTGTCGACCTGGTCGCCGAACTCGACGAGGATCGTGAAGATCTTGTCGGTCTTCTCGCGGCCGAGCTCGACGTACTTCTTGTCGTCCAGCTTGACGACCTTGGAGGCGCCGCGCTGCTCGACGCCCTTCTTGCCGGTCAGGACCTGGTCCAGGGCGGCCGCGCGCTGCTTGGCCTGCTGGTCGCTGAAGGGGCCCTTGAGGTCGTGCTCGACGACCTTGGACGGCGAGGTCGGGTCCTGCCGGTCGGCCGCCGGGGCGGCCGGAGCCTTGCCCTCGGCCTGAGCCGCGGTGACGGTGAAGAAGGTGGCGCTTGTCGCACAAGCGGCCATGGTCACGGTGACGGCGGCAGCGCGTATCGCACGCCGTCTGGCGGAATTGCTGGTCACTTGATGTGTTCCCCTCCCGCGGCCGCAACGTTGGTCGGAACTTCTCCATAGGAGCGGGGGGTTCCGCGCGGCGCGCGTCTCAAGTGACGACATTTGACCGGAGGGAAGCAAGAAAAGACAGACCTTGACTTGTCCCTTACAACTGCACTATGCGGTCGGGGAGTTCCGCTATCCGGACGTTCCACAGCCATACGGGGCGAAGGGTCCTTCACGACCGCGCGAGTGGTCCGTCCCGTCCCCCTTTCTCCCCCTGCCGTCGCCCGGAAAATGATCCCGTGCGCCCCCCGTGCTCCGGCACCGTGTGTTAGGTCACGCTTACCAGCGGTCCGACTCGGGCATCTCCCGTCATAGAGTCACTTGACGCGCGAACTGGTTGAGCCGACTCCCCCTCCCCTCACCGAGGACGGATATCGCCATGCCGCGTCCGACTGTCGCACAGCTCGCGTACGGGTCCGCCACGGTCGTCGTGTCGACGATCGCCATGCTGCTGCTCTCGCAGACGAGCACCGGGCTCGGCGTCGCGGTCATCTCCGCCGCCGCGCTCGCCCTGGGTCTGCTCGTCGCGCTCACCGTTCCCGTCCCGCGGCGCCGCGGCCGCCACGCGGGGCGCACGGGGGCCTCCGCGTCCGCCGGTGGACCCGCGGCCGAGGAGGGCGCGACAGGGGCCGTCCGGGCGTCCGAGTCCCGGCCGGCGGCGACGGCCGAACACCCCGTACACCACTGACGGTTGACGCCCCACGCGGCGCGGGCGGCCACCCCCGGAGGGACGGCCGCCCGCGTCGCGGTGCGTCATGTCTAGCCGGTGGCCTGGACCACCACGGTCTTGGCGACCTTGTCGTGCAAGCCCTGCTTGTACGGCTTGTCGACCAGGATCGAGACAACCAGCGCGATCGGCCACAGGCAGGCGCAGCAGATCAGGGTCGGCAGCCAGAGCACGGCGGCGCGCGTCAGGGAGGCGTTGGAGTTCGGCACGCTGCCGTCGTTGAGCATCGCGACGCGCAGGCCCATCGCCTTCTTGCCGACCGTCTGGCCGTTCTTCTTGGTGAACCACCAGTCGTAGCCGACGTACGCGATGATCGAAATCAGGGTCATGATCAGGCCGCTGCCGCTGTAGGACTTGCTGAAGACATCGCCGATGTCCTCGCCCCGGTCGGCGTCGTACCGGTAGCGGCCGGTGCCGAACGCCCACTGGATGAGGGCCAGCGGGATCGCGACGATCACGACGTCGATGATGCGCGCGAGGAGCCGCTTGCCGAAGTCGGCGAGCGGGGGCATCCCGGCGAGCGGATCGGGCATGCCGTAGCCGCCGCTCCCGCCGTACGGGTCTCCGCCGCCTCCGTACGGGGGTGGCGGGGGCGGATATCCCCCGCCCCCGCCCGGACCGCCGGGCGGCCCTCCGGGCGGGGGCGGCGGACCGCCGCTTCCGGGGGGCGGCGAGCCGTACGGCGAACCGCCCGACGGAGGCGTCGGTTCCTGGGGCTTCTTGAGGAACGGGTCGTCCTCGGGCGGCTGGCCCGGCGGCTGGTCGGTACTCATGGCCCGAGTCGAACCCGGCTCCGCCACCCCCGCAACGGGACGGCGTCCATTCGGGGGGAGGGGCGGCGCCGGGCCCGGTCCCGGGCGCCCTCCCGGGTCGTCCCGGCCGGTCTCCCGGGCCGTCCCGGCGCGCTCAGCGGGCCACGTACGTCCTGGCCGCCTTGTCGTGCCAGGCCTGTCGGCGCGGTCGGTCCACGAGGCACCAGAGGCTGCCGGGGAGACCGAGGACGGCGTACACCAGCCAGCGGCGCAGGGCCGCGCTGAAGGTGGGCGGGCGCAGGCTGGCGGTGGCCAGGACCCGGACGCCCAGCAGCTTCTTGCCCGGGGTGCGGCCCCAACGGGCGGTGGGCAGCACCTCGTAGAGGATCCCGAAGAGGAGGACGGTGCCGAGGACCAGTCCCAGGAGGCCGGCGATGGTCCCGTCGAGGAGCCAGACGGTGGTGGTGCGACCGCTCGCCCGGGCGGCGTTCACCTTGGCCTCGACGTGGGCGGCGGCCTCGGGGAGGAGGGGCCGGGCCACGGCCACCGCGACGGCGGCGTAGGCGAGGGAGTCCAGCGCGCGGGCCACGGCCCTGCGCGACAGCCCCGCGGGGCGCACGGCCCGCTCGGCCATCCGCTCGAAGACCTCCCGCGGCGTACGGGCCGTCGCGGGGCGGGAGCCGGGGCCGCCGGAGCGGTCCGCTTCGGGCCCGCGCGGCTCCCGGCTCTGCGGCTGGGACTGCGGCTTGGGCTGGGGCTCCGCCGGGGCCGCCGCCTCGGGGCGCGGGGCCCACACCTCGGGGCGGTCTGCGGCCGGGGCTGCGGACGCGGCGGGCTCGGCAGGGGCGGCGGGGCGGGGCCGAGGAGGTGCGGGAGCCGGGGTGGGCGCGGGTGCGGGCGCGGGTGCGTCGGCGACCGCCTCGGGCCAGGAGGAGGTGAGCCCGGACCCGCCCGCCCCGCCGGTCCCGGGGGCTTCGGGCCACTCCGGGGCGGGGGCCGGGGCAGAGGTCGGGGCAGGTGCCGGGGCGGCCGGGGAACGCACCGACAGGATGCCCGCGGCGGCCTGCTCGGCGGGTCTCGCGGGCGTCGTACGGGCCAGGGAGATGCCCGCCGGCCGCGGGGCCGGGTCGGGTTCGAGTTCGAGTTCGGGCTCCGGTTCCGGTTCCGGATCGGGCTGCGCAGCGGACTGCGCAACGGGTTCCGGATCCGGCGCACTGCTCCCCCACGACACCCGGTGGTCGCGGGGCCCGCCGAAGCCGGCCTGGTGCGCGGGATCGGCCTGCCACACCGCGGGTTCGGGAGCGAGGGCGTGCACGGGGGCGGGGGCCGGCTCCGGCAGCGCCTCGGTCACGGAGGTCTCGTCGAGGAACACCGGTCCCGTCTCGTCCGCGCGCAGGGAGCGCCCGCCGCGGGCGGCGGGTACGACAGGTGTGGCGGGTGTGGCGACCGGGGCGGGCACGGGGGCGGGGGCGGGGGCGGCCTGCGCGACAGGTGCCGGCTGCGGGGCAGGGCGGCTCGTACCGGGAACCCAGGCCGCTCCGTTCCAGTAGCGGATGTACCCCGGGATGGACGGATCCGGGTAGTAGCCCTCGCGGGCCGCGTGCTCGCCGTCACCAGGGGAGGCCGTCATGTCCCCAACTCCGATCGTGGCTTGAGGCTTGTGCAAGGGAGGACCATAGCCAAGAACCGCCCCCCGGCAGGTCCGGTAACGGGAGAATCCAAGCAAACGAGCGAACGTCACCCTGCACGACGGTTTTCGGTCAACCGAAAGAAATCGGCCAATCTCCGGTTCGCTGCCCGAAGTCTCGTCATACCTGGGCACACTGCCGCTCTCTCCGGGTGCGGGGCACCGTCCGGCCCCGTGCACCGAACCGAAGTGAGGCCGTCATGCACCACCCCGTCATCGAGCGCGAGCTGGAACTGAAGCTGGTCCTGTCCCCCGAGCGCAGCATCCCCGTCCCCGCCCGGCTCCTCTACCTGACGCACGACCCGTACGCCGTCCACATCACCTTCCACACCGGCTCGTACAGCCCCGTCAATTGGACGTTCGCCCGCGAGCTGCTCGTCGAGGGGGTGTTCCGTCCCTGCGGCCACGGCGACGTCCGGATCTGGCCCACGAAGGTCGACAACAAGGCCGTGCTCTGCATGGCGCTCACCTCCCCGGACGGCGACGCGCTCCTGGAGGCCCCGGCGGGCTCCGTGTCGGCCTGGCTGGAGCGCACGTTGCGCGTCGTTCCGCCCGGCACCGAGGCCGAGCGCCTCGGCCTGGACGACGGGCTGGTCGAGCTGCTCGCCCCGACCCCGGCCGACGATTTGTGGCTGCGCGACCCGTGGCCGTCGGACGAGTCGGCGGACGGGGACCTGTGATGCCGGGCGACCGCACGCCGGTCGGACCCGGCCGCACCGGCAGCCCGGGCCTGACCGGCAGCCCGGGCCGCACGGGCGGCGCCCGGCGGGCGGCGTCAGAAGAGCTTGCCGGGATTGAGCAGCCCGAGCGGGTCGAAGGCCTGCTTGACGGCCCGCTGCATCTCCAGCCCCACCGGGCCGAGTTCGCGGGCCAGCCACTCCTTCTTCAGCACACCGACCCCGTGCTCGCCGGTGATGGTCCCGCCCAGGGAGAGACCGAGCGCCATGATCTCGCCGAAGGACTCGCGGGCCCGCCGCGTCTCGTCCTCGTCCGCGGGGTCGAAGCAGACGATCGGGTGGGTGTTGCCGTCCCCGGCGTGCGCACAGACCCCGATGAGCAGGTCCTGGGCGCGGGCGATGGCGGCCGTACCGTCCAGCATCTCGCCGAGCCTCGAGCGCGGTACGCACACGTCGTCGATCATCGTCGCCGGCCGCAGCGCCTCCAGCGCGGGGAAGGACATCCGGCGGGCCTGAAGCAGCAGTTCGGACTCCGCCTGGTCCTCGGCGGGGACGACGGCGGTGGCCCCGGCGGCCGTGCACAGCTCCCCCACGGCCGCGAGGTCCTCGGGGGCGTGCGGGGTGTCGAAGGCGGCCAGCAGCAGGGCCTCCGTGGCCTCGGGCAGCCCCATCTTCCCGAGGGCGTTGACGGCCCGGACGGTCGTCCGGTCCATCAGCTCCAGCAGCGAGGGGGTCAGACCCGCTTCCATGACGGCGCAGACGGCCTCGCAGGCGGCGGCGACGGAGGGGAACTCGGCGGCCAGCGCCAGCTGCCGGGGCGGCGCCGGCCGCAGCGCGAGGACGGCCTGGACGACCACGCCCAGGCTGCCCTCGGAGCCCACGAAGAGCCGGGTGAGGTCGTAGCCCGCCACCCCCTTGGCGGTACGCCGGCCCGTGCGCAGCAGCCGCCCGTCGGCCAGGACCACGTCGAGGCCGAGCACGTACTCGGCGGTGACCCCGTACTTGACGCAGCACAGGCCGCCCGAGGCGGTGCCGATGTTGCCGCCGATGGTGCACTGCTCCCAGCTGGAGGGGTCGGGCGGGTAGTACAGGCCCCGTTCGGCGACGGCACGTGAGAGGACGGCGTTGACCACGCCCGGCTCGACCACGGCGATCCGGTCGACGGCGCTGATCTCCAGGATCCGGTCCATCTTGACGAGCGAGAGCACGATGCAGCCGTCGGAGGCGTTGGCGCCGCCCGACAGGCCCGTCCGGGCGCCCTGCGGGACCACGGGGATCCGTAGGGCCGTGGCCGTGCGCAGGACGTGCTGGACCTGTTCCACGGTCCGGGGCAGGACGACGGCGGCCGGGGTGCCGGCGGCGCAGAAGCTGGCCATGTCGGTGGCGTATGAGGTGGTCACCTGGGGATCGGTGTGCAGGGCCTCGGCGGGGAGCCCTTCGAGCAGGCGGACCCGCAGACGTGCGAAGAGATCGTCATCCATGGAACCAGCGTGGCAGCCGGGGCCATCGGTGTGAACACGACCGCGCCCCCCTTCGGACACCTCGGTGAGCTCTTCATATTGACGCACAGTGACCCCATGGACCGTATCGACGAGGAATCGCAGACGCCGGCGCCGCCCGTGACCTTCACCGGCCGCAAGACGCTCGTGGCGGCCGCGGTCGCCGTGGTCCTGATCGCCGGTGCCCTGCTGATCCGGCCCGCCCGGACCGCTGACGACGCCCGTCCGCCGGAGCCGGGCGATCGTGCCGCGTCGGCGTTGGGCATGGGGGCGCCCGCGTCGGCGGTGGACTTGGCGGCGCTGGTGGCGGACCGGGAGAAGTGGCTCGCGGCGCATCCGGACGATGACGCCTCGTGGGCCGTGCTCGGCTCCGCGTACCTCGAACAGGCGCGACGGACGGCCGATTCCGGCTGGTTCCCGAAGGCGGAGAAGGCCCTGAAGCGCTCGTTGGAGGGCCGTCCGGCCGAGAAGGGCAACTTCGACGCGATGACGGGCATGGGCGCGCTGGCCAATGCCCGGCGGGACTACGGGACGGCCCGCAAGTGGGGTGAGCTCGTACGGGCGCAGGCGCCCAAGCGGTGGACGGCCTACCCGGTGCTGGTGGACGCGTACACCGGGCTCGGCGACTACAAGGGCGCGCAGAAGGCGATGGAGCTGCTGCTGGACATGCGGCCGGGACTGGCCGCGTACGTCAGGGCCTCGCAGGTCTACCGGGACCGCGGCTGGCGCGAGGACGCGGTGGTGGCGATGGAGCACGCGGCGGGTGCCGCGAAGGCCCCGGCGGAGAAGGCGTACGCGTTGTTCCGTCTCGGGGAACTGTCGTGGGAGCGGGGCGACGCGGCCGAGGCGCTGCGGCAGTACGAGGGCGCGCTGCGGACGGATCCGGCGCAGGCGGAGGCCCTCGGTGGCCGGGCCCGTGCGCTGGCCGCGCTGGGGCGCGGCGGCGAGGCGGTACGGGACTACCGGCTGGCGCTGGGCCGGTCGGCGCTGCCGCAGCTGGCGCGGGAGCTCGGCGAGCTGCTGGACGCGCTGGGCCGGGGACCGGAGGCGCGCGCCCAGTACGGGGCGCTGACCACGATGGTGGCCCGGGACAGCCGCAACGGGGTCGACGACGTGGTGCTCCTCGGTCTGTACGAGGCGGACCACGGCGATGCGACGGCGGCGGTGCGGCGCCTGTCGCAGGAGTGGTCGCGGCACAAGAGCGTGCAGGTCGCGGACGCGCTGGGGTGGGCGCTGCACCAGACCGGCGAGGACGCGGCGGCGCTGGAGTACGCGAAGAAGGCCACGGAGCCGGGGCTGCGCAGCGCCGACTTCGCCTTCCACCGGGCGATGATCGAACGCGGCCTGGGTGACGAGGAGGCGGCCCGCCGCCACTTCCAGGAGGCCATGCGGACGAACCCGCACTTCTCACCGCTGCGCGCGCCGGTGGCGAAGGAGGCCCTGGCATCGATCGCGCAGCCGCCGGCGGGGGGTCCGGAGAACGTCCGGCCGACCGCTCCGTGGGTGGAGCCGGAGCTCCCGAAGGCGGAGAAGCCGACGTCGACCCCGACCCCGACCCCGACCCCGACGCCCGCGCCGAAGCCGACGGGGCGCTGACGGCGCTGGCCGCAGGGGGCGGCCTGCGCGAACACGAGGGCGCCGCACCCGTGAACGGGTGCGGCGCCGGGCCCCCCTCGGGCCGTGCTGTGAACCTGCGGGCCGAGCCGGAGGCTAGTAGGGCTTGGTCAGGTTGGGGCTGGTGTTGCGTGTCCTAAGGGCTCGGTGAGTCGTTCAAGACGTGTGACGCCGGAGGAAATTGCAGCTGTACGTGGCGAGTTGGAGGACTTCGCGGCGGAGGTTTTCGAGCCGTTCGCGCGTAAGGATCAGCGTCGGTGGGGGCGGGTTTACCTGCGGGGCCTGCTCACGGACGGGCAGCGCAAGTCGGTCGAGCCGATGGCCGCCCGGCTGGGCGAGGACGGGAACCGTCAGGCCCTGGCCCACTTCATCACCACCAGCCCGTGGGACCCCGCGCATGTGCGGGCCCGGCTGGCCTGGAGCATGGAGAAGGCGATCCGGCCCACCGTGCTGATCTTCGATGACACCGGCTTCCTCAAGGACGGCAATGCCTCGGCGTGTGTCTCGCGGCAGTACACCGGCACTGCGGGCAAGGTCACCAACTGCCAGGTGGGCGTCTCCCTGCACCTGGCCTCGGACCACGCCTCGGTGGCGGTCAACTGGCGGCTGTTCCAGCCCGAGGCCTGGGACCCCGCCTCGCCGAAGGCGGACCCGGCCAAGGTCGCCCGCCGCACCGCCTGCGGCATTCCCGACGACACCGGGCATGTGGAGAAATGGCAGCTGGCCCTGGACATGCTGGATGAGACCCGCTCGTGGGGCATCGAGGTGCCGCTGGCCGTCGCGGACGCCGGATACGGAGACGCGGCGGCATTCCGGCACGGCCTGCAGGCCCGCGGCCTCAACTACATGGTGGGGATCTCCACCACCCTCTCGGCCCAGCCCGGCGAAGCCGTGCCGGTGACCGAGCCCTACTCCGGGAACGGACGGCCACCCGTGGCGAAGTACCCGGACAAGCCGCAGTCGGTGAAACAGCTGGTCATCGCGGCCGGCCGGAAGACGGCGAAGCCAGTGCAATGGCGTGAGGGCTCCCGGCCCGGCACCGGCCGCAGCGGCTTCAAGCGGATGTACTCGCGGTTCGTGGCCTTGCGGATCCGGCCTGCCGGTCGCGAGGTCCGCCACACGGTCGAGGGCCCGGAACTGCCCGCATGCTGGCTGCTGGCCGAGTGGCCGGCCGACCAGGGCGAACCCGTTCAGTTCTGGCTCTCCGACCTGCCCGCCGACACCCCGCTGACCACCCTGGTCCGCCTGGCCAAGCTCCGCTGGCGCATCGAGCACGACTACCGCGAGATGAAACAGGCCCTGGGACTTGCCCACTTCGAGGGACGCACCTGGAACGGATGGCACCACCACGTCACCCTCGTATCCGTCGCCCACGCCTTCTGCACCCTGCAACGACTGGCCAGAGCCCCAAAAGACATGGCGCCGGCCTGAGCCTCTACCAAGTCGTCCGCGAGCTACAAACCCTCCTCGCGACATGGACCGGCGCATGCCCCACCTGCCACCGCGGCATACCCACACCAACCCCAACCTGACCAAGCCCTACTAGAGGTTGCCGCGCTTGTCCTGCTCGCGCTCGATCGCCTCGAACAGGGCCTTGAAGTTGCCCTTGCCGAAGCCCATCGAACCGTGCCGCTCGATGATCTCGAAGAAGACCGTCGGGCGGTCCTGCACCGGCTTGGTGAAGATCTGCAGCAGGTAGCCGTCCTCGTCGCGGTCGGCCAGGATCTTCAGTTCGCGCAGCTCGTCGATCGGCACCCGGGTGTCGCCGACCCACTCGCCGAGGGTGTCGTAGTAGGTGTCCGGGACGGACAGGAACTGGACGCCCGCCGCGCGCATCGAGCGGACGGTGGAGACGATGTCGTTCGAGGCCAGCGCGATGTGCTGGACACCGGGGCCGTTGTAGAACTCCAGGTACTCGTCGATCTGCGACTTCTTCTTCGCGATCGCCGGCTCGTTGATCGGGAACTTGACCTTCTTGGTGCCGTCCGCGACCACCTTGGACATCAGCGCCGAGTACTCGGTCGCGATGTCGTCGCCCACGAACTCCTTCATGTTCGTGAAGCCCATGACCTTGTTGTAGAACGCGACCCACTCGTTCATCCGGCCGAGCTCGACGTTGCCGACGCAGTGGTCGATGGCCTGGAAGGTGCGCTTGGCCGGGGGCTCGACCATCGGGTCGACGGCCTCGTAGCCCGGCAGGTAGGGGCCGGTGTAGTCGCGGCGCTCGACCAGCGTGTGGCGGGTCTGGCCGTAGGTCGCGATCGCGGCCAGCACGACCGTGCCGTTCTCGTCCTTGACCTCGTACGGCTCGTCCAGCCCGCGGGCGCCCTGCTCGACGGCGTACGCGTACGCCGCACGGACGTCCGGGACCTCGATGGCGAGGTCGATCACGCCGTCGCCGTGCTCGGTGACGTGCTCGGCGAGGAAGCGGCCGTGGTCGGTCGTCGCCTTGATGACCGAGGTCAGCACGAAGCGCGCGGAGCCGTTGGTCAGGACGTAGCTGGCCGTCTCGCGGGAGCCGGTCTCCGGTCCGGAGTAGGCCACGAGCTTCATGCCGAAGGCGGTCGAGTAGTAGTGCGCGGCCTGCTTGGCGTTGCCGACGGCGAAGACGACCGCGTCCATGCCCTTCACCGGGAAGGGGTCGGCCTCACGCGCGGTGTGCGGAGTGGTTTCGAGGTTCAGGGACTCAGTCATGAGCGCAGAGTCCCGCCGATCCACAAGCTGCGCAATAGTTTCCAGTTTGACTGTACAAACTGCCCAGGATGACCGCAGGCTGGTTGAAACATCTGTGCACTATGACCACCCACGAGCACGCGTGGGCACCCGGAGGCATCCATGGGCATCGACGAACTCGACGGCCGGCTCATCGTCCTGCTCGCCCGGGAGCCGCGGATCGGGGTCCTGGAGGCCTCGCGGCGGCTCGGCGTGGCCCGCGGGACCGTACAGGCGCGGCTGGACCGGCTCCAGTCGAGCGGGGTCATCCGCGGGTTCGGCCCGCAGGTCGACCCGACGGCCCTCGGGTATCCGGTGACCGCGTTCGCGACGCTGGAGATCAAGCAGGGGCAGGGCGCCGACGTACGGGCGCACCTGAACGGGGTGCCGGAGGTGCTGGAGCTGCACACCACCACCGGACACGGGGACATGCTGTGCCGGTTGGTGGCCCGGTCCAATGCCGACCTCCAGCGGGTGATCGACCGCGTCGTCGGCTTCGAGGGGATCGTGCGGGCCTCGACGGCGATCGTGATGGAGAACCCCGTACCACTGCGGATCATCCCGCTGGTGGAGCAGGCGGCGGAGGACGACAGCCGGACCCAGTGACGCGGACGCTCCCCGCAAAGGGTTCTTTGCAAATAACCCCTTGCAGAGAACCCTTTGCATCTCTAGGGTCGGGGCATGCCCGAGAGCCGCCCCCAGAACCGTCCCGAGAAGCCTCCCGAGAGCACGCCCGCCGAAGGGCGGGAGCCCGTGGAACCCACCCTCCGCATGCTCGACGCCCGCGCCCTGCGCGGTCTCGCCCACCCCCTGCGGATGCAGCTGCTGGCCGATCTGCGCCGGAAGGGCCCGGCCACCGCTTCCCAACTCGCCGAACGCTTCGGCGAGTCCAGCGGCTCCACCAGCTACCACCTGCGCCAGCTCGCCGCGCACGGCTTCGTCGAGGACGCGGTCGGGCACGGCAAGGGTCGTGAGCGCTGGTGGCAGGCCGTGCACGAGGGCACCGGCTTCGACGGATCGCTGATCCACGACGCCGACCCGGCCACGAGCGGCGCGGCCGCGGTCTTCCTGCAGGCCGTCGCCTCGAACCACACCCAGGAGGTCTCCGCCTGGATCTCCGAGGCGCAGAACCGGCTGGGCCACTGGGAACCCGGCGCCGACCTCAGCGACTTCACCCTGCGGCTGACGCCCGCGCAGAGCGAGGAACTGATCGGCCGGCTGCACGACGTGGTCAACACCTACCGGGACCTGCCCGAGGCGGAGGACACCCGGACCGTCCGCATCCACACGCACGTCCTCCCGCGCTCCGCGTCGGAGTAGCCCCGCCAGAGCCCCCGGGGAGCTCCGCCCAGAAGCCCGCCGAAGCCCCTCACCCGCCTCTCCGCAGCGCCGAAGGAGTCCTGCCGTGCGCGTCTTAGTCCGCGTCCTCCCCCGCCACACCCTCCTCCACAACGCCCCGAGCGCGATATGAGCCGGCGCCCGCTGGTCGGCGTACTGGCCGCCAACACCATTTCCATTGCTGGTAGTTCACTCACCCTCATCGGCGTCCCGTGGTTCGTGCTCCAGACCACGGGCAGTGCCGGCCGGGCCGGGGTCGTCGCCTTCTGCGCCACCCTGCCCGTCATCGTGGCCGCCCTGGTCGGCGGACCGGTCATCGACCGGATCGGCCGCCGCCGCGTCTCCGTCGCCTCGGACCTGATCAGCGGCCTGTCGGTCGGCGCGATCCCGCTGCTGCACTACGCGGGCGTGCTGGAGTTCTGGATGCTGTGCGCGCTGATGGCCGTCGGCGGCCTCGTGCACACCCCGGGCCTGACCGCCCGCGCCGTGCTCCTGCCGAACCTCGCCGAACACGCCGGCACCACCATCACCCGGGCCGCCAGCGTCTACGATGCGGTCTTTCGCGGCGCCCGGATGATCGGGGCCGCGGTGGCCGGGCTGCTCATCGCGGCGTTCGGCGCCGAGACCGTGCTGCTGCTGGACGCGGCGACCTTCGGGGCGTCGGCGCTCCTGGTCGCCGTCTTCCTGCGCGGAGTCCCGGCCGCCGAACCGCACCGCACGATCGGAAAGGTGTCCTTCACGGCCTACCGCGCCGAACTCGCTGAAGGTTGGGCCTTCATGACCCGTACCCGGCTGCTGCTGGGCGTCACGGTGATGGTGATGATGACCAACGGGCTGGACCAGGGCTGGTCCGCGGTCCTGCTGCCGGTCCACGGCCGGGAGACCCTCGGCGGCGCCACCACGATCGGCTTGATGATCTCCCTCTTCGGAGGCTTCGCCCTGCTGGGCGCCCTGCTCTACGGAATGTGGGGCGAGCGCTTCCCGCGCCGCGCGGTGTTCACGGCGGCCTTCCTGCTCTCCGGGGCGACCCGGTACGTGGTGGCCGCCCTCACGGACACGACCCTGCCGCTCGCGGTGACGATGGCCCTGGCCGGCCTGGGCATGGGCATGCTCAACCCGATCCTGACCACCGTCATGTACGAGCAGGTGCCGGAGGCGCTGCGCAGTCGCGTCTCGGGCGTGGCCACGGCGGGCTGCGAGCTGACCATGCCGATGGGCGGACTCGCCGCCGGTCTGCTGGTCGACGGGTTCGGGGTGACGACGGCGCTGCTGCTGTTCGGCGGCACGTACCTGCTGACGACGCTCTCCCCGATGGTCTTCCCGGCCTGGCGCGGACTGGACCGCGGGCCGGCCGTCAGCAGGACGGAGCCGGCTCTCCCCGGTTCAGCGCGCGAAGCGAGTTCACCGCATCCGTCAGCGAAGTGACGGGTACCAGCCGCAGCCCCTCGGGGAGCTCCGACAGGGCGTCCGCGCACTCAGCCTTCGGTACGAGGAACACGCTCGCGCCGTCGCGCCGCGCGGCCTGGGTCTTCAGGGCCACCCCGCCGACCGCGCCGACCTGACCGTCGGCGGTGATGGTGCCCGTACCGGCGACGCTGCGACCGCCGGTGAGATCGCCTCCGCTGCCGTCACCGTCGAGCTTGTCGACGATGCCGAGGGAGAAGAGGAGCCCGGCGCTCGGGCCGCCGACGTCGGCGAGGTTGAGCTCGACCTTCACGTCCTTGGGGTCCTTGTGGAGGAAGCCGAGGGCCGCGTCGGTGGCGGCCGACTGCGACTTGGTCATCTCCTCCAGGTTGTGCTTCTCGATCTCCTCGTCGCTTCCGCCCGAGGAGTAGACGGCCTCCCTGGGCA
This sequence comes from Streptomyces sp. NBC_01439, assembly GCF_036227605.1. GTDB lineage: Bacteria > Actinomycetota > Actinomycetes > Streptomycetales > Streptomycetaceae > Streptomyces. The sequence continues at coordinate 5,911,481 of NZ_CP109487.1, read as the reverse complement.
TGACCGCCTGATCGGTCTTGAACCAGTGGCCGATGAGTTCGTGCAGCCTCATGGTCGAGGACGGACCGGTGGCCCGGATGGTGGTCATCCGCAGCTCGCCCTTGGTGTCCCGGACCGGGGCGCCGGTCACCGTGATGACCGGCTTGCCCTGGTCGGAGCCCAGGACGTCGGCCGTAAGCCCGGGGATGGCGACCACGAAGGGCAGCGGCGCGAAGGCCGCGGCGGCGAACAGCCCGAGCACGGGCACGGCGCAGACGGCCAGGGCGGCGGGACGCGGCAGACGTGTGAGGCGTGAGAGCACCCGCCCAATCTATCCGGCCGCCCCACCGGCCCTGCCGGGCCACCCCGCCGACCGATGCAGCCCGGCCGGCCAATCCCAGCCCCGCCGGCGCTTGAGGCGACCCTTCAGCCCCGCCGGCGCTTGAGGCGCGGGGGTCCGGGGGCAGCGCCCCCGGCAACGGCGCCGCACCCGGCATCCGGGATCCGGGATCCGCCGAGCCCGCGGCTAGCGAAGGGCGTCGGCGACCTCGCGCGCCGCGTCGACCACCCGCGGCCCGACCCGCTCCGGCACCGCGTCCGACAGCATGACGACGCCGACGCTGCCTTCCAGCCCGGTGATGCCCACGAGCGGCGCGGCGGCGCCACTGGCGCCCGCTTCCAGCTCCCCGTGGGTCAGCGTGTACCCCGGCTCGATCAGGGAGCCCTGACGGGCTGCCAGGATGGCCCGCCCGGCGGCCCCGCGGTCCAGCGGGTGGCGGAAGCCGGCCCGGTAGGCCACGTGGTAGTCCGTCCAGGTCGGCTCCACGACGGCGACGGCGAGCGCCTCGGTGCCGTCGACGAGGGTCAGGTGCGCGGTGGCACCTATGTCCTCGGCGAGGGACCGCAGCGCGGGCAGGGCTGCCTCGCGTACGAGCGGATGGACCTGTCGGCCCAGCCGCAGCACTCCGAGGCCGACCCGGGCCCGGCCGCCGAGGTCGCGGCGGACCAGGGCGTGCTGTTCGAGGGTGGCGAGGAGCCGGTAGACCACGGTGCGGTTCACACCGAGGCGGTTGGAGAGCTCGGTGACGGTCAGACCGTGGTCGGTGTCGGCGAGCAGTTTGAGGACTCTGAGCCCTCTGTCGAGAGTCTGGGAGGTCTCCGCGGTCACGACGCCTCTCCCTCTTTCGGTGAGCGGCGGTGACTCTCGGGGTGGCACGTCGCCGGTCCCGCGGCGACGCACGGAGAGGCCGCCGGTAGCGGCCATTGCACCGGCTGCGCTCCCGCGGCGGCGCTGCCACGGTGCGTTTGATGCGGGGACATTAGCGAGCAGGTCCGCTCAGCGGAAGGGCTCGTCCAGAATCCGGGCGCGCGCTACCTGTTTGTGCCGTTTCCTGATCGTCGTCGGTGTCAATTCGTGACCTCGTTTGCCACAGGGCGCCTTTGCCGGCCCATTGCTCCGAGCATGTTCAAAACGACTGTGATCGGCTCCGGGGGATGCTCCCACGCACGCTCGGAACCCCCTGCGGTGTCGACACCTCCGGCTGCACTCCTTCAGCCCGGCGGGAGCAAAAGCAAAACCGGCACCGATCGCCGACGCCGCCCGAGCACGAAACGGCGGACGGGGTCCGTGCGAACCTCCGCACGGACCCCGTCCCCCACTTCGTAGGAGCTCACCGCATACGGGTGGCCCACTCCTGCACCTTCTTGATCCGCTCGCGCAGCTGCCCCGCGGTCGCCTCCGCGCTCGGCGGACCGCCGCACACCCGGCGCAGCTCCGTGTGGATCACCCCGTGCGGCTTCCCGCTCTGGTGGACGTAGGCGCCCACCATCGTGTTCAGCGACTTGCGCAGCTCCAGCAGCTCCTTGTGCGAGACCACGGGTCGCCGGTCCGCCGGCAGCTCCAGCAGGTCCGCGTCCGCGTCCGGCTTGCGCCGGCTGTGCGCGATCTGCCGCGACTGCCGCTTCTGCAGCAGCATCTGCACCTGGTCCGGCTCCAGCAGCCCGGGGATGCCGAGGTAGTCCTGCTCCTCCTCGCTGCCGGGGTGGGCCTGCATGCCGAATTCGGCGCCGTCGTAGAGGACCCGGTCGAAGACCGCGTCGGACTCCAGCGCCTCGAAGGACATCTGCTCGTCGTCGCCGGTGTCCTCGTCCTCCTGCTTGTTCGCCTCGTCCATCTCCTTCTCGGACTCGGCGTACGGATCCTCCTCGCCCTGCTTCTTCGGCTTGTCGAGGACGTGGTCGCGCTCGACCTCCATCTCGTTGGCGAAGCCGAGGAGGTAGGGAATGGTCGGCAGGAACACGGACGCGGTCTCGCCGCGCCTGCGCGAACGCACGAAGCGGCCGACGGCCTGCGCGAAGAACAGCGGCGTCGAGATCGTGGTGGCGTAGACGCCCACCGCGAGGCGCGGCACGTCGACGCCCTCGGACACCATCCGGACCGCGACCATCCAGCGGCTGCCGTCCTCGCTGAACTCGTCGATCCGCTTCGACGCGCCGGTGTCGTCGGAGAGCACCACGGTCGCCTTGCTGCCCGTGATCTCGCGGAGCAGCTTGGCGTAGGCGCGCGCCGAGTCCTGGTCGGAGGCGATGACGAGGCCGCCGGCGTCCGGGATGCCCTTCCTGACCTCCGTCAGCCGCTGGTCGGCGGCGCGCAGCACGTTCGGCATCCAGTCGCCGCGCGGGTCCAGCGCCGTGCGCCAGGCCTGGGAGATGGCGTCCTTGGTCATCGGCTCGCCGAGCCGGGCGGCGATCTCGTCGCCGGCCTTGGTCCGCCAGCGCATGTTGCCGCTGTAGGAGAGGAAGATGACCGGCCGGACGACGCCGTCGCCGAGCGCGTTCCCGTAGCCGTAGGTGTAGTCGGCGGAGGAGCGTCGGATGCCGTCGTTCCCCTCCTCGTACGTGACGAAGGGGATCGGGTTCGTGTCGGACCGGAAGGGCGTTCCGGTCAGGGCCAGGCGCCGGGTCGCCGGGTCGAAGGCTTCCAGGCAGGCCTCGCCCCATGACTTCGAGTCACCGGCGTGGTGGATCTCGTCGAGGATGACGAGGGTCTTGCGCTGCTCACAGCGGTTGCGGTGCAGCATCGGCCGTACGCCGACACCCGCGTAGGTGACGGCGACGCCGTGGTAGTCCTTGCTGAGCGGTCCGGCGGAGTACTCGGGGTCGAGCCGGATGCCTATCCGGGCCGCCGCCTCCGCCCACTGCTTCTTCAGGTGTTCGGTCGGCGCGACGACGGTCACCTGCTGGACGACGTGGTGGTGCAGCAGCCAGGAGGCGAGGGTCAGCGCGAAGGTGGTCTTGCCGGCGCCGGGCGTGGCGACCGCGAGGAAGTCCCGCGGCTGGTTCTGGATGTAGCGGTCGAGCGCCCCCTGCTGCCAGGCACGCAGCTTGTTGGCGGTACCCCAGGGGGCACGGCCGGGGAAGGCGGGTGAGAGATGGTGGGAGGCGGTAGTAGTCACGGTCTCCGGTTCGTGCTCTCGGCGTATCTGGTACGGGTGGCAGGCAGTCGTACGTAGGACAACCGGGCCACCCTACCGGCCCGGGCCCGCCCCTCGCGGAGGGACAGGCCCGTGACCTCGGCGGGTGCGGCGAGCGTCACATCGGCGGGACGACCAGTGCCCGCAGCCGGGCCGCGATCCGCGCGACATCGCTCTCGTGACCGGCGGCCACGTCGATGACCAGCGCGTGGGCGACCTCCTGGTCCACGCCACCCGGATCGACCCCGTTCACGGCGAGGAAGGTCGCCGCGGCGAGCCAGGCGGTGCGCTTGTTCCCGTCCACCAGGGGGTGGTTGGTCGCGATGCCGTGGAGCAGCGCGGCGGCCTGCTCGTACGGGTCCTCGTAGGCGGGGGTCCCGAACATGCGGGCCCGCGGCCGGTGCACCGCCGACTCCAGGAGTCCGGGGGCGCGCAGTTCGACCGGCTGGTCCTGGGCCAGGCAGGCGTGCCGGGCCAGGTCGAGGACCTCGGCGAGCGTGAGGTGGCGCACCGGAGCCGTGGGCGCGCTCATTCGCCGAGCCGCTTCAGCAGGGGCGCGTGCCGCTGCGCGAGGCGCAGCGCCTCGGCGCCGACCCGGTTGCGCTCTGCTCGCAGCAGCGCCCGTACGGCTTCCAGGACGAGCTCCTCGGGCGACGTGCCCGTCGCGTCGGCGAGGTCGGCGCACTCCGCGCGCTCGGCGTCGGAGAGTCTGATGATCAGCTCGTTCATGGGCGGAAGGGTAGTGCGGCCGCCGGTCGTGGCGCACCCGGATTGGCCGGCGCCCGGCAGGTCCGGGTCGTCCGGGCGGTCAATCCTTGGTGGGAGCCCCGGCCGGGTGCAGCCGGGTCGCCACCCAGGCCCCCACCAGCGCCACGCAGGCCATCGGCAGGAACACCGCGGCGAACGCGGCCGGGTGCGAGGCCGGGGCGCCCTCCGTCAGGGTGTGGGAGGCGCCGACGGCGCCGCCGCCCAGCGCGGCGAACGCTGCGCCCCCGCCGGCCAGCAGCACCACGTTCGCCAGCGCGTCCGAGATCTGCAGCGAGGCGGAGTTGGAGCCTGCTTCCTCCGGCGCCGACAGCTGGAGCAGCAGCACGCTCGTGGAGCCGATCACCAGGCCCATGCCGAGGCAGCCGACCGCCCAGGCCAGCGCCAGCGTCCACACCGGCACGGACTCGATCAGCACGGCGGGCGCCGCGGCGATGGCCAGGGCCACCAACACCATGCCGATCACCATCAGCCGCTGCCGGTAGGGGGCCGTCCGCCCCTGCGACTGCACCCACGAGCCGCCCGCCCAGGTCACCCCGCCCAGCGCGAGCGAGAACCCGGCCATCGTCGGGCTCAGCCCCCGCTGGGTGACCAGCATCAACGGCACGAAGCTCTCGGCGGCGATGAACGACCCGACGGCGACCCCGCGCAGCAGCACCACGGACGGCAGCCCGCGCCGCGCCCGGTAGGTCCCGCGCGGCAGCAGCCCCAGCACGGCGGGCACGAGCAGGGCCGCGCCGGCGATGCCCGGCGCCAGCGACAGCCACCGCAGGTCCTGGGCGGCGTACTGGAGCAACCCGGCCCCCGCCGAGATGCCGAGGGCCAACCGGATCCGCCGCCGGTCGAACGCCGCGGGCGGGGCGTCGGGGTCGACGGGCCCGGACGCGGTCCGCCGTATCGCGGGGAGCGCCACCACCAGGGGGACCACTACCAGGGCCGGTATCCCGAGGAAGACCCACCGCCACCCGAGGTGCTCGGTGACCGTCCCGGAGGCCAGCGGTCCGACGATCGAGGGAACCACCCAGCTCGCGGCGAAGGCGGCCATGATCGCGGGCCGCAGCCGCTCCTCGTAGGCCCGGCTGACGACGACGTACAGGGCGACGATGACCAGCCCGCCACCGAAGCCCTGCACGGCCCGGCCGAGCACGAACACCCACATGACCCCGGCGGTCCCGGAGATCACGAGCCCGGAGGCGAAGGCTGCGATCCCGACGGTCAGCGGCTCAGCGGCCCCTGCCGGTCGGCCCACTGGCCGGCCAGGACCATGCCGAAGAGGCTGGTGGTGAAGTAGGCGGAGAAGGCGAAGGCGTAGAGCCCGATCCCCTCCAGCTCGCGGGCGGCGACGGGCATGGCCGTGCCGACGGCGGTGGCCTCGAAGGCGATGAGGAAGACGACGGAGATGATCCCGATGCTGAGCGTCCGGTACGCGGACCCGAGGATCCCGCCCCGGGGCGGGGGCGGGATCGGTGCGGTTCTCTGCGGCACACGGGGTTCAAGGACGCTCATCGCCCCAGAGTAAGGGGCCTAGCCCAGGATCGCTCCTGTCAATTCGACGGATCCCCTCCTCGTCCCGGAGACCTAGGACCGCCGGACTGTGAACGCGGCATGGCAGTCGCATTGCACGGTCCGCGCACCCCTTCCGGAGCCCCGCGAGCCCCCGTAGCGTCACTCGCGTCACCACCACACAGCCGTGTGCCCGAGTGGTTGAGGGACTCGCCTGCAAAGCGGGTTACGCCGGTTCGAATCCGGTCACGGCTTCGCGGCGGGCCGTCCAGGGGCAGGCGCACCCTTGGGCGGCCTTCGCCCTCTCCGGGTCCGGGCCGTCCCCACCGGGGCTCGTACCGACACTGCGCCCGCAACGACCCCGCCCGCACGACCGGTAGCCGACGTACGGTGCCCCGGCGCGGCAGCCGCCGCTCGAGCAGTTCGGCGGGGCGCGAGGTCATTGGCTCTTCGGATTCTCCGGGAGCACCCGCGCGGTGCGGGGGAACCGTTCCGGTTGCGGGCCGGGAGGCCCTGTAGGAATGTGGTGGGTGAAGGGCTGGGGGCTGCCTAATCAGCTGGTCAAAGCGCGGCAGACGAACCCCGGCCCGGTTCACGGACGACCCCTCGAAACCTGGCGATCTCCAACGCCACGCCTGTCGTGTCGGCGTCAGGGTCGGCCTCCACAGAACTACTCGTACGCCAAACGGGCAGGTGGTCCCATGTCTACGCGCACGTCCCGCATGTCCCGTATCTCCAGCAGGTCCCGCACTTGCGCGACCATGGCCCCGATCTTCGCCGCGGTGCTGGCAGGAAGCCTCCTGACGGCCGGTCAAGCCTCAGCGGCGCCCCCGGTCGGAACGGTCTCCTTCAGCGGCAAGGTGACGTGCAAGAACGCGTTCCCGGCCCCCAACAACTCCGTTCCCACCCGGGTATCGCTGGACAGCGATGAGGACGACGGGTCGGGTCCCACCAACAACCCGGTCAACCGCAGGGCGACGTTCGGCCCCATCAGCCTCGACACCCCGTTGGACGCGCCCTTCAGCCTCACGGCCGAAGTCACCTGCAAGGCGCCGGGGAAGCAGCCCCAAACGTTCACGAGGACCATCTCGCTGGACAGCCTCACCGAAGGCGACACGGTCGCGCTGAACATCAAGTAGGCGACCGCTCCACACCCTGCACACCGCCCCGTCAGACCAACGGTCTGACGGGGCGGTGCGTCTCAGGCGTCGATCACGTGTCGCTCACGCCGTCGCCGGGCGCTCACGTCCTCATGCGCCGCACTCGGTCTGCTGCTTGGCCGGCTCCAGGAACTTCGTCATGAGCGCGGTGAACAGCGCCCGCGAGGTGCCCGCCTCCACGTGCTCCACGGATCCGCTGAGGCCCAGCTCGAGCTCGAAGGAATCCTTGGGCCCCTTGCAGGTCAGGGCGACGCGCGCACCCGTGTCCCACACGATGCCCTTGTCACCGAGGGGCAGCGGTTCCGGCCCGGGCGGGTCGGTGGGCGGCCACACGAAGGCCTGCCCGAGGGGCTGGCGCGTGGCCGTGACGAGGACCCGGCCCTTGCCGTCGACGGCGACGTCACAGGTGGCGGACCGGCGCGAAGCGGTCAGCCGGGCATCGGCCGGCCCTGACACCTCCACCGTCTCGCCGTAGCCCATCAGGGGCTCCAGGTCGGATCGGGTGTAGACGCCGAAGCAGGTGCGCTCCGGCAACCGGGGGGCCGCGGACTTCTTCTCCTCCCCGCACCCGGTCAGAGCTGCCGCCCCGACCAGCACCGCGGCGAGCACGCGGGGGCCGACGACGCTGCGCATCAGGAGCCGCCGTTCGACGTGACGACGTGGCCGCGGCCAACCGCGTGGGCGTTCGCCGTCTCCGCCGAGGCCAGCCCGGCGAGGGCGTCGATGCTCCGCTGGCTCATCCCCGTCCCCTCCGCGGCCTTGCGGACCGATTGCTCCGCCGAACGGCCCGCCTCCAACTGCGCTTGCGTGTAGTCGAGCACGGCCTTGTGGTCGGCCTCCCCGGTCTTCTCCGCCTGGTCCTTCGTGGCCCGCTCGACCACGCCCTCCGTGATGTCCTCCTGGAGCCATTCCACGACGTCTCCGGCGAGCGGCACCATCTCCAGGTACTTTCCGCCCGCCGCGCTGATGGCCCGGTTGACCCATTTGGCGTTGTCCTCGACGCCCTTGACGTATTCCTCGGCCTTGTGGCCGTTCTCCGCGAACGTTCCCTCGGCCCTGGCCTCGGAAAGGATGCCCGCGATCTGACCACCGGGATGCACGGCGACCGTGATCGCCGCGTCGATCTCCTCGTACTCGCCGCGGTGCGCGATGACATCGTTGACGAGCGTCGTCGTGAACGCCCGCTGCGCGTTGGTGATGGCGCCGTACGCGTCCGGGTCCTGTCCCACCGCCCCGATGAACGCCGCCATGTCGGCCTTGTTGAACTCCGCCATCTCGCCGTTGGCCTTGATCATCCGGCTGCCGTTCTCCGCCGCCGCCTGGATGTCCGGCATGTACTCGGCCGCCATCTGGCCGAAGTGCCCGGACAGGCCGTTCAGCGGCCCGTCCGGTTCCCCCGGGGGCGCGTCGATCAGCTCGGGCTTGTCGCCGATCTTCTCGACGACCCGTTCCATGACGGCCGCCATCTCCTTGGTGTGCGGGACCGGCGGGGAGTCCTCGTCGCCGGGGCCGCGGTGCGAGACCGCCGCCATCAGGGCGTCACCGAGCGCCTGCTGGGCCGGGTGCAGGTCGCTGGCCCGGGTCATGTCGAAGCTGTCCGCGTACGGCTTCTGGTCGAGCATGTAGTCGACCATGCCCTGGGCCTTGCCGTGTTGGCCGCCGACCGGCTTGTCGTCCTTCGTGACGATGCCGTCCTTGTTGGTGTCCTCGCGGACCGGCTCGTTGAAGAACGCCGTCGCCGCGTCCGGGTTGTTGCCCAGCGCCTCCATCAGGCCGGTCAGCGGGTAGAAGCCGCGGCCGTCCCGGCCCTGGCTGAGGACCGAGTCCATCCCGTACGGGGTGTGGAACTCCCAGGCCCTCGGGTCCTTGCGGTCCATGGCGACCATGTCGCGGCCGACCGAGGTGAGGAACTCCGTGTCGTACTTCCCCTCGCGCAGCAGGGCCCCGAGGGCCTGGTAGCCGTAGATCTGCTGCACGCCGCCGTAGACGGCCATCTCCTTGCGGCCCGCCTTCATCAGCTGGGTCGTCCAGGCCGCATCGAGGTGGTTGGGGACGTCCTTGTGCGTCGCGAGCCCGAGCATCGCGCCCATGTCGCTCTGGATGTTCGCGACCATCAGCGCGCGGTCCTTGCCCGGCTGCCCCAGGCCCGTCGCGTCGAGGGACATCTTGGAGTACATCTCCAACGTGCCCTCGGCGCCGATCGTCCGGTAGAAGCCCGTGGCGAACTCGGGGTCCGTACGGTTGTCGTCGAGGAGTTCCTCCAGCTCGCGCAGCGCCTCGACGTTGCGCGCCGTGCCGCCGTCTCCGGTGACCTTCTTCATCAGGTCGGCGGCGCGGGCCGCCTGCTCGGCGTCGAGGGTGGTGAACCTGGCTCCGCTGAAGTCGTGGTCGTCGGCGACGTTCGCCTGGAGGACCCGGACCAGGGAGTCGTCGGCGTTCTGGGCGTCCTCGACCGCCCGGTTGATCCGGGCCTGCCACGCGTTGCGGGCCGTGTTCAGGGTCGCCTGGTAGTCGGGGTCGTGCCGGGCCGCGTTCCGCTCCCCCTCGGTGGGCAGCGGGACGGCGGTGACCCGCCCGTCGGCATCGATCTTGAAGCCGGCCGCCGGGGCCTCCGCGGCAAGCTTCTTCAGCTCGTCCTGGGCGGCCTTGAACGTCGCGTGCGCGTCGGCGAGGACCTGGTACATGCCCTGGGCGGCCTTGGCCGCGTCCTCGAACTCCTTGGCCGTCTTGTCGACGAACCCGCGCGCCACTCCTGCGGTGACCCCGCTCCACTCCGCCTTGTCGGACTTCGCCTTCATGCCGTTGCGAGCGGCCTCGGCCATCTCGTCCAGCTTGCCGGCCATCGCCGTCCAGTCGGTGACGGCCGTCTGGAGCTGGCTCAGGGGCGCGTTCATCACGTTCTCGTACGTCAGCATCCGGGCGCCTACTTCAGGTACTCGTCTATCGCGGACGCGGAGAAGTCCGCCTGGAGCTGCTGCTCGTCCTTGGCGTGGGAAGCGAGCGAGTAGTTCAGCCCGTTGGAGATGTTGGCGCAGGCGGCCACGAGGGTCTTCACCTGGCTCTCCCAGGCGCTGTTGGCCTTGAGCAGCGCCGCCCCGCTCGCGAAGGCCTCCTTGGTGAGGGCCCCGGCCGCCTCGGCGGTGGCGGTGGCGGCGTGCTTGCCGTCGGCCTGCAGGCGCGTGTGCAGCTTGTACGCCTCGGAGCCGATCGCACCGATGTGGTCCTGATTGAGCTCCAGGTCACCGCCACCACCACCGCCGGGGTCGGCGGGCGCCTGGTTGAGGCGCACGGTGACACTGGCGGTGGCCGTGGCGCGAGCCGCCGACCATTCCTCGTCGAACGACATCGCGAGAACTCCCGAAGGCAGGGTGCAGGTCAGATCGACACCGGGTCAGCGGTTGCGTCGTACGACGACCACGGTCACGGCTCCACCGATCAGCACGCAGGCTGCCAGACCGAGTCCGATCCAGGGAAGCGCGCTACCGGTCTTCTTCTCCTCGGCCTGAGCGGCGGGCTTGGACGCGGCGGCGTCGGGGGCCTTGGCGTCGGCGGACGCCGAGGGCTTCTTGGCTGCATCCGCCGCCGCGAGATCGGGCAACGGGTAGACATCGGCCGGACCGGGGTCACCGGGCGTCTGCAGCGCGACCCGGGGGCGGACCACGCCGTAGCCGACGTAGTCGTTGCGCTCGACGCCGTCGGTGGGCTTGCCGGCGGTGTTCAGCAGGACCCGCAGCACCTGGTTGTTGGTCCACTCGGGATGGGCGGACCAGATGAGGGCGGCGGAGGCGGAGGCGAGGGCTGTCGCGTCACTTGTGCCGTGCTGCTTGCAAACCCCCGTCTTGCCGCCGCACGCCGAGACAATGTCTACGCCGGGTGCGACCATGTCCACCTGAGGCCCGTGCTGCGACTCCGCAGTCGCCTTCCCCTTGGCATCTACTGCTCCTACGCCGACCACGCCAGGGGTCGCACCCGGGTACTTGACCTCGTTGTCTGCGTCCCCGGAATTCCCGACGGCAGCGAAGACCAGTTTCCCCTTCGAGAGGGCATACTTCACCGCTTCGGCCCTCGCTAGATCATCCTCCGGCTTGCTGGCGATCCCGAGGGAGATATTGATGATCTTTGCATCCGAGTCTGCTGCATATCTGATGGCCTCAACCCAGGGTGGGGTTGTCAACCCTTCAATATCAGAGACTCGGATGGGCAGAATCTTGGCAGCCGGTGCGAGGCCATAAGCGCCGTCACCCGTCGGGTGCTTCCCAGTGCCGGCGATGATCGCAGCCATAGCGGTGCCGTGTGAGCCGGCGGAAGTGCGCTCGTCGCCTGGGAGAGACGTTGCAAAATTCTTTCCAGGGACGACCTGGCCCTCCAGCTCAGGAACGTCCTTGACCCCGCCATCGATGACAGCAACAGTGACGCCCTTACCGGTGCTGACCTTCCAAATGTCGTCGACCTTCATGACGTCGAGATGCCATTGCTGCGATCGAATAGTCGCCGCGTGGGCCGGGGTCGCGGCGACCCCGGCCAGCAGGAGGCCCACCAGGGCCGAGGTCGCCTTGCGCATGCGCATCCCGTGCAACGTCCGTTCTGCTCAGTCGATCACAGGCGGGACAACGCGACGGCTCCCCTGCCAAGTCTCTTCATCTTCGGCCAGGTAGTCGGGGCGTTCGCCCCCCTGGTCGTTCCGTTGCCTACCCGGAGTCTGCGTGCCGGCGCCCGCGTGGCCCATGGGACCCATACCCGCGCCACCGACACCATTGCGCACGAGGCCCGAACCGCCCTGGGTGAACGGCTGACCGCCCACGACCGGCCGACCGACCGCACCGGTCTGACGTCCTCCGACGACGCCTCCCGGCTCCGAGGCCAGTCGGCGTCCGCCAGCGAAGCTGCCCTGGCTGCTGCCGTGGGCACCACCGCCGCCGTGGCCCATGCCTCCGCCACCCATGGGACGGGCCGCCTGGGCGCCTTCGCCGATGACCGTACCTCGCGGGATCCCCGCGCCGGGGCCGGTGGAGGTCACCGGGCGGCCGCCCATGATGCCGCTGTCACGCGGGGGCAGGCCTTGGATGCCACCGACCTTCCCGAGGGGACCGGTCGTGCCCGGGGCGGGGACGCCAGGGCCGAAAATGCCGGGGAGAGCCGGCATCTTCCCCCCACCGATCGGCGGGATTGCCATAGGCGGCACGAACGGGCCGGTGGGAGGTACGCCGGGGCCCGTGGGCAGCGGGCCACCAGGCGTCGTCGTCACCGGAGGCAGCGTCTGGCTCGGAGGTAGCGTGCCGACGGTGTCGAGGTCGACCTCCACGTCACGGTCGGGGGTTACCGGCGCGGGAGCAGTCGTCGTCGGTAGCGTGTTGTCCGGCTGCGACGGACGTCCTTGAACAGAGCCCGGCTCGTTCAAGGACGCGCTGCCCCCAGGACCTGTCATCGGGTACGACGAACCGGCGGATCCCACTGCTCCGGAGCCTCCACCAGACCGTTCCAGGTCGGCGGAACCACCGAGATCCGTCGGCATGAACTTCTCCGGCGGCGGCGGGAACGTCGGGATCTCTGCCTTGTTCATCTCGTCTGACGACAGTTGGTACGACTGCGCCAGGTTCGTCATCAGCCGCACCGCCTCGCGGTGGTCCGCGTCCAGCGTCGCCTGCGCATCCTTGCGGACCTGCGCCGCGTCCGGGTCGTTGTGGTGCTCGATGGCCGCGGCGAGGTTCTTGGTCGCGGTCGAGTCGACCGCGACCATCTTCGTGGCCTCGGTCATCGTTTGGACGACCTTGCCCATCCACTCCCCGCCCTTGGCGCTGTACTCACCCAGGCGCAGCGTCGCGTTGCCCGCGCGGCCCACCCACTCCTGGAAGGTGGCGGCGCCTTCGCCCTCCCAGCCGGTCACGACATGCTGCTTGAGCGCCTCGCCGATCGTCTCGATCTTCTTCGCGGCGGAAGCCAGTTGGTCGGCCCGCGCCTGGACCGAGGCCGGGTCCAGCGCAGCGACCATGTCCCGCATCTGCTGGTGCGTGAAGCCTTCGAATGACGTTGCCATCAGTAGGTAACTCCCGATGTGCTGGGCGACGGAGTCGGAGTCGTGGGCGTCGTCGGCTGGTTGGACGCTTCCAGGCGGCGCTTTTCCTCCGGCCACGGGTCACGTTCCTCCACGTACTCCGCCTTCGCCTCCTTGGCGATGGCGAGCATGCGCCGCTTGGTCTCCTCGTCGACGTCGCCGTAGCCCTTGCCCGCCGACAGGACCGCGATGCCCAGGGCCTCGATCGTCCCCGCCAGCCCCTTCGAGAGCTTCTGCAGTTCCGTGACCACCGTGTCGTACGACTTGAACAGCGCGTCGACCTCCGCGAAGCCCTTACCGAGCTTGCTGGACGGCAGTTTGTCGTCCGCCAGTTTCTTGTGGTCCGCGTCCGAGCCGGTGAGTTCGTCCAACAGGCCGTCCACCATGCGCTTGTACTCGGCCAGCGAGTCGAACTCGACCCGCAGTGCCGCACTGGCCGCACTGTAGGCCGCACCCGCGATCGCGCCGATGGGACCCGCGATCCCCAGCGCGAGGGCCGCCGTCACCTGGCTCGCCCCGTTGTCGTCTGCCACGTTGGCCTCCCCGACTCCCCGTCATCCCCGTGGTCGCGGCGTCTCCGCCGCTCCCCGTCCCCGTTCGCACCCGTGTCCGCGCGTACGCGTACACCGGTACCGATCACTCTAGCGACCGGTACCGACAGGCCCAAGTCCGGGGTTGCACGTGCAATGGGGTTCACACGGTCATGAGTTGGGCGCGCCCACCGCCGCGGAGGGCCTGATCGGGAGGCGGTTCACCGGGCGGCCGGTGGCCGCGCGGACCGCCGAGGCCACCGCCGCCGGGGTCGTCACCACGGGGACCGCGCTCGCCGCCTTCGCGCCGAACGGGGCCACCACGTCGCGCTCTTCGACCAGCTTGACGATGCGGACCGCCGGGGCGTCCAGCGCCGTCGGCAGGGCGTACCCCGTCAGGTCCGGGTGGCGGATCAGGCCGGAAACCGTGCGGAGGTTCTCCGTCAGGGCCGCGCCCACGCCCTGGGTGACGCCCGCCTCGATACGGGCCTCCAGCTGACGGGGGTTCAGGATGCGGCCCACGTCCTGGGCCACCGCGAGTTCCACGACCCGGACCGAGCCCAGTTCGATGTCCACGTCCACCACCGCGCGGACCGCGCAGAAAGCGAGGCCGACGAAGGCGTCGCCCTGGCCGTCCGCGTCCAGGGGTTCCGTGGGGTGGGGGCGGCACTGGGCCGTCGCCCAGAGTTCCTTGCCGGCCATTGCCTCCGCCACCGACATCGAGAACGCGCCGTCGTACGACGTGATGCGGCCGTCCTGGATCTGCAGGAGCTCCGTCGACATGCCCAGCTTGTGGGCCATCGGCTGCAGGAGCTGGGTGCGGACCATCTTCGCCGCCCGCTCCACCGCACCGCCCGACACCCACGTGTGGCGTCCGTGCGCCGCCGGGCCGGCCGACGGCTGGTCGGTGTCCACCGGGGCCACGGCGACCTCGTCGACGCCCAGCACCTCCTGGACGATCTGCCGGGCCAGGGTGGCGAAGCCCTGGCCGGTGTCGACGGCCGCGCAGATGACCGTGGCCGCGCCGCCCACCACCTTCACCGTGGCCGTGGAGACCTCGTCCGTGCCCTCCGCCCCGAGCATGTGCACCATGCCGACGCCGTAGCCCACCCCGCGCCGTACCGCGCCCGGCTCGCCCGCGCCCTCCGGGCCGCCCGGCAGCAGCCACTCGTCCTCCGGGGCGTCCTTGGGCAGGGCGGGCAGTTCGAAGTCGCGGACCGCGCGCAGCAGTTCCGCCACCGGGGCCGGGCAGGTCACCGTCTGGCCGGTGGGGAGCAGGTCTCCCGTCGCCAGGACGTTGCGCATGCGCAGCTCGGCCCCGTCGATGCCGAGGGCGGCCGCGAGCTTGTCCATCTGGCCCTCGTACGCGGCGCACACCTGCATGGCGCCCTCGCCGCGGACGTGGCCCGACGGCGGGTTGTTGGTGCGTACCACCCAGCCCTCGACGAAGGCGTGCGGGACGACGTACGGGCCGCAGGCGAAGGCGACCGCCGCCGCCAGGGACTCGGAGGAGGAGTCGGCGTACGCGCCGCCGTCCATCAGGATCTGCGCCTCGACCTTGACGAGGCGGCCCTCCGCGTCCGCGTGGTGGCGGTAGCGCAGCAGGGTCGGGTGCCGGTGGGTGTGGCCGAGGAAGGACTCCTCGCGGGTGGCGACCAGTTTGACCGGGCAGCCCGTGCGCAGGGCCAGCAGACCGAGCGGGAGCTGGAAGGCGGCGTCCTCGCGGTCGGCCGTCGCGCCCGGCACGCCGGTGACGACCACGCGCACGCGCTCCGGATCCAGTCCGAAGCAGGCGGCGGCCAGGTCGCGGTCGATGTGCGGGTCGGTGGACGCGGTGTAGAGCTCCACGCCGCCGTCGGGGCGCGGCACGGCCAGACCGGCCTCGGCGCCGATGGGGGCGGGGTCCTGGCGGCCGATCCGGTACAGGCCCTCGACGACCACGTCGCCGGTGGCCTCCGGGTCGCCGTAGCGGAGCGGGATGTGCCGGATCAGGTTGCCGTCGGGGTGCAGGGCGGGGGCGCCGAAGGACTGCTCGGGGTCGGTGACCGGGTCGAGGAGCTCGTACTCGACCGCGATCGCGGCGGCGGCGAGCCGTGCGGTGTCGGGGTGGTCGGCGGCGACGGCGGCGATGGGCTCGCCGTGGTGGCGTACGACGTCGTGCGCGAACACCGGCCGGTCGGCGATCCGCCGGCCGTGCGTGGTGGTGCCGGGCACGTCGGCGTGGGTGACGACGGCGCGGACGCCGGGCATCTCGGCGGCGGCCGTGGTGTCGATGGAGAGGATCCGGGCGTGGGCGTGCGGCGAGCGCAGCACGGCGGCCCACAGGAGGCCCTCGGCCCACAGGTCGGCGGCGTACGGGAAGGTGCCCTCGGTCTTGGCGCGGGTGTCCGTGGCCAGGACGGAGGCCCCGATTCCGCGCGGGACCTGCTGTTCCGAGGCCTCGGTGCCCGGGGCGGCCATGGCCGTCACGGTGGTGTTGACCGTTGTCGTCGCCGTCGCCGCGTCCTGCCCGCTCACGCCGTGCCTCCGTGGTGGATGCCGCCCTCGCCGGGCGCTGCCTGGTGCGGGATGCGCGTCTCCGGTGCACCTGCGCCCGGGGCCGCGGGCTCCGCGGCCGCCGCCTCGCGCTCGGCCACTACCTCGCGCACGGCGTCGACGACCCCCGCGTAGCCGGAGCAGCGGCAGAGGTTGCCGCACAGGGCCTGACGGGTCTCCAGCTCGCTGGGGGCGTGATTGCCCTCCAGCAGGTCGTGGATGGTCATGACCATGCCGGGTACGCAGAACCCGCACTGCACCGCACCCGACTTGCACAACGCTTGCTGGACGTCCGAGAGTTCCCCGTTCGTCGCGAGGCCCTCGACGGTGCGGACCTCGCTGCCGGCGGCCGTGGCGGCCGGTACCAGGCAGGAGGCGACGAGCCGGCCGTCGACCTGCACGGCGCAGGCGCCGCATTCGCCCTGCGAGCAGCCGTCCTTGGCGCCCGCGAGGCCGAGGCGCTCGCGCAGCACGTACAGGAGGGACTCGCCGATCCAGGCGCCGGTGACGGGCCGGTCGGCGCCGTTGACGCGCAGGACGTAGGAGGCCGACGGGTGCTCGTGATGGGCGACGGCCCCGGCGTCCGCTTCTTCCTCGTACGTCGCCACCTCGGTCGGGAGACCTTCGCCGGTTCCCCCGTCCGGGAGTGCGCCCTCGTTGTCGGCGGTGTCCGCGTGCGGCACGGGGTCGGTCGGGGGCTTCTGCGCGGCCGGCCCATCCCCGTTCCCGGGGTCGGATTCCGCGGCGATCGGCTCCGCCTCGTACGCAGCTTCGTGCGCGGCCTCGTGCTCCGCCCCGTGCGCGGCCTCGTACCCAGCTTCGTGCGCGGCCCGGGGGCCGGGCTCCGGCGCGTGGCCGAACGCCGTGAAGCCGTGGCCGTCGGTGCCGGCGGGCTGTGCGGACCCGGCGGCCGGCGCCTGGGCGCGCACCCCGCCGAAGAGGTCCAGGCCGGCGTCGGCCGTCGGCGGCTGGTCGGCGGCGGAGGTGGCGGCCGGCTCGGCGTACCCGGCCTGCTCCGCGTACCCGGTGTATTCGCCCGGCCCGGCGTACTCCTCCTGGACCGCGTGCCCCGCGTACTCGCCCTGTCCGTCGTACTCGCCCTGTCCCGCGTGGTCCGCGGCCCTGGCGCCCTCGGCCTGCTCCGCCGCCGGGCCGTGCGCGGCCTCGATGTCGTGCGGGGCCTGGTGCACCGGCTCTCCCTCGGGCAGGGCGGTGCCCACCCCGGGTCCGCCCAGCACCCGCGGCCCGCGGCCCGCGGCGGCCTGCGCGGTCACGGCAGCGGCGGCCGAAGCGGCGGCGGCCTCGTCCGTGCCGGGCAGCACACCGGCAGCGGCGTCCGCGTCGGGGGTCCCGGTCGGCTGCTGCGTCAGGTACGCCCACGGCGCCGGGGCACCGCCCGGCAGCGTCGCCGGTGCCTGGCTCCAGTCGGCGTCCAGCCCGCCCGACCGGTAGTCGTTCGACTGCTCGGGGAATTCGGAGTACTCGGGGACGGCCCACTGTCCGGTCGCCGAACCGCCGGCCTGTTCGGGCTCGTGCACCGCTTCCGGGAACCGCCACTCGGCCGTCGCGCTCGGATCGGTCACCGGCAGCTCCGGCTCCGGTTCCGCCTCCGCGAACGTCGCCGCGACCGACGCCGGGATCGGGATCGATGCCGGAATCGGCCCGCCCACCGACCCGGAGCCCGGGCCCTGACCCGTACCGGCGGCACCGGCGCCGCCCGTCGGACCGGCCTGCGCCGTGCCGCCCGCGTCCGGCCACTGCACCGGAAGCGTCCACGTCCCCGTGGCCGCCGGATCCGTGCTCGCCGGGCCGAGCGGCACGATCATCGGCGGCGGCACGTAGCCGTGTCCGGGCGCCGCGAGCGGCTCCCCGGTGCCGAGCGCGTCCAGCATGTCCTGCGGCAGCTTCACGAAGGCCGTGGCGTCCGAGTCGTACTCGCCGCCCTGCGGGACCGGTTCCCAGCCCCAGCCCGCCGTGCCGTTCCCCTGGGTCACGTTCTCGTTCTCGTTCTCGCTCATGAGGTCAGTGCCCTCCCCAGGGCCCTGCGCGCCAGCACGGCCACCGTCCGCCGCAGATGCAGTACTCCGGGAGCCACCGGCTCGCCCTGGTCGGGCACGCAGGCCGCCGCGACGTACTCGCCGAAGGCCTCCAGCGCCTCGGGGGCCAAGGTCCGCCCGCCGTCCCAGTCGATCAGCGAGGCCACCCACTGCTCGGCCTCCAGCGGCCGCAGCGGCATCGGAGCGACCGCACCGATGGCGCAGCGCACGCCCCGGCGCGCGGGATCCAGGACGAGCCCCACGGACGCCACGGCACGACCCGGCCCGGTACGCCCCGTGGCCTTCAGGAACACCTGCGGTGCGTGCAGCAGCGGCACCCGCACGAAGCCGATCAGCTCACCGGGCCGCAGCATCTCCCGCCCGGCCAGCAGGTGCGACACCGGGATCTCCCGCTGCCCGACCGGGCCGACGATGACGAGCACGGCCTCCAGCGCGGCCAGCACGGGCAGCGCGTCGCCCGTGGGCGCGGCGGTGGCGATGTTGCCGCCGAGGGTGCCCGCGTTGCGGATCTGCGGGGGGCCCGCGGCCCGGGCCGCGGCCGCCAGCGCGGGGATCAGAGCGGCGAAATCCGGCCGTCCCATCCGGGCGTGCGTGAGGCCCGCGCCGAGCAGCGCGTGGCCGTCCTGGTACTGCCAGCCGCGGATCTCGTTGATCCGTCCCAGGCCCACCAGTGCGGCGGGCCGCAGCAGCCCGGCGTTGACCGCGGCCATCAGGTCGGTGCCGCCCGCGACCGGCACGGCGGCGGGCATGGCTGCGAGCGCCGCCACGGCCTCGTCGAGCGAGGCCGGCAGCGTCACGGACTGCGCCGCCTGCGGGCCCTGCGGCCCCTGAGGTGAGTCCAGTGCGTGCGGTGCGTGCGTGGTCAACCCAGCTGCCCCTTCCCGATGTCCCGGCTCCGGCGCTCACGCCTGTTCCGCCGTACGGTACGTGCTCACCGCCGGGACGTGGCAACTCTGGCACATCTTCCGGGCCGCCCGGCGCGAGGGTCCGCCCCCTGCGTCCGACCCCGGGCGCGGTGCCCCGTACGGGCCGTGGGGCCCTGTCGCGCCGCCTTCGACGACCCTCCTCCCCAATTGCCCGATTTTCCCCGCATGAGAGGAAATTGAGGCAGAGTTCCGCTGCCGTTCCCTTTCGGTTCGGGTCGCCAACGTCACCCAGTTGTCACACGTTCGGGGGCGCGCCCTCGATCGGACGCCCCAGCACCCCGGGCCGCCGCTGCCGCGGCAACGGGCCGCCCGGCGGCCGGTAATCGACCCCCTGCGCGGCCAACCGCGCATAGTGCGCGGACATCCGCCCCTCGAACCACGCGAAGTCGCGCTCCTCGGGCTCCGGCTGCCGCGACCACACCACCTCGGCGAAGGCCGCCAGCCGCGGAAACACCTGGTAGTCGACCCGGTCCCGGTTCTCCATCACCTCGGTCCACACATTGGCCTGCGCGCCCAGCACGTGGGCGGCGGCCTCCGGCGACAGCTTCGGCGGCACCGGCTCGAAGCGGTATACGTCCTCGAGCGAGCGCACGTACCCGATGGGCACCGGTTCGTCCGCACCGCCCGCCTGCCGGTGGTCCAGGTACACCTGCTGCTCGGGGCACATGACCACGTCGTGCCCGGCCTCGGCGGCGGCGATCCCGCCCGCGTAGCCGCGCCACGAGGACACCGCGGCCCCCTCGGCGAGCCCGCCCTCCAGGATCTCGTCCCAGCCGATCAGCCGCCGCCCGCGCGCGGCGAGCCAGCCGTCGAAGTGGCGGACGAACCACGCCTGCAGCCCGTCCTCCCCGTCCACGCCCAGTTCGCGGATCCGTTCCTGGGCGACCGCGGAGGCCTTCCACTGCGTCTTGGGGCACTCGTCCCCGCCCACGTGCACGAAGGGTGAGACCTCGACCGGGAACAGCTCCAGCAGCTCCTCGAAGACCCCCTCGTAGAAGCGCAGCACGGCCTCGGTCGGCGCGAGCACGTTCTCGGTGATCCCCCAGTCGTCCCACACCCCGAGCGCCGCGGTGTCGACCACGTCGGTGTTGCCGAGCTCGGGGTACGCGGCGATCGCGGCCTGGGAATGCCCCGGTACGTCGATCTCCGGGACCACCCGGACGTGCCGCTCGGCGGCGTACGCGACGATCTCGCGGATGTCGTCCTGCGTGTAGTACCCGCCGTGCGGGGTCTCGTTCCACAGCGGCGAGGCCCGGTGGCCCCACCGGCTGCGCGGGCGCCACCCGCCGACCTCGGTCAGCCGCGGGTAGCGCTCGATCTCGATCCGCCAGCCCTGGTCGTCGGTCAGGTGCAGGTGCAGCACGTTGAGCTTGTGTGCGGCGAGCAGGTCGATGTAGCGCAGCACGCCGTCCTTGGGCATGAAGTGCCGGGCCACGTCCAACATCATTCCGCGCCAGCCGAACCGCGGGCCGTCCGCGACGGAGGCGTACGGCAAGCTCCACGCCCGGCCGGGCAGCGGCGCCTTGCGGTACGCGTCGGGCCCCAGCAGCTGACGCAGCGTCTGGGCGGCCCAGAAGAGGCCGGCGGCCGTCGCCCCCGTCAGCTCCGCCCCGTCCGGGCCGATCTCGATGCGGTACGCCTCCGGCCGCGGGTCCGCGGCGCCGTCCGGGTCGACGCGCAGCCGCAGTTCGGCGGTCTCGCCGGTCCCGGCGGCGGGCAGCTCCCAGCCGGTGGCCGCGCCCAGTTCGCGCCGCAGCCAGCGCGCGACCGCCGCGGCTCCCGGCCCGGCCTCCAAGGCCGGCTCGGGCCCGAACGCGAAGCGGCGCCCGCCGTCGTCGAGCAGGACGACCTGGGGTGCGGGGATCAGGTCCATGCGTCAGCCCTTCACGACTGCGTGCGCGTGTTGCGTCCTGCGCAACGCTCGTTCCGCAGGGCGCTCGTCGCGCCGACCCTAACGCTCCGCGCGGACACGGCAAAGACCCCCGGACGCGCTGACGCGCACCGGGGGTCTCGGTCCTGCGAAATCCCGTGAAGTCCCGCGAAGCCCCACGGAAGTGGGGCGGGGAGGGAGGACTACTTGTCCTTGCCGCCCTTGTCCTTGTCCCCGCCGGGGCCCATGGACTCGTAGATCTCCTTGCACATGGGGCAGACCGGGTACTTCTTCGGGTCCCGGCCCGGTACCCAGACCTTGCCGCAGAGCGCGACGACGGGGGTCCCGTCGAGCGCGCTCGCCATGATCTTGTCCTTCTGGACGTAGTGGGCGAAGCGCTCGTGGTCGCCGTCACCGTGCGACACCTGCGGCGTCGGCTCTACGAGGGTCCCCGTGCCAGTCCCGCGCTCGGGCTCAAGAGTGCTCATGGAACCCAGGGTACTTAACCCCGCGCCCGTCAGTTCAGCGACGGGTCGTCCGGATAGGTGGCGACCATCGCGAGCTCGCTGCGCTGGCGGCGCAGCACCGCCCGCCACAGCCGCTCCGGATCCGGGAAGGACACGTCCCCGGGCTCCGATTCGACCACGTACCAGGCGCCCTCGCTCAGCTCCGCCTCCAGCTGCCCCGGGCCCCAACCGGAGTAGCCCGCGAAGATCCGCAAGGCCCCCAGGGCCGCGGCCAGCAGCTCCGGCGGCGTCTCCAGGTCGACCAGTCCGATCGCCCCGTACACGCGGCGCCAGCCGAGCGGCCCCTCCTCGCCCGGGATCACCGCCACGCCCAGGGCGGAGTCCATGGCCACCGGCCCGCCCTGGAAGACCACACCGGGGTCACCCGCGAGGGGCGCCCAGGGCAGCAGGACGTCGCCGACGCCCACAGGGGTCGGCCTGTTCAGGACCACGCCGAGGGAGCCCTGCTCGTCGTGGTCGAGCAGCAGCACGACCGCGCGGTCGAAATTCGGGTCCGCGAGGGCGGGGGTGGCCACGAGCAGCCGCCCTGTGAGGGAGGACACCTCGGTCATGCCGCCATGATCCCGCACATCGGGCGATTCCGGGGAGCGGGCGGGAAGATCGGATCGATCGCAGCTCAGGGCGCACGGCAGCAGGGAGGAGCGCGCACGGACGGCGTAGACGGAATGCAACACTCCGCCATGTGGTGGATACGGAGGGTGTTGTACCGAATTCATGACAGTCCTACGGCCACGTCGGCCTTACGAACAAGGGGGTGATGGCCCTTACCCTTTTCCCTGGCCCCCTGCCCACCCCTCTCCGGAACGCGAGATTCATGACCGGCATCAGTGACGATGTACTGCTTGTCCACGGCGGTACCCCGCTCGAGGGCGAGATCCGTGTCCGTGGTGCGAAGAACCTCGTGCCCAAGGCCATGGTCGCCGCTCTGCTCGGCAGCGAACCCAGCCGGCTGCGCAACGTTCCCGACATCCGTGACGTGCGCGTCGTCCGCGGGCTGCTCCAGCTGCACGGGGTGACGGTCCGTCCCGGCGAGGAGCCGGGCGAACTCGTCCTCGACCCCACCCACGTCGAGAGCGCGAACGTCGCCGACATCGACGCCCACGCGGGCTCCTCGCGCATCCCGATCCTGTTCTGCGGCCCGCTGCTGCACCGGCTCGGCCACGCCTTCATCCCGGGTCTGGGCGGCTGCGACATCGGCGGCCGACCGATCGACTTCCACTTCGACGTGCTCCGCCAGTTCGGCGCGACCATCGAGAAGCGCGAGGGCGGCCAGTACCTGGAAGCCCCCCAGCGCCTGCGCGGCTGCAAGATCCGCCTCCCGTACCCGTCGGTCGGCTCGACCGAGCAGGTGCTGCTGACGGCCGTTCTGGCCGAAGGCGTCACCGAGCTCAGCAACGCCGCGGTGGAGCCGGAGATCGAGGACCTCATCTGCGTCCTGCAGAAGATGGGCGCGATCATCTCCGTCGACACCGACCGGACCATCCGGATCACGGGCGTCGACCGCCTCGGCGGCTACAACCACAAGGCCCTCCCGGACCGTCTGGAAGCCGCCTCCTGGGCTTCCGCAGCGCTCGCCACCGGCGGCAACATCTACGTGCGCGGCGCCCAGCAGCGTTCGATGATGACCTTCCTGAACACCTTCCGACGTGTCGGCGGGGCGTTCGAGATCGACGACGACGGCATCCGGTTCTGGCACCCGGGCGGCCCGCTCAACGCCATCGCGCTGGAGACGGACGTCCACCCCGGCTTCCAGACCGACTGGCAGCAGCCGCTCGTCGTGGCCCTGACGCAGGCCTCCGGCCTGTCGATCGTCCACGAGACGGTCTACGAGTCCCGGCTCGGCTTCACCTCGGCGCTCAACCAGATGGGTGCTCACATCCAGCTGTACCGCGAGTGCCTGGGCGGCAGCGCCTGCCGCTTCGGCCAGCGCAACTTCCTGCACTCGGCGGTCGTCTCCGGCCCCACCAAGCTGCAGGGCGCCGACCTGGTCATCCCCGACCTGCGCGGCGGGTTCTCGTACCTGATCGCGGCCCTGGCCGCCGAGGGCACCTCGCGGGTCCACGGCATCGACCTGATCAACCGCGGCTACGAGAACTTCATGGAGAAGCTCGTGGAACTCGGTGCGAAGGTCGAGCTCCCGGGCGGCGACCTCGTCTGAGTCGTTCCCGGACGTACGGAAGAGCCCCCCGGGCCCCACAGGGCCCGGGGGGCTCTTCCGTACGTCGGCCCGGCCCGGCCATGGCTTGGCCCGGCTTCGGCCCGGCCACGGCCCGCGGAGCCCCGTACCGAGCCGCACGGCGGGCCCGCGGGACGTGCCGGTGGCATACCTGGGCCCTGCCCGGCCCCTGACGGGCCCTCACAGGGCCTACCAGGCCCGCCGGGCGGCCCGGGGGCGCCCCCCGGCCCCTCCGGCCCCTCCGGCCCCTCCGGCCCCTCCGGGCCCACCGGCCAGCGTCCGGCCCGCGTCCGACCCCGGACAGACCGAAGGGCGGCCACCCCGCCCGGGGGTGACCGCCCATCGTCGTTCTGCGTACTACTGCCGTTCCAAAGACCTGTGCGGCCTTCGGCGCCGGGGCAGGACTTACTTGCCCTTGGCGGCTTCCTTGAGCTTGGAGCCCGCGGAGACCTTCACGCTGTAGCCGGCCGGGATCTGGATGGGGTCGCCGGTCTGCGGGTTGCGCGCGGTGCGAGCGGCACGGTGGGTGCGCTCGAAGGTCAGGAAGCCGGGGATGGTGACCTTCTCGTCGCCCTTGGCGACAATCTCGCCGACGGTCTCGGCGAGCGCGGCCAGAACGGCGTCGGCGTCCTTGCGGGTCACCTCGGCGCGCTCGGACAGAGCGGCCACCAGCTCACTGCGGTTCATGTTGTACTCCCGTGTTCAACTTGCCTTAGAGGCGTGAGATCGAAGCCGATGCTGCCAGGGCCCTAGGACAGTCCCCGGACCCGGGTCTGAACGTCAGACCCTCTCGCCCGGTTACGCATCCTGCCCCCACCAGCGGCGGGAAAGCCAATCCGGCACCCGTCGGGGTCACACGAAAAGCGCCACAGTCACGCCGCGGTGACGCTCCGTCCACGCCTTCGCTCACACGCCGTCGCGGACCGCGGACCTCGCGGGCATCCCCGCAAACCCTAGAGGCGGCCCGACGGGCCCGCATCTCGCGACGCGCCGGGATCGGAGCGCCGTGAGGGCCGTCACAGCGGGGCTCAGACCCCCGAAGCCGCCTTGCGGACGGCGCCCGCGACCGCACCCGCGACCTTGTCGTTGAACACCGACGGGATGATGTAGTTCGCGTTCAGCTCGTCCTCGCCGACGACGTCCGCCAGCGCGCTCGCGGCGGCCAGCATCATCTCCGTGTTCACGGTGCGGGACTGGGCGTCCAACAGACCGCGGAAGACGCCCGGGAAGACCAGCACGTTGTTGATCTGGTTCGGGAAGTCGGAGCGGCCGGTGGCCACGACGGCGGCGGTCTGACGGGCGACGGCCGGGTCCACCTCGGGGTCCGGGTTCGCGAGCGCGAACACGATCGCGCCTTCCGCCATGGCGGCGACGTCCTCGCCGGACAGCACGTTCGGGGCCGAGACGCCGATGAACACGTCGGCGCCGACCACGGCTTCCTTCAGCGTGCCCGTGTAGCCCTCGGGGTTGGTGTTGTCGGCGATCCAGCGCAGCGGGGAGTCCGCGGCCGCGTCGACGAGGTCGGGGCGGTCCGCGTGCACGACGCCGTGGATGTCGGCGCTCACCGCGTTCTTGACGCCGGCCGCGAGGAGCAGCTTGAGGATGGCCGTACCGGCCGCACCGGCGCCCGACATGACGACCTTGACGTCGCCAACTGCCTTGCCCACCACGCGCAGTGCGTTGGTGAGGGCGGCGAGCACGACGATCGCGGTGCCGTGCTGGTCGTCGTGGAAGACGGGGATGTCGAGGGCCTCGCGCAGCCGGGCCTCGATCTCGAAGCAGCGCGGCGCGGAGATGTCCTCCAGGTTGATGCCCGCGAAGCCCGGGGCGATCGCCTTGACGGCGGCCACGATCTCGTCGGGGTCCTGGGTGTCCAGGCAGATCGGCCAGGCGTCGATGTCGGCGAAGCGCTTGAAGAGGGCCGCCTTGCCCTCCATGACCGGCATGGCGGCCATCGGGCCGATGTTGCCGAGACCCAGCACGGCGGAGCCGTCCGTCACGACTGCGACGGTGTTGCGCTTGATGGTGAGGCGGCGCGCGTCCTCGGGGTTCTCGGCGATCGCCATGCACACGCGGGCCACGCCCGGGGTGTAGATCATGGAGAGGTCGTCACGGTTGCGGATGGGGTGCTTGGACGCCATCTCGATCTTGCCGCCGAGGTGCATCAGGAAGGTTCGGTCGGAGACCTTGCCGAGGCTGACGCCCTCGATGCCGCGCAGCTTCTCGACGATCTCGTCCGCGTGCGCGGTGGAGGTCGCGGCGATGGTGACGTCGATCCGGAGCTTTTCGTGGCCGGACGCGGTCACGTCGAGGCCGGTGACCGATCCGCCGGAGGACTCCACGGCGGTGGTGAGCTGGGAGACCGCGGTTCCGCTCGCGGGCACTTCCAGCCGGACCGTCATCGAATACGAGACGCTGGGCGCCGTTGCCATGGCCGTGTTCCTCTTCTGTCCCTGGTTCGCTGTAACACACAGAGTCCCGCTGCACAGCAGGTGCGGCAGGACCTGTTGTCCGATCGTCCCACCTACCAGCCAGTACAAGGTAACCAGCTACAAATTTCGGAAAGACTCTTCCACCATACGAGATAGCAGGGGTGTTCGGAATGGTGGGGTCATACGAAACAGGTCCGCGCCCCCCACAGGTGGGGGACGCGGACCTGGTGATTCATACGTTGACGACACCGACCCGCCATGCTCGCCTCGCGGCAAGTGGTCGCTCTGAGCGACGAAGGTTGGGCCCGGGGGCTTGGATCGAGTCGGTGCCGTACCCAGGCTAACAAAGGATCGCCGAAAGTGATCCCCCCGCTCGCGCCCGTATCCGAGCACCACGCGCCCGGGCGCGGACCATCCGGCCGTACGGGGCCCTGAGCGGGCCGGGACCCCGGCGATGAACCGCCACCGCCGGGCCGAACGGCAGGCGGCCAGCAGGGAGCGTCCTGCCGGTCGGGTCCGGCCGGACCCGACCGGACCCGACCGGACCGGCAGACACCCCTACGGCAGCAGCAGCTCCGGCACCCCGTCCGCGTCCGGCTTGTCCCGCTCCGCCGAGACCACCGTCAGCTGCTGCGTCGCGCGCGTCAGCGCCACGTACAGCACCCGCAGGCCCGCCGGGGACTCGTCCGCGATCTCCGCCGGGGAGACCACCACCGTGGCGTCGTACTCCAAGCCCTTGGCCTCCAGGCTGCCCAGGGCCACCGCCCGCTCGCCGAGGTCCGCGAGCCAGTCCGCGGCCTCCGCGCGCCGGTCCATCGCCACGACCACGCCGACCGTGCCGTCCACCTGCTCCAGCAGCCGCCGCGCCTCCTCCCGGACCGTGGTGCCGAGATCGCCCGCGGCGGCCGTGAAGCGGGGCTCCAGGCCCGTGGAGCGCACCGCCGACGGCGGCTCCATGCCGGGCATCGCCAGGCGCAGCACCCGGGAGGCGACCTCGGCGACCTCGGCCGGGTTGCGGTAGTTGACCGTCAGGGTGAACCGCCGGCGCGGGCGGCTGCCCAGGGCCTCGTCGCGGGCCGCGGCGGCCTCCTCCGGGTCCGTCCAGGAGGACTGCGCCGGGTCGCCGACCACGGTCCACGTGCCGTGCCGGCCCCGGCGGCCCACCATCCGCCACTGCATCGGCGTCAGGTCCTGGGCCTCGTCCACGATGACGTGCGCGTACTCGGTGCGCTCCGCCGCGAGCCGCTCGGCCCGCTCCCACTGGGTCTCCTCGCGGGTCGGCATCAGCTCCTCCAACCCGCTGAGCTGGTCGAGCGGATCCATCTCCCGCTTGCGCTTCGGTCGCGCCGGGGCGCCCAGCAGCAGCTGGAGCTCGTCCAGCAGCGCCACGTCGTGCACCGACAGGGGGCCCTTGCCGTCCGGGCCCACCCGACGCAGCGAGCGGGCCAGCTGGCGGGTCTCGCGCGGATTGAGGTCCCGGCGCGACCAGCGGCCGAGGTGGCGCTCGTCGGCGAGCGCGGCGAGCACCGCCCTCGGGGTCAGCTCGGGCCACCAGGCACCCAGGAAGTCGATGAAGGCGTCTTCGGTGGAGATGTCCTCGTCGAAGGCGGAGCGCAGTTCGGCGGCCAGCTCCGGGTCGCTGTGCCGGCCGGCGCCGCCGGACTTCGCGTAGAGGGCGTCGAGCAGCAGCTTGCGGGCGCGCGGGCGCAGCAGGTTGACCGGGGCGGTGCCACTGAGCACGTTCTGGCGGATCCGGTTCAGCTCGTCGGCCTCCAGTTCCTGGCGGCGGCCGAAGGCCACCACGCGCAGCCGGTCGGGGGCGCCGCCGAGCTCCAGTGCGCCGCGTACGGCCTTGCGGAGCACCTTGAGCATCCGGGAGGAGCCCTTGATGCGGGCCACGGCCGGGGTGTCGTAGGTGGTGGCCTCCGCGCCGTCGACGAGCGAGCCCAGCGCCCGGATGGCCACCTGGCCCTCCTCGCCTAGCGAGGGCAGCACGCCCTCGGTGTACGCGACGAGCAGCGGGGTCGGCGAGACGATCAGGATGCCGCCGGAGTAGCGGCGCCGGTCCTGGTAGAGCAGGTAGGCGGCGCGGTGCAGGGCGACGGCGGTCTTGCCGGTGCCGGGGCCGCCGGCGACCTCGGCGACGGAAGCGGCGGGCGCCCGGATGACCAGGTCCTGCTCGGCCTGGATGGACGAGACGATGTCGCGCATCGAGTGCGTACGGGCCCGCCCGAGGGCTGCCATCAGGGCGCCGTCGCCGATGGCGGGGAGCTCCCGGCCGTCCAGGGTGGCGGTGATCTCGGGGCGCATCAGGTCGTCCTCGACGCCGAGCACCTTGCGGCCCTTGGAGCGGATGACGCGGCGGCGCACGACCCGGCCGGGCTCCTTGGGCGTGGAGCGGTAGAACGGCGCGGCGGCCGGCGCGCGCCAGTCGATGACCAGCGGCGTGTAGTCGGAGTCCAGGACCCCGATCCGGCCGATGTGCAGCGTCTCGGCGATGTCGGCGGTGAGGTCCTCGCGGATCGCGTCGTCGGCCGGCTCGACGGAGGTGTAGGCGCCGTCCGCGCCGCGCTCCCCGTCCTTGCCGAGCACCAGGTCGATGCGGCCGAAGAGGAAGTCCTCGAACTCGTTGTTCAGCCGGTTCAGGTGGATGCCCGCCCGGAAGACCTGCGCGTCGCGCTCGGCGAGCGCGCCGGGGGTACCCACCTGGCCGCGCTTGGCGGCGTCGTTCATGAGGAACTCGGCCTCGTGGATCTTCTCCTCAAGGCGTCGGTACACCTGGTCGAGATGCGTCTGCTCGACCGCGATCTCCCGATCGCGGACGGAATCCGCCGTGCTGTCGACAGCGGCATTCTGCGCGGCCACCAAGGCCCCCTTCTGACGTGCATGGGCGACCGTCAACCGTACGCGAATCGGCCCCCTGTCCGCACGCCCGTTCCGGAACCGGTCTCGCAGGGTGGTACGCCCCTCACCGGGACCCTTGCCCCGCCCCGGCCGCCAGGACCCGGCGGCGGTGCCGGGCCACGCGCTCCCGGTTCCCGCAGCGCTCGCTGGAGCACCAACGGCGCCGGTGGCCCCGGGATGTGTCCAGGTAGACGCGGGTGCAGCCGTCGCCCGCACAGGCCCGCAGCAGCGCCCGGTCACCCGGGTCGGTCAGCAGCTCGACGACGTCCCGGGCCACGGCCGCGAGCAGCGCACCGCATTCCACGCCGCCGCAGAGCTCCCGTACGAGCTGTCCTTCCTGGTCCCGTACGGCGCACAGGCCGGGGGGTGGTCCGGCGGCCAGCGCGTTGACCCGGGCGAGGGCGTTCTCGTCCGTGTCGGTGCCGAGCAGTTCCGCCCGTACGAGCGTTTCCACGTCGGCGCGCAGGGACCGGAAGGCCGCGGCCCAGTCGGGCCCCACCCGGGGGAGCGGCGTCCGGTCGGGGACCAGGCCGGCGCCGGCGAGCCACAGCCGCAGCTCGTCACCGTCCGGGATCCCCTCGTGGGGGGTGAAGGTGGCCACCAGGTCCAGACAGACCCGCCCGGAATCGAACCGCATGCCGTCAGCCTCCCGTCGTGGGGTGCCGTACCAGATTGCCGCCCGGCGGGTCACAGCGGAAGCCCCCGAACCGGTGCCTCTGGCCTCCCGCCGGGCACATCCAGCCTCGCCCGGGGGCACCTCCCAGCGGTAGCTGGGGAGGGTCCGGAGCCCGGTGCCCGGCGGAGCCGGGTTTCCTGGGGCTCCGCCCCGGACCCCGCGCCTCAAACTCCCCCAGCTACCGCTGGGAGGTGCCCCCGGGAGGGGCTGGAGCTGCCCGGAGGCTGGTCGTGGAGGAGGCGTTGGAAGAGGCGGTGGTCGCGCCAGGCGCCGTTGATGTGGAGGTAGCGCGGCGCGAGGCCGAACTGCTCGAAGCCCGCTTTCGCCAGCACCCGTTGCGAGGCCAGGTTGTCGACCAGGGTCCCCGCCTCCACGCGGTGCAGGCCCAGTTCGTCGCGGGCGACCCGGCAGACCTCGGCCACGGCCGCGGTGGCCAGCCCCTTGCCGTGCCAGGCCCGGTCGACCCAGTACCCCAGGCCGCCGCTGCACAGCGGCCCGTACGCGATGGAACCGAGGTTGATCGCGCCGACGGGCGCGCCGGTGGCCGTCTCGACGAACACGTACGGGACGATCCGCCCCGCGTCCCGCTCGGCGAGCACGCCCTCGATGCGCTCCCGCTGGCCGTCCTCCGTGAAGAAGGCGTCCGGCCGGACCGGCTCGAAGCGCGCCATGTAGGCCCGGTTCCGCGCGAACGCCTCGGCCAGTCCCGCCGCGTCGCCGAGCGCGACGCCCCTCATCTCGACCCCGTCAATGATCATCCCGGCACGCTAGCCGAGGACGCCCCTGGCCGTCACCGCGTCCGCCGGAAGCTCCCCGTACTTGGCCTCCCCGCCCGCGTCCAGCGACAGCCGGTACCCCCGCTTGACCACCGTCTGGATCAGGTTCGGGGCCCCGAGGGCCACCCGGAGGCGGGCCATCGCCGTCTCCACGGCGTGCTCGTCGCGCCCCGCGCCCGGCAGCGCCCGCAGCAGTTCCGCGCGGGACACCACCCAGCCCGGCCGCCGGGCCAGTGCCCGCAGCAGGGCCATCCCGGCGGGCGGTACGGGCCGCAGCTGCTCGTCCACCAAGGCCGCGTGCCCCCGGATCTCCACCCGGTGCCCGGCCACCGGCAGCACCCGGGCCCGCCCGGGCAGCTCCTGGCAGAGCAACTGCACCAGCGGGCCCAGCCGGAACCGTTCCGGCTGCACCGTGTCCACCCCGTGCGCCTGCAGCGGCAGCGCGGTCACCGGCCCGACGCACGCGGACAGCAGCCTGCCGCGCAGCGCGTCCAGCACGGCCTCCCGCAGCCCCCGCTCCTCGGCCCGGGAGAGCAGCGAGGCCGCCGCCGGCGCCGAGGTGAAGCTGACGGCGTCCACCGCGCCGCCGATCATCGCGTCCAGCAGCCGGTCCAGCGGAGCGAGGTCCTCCGGCGCCATCCACCGGTACACCGGGACCACCACCACCTCGGCCCCGCCGGCCCGCAGCGCCTCGACGAAGCCGGGCAGCGGTTCCCCGTGCAGCTGGAGCGCGATCCGCCGGCCGGCCACCCCGTCCGTCAGCAGCCGCTGCAGTACCTCGGCGAGCGATTCCGAGTCCGGGGACCAGGTCTCCACGAGCCCCGCGGCCCGGATGGCGCCCTTCACCTTCGGCCCGCGCGCCAACAGTTCGGCGGCCCGCAGCCGCTCCAGCAGTCCCTCGCCGACGCCCCACCCGTCGGCCGCCTCGATCCACCCCCGGAAGCCGATGGCGGTGGTGGCCACGACCACGTCCGGTGCGCAGCCGATCAGTTCCTTCGTCGCGGCCAGCAGTTCGCCGTCGTCGGCGAGCGGCACGATCCGCAGCGCCGGCGCGTGCAGCACGGCGGCCCCGCGGCGGCGCAGCAGTGCGATGAGCTCGTCCGCGCGCCGGGCGGCCGTGACCCCGACGGTGAAGCCCGCGAGCGGGCCGGTGTTCGTGTCGTCCATCGTGACCTGCCTAGTGACGCATGTGGGGGCGGTACGGGTGGACCGAGCCTGCCAACTCGTCGTGTCGGACTCGGTTCACCCGTATTTCGCCCCGGTTACACCGACGTGAGCTGGGGTTTCGTCTCGACCCCGACCGTGTGGATCACGGGGGTCACCGGGCGGCGAAGGTATACCGCCCAGGTGACCGTGCAGCACAGGGCGTAGAAGCCGAGGAAGGTGACGAAGGCCGCCGTGCCGGAGCCGGAGGTGCGGAACGCCTCCCGGAAGACCAAGTTGATGCCGAGTCCGCCGAGCGCGCCGACCGCCCCGATGAGTCCCATCGAGGCGCCGGAGAGCCGCCGCCCGTACGCGGCCGCGGCCTCGCCGCTCATACCGCGCGCCAGTGCCTTCGCCTGGAAGATGCCGGGGATCATCTTGTACGTCGATCCGTTGCCGAGCCCGCTCAGTACGAACAGGGCCACGAACCCGACGAGGAAGACCGGCAGCGAGGACCGCTGCGAGGCGAACACCACCACCGAGGTGGCCGCGGCCATCGCCACGAACGTCCCCAGGGTGATCCGGGCGCCGCCGAACCGGTCCGCGAGCGCCCCGCCCACCGGCCGGATCAGCGAGCCGAGCAGCGGTCCCATGAAGGTCAGCGAGGCGGCCTGGAGCGGGGTGCGGCCGAACTGGGTCTGCAGCACCAGGCCGAAGGCGAAGCTGTAGCCGATGAAGGACCCGAACGTGCCGATGTAGAGGAACGCCATGATCCAGGTGTGCGCGTCCTTCAGCGCCTCGCGGACCGCGCCGGTGTCGTTGCGCACGGGTGCCAGGTTGTCCATCCGTACGGCCGCCAGGACGGCCGCGGTCACGATCAGCGGGACGTAGGCGGCGAGCAGGTAGCGGGGGTGCGCGGCGCCGGCGGTCGCGATGACCAGCAGCCCGGCCAGCTGCACCACGGGCACGCCGATGTTGCCGCCGCCGGCGTTCAGGCCGAGCGCCCAGCCCTTCTTGCGCAGCGGGAAGAAGGCGTTGATGTTGGTCATGGAGGAGGCGAAGTTGCCGCCGCCGACGCCGGTGAGGGCCGCGACGACCAGGAAGGTCCCGTAGGAGGTGCCGGGCTCCATCACCACGATCGCGGCGACCGTCGGCGCGAGCAGCAGCAGTGCGCTGACGACGGTCCAGTTGCGGCCGCCGAAGCGGGCCACGGCGAAGGTGTACGGGACCCGCACGAGCGCGCCCACGCAGGTCGCGGTCGCGATCAGGAAGAACTTCCCGGCCGGGTCGATCCCGTACGCCGGTCCCATGAAGAGGACCATCACGGACCAGAGCGACCAGATGGAGAACCCGATGTGTTCGGAGAACACGGAGTAGACGAGGTTGCGGCGGGCGGTCCGTTCCCCGGTCTCCTTCCAGAAGGTCTCGTCCTCGGGGTCCCACCGCTCGATCCAGCGGCCCCCCTTGCGCGGTGCGGTCGTACCGGTCATCACACGCCTCCACAGCTCTCGCGTCCGTGGCACGACCGTAGGAACGGCGCGTTTCGGCCCCGGTCCCCGCCGGATGACCGCCGGGAAACCTTGCTCTCACCCGCCGCCGGGGGCGCCTGTGAGCGCGGCCGGGCGCCAGCTCGCCGGGGGCACTTCCAGCCAGCCGCGTTCGCCGCCGAGCCCGGCCACGGCCCGGTGCAGCGCTTCGAGTCCGGGGTGGCCGAAGCCCTTGCGCCAGACCATGGACAGCGGGGACAGCGGTACGGGGTCGACCAGCGGGCGCTTGACGGACCCGGGCATGTCGACGAAGTCGACGGTCACCAGCACCGGATGGCCGGTCTTGGCCATGACCCGGCGGAACTCGTCCTTGCCGATGGCCACGGGCGCGGGCGGCGCCATCAGGATCCCCCGCCCGGCGAACAGCTCGCGCGCGAGCCCCGTCCACTCCAGGGTGCGCGGATTGCCGGCGCCCGCGTACACGGTCTCCCCGGCCAGCGCGTCGAGCGGTACGGCCGCCAGCCCGGCCAGCGGGTGTCCTTCGGGCAGCAGCACGGCGAGCGGTTCGTAGCGCACGGGCCGGTGCGCGAGGCGCGAGCGCCACACCGGGTCCAGCCCGTCGGCGTACCCGAAGGAGACGTCGAGGCGGCCGGCGGCGATCTCGGCGGCGGCGTGGGTCAGTCCGCTCTCCCAGCGGGCCATCAGCTCGCAGTCCGGGGCCAGCTCCCGGGCCCGGTCCAGCACGGTGCGCGCGGTGCTCGGGCCGTCGGTGTTCAGGTCGACGAGCAGCGCGCGGGGCGCGGCGAAGGCGGCGGCGACCGCCTCGTGCGCGGCCAGCACCCGCCGGGCCAGCGGCAGCAGCCGCTCCCCGTCGGCGGTCGGCTCGACGGCGCGGGTCGTACGGACGAACAGCACGGTGCCGAGGGCCTCTTCGAGCCGTCGCACGTCCCGGCTCAGCGCCTGCTGGGCGACGTAGAGCCGGGCGGCGGCGCGGGTGAAGTGCAGTTCCTCGGCGACCGCGACGAACCCGCGCAGCAGCCGGGGATCCACATCGCGGGGCATCATCCCCGGAGACTAACAACAGATCGGCGTGAATGGCCGCCGAACAGGTGTTGGACGGTCCCCCGGGTCCGGGCCGAGGGTGGTGGTCATGCCCCTCATGGCCGTCACCGGCAGCACGCTCGTCCTCGCCGCCCCGCCCGCTCCGCCCGTCCCGCCCGTCCCTCCGGTCCCCGCCCGCGTCCTCCCGCGCCCGCCGCGCACGCCGGGCCCGCTGGCCCCCTACCGGCGCCTGTTCGCACTGCCCGGCACCCGCGGTTTCACCGCCGGGAACCTCCTCGCCCGCCTCCCCATGGGCATGTTCGGGATCAGCGCGGTCATGATGATCGCCGGCCAGCGCGGCTCGTACGCCCTCGCCGGCGCGGTCTCGGCGACGGGACTGGCCGCCACCGCGCTGGTCGGGCCGTGGACCGCCCGGCTGATCGACCGGCACGGCCAGGCCAAGATCGCCGTCCCGGCCACCCTGATCGCGGTCCTCGGCTCGCTGTCCCTGGTCGTGTGCGTCCGTACCGGCGCCCCCGCCTGGACCCTCTTCGCCTCGTACGCCGCGACCGCCACCACCCCCAACATCGGCGGCATGTCCCGCGCCCGCTGGACGCACCTGCTGCGCGGCGACGCGGGCGCGCACCACACGGCGATGTCCTTCGAACAGGCCGCCGACGAGCTCTGCTTCATGCTCGGCCCGGTGCTGGCGGCCTTCCTCTGCTCGGTCGTCCTCCCCGAGGCCGGCACCCTCACCGCGGCCGCCCTGCTGCTGACCGGCATGCTGGTCTTCACCTCCTGCCGCGCCACCCAACCCCCGGTGAAGGCGGCCACGCGTCACGGCTCGCCGCTGCGCGCCCTCGGTCCGCTGCTGCCGCTCTTCTTCGCCACTGGGGTGGTCTTCGGCTCGATGGAGATCGCCTCGATCGCCCACCTTGACGCGCTGGGCCTGGGCGCCGCCTCCGGCCCGGTGCTGGCCCTCCAGGCGGCGGGCTCCTGCGCGGCCGGCCTGCTCTACGGCACGATGCGCCCGCTCGGCCTGCGCACCTGCTTGGTCCTCATGGCCGCCGCGATGGCCCTGCCCTGGCTCGCGGCGGGCACGGGCTCGTTGTTCCCGCTGGCCTGCGCGCTGCTGCTGGCGGGCATGGCCACGGCTCCGACGATGGTGACGGCGATGTCCCGGGTCCACGCGCTCATCCCGGAGGGCCGCCTCAACGAGGGCATGACCCTCGCGGTCACCGCCATCTTCGCGGGCATCTCCCTGGGCGCGGCCACGGCGGGCAACCTGGTCGACCGTCTGGGCCCGGCGACCGCCTACGCCCTCCCGGCGGCGGCGGCCGTCCTCGCGCTCGCGGCCACGAAAGTCGTACCGGTTTTCAGTACCAGAGACGTACCATAAACTCGTACGAGTACGACCCGGAGAGAGGAGCGCACCATGTCCATAAGCGCCAGCGAAGCCAGGGCGACCCTGTTCCCGCTGATCGAGCGCGTGAACACCGACCACGCCCCGGTGCGCATCACCTCCAAGAGCGGTGACGCGGTCCTCATGTCCGCCGACGACTACGACTCCTGGCAGGAGACCGTGTACCTCCTGCGCTCCCCCGCCAACGCCCAGCGATTGATGGAGGCCGTCGCGCGTGACCGCGAGGGCGCCTCCACGGTCGTCAGGACGCTGGACGAGCTGAGGGAGTTGGCCGGGGGCGAGGAGTGAGGAGCGTCCACTTCGACCCCGCCGCCTGGGAGGACTTCCTGTTCTGGCTCTCGTCGGACCGGAAGATGGCCCGACGGATCACTCGCCTGATCGGCGAGATCCAGCGGGACCCCTTCACCGGCATCGGCAAGCCCGAGCCGCTGAAGGGCGAGTTGACGGGCTACTGGTCCCGCCGCATCGACGACGAGCACCGCCTCGTGTACCGGGCCGACGACAAGGAAGTGAAGGTCCTCAAGGCCCGCTACCACTACTGACGCATGACGAAGGCCCCGCAACCGAGAGGCTGCGAGGCCTTTGCCCACATGGGATGAGTGGAGATGGCGGGAATCGAACCCGCGTCCAACGGTGCAGAAGCAGGGCTTCTCCGAGCGCAGTCCGCTGCGCTTTTCTCAGCCCCGGAGATCACACGGACAAGTCTCCGACGGGCTCAGTCACTGTTTGATTTCCCTCCAACCCCCGCGACCGGGGCTAGAGGTTTAGATCCCTAATTGACGCCAGGATCCGGACCGGGACCACTTCCGGGCTGACGCTCCTCACAGAGGCTTCAGCTCACTGTTATTAGGCAGCGAGGGTGAAGCGGGAGTTATCGCTCTTGGAGTTGGCGATTATTTTTTGCGACATATGGTTAGCGAGATCATTGCCGCTTCCTCGGCTCGCTTCCCCTGCATCGACATCCGCTGTCGAAACCGATCATCCCCATGTTTTTTTAACAAGCTGCTCCACCCCGGGGGGTGGTGCTGACGCCATGGTACGCGAAGTGGACCACCGCGTGCCAGGTGATTAAACCGTGCCGCGCTGCTTGCGACGGATGGCCGAGATCGCCCGGTTCGTCTCGCGGGTGTCCTGCTTCTCCCGCAGCGTCTGCCGCTTGTCGTACTCCTTCTTGCCCTTCGCCAGCGCGATCTCGATCTTCGCCCGGCCGTCCTTGAAGTACAGCGACAGGGGCACGATCGTGTGACCCGACTCGTCGGCCTTGCGCTCGAGCTTGTCGATCTCCTCGCGGTGCATGAGGAGCTTGCGCTTGCGCCGGGCGCTGTGGTTGGTCCAGGTGCCCTGGCTGTACTCCGGCACGTGCACGTTGTAGAGCCAGGCTTCCCCGCCCTCCACCGACACGAAGCCGTCGACCAGCGAGGCCCGGCCCTGACGCATGGACTTGACCTCGGTGCCCGTGAGCACGAGACCGCACTCGTAGGTGTCGATGATCGCGTAGTCGTGACGCGCCTTCTTGTTCTGGGCGATCAGCTTGCGCCCTTTTTCCTTAGCCATAGTGCGGTCATTTTCGCACTACGGACCCACCCCGAGGCCACCCAATACCGTGACGGCCCGCTCCTCGACCGCCTCGCCCGCCGGCACGTCCGGGGCGATGCCGGCGCCTTCCAGGCTGCGGCCCGCCGGCGTGCGGTACGTGCCCACCGTCAGCTCGGCCACCGAGCCGTCCGGGAGCTCGGTCGGCATCTGCACCGAGCCCTTGCCGAAGGTCCGGCTGCCCACGGCCACCGCCCGGCCCCGGTCCTGCAGGGCGCCCGTCACCAGTTCGGCCGCGCTCATCGTGCCGCCGTCGACCAGGGCCACCAACGGTCGGGTGGTGTCACCGCCCTCGGCCGCGTACAGGACCCGCTGCTCGCCCCGGACGTCGTACGTGGCCACGAGCCCGCCGTCGAGGAAGGCCGAAGCGGCGGTGACCGCCTCGGTGACCAGCCCGCCCGGGTTGCCGCGCAGGTCGAGCAGGATCCCCCGGTCGGGCGGGGCCGCGCGGACGGCGGCCTTGACGCGATCGCCGGAACCGCGGGTGAAGGAGGCGACCTTGATGACCGTGACCCCGTCCGGGCGCTGCCGTACGGTCACCGGCTCGGTGCGCAGCTGCTCGCGGCGCACGGTCTCGGTGAGGTCGGCGCCGTCCCGGCTCAGGTTCAGCACGACGGGGGTGCCGGCGTCGCCTCGCAACAGGGCGACCACGTCGGTGACGGCGAGGCCCGTCACGGCGTGCCCGTCGACGCTCATCAGCCGGTCCCCCGCGCGCACTCCGGCCCGGGCTGCGGGGCTGCCGGGCTGGACCCTGTCGACCTTGATCATGCCGTCGGCGGCCCGGCCGGCCCACACCCCGACGCCGGTCCAGCGGCCGTCGAGGCCCTCGGCGAAGGCGGCGTACTCGCTCTGGTCGTAGACGGCGCCCCAACGGTCGCCGCTGCGGCTGACGACCTCCTGGGCCGCCTTCTTCCCCGACTTCCCCTCGGCGACGGCCTCGGCGACGGCACGGGCGACGGCCTCCCGGTCGGCGGTGCCCGCCTCGCGCGGGGGCTCGGCCGCGGGGGCGCCGGCCATGGCCGCGGCGGCCTCGGCGCCCTCCTCGTGATCCCAGCATCCGGTTAAGGCACCGGTGGCGACGGCAGCGAGGAAGGCCAACGTCAAGACGGCCCCGCGACGCAGGTCGCGGGGCCGGAGACAGCGAGCGGGCAGACCCAGCATGGCGCCGAGTCTAGGACAAGGCCCGCTCCGGTACGGATGGTTGGCCGTACCGCTCACGGGGCGCTTGTCACACCTTCAGGTACTTGCGCAGGGCGATGAAGGCGGCCATGGAGGGCATCAGGAGGCCGATGAAGAGTACGTACGGGAGCTTGGCCAGCACCGATCCCCAACCCATGAAGTCGATGATCTCGATCTTGTCCCGCAGCCCGACGCCGTGGTCGATCACGAAGTACTGGCCGGAGACGAGCATGCCGCAGGCGAAGAGCGCACCGATGAGGCCGGCGACGGCCGCCTCCATGATGAAGGGGACCTGGATGTAGAAGCTGGAGGCGCCCACCAAACGCATGATCCCCGTCTCACGCCGTCGGCTGAAGGCGGAAACGCGCACGGTGTTGACGATCAGCAACAGCGCCACGATCAGCATGATCAGCATGATGGCGAGCGCCGCGACGTTGAGGTAGTTGAGGATCCGGAAGAGGTCGTCGATGGCCTGCCGCTGGTCGTCGACGGTGTGGATGCCGTCGCGGCCGACGAAGGCGGAGGTGACGACCTTGTACTTCTCCGGGTCCTTCAGCTTGACCCGGAAGGACTCCTGCATCTGGTCCGGGGTGATGGAGGAGGCGAGCGCCGTGTGCCCGAACCGCTCCTGGTAGTGCTTGTACGCCTCGTCCGCCGACTCGTAGGCGACGGACTTCACCAGGGACATGTTCTTGAGCTCGGACTCGATCTGCTTCTTCTGCTCCTCGGTCACCGCGCCCTTGGCGCAGGTGGTGACGCCCGTGGAGGCCACCGGCGTCCCGTCGGCCTTCTTGGCGGCGGCCTCGCTCGCCTCCACGGCGTCCTGCTTGTTGCAGAGGTAGATCGAGACGTTGGCCTTGTCGTACCAGTAGCCCTTCATCTTGCTCACCTGCTCGCTCATGAGCATGGAGCCGCCAAACAGGGCCAGGGAGAGGCCCACCGAGATGATGACCGCGAAGGTCATGGTGAGATTGCGACGGAGACCGACGCCGATCTCCGACATGACGAACTGGGCGCGCATTGCGTCTCAGGGACCTTTCAGTGCTGGTAGCCGTAGACGCCGCGCGACTGGTCGCGCACGAGTCGGCCCTGTTCGAGTTCGATGACGCGCTTGCGCATCTGGTCGACGATCTGCTGGTCGTGGGTGGCCATGATCACGGTGGTGCCGGTCCGGTTGATCCGGTCCAGCAGCTTCATGATCCCGACCGAGGTCTGCGGGTCGAGGTTGCCGGTGGGCTCGTCCGCGATCAGCAGGGCGGGGCGGTTGACGAAGGCGCGGGCGATGGCCACGCGCTGCTGCTCACCACCGGAGAGCTCGCCGGGCATGCGGTCCTCCTTGCCGCCGAGGCCGACGAGTTCGAGGACCTGCGGGACGGCCTTGCGGATCTCGCCCCGCGGCTTGCCGATGACCTCCTGGGCGAAGGCCACGTTCTCGGCCACCGTCTTGTTGGGGAGCAGGCGGAAGTCCTGGAAGACGGTCCCCAGCTGGCGCCGCATCTGCGGAACCTTCCAGTTGGAGAGCTTGGCGAGGTCCTTGCCCAGGACGTGCACCTGGCCGTGGCTCGCCCGCTCCTCGCGCAGGATGAGTCGCAGGAAGGTGGACTTGCCGGAGCCGGAGGAGCCGACCAGGAAGACGAACTCGCCCTTCGCGATGTCGAGGGAGACTTCCCTGAGTGCGGGACGGCTCTGCTTCGGGTAGGACTTGGAGACACTGTCGAATCGGATCACGGGTGCACCACGGTCGCCGGGAGTAGGTGTGCGTGACCATACGCGAACGGGCGCGAGGTGTGGACCCGGCCTCCGGACTTGCCCGATTTATCCCGGCGTGCGGTCGCTCGGGAACGTGATTGCCCGGACGGGCCGCGCCGAATGTCGGCGAAGCTGGCACAGTGGTAGGGGGAACGCTCCGGTTCCCCGCGCCGTTATAGGCGACAGAAGACCGAGGGGACGAGAGGAGGAGCGCATGACATATGACCGGCTCGTGTGCGCGAACTGCGCCGCACCCGTCAGCCAGGGCCGCTGCCCTGTGTGCCGGGCGAACCGGGAGCGCCTCCAGCAGGAGGGCCCCTTCTCCGGCCTTAACCCCGTGACGCTCATCGCGCTCATGGTGGTCCTCGTGACGGCCCTGGTCCTGGTGGCCCAGCACACCGCCTAGACCGCCCGACCGTGGTGCCCGCGGTCGGCCCGCGCCACGTTCCGATCGCACGCGCGAGAAAGGCCCGGACACCTGGTGTCCGGGCCCTTCCGCTGAACGTCTGCGCGTACGCTCCGTACGCCCGCCCTCCGAGGGTTACGCGGTCTGCTCCTGCTGCTTGCGCCAGCGGATCCCGGCCTCCAGGAAGCCGTCGATCTCGCCGTCGAGCACCGCCTGCGGGTTGCCGACCTCGAACTCCGTCCGCAGGTCCTTGACCATCTGGTACGGGTGCAGGACGTAGGAGCGCATCTGGTTGCCCCAGGAGCTGCCGCCGTCCTTGAGGGCGTCCATCTTGTCCTTCTCCTCCTGGCGGCGCCGCTCCAGCAGCTTGGCCTGGAGGACGTTCATGGCGCTCGCCTTGTTCTGGATCTGCGAGCGCTCGTTCTGGCAGGAGACCACGATGCCGGTCGGGATGTGCGTGATGCGGACCGCCGAGTCGGTGGTGTTGACGCCCTGGCCGCCGGGGCCGGAGGCGCGGTACACGTCGACGCGCAGTTCGGCCTCGTCGATCTCGACGTGGTCGCTGGTCTCCACGACCGGGAGCACCTCGACGCCCGCGAAGGAGGTCTGGCGGCGGCCCTGGTTGTCGAAGGGCGAGATGCGCACGAGGCGGTGGGTGCCCTGCTCGACGGAGAGC
Source organism: Streptomyces sp. NBC_01439 (assembly GCF_036227605.1). Lineage (GTDB taxonomy): Bacteria > Actinomycetota > Actinomycetes > Streptomycetales > Streptomycetaceae > Streptomyces. Next base: position 5,870,443 of record NZ_CP109487.1, on the reverse strand, counting down.
GTTCCGTAGGCGTACGGGGCCTTGACGACGAAGGTGGTCGACTTGATGCCGGCCTCTTCCGCGTACGAGGTCTCGTAGATCTCGGTCGAGTAGCCGTGCCGCTCGGCCCAGCGCAGGTACATGCGCTGGAGGCGCTCGGCGAAGTCGGAGGCGTCGACGCCACCGGCCTCGGCACGGATGTTGACCAGGGCCTCGCGCTCGGCGTACTCGCCGGAGAGCAGGGTCCGGACCTCCATCTCGTCCAGCGCCTTGCGGACGGAGACCAGCTCGGTCTCGGCCTCGGCCAGGGTGTCCGCGTCGTCCATCTCCTGGGCGAGGTCGAAGAGCACCCCGAGGTCGTCGATGCGCCCCCGCAGCGTCTCGGTCTTGCGGACCTCCGCCTGGAGGTGCGAAAGCTTGCTCGTGATCTTCTGGGCGGCCTCCGGGTCGTCCCACAGGGACGGCGCAGCGGCCTGCTCCTCGAGCACGGCGATATCTGCCCTCAGCTTGTCGAGGTCCAGGACGGCCTCGATCGACCCCATGGTCGAGGAGAGGGACTTCAGCTCTTCGGAAACATCGACGACTGCCACGGGTCCAGCGTAGCCGGTCCCCGGACAACGCAGTCCGGGCAGGCCGAATCACCCGTTCTGGTGATGGATCGTACGGGCGTACCCTCTCTCTATGACCGTTCTCCTCGTCAAGCGCCGCCATGTCGACCACATGCGTGTCACGACGACGAGCTGTCCGCCGCCGGACCGAACCCAAGCCTGATCCACCACGATCCGACTTGGTCCTGTACGCGGCCCCCGTGGTCCCGGCACCATCCCTGTCGGAGACCCGCCCCCCGCCCGCGGCCCCCACCACCTCTGGGGAACAGGACCCCGTGACATCCGAAACGGAGCCGTCATGCCGTCCGCGCACTCTCTCCCCGTCCTGGACCTCTCCCAGGCCGACGACCCGGCCCAGCGGGCCGATTTCCTGAAGAAGCTGCACGCAGCCGCCCGGGACACCGGTTTCCTGCACCTGACCGGGCACGGCGTTACCGCCGCCGAGAGCGCCCGCATCCTGGAAGTGACCAGGGCCTTCTTCGCCCTCCCGGAAGCCGACCGGCTTGCCGTCAGCAATCTGAACTCCCCCCACTTCCGGGGCTACACCCGAATCGGCCACGAGCTGACCGGCGGCGCCTCCGACTGGCGGGACCAGCTGGACGTCGGCGCGGAGCGCCCGGCGCCCGTCGTGGGGCCGGACGACCCGGCGTTCCTGTGGCTGGAGGGCCCGAACCAGTGGCCCGCCGCCCTCCCCGAGCTCCGTACGGTGGTCCTGGACTGGCAGACCCGGCTCGCGGCGGTCGCCCACCGCCTGCTCCAGGAGCTCCTCGTGGCGATCGGCGCCCCGGCGGACTTCTTCGACGAGGCCTTCGCGGACCGCCCGCACCTGCACACCAAGCTGATCCGCTACCCGGGATCGGCCCCCTCCGGCGCCGACCAGGGGGTCGGCGCGCACAAGGACTACGGCTTCCTGACGCTCCTGCTGCAGGACTCGGTGGGCGGCCTCCAGGTGGTCCGGGACGGCGGCTACGTGGACGTTCCGCCGATGCCGGGCGCCTTCGTGGTCAACCTGGGCGAGCTGCTGGAGATCGCGACCGAGGGCTATCTGACGGCGACGGACCACCGGGTGGTCAGCCCGCCCGGCGCGGTGGAGCGGTACTCGGTGCCGTTCTTCTACAACCCGCGTCTGGACGCGGTGATCGAGACCGTCCCGGGCGACTACCTGCGTTCCGCGCCCGGTGTCGCGCACGACGAGTCGAACCCGCTGCACGCCCAGTACGGCCGCAACGAGCTGAAGGGCTGGGTCCGCGCCCACCCGGCGGTGGCGCGGCGCTGGCACCCGGAACTGGCCGCGGTGTAGCCCCTGGGCTCCGCCCGGGCCTGCACCTCAAACGCCGGCGAGGCTGAACATTTCGGCCTCGCCGGCGTTTGAGGCGCGGGGGTTCGGGGGCGGTGCCCCCGACCACGGCGCCGCACCCGGCGGCTACCGCTTCGCGGGGACCGACTGCTTGCTGTCCTGCGGGGGCGGGGCCTCGTCGCCCGAGACGGCCAGCCACGTGCCCAGACCGATCGCCGAGGCCAGGGCCAGGGCCGATACCGAGAGGATCAGGCGGCGCTTGCGGGCCGCCTCCGCGCGGTGGCGGGCGGAGCCGGGGCGGTGACCGCCCGCCGGGCGCGGAACGCGGGCGGTGCCCAGCGCCCCGCCCGCCAGCTCGTCGGGCCCCGGCACCCGCATCGAGGTGTGGGTGTCCCGGTTGGAGTCGGTCGCCGAGCCCGGCACCAGCGGGACCACGCCCCGCCGCCGGACCGGGTCGGCCGCCGGTTCCTCCGAGGGCTCGGGGTCCGGATCCGCGTCGTCCGGCTCGTCCACGTCCAGCGGCGGCATGCCGGCCAGCATCGGCAGCAGGTCCCGCAGCCGGACCGACAGCTCCGAGGCCCGCAGCCGCGAGGCCGGGGCCTTGGCCAGGCACTGCACCATGAGCTGCCACAGCTCGTCGGGGATCCCCGGCAGCGGGACCACCGTCTCCGTCACGTGCCGCCGCAGGACCGCGCCCGGGTGGCCCCCGCCGAAGGGGGTGAATCCGGCCAGCAGCTCGTACAGGACCGTGGCCAGGGCGTAGATGTCCACCGCGGCACGCGGGGGCAAGCCCTCGACGATCTCCGGCGCCAGGTAGTCCGGGGTGCCGATGATCCGGGTCGTCGGGGCCGAGGCGCGGCCCGTGGAGGCCCGCCGCGGGGAGTCGATCAGCTTGGCCACGCCGAAGTCGGTCAGCAGCGCCGGGTGCGAGCCGCCGGGGCCGAGCCGGCCCTGCATGTCCAGCAGGACGTTCTCCGGCTTGACGTCCCGGTGGACGACGCCCGCCGCGTGCGCCGCCGCCAGCGCGTCGGCGACGTCCGCGACGATGGCCACGGCCGCCTCGGGGGCCAGCCGCCGTTCCCGGTCCAGGCGCGTGCGCAGGTCCGTGCCGCGGACGAGGTCCATGACGAGGGCGAGGTCGTTGCCGTCCACGACGAGGTCGCGGACGGACACGACGTGCGGATGCTCCAGGCCGAGCAGCGCGCTGCGCTCCTGGACGAACCGTCCGACGAGTTCCTGGTCGGACGCGAGGTCTTCGCGCAGCAGTTTGACGGCGACGGGCCCGTCAGGCCCCTCGCCCAGCCACACCGTGCCCGCGCTGCCGCGCCCCAGGATCTGGTGCGCGGTGTACCGGCTGCCGATCTTCCGTGCCACGACTGCTCCCTCAGCGGCTGGCGTACGCACCAAAGCTACGCGGCCGGGTGGGCATGAGAAGCCAGCAGGGGTCCGGATTCGCGGCGACCTTCACTTCTGCGAGCGAAATCATGTCCCAGAAGTCGACAAATCCACGAAGTCGGAGCTACGGGGGTTCGTTTCAGGGCTTGGTGGAGCCCGAGGAACCCGCGGAGTCCCCGATCGTGCTGACCCAGTCCACGGCGTTGCCGCCCCAGGTCCAGACCTGGTCCCACCAGCCCCGGCCGGTACCGATCCACTCCTGAAGCGGGGTCAGTTCCCAGACCAGCCAGCCGGCGACGAAGAACACCAGGATCAACACCAGGCAGCCCTTGAGGCAGCCGAGGCCGGGGATCCGCACCGGGTTGGCGCTGCGGCGGCGCGGCTCGCGGGGCTCCCGGGGAGCCGGCCGCTGCTGCGGCGGGGGCTGCGGGGGCTGCTGCTGCGGCGGCGGCTGGCGGTACTGGGGCTGCTGCGGCTGAGGCTGCTGCTGGTACGGCTGGGGCTGGTGCTGCTGCGGCTGGTAGTGCTGCGGCGGCGGGGGCGGCGCGTACTGCTGCTGGGGCGGCTGCTGCGGCGGGCGGTACTGCGGCTGTTGGGGCTGCTGGTACTGCTGCTGTGGGGGCGGCGGGCCCTGCCGGTACTGCGGCGGCTGCTGGGGCTGCTGCGGCTGCTGGGGCCGGTGCTGCGGCGGCGGGGGCGCCTGCCGCTGCGGGCGACGGCGCAGCGGGTCCTCGTTCGGGTCGAGGTACTGGATCTGGGTCTGCTCGTTGCGGTCGCGGACGGCCTGCATCTGCGACTGCCACGGGTGCGGCGAATCGGGCTGCTGCACCGGGGGCATCACCGAGGTCGGGTCGGCCCCGGGGCCCGCCGCCTCCCCCGGCCCTCCGGGCCGGGCGGACCCCATGGGCAGCACCGAGGTGGCGTCGGCCGCGCCGACCGGCGGCATGACGCTCGTCATGGCGTTCGGGTCGTACGCGCCCGCGTCGGGGGTCTCGGGGACCGGGGCCGGCGAGGGGTCGGGCGCGAGCAGCGCGCCCACGCCGAGCGCGGCCTCCACCTCGGCGGCCGAGGAGTGCACGCCGATGCCGGAGGCCACCACGCGCAGCCCGCGGGCCAGGCTCTCGGCACTGGGGCGCTCGTTCGGCTCCTTGCGCAGGCAGCGCTCGATGACCGTCCACAGCGGCTCGGGCACGGTCGAGGGCCGCTGCGGGTCCTCGCTGAGGTGGCGGTGGAGCACTTCGAGCGCGGTGCCACCGGCGAACGGCGGGCGCCCGGTGAGCAGCTCGTACAGCAGGATGCCGGCGCCGTAGATGTCGACGGCGGAGGTCTGCGGGCGGCCCTCGGCGGACTCGGGCGCGACGTAGGCCGGGGTGCCGACGAACTCGTGGGTGCGGGTCAGGCCCGGGGAATCAGCGAGGCGGGCGATGCCGAAGTCGGTGAGCATCGGCTTCATCTGCCCGCCGCGCTCGTCGAGCAGCACGTTGGCCGGTTTCAGATCCCGGTGGACCACTCCGTCGGCGTGACTGGCGGCGAGGGCGTCGGCGATCTGGGCGGTCAGCAGGCTCGCAGCGACGGGCGTGAAGGGGCCGTTCTCCCGCAGGTACCGGTGCAGGTCCGGGCCGTCGATCAGGTCCATGACCAGGGCCAGCAGATCGCCCTCGACGACGAGGTCGCGGGTGCGCACGATGTTGGGGTGGGTCAGGCGCAGCAGGACCGAGCGCTCCCGCAGGAAGCGCATGACGATGTCGGGGTCCTGGGCCAGCTCCTCCTTGAGGACCTTGATGGCCACGGTCTCGCCGGGCTGTCCCGCGACGGCCGCCTCCGCGCCGGCGGCCTCCCTCTGGCGGGCACGCCAGACAGTGCCCGTGGCGCCGCGCCCGAGCGGCTCCTCGAGCAGGTACTTGCTGCCGACTGGCCGCACGTCTCGCGCTCCCCTGCTGTCGTCGGATGTGGTCGATCCGCTGATTGGTTTTCCGGCCCACTCTAGGGGGTGTCCCCCGGGAAGACGCCGGTCCCCGGAGGTTGGTTGCCGCACATATGTGCGGAGGGTGATGTTCGCGGGGTATGCCGGAGGCGATTTTCCCCGTCTTCCACCGCCTTGGTGGCCGGATCTGATCGGGGTCCGACCCGGGTCCCAACACATCAAGATCATTTATTGCCGGGCGCCGGGCGTGTTGTCCGTGACAGGTGCGAGGATGCACACGTACGGACGGCACGGGACGGGAGCCCCGCCTTCCGGGCAGACCTGACCGGACGACGCGTCCGTGCCGGGTGGGGGGCGACCGGACGGTCATGTCACGGGATTTCCCCGCCGGGCGCACACACCGCGCACCGCGCAGAAGGGACCGCTGACGGCGATGCAGATCCGGCTGACCGTCCTTGGGTCGCGCAGCGGCCACCAGACCGCGACCGCCCCCGCGAGCTGTGACGTACTCGTCACCGCCCCCGTCGGCACCGCGCTGGCCGCGGTCGCCTCCGGGCTCGCGGCGACCGTCGGCGGGCCCGACACCGGGGGCACGGTCGTGCTGTACGCCGGCTCCGAGCGCCTCGACCTCCAGCGGCGGGTGCTCGGCGAGCCGCCGCTGGTGGACGGCGCGGTACTGGCGTTGCACGGGCCCGTACCGGACGTCCTCCCGGAGGACGGCCTCGGCGCGGCCCAGCTGCACGTCGTCGCCGGACCCGACGCGGGCGGGGTGCACCTGCTGCACAGCGGGCAGATCCGGGTGGGCCGCTCCGCCGATGCCGACGTCCCCCTCGACGACCCCGACGTCTCCCGATTGCACTGCGCGGTCACGGTGATCCCCGACGGGCGGGTCGCGGTGGCCGACCTGAACTCGACGAACGGCACCGCGCTGGACGGCTCCCCGGTGGGGGCGCAGCCCGTCGCCCTGCCCCCGGGGGCGCTGCTGCGGGTCGGCGAGTCCACCCTGCGGCTGGCCCCCGCGGGCGCTCCCGCGCTGTCGGTGACCCCGGACCTCCAGGGCCACCTGTCGGTCGCCACCCGGCCCGTCGCCGCCCTCCCGCTCCCCGGCCCGCTCCCCGGCCCGCTCCCCGGGGCGGATCCGGCCGTACCCGGGCCCGATCCGGAGGCGCCCGAAGTCCCCGACGCCCCCAACGCCCCCGGCGCATCCCGCGAAGCCGGGCCGCAGGGCGCGGCGCCGGGCCCTGGCTCCGGGACCGGGACCGGGCGACGCAAGGGCATAGGCGCTTGGGCCCGCAAGTGGGTGCGCGGCGAGGAACCCGCCGAGGCCCCGCCGGAACCGGTGGCCGCCGCGCCCGACCCCGACGATCCCGCCGCGGTGCTGCTGGCCGCGATGGGCCCCACCGAGCGCCTGTGGTCCCGTACGCCCGGACATCCCGCCGTACTGGAGGTGGGGCTCGGCGCCGGGAGCCGGGTGTCCCTGCCCGCCGTCGGCGCCCTCGGGCTGGCCGGCCCGCGGAACCGGCTGGCCGGGGCCGCCCGCTGGGTCGTCGCGCAGCTCGCGGCGCTGCACGCGCCGGGGCAGCTGGAGATCGTGCTCGTCTCCGCCGACCGGGCGCGCGGCCTCGCCGACCGGCGGCGCGAGTGGGGCTGGCTCGGCTGGCTGCCCCACGTACGGCCGGCACACGGCCAAGACTGCAGGCTCCTGCTGGCGTACGACCGCGACCAGGCCGTCGCCCGCACGGGTGAGCTGACCCGGCGCCTCGACGAGGGTCCGCTCGGCGTGCACTGGACCGCCGCCGATGCCGGACAGATCCGGCGGGCCGCCGCCATCTACGAGGGCCCGTACACGCTCGTCGTCCTCGACGGCGATCCCGGAGCCGGCCCGCTGCGCGACATCACCGGTCGGCTCGCCTCGCACGGCCCGGCCGCCGGGATCCACGTCCTCGTGCTCGCCGAGGCCCCGGCCGCCACCGCCGCTTCGCCGGTCGAAGAGACGTACGAGGCCGCCTGCGCGAGCTCCCCCGCCTTCCGGGACTGCGGCGCGGTCGCCCTGCTCAGCGGCGACGTGGCCACGGCCGTACGCACCTTCACGATCAGCGGCGGCAGGCCGGTCCCGTCGGGGGGCACCGCCACCGCCGACGCCGTCTCCGCCGCCTGGGCCGAGCGCTTCGCCCGGGCCCTGGCCCCGCTGCGCACCGCCGAGGGCGGCTCCGCCGAGCCCTACCGGCCGGCCGCGGCCGCCCTGCCGGCCACCGCGCGGCTGCTGGACGAGCTGGGGCTGGCCCGGGCCACCCCGGCCTCCCTGATGGCACGTTGGGCCGCCGCCACCGACCAGGGGCAGGGCGTGGGCGGCCTCGCCGAGATCGTGCTGGGCAGCGGCCGCCGCGGGCCCGTCGGCACCGAACTCGTCCACGACGGCCCGCACCTGCTCGTCGAGGGGCCCGCCGGGAGCGGGCGGACCGAGCTGCTGCGCTCGGTGGCCGCGTCGCTGTCCGCGGCCGCCCGGCCCGACCGGCTGGGGCTGCTCCTCCTCGACGGGGCCGGCGGCGAGCGCGGCGACGGGCTGCTGCCCTGCACCGAACTCCCGCACGTCTGCGCCCACCTGGTCGCCTCCGATCCGCTGCGCATGCGGGAGTTCGCGCAGGCGCTGGGCGCGGAGCTCAAGCGCCGCTCCGAGCTGCTGGAGGACCTGTCCTTCGCCGAGTGGCACGCACAGCGCGAAGTGTCCGACCGCATGGTCGCGCCGCGCCGGCCCAGCCCGGGCGAGCACCGCGGCGACCTCGACCCCCAGCGGACCGGCACGCTGCGGCTGAGGGCCGCGACCACCCGTACCGATCCGCCCGGGCCCAGCCCGCTGCCCCGCCTGGTGGTGCTCGTGGACGACCTCGACGCGCTGGTCGCGCCGGGTCTGGGCAGTGCGGGCCGCCCCGCCGCGGGCTCGGTGGTCCGGGCCCTGGAAGCGGTGGCCCGCGAGGGCGCCCGGCTCGGTGTGCACCTGGTGGCCGCCAGCGCCCGCCCGGATCGTACGGCGGACACCGGACCGGCCCGCCTGGTCACCCTGCGCGTGGAGCTCGACGCCCCCGACCAGCCGGGTCCGGGGCGCGGCCTGCTCCGTTTCGGTGACGGCCGGACGGTCCCCTTCCAGGCGGGACGGGTCACCGGCCGGATCCCCCGGACGGCGACCCAGCGGCCGACCGTCGTCCCGGTGGAGTGGGAGCGGATGGGCGATCCGCCGGCCCGCCGCCCGGTGCGTGAGCTGGGCAACGGGCCCACCGACCTCGCACTGCTGGCCAGCGCCCTGGAGCGGGCCTCGCACCTGGTCTCGGCGATACCCGTGCTGTTCCCGCCCGCGCCCTGACGGGCGGCCGCGCCCCCGCGAGGCGGTATTGCGGGGGCGCACTGCTCGGCGTAGACCTTGTGGTCCAGGACACATCACGGGCATCGGGGGCGAACCATGCGCAGGCACGGAACGAGCCGTACGACACTCACCTGGACGGCGCTCGCCGCGGCGGCCGCCCTCACGCTCGGCGCGTGCGGGGACGGCGGGACGGAGGAACCGCAGGGGCCCGAGGGCAGCACGGCCGCACCCCGGGTGCAGTTACCGAAGCTGCCCGGCGAGAAGCTGGAGGTCGCCGCGGTCTGGACGGGCCCGGAGCAGGAGAACTTCACCAAGGTCCTGAAGGAGTTCGAGAAGCGGACGGGTGCCTCCGTCACCTTCGTCCCGGCCCAGGACCCGATCGTCACCTTCCTCGGCGCGAAGATCGCGGGTGGTGCGCCGCCGGACGTGGCGCTGCTCCCGCAGGTCGGGGCGCTGAAGGCGGCCGTGGAGAACAAGTGGGCGCAGCCGCTCGGCCCGGAGGCCGCCGCCCAGCTCGATGCGAACTACTCCAAGGGCTGGCGGACGCTCGGCGCCGTCGGGGACACCCAGTACGGCGTGTACTACAAGGCCGCGAACAAGTCGCTGATCTGGTACAACGCGAAGGCCTTCGAGGCGGCGGGGGTCAAACCTCCGAAGACCTGGAAGGACCTGATCACCGCGGCCGACACGCTGTCCGCCTCCGGCACCCCGGCCGTCTCGGTGGCGGGTGCGGACGGCTGGACCCTCACCGACTGGTTCGAGAACATCTACCTCTCCCAGGCCGGGCCGGAGAAGTACGACCAGTTGGCCAAGCACCAGATCAAGTGGACGGACGACAGCGTCAAGCAGGCGTTGACCACGCTCGGCGAGCTGTTCGGCCGCAAGGACTTCCTGGCGGGCGGGCCGAGCGGGGCGCTGTCCACCGAGTTCCCGAAGTCGGTGACGCAGACCTTCACCGGCGGCGACCGGCCGGCGGCCGCGATGGTCTTCGAGGGCGACTTCGTGGCGGTGAACATCGCGCAGACGCAGGCGAAGGTGGGCGAGGACGCCCTCGTCTTCCCCTTCCCGGCGGTCGGCGGGAAGGCTCCGGTGGTCTCGGGGGGCGACGTGGCGGTCGCCTTGAAGCCGTCGAAGGGGGCGCAGGCGCTGCTGACCTTCCTGGCCTCGCCGGACGCGGCGGAGATCCACGCCCGGCAGGGCGGCTTCGTCTCCCCGAACAAGGCGGTGGACCCGGGCGCCTATCCGAACGCCATCCAGCGGGACATCGCCAAGGCGCTGATCGCCGCGGGCGACGACTTCCGCTTCGACATGTCGGACCAGGCCCCGGCGGCCTTCGGCGGGACCCCGGGCGCGGGCGAGTGGAAGGCGCTCCAGGACTTCCTGGCCAACCCGTCGGACGTGGCGGGCACCCAGGCGAAACTGGAGGCGGACGCGGCCAAGGCCTACGGGAACTGATCCCGTGCCGGCCCCTGCCGCCAAGGGCGTCGCATCCGAGCGCGTCGAGTCCAAGGGCGCCGAGTCCAAGGGCGCCGTCTCCGCGGAGGCGCGGCGCCGCCGGCTGATCGCGGCGGCGTTCCTCCTCCCGGCCCTCGTGCTGCTCGGTGCGCTCGTCGTGCACCCGATCGGCTACTCCCTCTACCGCAGTCTCTTCGACCGTTCCGGCGACACCTTCGTCGGCGGTGACAACTACCGCGAGATCCTGAGCGACGACACCATCCGCACCGCCCTGAAGAACACGGCGCTGTGGGTGGTGTTCGCCCCGGCCACGGCCACCGCCCTCGGTCTGGTCTTCGCGGTCCTCACCGAACGGGTGCGCTGGGGAACGGCGTTCAAGCTGCTGGTGTTCATGCCGATGGCGATCTCGATGTTGGCCGCGGGCATCATCTTCCGGCTCGTCTACGACCACGATCCCGACCGCGGGGTCGCCAACGCGGTCTGGGTCGGGGTCCACGACACCTTCGCGGAGTCCTCGGCCTTCCCCAAGGCCCGCCCGGGCCGCGACTCGCCGCTCGCGGACGCCGGCGGCGGTGCCTTCGTCACCCGCGACCCCGTCCGCGCGGGTACCCCGGTGCTGCTCCCGCTGGTCGGCGTGGCCCCGGAGGCGCTGCCGGAGGGGACCCGTACCGCGGGCCGGCCCGCGGCCGTGCCGGGGAAGGTCACCGGCACCGTCTGGCAGGACTTCACCCGGGGCGGGGGCGGGGCGACGAACGTGGTCGACCCGACCGAGCAGGGTTACGCCGGAATGCGGATCGAGGCGGTCAAGGACGGCCGGGTGGTCGATGCGGCGACGGCCGGTGCAGACGGCGCCTTCACCCTGTCCGCGAAGGCCGACGGGGCCCTGCTGCGGCTGCCCGCGGCCAACTTCCGGGAGGCGTACGCGGGGGTGCAGTGGCTCGGCCCGGCGCTCGTCACGCCGGCGGTCATCGGGGCGTACGTATGGATGTGGGCCGGTTTCGCGATGGTGCTGATCGGGGCCGGGCTGGCCGCCGTACCGCGTGAGCTGCTGGAGGCGGCGCGCGTGGACGGGGCGAACGAGTGGCAGGTGTTCCGGCGGATCACCGCCCCGCTGCTGGCGCCGGTCCTGGTGGTCGTGCTCGTCACCCTCGTCATCAACGTCATGAAGATCTTCGACCTGGTCTTCGTGATCGCGCCGGGCGCGGTCCAGGACGACGCGAACGTGCTCGCGCTCCAGCTGTACCGGACTTCCTTCGGTACGGACGCCGATCCGGGGCTGGGCAGCGCCATCGCCGTGCTGCTGCTGGTGCTGGTGATCCCGGTGATGCTCGTGAACATCCGTCGGCTGCGCAAGGAGGGGTCCCGATGAGCCGTTCCGACGCAACGCCGGACCCGACGGCGGTGGACCCGGCGGCGGTGGACCCGGCGGCAGCGGGTTCGGCGGCCGCCGGGCCCTCGTACGCCGCCCTCGTCTCCGCCAAGCTCGCCTCAGGCGCGCTGCGCGTCTTCCTGGTCGTGGCGGCGCTCTTCTGGCTGCTGCCCACGCTCGGGCTGCTGCTCTCCTCGTTCGTCTCCCCCACCGACCTCAACGGCGGCGGCTGGTGGCAGGTGTTCACGGCGCCCTCGCGGCTGACGGCCGACAACTACGAGCGGTTGCTGGCGAACGACACCATCACCGGCTCGCTCCTGAACACGTTCGCGATCGCCGTGCCGGCCACCCTGCTGGTCCTGGTCCTGGGCGCGTTCGCCGGATACGCCTTCGCCTGGCTGGACTTCCCCGGCCGGGACTGGCTGTTCCTCCTCGTCGTCGGACTGCTGGTGGTCCCCGTGCAGGTGGCGCTGATCCCGGTCTCCGAACTCTTCGGCTCCATCGGGCTGTTCGAGACCACGGCGGGCGTGGTCCTCTTCCACACCGCCTTCGGACTGCCCTTCGCCGTGTTCCTGCTGCGCAACTTCTTCGCGGAGATCCCGCGCGAGCTGTTGGAGGCGGCCCGTCTCGACGGGGCGGGTGAACTGCGGCTGTTCGCACGGGTGGTGCTGCCGCTCGGCGGTCCTGCGATCGCCTCGCTCGGCATCTTCCAGTTCCTGTGGGTGTGGAACGACATGCTGGTGGCGCTGGTGTTCGCGGACTCGGCCAGCCCGCCGGTCACGGTCGCGCTGCAGCAGCAGGTACGGCAGTTCGGGAACAACATCGACGTGCTGGCGCCCGGCGCGTTCCTGTCGATGGCGGTCCCGCTCGTCGTCTTCTTCGCCTTCCAGCGGCAGTTCGTCTCGGGGGTGATGGCCGGAGCGATCAAGTGACCCCGGCGCCGGCCCTGGCTGCCGTCCGGCCGTGGCCGGTGCTAGCTAGTCGCCAGCCTCGGAGCTCGCCTTCAGGCCCGCCACCACCTGGTGGGCCAGGACGTCGAGGTGGCCGCCCGTCACGGCGTCCCGGACCACCACCTGGCGCCAGTAAAGCGGGCCGATCAGCAGGTCGAGGGCGTGGGCCGGGTCGATGCCCGCCGGGAGCTCGCCGCGGGCGACCGCGTCCGAGACGATCCCCGCCGCCATCCGACGCTGCCCGTCGAGCAGCGCGCCGCGCACCGCGTCCGCGATCTCCGGGTTCCGCGCCGCCTCCACGAGCAGGTCGGGGATCACCGCGGAGGCCACCGGGTGCCGCAGCACGTGTGACATGACCTCCAGCAGGGCCCGTACGTCCCCGTACAGCGAGCCGGTCGCGGGCACCGGCAGGCCGTCCACCGCGAAGGCCCCCACCAGGTCCAGCACCAGGTGCAGCTTCGACTTCCAGCGCCGGTAGACCGCGGTCTTGCCGACCCCCGCCCGCCGGGCGATGCCCTCGATGGACATCTTCGAGAAGCCGACCGCGGCCAGTTCCTCCACCACCGCGTCGCGGATCGCCTCGGTCACGTCCGCGCGCAGGACGGCGGCCCCGGCGGGGGCCCTACGGGCGGGGGCGGGGGCGGGTGCAGAAGTGGCGGAGGGGTCCGGGGTCATGCAGAGAGCATAACCGCGCTCCGTCACGACGATACGGTTGCGTTCCGACGCTCCGCGCCCTAACCTCGCCGTAGCGACGATACGGACCCGTCCCGACCTTGGCAGTGACGTACTGACCCCGTCGAAAGCGAACCCTGTGACCACCGCGACCGCATCCACGACCGAGCCCGCGCCCTCCGCGGAACTCGCGCGCCTCGCCGCCGCCCACGGCCTCACCCTCAGCGGCGCCCGCCCCACGCTCCCCCGCTACATCGCGGAACTCTGGGACCGCCGCCACTTCGTGACCGCGTACGCGACCGCCCGCATGCAGGCCACGTACAGCACCGCCAAGCTCGGCCAGCTCTGGCACCTGGTGACCCCGCTCCTCAACGCGGCCGTCTACTACTTCATCTTCGGCATCGTGATGAAGGCCAGCCACGGCGTGCCGGACTACGTCCCCTTCCTGATCACCGGCATCTTCGTCTGGGACTTCATCGGCAGCTCCATCAACGCCGGCACCCGCGCCGTCCACAGCAACCGCGGCCTGGTCCGAGCCCTGCACTTCCCGCGCGCCAGCCTGCCCATCTCCACCGTCGTCCAGCTCTTCCAGCAGCTGCTCGTCACCATGGGCGCCCTCGTCATCCTGCTGCTGGCGTTCGGCCAGCGGCCCGCCTGGTCCTGGTTCCTGGCCGTCCCGGCCCTGCTGCTGATGGCCGTCTTCGCCGCCGGCTGCGCGATGGTCATGGCGCGCATCGGCAGCAAGAGCCCGGACGTCAGCCAGCTGATGCCCTTCGTCCTGCGCACCTGGATGTACTCCTCGGGCGTCATGTGGTCCATCGACCAGATGCTCGCCTCGGACCACCTGCCGCACCACTGGGTGCTGACGCTGCTCAAGGTCAACCCCGCGGCCGTCTACATCGACCTGATGCGCTTCGCGCTGATCGACAGCTTCCAGGCGCACTCGCTCCCGCCCCACGCGTGGTTGCTGGCCATCGGCTGGGCCCTGCTCGCCGGCATCGGCGGATTCATCTGGTTCTGGAAGGCAGAAGAGGAGTACGGACGTGGCTGACACCGCGACGCAGACCGACACCCGGGTACCGACCGTCATCGCCGACGGGGTCCACGTCATCTACAAGGTGCACGGCGCCGGCGCCCGCAAGGGCGGAGCCACCGCGGCGCTCAGTCGGGTCTTCTCCCGCAAGGCACCGCCCGGCATCAAGGAGGTGCACGCCGTCAAGGGCGTCACCTTCACCGCGTACAAGGGCGAGGCCATCGGCCTCATCGGCTCCAACGGCTCGGGCAAGTCCACCCTGCTGGCCGCCATCGCCGGCCTCCAGCCGGTGGCCCGCGGCCGGATCTACTCGCACGGCCAGCCGTCCCTCCTCGGCGTGAACGCCGCCCTGATGAACGACCTGACCGGCGAGCGCAACGTCGTCCTCGGCGGCCTCGCGATGGGCATGTCCAGGCAGCAGATCCGCGAGCGCTACCAGGGCATCGTCGACTTCTCCGGCATCAACGAGAAGGACGACTTCATCTCCCTGCCCATGCGGACGTACTCCTCCGGCATGGGCGCCCGCCTGCGGTTCTCCATCGCCGCCGCCAAGGACCACGACGTCCTGATGATCGACGAGGCCCTGGCCACCGGCGACGCCGCCTTCCAGCGCCGCAGCCAGGCGCGCATCGAGGAACTCCGCGAACAGGCCGGCACCGTCTTCCTCGTCAGCCACAGCATCAACACGGTCCGTGAAACCTGCGACCGCGCGATCTGGCTGGAGGCCGGTGTGCTCCGCATGGACGGCCCCTCGAAGGAAGTCTGCGACGCCTACGACGCCTTCACCTCGGGCCGCTGACCCTTTCCTGGGCTCCGCCCAGACCCGCGCCTCATTTCAGCCCCGCCGGCGTTTGAGGCGCGGGGGTCCGGGGGCAGCGCCCCCGCAACGGCGCCGCACACCGGGAGCTACAACGGGCCGGGCCCGGGACCGCTTGGTCCCGGGCCCGGCCCGTTCGGCGAAGCCGACCGATCAGCTGTGCACGCGCAGCAGCGACCGCATCGTCCGCATCGCCACCGACAGGTTCGCCAGGTCGAAGTCGTCCGACCCCTGGATCTCGTCCAGGGTCGTCCGCGCCCGCCCGATGATGGCCGTGTTCTTCTCCTCCCACGCCTGGAAGCGCTCCTCGGGAGTCGAACTGCCGTTGCCCACCGACAGCACGTCCGCGGTCAGCGCCGCGTGCGCCGCGAACAGGTCCTCGCGGATGGAGGCGCGGGCCATCGACTGCCAGCGGTCGGACCGCGGCAGCTCGATGATCCGGTCCATCAGCTGGGTGATGGCCAGGCGGTCGGCGAGGTCGTAGTACACCTCGGCGACCTCCAGCGGGTCCACGCCCGTGCGGTCCGCGATCGCGACGATGTCCAGCGCCGGGAAGGCGGAGGAGAAGCCGGCCACCTTGGCGGCCAGTTCCTCCGGGACGCCCTCGCCCGTCAGCTCGTCCAGGATCGACTGGTACCAGTCCAGGTCGGCACCGCGCACCAGCTTCGGCAGCTCGGCCCAGACCTGGCCCACGCGCTCCTGGAAGAAGGCGATGGTCTCGGTGATCTGGAGCGGCTGCGGCCGGTTGTTCAGCAGCCAGCGGGTACCGCGCTCGACCAGGCGCCGCGAGTGCAGCCGCACCCGGGTCTGGACGTCGGCGGCGACCTTGTTGTCGAGCGCCTCCACCGCGTCCCACACGTCGGCCAGGCCGAAGATCTCGCGGGCCGCGAGCTGCGCGCGCACGATCTCCTCCGTGGAGGCCCCGCTCTCCTCGCGCAGCCGGTGCAGGAAGGTCGAACCACCCGTGTTGACGGTGTCGTTGACCAGGAGGGTGGTGATGATCTCCCGGCGCAGCGCGTGCGCGTCGATCTGCTCGGTGAGCCGCTCGGCCAGGGCGGCCGGGAAGTACGCGAAGAGCAGACGGCGCAGGTACGGGTCGTCCGGCAGCTCGGTGGTGATGAGCTCGTCCGCCACAGTGATCTTGGTGTAGGCGAACAGGACGGCCAGCTCCGGCTGGGTCAGGCCCTTGCCGCCGCCCAGCAGCTCGCGGATCTGCCGGTCGGTGGGCAGGAACTCCAGCGCCCGGTCCAGCAGACCGTCGCGCTCCAGCCGCCGCATGTAGCGCTGCTGGGCGTGGAGCAGGCTCGGGGCCTGGGCCGCGCCGTTGGCGAGCGCGACGTTCTGCGCGTAGTTGTTGCGCAGCACCAGGTGGCCGACCTCGTCGGTCATCTGGGCGAGCAGCTTGTTGCGCTGCTTGACCGTCATGTCGCCGTCGGTGACGACCGCGTTGAGCAGGATCTTGATGTTCACCTCATGGTCGGAGGTGTCCACGCCCGCGCTGTTGTCGATGGCGTCGGTGTTGACCTTGCCGCCCTCGCCGCCCGCACCGGTACGGGCGAACTCGATCCGGCCGAGCTGGGTCAGACCCAGGTTGCCGCCCTCGCCGATGACCTTGGCCCGCACATCGGAGCCGTTGACGCGGATGGCGTCGTTGGCCTTGTCGCCGACGTCCGCGTGCGTCTCGGCGGTGGACTTGACGTACGTGCCGATGCCGCCGTTCCACAGCAGGTCCACGGGGGACTGCAGGATCGCCTTCATCAGGTCGGCCGGGGTCATCTTGGTGATGCCCGCCTCGATGCCGAGGGCCTCGCGGACCTGCGCGGTGATCGGGACGGCCTTCGCGGTACGCGGGTGGACGCCACCGCCCGCCGAGATCAGCGAGGTGTCGTAGTCGGCCCACGAGGAGCGCGGCAGCTCGAACAGGCGACGGCGCTCGGCGTACGAGGTCGCCGAGTCCGGGTTCGGGTCGATGAAGATGTGCCGGTGGTCGAAGGCGGCGACCAGGCGGATGTGCTCGGAGAGCAGCATGCCGTTGCCGAACACGTCGCCGGACATGTCACCGACGCCGACGACGGTGAAGTCCTCGGTCTGGGTGTCGTGGCCCAGTTCGCGGAAGTGCCGCTTGACGGACTCCCATGCGCCGCGTGCCGTGATGCCCATGCCCTTGTGGTCGTAGCCGGCCGAGCCGCCCGACGCGAAGGCGTCGCCGAGCCAGAAGCCGTAGGACTCCGCCACGCCGTTGGCGATGTCGGAGAAGGTCGCGGTGCCCTTGTCGGCGGCGACGACGAGGTAGGTGTCGTCCTCGTCGTGGCGGACCACGCCCTTCGGGGGCAGGACCTCGCCGGCGACCATGTTGTCGGTGATGTCGAGCAGCGCCGAGATGAAGATCTTGTACGAGGCGATGCCCTCGGCGAGCCAGGCGTCGCGGTCCACCGACGGGTCGGGGAGGTTCTTCGCGACGAAGCCGCCCTTGGCGCCGACCGGCACGATCACGGTGTTCTTGACCATCTGCGCCTTGACCAGGCCGAGGATCTCCGTACGGAAGTCCTCGCGACGGTCGGACCAGCGCAGGCCGCCTCGGGCGACCTTGCCGAAGCGCAGGTGGACGCCCTCGACGCGCGGGGAGTACACCCAGATCTCGAAGGCCGGGCGCGGGGCCGGCAGGTCCGGGATGGCCTGCGGGTCGAACTTCATCGACACGTACGAGTGCTGCTCGCCCACGCCGTTGAGCTGGAAGAAGTTCGTGCGCAGCGTGGCCTTGATGAGGGTGAGGAAGGCCCGCAGGATGCGGTCCTCGTCGAGCGAGGCGACCTGGTCCAGGGCCCCGTCGAGCTCCTCCAGCATGGCGTCCACGAGCTCGCTGCCGGCGGTCTGGCGCACGGGCGCCATCCGGGCCTCGAAGAGCGAGACCAGCAGCCGGGTGGTGTGGACGTTGTTGCGGAGGGTGTCCTCCATGTAGTCCTGGCTGAAGGTGGAACCGGCCTGGCGCAGGTACTTGGCGTACGCGCGCAGGACGACGGCCTGTCGCCAGGTGAGCCCGGCGCTCAGTACCAGGGCGTTGAAGTTGTCGTTCTCCGCGTCGCCCTGCCAGACCGCGGCGAAGGCGTCCTGGAAGCGCTCGCGGGCGTCGTCGCCGAGGTAGTTGTCCCCGTTGCCGGAGACGGGCATCCGCAGACCGAAGTCGTAGATCCAGGCGCTGACCCGGTCGGAGCGGCGCAGCTCGTACGGGCGCTCGTCGGTGACCTCGACGCCCAGGCGCTGGAGCACCGGCAGGACCGCGGAGAGCGAGACCTGGTCACCGGTACGGAAGATCTTGAACCGGCGTTCGCCGGGGCCCGCGCCGACGGGCTCGTACAGCGAGAGCGCGAACTGGCGGTCGCTGGCGGCGAGCCGCTCCAGGTGGACCAGGTCGGCGACGGCCGCGCGCGGCGAGTGGTCGGCCTTGTAGCCCTCGGCGAAGGAGGTGCCGTAGCGGCGCAGCAGCTCGGCGGCGCGCTCCTCGCCGCACTCGGCGATCAGCGCTTCCTGGAAGCCGTCGGCCCAGGAGCGGGCGGCCTCGACGAGCCGGCCCTCGATGCGCTCGACGTCGGAGTCGGTCAGCGCGGGCAGCTCGGTGCCCTGCGGGACGCGGACGACGAAGTGGATGCGGGAGAGGATCGACTCGGTGTTCCACGCGGTGAAGTCGACGCTGATGCCGCCGAGCTCCTCGCGCAGGATGTCCATCAGGCGCAGCCGCACCCCGGTGGTGAACCGGTCGCGGGGCAGGTAGACGAGCGCCGAGTAGTAGCGGCCGTACTCGTCCTGGCGCAGGTACAGCCGCAGCCGGCGGCGTTCCTGGAGGTACAGGACGGAGGTGACGATGGCCTGGAGCTGGTCGACCGGGGTCTGGAACAGCTCGTCGCGCGGGTAGGTCTCCAGGATCTGCGTCAGGTCGCGGCCGTCGTGGCTGCTCGGCGAGAAGCCGGCGCCGGCGAGGACCTCGGCGACCTTGCGGCGGATGACCGGGACGCGGCGCACGGACTCGGTGTACGCGGCGGAGGAGAACAGGCCGAGGAAGCGGCGCTCACCGACGACGTTGCCGTCGGCGTCGAACTTCTTGACGCCCACGTAGTCGAGGTACGAGGGGCGGTGCACGGTGGAGCGGCTGTTGGCCTTGGTCAGCACCAGCAGGCGGTGCTCGCGGGCCTTGGCGCGGGCGTCGGCGGGCAGCCGGTTGAAGGACGGCGAGACCGGGTGGCCGTCCTCCTTGCCGCTGTGGTGCGGGTCGGAGCGCAGGATGCCGAGGCCGGTGCCGGGCACGGCGGACAGGGAGTCGCCGTCGACGAGGTTGTACTCGCGGTAGCCGAGGAAGGTGAAGTGGTCGTCGGCGAGCCAGCGCAGCAGCTCACGGGCCTCTTCGAGCTCGTACTCGCGCAGGTCCGGGGCGGTGGGCTCCTCGGGCAGGCCCTCGGCGATGCGCAGCGCGGCCTCGCGCATCTTCTCCCAGTCCTCGACGGACTCCCGTACGTCGGACAGGACGCGCAGCAGGTCGGCGTTGATCTGCTTGAGGTCGGCGCGGTCGGTCTCGCGGTCGATCTCGACGTGGATCCAGGACTCGACGAGGGAGTCGTGGGGACGCGCGGTGGCGGGGCCGTGGGCGTCGCAGTCGGGACCGAGGATCTCGATCAGTTTGCCGGTCACGTCGCGGCGGACGACGACCTGCGGGTGGATCACGACGTGGATGCCGCGGCCCTGGCGGGACAGCTCGTTCGTCACGGAGTCCACGAGGAAGGGCATGTCGTCGGTGACGACCTCGACCACGGAGTGGCTGGAGGTCCAGCCGTTCTCCTCCACGGTGGGCGTGTGCACGCGCACGTTCGCGGTGCCCTGCGGCCGGTTCTCGGCGAGCCGGTAGTGCGAGAGCGCGGCTCCGAACACGTCGACCGGGTCGCGGTCCGCGAGGTCCTCGGGCGCCGTGTGCAGGTAGTAGCGCTGGAGGTAGGAGAGAACGGTGTCCTGGTCCGGACGCTCTCCCCGCTCGGACCCAGTCGGAAGTAGCCCCCCGGCCGGGCTGTGCTCAGCTACCCGGGCCGCCCGTGCAAGCAGCTCGGCCTTTGCTTCGTCCAGCTTGGTCTGCATGTCCTCTGGCTCCTGTCGCGCGCCATTGCGTGACGTAGGTGAAGGAAGGAATGACATAGCACCGCGAGGCGGGGTTTCCGTTCGGGATCGACGCTATGCCGTCGAGAGAGCCGACCGGGAGGGAATGAGCCATGATCGGCCGACGGTCCCGGGGGCGGGGATCAGCGAGGGCCCGGGCACGGTCGTGCGCCGGGCGCAGGCCGGAGGCACCAGTGCCCCCGATGACTATCGCGCTGATCACGGGTACAAGGCTATCCCGACCTACCCCCAGGACGTCATTCGCTGCATCTGTACAAATCTTGGGGTAGAACTTTGACACTCTGGCCAGCGACGTGACCGGGCGTCCGTGCAGGTACCCGTCCAGTCCTTATCCGGCCAGCTCGCGAGCTGTCCGTACGGCCTCGGCCAGGCTGTCCACGACCGGCACTCCGGCTGATTCCAGACTGCTGCGGCTGTGCGAGCCGCCCGTGTAGAGGACCGCCCGGGCACCCACGTGGGCGGCGGCGAGGGCGTCGTCCACGGCGTCTCCGATGAGGACCGTACGGTCCGCCGTCACGCCCGTCCCGTCCAGGGCGGCCAGGTGGCGTACGAGATGTCCCGCCTTGGAGGTGTGGGAGGGGCCGATCCGGCCGTCGACGCGCAGGAAGTGCTGGTCGATGCCGTGGGCCCGGATCAGGGGAACGAGCTTGTCGTGGGGCGCGAGGGACAGCAGGGACTGGGTGAGGCCGTCCAGCTGCCAGTCCCGGAGCAGCTCCCGGGCCCCCTCGGCCAGCCCGGCGTCCTCGGCGGCGGCCCAGTAGTGGCGGTGGAAGGTGTCGTCCATGACCAGCCACTCCGCCTCGGTGGGCATCCGCCCCATGAGGCGCTCGTAGAACTTCGGCACGGGCACGACGTACAGGTCGCGGTAGATCTCCAGGCTGATCGGCGCGAAGCCGAGCTCGGCGAACGAGGCGTTGGTCGCGGCTATGACGGCGTCGATGTCGTGCAGGAGCGTCCCGTTCCAGTCCCAGACGATGTGGTTCGGGCGGGTGGTGGCGGTGGCGGGGGTCGTGGCGGTCACTTCAGCAGCCCCGGGATCTCCTGCAGGCCGAACCAGAGCAGGTCGTGGTCCTCGGCCCCGTCGACGGTGTGCTGTGCGTCCGCGTCCCCGCCGTCGGCGGCCTCCAGGGCCCGTACGGCGGCGGCCACGTCCTCTTCGGCGTCATCGGCGTCCACGTGCACGGCGGCGACCACGGAGAGCCGCACGGCGGCGGCGAGGGCCACCCGGCCGAGAGCGGCCCCGTCGGCCCCCGGGCTGGCGGTGGCGGCCTTGTCGTCGACGTCCAGGGCCACCACGACGCGCCGGCGCGGGGCGTCCGCGTCCGCGGCGACCAGCCGCAGGGAGGCGAGCGCGGCCCGGTTCAGGGCCGCGTACTCCAGCTCCTCGATGTCGTCCGACACGTACCACTCGCGCAGACCGGGGGTGACGGCGTACGCCAGCAGCGGGGCGGGACCCAGCTCACCCGCCCGGTGCACCTCGGCGAGCCCGGGGAGGGTCAGGGGGACGTACACGCGCATGGCCGGCTGCTTTCGGTAGTCGGAAACGCCCTCAGGATACGACTCGGACGCGGCCGGGCGGGTGATGGACCCCGTCCCCCTTCGGGGCGCCGGACCGGGAACCGCGCCCGTCCACCCGGGTACGCGCACCGGCGCCGCCCGGGGCGGGGGACCTGCCGCCGCCCACCCGGATAGGTGAAGGGAGCCAGTGGCCGGGCGGGCCGCGGACGTGGTTGCGGAGCGTGTTCGGCCGCCGTAGAAGATCCCCATCAAGTTACCGCCCGGTACCACTCCGGGCCCGGCCTGTTCGGGGGAAGCTCGCGATGGACACCACGATGACCGGCAACGACGGCAGCCGTCGTCGGCCCGCGAGCCGGACCCGGCCCGCGGGCCGACGGGACCAGCGGCGCCCGGCCGGCCCCCCGCGCACCCTGCGGCTCGGCCCGCACCACTGGTTCGCCGAACACCTCCTCGCGGTGGTCAGCGGCCTGCGCCCGGTCCACTCGCTCCTCGGCCACACCATCGGCCCCGCCTACCAGCAGCTGATCGCCCTGGCCCCCGCGGACCCCCTCCGCGACCGCCTGCGCCCGGTCGTCCGCCAGTGCGGCCGCTTCACCCCGGGCCCGGGAGTCATCGAGGCCTTCGCCCGCATCGCCACGGGCGACCGCCTCACCGCCATGGCCTTCCGCCTCGAACAGGGCCCCGACCTCCGCTGGCGCTGCGCCGCAGTAGAAATCCAGGGCCCCCGCCCGTGACCTGCCGTCGGCCCGCCGAATCCAGCCCCTTTCAGCCCCAGCCCCTCTCAGCCCCGCCGGCGATTGAGGCGCGGGGGTCCGGGGGCAGCGCCCCCGGCAACGGCGCCGCACATCACCACACAACGCGGCCGGGGCCGGACATCCCGAAGGTGTCCGGCCCCGGCCGACGGCTCGCGCGAAACCCTGCGAAGGGTTACTTCTTCCGGCGACGCCCGCCCGCAGCCTTCTGCGCCTTGCGACGCTCCGCCCGCGTCAGCCCGTCGCCCTCCGCGCCGAGGGAGTCGCTCTCGAAGTCGCCCTCGATGACACCGCCCGCCCCGTCCACCGTCGGGGCGGAGAAGTGCAGCCGGTCCGGCCGCTGCGGAGCGTCCAGCCCCTTCGCCCGGATCTCCGGACGCGCACCCGCCGGCTCCTTCGTCAGCGACGGCGCCGCGTCCTGCACCGGAACCTCCTCGACCTGCTGCTCGACCTGGACCTCCAGGTTGAACAGGTAGCCGACGGACTCCTCCTTGATGCCTTCCTGCATGGCGTTGAACATGTCGAAGCCCTCGCGCTGGTACTCGACCAGCGGGTCCTTCTGGGCCATGGCCCGCAGGCCGATGCCCTCCTGCAGGTAGTCCATCTCGTACAGGTGCTCACGCCACTTGCGGTCGAGCACCGACAGGACCACGCGCCGCTCGAGCTCACGCATGATCTCGGAACCGAGCGTCTTCTCGCGCGCCTCGTACTGCTCGTGGATGTCGTCCTTGACGGACTCCGCGATGAACTCGGCGGTGATGCCCGCGCGGTCGCCGGCGGCCTCCTCCAGCTCGTCGATGGTGACCTTCACCGGGTAGAGCTGCCGGAAGGCGCCCCACAGGCGCTCCAGGTCCCACTCCTCGGCGAAGCCCTCGACCGTCTCGGCCGCGATGTACGCGTCGATGGTGTCGTCCATCATGTGGCGCACCTGGTCCTGCAGGTCCTCGCCCTCCAGGACGCGGCGGCGCTCGCCGTAGATGACCTCACGCTGGTTGTTGAGGACCTCGTCGTACTTCAGGACGTTCTTGCGCGTCTCGAAGTTCTGGGTCTCCACCTGCGACTGGGCCGACGCGATCGCGCGCGTCACCATCTTGTTCTCGATCGGCACGTCGTCCGGCACGTTCGCCATCGCCATGACGCGCTCGACCATCTGCGCCTTGAACAGGCGCATCAGGTCGTCGCCCAGCGACAGGTAGAAACGGGACTCGCCCGGGTCGCCCTGTCGGCCGGAGCGGCCGCGCAGCTGGTTGTCGATGCGGCGCGACTCGTGCCGCTCGGTGCCCAGCACGTACAGCCCGCCGAGCTCCTTGACCTCCTCGAACTCCGCCTTCACCGCGGCCTCGGCCCGGGTGAGCGCTGCGGGAAGGGCGTGCGCCCACTCCTCGATGTGCTCCTCCGGGTCCAGGCCCTGCTGGCGCAGCTCGGCCTCGGCGAGGTCGTCCGGGTTGCCGCCGAGCTTGATGTCGGTACCGCGGCCGGCCATGTTCGTGGCGACCGTGACCGCGCCCCGGCGGCCGGCCTGGGCGACGATCGTCGCCTCACGGTCGTGCTGCTTGGCGTTGAGCACCTCGTGCGGGATGCCGCGCTTGGAGAGCTGCTGGGAGAGGTACTCGGACTTCTCGACCGACGTCGTACCGACGAGGATCGGCTGACCCTTCTCGTGCTTCTCCGCGATGTCGTCGACGACGGCGGCGAACTTCGCGACCTCGGTCCGGTAGATCAGGTCCGGCTGGTCCTTGCGGACCATGCCCCGGTTGGTCGGGATGGGGACGACACCGAGCTTGTAGATCTGGTGGAACTCGGCGGCCTCGGTCATGGCCGTACCGGTCATGCCGGACAGCTTTGAGTAGAGGCGGAAGAAGTTCTGCAGGGTGATCGTGGCGAGGGTCTGGTTCTCGTCCTTGATGTCCACCCCTTCCTTCGCCTCGATCGCCTGGTGCATGCCCTCGTTGTAGCGGCGACCGGCGAGGATGCGGCCGGTGTGCTCGTCGACGATCATGACTTCGCCGTCGATGACGACGTAGTCCTTGTCGTTCTTGAAGAGCTCCTTGGCCTTGATCGCGTTGTTGAGGTAACCGACGAGCGGGGTGTTCACCGACTCGTAGAGGTTCTCGATGCCGAGCCAGTCCTCGACCTTGGCGACACCGGACTCGTGGATGGCGACGGTGCGCTTCTTCTCGTCGACCTCGTAGTCGCCGGTCTCCTCGATGCCCTTCAGCGGCTGGCCGGCCTCGCCCTTGGTCAGGCGGGTCACCAGCTTCGCGAAGTCGCCGTACCACTTCGTGGCCTGGTCGGCGGGGCCGGAGATGATCAGCGGGGTACGGGCCTCGTCGACGAGGATCGAGTCGACCTCGTCGACCACGGCGAAGTTGTGGCCGCGCTGGACGAGCTCGTCCTGGGACCACGCCATGTTGTCGCGCAGGTAGTCGAAGCCGAACTCGTTGTTCGTGCCGTAGGTGATGTCGCAGGCGTACTGCTCGCGGCGCTGCGCGGGCGACATGTTCGCCAGGATGCAGCCGACCTCCAGGCCGAGGAACTTGTGCACCCGGCCCATCAGCTCGGAGTCGCGCTCGGCGAGGTAGTCGTTCACCGTGATCAGGTGGACGCCCTTGTCGGACAGCGCGTTCAGGTACGCGGGGAGCGTGCCGACGAGGGTCTTGCCCTCACCGGTCTTCATCTCGGCCACGTAGCCGAGGTGCAGCGCCGCGCCACCCATGATCTGGACGTCGTAGTGCCGCTGGCCGAGGACGCGCTTGGCCGCCTCGCGTACGGTCGCGAAGGCCTCGGGCAGCAGGTCGTCCAGGCTCTCGCCGTCCTGGAAACGCTGCTTGTACTCGTCCGTGAGCGCTCGCAACTCGGCGTCGGAGAGGTTGACGAAGTCCTCTTCGATGGAGTTGACCTGGTCCGCGATGCGGTGCAGTTTGCGCAGGATCTTGCCTTCGCCTGCACGCATGAGCTTGTTGAAGACGGACACCGAGGTTTGTCTCCTTGCCGGTCGGGCCTGGGCACTGTACGTACACGGGCACGGCAGGTGGGCCCCACCGCAACGGCCATCGTAAGCGAGGACGTGGCCGCGTCGGGAGGTCCGCCGTTCCCGTGGGGGCACGGGTGCCCGGATTGAGAACGTACGGGGGACACCGAAGGTGCCGCATCACTCGGAGGGATCACCGGAAAACGTTCGCCGCGAATATCGGCACGGCGGCAGAATTCGTTCATGGAGCCCACAACACTCAGCACGGACCGATTGGTATTGCGTGCCTTCGTCCCGTCGGACGAGGACGAGCTGTACGCCGCGGCACGGGACCCGGACGTCCAGCGCTGGACGCTGGTGCCCTCTCCTTATGAGCGCGAGCACGCGCGCACCTATGTGAACGAGACCGTGCCGAACGGCTGGCGCGACGGCACGGCCTTCGCCTTCGCCGTGCGCCTCGGGGCCGAGGGCGCCGAGGGCCCCCTGGTCGCGGCCGTCGGCGTGCACGTCCACACCGCGGAGAGCACCGAGATCGGCTACTGGGCGGTCAAGGAGCACCGCGGTCGGGGCTACATGACCGAGGCGGTCCGTGCCGTCGCCCGCTGGGCCTTCACCGAACTGGGCATCGGTCGGCTGGAATGGCGCGCCGAAGTGGGCAACGCGGGCTCCCGCGCCGTGGCCGAGAAGGCCGGCTTCCAGGTCGAGGGCCTCCTGCGGGCCGGCATCATCCAGCGGGACACGTACCGCGACTGCTGGGTCGGCGCCCTGCTCCCCTCCGACCTGGGCCTGCCCTCGCGACTGCCCTACCTACCGGCACCCGCCGACCGGCCGGGCACCGGGGCCGCGGCCACCTGACCGGAGCCCTGCGGGCGGGGCGGGGCGGGGCGGGGCGGGGCGGGCGACGAAGGCTCCCGTACGGGCCCGTTGTCAGTGGTGCCGCCTAGGCTTCGGCGCATGAGCAACCCGCCGCCGCACGTGTCCCTGTCCGCCGACGAGGCCCGGCGCATCGCCCTGCGCGCGCAGGGCTTCATCGGCGCACCCGACCGGCGCGGCGGGGTCCGCGGGGTCCTGCGCCACCTGGGCGCCGTACAGCTGGACACCATCTCGGTCCTGGCCCGCTCGCACGAGCTGATCCCGTACGCACGCTTGGGCGCGGTCGGCCGGGACACCGTGGAGCAGGCGTACTGGTCGGACCGGCACGCCTTCGAGTACTGGTCGCACGCCGCCTGCATCCTGCCCATCGAGGAATGGCCGCATTTCGCCTTCCGCCGCCGGGCCAACCGGGCCCGCGGCCACCGCTGGCACATCCTCCAGGACCAGCAGCAGTCGACGCGGGCGGTCCTGGACCGGCTGAAGGCGGACGGCCCGCTGACCTCCACCGAGCTGGGCGGCGCCAAGAACGGCGGCGAGTGGTTCGACTGGTCCGAAACCAAGATCGCGGTGGAGTGGCTGCTGGACACCGGCGAGGTGGTGTGCAGCGAGCGCCGCGGCTGGAAGCGGGTCTACGACCTCCCCGAGCGGGCCGTGCCCGACGCACTGCTCCACGACGACCTGGACGACCGCGAGTGCCTGCGCCGCCTGGTCGCCCTGGCGGGTCGGTCCCTGGGCGTCGGCACCCGCGCCGACATCGCGGACTACCACCGCCTCAAGGGCGAGCAGTTCGACGCGGTGGTCGCGGACTCCGGGCTGGTACCGGTCGAGGTGCAGGGCTGGGCCAAGCCGGCCTGGGCGGACCCGGCGGCCCTCGCGCAGGCCCCCGGGGGCCGCCACCGCACGACGCTGCTCTCGCCCTTCGACTCCCTGGTCTGGGACCGTCCCCGCACGGAGCGGATCTTCGGCTTCACGCACCGCCTGGAGGCGTACGTGCCCAAGCCGAAGCGGATACACGGGTACTTCGCGATGCCGCTGCTGACGGGCGGCCGGCTCCAGGGCCGCGTCGACCCGGCCCGCGAGGGCCGCACGCTGGTCGCCCGGCAGCTCTCGCTGACCTCCCCGAAGGCCGCGGGCCCGATGGCACGGGCCCTGCGGGAGGCGGCGGAGTGGGTCGGCTGCGAGGACGTACGCGTCGAGCGCGCGAGCTCGCCCGCGGAAGCGGCGGCCGTCACCGCGGAACTGGCTGCGCTCTAGAGAGGGTGCTTCCCGCCCCTTTCGGACGTCGCCTCAGCGGATCTCGAGGATCTTTTCCCGCATCGCGTAGACCACGGCTTCCATCCTGGAGTGCAGCTGCAGCTTCTCCAGGATGTTGCGGACGTGGTTCTTCACGGTGTTCTCGGAAATGAACAACTCCTTGGCGATATCACGGTTGTTCATGCCGGTGGCCACCAGTTTCAGGACCTCCAGCTCCCGGTCCGTCAGCCGCGGCGCCGGCACCAGCCGGCGCTCGTCAGTCCGTTGGATCATCGACTTGAACTCGGTGAGCAGCTTCGACGCCATCGACGGGCTGATCTGCGACTGGCCGTCCGCCACCGCCCGGATCGCCGTGGCCACCTCGTCCGTCGAAATCTCCTTCAGGAGGTACCCGGTCGCGCCCGCCTTGATCGCGTCGTAGAGGTCCGCCTCCTCGTCGCTGATCGTCAGCATGATGATCTTCGCGGAGGGGGCCACCTCCTTGATCGAGGTGCACGCCTCGATCCCGCCGCGCCGGGGCATCCGCACGTCCATCAGCACGATGTCCGGAAGCAGGTCGGCCGCCTTGTCCACGGCTTCCGCACCGTCCCCGGCCTCACCGACGACCTGGATGTCCTCCTCCTGCGCGAGGACGATCTCCAGTCCCCGCCGGAAGAGCGCGTGGTCGTCGACCACGAGCACCCTGATGGGCTCCCGGGCGGGCTCCTGCGCCGGGTCGCTCTCGTGGCAGCCCGCGACGCCGCCGTCCGCGCGCACCGGCCCGAAGCTGTCCGCCATCGTTCCTCCCCCTGCATGTGCTCAGCTGCTGGGCCAACCGGACACGCACCGCTGCCGGTTGACTGCACGCCATGATTCCATGCCCGCACCACGGCCCGGGGGCCAAAAGTGAGCCACCTGGCGCATACCCGTCGCATAC
The DNA here is from genome assembly GCF_036227605.1 of Streptomyces sp. NBC_01439. Lineage (GTDB taxonomy): Bacteria > Actinomycetota > Actinomycetes > Streptomycetales > Streptomycetaceae > Streptomyces. Next base: position 5,842,145 of record NZ_CP109487.1, on the reverse strand, counting down.
CGGTCATGCAAGCGCCCCCGCGAAGGCGCCGGAGCGCCTGCGCGGGGGCGATGTACGGATGTGCCCGGCGTCAGCCGCCGAGCGCGCCACCGGCGCCGCCCCGCGGTTCCTCCGAGCTGGAGGCACCGTCGGGGTTCACGTGGATGACGCCGTAGTCATAGGCATGACGGCGGTAGACGACACTGGGCAACTTCGTCTCGGAGTCGACGAACAGATAGAAGTCGTGGCCGACCAGTTCCATCTCGTACAGGGCCTGGTCGAGCGACATGGGTGCGGCCGAGTGGGTCTTCTCGCGAACGATGAGCGGGCCTTCGCCCTGCACCTCGAGGGATCCGATCCGGGTAATCGGCACCCCGTCCGTCTTCTCCTCCGACACCGGCTGTCCGCTGCCGTTCAGCGATGCGACGCCCGGCACCACGTCGGCGACCTCCGCCGCCGAGAGCCGGCCGCTGCCACGACGGGTGTAACGCTTGTCGTGCTGCTTGCGCAGCCGGGCCTCGAGCTTGTCCTGAGCCAGGTCCAGCGCCGCATACGCGTCGGCGGCGGCGGCCTCGGCACGGATCACCGGGCCCCGCGAACGCAGGGTGATCTCCACGCGGTCGGAACGGTCGGCCTGGCGCGGGTTGTGCTCCTTGGACACCTCGACGTCCAAGCTGATCACCTTGGCGTCGAGCTTCTGGATCCGCTCCGGATTCAGCTTCTCGGCCACGTGCTTGCGGAACCGCTCGGGCACCTCGGTCTTGCGGCCCTTGACGACGATGTCCACGCAGAACTCCGTTCCCGGATAGCTCCGCCCGACGGGGCGAAGCGTCTCCCTTTCGCACCAGACTCCGGTGAAGGCCGGAGCCTCGGACTTGGCGACTTTCACCTCCTCCTCCCCCATCGGCAAGATCAACACCCCACCGACTTCGGAGTCGAGAGACAGCCTCCTGAGTTCCTTACAACCGAACATATCCCTCTATGGCGGTTGTCGGCACCCGCTACCGGAATGTACTTCCAGTCAGGTGGCTGATCCCTCTTACTACCTGCAACGATGGGCCTTCCCCGCCAGTTCCAAATCTATTCACAAGATTTTTGTTCTGTCCGAGTTGCTCAAAGACGTGGCGCGCGTTCGATCCGGTCGAAGGAGTCCGCCGGCGCGGCCACCACTGCCGCCCGCAGCACCGCCCCCGGGCCCGCCACCGGCCCGGCCACCAGCCCCGCGGCGCGCACCGCCCGGGCCGCCTCCGCCAACGTCGCCCCCGTGGTGATCAGGTCGTCCACGAGCACGATCCGGGCCGCCCCGGCCGTGAGCCGCCACCCGCCCCGGCGCACCGCCAACGCGCCCGCGAGGTTCTCCCGGCGCTGCCGGGCCCCCAGCCCCGACTGGTCCGCCACCGCCCGCCGCAGCCCCAGTACGGGCGCCACGCGCGCGGGAACACCGGCCCGCCGCAGCCGCCCCGCGGCCGCCCGCGCGATCCTGCGCGCCGGATCGTGCCCGCGCGCCCGGACCTGCCGCCGCGCCGACGGGACCGGGACCAGCGCCACCTCCCCCGCACCAGCAGCACCACCGGCACCACCCACACTGCCCGCACCGCCCGCCAGGACGGCCGCCGCCAGGGCGGCGCCGAGCACCCCGGCCAGCGGCAGCGCCCCGCGCTCCTTGTGGGCCAGCAGGAGGCTCCGTACGGCCCCCTCGTAGACGGCGGCGGCCCGCACCACCGGCAGCCCCGCGGGCCGCGGAGACGGCCGCACCGACCCCTCCCCGACCCCGCTCAGCGCATCCCGGCACTCGGCGCACACCAGCACCCGGACCGCCCCGCAGCCGGCACAGTCGACCGGCAGGACCAGTCCGGCGAGCTCCTGCCACCACTGACGCATGGCTCCACACTGACGGGCCGGGCCGCCGGGCGCGACCCCTGTGGACGACCCGCCCGGCGGCGGGTCAGCCCGGGTACACCGGAGACCGGCCGCCGGCCCCCGCCGCCACCGTGCGCCACTGCGCCCCCGGCGGCAGCCACACGATCCCGTCCTCCGAGTACGCGACCACCGGCTTCGGCTTCGCCTCGTCCTCCGTGGCCGCGACCGCCACCTCCGACAGACCGGTCGCCCCGGGCAGGCTCGCCGCGACCATCGAACCGTCGGCCAGCATGTAGCGGGCCTGCTGCACGCCGCCGCTCTCCCGGCCCACCACGAGCAGCCTCCCGCGCGGCGCCCAGCTCATCGCCGTCACGTCGACCATCTGCGGGGCCGCCGGACGCAGCTCGCGCACCGACACCGCCGAGGAGTCGCCCTTGCCGTCGGGCCGCTCGATCCGCCCGACGTACAGGACCTTGCTGCCGCCGGTCTGCTCCACCAGCAGGGCGATCCGCGCACCGTCGGCGGACGCCTTCAGCGAGGCGATCTTCCGGCCGTCGAGCCCCGCCACCTGCACCTTCTCGGGCGTTCCGGCACCACCGGGCACCCGCCACAGCCCCGGGGACTGCGGATCCCGGTCCGCGACCCACAGATCGCCCGAAGCATCCCAGCTCGGCGCGGTCAGCAACGCCGTCTTGCCGCCCCTGCCCACCGGCAGCGGCTGCGGCATCGCCCCGCTGCCGACCAGCGGCACGACGTACAGCGCGTGCTCGTCCTCGGAGACCACGGCCGCGCGCCGCTCGTCGTGCGAAACCGCCGCCGACCTGACCTTGAACCCGGGAGGAGTGGCCAGCGGACCCGGCACCGGTTCGGTCCGGGCCTGCAGGTCCTCGCTGCTCGTGTCCAGCTTCATCCGGACCAGCCGCTTCTCGTTGTCGACGAAGTACTGGAACTCGGGGATCTTGGGCCGGCCCGCGATCGCGGCCGCACTCACCTCGCTCACCGAACACAGCGAGGTCGACTTGCCGCCCGCCCGCACCAGTTCGACCTGGTCGAGCCGGGAACCCGTCAGATCCTTGACCGTGTAGAGGAGTTGGGTGGCCATCTTCTTGCACTGCGGCTGCGCGACGTTCTCGGCCTTCTCGTTGAGCGGCACGCGCAGCGTGTTCTGCCCGTCGTACGAAAGGGACTTGGTGCCCGGGCTCAGTTCCGTACCGGTGGGGAAGCTGGACTCCACGACCGGCGCGAGCCACCGCGACGGCCCCGCCAGCAGCGACTGCACGGTCTGGGTGGTCGGGTCCATCCGCGAGGCCGGGTCGGTGCGCTGACGCACGTAGACGGGGTCGGCGACGAGCGTGCCGCCCGCGAAGTAGTACTTGTTGACCGGCATGTAGATGCGCTGGAAGTCCGACTCGCTGAGCACGAGCCCGCTCGGCGGGGTCGAGATCCGCCACTGATTGTCCTGGGTCTGCACGAGCTGGAGGAACTCCTCGTACTCCCTGGCCCCGGTCTGTGGCTGGTACGCGCTGTGCTCGTCGACGGTCGCGAGCTTCTTGCCGGTCACCTTCCAACGGGGCCCCTCGGGGTCCTTCTCGCCCCGGTTCGGAACCCGGTTGAGTCCGGAGGAGAGCACGGTGACGGCCGAGCCGGGCTTCCAGCTCTTCGCAGCCGCCTCGGTGAGGTACTTGCGGGCCGTCTCCAGCTCCGGGTCGTCGCTGGTCATCGCCTCCAGGAAACCGTCGACGATCTCCGCCGGGCTGGCCTTGTCCGCGGGCGGCACGCCGAACACCCGGACCTGCGAATCCACGCCCTGCGAGGCCTGCACCGGGCGGATGTCGCCCCGGTCCGGCATGGAGGCGCATCCCGCGAGCAGCAGCCCGGCCGCGCCGAAGGCGTACGCCCGTACGGTGCGCAGCCGCCGGCGCCGCACCCGCGCACGCCCCGCCCGTGCGTCCAAGGGCTCAGCGTCCATCGGCTCGGTCCTCCTGTTGTGCCTGCTCGGCCGGGCGGGCCACGACCCGTGCCCCGTTCCCCGGCAGGGCCGTCGGGTCGGCGGGCACCGGCATCGCTCCGGCGACGGGCGAGCGCGGCGGTATCGGCGAGCGGTCGCCCGCGTCGGCCGGCGTGCGCTCCGCCGCACCGCCCTCGGCCTCGGCCGCGGCCCTGGCCCGGTTGGCGCGGTTGGCCCGGGAGTCCTCGGGCTCCAGCGGGATGGGCGAGCCCCGCAGTGGCTCGTCGGCCGTGCGCGGCAGGGTCAGCCGGAACTGCGAACCGCCGCCCGGCTCGCCCCAGGCCTGCAGCCAGCCCCCGTGCAGCCGGGCGTCCTCGACGGCGATGGACAGGCCGAGGCCGGTCCCGCCGGTCGTGCGCGCCCGCGCCGGGTCGGCCCGCCAGAAGCGGTTGAAGACGCGGGTGGCCTCGCCGGGCTTGAGCCCGACCCCGTAGTCCCGTACGGCGATGGCGACGGCCCCGCCCGCGGACGCCAGCCGGACCACCACGTCGCGGCCCTCGCCGTGCTCCACGGCGTTGACGACCAGATTGCGCAGCACCCGTTCCACCCGTCGGGCATCGGCCTCGGCGATGACCGGCTGGGTGTCGCCCAGGACCCGGATCCGGGTGCCCTTGTGCTCGGCGAGCGGCTCGGCACCGTCGATGACCCGGCGCACGACGTCACGCAGGTCGATGGGCTCGGCCTCCAGGGCCGCGGCCCCCGCATCGAAGCGGCTGATCTCCAGCAGGTCGGCGAGGAGCGACTCGAACCGGTCGAGCTGCCCGGCGAGCAGCTCGGCGGAGCGCGCGGTGATCGGGTCGAAGTCGACCCGGGCGTCGTGGATGACGTCGGCTGCCATCCGTACCGTCGTCAGCGGCGTGCGCAGCTCGTGCGAGACGTCCGAGACGAAGCGGCGCTGCATCCGGGACAGCTCCTCCAACTGCTGGATCTTGTTCTGAAGGTTCTGCGCCATCTTGTTGAAGGCTTCGCCGAGGCGCGCGATGTCGTCCTCACCGGTGACCTTCATCCGCTCCTGGAGCCGCCCGGCCGAGAGCCGCTCGGCGATCCCGGCGGCCATCCGGACCGGCGTGACCACCGAGCGCACCACGAGCCAGGCGATGCCGCAGAGCAGGACGACGACGAACATGCCCGCGGTCACGATGGTGACCTTGATCAGGTTGAGGGACTCCTCCTCCTGGGTGAGCGGGAAGAGGTAGTACAGGTCGTACGGGTCGCCGTTGATGTCCGAGAGCCGCTTGCCGATGACCAGCGCCGGCTCGGGCTGCTTCGCGCCGTCCCCGCTGGTGTAACGGATCTCGGAGAAGGTCTTGAAGGCGCCGGTGGCGTGGTTGACGGCCCTGCGCAGCGGCAGCGGGACGCTGGCGGTCGGGTCCACGTTGCCGGAGGCCCGGGCGCCCTTGACGCCCTGCGTTCCGGGCAGCGCCTCATCGCCCGTGCCCGCACCCAGCGCGACGACCTCGAAGGCGGTCTGCCCACCACTGGCCAACTGCTTGACCAGGGAGTTCATCCAGGTACTGGCGTCCCGGCCGACCTTGTTGTCGGTGGCGTCGGGCCCGTCCACCGCGGCCGGGGCGTTGGCCTTCTCCTGCGCCACCGCGAACCCGCCCGCGGCCTGGCTCTGCGCCGCCTCCTCCTTGGCCTCCAGAAGACCCCTGCTGACCTGGGCGATGACGACGAAGCCCAGGGCGAGGACCACGGCGAGCGAGATCAACAGGGTGGCGGCGACGACCCGGAGCTGGATGTTGCGCCGCCACAACCGGACGGCCGGGAGCAGCGGCCGGCGCGCCAGGCGCAGGAACAGCCGCAGGACGCGGCTGCTCGACGCCCGGTCGCGGAACAGCCGGCCGAAGCGCAGCCGCCACGGGTGGAAGCCGCCCGGGACCCTGCCGGACACGCCGGACGTACCGGACTGCACGTCAGCTGGGTCCGGCCTTGTAGCCGACACCACGCACCGTCACGACGATCTCCGGGCGCTCCGGGTCCTTCTCGACCTTGGAGCGCAGGCGCTGCACGTGCACGTTGACCAGGCGGGTGTCCGCCGCGTGCCGGTAGCCCCAGACCTGCTCCAGCAGCACCTCACGGGTGAAGACCTGCCAGGGCTTGCGCGCGAGGGCGACCAGCAGGTCGAACTCGAGCGGGGTCAGCGCGATCGAGGCACCGTCCCGCTTGACCGAGTGCCCGGCCACGTCGATGACCAGGTCACCGATGGCCAGCTGCTCGGGCGCGGGCTCCTCCGACCGGCGCAGACGGGCCCGGATGCGGGCCACCAGCTCCTTCGGCTTGAACGGCTTCACGATGTAGTCGTCGGCCCCGGACTCCAGGCCCACGACGACATCGACCGTGTCGCTCTTGGCGGTGAGCATGACGATCGGCACGCCGGACTCCGCCCGGATCAGGCGGCAGACCTCTATGCCGTCCCTCCCGGGCAGCATGAGGTCCAGCAGCACCAGGTCCGGCTTCGCCTCCCGGAAGGCAGCAAGTGCCTTGTCACCGTCCGCTACGAACGACGGCTCAAAACCTTCTCCACGCAGCACAATGCCGAGCATCTCGGCCAGCGCGGTGTCGTCGTCGACGACAAGGACGCGTCCCTTCATGGTTGACATCATCCCATTAGCTAATCGTGACCCGGCGGTGAGCTGCCCCACAGCCAAAAGGGCTGGAAATCGACCCTCGGACCTGCGTGGAGATCAGCTCCACCCAGTCTGCCCCCGATCGGGTCGACTATTGAAGGTACGGGCTCCGAAGAACCCCTCCGCACCGCCCGGAACCGTCCGACCGGTCGGAATCACCCGGATCGACCCTCCTCACCCCGCCACCGCACCCGATCCGCCGCCCACCCCCTACTCCGTTCGGGCCCCCCACGTGGCACGATGGCAGCGACCAGCGCCCCGCTGCGGCAGGCGCACATGAAGGAGTGACGATGAACGACTCTCCGGGCTGGGCTACGCCCGGATCCTCTCCGTCCGACGGCGAGCGGCCGGGCACCGACGGCGGCGCGCAACAGCCGGCCCAGCCCGCCCAGCCGGCCCAGCCCGCCGGCGACCCCAAGTGGTCCGCCGAGCAGCCGCCGCCCGGTCAGTGGTCGAGCCCGGGCACCACGCCCGCGGCCCCGCCGGCGCAGCCGCAGCCCACCACGGGCTGGGGTCAGCAGCCGGGCACCCCGCAGGCGGGCCAGTACGGCCCCCAGTACGGCTACCCGGGCGCCCCCGGCCAGTGGGGCCAGCCCCCCGCCGCCAAGCCCGGTGTGATCCCCCTGCGGCCCCTGGGCCTCGGCGAGATCCTCGACGGCGCGGTCGCCACCATGCGCACCCACTGGCGCGCGGTCCTGCCGATCACCCTCGTCGTGGCCACCGTCGTCCAGGTGATCGGTGTGATCGTCCAGAAGTTCATGATGGACGACCTCGCCGTCTCCGCCTCCCCGGACGCCGGACCCGAGGAGTTCATCGACGCGATCGGCAGCACCATCGGCGCGACCGCGGTGCTCCAGTTCATCCAGATCCTCGGAACCATCGTGGTCACCGCGATGCTCACGATGGTCTTCAGCCGCGCCGTGCTCGGCCAGCACTCCTCGGTCTCCGACGCCTGGCGCGAGTCCCGCCCCCAGCTGCTGCGCCTGATGGGGCTCACCCTGCTGATGGCCCTCGGCGCCGTCCTGCTCGGCGCCGTCCTGATCCTGCCGGGCGTCCTCACCGAAACCATCGGCCTCGCCGTCCTCGGCGGCGCCATCTGGGTGCCGCTCATGCTCTGGCTGGGCATCAAGTTCACGCTGGCCTCACCCGCCCTGATGCTGGAGAAGAGCACCGTCTTCAAGGCCTTCGCGCGCTCCTCGAAGCTCGTCCAGGGCACCTGGTGGCGCATCTTCGGCATCACCCTGCTCACCCTCCTCATCGCCGGCTTCATCTCGGCGGTGATCGTGATGCCGTTCCAGTTCCTCGGCATGTTCGCCTTCAGCGGCGGCCTCGACGCCCTCGCCTCGGGCAACCCCGCCGACATGAACACCTGGGGCGCCCTGATCGCCCCCGCGATCGGCGCGATCATCGCGGAGACCATCGTCATGCCGTTCCAGTCCGGCGTCACCGTGCTCCTCTACGTCGATCAGCGCATCCGCCGCGAGGGACTCGACCTGGAGCTCGCCCGGGCCGCCGGCCTCGAGAACTACGGCACGACCGGAGGCTGACGCACAGATGATGAGTACGGGGGGCCTCATCACCCGCGCCACGGCGCTCCTGCCGAGCGCCGAAACACCACCGGTGACGACACCGCGCGAACCCGCCGGGGAAGCGGCCGAGCGCGAACTGTCCAAGCCGATGTACCACGAGAACGACCCGAGCCTGTTCGACCGCGCCCTGCGCAAGTTCTTCGACTGGCTCGACGACCTGTTCGGCGCCGCCTCCGGGGCGACCCCCGGAGGCGGCTTCGGCCTCGTCGTGATCCTCGTCCTCGTGGTCCTCGCCGTCGGCGCCCTCTGGTGGCGCCTGGGCACCCCCGGCCGGATCGGCACCGGCGCGGGCGCCCTCTTCGCCGACGGCCCCCGCAGCGCCGCCGACCACCGCAGCGCCGCCGACGCCCACGCCGCCGCCGGCCGCTGGACCGAAGCCGTCCAGGAACGCATGCGCGCCGTCGTCCGCTCCCTGGAGGAGCGCACCCTGCTCGACCCGCGCCCCGGACGCACCGCCGACGAGGCCGCCGCCGAAGCCGCGCTCTCCCTCCCCGACCACGCCGCGGACCTCCGCGCCGCCGCCCGCACCTTCGACGACGTCACCTACGGCGGCCGCACCGCCGACGCCGACACGTACGCCCGCCTGCGCGCCCTCGACCTCACCCTGGAACGCGCAAAGCCGCTGCTGACGGGACCCACCGCATGACCGGCCCGACCGACCCGGCCACGCCGACGGCCACGTCGGCCCCGTCGGCGCCCGAGGCACGGGAGCCCGTGACCGGCACCCCCGACCAGGCAACCGCACTCGCACCCGCCGACGGCGCCGCGCGCACCCGCCGGATCCGCCGGATCCGCCGGATCCGCCGGATCCGCCGCGCCCTGACCGCCGTAGCCGTCCTCGCCGCCGGCGCCATCGCCATGGCAGCCCTCGACTCCGGCACCCGCCACGGCTACCTCGACCCCCGCGCCGCCGACCCCTTCGGCAGCCGCGCCGTCGCCGAGCTCCTGAAGGAACGCGGCGTCACCACCCGCGTCGTCACCACCGCCCGCGAGGCCGCCGACGCGGCCGGCCCCCGCACCACCCTCCTGGTCACCGACCCCGACCGGCTCGGCGCCACCCAGCGCGACGTCATCCGCTCGGCCATCGACCTCTCCGGCGGCCGCACCGTCCTCCTCGCCCCCAGCAGCCACAGCCTCAGCGACCTCTCCCCCGGCGTGCACACCGCCGGCGACGCGGGCACGAACCGCCCCGACCCCGGCTGCACCCTGCCCGCCGCCACCTCGGCCGGCCGCGCCGACACCGGCGGCGGACTCACCTACACCACCGCCCTCCCCCGGGCCACCGCCTGCTACCCCAGCGGCGGCCACCCCACCCTCCTCGTCCTGCCCACCGGCCCCACCGGCGGCGACACCGTCCTCCTCGGCTCCGATGCGATCCTCCTCAACGAGTCCCTCGCCGACGAAGGCAACGCCTCCCTCGCCCTCCAACTCCTCGGCTCCCGCCCGGACCTCGTCTGGTACCTGCCGTCCCTCGCGGACTCCGACCCCGACACCGCGCCCTCCGAAGAGGACCAGGGCCTGCTCGACCTCATCCCGGCCGGCTGGTCCTGGGCCCTGCTCCAGCTCTTCGTCGCCGCCGCCCTCGCCGCCCTGTGGCGCGCCCGCCGCCTGGGCCCCCTCGTCACCGAGAAGCTCCCCGTCGTCATCCGCGCCTCCGAGGCCACCGAGGGCCGCGCCCGCCTCTACCGCAAGGCCGACGCCCGCGACCGCGCCGCCACCGTGCTGCGCACCGCCACCCGCGAACGCCTCGCCGCACTGCTCGGCGTACCGCACACCCAGGCCCACGACCCCGCGGCCCTGGCCCCGGCCGTCTCCGCCCGCCTGACCGGCGAGCCCCGGGACGTGACCGCCCTCCTCTTCGGCACCACCCCCTCCGACGACGCGGCACTCGTCGCGCTCGCCGACCACCTCGACGCCCTCGAAAGAGAGGTCCGCACGTCATGACGTACCCGGCCACCGAGTCCACGGCAGTGACCGCGGACAGCGCCCGCGCTTCCCTCGAAGCGCTCCGCACCGAGATCGGCAAGGCCGTGGTCGGTCAGGACTCCGCCGTCACCGGACTCGTCGTCGCGCTCCTGTGCCGCGGCCACGTCCTCCTCGAAGGCGTCCCCGGCGTCGCCAAGACCCTGCTCGTGCGGGCCCTCGCCGCCGCCCTCGAACTCGACACCAAGCGCGTCCAGTTCACCCCGGACCTGATGCCGAGCGACGTCACCGGCTCCCTCGTCTACGACGCCCGCACCGCCGAGTTCTCCTTCCAGGACGGCCCGGTCTTCACCAACCTGCTCCTCGCGGACGAGATCAACCGCACCCCGCCCAAGACCCAGTCCTCGCTCCTCGAAGCAATGGAGGAGCGCCAGGTCACCGTCGACGGCACCCCGCGGAAGCTGCCCGACCCCTTCCTCGTCGCCGCCACCATGAACCCGGTCGAGTACGAGGGCACGTACCCCCTCCCGGAAGCCCAGCTCGACCGCTTCCTCCTCAAGCTCACCGTCCCCCTCCCCTCCCGCGAGGACGAGATCGGGGTCCTGACCCGTCACGCCGCCGGCTTCAACCCCCGCGACCTGCACGCCGCCGGCATCCGCCCGGTCGCCGGCCCGGCCCAGCTCGAAGCCGCCCGTCAGGCCGTCGCCCGGGTCTCCGTCTCCCCCGAGATCGCCGGCTACGTCGTCGACGTCTGCCGCGCCACCCGCGAATCGCCGTCCCTCACCCTCGGCGTGTCCCCCCGCGGCGCGACCGCCCTGCTGGCCACCGCCCGCGCCTGGGCCTGGCTCACCGGCCGCGACTACGTCACCCCCGACGACGTCAAGGCCCTCGCCCTGCCGACCCTGCGCCACCGCGTCCAGCTGCGCCCGGAAGCGGAGATGGAGGGAGTCACGGCCGACGCCGTCATCACGGCGATCCTCTCCCACGTCCCCGTCCCGCGCTGATGGCCCTCACCGGACGCGCCGCCCTCCTGGCGGCCCTCGGCAGCATCCCGGTCGGCCTCCTCGAACCGAGCTGGACCGGCATGCTCGCGGTCAACGGCCCGATCGCCCTGGCCTGCGCGCTCGACTGCGCCCTCGCGGCGCCCCTACGCGGCCTCGTGCTGGCCCGCTCCGGAGACACCTCGGTCCGCCTGGGCGAGCCGGCGGAGGTACACCTCACCGTCACCAACCCCAGCGGCCGCAAGCTCCGGGCCCGTGTCCGCGACGCCTGGCCGCCGAGCAGCTGGCTCCCGGGCACGGAGGCCGCGGCGTCCCGCCACGAGGTGGTCGTCCCCGCGGGCGAACGCCGCCGGCTGACCACCCGGCTGCTGCCCACCCGCCGCGGCGACCGCCGGGCCGACCGCGTCACGATCCGCTCCTACGGCCCACTGGGCCTGTGGGCCCGCCAGGGCTCCCAGACGTCCCCCTGGACCGTCCGGGTCCTGCCGCCCTTCACCAGCCGCAAGCACCTCCCGTCCCGGCTGGCCCGCCTGCGCGAACTGGACGGCCGCACGAGCGTCCTGACCCGCGGCGAGGGCACCGAGTTCGACAGCCTCCGCGACTACGTCCCCGGCGACGACACCCGCTCCATCGACTGGCGCGCCACGGCCCGTCAGAACAAGGTGGCCGTCCGCACCTGGCGCCCCGAACGCGACCGGCACATCCTCATCTGTCTGGACACCGGCCGCACCTCGGCGGGCCGCGTCGGCGACGCCCCCCGCCTGGACTCCGCGATGGACGCGGCCCTGCTCCTCGCAGCCCTCGCCACCCGCGCCGGCGACCGCGTGGACCTCCTGGCACACGACCGCCGCCCCCGCGCCCAGGTCCAGGGCCGCTCTGCGGCCGACACCCTCCCGTCCTTCGTCAATGCGATGGCCACCCTGGAGCCGGAGCTGGTCGAGACGGATGGCCGGACCTTGGTCTCCACCATCCTCCGCAACGCCCCGCGCCGGTCCCTGGTGGTCCTCCTGACGAGCCTGGACGCAGCTCCGATCGAAGAGGGCCTGCTCCCGGTGCTCCCCCGTCTCACGCAGCGCCACACGGTCCTACTGGCTTCGGTCGCCGACCCTCACGTCGCGGCCATGACAAGCTCACGGGGCACGGTGGACGCCGTCTACGAGGCCGCCGCCGGCACCCAGACCCAGTCCCAGCGCCGTCGCACGGCCGACCAGCTCACCCGCCACGGCGTCCACGTCGTCGACGCCACCCCGGACACCCTGGCCCCGTCCCTGGCGGACACCTACCTGGCCCTGAAGGCCGCCGGCCGCCTCTGAACGATCAGAGATTGACCCGCTTGAGGTAGACCCGGCAGCGGTGCCCGATGGTCTGGTACCAGACCATCAGATGCTCGTCCTCGTAGGTACGCAGCCGCATGGGTGCCGGGTCTTCGTACAGGCTGCCGCTCTTCGGGTCGATTCCCATCGCGGCCAGGTCCACCAGGCCGTCCATGATCCGGCTGACGAGCGCTTGATGGTCGTCGGCCATGTCTCCCAGTACCCACGCGCGGCTCGGATCGCACTCCCACGCCCAGCCCTGCTCGTTCTCGACGGCCTCACCGCGGTCGGTCACAGACCGATCTCCCGCTGGGCCTCCGCCAGAATACGACTGCTGGTCTCCATGGATGCCTGGAAGGCCTTCTCGCCCGCCGTCGGGTCGCCCGCGACGCGCTCCGCTTCGGCCAAGGCCGCGGACCTCGTCGGCCACCTGTGGATGGCAACGTGGGTCGCCCACTTGATCAGAAAGAACCGGAGCGGGTTGATGGCCCCCGTCTCGGCTGCCCGGTCGAACGCCTCGTGACACTCCTTGTCGAAGGCCGCGAGGCTCGGCATGTCCAGCCGCCTCACGGCGTCACGAAGCGCCTCACGAGTCATGGCCGGCTGAGCGATGAGCGGGCCATCGGCTTCTGCGTGCTGTGCTGTCATCGTGTCCTCCACGGAGAACCCTAGGATACCGAGCTCCGCTTGGGTCGTGAACGCAAAAAAGCCCCGCACCGAACCCATAAAGGGCTGGTGCGGGGCTTCCGCAATAATTGTTCGGCGGCGTCCTACTCTCCCACAGGGTCCCCCCTGCAGTACCATCGGCGCTGAAAGGCTTAGCTTCCGGGTTCGGAATGTAACCGGGCGTTTCCCTAACGCTATGACCACCGAAACACTATGAAATTTAAACATGCTGGTGTTGACACAGCTGTTCGTTATTTCAGAACTAACACAGTGGACGCGAGCAACTGAGGACAAGCCCTCGGCCTATTAGTACCAGTCAGCTTCACCCGTTACCGGGCTTCCACATCTGGCCTATCAACCCAGTCGTCTACTGGGAGCCTTACCCTCTCAAGGAGGTGGGAATACTCATCTTGAAGCAGGCTTCCCGCTTAGATGCTTTCAGCGGTTATCCCTCCCGAACGTAGCCAACCAGCCATGCCCTTGGCAGGACAACTGGCACACCAGAGGTTCGTCCGTCCCGGTCCTCTCGTACTAGGGACAGCCCTTCTCAATATTCCTACGCGCACAGCGGATAGGGACCGAACTGTCTCACGACGTTCTAAACCCAGCTCGCGTACCGCTTTAATGGGCGAACAGCCCAACCCTTGGGACCGACTCCAGCCCCAGGATGCGACGAGCCGACATCGAGGTGCCAAACCATCCCGTCGATATGGACTCTTGGGGAAGATCAGCCTGTTATCCCCGGGGTACCTTTTATCCGTTGAGCGACGGCGCTTCCACAAGCCACCGCCGGATCACTAGTCCCGACTTTCGTCCCTGCTCGACCCGTCGGTCTCACAGTCAAGCTCCCTTGTGCACTTACACTCAACACCTGATTGCCAACCAGGCTGAGGGAACCTTTGGGCGCCTCCGTTACCCTTTGGGAGGCAACCGCCCCAGTTAAACTACCCATCAGACACTGTCCCTGATCCGGATCACGGACCGAGGTTAGACATCCAGCACGACCAGAGTGGTATTTCAACGGCGACTCCACAACCACTGGCGTGGCTGCTTCAAAGTCTCCCACCTATCCTACACAAGCCGAACCGAACACCAATATCAAACTGTAGTAAAGGTCCCGGGGTCTTTCCGTCCTGCTGCGCGAAACGAGCATCTTTACTCGTAGTGCAATTTCACCGGGCCTATGGTTGAGACAGTCGAGAAGTCGTTACGCCATTCGTGCAGGTCGGAACTTACCCGACAAGGAATTTCGCTACCTTAGGATGGTTATAGTTACCACCGCCGTTTACTGGCGCTTAAGTTCTCAGCTTCGCAACCCCGAAAGGTCACTAACCGGTCCCCTTAACGTTCCAGCACCGGGCAGGCGTCAGTCCGTATACATCGCCTTACGGCTTCGCACGGACCTGTGTTTTTAGTAAACAGTCGCTTCTCGCTGGTCTCTGCGGCCACCCCCAGCTCAAGCAGCAAGTGCTATCACCAGTGATGGCCCCCTTCTCCCGAAGTTACGGGGGCATTTTGCCGAGTTCCTTAACCATAGTTCACCCGAACGCCTCGGTATTCTCTACCTGACCACCTGAGTCGGTTTAGGGTACGGGCCGCCATGAAACTCGCTAGAGGCTTTTCTCGACAGCATAGGATCATCCACTTCACCACAATCGGCTCGGCATCAGGTCTCA